>NZ_JAHUXH010000119.1 GCF_019219825.1 Streptomyces sp. TRM70350 | reverse complement strand
GACGCCGGGCTGATCTGGATCGGGCCGCCGCCGCAGGCGATCCGCGACCTGGGCGACAAGGTGGCGGCCCGGCACATCGCCCAGCGCGCGGGCGCCCCGCTCGTCGCCGGTACGCCCGATCCGGTGAGCGGCGCGGAGGAGGTCGTCGCCTTCGCCGAGGAGCACGGGCTGCCGATCGCCATCAAGGCCGCGTTCGGCGGCGGTGGCCGTGGTCTGAAGGTCGCCAGGACCCTCGAAGAGGTGCCCGAGCTGTACGACTCGGCGGTCCGCGAGGCGGTCGCCGCGTTCGGCCGGGGCGAGTGCTTCGTCGAGCGGTACCTGGACAGACCCCGGCACGTGGAGACCCAGTGCCTGGCCGACCAGCACGGCAACGTGGTGGTCGTCTCCACCCGTGACTGTTCACTCCAGCGGCGGCACCAGAAGCTGGTCGAGGAGGCCCCGGCGCCGTTCCTGTCTGAGGCCCAGGTCGCCGAGCTGTACCGCGCCTCGAAGGCCATCCTCAAGGAGGCCGGATACGTCGGCGCGGGCACGGTGGAGTTCCTGGTCGGCCTCGACGGCACGATCTCCTTCCTGGAGGTCAACACCCGCCTCCAGGTGGAGCACCCGGTGACCGAGGAGGTCGCCGGGATCGACCT
>NZ_JAHUXH010000118.1 GCF_019219825.1 Streptomyces sp. TRM70350 | reverse complement strand
GTCTCGACTTCCCCAGCAGCCCGCCCTGCCATGGGAGTCCGTCGGTTCGTAATGCGTACCAGCAGCGAGGAAGCGCACACTCCTCGATCGCAGGTCGGGCGGCATGTCGCTTGAGGCATCGGATGAGCTCACGCCGGGTCTCGCCTCCTGGGCCGGCGTTCGTAATACGCCTGGCTGCGGGCATCGAAGCGCAGCTAGGTGAACACGATGCGGTGCAGAGGGGCGTTCACTCGACAGGACTGACCCCGCACAAAGCGCTAAGGACGCCTCAGCGTTCAGTCACTCGGGGGGGGGGCTCCCGTGGTGATCAGCTTTGCTACCCACGAGGTCGCCCCACACTGCCATCGCCGCACTCAAGCGTCGGGCGTGTGTGGTGGCACCAGCTCACATCTGGCGTCCCACGACCAGCCCAACCCTTCTGCACTAGCCCGGGATCGGGCATGTGGTTGTTTGGCTACGGCGGGCGAGTCCTCACGGCAGTTCCCACGCTTGCAGCCAACCGCCGCTGGTGGAGACGAACATCATGCGGCTCTCAACGGCGGGTTGTCCGCGGCCTTCTTCGCTCCACCGCGCTGGCAGCTGGGCCGTACTCCGGCGGGTGCGCGGATCCCACGCGTGCAGGACCCCAGTACGGTCACTGG
>NZ_JAHUXH010000117.1 GCF_019219825.1 Streptomyces sp. TRM70350 | reverse complement strand
TCGGCAGGTTCGGTCCGTACCCCGAGCGGCTGCGTGAGCAGTTCGAGGGGGTGATCTGGCGGTTCCGCACCGGCAGTCAGTGGCGGGAGATGCCCGAGCGGTTCGGCGCCTGGCAGACGGTCTACAACCGCTTCATGCGATGGCGGGATGCGGGCGTCTTCCAGGCCCTGCTGGAAGAGGCGATCGCTGAGGCCGCCCGCAGAGACGAGATCGACATGTCCCTGGTCAGCGTGGACTCCACCACCACGCGGGCTCATCACGACGCAGCCGGCATGCGGGTCAGCGAACAGACCCTGGCAGCACTCGAGGAAGCGGCCTCGCAAAAGGGGGAGCGCGCGAGGAACAAGGCGGACAGGGCGGCGAAAACGACCCCCTCCAAGCCGAGCGGCGACGCATCCGCCGCAGACGGCGGGCCCGGCTGAAGGCCGCCCTGCTCGGCCGCTCGCGCGGCGGGCTGACGAGCAAGATTCACCTGGCCGCCGACCGGCGCTGCCGGCCGATGGCGCTGGTGCTGACCGCCGGGCAGGCCGCCGACAGCCCCCAGTTCATCCCGGTACTGAACAAGGTGCGGGTCCGCCTGCCGGTCGGCCGTCCCCGCACCCGGCCCGCAGCCGTGGCCGGCGACAAGGCCTACTCCTCCCGCGCCAACC
>NZ_JAHUXH010000116.1 GCF_019219825.1 Streptomyces sp. TRM70350 | reverse complement strand
TTCTCGCGCCAGCGGGGTCTGGCGGCCGATGGCCGCTGCAAGTCCTTCGCGGCGTCGGCGGACGGCACCGGCTGGGGTGAGGGTGTTGGCATGTTGCTGGTCGAGCGGTTGTCGGACGCGCGCAGGAACGGGCACCGGGTGCTGGCCGTGGTTCGTGGTTCGGCGGTGAACCAGGACGGTGCGTCGAATGGTCTGACGGCGCCGAATGGTCCGTCGCAGCAGCGGGTGATCCGGCAGGCGCTGGCGGCTGCGGGTCTGGCGCCGGGTGATGTGGATGCGGTGGAGGCGCATGGTACGGGCACGCGGTTGGGTGATCCGATCGAGGCGCAGGCGTTGCTGGCGACGTACGGCCGGGGGCGGGTGGAGCCGCTCCTGCTCGGTTCGGTGAAGTCCAACATCGGGCACACTCAGGCCGCTGCCGGTGTGGCTGGTGTGATCAAGATGGTGGAGGCGATGCGGCATGGTGTGCTGCCGCGGACGCTGCATGTGGATGAGCCCTCCGCGGAGGTCGACTGGTCCGCCGGTGCGGTGGAGTTGCTGACGGAGGCGCGGGAGTGGAGGCGTGGGGGTCGGCCGCGCCGGGCGGGTGTGTCGTCGTTCGGTGTGTCCGGGACCAACGCGCACGTGGTGCTGGAAGAGGCGCCGGAAGACACGG
>NZ_JAHUXH010000115.1 GCF_019219825.1 Streptomyces sp. TRM70350 | reverse complement strand
GAGGCGGAAGCGGATCAGGGCGCCGTCGTAGCCGGCGACGGGCGGGCGGGGGCGGTCGGCGGGGAGGGTGATCTCGTCGGGCAGGTCCGCGAGGGTGCGCCGCCAGTGGTCGAGCTGGCGGGCGAGTTCGCTGTGCGGGTCGTCTTCCTGGCCCAGGAGGCGGTGCTGCCACAACGCGTAGTCGGCGTACTGCACAGGCAGCGGCGTCCACTCCGGTGCCCGGCCCGCCGTCCGGGCCCGGTAGGCCGTCATCAGGTCGCGGGCCAGGGGCGTCATCGACCAGCCGTCGCCCGCTATGTGATGCACGGTCAGCAACAGGACGGCCTCGGTCGGCGCGGTGCGCAGCAGGCGGGCGCGGACGGGCAGGTCGGCGGCGAGGTCGAAGCCCTGCCGGCCGGCTGCGGTGAGGGCGGCCGGCAGGTCGTCCTCCGTGGTGTGCTCGACGGCGAAGGGCACGTGGGCGGCGTCGGCCGCGAGGATGTGCTGGCGGGGCCGTCCGTCATGCTGCGGGAAGACGGTACGCAGCACCTCGTGGCGGGCGACCACGTCGTCGAGGGCCGCGCGCAGGGCGTCGACATCGAGGTGGCCGGACAGCCGCATGGCGTAGGGGATGTTGTAGGTGGGGCCGGCGCCTTCGACCTGGTCGAGGAACCACAGGCGCCA
>NZ_JAHUXH010000114.1 GCF_019219825.1 Streptomyces sp. TRM70350 | reverse complement strand
GCATCGGCGAACCGGACGGTCTGACGAACGTTGCGCACCCAATAGCCGGGGTCGCACAGCTCCTCGCTCACCGGACCACCGGTCACCGTCGAGACGAACGGCAGCCTCGGCTCCCGGAAGGTCACCGACTCCAGCACCCGCCGGAAGTCCTCAAGGACCGGGTCCATCAGCTGCGAATGGAAAGCGTGACTGACCGTGAGCCGCTTGGTACGACGGTCCGACCACCGCGCCGCCTCAGCCAGCACCGCCTCTTCAACACCGGACAGCACCACCGACGACGGACCATTGACCGCCGCCAGCTCCACCCCCTCCGGCAACTCCATCTCCGCCTCACCGGCCCGGACGGCGACCATCGCCCCGCCCTCCGGCAGCGCCTGCATCAACCGCCCCCGCGCCGCCACCACCCGCACCGCATCATCCAGCGACCACACACCCGCCACATAAGCAGCCGCCAACTCACCCACTGAATGCCCCAGAACAGCATCCGGCGTGACACCCCACGACTCGAACAGCCGAAACAGCGCCACCTCGAAGGCGAACAACGCAGCCTGCGCGTACACCGTCCGATCCACCTCAGGACCAGCGATCACCTCACCCAACGGCCGCTCCAGCAGACCGTCGAACGCGGCACACACCTGCGCGAACGCCTCAGCGAACACCGGATACCCAGCAGCCAGTTCCGCCCCCATCCCCACCCGCTGCGCACCCTGACCCGCGAACACGAACGCGGTC
>NZ_JAHUXH010000113.1 GCF_019219825.1 Streptomyces sp. TRM70350 | reverse complement strand
TCCTCGGCGTCGAGGGTGCCGCCCATCGCCTCGGCGAAGCCCCGGGCGACCGCGAGGCCGAGGCCCACTCCGGCCCCGCGCGGGGCGTCGCCGTACCGCTGGAAGGGCTCGAAGATCCGTTCCTTCGCCTCGTCCGGCACGCCCGGCCCCCGGTCCACGACCCGCACCTCGACGCGGTCGGCGATGGCACTGGCGGCGACCAGCACGGGCGTACCGTCCGGGCTGTACTTGACCGCGTTCTCCACGACGTTGGCGACCGCCCGCTCCAGCAGGCCCTTGTCGACATGGACCATCGGCAGGGTCTCGGGAACGTCCAGGGCCACGCTGTCCTCCGGTACGCCGCCCAGCGCCATCGGCACGACCTCGTCGAGGTCGACCTCGCGGATGATCGGCGTGACCGTGCCGGTCTGCAGGCGGGACATGTCGAGCAGGTTGCCCACCAGATGGTCGAGCCGGTCGGCGCCCTCCTCGATCGCCTCCAGGAGGTCCGCCCGGTCCTGCTCGGACCACTCGACGTCGTCCGAACGCAGCGAGGTGACCGACGCCTTGATACCCGCGAGCGGCGTACGCAGGTCATGGCTGACGGCGGCCAGCAGCGCCGTACGGATCCGGTTGCCCTCGGCCAGCGTGCGGGCCTGGTCGGCCTCCTCCTGGAGGCGGCGGCGGTCCAGTACGACTGCCGCCTGGGCGGCGAACGCGGCCAGCACGCGCCGGTCCTCGGCGGGCAGCACCCGGCC
>NZ_JAHUXH010000112.1 GCF_019219825.1 Streptomyces sp. TRM70350 | reverse complement strand
GGCGGTCGCGCTCGGCGGGGACTGCCTCGCCGATGTCGCCCTGCTGCGGGCCGAGCCGGCCGTGTTCGGGCCGGTGGCCTCCGACCCGACGGTCTCCCGTCTGATCGACATCCTCGCAACCTCCGGTGGGAAAGCACTGACAGCTATCCGCAACGCCCGGTCCGAAGCCCGCAGACACGTCTGGAAGTTGGCCGACGGCCGGACTCCGGACGCCGGTGGGCAGGTGACCGTGGACCTGGACGGAGTCCTGGTCGTCGCCCACTCGGACAAACAGGATGCCGCCCCGACCTGGAAGAAGACCTACGGTCACCACCCGCTGATGGGGTTCGTCGACCATGGGCCCGGCGGGACCGGCGAACCGGTGGCCGCTCTGCTCCGCCCCGGGAACGCGGGCTCGGACACCGCCGCCGACCACATCGCGACCGCCCGCCTCGCCCTGGCTCAACTGCCCCAAAAATTCCGGCGGGGGCGGCAGACCCTCATCCGCTGCGACTCCGCGGGCGGCACCCACGAGTTCGTGGCCTGGCTCGCCCAGCGGGGCCGATGGCTGTCCTGCTCGGTCGGCATGGTGATCACCGAGGCCATCCACCAGCACGTCCTCAAGGTCCCGGCATCGGCCTGGACTCCGGCCATCGAGACCGGTGGTGAGGTCCGCGACGGTGCCTGGGCCGCCGAACTCACCGGGGACCTGCTCGAGGGCTGGCCGAAGGGTATGCGGTTGATCGTTCGCAAGGAACGGCCGCATCC
>NZ_JAHUXH010000111.1 GCF_019219825.1 Streptomyces sp. TRM70350 | reverse complement strand
AACGCCACCCAGATCGTCCTCGGGTCGTCGCGGCGCAAGGCCTGGCAGTACGTCTTCGGACCCGGCGTCGGCGCGACGGTCGCCCGGGAGTCCGGTCCCGACCTGGACGTCCACATCGTCACGCACGAGGAGGTCGCCAAGGGGCGTGGACTGCCCCAGGCCCGGGGCGCGCGGCTGGGGCGGGCCCGGATCATCTGGGGCTGGGCCGTCGGCCTCGCCGGTCCGGCGATCCTCGCGGTGGTGCTCAACACCGTCGACCTCGGCCTCGCCAACAACGTGCTGCTGTTCCTGACGCTCACGGTGGCGGCGGCGCTGCTCGGCGGGCTGCTCCCGGCGCTGGTCTCGGCGGCCTTCGGATCGTTTCTGCTGAACTACTTCTTCACCCCGCCCCTGCACCGGCTGACGATCTCCGACTCGAAGAACATCGTCGCGCTGGTGATCTTCGTGGCCGTCGCGGTGTCCGTGGCGTCGGTGGTGGACCTCGCGGCCCGGCGGACCCATCAGGCGGCCCGGCTGCGGGCGGAGTCGGAGATCCTGTCCTTCCTCGCGGGCAACGTGCTGCGCGGCGAGACCAGCCTGGAAGCATTGCTGGAGCGGGTGCGCGAGACCTTCGGCATGGAGTCGGCCGCGCTGCTGGAGCGCAAGAGCGACGTCGACCCGTGGACCTGCGTGGGCCGCGTCGGCCTCGGCGGGCCGGTGAAGCGCCCGGAGGACGCGGACGTGGACATGCCGGTCGGGGACCACATGGCGCTCGCGCTGACC
>NZ_JAHUXH010000110.1 GCF_019219825.1 Streptomyces sp. TRM70350 | reverse complement strand
AACGCAAGCTCCACGAGTATCTTGCCCGGGTCGTGGACGGCCCGCGGTTTTCGCCAGGGGGCGAGTGCTGCGGATATGGCCTGGTCAAGGCCGGTCTTGCGGACCGTTTCGACCAGCAGGACCGAACCGGCCTGCGAGACCACGGCCCGGCCGTCATCTCGGACAAGGACATGGGGGTAGGACCCGATAGGCTGTTTCACCTGGAAAAGTGCCTTCGACAGGGGCGGGAACAAGGACCTCAGCAATCCTCATTCTCGCTGGTCAGAGGCACTTTCCGCTTGCCTGATCACCTGCCGGACAGCACGCTTCATGAAAGCGCGAGGCTAGTGCCGTCGGTGCTCGGTCTGCTGGAGGCCCGGGAGAAGGGGGTCCGGGAAGAGATCGCGCGGTTGCGGGAGGAGGCCGAGCGGGTGCAGGCCGCGCTCGGCAATACCGAACGCGCACTTCAGCGGCTGGTGGATGCCCGGGCGACGGGTGGCCGAGGTGCTGGCCGGTCCGCCTTCCGTGGTCGGGGAGCCGGCGCGGGGCGCGGTGGCGGGGTCGACGGTGCCCCGGCGGGATGCGGGCATGGCGGCACAGATCCTCGCGCCGGACTACCAGCGGATCCTGTCGGTGCTGGAGTCGGAAGCGGGCCGGGAGGGCATGCGCTGCCAGCAGCTGGCGGTCGCGCTGGGACTGGAGGTGGTCCCGGCGAAGGTCGAAGGGCTGCGCTCGAAGGCGAGACGCCTGGTGGAGCGGGGATGGGCCCGCCAGGTGAGGCCGGGAGTGTTCACCGCTCTCGCGGGGCCGGCCGGCTGAAGCCTGCTGGGCGGCGTCCGGCCAGGCGGCTGCTCATGAGCATGGTCATCGACCACAGCACCATGGCTTCGTGCATGGCGGGCAGCGTCTCC
>NZ_JAHUXH010000011.1 GCF_019219825.1 Streptomyces sp. TRM70350 | reverse complement strand
GGCGATCTCGCGCGCTGCCTCCCTGGCCGGGCGGCCGACACCGATGAGCGTGGCGGAGGCAGGGCCGGTCCAGTCCCCGTAGCCGAGCAGGTGCAGGCGCGGTTCGTCCACCGCCCGCGTCCCGGAGGTGGCGATGTGGCCGCGTCGGCCCCGGAGTCGGAGCGGGGCGAGGTGGCAGAGGGCGGGCCGAAAGCCCGTGCACCAGATGATCGCCTCGGCCTGGGCGCGGGTGCCGTCGGCCCACTCGACGCCGCCGGGAACGAGCCGGGTGAACATCGGGCTCGCCTTGAGCACGCCGCGGTCACGCGCTTCGCGCACGGGCGGTACGGCGACGATGTCGCCGAGGGAGGCGACGCCGCCGGTGTCCGTGCGGCCCTCATCGAGGGCGCGTCGGCGGGCGGTGGCCGCGTCGAACAGGGCGCGGCCGTCGATGTCGTCGGCGAGGAAACGTGGCGGGCGCTGGGTGACCCAGGTCAGCTCCGTGTCGTGGGCGAGGTCGGCGGCGATCTGGGCGCCGGAGTTGCCGCCGCCGACCACGATCACGCGGCGGCCGGTGAAGTCCTGCGGCCGCCGGTAGGCGACGGTGTGGAGTTGCTCGCCGCCGAAGTCGCCCCGTCCGGGGACGGCGGGCAGGAAGGGCCGCCACCAGGTACCGGTCGCGCTGATCACGGCACGGGCGCGCCAGGTGCCGGAGTCGGTCTCCACGCGCAGGAGTTCACTGTCGCGGTGCACGCCGAGGACCCGCACGGGCCGCTCCACCGGCAGTTCGTACCGCTTCTCGTAGTCCCGCAGATACGCCACCACGTGCCCGGCGTCCGGGTACTCCCGCCCCGGCTGCGGCGGCATCAGCCGCCCCGGCAGGGAGGAGAAGGCGGCCGGGGAGAACAGGTGCAGGGAGTCCCAGGCGTACTGCCACGCCCCGCCGGGCGTGGACTGTGCGTCGAGGACGACGAAGTCCACGCCCAGGCGGCGGAGATGGTATCCGGCGGCGAGGCCGGACTGGCCGCCGCCGACGATCACCACCTGGGTGTGCTGGTCGCCCGTCATCAGGTGCGGACGGTGCGGGCGGTGCGGGCGGTCCGCGGGCAGCACGCCGCGAGGCGGGCGCCGCAGGCGGCGTGGACGGCGCGGACACCGACGGCGGCGACCCGCGCCCCCATGCCGGAGCAATCCAGGCACCGCATCAGCTCTCCCGCGGCGCCGCCGTCAGCTGCCGTCCGGCGCTGAACTTCCGCCGCCAGGCGAGAGAGACGTACACCAGGGCGACCAGGACCGGCACCTCGATCAGCGGGCCGACGACACCCGACAGGGCCTGGCCGGAGGTGACGCCGAAGGTGGCGATGGCCACCGCGATGGCGAGTTCGAAGTTGTTGCCGGCCGCGGTGAAGGCGAGCGTGGCGGTGCGGTCGTAGGCGAGGCCGATGACCTTGCCGAGGGCGAAGGTGCCGAACCACATCAGCGCGAAGTAGATCAGCAGCGGGATGGCGATGCGGGCCACGTCCAGCGGCTGGGAGGTGATGGTCTTCCCCTGCAGGGCGAACAGGATGACGATCGTGAAGAGCAGGCCGTACAGCGCCCACGGGCCGATCTTCGGCAGGAAGCCCGTCTCGTACGACTCCCGCCCCAGCCTCCGCTCACCGATACGGCGGGTCAGGAACCCGGCCAGCAGCGGGATGCCGAGGAAGATGACGACGTTCAGGGCGATCTTCCACATGGAGATGTCGAGATGCTCGCCGTCGCCCAGGTTCAGCCAGCCGGGCAGCAGGTCGAGGTAGAACCAGCCGAGGACGCCGAACGCCAGGACCTGGAACACCGAGTTCAGCGCCACCAGGACGGCTGCGGCCTCCCGGTCGCCGCACGCCAGGTCGTTCCAGATGATGACCATGGCGATGCAGCGGGCCAGGCCGACGATGATCAGGCCGGTGCGGTACTCGGGCAGGTCCGGCAGGAAGATCCACGCCAGCGCGAACATCACCGCCGGGCCGATCAGCCAGTTGATGACCAACGACGAGACCATGAGCCTCTTGTCGCCGGTGACGGCGTCGAGCTTGTCGTAGCGGACCTTGGCCAGGACCGGGTACATCATGATCAGCAGGCCGATGGCGATCGGCAGCGAGATGCCGCCGATCTCCACCTTGGCCAGGGCGTCGTTCAGACCCGGGATGGCGCGGCCGAGACCGAGTCCGACCGCCATGGCGAGCAGGATCCAGACGGCGAGAAAGCGATCGAGCGTCGACAGCTTCGCGACGACCGAGGACTCCTCGGCGGTCGCGGGTGCTTCGGTGCGGGTCACGGGCAGGCCCTCTTGTTGTCGGCGGCGGTCCGGGCGGACTCGGCCAGGTCGGCGAACTGACCGGCGAGTTGGGCGACGACGTCCGGGCGCAGCTTGTAGTACGTGTACCGGCCGCACGGCTCCGTCTCGACGACCCCGGCCTCGCGCAGCACTCTCAGGTGGTTGGAGAGGTTGGTCTGCTTCGCGCCGGTCTCCTCCACCAAGTGGGTGGTGCACAGCGTCTCTTTGGCGAGCAGGGTCACGATCTGGAGCCTGAGCGGGTCGGCCAGCACCCGGATCAGGTCAGTGTCGACTGACGTCATCATGGGCTGATACTCTCACATCAGTGGTGACTGACACCACCGGGTGCTGATGTGATCTGTACTCGTTCCTGGTGAGGGACCGTTGCCGTCCCCGTCGCGAGACAAGAGAGACCTCTGATGTCCGACAAGCCGTCCGTGCTCTTCGTCTGTGTCCACAACGCCGGCCGCTCCCAGATGGCCGCCGCGTGGCTGACCCACCTGGCCGGAGACCGCGTCGAGGTCCGCTCGGCCGGTTCCAACCCGGGCGCCGAGGTGAACCCGGCCGCCGTGGAGGCGATGCGCGAGGTCGGCATCGACATCTCCGCCGAGGTTCCGAAGATGCTGACCGTGGACGCGGTGAAGGAGTCGGACGTCTGCATCACCATGGGATGCGGCGACACCTGCCCCGTCTTCCCCGGCAAGCGGTACCTGGACTGGCAGCTGGACGACCCGGCCGGCCAAGGCGTCGAGGCCGTGCGCCCGATCCGCGACGAGATCAAGAAGCTGGTCGAGGGCCTGATCGAGGAGATCGCTCCGGAGACGAAGGCGTGAGCGAGATCCGCGAGGTCATCGTCATGGGCTCCGGCCCGCCGGCTGCACCGCCGCCCTCTACACCGCCCGCGCCGAACTCAAGCCGCTCGTCTTCGGCGGCGCGGTCTTCGTCGGCGGCTCGCTGACCACCACGACCGAGGTCGAGAACTTCCCCGGCTTCCCCGAAGGCATCGCCGGCCCGGACCTGATGGCCCAAATGCGCGCCCAGGCCGAGAGGTTCGGCGCCGAGATCGTCGAGGACGACATCGTCTCCGTCGACCTCACCGGCGCCGTCAAGGAAGTCACCGATACCGCGGGCACCGTGCATCGGGCGAAGGCGGTGATCGTCGCCACCGGCTCCGGCTACCGCAAGCTCGGCCTGCCCAAGGAGGAGGAGCTGTCCGGAACTCGGCGCCCTCGTCCGCACCGAGCTCGACACCCACGGCGTCGACGTCATCACCGGCGCCCAGGTCTCCGCGATCACCCGCGCCCCCTCCGGCGACCTGCTCCGCGTCCAGGCCACCGAGTCGAGCGGCTCGACCCTCACGTGTGACACCGATCTCGTCCTGGTCGTCGTCGGCGTGCGACCCGACGCGGGCCTCGCCGCCGCGGCCGGTGCCACGCTGGGCGTGAAGGGCGCGATCGAGGTCGACGAGTACATGCGCACCTCACTGCCGGACGTGTACGCGGCCGGCGACTGCGTCGTCACTCACCACCGGCTGCTGGGCACGACCTGGCTGCCCCTGGGCACCACCGCGCACAAGCAGGGACGGATCGCCGGGGAGCACTCGGCGGAAACCGCTGGTTCGGGGGCAGTCTCGGGACCCAGGTCGTGAAGGTCTTCGACCTCGTCGCGGCCCGCACAGGTCTGCGCGAGTACGAGGCACTCGGCGCCGGACGCGGTTGGACTCCGGTCACCACCGCCAGCCGCCCCGACGACCACAAGGCGTACTACCCGGGCGCAACCCCGATCGCGATCCGCGTCACCGGGGACACCGACAGCGGTCGTCTGCTGGGCGCCCAGCTGGTCGGACGACGCGGTGCGGAGGTCGCCAAGCGCGTCGACGCCTACGCCACCGCGCTCTTCCACGGGATGAACGTGGACGACGTCAGCGACCTGGACCTCTCCTACACACCGCCCCTCGGCTCACCGTGGGACGCGGTCCAGATGGCGGCGCAGGCGTGGATGAACGAGCACCACCTCGACGTACAGCGCAGGATGCTGGGCGACTCCTGACGCCGGGAGCGCCCCGTCAGGCGGCCTGGCCCGAAGCGGCAGCGGGGGCCGGTTCGAGGATTTCGCGCACCCGGCGCAGCCCCTCGTGGTCCACGGCGTACCAGGCCCAGGTGCCGCGCCGTTCCCGGGTCAGCAGACCGGCCTCGGTCATGATCTTCAGGTGGTGGCTCACCGTGGGCTGCCGGAAGTTCAGGCACTCGGTCAGGTCGCACACGCACGCCTCACCGGTGGGCGACCGCTCGATGAGCCGGAGGATCTGCAGCCGGGTGGGATCGGCGATGGCCTTGAGCATGCTCGCCAGCCGCTCGGCTTCGTCGCGGTCGATCAGATGGCAGGCGAGTTGCGGCGTGCATGCGTCCGCCGCCTCATCATGACCCGCCTGCGCCGCGCCGTCTGTAGTGACGCCCATCTATTCACCATAAGGTGCGACGGCTACTCCATACATAGATGGTCGCCTATTATCCCAGGGAAGGGGAAGAGGTCTTCCCGTCACCCACGGAGGTGCGCCATGGAGGATCCGAGCCGGTTCGGACCTGCGACGCCGCCCCTGCGTGACATGCAGTCCGTGCTGGAGCGGATCGTGCGCCGGCTCTCCGCCCGTCACGGCCGGTCGTTCTCGAAGGCCACCGTCGCCCAGTACGTCGACGAGTGCGCGAGTCGGCTCGAAGTGCGCGCCCACGTGGACACTCATCTGCCGGTGCTCATCGAGCGTTTCGCCGACCAGCGGCTGGCCGCCCTGGCCCGCGGCCTCGGGCTGTCGCCCAAGCCGGTGCCGGAGGTGCTGTTCGTCTGCACGGAGAACGCGGGCCGCTCCCAGTTGGCCGCCGCGCTGATGCGGCACCGGGCGGGCGACGCCGTACGGGTGCTGACCGCGGGATCCCGGCCGGGCACGGAGATCGCGCCGGTGGTGGAGCGGCTGCTCGCGGAGCAGGGCCTGGACGTGGGAGACGAGTTCCCCAAGCCGCTGACCGCCGAGGTGGTCACCGCTGCCGACGTGGTGGTCACGCTGGGCTGCGGCGACGCCTGCCCGGTCCGCCCCGGCCGCCGTTACCTGGACTGGGACCTGCCCGAGCTCGCGGGCCTGGACATCGAGAGCGCCCGTTCGGTGCGGGACGCCCTGGCCGTGCGCGTCGACGGCCTGCTCCATGAACTGCTCGATCGCCCGGCCCTGAGCGAGCCCACCGGCCGCCGTCACGGCGGCGGGGCCTGACCGGCGGTTCAGACAGCCGGGTCGTTCAGCGCGTGCAGGCCATTGGCCTGGGACCGCATCCAGTGGACCCTCGTTCGAACCGCCACCTGTCAGCGGCCGGGTTCACCCCCACAGCGCCTCGGCGAGGGCCGCACCGGCGAACGCCGCCCCCAGCGCCGCCACCACGCTGGCGACGACGTTGGCCGCGGCGAGGAACTTCGCCCCTTCCTCGGCCAGCCGCAAGGTCTCGTACGAGAACGTCGAGTACGTCGTCAGCGCGCCGCACAGTCCGGTGCCGAGCAGCAGCTGCACGTGCGAGGACGCGGCACCGGCCACCGCCGCTCCCGACAACAGGCCCAACATCAGGCTGCCGACCACATTGACAGTGAAGGTGCCCCACGGAAAGACCGTGTCGTACCGCTTCTGCACAGCGCGGTCGGTCAGGTACCGCAGCGGCGCCCCGACCATCCCGCCGACGACCACGAGCAGCCAGTTCACGCGTCCTGCCCCCTGCCGACATACCGGATGACCTCACAGTCGTCCAGGATCACCAGTCCCTCCCCCACCAGCTCGTCCAGCTGCGGCAGGAAGGCCCGCACCCGCTCCTCGGTGTCCACGATCACGATCGCCACCGGCAGGTCCTCGCTCAGCGACAACAGCCGCGAGGTGTGGATCAGCGACGAGGCGCCGAAGCCCTCGACACCCCGGAACACGCTCGCGCCAGCGAGCCCGGCCTCGTGGGCCCGGTGCACGATCTCGCTGTGGAGCGGCCTGTGATGCCAGGTGTCGTTCTCCCCGATGAAGATCGTCACCCGCAGGGCACCGCCTGTCAGTCCCGTCATCACCATCCCTGCCTCCAGGACAGAACGCGGCGCGTCGCCGCCACCGCGAGCCACACCGCCGCGAGCGCCGCCAGCAGCGTCGCCGCCAGATACGCCAGGGCGCTGCGCGCCTCACCCGCGGCCACCAGCCTCTGGATGTCGACGGCATACGTCGAAAACGTCGTGAAGCCGCCGAGCACGCCGGTGCCGAAGAACGGCCGCACCAGCCGGTGTGCCGCCCACACATCGGTGATGATCACCATGAAGGCACCGATGACCGCACAGCCGACCACGTTGACCCATAGCGTGGTCCACGGAAAACCATCCGCCGCGACCGGCCACAGTTGCCCGGCCCCATAGCGAGCAGCGGCCCCGATGCCACCGCCGAGCGACACCGCCGCCACGATCGGCCCCTGAGCCCGCCAGGACTGCTGCCGCTGGGCCGGGACGTGCAGATCGACGTCGGGATCCGTGGTCTCACCCACCACTCTTGGATTCGGGGCTGTCATGAACGTACGCCTCCTACTCGCCCGGGGCCCGCGCACGCGGGCACACGCCATCGCAAGTAGGGACTGTTGGCGGCATCGATGCCACGGTTCGGGTACGGCGAGCCCCACCGCCGCGCTGCGACCCTGGGCCACAGCCGATCCCAGCGTAACGCCCACGCCGGTTTGCGGCGCGCCCGGCGTCTGTCCCGTGGACGCGGCCGGTCGGGCGGGGGCGGCGACCGGCGGCGCGGGGATCGGGAACCCCGGCCAACCGGGCCGGGCAGTTCATCCTCGGGGTCAGCGTGCACAGCGACACCCCGGCATTTCACCCTGCCCGGGCACCGCGACGACCATGACTGGGGCGGCTGCTCCGACCTGCTCTTCCAGGACGGTGACATCCTGATGCTGTACGACGCCGCGCCCGGCATCCGGCCTTGGCGGCATCGAAGACCCCGACGAGGCGATCAACCAGCACCTCGGTATGGGCGACCTGCGCCCCGCGGCCTGGTTCACCCCCTTCGCCAACACCACCCCACGAGATCCCCAGCGCACCCACCGCCGCTGACACGATGCCGCGCGTGCCACCAAGTAGCACAGGGTGGCACGCCACGTCCATTGTGGACACATGCCTGCCCAGCCCGAGATCACCCAGCGCGACCTGCGCACCAAGTCCAAAGAGATCATGGACGCGGTCCAGAACGGCCAGTCCTTCACCGTCACCCGCGACGGCCACCGCATCGGCGAGCTCATCCCCCTGCGCCGCCGACGACGCTTCGTCCCCCGCGGCGAGTTCGCCGCCATGTCCCGCAGCGCCCCCGACATCTCCCTGGACGCCTTCCGCGCCGACCAGGACGCCACCGCTGAGCAGGGCATGGACAACCCCTATGCCCGGTGAGCACCAGCCCGTCGAGCACCAGCAGGGCCTTCTCGACACCAGCATCATGATCCTGCGCAAGTGGATCAACCCCGACGAACTCCCCGCCGAGATGGCCATCACCGCCATCACCCTCGCCGAACTCTCCGCCGGACCCCACCAGGTGCGCAGCAACGCCGAACAGGACGACTACGACGAACACGCCGATCGCGCCCGACGCACCGACATCCTCCAGCGAGCGGAGAACGAGTTCGACCCCATCCCCTTCGACGCCGAAGCCGCCCGCATCTACGGCCGCGTCTGCGCCGCCGTCATCAGCACCGGCCGCCAACCCCGCTGCATCGCCGACCTGATGATCGCCTCGATCGCCATCGCCGAAGATCTCCCTCTGTTCACCCCCAACCCCGACGACTTCAAGGGCCTGGACGACCTCCTCACCGTCGTCCCCGTCACCCGACCGAACGTGCTCCACGACAGGTAGAGGCAGACGGGATGGGGCCGGGCGTTCACTCCGACAACTACGACCGGGAAACGCCGCTCTCGCAGGCCAGCGGCCGAGACTGGGGGCGCACTTGCCAACAGCCCATCGCCCGGGCCCGTCACAACCGACGTACACGAACACCGGGGAGATCGTCGAAGCGCGCTCGCTTGTCGTAGGTGACCACTGTGCGTGCGGTGGTCAGGGCGGTTGCCGCGATGATCAGATCGTGGGCTCCTCTGGGCTGGCCGACCCTGCGTACGTGGGCGAGTAGCCGCGCATGAGCCCGCGCGATGTCCACGGTGTACTCCTCGACCGGAATCGTGGCGAGGACGGCGTCTACGAATGACTGGCGGGCGAGCCGGTTGGTGTCGTCGGCCAGTTCGACGCCCTGGAGCAACTTCGCGGCCGTGATGGCGGCGATCACCGGGTCGTCATCGTCCGCGAGTACACGGTCGAGAACGACTTGCCGGCGCTCGACCGCGATCAATACGCCGGTGTCCAGGATCAGTCGTTCCACGGATCGTCCAGGGTCAGCAGATCACGGGTGGCCATCACATCGCCCTCGAAGGCGTCGTCGAGGGAGTCGACGTAGGGCAGGAGCGCATCCTTCACCGCGCGGCCGGCGGCTTTGGGCGCCGGGCCGAGCACGGCCAGACGTTTGCCCCCGGCCGCTCCATTTCCTCGCGTCCCCTGCATGTCCCCTGGATCTTGCTTCTCGGCTTCACTGCGTGACCAGCAGCAACCGAGCTTGTCCTGAATCGCCGCAGCGAGCCTTGACAGGGGCGTCCGGACGCCCGCAGTGACACCTCAGACAGCACGAGTGAGCAGCGGATTCTCCCCGATCGAACCGAGTAGGTGACTCAGAGGCACTGAAGAGACGTTTCCGCAGGTCATGAAACGTTGCTGGTGGGGCGGGTGGGACTCGAACCCACGGCCGACGGATTATGAGTCCGCTGCTCTAACCGGCTGAGCTACCGCCCCATAGCGGCGTGTCGCGCACATTTGTGCGCGCCGTCTGCCGCAGCATAGCCGCTCATACGATCTCCTGCTCCGGATGGTCGGCTTCCCACGGCGTTCATGACCTTGAGGACTCCGTCGCAGCCCCAGCGGTTCCGCCGGACATGAAACCGGACGTGGAACCGGACATGAAAAAGGACCCCGGCGGGGTCCTCGTTCAGGCTGCTCCCCCGACTGGACTCGAACCAGTAACCTGCCGGTTAACAGCCGGCTGCTCTGCCAATTGAGCTACGGAGGACCGAGCTCCCCCGACTGGACTCGAACCAGTAACCTGCCGGTTAACAGCCGGCTGCTCTGCCAATTGAGCTACGGAGGAATGCCTCGTTGCATCGAACGCACCCACCTGGGTATTCGCCAGAGGGCGCGTGCTCGCTGCGACACATACATTAGCGCAAGCAGGGGGGTGCTCCGCCAATCGGTTCCCCCCGGCTCCAGGCCGCGCCAGAGGACTTACGCAAGGGAAGGGTGGCCACCATGCGTTACCGGCTCACATTCGTCGTCGGACTCGCTCTGGGTTACGTGCTGGGCACACGAGCCGGACGCGAGCGCTACGAACAGCTGAAGAAGACCGCGCGTCAGGTCGCGCAGAACCCCGCCGTCCGCAACACCGCCGAGACGGCCGCCACGCAGGGTCGCCAGTTCGCCGGCCGGGCCTACCACACGGTGAGCTCGAAGGTCGGCGACCGGGTGCCCGACTCGGTCGCCCACCGCGTCCGCTCCCTGCGCGAACGCAACATCAACGGCACCCCGGAGGACGACTGGGGCACCAGCAACACATAGCCAGGGGCACCACAACGCCCACGGCCCGAGCCCGCGCAGCGCTACGGCAGAATCTGATCCATGGGGATAGTCGCCGGGCTGGACAGTTCGCCCGATTTCACTCGCATCGTCGTCTGTGACGCGGACACGGGAGCCGTACTCAGGCAGGGCCATGCCCCGCACCCGGTGGAGACCCCCGAGGGCGGCGGTCGCCCCAGTGACGTCGACCCGCAGGCCTGGCTGCTGTCCCTGGGCGAGGCGGCCGGCGGTGGGCTGCTGGAAGGTGTGCAGGCCATCGGGGTGTCCGCGCAGCAGAACGCCGTCGTGCCGCTCGACGCGCAGGGCGGCACCGTACGGCCCGCGCTGGTCGGCGGGGACAAACGGGCGCAGGTCGCGGCGGCCGATCTGGTCGACGCGCTCGGCGGGCGTGAGGCGTGGGCACAGGCCGTGGGCTGTGTGCCGCAGGCCGCCCAGCCGGTGACCAAGCTGCGCTGGCTCGCCAAGAACGAACCCGAGAACGCGGCGCGGGTCGCCGTGCTGATGCAGGCGCACGACTGGCTGGTGTGGCAGCTGCTGGGCCGTCCGGTCCGGCGGACCACCGACCGGGGCGGCGCCTCGGGGACCGGATACTGGTCCGCCGCCACCGGCGCCTACCGTCCCGACCTGGTCGAGCTGGCGCTCGGTCACCAGGTCATGCTTCCCGAGGTGATCGGGCCGTCCGACGCGGCCGGTACGACGCCGGAGGGGCTGCTCATCTCCGCCGGGACCGGCGAGACCATGGCCGCCGCCTTCGGTCTGGGCCTGGGACTCGGCGACGCGGTCGTCTCCCTGGGCGCCTCCGGATCCGTGATGGCCGTGCACCCCGAGGCGCTGCAGGACGGCACCGGGATGATCACCGCCCTCGCCGACGCCACCGGCATGCACCTGCCGGTCGTCACCACCCTCAACGCCGTGCGCACCCTGCGCGGCACCGCCGAGCTGCTCGGGCTGCCCGACCTGGAGAGCCTGTCCGACCTGGCGATGAAGTCGACGCCGGGCTCCCACGGCCTCGTACTGCTGCCGTATCTGGAGGGTGAGCGGACGCCCGCGCTGCCGCACACCGCGGGGACGCTGACGGGGCTGCGGCGGGAGTCGATGAAGGCGGAGCATCTGGCGCGGGCGGCCTTCGAGGGCATGCTCTGCGGGCTCGCGGACGCGCTCGACGTGCTGCGCGGGCGCGGGGTCGAGGTGCGGCGGATCTTCCTGCTGGGGGCGGCGGCCGAGCTGCCGGCCGTGCAGGCCTCGGCGCCCTCGCTGTTCGGGGCGCAGGTCGTCGTACCGCAGCCCGCGGACTACGCGGCGATCGGTGCCGCCCGGCAGGCGGCCTGGGCGCTCGGGGTGTCGCAGGGCACCCTCGATCCGCGTACCCCACCGGCCTGGCAGGGGGCGGCCGCGCAGGTACTCGAACCCGGCGAAGCCCTGGCGGTGGGGCAGGCGGTGCGGCAGCAGTTCGTGTCCGTGCGGGAGCAGACCCACCCGGGGGCGTTCCGGCCGTAGGGCCTGGTTGGGTTAATCGGTTGAGGTAACGCGGGTGGAGTGTTCGACGATAGGGGCCAGGGGCAACCAACCGGCTCCTCCCGCCGACTCCGAGAGACCAGTGTGCTCATACAACTTCTGCGGACCTACCTCAGGCCGTACCAAAGACCCATCGCTTTACTCGTGCTGCTGCAGTTCCTGCAGACCTGCGCGACCCTCTACCTGCCCACGGTGAACGCCGACATCATCGACAACGGTGTCGTCAACGGTGACACCGGTTACATCCTGTCCTTCGGTGCCCTGATGATCGGCATCTCGCTGGCTCAGGTGGTGTGCAACATCGGTGCCGTGTACTACGGCGCCCGCACCGCCGCGGCGATCGGCCGGGATGTGCGGGCGGCCGTCTTCGACCGGGTGCAGTCGTTCTCCGCGCGTGAGGTCGGCCACTTCGGCGCGCCCTCGCTGATCACGCGGACCACGAACGACGTCCAGCAGATCCAGATGCTGGCCCTGATGACGTTCACGCTGATGGTGTCGGCGCCGATCATGTGCGTCGGCGGCATCGTGCTGGCGCTCGGCCTGGACGTGCCGCTGTCCGGGGTGCTGGTCGGCGTGGTGCCCGTGCTGGGCATCTCCGTGACCTTGATCGTACGGCGGCTGCGGCCGCTGTTCCGGTCCATGCAGGAACGCCTGGACACGGTGAACCGGGTGCTGCGCGAGCAGATCACCGGCAACCGGGTGATCCGCGCCTTCGTCCGGGACGAGTACGAGCAGCACCGGTTCCGGACGGCGAACGCCGAGCTGACCGAGGTGTCGCTGGGCACCGGCAAGCTGCTCGCGCTGATGTTCCCCATCGTGATGACGGTGGTGAACCTGTCGTCGATCGCGGTGGTGTGGTTCGGCGCGCACCGGATCGACGGCGGCGGGATGCAGATCGGCGACCTGACGGCGTATCTCGCCTATCTGATGCAGATCGTGATGGCCGTGATGATGGCCACCTTCATGTTCATGATGGTGCCGCGCGCGGAGGTGTGCGCCGAGCGGATCCAGGACGTGCTGCAGACGTCGTCGAGCGTGCTCCCGCCGGTCGGTCCCGTCCGGGAACTGCGCCGGCACGGGCATCTGGAGATCCGTGCGGCCGGGTTCCGCTACCCGGGGGCCGAGGAGCCGGTGCTGAAGGGCATCGACCTTCTCGCGCGGCCCGGTGAGACGACCGCCGTGATCGGCTCGACCGGCAGCGGCAAGTCCACGCTGCTGGGGCTGGTGCCGCGGCTGTTCGACGCCACGGACGGGGAGGTGCTGGTCGACGGGGTGGACGTCCGGACGATCGACCCCCAGCTGCTGGCCAGGACCGTCGGACTGGTGCCGCAGAAGCCGTACCTCTTCGCGGGCACGGTCGCCACCAACCTTCGGTACGGCAACCCGGACGCGACCGACGAGGAGCTGTGGCACGCGCTTGAGGTGGCGCAGGCCAAGCCCTTCGTGGAGCGGCTGGAGGGCGGGCTGGACGCGCCGATCGCGCAAGGAGGCACCAACGTCTCCGGCGGTCAGCGGCAGCGGCTCGCGATCGCGCGGACGCTGGTGCAGCGGCCCGAGATCTACCTCTTCGACGACTCCTTCTCCGCCCTCGACTACGCGACCGACGCGGCGCTGCGGGCGGCGCTGGCCGAGGAGACCGCCGAGGCGACCGTCGTGATCGTCGCCCAGCGGGTGGCGACCATCCGGGACGCCGACCGGATCGTCGTCCTCGACGCGGGCCGGGTGATCGGCACCGGCCGGCACCACGAGCTGATGGCGGACAACGAGACCTACCGGGAGATCGTGCTCTCCCAGCTGACGGAAGCGGAGGCTGCCTGATGGCCGGTCCCCTGGGGCGGATGATGGCGGGGACCGGCCCCGACCATCGCTCGATGGACTTCAAGGTGTCCGGCGGGCGGCTCGTCGGCCGGTTCCGGCCGGAGCGGCTGACCATCTGCGCGCTGCTGGTGTGCGTGGTGGTGAGCGTGGGGCTGTCCGTGATCGGCCCGAAGATCCTGGGGCACGCCACCGACCTGGTCTTCGCGGGGATCGTCGGGCGGGAGATGCAGGCCGGGCAGAGCAAGGAGCAGGTCCTCGACGCCATGCGGGAGCGCGGCGACGGGGAGATCGCCGACATGCTCCGCGGTACGGACTTCACGCCGGGTCAGGGCATCGACTTCGGCGCGGTGGGGAACGTACTGCTGTTCGCCCTCGTCGTGTTCGTGGTCGCCGGGCTGCTGATGGCGGTGGCGACGCGGCTGGTGAACCGGGCCGTCAACCGGACGATGTACCGGATGCGCGAGGACGTGCAGACGAAGCTGTCGCGGCTGCCGCTGTCGTACTTCGACAGGCGGCAGCGCGGTGAGGTGCTGTCCCGGGCGACGAACGACATCGACAACATCGGTCAGACGCTCCAGCAGTCGATGGGCCAGCTGATCAACTCGCTGCTGACCATCATCGGTGTGCTGGCGATGATGTTCTGGGTGTCCTGGATCCTGGCGCTCGTCGCGCTGGTGACGGTGCCGCTGTCGCTGTATGTGGCGACGTACGTCGGCAAGCGGTCGCAGCCGCACTTCGTGCAGCAGTGGCGCACGACGGGCAAGCTGAACGCGCACGTCGAGGAGATGTACACCGGGCACACGCTGGTGAAGGTGTTCGGGCGGCAGGAGGAGTCGGCGCGGCAGTTCGCCGAGCAGAACGAGGCGCTGTACGAGGCGGGGTTCCGGGCGCAGTTCAACAGCGGGATCATGCAGCCGCTGATGATGTTCGTGTCAAACCTGAACTATGTGCTCGTCGCGGTGGTCGGCGGGCTGAGGGTCGCCTCGGGTTCGCTGTCCATCGGTGACGTGCAGGCCTTCATCCAGTACTCGCGGCAGTTCTCGATGCCGCTGACGCAGATCGCGTCGATGGCGAACCTGGTGCAGTCCGGGGTCGCCTCCGCCGAGCGGATCTTCGAACTCCTGGACGCGGAGGAGCAGTCGGCGGATCCGGTGCCGGGGGTGCGGCCGGAGGAGCTGCGCGGGCGGGTGGCGCTGGAGGGGGTGTCCTTCCGGTACGACCCGGAGAAGCCGCTCATCGAGAATCTGTCGCTGACGGTGGAACCGGGGCAGACGGTGGCGATCGTCGGGCCGACGGGCGCCGGGAAGACCACGCTGGTCAATCTGCTGATGCGGTTCTACGAGGTGTCCGGCGGGCGGATCACGCTCGACGGGGTCGACATCGCGACGATGTCCCGCGACGAACTGCGGTCCGGGATCGGGATGGTGCTGCAGGACACCTGGCTGTTCGGCGGGACGATCGCCGAGAACATCGCGTACGGGGCCGCGCGGAAGGTCACCCGCGGGGAGATCGAGGAGGCGGCGCGGGCCGCGCACGCGGACCGGTTCATCCGTACGCTGCCCGACGGCTACGACACCGTGATCGACGACGAGGGCACGGGGGTCAGCGCCGGTGAGAAGCAGCTCGTCACCATCGCGCGGGCCTTCCTGTCCGACCCGGTGATCCTGGTGCTGGACGAGGCGACGTCGTCGGTCGACACCCGCACCGAGGTGCTGATCCAGAAGGCGATGGCGAAACTGGCGCACGGACGCACGTCCTTCGTCATCGCCCACCGGCTGTCCACCATCCGGGACGCCGACACGATCCTCGTGATGGAGAACGGGCAGATCGTCGAACAGGGCGCGCACGCCGAGCTGCTGACCGCGGACGGCGCCTATGCGCGGCTGTACAAGGCGCAGTTCGCACAGGCGGTGGCCGAGGTCGACTAGCGCGGGCGGGGGCCGCTGAGTGGTGGCCCCCGGTCAGTCCAGGTAGCCCCTGAGCTGGTCCGCGAAGGCGTGGTCGCGCAGCTTGTTGAGGGTCTTGGACTCGATCTGCCGTATCCGCTCCCGCGTCACGCCGAAGATGCGGCCGATCTCCTCCAGCGTGCGCGGGCGGCCGTCCGCCAGGCCGTACCGCAGCTGTACGACCTTCCGCTCCCGCTCCCCCAGCGTCGACAGCACGGCCTCAAGGTGCTCCTTGAGCAGCAGGAACGCCGCCGACTCGACGGGCGAGGTGGCGTCGCCGTCCTCTATCAGGTCGCCGAGGGCCACGTCGTCCTCCTCGCCGACCGGGGCGTGCAGGGAGACCGGCTCCTGGGCGAGGCGGAGGACCTCGCCGACGCGCTCGGGCGGGAGGTCGAGGTGGGCGGCGACCTCCTCGGGAGTCGGTTCGTAGCCGCGCTCCTGGAGCATGCGGCGCTGGACGCGGACGACGCGGTTGATGAGCTCGACGACGTGGACCGGGACGCGGATGGTGCGGGCCTGGTCGGCGAGGGCGCGGGACATGGCCTGGCGGATCCACCAGGTGGCGTACGTGGAGAACTTGTAGCCGCGGGCGTAGTCGAACTTCTCCACCGCGCGGATGAGGCCGAGGTTTCCCTCCTGGACCAGGTCGAGCATGGTCAGGCCGCGGCCGACGTACCGCTTGGCGACGGAGACGACGAGTCGCAGGTTCGCCTCGATCAGCCGGCGCTTGGCCACCCGGCCCATGACGACCAACCGGTCCAGGTCCAGGGCGAGCTGGCTGTCCAGGTCGGGGGTGTTGCTCAGCTTCTCCTCGGCGAACAGGCCGGCCTCGACGCGGCGGGCCAGTTCGACCTCCTCGGCGGCGGTGAGCAGCGGGATGCGGCCGATCTCGCGCAGATACTGGCGGAACAGGTCCGACGAGGGGCCGCCGGTGTCGACACGGCCGGGGACGGGCGGTTCGACCGGCTCGGGGGCTTCGACGGCGTCCGCGGGCGGTTCCGTCGGCGGTTCGCTCGGCGGTTCGGCCAGGGTCTCCGTCTCCGGGTGGAGCGGGCCCCGGCTCTGCGGCGGCACGGCCACCAGCACGTCGGCCTCCGCGTCCGGCTCCGCGCCGTCCGTACGGATGTCGGTCTGAATGAGGGTCTGGGTCTGCACGGGGGCGACCTCCAGGGTGATCGCTGCTGAGGCGTACGGCAGCGCTGCTCGGGGGGCGGAGTCGGCGGCCTCGCCGCTGTCCGTCCCGTACGCGATGAGCGGAACCGCGGGGATGAGGGACCCGTGGGGGACGGATCGGCCGCGCTCCGAGGACTCAGGCACCGCAACCCAGTGTGGGGTAAGACACATCTCCGCCACGAGGGGCGTGCGGTGACTTTTTGAGTCCGGTCCGTGACTGCCTGGTTACTCAGGTCGTTTGACGATCCGATTGACGGCCGGGGACACTTGGGCCCCGCTGAGCCAGGGCAGGATGGAAGGCATGAGCGAGATCGAGGAGCTGCGGCGGCGCCTGGAAGCGCTGGAGGCGCAGATGAGTCGAGTCGTGGAGGAGCACACCACGACGCGCAACCTGGCTGTGGGCTCCGACAGCGACGTGGCCGCGCTCCAAGTGCAGCGGCGGACCGACATTCAGGTGATCCGGGCCTTGCGGGACACTCAGCTGGAGCACGGCGAGATTCTGAAGGCACACACCAAGACGCTCGCCGAGCACGGCAAGTTGCTTGGTGCTCTGGTATCCGGGCAGGTCGCCTTGATGCGGCAGGTCGGGGCGATCATGGACCACCTCGGCATCACGCCCCCCGAGCAGCCGCAGGCGGACTAGCCACTCCGCGCGGCCGCAATCACAAGGCGGCCGCGCCCCGCTCCCGCAACGCCTGCCCGTACTGCTGCAAGACCCACAACTCGTTCTGCACCGCCGCCAGTTGGGCCGGATCGCCGTTCGTGCCGAGGCGGGTCAGGGTGCTCTGGACGTCCTGGATGCGGCGGTCGACGGCACGGCGGCGGACCCAGACCAGTTGCTCTCCCGCGTACGCCTCGTCGACCGTACGCCGCATGATCGCCTCGACTGCCAGTTCCGTCACCATCGCGCGGACCGTGTCGTCCGGGGCCGCCTCGCGGACCCTGATCAGGTACTCCTGCGGGTCCTGTACGCCGTACTCCGCGCCGCCCGCGTCCAGGATCGCCTGGCGTACGGCGGCGTAGGGCGGGGCCGTGAACTCGTCGACTCCGTACGCGTCGAACGCCGGGGAGACCAGCTCCGGGCGCTGCAGGGCGAGCTTGAGCAGTTCGCGTTCGGTGGCGTAGACGGGGTTGCGCAGGTTCAGCGCCGGGCCCGAGTGCACGGGCGCGGTCGGGGTGTCGTACGACTGCCGCGGTCGCGTCGGCGTCACCGGGCCGCCCTTGCCGCCCCGCTCGCGTGCCCAACGGGCCAGCTGCGCCACCCGCTTGACCACGAACTGCGTGTCCAGGATGCCGAGCATGCCGGCGAGCTGGACGGCGACCTCGTGCTGGGCGCCGCTGTTCTTGATGCGGGCCACGATCGGGGCCGCCTCGTCCAGCGCGGCGGCGCGTCCCGCGGGGGTGTCCAGGTCGTAGCGGCCGACGATCTGGCGGAGGGCGAACTCGAAGAGCGGCGTGCGGGGTTCGACCAGGTCGGCGACCGCCTCGTCGCCCTTCACCAGGCGCAGGTCGCAGGGGTCCATGCCGTCCGGCGCGATCGCGATGTACGTCTCGGCGGCGAACTTCTGGTCGTCCTCGAAGGCCCGCAGCGCCGCCTTCTGACCGGCCGCGTCGCCGTCGAAGGTGAAGATGACTCGTGCGCTGCCGTTGTCCATCAGCAGGCGGCGGAGGATCTTGATGTGGTCGCCGCCGAAGGCCGTGCCGCAGGTGGCGATCGCGGTGGTCACTCCGGCCAGGTGGCAGGCCATGACGTCCGTGTAGCCCTCGACGACGACGGCCCGGCTGGTCTTGGCGATGTGCTGCTTCGCCAGGTCGATGCCGTAGAGGACCTGGGACTTCCTGTAGATCGCCGTGTCGGGGGTGTTGAGGTACTTCGGGCCGTTGTCCGCCTCGTACAGCTTGCGGGCGCCGAAGCCGACGACGTCCCCGGCGATGTCCCGGATGGGCCACATGAGCCGCCCCCGGAAACGGTCGATGGGACCCCGGCGGCCCTCCTGGGAGAGGCCGGAGAGGATCAGTTCCTTGTCGGTGAAGCCCTTGCCGCGCAGGTAGCGGGTGAGGTGGTCCCAGCCCTGCGGGCTGTAGCCGACGCCGAAGTGGACCGCGGCCGACTGGTCGAAGCCGCGTTCGGCCAGGAAGACCCGGCCGGTCTCCGCCTCGGGGCTGGTGGCGAGCTGCTCGGCGTACCACTCGGCGGCGATCTTGTGGGCCTCGACCAGGCGGATCCGTTCGCCGCGCTGATGGGCGGGGTTGTAGCCGCCCTCCTCGTAGCGCAGGGTGATACCGGCCTGGGCGGCGAGGCGCTCGACCGCCTCCGAGAAGGAGAGGTGGTCGACCTTCATCACGAACGTGATGGTGTCGCCGCCCTCCTGGCAGCCGAAGCAGTGGAAGAGTCCCTTGCTCGGGCTGACCTGGAAGGACGGCGACTTCTCGTCGTGGAACGGGCACAGCCCCTTGAGGTTGCCGCCGCCCGCGCCTCGCAGCTGGAGGTACTCGGACACCACGGCGTCGATCGGGACCGCGTCCCGTACCGCCTTCACGTCCTCGTCGTTGATCCGTCCTGCCACGCGTGAATTCTACGGGGGCGTGCCGACGGTCCTGACGGCTACGGGATGAGGTTTCCGAGCGGTACGTGCGGGTCTGCGAGCATCTCCGTGTCCACCTGTGCCTGTGAGCGGATCAGGTTCTGGATCGGCTCTGTGACATCCCACACGTTCACGTTCATCCCGGCCAGCACCCGGCCCTCCTTCAGCCAGAACGCGATGAACTCCCGCTTCCCGGCGTCCCCGCGCAGCACCACCTGGTCGTACGACCCCGGCGGCGCCCACCCCGAGTACTCCATCCCCAGGTCGTACTGGTCGGAGAAGAAGTAGGGCACGCGGTCGTACGTCACCTGCTGCCCGAGCATCGCCTTCGCCGCCGCCGGGCCGCCGTTCAGCGCGTTCGCCCAGTGTTCGACGCGGAGGCGGGTGCCGAAGAGGGCGTGCGGGAAGGCGGCCACGTCACCGGCGGCGTGGATGTCGGGGTCGGAGGTGCGCAGCTGCTCGTCGACGGCGACGCCGCCGCCGTACGCCCGGTCCGCGATCTCCAGGCCCGCCGCCTCCGCGAGGGCGACGCGGGGGGCGGCGCCGATCGCGGCGAGGACGTCGTGGGCGGGGTGCTCCTCGCCGTCGTCCGTGCGGGCGGCCAGCACCACGCCGTCCTGGCCGACGATCTCCGTCAGCCGGACCCCGAAGCGGAAGCGGACGCCGTGGTCGCGGTGCAGCTCGGCGAAGAGGGCGCCCAGCTCGGGGCCGAGCACACCGTGCAGCGGGGTCGGCTCCGGCTCGACGACGGTGACCTCCGCGCCGTACTCCCGCGCCGCCGCCGCGACCTCCAGGCCGATCCAGCCCGCGCCGGCGATCACGATGTGTCCGTTGTCCCGGCCGAGCGAGGCCAGGACGCCCTTGAGGCGCTCGGCGTGTGCGAGGCGGCGCAGGTGGTGCACGCCGGCCAGGTCGGTGCCGGGGATGTCCAGGCGGCGGGGCTCGGCACCGGTGGCCAGCAGCAGTTTGTCGTAGCGGACGACCGTGCCGTCCTCGCCGAAGCGGACCGTCTTCGCCGTACGGTCGATCGCGTCGACGGTCTGGCCGAGGTGCAGCTCGATGTCGTTCTGCGCGTACCAGGCGGGTTCGTGCACGAAGACGCTGTCGCGCTCCTCCTTGCCGAGCAGATAGCCCTTCGACAGCGGCGGGCGTTCGTACGGGTGGTCGCGTTCGTCGCAGATCAGTATGACCCGGCCGTTGAAGCCCTCCGCCCGCAGCGTCTCGGCCGCCTTCGCGCCGGCGAGTCCCCCTCCGACGATGACGAACGTCTGATCCGCGTCGACCACTTGATGCCTCCTCGTAAACGTGCCGCCCGTGCGAGTTCAACGTCCCGCCATATGCGAGCGTCCCGCACGGAGCGTGATGCGGGAAGAGGGAGTGCCCCGATCAGGCCACGCAGGGTCACCTTCGGCCCGTTATGGGGTCACCCGCGTCGCGCCAGTCTCACAGGTGCCCTGTCAGCCGCACGTGAAGCGACCGCGCCGAGGCGTCCGTCAGGGACGCGATCTGGTCGACGATCACCCGTTTGCGGGCCCGGTCGTCGGGGGCCCGGTCGAACAGTGCGCGGAACTGCGGATCCAGCCCGTCCGGGGCGCGCGCGGTGAGCGCCTCGGCCAGTTCGGCGACGACGACCCGCTGGTCGGCGCGGAGCCGGGCCTGTTCGGCGCGCTGCATGACGTACCGGTCGGCGACCGCCTTCAGCACCGCGCACTCCATGCGGGTCTCGCGCGGTACGACCAGTTCGGCGGCGTATCGGGTGAGCCGGCCGCCGCCGTACGCCTCCCGGGTGGCGCCCTCGGCCGCCAGGCAGAAGCGGCCGATGAGCTGGCTGGTGGCGTCCTTGAGGCGGGCCTGGGCGACGGCCGTGCCGTCGTAGCCGTGCGGCCACCACTCCTGGTCGAGGAGCCGGTCGAGGGCGGCGGCGAGTTCGGCGGGGTCGGTGTCGGCGGGGACGTACCGGCCGATGGCGACCTCGAACACCGCCTGCCGTTCCGGCTCCGCGTGCAGGCAGTTGGGGTCGATGTGGCCGGCGTGCAGGCCGTCCTCGACGTCGTGCACCGAGTAGGCCACGTCGTCCGACCAGTCCATGACCTGGGCCTCGAAGCAGGTGCGGGTGCCGGGGGCGTCCTTGCGGGCCCAGTCGAACACCGGGCGGTCGTCGTCGTAGACGCCGAACTTGGGGGAGGCCGGGTCGGTGGGGTGGGCGCCGCGCGGCCAGGGGTACTTGGTGGCGGCGTCGAGGGTGGCGCGGGTGAGGTTGAGGCCGACGGAGCCCTCGGGGGTGAAGCGTTTGGGCTCGATGCGGGTGAGGAGGCGCAGGGACTGGGCGTTGCCCTCGAAGCCGCCGCAGTCCTCGGCGAATTCGTTGAGGGCCTGTTCGCCGTTGTGGCCGAAGGGCGGGTGGCCGAGGTCGTGGGAGAGACAGGCGGCTTCGACGAGGTCGGGGTCGCAGCCGAGGGCCGCGCCGAGTTCGCGGCCGACCTGGGCGCATTCGAGGGAGTGGGTGAGGCGGGTGCGGGGGCTGGGGTCCCAGGCCGCGCCGGTCCCTCCGGGGGTGACCACCTGGGTCTTGCCGGCGAGCCTTCTCAGGGCGGCGGAGTGGAGGATGCGGGCTCGGTCGCGTTGGAAGGCGGTGCGGCCGGGGCGTTTGTCCTTTTCGGCGGCCCAGCGTTCGACTGACGTCGGGTCGTAGCCGGGGGGTGGGATGTGGTTCTCGTGGGGGTGGGGTGCGCCTTCCATGACTCGACAGTAAGCGCAGGGGGTGGGGATCGCGTATGCGTGTGCCTGCCATGTTGGGGGGCGGGTGCGGGTGGTCGAGGGCTGGTCGCGCAGTTCCCCGCGCCGCTGGGTTGGTCAGGCCGACGCCAGTTCCAAGCGCCCCGTCGGGCTTGTTGACCTTGCCTCCTCGTAGCGGGTGAGGACCAGGCGGGCCATCAAGGGGTGGGCGCCCAGGGGGGCCGCCGCTGTGCCCGGTGCTGCCTCCGCGGACTCCGTGGCGAAGCGGCCCGGGGCCGTGAAGTACGACGCCAGGGAGATGTTGTGGCGGCCGTCGGACCTGAGGATGCGTACCGCCTCCGGGACCGTGGGGGTCGCGGCCGAGGCGTAGGCGGGGAGGACCGGGACGCCCAGGCGGGTGGAGAGGAGGGTCGCCGTGTGGCCCGTGTCGATCGACGCGTCGGGGTCTCGGGAGCCCGCGGCCGCGAGGATGACGGCGGTCGAGCGGCGTTCGGACTCGGTGGTGGGCCTGCGCCAGCCGGACTCGACCAGCCGTGTGTACAGGGTCTCCACCAGGAGAGGGTGCGGGCCCAGCGGGGCGGCCACGCGGGTGTGGGCCCGGGCCGCGGCGGCCATCTCGGGGATGTCCTGCTTGATGTGGTAGCCGCGGCTGAGCAGGAGCGGTACGAGGATCGCCTCCTCGTCGCCGAGGGCGGCGAGGGTGGCGGGCAGCAGGGGCTCGTTCAGCTCGATGTGGCCGAGGTGCACACGCAGGCCGGGGCGCAGCTCGCGGATCCGGTCGAGGAGGGTGTGGACCGTGGCGAGGGTGCGGGGATCGCGGCTGCCATGGGCCACCAGGACCAGCGCCGGGGAGCCGGGGCGGTGGTCGGACTCGTTGTGAAGCGGGAGCAACGCCGTCATGAACCGATCGTTGCGCGACGACGTTGCCGACCCGTTGCGCGGGCGTCACGGGTGTTTTCATCAGGTTCACCGTGCGGTGCCGGGGGTGTGTGAGGTGGGGTGACCTGGGGTTTCGGTGGTCGACGTGATGGCGGTCACGCAACCCGGGGGCCTTGCGGGGCGTCTCTTTGTGTCGAAACCGATGTGTCGCCGGCGTGTCGGAGCTGATCGGGAGGGCGTCTTCATGAAGATCCGCCGACCGCGTCTGCCGCGCACAAGGACCGGGCAGCGACGGCTGGTGCAGGCGCTGCTCGCGGGGTGCGTGCTCGCGTTGTCGCCGTCGACGTGGATGTACGTCAGCACGGACGACCGGCTGCACACGACCGCCGACGCGCCCCGTACCGACGTGGCGGTGGTCTTCGGTGCGGGGCTGTGGAACGGCGAGCCGTCGCCGTATCTCGCCCACCGTCTCGACGCGGCGGCCGAGCTGTATCGCGCGGGGCGGGTGAAGGTGGTGCTGGTCACCGGCGACAACAGCCGCGAGGACTACGACGAGCCGGACGCCATGCGGGCGTATCTCACCCGGCACGGCGTCCCGGACGCCCGGATCGTCAGCGACTACGCGGGGTTCGACACCTGGGACTCCTGTGTGCGGGCCCGCAAGATCTTCGGCGTCGACGAGGCCGTGCTGATCAGTCAGGGCTTCCACATCCGGCGCGCGGTCGCGTTGTGCGAGGCGGCCGGGGTCACGTCGTACGGCGTAGGGGTGGACGAGCGGCACGACGCGACCTGGTACTACGGGGGTGTCCGGGAGATCCTCGCGGCGGGAAAGGGCGCTCTGGACGTCGCCTTCAAGCCCGATCCGCGGTTCCTCGGGCCGCGGGAGCCGGGTGTGGAGCGGGCGCTGGCGGCGGGCGGGGAGGTGTGACGGGCTCGGACGGGAATCCTGTCGCCGGGTGCCTCACGGCGGCCCGGGCCGGGCGGGGAGATCACCGTCGCGCCCGTGTAACAAAGAGCCGTCCCGGCACGTAACACGGCCGACGCACGCTGAAGTGCATGGAAACCTCCGCGACGCCCACGCACTGCCCGTACTGCGCCCTGCAGTGCGGGATGAATCTCACGCCCGCCCCGGACGGGACGGTCGAGGTGACCGAGCGCGCGGACTTCCCGGTGAACCGGGGCGCGCTGTGCGGCAAGGGCCGTACGGCGCCGGCGGTCCTGGCGTCGAGCGTCCGCCTGACCTCGCCGCTGGTGCGTGAGGGGGGCGTTCTGGTGCCCGCGAGGTGGGACGAGGCCCTCGACCGGATCGCCGAGGGGCTGGCCTCGATCCGGTCGGCGCACGGGCCGGACGCGCTGGGTGTGTTCGGCGGGGGCGGGCTGACGAACGAGAAGGCGTACACGCTCGGCAAGTTCGCGCGGGTCGTGCTGGGCACCTCCCAGATCGACTACAACGGGCGCTTTTGCATGTCGTCGGCCGCGGCGGCCGGGATCAAGGCCTTCGGGCTGGACCGGGGGCTGCCCTTCCCGCTGGAGGACATCCCGAAGACCGGGTGCGTGATCCTGGTCGGGTCGAACCTCGCGGAGACCATGCCGCCCGCGCTGCGGTACCTGACCGAGCTGAAGGACAACGGCGGCACGCTGATCGTCATCGACCCGCGCCGCACCAAAACCGCCGAGCAGGCCGACCTGCACCTCGCGCCCCGGCCCGGGACCGACCTCGCGCTCGCGCTGGGGCTGCTGCATCTGGTCGTCGCCGAGGGCCGGACCGACGAGGAGTACATCCGGGAGCGGACGACCGGCTGGGAGGACGCGCGCGCCGCGGCGATGGCGCACTGGCCGGAGTACGTGGAGCGGATCACCGGCGTGTCCGTTCCCCAACTGCGCGAAGCCGTACGGCTGTTCTGCGAGCCGGAGGCCGCGATGGTGCTCACCGCGCGCGGGCCGGAGCAGCAGTCCAAGGGCACGGACACGGTGGGCGCGTGGATCAACCTGTGCCTGGCGACGGGACGGGCGGGGCGGCCGCTGTCCGGGTACGGCTGTCTGACCGGGCAGGGCAACGGGCAGGGCGGGCGCGAACACGGCCAGAAGGCCGACCAGTTGCCCGGCTACCGCAAGCTGAACGACCCGGCGGCGCGGCGGCATGTGGCCGAGGTGTGGGGCGTCGACCCGGACAGCCTGCCGGGGCCCGGCCGCAGCGCGTACGAGCTGCTGGACGCGCTGGGTACGGACATCAAGTCGCTGCTGCTGATGGGCTCCAACCCGGTGGTGTCGGCGCCGCGCGCCGCGCACGTGGAGGAGCGCATCAAGTCCCTTGAGTTTCTGGCCGTGTGCGATGTGGTGCTGTCCGAGACGGCGGCCCTCGCGGACGTCGTGCTGCCGGTGACGCAGTGGGCGGAGGAGACCGGCACGACGACCAACCTGGAGGGCCGGGTGCTGCTGCGGCGGCAGGCGATCACCCCGCCGGAGGGCGTCCGCAGCGACCTGGAGGTCATGCACGAACTGGCCGCCCGGCTCGGCGTGGAGAAGGGCTTCCCGACCGACCCCGAGGAGGTCTTCGAGGAACTGCGCCGGGCCAGTGCGGGCGGACCGGCGGACTACTCCGGCATCACCTATCGACGGCTTGCGGAGGAGAACGGGGTGTTCTGGCCGTGCCCGACGCCGCCGGAGAAGCCGGAGGGCACGGTGGACACGGCCTGCACGAACGCCGATGGCTTCCGGGACGCCGGGGCCGGGAACGCGGACGGGGAGGGCGCCGACGGTGCCAGGGGCGCGGGCCTTGCAGGCGCCGACGGCGACGCGGGTGCGGGCTGGGGCGGGGCGGACGGCGCGGACGGCGCCAAGGGCGCGGGCGGGGAGGGCGCCCACAGTTCCGCGGGCGCGGGCATCGAGGGCGCCAAGGGCCACGCGGGCGCGGGCGCGGACGGCCTGTACGGCGCCAAGGGCGCGGGCGCGGACGGCGCCCACAGTTCCGCGGGCGCGGGCATCAAGGGCGCCAAGGGCCACGCGGGCACCGACACGGAGGGCACCGGCACCCCCGCAGGCGCGGGCTCCGAAGGTGTCGACGGCTCCCGGAGCGTGGGCGTCGGCGGCGTCGAGGGCTCCGTGCTCGACGTGCGCCGCCCGGACGACCCCGCGCAGGACGTCGACGCTCCGGGCGTCCACCCCGGCACCCCCCGCCTCTTCCTCGACCGTTTCGCCACCGACGACGGCCGTGCCCGCTTCGTGCCCGTCTCGCACCGGGCCGTCGCCGAGGAACCCGACGCCGAGTACCCGGTGCTGCTGACCACCGGCCGGGTGGTGGCCCAGTACCAGTCCGGTGCCCAGACCCGCCGCGTCGACGAGCTGAACGCCGCCGCGCCCGGCCCCTTCGTGGAGCTGCACCCGAGGCTGGCGGAGCGGCTCGGCGCGGCCGAGGGCGACCCGGTGGCGGTCGTGTCCCGGCGGGGCCGTGCGGTGGCACCGGCCCGGATCACCACGTCCATCCGCCCGGACACCGTCTTCATGCCGTTCCACTGGCCGGGCGAGGGCCGTGCCAACACCCTCACCAACCCGGCGCTGGACCCGACCTCCCGGATGCCGGAGTTCAAGGCGTGTGCGGTGCGGGTGGAAGCCGTTGAAGCCGTGGAAACGGTGGAGGCCGTGGAAGCGGTCGTGGAGGCGTAGGCACCGGCCGACTCAGTCCCGCGCCCGCCAGTCCCCGCCCTCGATGAGCTTGCCCCGCGCCCGCAGCCGGGCGGCGACGGCGGGCGCGGCCACGTACACCCACGCCCGCAGCGCCGCTCCGTCGGCGTCCCGGACGACCTCGCGGGCGACGCGCTCGTAGAGGTTGCGGGCGTTTCCCGGGGTGTACTCCTCCAACCGGTCGAGGGCGGTGAGGAGTTCGTCGTAGGCCTCCGGCAACGGCGTGATCAGGTCGCCGGTCACCACTGAGCCGGGTTCCTCCACGGCGTACGGGTAGCCGGGGCCGTCGTACAGCACCGCGCCCGTGAGGCGGGCCGGTTCCTCAATGTGCGTGCGGCCGCGCAGCAGGGCGTCGTGGTGGGGCTCCCCGGGGCGGAGGGTGCCGTAGACGAAGAACGGGAGGGTCACAGAAACGATTCTCACCCCTCACACACCCTCTCCAGACCTCTATGGACATGACATGTCATGATCGCGTAAACCTCGGTGAACGTCCGCGCCGCCCCCCACTCAGGCGCCTTCCCGAGGAGACCGATGAGTCGTATACGGCACGCGCGAGGTTCCCGTCTCGCCGTCACCGCCGCCACCGCCGCCCTGCTGGCCGCCGCCCTCTCCCCCACCGCCGCCGAAGCGGCCGACCGGCCCACCCGGGCCCAGGCGATCGAGAACGCGGCCGCGGCGCTCGCACAGCAGGCCGACGCCCTCGGCCTCACCGCCGCCCAGGGCACGAAGGTCCGCGACGTGATCGTCGACCAGGACGGCACCCAGCACGTCCGCTACGACCGCACCTACCGCCAACTCCCCGTCCTGGGCGGCGACTTCGTCGTCCACCTGGCGCCGGACGGCACCTACCGGGGTGCCAGCCGGGCGACCCGCGCCACCCTCTCCCTGCCCACCGTCACACCCCTCCTGTCCGCCCCGAAGGCCGCCGACCGCGCCGCGGGCGCCCTGCGCGCCACGCACCTCGGCGAGGCGCTGAAGCGGCTGACGGCCAAGCCGGAGCTGGTCGTCGACGCCCTGCACGGCACGCCGAAGCTGGCGTGGCGGACCAACGCGGTGGCGCTGGACGAGCAGGGCAACCCGGTCGCCCGCACGGTGCTGACGGACGCCCGGACCGGCGCCCAGATCGACGCCTGGGACGCGCTGCACTCGGCGTCGGGTGACGGGCGGTCGCTGTACGGCGGGACGGTGCCGTTGGAGACGACGGCGACGGGATCGTCGTACCAGCTGACGGACCCGACGCGCGGCGGCACGTACACCGGGGACGCCGCGAACCGGTCCGACCTGTGTTTCCTCGGCACGCTCTGTGTCGTGCGCGCCCCCTCGACCGTGTTCACGGACGCGGACAACCACTGGGGCGACGGCACGACGACGGACCGCGCGTCGGCGGCGGTGGACGCGCAGTACGGATCCGACGTCACCTGGGACTACTTCCGTGACGTCCACGGACGCAACGGCATCGCGGGCGACGGCAAGGGCTCGTACAGCCGCGTGCACTACGGCACCCGGTACAACAACGCCTTCTGGGACGACACCTGCTTCTGCATGACGTACGGCGACGGGGACGGCACCAACCTCGGGCCGCTGGTGTCCCTCGACGTCACCGGCCACGAGATGGCCCACGGCGTGACCTCCAAGACGGCCGCGCTGACGTACGCGGGCGAGTCCGGCGGGCTGAACGAGGCCACCTCCGACGTCTTCGGGACGCTGGTGGAGTTCCACGCGGGCAACGCCTCCGACAAGGGCGACTGGCTGATCGGCGAGAAGATCGTCCGGGCGGGCTTCGGGCGGGACGCGCTGCGGTACATGGACCGCCCGTCGCGCGACGGCCTCTCGGCCGACTGCTGGAGCGCCACCGCGGGCACCCTGGACGTCCACTACTCCTCCGGCATCGGCAACCACTTCGCGTACCTGCTGGCCGAGGGCAGCGGCAGGAAGACCATCAACGGGGTGGTCCACGACTCCCCCACCTGCGACGGCTCGACGGTGACGGGGATCGGCCGGGACAAGCTGGGCGCGATCTGGTACCGGGCGCTGACGGTGTACATGACGTCGTCCACGGATTACGCGGGGGCGCGGACGGCGACGCTGAACGCGGCGCGGGATCTGTACGGCGAGGGGAGTGCGGAGTACGCGGCTGTGGGGGCGGCCTGGAGTGCGGTGAACGTGGGCTGAGCCAGGTTCTCACCGGCCTCGCCGTCGGCCCCTGGACCGGTGAGCTCCGGCTCGGGCGCGGGTCGGTGCCGCTCCCCGCCCTGGCCAGGGACCTGCCGTCGGCGAAGTGGCGGTGGGCGGCCCGCCTTCGTACGCGAAGTCGGCGACGCCCGGCCCGAAGGGCCGCTTCGCCCTGCTGGCCGCGAGGACGGACCTGGTCCGGGCGGCGGCGCGGCGGCTCAAGCCCGGAAACCGCGCAGGCGCCGGGGGCTTCGCTCACTCTCTGTCACGGCCGCCGCTCCGCCGCCCGGCGAGACGCGCGTCCTCCGGGGGCGGTCACCCGTTCACACCTCCCCCCTGCGCCCTTCGGGTTCTTTTCCCCGGACTGCCCCTCGTAAGGCGCTGACCTGCACAAACGGGGGCGAGGGTGAGGGCCCGGGTGGCCTGGGGGCAGCCGTTCACGCCAAATCTGACGGGCCTTCAGAGAGCGGGGTCGTCGTCGTGCGCTTTACCTCGGAAGTGCAAGGGCACGACCGACGGCGGCACATGGGCGTGTCGCGGGCCGTGGTCCGCCGGAGAGCTCGTGAGGAGCATCGATGCGACGTACCACCCGTCCGCTGATCGGTACCGCCCTCGCCGTGGCCACCGCGGGGTCGCTCGCCGTGCCCGTGTACGGCGCGGAAGGCGGACGCCTGGAGGTGTTCCCGTCCACCGCGGTGCCGGGCGGCGACGTCACCGTGAACACCGCCGCCTGCGGGGACGGCGGTACGGCGGAGGGTGACGCCACCGCGGTGGGGGCCGGGCGCTTCATGCTCTCGCCCAGCGCGCACGAGGGCGAGGCGATCGGGCGGTTCCGGGTGCCGCCGAGCGCGCAGCCGGGGACGTACGAGATCGTCGCGAAGTGCACCGCCGGCGGCCCGCGGGTCCAGGGCGACCTGATGGTCGTGCTGGAGTCGGCACGGGGTTATGTGCACCCCAGAGGAAGTGTGAATACGGGGGTCGGCGGCGCCCTGGGCCCCGACCCCGTGAAGACCGCGGCCGGCGTGGCGGCTCTCGCCGTCGCCGCCGCGGGCGGTACCTGGCTCCTGCATCGCCGGGCGAGAGGCGACGGGATCTGACGGACACCCTCCGCTGTCCGTCCGCCGGTACCGCAAGTCCCCGCCCCCTCCGGGTCCGACGCCCCTCGCGGCCCGGAGGGGGCACGGGTCGATCGGTCGGGGCTGGGAGGCTGACATGGGCAGGTTCGGCAACACCGGCGACGCCGCGATAGCCGGCGTCACCGTCGTCGCCCTGTGCACCGGCGTGGGGCTGCTGACCAGCGGGCGTGAAGCGCCCGCCCCGCCGCAGCCGTCGACCGCCGAGGCGCACACCGGACCGGCCCTGCGGCAGTCGGTGGCGCCCGGTCTGCCACGGTCCCCGCCGGACCGCATCCGCATCCCCTCGATCGGCGTGAACGCACCCCTGATGGGCCTCGGCCTGACCCGCACCGGCAGCCTCGACGTGCCGCCCGCCGCGGAGAAGAACCTCGCCGGCTGGTACGAGGCGGGAACCACGCCCGGTGAGACCGGCACCGCCATCGTCGCCGGGCACGTCGACAACGCCGACGGCCCCGCCGTCTTCTACCGCCTCGGCGCCCTGAAACGCGGCAGCACCATCGAGGTGGACCGGCGCGACGGCAGCGTGGCCCGCTTCCGGGTCGACGCGATCGAGGTGTACGACGCCAAGAACTTCCCCGACAAGAAGGTCTACGGCGCGGCGTCCCGGCCCGAGCTGCGGGTGATCACCTGCGGCGGCGGTTACTCGCGCGGCACCGGCTACCAGGGGAACGTCGTCGTGTTCGCCCATCTGACGGGGAGCGCATGACTCACCCCATGGGCTCCGCCGGTACGGACTCCGCCGGTACGGACTCCGCTCGTACGGACACCGCGAGAACGTTCGCCTTCCCCCACGCCCCCAGCGGCTCCAGGGCCTCGTTCAGGGTCAGCCCGCGCGGTGTCAGTGAGTACTCCACTCTCGGCGGCACCTCCTCGTACACCTCCCGGTGCACGATCCCGTCCGCCTCCAGCTCCCGCAGCTGCGCCGCGAGCACCTTCTCCGTCACCCCGGGCAGCTCCCGGCGCAGCTCGCCGAAGCGGTGCGGCCGCTCATGCAGCGCCCAGAGGATGAGCACCTTCCACTTCCCGCCGACCACGTCCATCGCCGCGTCGATTCCGCAGAAGTACGCCCCCGGCCGTCGTCCCACCGTCATGCCCAGCCACCCCGCCTTCCCGCTGCCTGCACGCTTCCCCCGGAGTAACCACCCACTCGCAAGTACGTACTTGAGCAGGTCACTCCTCCTCTACGAGGCTAAACGCCATGACTGACAGCGCCTCTTCCCCTACTTCCCCGACCCCGCTCACCCTCCTCGGCACCGGCGCCATGGGCACCGCCCTCGCCCGCGCCTGGCTCGCGGCCGGCCACCCCGTCACCGTCTGGAACCGCACCCCCGCCCGCACCGAGCCCCTCGCCGCCGAGGGTGCCGTCGTCACCGGGAGCGCGGCCGAGGCGGTGGCCGCCAACCGGCTGGTGATCGCCTGCCTGCTGGACGACGCGTCGGTCGGCGAGGCCCTGTCCGACGCCGACCTGTCCGGCCGCGACCTGGTCAACCTCACCACCGGCACGCCGGGCCAGGGCCGCGCCCGCGCCGCCTGGGCCGGGACGCGGGGTGCCCGGTTCCTGGACGCGGGCGTCATGGCCGTACCGCCGATGATCGGCGACCCGGCGTCGGGGGCGTATGTGCTGTACAGCGGCTCGCCGGAGATGTTCGAGGAGCACCGGGCGACCCTCGCCGTCCCGGCCGGTACCCGCTACGTCGGCACGGACCCCGGCTTCGCCGCACTGCACGACGTGGCCCTGCTCAGCGCGATGTACGGCATGTTCGCGGGCATGACGCACGCCTTCGCGCTGATCCGCGGGGAGGACATCGCGCCGAAGGAGTTCGCGCCGCTGCTGGTGTCCTGGCTGACCGCGATGGCGCCGGCCGCGCTGGAGACCGCCGACCGGCTGGAGTCCGGCGACTACACCAAGGACGTCGTCTCCCATCTCGCCATGCAGGTGGCCGGCAACGCCACCCTGCTGCGCACCGCCGAGGAACAGGGCGTCAGCACGGAGTTGCTCACGCCGTTCATGGACCTGATGGAGCGCCGCCTCGCCGCGGGGCACGGGGACGAGGACACCACGGGGGTGGTCGAGCTGCTCGCGGTCAGGGCCGGCTGACACGTTCACGGTCAGACGTGCTGACGCGTTCACTGCGACGGCTCCTCACAGCACCCCCAGCCCCACCCCCGCAACCCTCACACTCACCCCCCACCCCCGCTGAGGGCAGCGTTCCTCGCGGGAAACAGACGTGATGCGGTCGGGTAACACCCACACCGCACGCTGCGATACATGACCTCGAATACGCGTGTGGTGGTGATCGGCGCCGGGCTCGCGGGCGTACGGCTCGCCCGGCGGCTCGGTGAGCTCGGCACGCCCGCGCTGATCGTCGGCGAGGAGGAGCACCGCCCGTACAACCGGGTCCTGCTCGCCGAGGTGCTGGCCGGCCGTTACCACCCGGACGTGATCTCCCTGCCGGGCCTTTCGGCCCCCGCGGAGCTGATCCGCGCCCAGGTGACCGGGATCGACCGCGCCGCGCGGACCGTGGCGTGCGGGGACGGCTCGGTGATCGCATACGACACGCTGGTCCTGGCCACCGGCTCCAACCCGGTGCTGCCGCCCCTGCGCGGTCTGTTCACTCCCGACCATGTGCTGCCCGAGGGCGTCCACGCCTTCCGCACCATGGACGACTGCCTGGGCCTGTCCAAGGCGGTACGCCCCGGCGTGCGCGCCGTCGTCATCGGCGGCGGCCTGCTCGGGGTCTCCGCCGCCCGCGCGCTCGCCATGCGCGGCGCGCAGGTCGTGCTCGCCCAGCAGTCCGAGCGGCTCATGGAGCGCCAGCTCGACCCGGCCGCGTCCAAGCTGGTCAAACGCCACCTGACCGACCTCGGCGTCGAGGTGCACACCGAGTGCCGGGTGAGGGACGTACGGGTCGTCGGCGGCGCGGTCCGCTCGGTCGAGATGGCCGACGGCTACGCCCTCGACGCCGACCTCGTGGTCCTGGCCTGCGGCGTCCGCCCCCGCGCGAAGCTCGCCGAGGCGGCCGGGCTCACGGTCCACAAGGGCGTCCTCGTCGACGACCAGCTGCGCACCTCCGACCCGCACATCTACGCGATCGGCGACTGCGCCCAGCACGACGGCAACCTCTACGGCCTCGCCACCCCGGCGCTCGACCAGGCCGACACCCTCGCCGAGCTGCTGGCCGGCAGCACCACCGCCCGCTACACCGGCACCCGCGCCCTCACCCGCCTCACCCTCGCCGGTCAGGCCCCCTTCGACCTCGCCGCGTTCGGCGAGACGGAACCCCGCCCCGGCGACGACGTCGTGCAGCTCGCCGACGCCACCCGGGGCACGTACCGCAAGGTCGTCGTCCGCGACGACCGCCTGGTCGGCGGGGTCCTCGTCGGCGAACTCGGCACCGTCGGCGCGCTCGCCCGCGCCTGGGAGGGAGCAGAGCCGCTCCCCGACGACGGCCCCCTGCTCCACCTGCTCACCAACGATGGAGGCTCCTGAATGACCGCCACCCCCACGATCGTGCTCGTCGGCCACGGCATGGTCGGCCAGCGCTTCCTCGAAGCGCTCGCCGAGCGCGGCCTGACCGCCACGCACCGCGTGGTCGTGCTGTGCGAGGAGCCGCGTCCGGCGTACGACCGTGTAGCGCTCACCTCGTACTTCTCGGGCAAGACGCCCGAGGACCTGTCGATGACCGACATGGAGTTCATCAAGGGCCACGGCATCGAGCTGTACGTCGGCGACCCGGCGGTCTCCGTCGACCGGGAGGCCCGGACGGTCACCGCCAGGTCCGGTCAGGTCTTCGACTACGACATCCTCGTCCTCGCCACCGGCTCGTACCCGTTCGTGCCGCCGGTCCCGAACAAGGACGCCACCGGCTGCTTCGTCTACCGCACCATCGAGGACCTGCTCGCCATCGAGGAGTACGCGAAGACGAAGGCCACGACCGGTGCCGTGGTCGGCGGTGGTCTGCTGGGCCTGGAGGCCGCCGGTGCGCTGAAGGGCCTGGGCGTCGAGACGCACATCGTGGAGTTCGCGCCGCGCCTGATGCCGGTGCAGGTCGACGAGGGCGGCGGCGCGGCGCTGCTGCGCACCATCGAGGGCATGGGCCTGAGCGTCCACACGGGCGTGGGCACGCAGGAGATCGTGACGGACGCCGATGGTGCCGTCACCGGCATGAAGCTGTCCGACGGCTCCGAACTCGCCACCGACATGGTGGTCTTCTCCGCCGGTGTCCGCCCCCGCGACCAGCTCGCCCGGGACTGCGGCCTGACCGTCGGCGAGCGCGGCGGCATCACCGTCGACGAGCAGTGCCGTACGGTCTCCGACCCGCACGTCTTCGCGATCGGCGAGTGCGCGCAGGCGGCGGACGGCCGGGTGTACGGCCTGGTGGCCCCGGGTTACGAGCAGGCCGAGACGGCGGCGGCGACGATCGCGGCCGACGAGGCGTCCTTCGTCGGCGCCGACCTGTCCACCAAGCTGAAGCTGCTCGGCGTCGACGTGGCGTCCTTCGGCGACGCGCACGGCACCGCCGAGGACTGCCTGGACGTCGTCTACTCCGACTCCCGCAGCGGCCTGTACAAGAAGCTGGTCATCGGCCGCGACGGCACGCTGCTCGGCGGCATCCTGGTGGGCGACGCGGAGGCGTACGGCACGCTGAAGGCCTTCACCGGCTCGGTCCCGCCGGTCTCGCCCGAGTCGCTGGTGCTGCCGGCCGGCGCCGGGGAGTCCGCCCAGCTCGGCCCGACCGCCCTGCCGGACGACGCGATCATCTGCTCCTGCAACAACGTCCGCAAGGGCACGATCCGCGGCGCGGTCACCGAGCACAAGTGCACCACCGTGCCCGAGGTGAAGAAGTGCACCAAGGCCGGTACGACGTGCGGCAGTTGCGTCAAGGTGCTCGGCCAGCTGGTCACGGCCGAGCTGGAGGCGAGCGGCGTCGAGGTCGACAAGGGCCTGTGCGGCTGCTTCGGGCAGACCCGCGAGGAGCTGTACGAGATCGTCCTGGCCCTGCGCATCACGTCGTACCAGGACCTGCTGGACCGCTACGGCCGTGAGGGCGCCCGGGGCGGCGACGGCTGCGAGGTCTGCAAGCCGACGGTGGCCTCGATCATCGCCTCCCTCGCCCCGGCGATCGGCGCGAACGGCTACGTCCTGGACGGCGAGCAGGCATCCCTGCAGGACACCAACGACCACTTCCTGGCCAACCTCCAGAAGAACGGCTCGTACTCCGTCGTCCCTCGGATCCCCGGCGGTGAGATCGCCCCGGAGAAACTGATCGTGATCGGTGAGATCGCCCGTGACTTCGGCCTCTACACGAAGATCACCGGCGGCCAGCGGATCGACATGTTCGGCGCCCGTGTCGAGCAACTGCCGCTGATCTGGGCACGCCTGGTGGACGCGGGCTTCGAGTCCGGGCACGCGTACGGCAAGTCCCTGCGCACCGTGAAGTCCTGCGTGGGCCAGACCTGGTGCCGCTACGGCGTGCAGGACTCGGTCCGGATGGCGATCGACCTGGAGCTGCGCTACCGGGGCCTGCGCTCCCCGCACAAGCTCAAGTCGGCGGTCTCGGGCTGCGCCCGCGAGTGCGCGGAGGCCCAGTCGAAGGACTTCGGCGTGATCGCCACGTCGAACGGCTGGAACCTGTACGTCGCCGGCAACGGCGGCGCCACCCCCCGCCACGCGGACCTGCTGGCGCAGGACCTGTCGGACGCCGAACTGATCCGCCTGATCGACCGCTTCCTGATGTTCTACATCCGCACGGCCGACCGCCTGGAGCGCACGTCGACCTGGCTGGAGCGCATCCCCGGCGGCCTGGACCACGTACGGGACGTGGTGGTGCACGACTCGCTCGGCATCTGCGAGGAGCTGGAGCGGCTGATGGCCGCCCACGTCGCGCACTACCGCGACGAGTGGTCGGAAACGATCAACGACCCGGAGAAGCTGGCCCGCTTCGTCTCCTTCGTGAACGCGCCCGACACCCCCGACCCGGTCGTCGGCTTCATCCCCGAACGCGACCAGATCAAGCCCGACCTGCCGCTGCTGTCGATCGGCACGCGTCCCACCGAGAACACGGCAGATGTCCTGGAAGGAACCGCCCAGCGATGACCCTGGCACCCGAGACGACCGACCTGAAGGTCCAACTCCAGCTGCGCGACGGCTGGTTCACGGTCTGCGACCTGCACCTGCTGCTCCCCGGCCGCGGGGTGGCGGCGCTGCTGCCGGACGACAACCAGGTGGCCGTCTTCCGCGACCGCAAGGGCCGGCTGTACGCCATCGACAACCGCGACCCCTTCACCGGCGCCGCGGTCCTCTCCCGGGGCCTCACCGGCACCCACCAGGGCCGCCCGTTCGTCGCCTCACCCCTGCTCAAGCAGCGCTTCGACCTGCTGTCCGGCCAGTGCCTGGACGACGAGTCGGTGCGGGTGACGACGTACGAGGTACGGGCGGCCTGATCCGTCAACGGGGCGTCGGGCTGGGTGAGTCGTCGACCCTATTCCGACGCCCGTTCCCGTCGTACCGGCCAGATCAGCGCCTGGGCGACGATGACGTTCTCGCCGTTGAAGGTGACAGAAGGACCTGCGTGCAGCTCGTAGCCAAGTCCGATCGCCTCGCTCACCCGCCGGCAGAACGCGGCGTCGTCCGGGCCGGTCAGGACTCGGTAGAGGGGCAATCCGTCCGGTGGTGTGCTCATGGAAGAAAGGATCTCAGGCCGCCTCCGGATGTGGGACCCCGGACTCAGTTGCGGATCTCCACGTTGCAGGGACCGCCTCAAGCGTCACAGGCCACGCCGTCGTCATCACGGTCCAAGTGCGAGGCGTAGCCGGGTTCGCCGCGGAGGATGGGCGCGGCGCCGGCTGCGCGGGCCTCGCTGCAGTTGGCGTAGTAGACGTCGGTGTCGGACGAGTCGTCGGAGCCGGTTCCGGCTGCGTGTTCGGCGGTGACCGTCTCGGTCGCGGTGACCGTCTTCGTGACGGTCACCGTGGGGGCCGGGTCGGCCTCCGGAGTCTGCGTCACCGTCGCTGTCGCGGTGACCGTTTCCGTCGGGGTGGGTCGGGCGGCCCGCGGTTTCGCGTCGGTCGACTTCTCTCCGTCGCCGCTGCCCGCGCCCGCGCCGATGCCGAGGAAGAAGGCCAGGCCGAGCGCGGGGAGTACGTACCGTTTGCGGGCCCACCTGGGGGCGGGGCGAACGGCGGGCGATGGCGGTGGCGGTGGCGGTGGGATGTACGGGTTGGTCATGTCGTCCCCCAAGAGGCGTTACGTGAGGGGATGAACGTAATGCCCGGGCCGCACGACACAAGGGCGATGTGGCCATTCTGTGACCCTGGTGTGCGTGGGCGGTGCGGACGGTGTGGCGGTGTTCGCTTCGGCCGAGGAACCGCTCTCCGCCTATCCGGCGTGATCACGAGAATGACGCAGACGAAGCAAGCAGGGCCCGCAATCGCCCATCTGGCGGTCGTCTGGCTGTTCGGGTGCGCCCTGACCGGCGTGCAGTTGCAGGCGGTGCTCGTCGCCCTCTTCGCCGGTGGAACGGCCCCGCTCATCGTCGCCGTCGTCGGCGTGGCCGCCCCGGCGGTGGCCGCGCTCGCGTGGCTCGGAACCGCCGCCCGCACGATCGTGCCGCTCACGCGCCGCAGGCGCGGGGTGTGGGCCTGGGCAGTGAGCGTCCACGCGCTCGGCACGACCGGCGCGTTCGGGGTCGCCGTGGTGAACTTCCAGGTCAACCGCCTGGAGAACGGTCTTCTGCTCTACCCGGCCGGAGGCACCTGCTACGCCCTCGCCGCCGCGCTCTTCCTCCCGGACACCGGCGTCAGGCTGGGCGCTCTCGGCGCGGCGGCCGCCCTCGCCGTCGGCGGATCGTACGCCGCCTGGGACGCCACGCGGCCCCCCACCCTCGACGCATGGCTCACCGCCAACGACGTGGACCGCGCCCTGCTACGGGTCGGCGACCCGCCGCCGGGTTACGCCCTGCGCGTCCTGGGCGCGAGCGAGGACGGCTTCGGCGCCGACTACGAGCGGCCGCACTCGGACGGACTGCACCTGGCCGTGGCACGCGTGGGACACGACACCCGGCGCGCCGACGCCCGCGGCTGCCCCGTCCCCTTCGGCGAACCGATCCGCTGCACGGACGACGGTGGAGGCCGACAGCTGGTCACCTACGAAGGCGGCTACCAGCACCAAGAACTGCGGCTACGCCGTGACCGCCTGACCTACACCGTGACCTTGCAAGGCACCGACAACGATCTGACCGCGGCCCGGCACATCCTGTCGACGCTCCGACCGGCGACCGACCGTGAGCTGGACGGGCTGCGGGAACTGCCGATGCGGCGATGAGTGCCCGACGAGCACATCGCAGGCTATGCGAACGCCCAGCCGCTCCACCGGTCGACCCGAACGGCGACCGCGGGCCCCTGAGGAGGGGCGTCCTTGTACTGCCCGTACTTGCCGCACAGCAGCTCGACGGCGTGGCGGCGTTCCTCCCCGTCCTCCAGGACTTCCCCCCGACCGTCGGCACGGGCCCACCACAGTGCCGACCAGTCCTCGTCGTAGTGGTCGACCAGCACCGCCACCGAGGGGTTCTCCCGGATGTTCCGCAACCGCCGCAGGTCCCAGGTGCTCTTCGGCTTGTGGTCCACGGCGAAGTACAGGACGTCGTCGAGGACGGCGAAGGTCACTGGTACGGCGTGGGGCACGCCCTGCGCGTCGGCTGTCGCCAGCCGGGCGACGGGCGAGGTGACGAAACGTTGCCTGGCGTCGAGGGGCGGCAGCTTCATACGTCCACCGTAGTGAGGTGCCGCCCCCGTCAGCACGCGGTGCGTCAGAGCGGAACCGCCACCCCGTTGAACGTCGTCTCCGGCGTCTGCGGGCTGGTGAAGCGGGCGTTGACCAGGTAGAGGCGGTTGCCGTAGCGGGCGGCGGTGGAGGGGACGTCGAAGCGGGGGTCGGTGATCGTGCGGGTCAGGGTGGCCGTGCGCAGGTCGCGGGACAGGGTCCAGACGCTGATCAGGTTGAGGCGGTTCTGGACGACGTACAGGGTGCGGCCGATGCGGACCAGGCCGTCGCCGTTCACGACCGAGCCCGCGCCCCTGAGGGTGATCTTGGTGGCGGTGCCGGTCTTGAGGGATACGTGGTACAGCTCGCCCGGGTTGCTTTTCACGACGATCAGGCCCCGGCCGTCGGGGGTCGCCACGATGCCGTTGGCGTTGATGACGTCGGGGGTCTGGGTCCAGTCGCCCGTGAGGGGCAGGGCGCGGACCCTGCCGTCGCCGTCGCGCGGGACGCCGTAGAGGATCGCCGCGCGGGAGTCCGTGAACCAGGCGCGGTCGCCCGTCAGGATGACGTCGTTGACGAACTGACCGGAGGCGGCGGTCAGTTGGTACGTCCGTATCAGGCGTCCCGTGCGGGAACTGATCACGCGAGCGGTTCCGCCGCCGCCCCCGGCCACGTACAGCAGGCCGTCGCGGTCCAGCTTCAGGCCGATCGACGCCGTGCCGGTCGCGCCGGGGTGGACGGTTTCGTACTCGCCCGTGCGCAGGTCCGTGCGGAGGATGGCGCCGTTGGCGCGGGAGCCCATGTAGGCGTACGGCCTGCTGCCGATGGTGATGCCCTCGGGGAGGAAGCCGTCGGGGAGCGGGAACTCCGTCGGCCAGGTGGTCTTCGTACCGGCCTGTGCCGTGCCGGTGCCGGCGGCCACCGTGAGCGCGGCGACGGCCGCACCGCCGAGCACGGCGCGCCGGGACGGCTGGGGGTGGTTCCGAGTCATGTTCGTGCCTCCGTGAAGGGTGGGGCATGAAGGGTCGGTGGGACTCGATGAAACGCCACGTTCCCGGCGGGCTCGACCGGCTCGGCGAACTCGACAGGAACTCGACAGCGACTCGGTGGGCCGCTGCCTTCAAGCGTCCTCGTGTCCCACCGACATCTCAAACCAGCCCGATACGGAAGGTAGATCACCTTGCGGACCGGGTCGGCGGCGGCAGCCTCGTGCTTGAAGCGGCCCATGGCGTCACGGCGTACCGCCGCCTTCACGCCCCACGGGTCGGTCTCGTAGACGTAGCCGAGGGACACCTCCTCGCAGGACAGCCAGGTGTTCCACGGGGTCTTGCCGCCCGCGCAGTTGGTGCGAGGGCCGGAGAGGATGCGGTACGCCGACGTGATCGTGCCGGTCGACGAGAACTTGATCGCGCTCGCGCCGCCGGAGGGGTTGATCTCCGAGTTGGAGACATAGATCCAGCCTCCCCCACTCTCGGCTTCGCTCGAGCGGGAGGTACCCCCATCGTCGGCGTAGCAGGCGCCGCCGTCGGGGGCGTTGTGCCAGGTGTACGAGGTGCCGGAGACCCTCTGCCCGGAACGGGCGATCACCCGGCTGGTGAAGCCGCTGGAGAGTCGGATGCCGTTGGCGTCGGGGGAACGGAGGGCCCCCCGTAGGGGCCCGTGCCCGGCTGAGCGGGGGCCGCGTACGCGGCGCCGCGCCACAGGCTTCCGCCCAGGGCGGCCGCAGAGCCGCCGAGGACGGCCGCACGCAGGAGGACGACGTTCCGCTCTCCCTCCAAGAGGTGCCGTGACCGCCCCCGCCGCCGGTCGACGGCGGGGGTCGTGCGGTCAGGGACCCTGGGGGAACGCAGTGGACATGTCGTGCGCATGCCGCAACAGGGTGGGGCGGCTCGGGGCCTCTTGGGGGGGGCGTCACTTGCCCTGAGCAGTCCACTCCCGGTCAAGGATCGCGTGGACGACGGAGTCACGCCACGCGCCGCCCTTGCGGACGTGTTCACGGATCCGACCTTCCTCGATCATCCCGGCACGGGTCATCGCCTTTGCGGACGCCTCGTTGACCGGCGACCGCGCACCCCAGATGCGGTGCAGACCGAGTTCCTCGAAGCCCAGTGCGAGCAGCAGCCGTACGGTCTCGACTCCGTAGCCGTGGCCCCAGGAGACGGGTCGCAGTGCGAAACCCATCGTGGCTCCGCCGGGCTGGTGGGGGTCCAGGGCCAGTCGGCCGAAGCCGATGAGCGCGCGTGTGCTGCGTTCGACGACGGCGAGCGCGTACTCGGACCGCGGCGTCGCCTTCGCCGTCTCGATGGACCGGGTCACGATCTGCCTGACTTCGTCGAGCGTGCGCGGTTCGAACGACAGGTGCTCGGTCGCTGCCTCACTGCCGTAGATGGCGAACACGGCGTCGGCGTCGTCCGCCTGGAGCTCGCGGAGTTCCAGGCGCTGGCCGAGGCGATGGACCGGATACATGTCCCGGACTCTACTGGCGGTGTTCACCGCGTGAGCGCGGGCCTGCTGGGCGGATAGAGGGCGATTTCCTCACGCAGCTCGCGGGCGAGGATGGCCGTACGGATGGGTTCGCGGGCAAGCGCTGCTTGGACGCGCTGCGCAGAGACGACGATGCCCCGGTTGCGCTGGCCGGCCGGCAGATCCAGAACGGGCCGGATGGCATCGGCCGCACCGTCCAGGTCGCCGGCGTGAAGCCGGATCAGTGCGAGATTGCACTGCGCACCTGCCTGGTCCCCGAATGCCCAGTGCGGCGCGTCGGGGTCGCTGAACAGTTGTGCAGCCTTCTCCGCCTGCGCCGTGGTGCGTGCATCCCCGTGGCCGAGCAGAACGTGCGACTCCACGGTGTAGTACAGCTGCTTCTGAGCGGGGAAGGTCAACAGCCCACCAAACTCGTCGAGGTCGTCCGAAGACACGCGATCACGCTTCTGCTCGGCCCGCTCGATCGCCGCGCGCGCCCTCTCCTCGTCCCCGAGGAGTGCCGCAGCCCTCGCCTCCAGGCTCGGAAGCCACACACCCACCGTGCCGTGCAGATCGGGATGCTCAGTGGCTCCCTTGCGCGCGTAGTAGAGGGCGTCGTCCGCGCTGCCCGACCAGTATGTGATCAGGGACTTCAGCCCGTCGGTCAACGCGATGAGCCCAGAGTGCTCCGCCTGCTGAGCGCACACACCGGCGGCGCGTGCCTGCATCATCGCCGAGTGCGGATCTCCCATGTCATGACTGGCCTTGGCCATGAACCATGACAGCAGGGTGGCCATGATGTGCAGCTGCCGCAGTTGCGAGGGCTTCGACCGGCCGCCCTCGATGTGCCGGAACACCTCGTCCTGTGCGGCGGCGAGGTCGTCGAAGATGCCCGACAGCGGGACCCGCGGGTACCTCTCTGCGATCCGTCGTACCTCGTCTTGCAGGAAGCCGATGGTTTCTGCGCCGAGTTGGCCTCGTTCGGCTCCCATCGCGAAGTCCCGCGCGCGTCGTGCTGCCATGTCAGCACCCCTTCTCATGTTGCGCAGTTCCGCGCCGGGTGTAGCGCGGTCGTCCAGGAGTGACGTGTCGGTGGAGTCGGGCAAAGCGTCCTGCGTGGGCCCCCAGAGCCGTTCGAAGCTGTGGCCGAACATGGCGACGAGGACGCGCCTGGCATCGCGGTTCGGCTTGCGCTGGTTGTAGTACCAGGCCTCGAAGGTGCTGGATGCTGGTGTGCAGGTGGCCAGGTCGGGGTCCTGGTCGGTGTCGGCCAGCCGCTGTGCGGCCTCCCGGAAGCGAGGGAGGAACGCCCTGGGGTCTTTCCATTCCCGCTGGTCGACCAGGTGACGGAACAACGTGGTCATGGCGCCCCCTCTGCCCCGGGTCCGCACTTTGTCACTGCGTCACGACGATAGAACGCCGCGGCCCCAACCTGCTCCATACAAGCAGTAGTTGGCGCAGTCGGTACAAGTCCGGTGGAAACGCGGTGGAAGGCCGCTGCTCATCACCACGGCCCAATGGAAACCCGAGGCGGATGTGGGGGTGGAGGTGTGACTGGGCGCGTTGCCACTCTCATAGGGCATTCACGGAGAGTGCCCAGTCGGGCACGCACAGGATGAGACAGAGATGGCCGTGAACAGATCGGACCCTGGCGACCGCTCGCGACGGCCCCAGGGCGCGGCCAACGCTACTGAGGAGCGTCGACAATGCCATGTGTACCACGTGCCCTCGCACGGCTGAGAGGTCGCCTACTCGGGCGGCGTACGCCCGGCAGGCACGCCCGCACTACCGCCGTTCCCACGGTCATGCCGGACTCGACGGGTCGCCCGTCGCCGGAGATGTGGGCTGCGATCCTTGCCGGGGCGCGCCGACGCAGGGCCCCGCACCTGTGGCCGGCCGCCGCGCCCGCCGCCCTGGAGCCGGAGGCAGGCGCCCTGGTGCGCGTCTACGTACTGGCCCCAGAGGAATGCGTGCCGGCGCTCGCGGCACCGGCCGGGGAGGCGCAGTGGCGATGACGGCGTACAAGCCCAAGCTGCACGAGACCGTCGAGGACACCGCCACCAGGAAGGTCGGCAGGGTGATGGGCTTCGAGGGCCCGTACGTACAACTGCGGCCCCTCGGCGGTGGCGTGGAGTGGGATGCCAAGCCGGAGACCCTGAAGCCGGTCACCGTCTCTGACGGTCTCAGCGCTGCCGTCGCGGCCGCCAACGCCCGGTCCAGGGGTGAACTGCCATGACCGTGAACCCCTCCCTCCCGATCGACATCCAGACCATGCGCGCCACCGCGCACCGGCTGCTCGCGGACGACGCCGAACCGCCCAGCCACGAGGAGCTGGAGGCGCTCACGCTCCAGCTGCGCGGGCACCTCATGCTCGCCGTCCCCGAGGTCGAGACCGCCACGCTGGCCGCCCCGGCGGACGCCGGGATCCGGGTCGCGGCGTCCGCCTGCATCGGTGAGGCGCGGCACCTCCTGGGCGTCGAGCCCGGCCGCAGCCTGCCCGCCGGAATCGCGCACGCCCAGGGGCTCGCCCGCTCGGTCCACGCCCTGTGCCGCCACTACGAGGCCTTCAACAGCGGACCGGTGACGGGCGACCACTGGAGCCCCGCCCAGCTGGCCTTCCGCCGCTGGGCCATCCACGGGACGCGATGCCGGGTCTGCCGGACCGACGACAGCCACTGCGAGCGCGGCCGACGGCTCGGCGACCACTGGAACCACCTTCGCCGAAACCCCACTGCTGCCGGGACGCCTGCCCCCGCGTAAAGGGCCCAAAGGCCACCGGCATGTCGCGCACGCGGCGCTCCTGGACTGGCGCGGCCCGCCAAGGGAGGAATGACCCACATGCGTCCAGAACGGTTCCAGGCCTTCGCCCTCGACACCCTCAAGAACACCCAGGGAACGGTCCAGGTGCAGACCCTGGCGGACGCAGGGGACACCAAGCACCCGTACGGAATCGCGGTCACCACGGCCGAGGGCGAGGCCCGCTGGCAGATCGTGGGCCAGCTCGCCGACAGCGAACGCCACGACCACGGGGAGCAGCCCGTGGAAGGCGCACCCGCGGCGTGGACGGAGGCAGTGCCCGGCGACAACCCCGAGGGTTGGCTCGCCGCCGCCATCGGCAAGGCCGAGTCCCCGGAGGTCGCCCGCATCGACCGCTGGTCGGTCCGCGACGGCGACAGCCGCCAAGGTCTGACCGTGTACTTCCACAACGGCGCCAAGGCGTACGTGCGGAAGCTCTGAACCCTCCCCGCCAGCCGGGGCCCCGGCCGCGCAGGGAGCAGCACAGCACCACCAGTCAGCACCACCACGACGATGTGAGGAGCTCGATATGGGATGCACGCACAACCCCGGCGGCCGCTTCGACCCGAGCCGGTGCTCGGCCTCGTGCCCCGTCCGCGGCACCTACGGCAGCGCAAACCCGGGGTGAGCGCCCCACACCAGGCGCCGGGATGACGGGAGATGTGCCCCGGTAGCGGCCAGCCCGCGCAGTAACCACCTCTGACCGGCTCCGCTCGTCCGCATCCCCCGTGGCGGAGGGGCGGGGCCTTCTCCGGCAGGCCGCGAGGACGGAGAGGAGCGGGGCCCTACGTGGGATGCGCCGGGGCTCGTTGGCCGGTGGGCCTGTGGTGAGCGGCGCGCCCGCGCCTCGCAGGCACGCCGCGTCGGCACGGCGGCTTGCGGGTAGTGGGTCGGGTGAATCAATGGCCGCGCGAAGGACCCCGCTCCTCCACACCACCGGCATGGTCAGTCCCTCGCCGGTACACGTCCGGATGGCACACTCACCGCCACCACGTCGACATCCACGTCCGCGACACCGACCTCACCTCAGGGGGGCTCCATGGCCACGACCATCCGCAGGGCAGTCATTCCCGCCGCCGGCCTCGGTTCCAGGCTTCTTCCGCTGACCAAGGCCACGCCGAAGGAGATGCTGCCCGTCGGTGACAAACCCGTCGTCGAGCACACCGTCCGGGAGCTCGTGGCCTCCGGCATCACCGACATCACCATCGTCGTCTCGGGCGGGAAGGGCCTCATCCAGGACCACTTCCGGCCCAACCCCGCGCTCGTCGCGCAGCTGCGCGCCGACGGCAAGGCGGCGTACGCGGACGCCGTGGAGGAGGTCGGCGAGCTGTCCCGGCTCGGGCACATCACCTACCTCGACCAGCACGGCCCGTACGGCAACGGCACCCCCGTCCTCAACGCCGCCCGCAACTTCGGTGACGAGCCGATGCTCGTACTGTGGCCGGACGACGTGTTCGTCGCCGAGGTGCCGCGCGCCCAGCAGCTGATCCGGGCCTACGAGGCCACCAGCTGCCCGGTCCTCGCGCTGATGCCGATGGACCCGGCCGACTCCCAGCGGTACGGCGTACCCGTCGTCAAGGAGGACCTCGGCGACGGCCTGCTGCGCATCACCGGCCTGGTGGAGAAGCCCAAGCCGCAGGACGCGCCCTCCGCCTACGCGGCCATCGGCGGGTACGTCATCACCCCGGGCATCGTCGACGAGCTGCGCGAGCAGACCAAGCGCTGGTACGAGCACCAGACCGGCGAGATCTACCTGACCGACGCGATCAACGCCTACGCCGGCAGCCGGGCCGTGTACGGGCAGGTCATCCAGGGACGTTGGTACGACACCGGCAACCCGCTCGCCTACCTCACCGCCCAGTTCGCCGCCGCCCTGGCCGACCCGGAGTACGGCCCGCATCTGCGCCGGCTCGCCTCGGAACTCGATCAGCCCGCCGAGTAGGACGAAGAGGGCGGCACCCCGCACAGAGTGCCGCCCTCTCCTCGTGATCCGGAACCGCCGCCGGATCGTGAAGGTCGGGGATCAACGGCGGTTCCGGGGTCCTTGGACCCTGTGGTCAGGTCAGCGGTGGTCGCTCCCCGCCGACTGCGACGCCGCCCGGCCCGCCTCCAGTCGCGCCACCGGGATCCGGAACGGCGAGCAGGAGACGTAGTCCAGCCCCACCTCGTGGAAGAAGTGGACGGACTCCGGGTCTCCGCCGTGCTCGCCGCAGACACCGAGCTTCAGGTCGGGGCGGGTCTCCCGGCCCGCCTTCGCCGCCGCGGCGACCAGCGAGCCCACGCCGTCCTTGTCGATCGTCTCGAACGGGGAGACGCCGAAGATGCCCTTCTCCAGGTACGCCGTGAAGAACGAGGCCTCCACGTCGTCCCGGCTGAAGCCCCACACCGTCTGCGTGAGGTCGTTCGTGCCGAAGCTGAAGAACTCCGCCGCCTCCGCGATCTGACCGGCGGTCAGCGCGGCGCGCGGGAGTTCGATCATCGTGCCGATCGCCAGCTTCAGCTCGGTGCCCGTCGCCGCCTCGACCTCGGCGACGACCTGGTCGGCCTCCTCGCGGACGATCTCCAGCTCCTGCACCGTGCCGACCAGCGGGATCATGATCTCGGCGCGCGGGTCGCCCTTCGCCGCCTTGCGCTCGGCCGCGGCCTCGGCGATGGCCCGTACCTGCATCGTGAACAGACCGGGGATGACCAGGCCCAGCCGGACGCCCCGCAGGCCCAGCATCGGGTTCTGCTCGTGCAGGCGGTGGACCGCCTGGAGCAGGCGCAGTTCGTTCTCGTGCGGCTCCTGGCGGGACTCCGCCAGCGCCACGCGGACCGACAGCTCCGTGATGTCGGGGAGGAACTCGTGCAGCGGGGGGTCCAGGAGACGGACGGTGACCGGGAGGCCGTCCATCGCCTCGAAGAGTTCGACGAAGTCCTGCTTCTGCAGCGGGAGGAGCTCCTTCAGGGACTCCTCGCGCTCCGCCTCCGTGTCCGCGAGGATGAGCCGCTCCACCAGCTCGCGGCGGTCGCCGAGGAACATGTGCTCCGTGCGGCACAGGCCGATGCCCTGCGCGCCGAAGCGGCGGGCCCGCAGCGCGTCCTCGGCGTTGTCCGCGTTGGCGCGCACGCGCAGCCTGCGCTTGCGGTCCGCGAACGCCATGATGCGGTGGACGGCCTCGACCAGCTCGTCGGCGTCGTCGGCGCCCGCGTGCATCCGGCCCTCGAAGTACTCGACGACCGGGGAGGGGACCACCGGGACCTCGCCCAGGTAGACCTTGCCCGTCGAGCCGTCGATGGAGATGAGGTCGCCCTCCTCGACGACGTGCCCGCCCGGCACCGTCATCCGGCGGCGCTTGGTGTCGACCTCCAGCTCCTCCGCGCCGCAGACGCAGGTCTTGCCCATGCCGCGGGCCACGACGGCCGCGTGGGAGGTCTTGCCGCCGCGCGAGGTGAGGATGCCCTCCGCCGCGATCATGCCGTCCAGGTCGTCGGGGTTCGTCTCGCGGCGGATCAGGATGACCTTCTCGCCCGAACGGGACCACTTCACCGCGGTGTACGAGTCGAAGACCGCCTTGCCGACCGCCGCGCCCGGCGACGCCGCGATGCCCCGGCCGACCTGCTCGACCTTGGCGCTCTCGTCGAAACGGGGGAACATCAGCTGGGCGAGCTGGGCGCCGGTGACGCGCTGCAGGGCCTCGGCCTCGTCGATCAGGCCCTGGTCCACCAGCTGCGTGGCGATGCGGAAGGCGGCACCCGCGGTGCGCTTGCCCACGCGGGTCTGGAGCATCCACAGCTGACCGCGCTCGATCGTGAACTCGATGTCGCACAGGTCCTTGTAGTGGTTCTCCAGCGTCTCCATGATCTGCATCAGCTGGTCGTACGACTTCTTGTCGATCCGTTCCAGCTCCGCGAGCGGGACCGTGTTGCGGATGCCCGCCACGACGTCCTCGCCCTGGGCGTTCTGCAGGTAGTCGCCGTAGACGCCCTGGTGGCCGCTGGCGGGGTCCCTGGTGAACGCCACACCAGTCCCGGAGTCCGGGCCCAGGTTGCCGAAGACCATCGAGCAGACGTTGACGGCCGTGCCGAGGTCGTGCGGGATGCGCTCCTGGCGGCGGTAGAGCTTGGCCCGGTCGCCGTTCCAGGAGTCGAAGACCGCCTTGATGGCGAGGTCCATCTGCTCGCGCGGGTCCTGCGGGAAGTCGCGGCCCGCCTCCTTCTTGACGATCTTCTTGAAGGCGGTGACGAGCTTCTTCAGGTCCGCGGCCTCCAGCTCGGTGTCGACCGCGACCTTCTTGGCCTCCTTGGCCTTCTCCAGCGCCTCCTCGAAGAGGTCGCCGTCGACGCCGAGGACGGTCTTGCCGAACATCTGGATGAGGCGGCGGTACGAGTCCCAGGCGAACCGCTCGTCGCCGGCCTGCTTGGCCAGGCCCTGCACGGACTTGTCGGAGAGACCGATGTTGAGGACGGTGTCCATCATGCCGGGCATGGAGAACTTGGCACCCGAGCGGACCGACACGAGGAGGGGGTTGTCGGCCTGACCGAGCTTCTTGCCCATCTTCTGCTCCAGCGCGTCGAGGTGCGCACTCACCTCGTCACGCAGTGCCGCGGGCTCCTCGCCACTGTCGAGGTAGACCTTGCAGGCCTCGGTGGTGATGGTGAAGCCCGGAGGGACGGGAAGGCCCAGGTTGGTCATCTCGGCGAGGTTCGCGCCCTTGCCGCCGAGGAGGTCCTTGAGGTCCTTGTTGCCCTCGGTGAAGTCGTAAACGAACTTCACGCCCTCAACACTCTTGCCGGATTCGGCTACCTGGGGATCTTTGTTTTCCGACACGGTCTCGACTCCTCGAGGACGCGGTGGCTGCCCTGACGGCGAGGAACATACCCAGATCGAAGGCGCCTGGGTACGTCTACTTGTGCGACATGAGCCTGTAACCAGTTGTCCGCCACCGGATTGAAAGTCAAAGCTTGGTAAGCGGTGACGGGCCGATGTTTTCACTTCTTGAACGCAGCCTCGCCGACAGGCCAGGCATTGTGCTCGTATGAGCGGTATCCAGCACGTCTGATTTCGATCGATGAACGATCATAAGGTGGCACTGAGTGCCACCCCTTGGAGAAGTGCAGTCGCCCAAGATCCGCTCATCTGAGCGCAACCCTTATCAAGGGTGGCGAGAATCACGCTGCCACAGCCAGCGGGATTTCACCATGCGGACGTCATGCGGACGTCGCAGGGAGACGGAAACGCGCCCGTCACACCCCCAGCGCCCGCAGCCGCTCCTCCACCCGCTCCGGCGCGTACAGGTGCTCCACGACCAGCGCACCCGCCCCCACCAGCCCCGCCCGGTCCCCCAGCCGCGAGGTCACGACGTCCAGCCGGGCCGTGGAGCGCGGCAGTGCCCGCTGGTACAGCAGTTCCCGCACGCCGGTCAGGAAGGGGGTTCCGGCCAAATCCCCCGCGATCATCAGGACACCGGGGTTCAGCAGGGTGACGACCGTCGCCAGTACGTCCCCGACCCGGCGCCCGGCCTCCCGTGCCAGGCCCACGGCCTCCGGATGCCCGGCCGCCAGCAGCTCCCGCACGTCCGAGCCGGACGCCGCCGGCACCCCGGCCTCGGCCAGCCGCCGGGCCACGGCACCCCCGCTGGCGACGGCGGCCAGACAGCCGTACGAACCACACCGGCACAGCGCGTCGGCGCCCTCCGGCACCCGGATGTGGCCGATGTCCCCGGCGCCGCCGTCGATGCCCCGGTAGACCGAGCCGTCGACGACGACGCCCGCGCCGATGCCGGTGGAGACCTTGACGAGGACGAACGCCGAGCAGTCGGGGTGGCCGGTGCGCTGTTCGCCGTACGCCATGAGGTTCGCGTCGTTGTCGACCAGGACGGGGACCGGCGCGGCACCCGTGTGGTCGGTGAACGACCTGGCCAGGCGGCCGCGTATGTCGTAGCCGTCCCAGCCCGGCATGATCGGCGGCTGCACCACCCGGCCGGTGTCGGTGTCGACCGGGCCGGGGACCGCGAGGCCGATGCCGCAGACCTCTTCGGCGCCGTGGCCGGACTTCTGCAGCAACTCCGCGAACCAGCGGCCGAGTTCGCCGAGTACCTGCTCCGGGCCGTCCTCGATGACCAGCGTGCCGCCGTGTTCGGCGAGGATCTCGCCGGTCAGGGAGAGGACGGCCACGCGGGCGTGGCGGGTGTCGAGGTCGGCGGCGAGGACGACCGCGTGCTCGTCGTCGAACTCCAGGGTGATGGCAGGGCGGCCGCCGAGCGGGGAGTCCACCGGGCCGCCGGCGCCCTCGCGCAGCCAGCCCGCGCGGAAGAGGCGGTCCAGGCGCTGGCCGACGGTGGCCCGGGACAGGCCGGTGACCTGCTGGAGTGCGCCACGGGTGGTGGCGCGGCCGCTGCGCACGAGTTCGAGCAGCTCGCCGGCGCTGGCCTGGGTCGTGTGGCGTCCGGACATGCGCACCCCCTTGTGTTTCCCAACCCTGCATTACATAGTGGGTTTTGCGTGTTAAATAGACGTAACTCTACGGTAGCCGAGGCCGAACCGGCCCAACCGGCGTCTTTCGGGGAGCCCCGAGTGGATCGCACCGCCCGCGTCACCGACCGCCCGGCACAGCGCTCGATCGCATACGATCCCGGCACTGAGGCGCAGTCACCGCACCTCAGGGCCGAGCGGGTGCTGGCGGACAACTGGACCGGAACGTCGACCGTGCCTTCGCGCGGGCTGTATCCGCACCAGTGGTCCTGGGACTCGGGGTTCATCGCGATCGGGCTGCGGCACGTGTCGCCGTTACGGGCGCAGACGGAGCTGGAGACGCTGCTGGCCGCGCAGTGGGGCGACGGGCGGATCCCGCACATCGTCTTCAACCCCTCCGTGCCGCTGGACGCGTACTTCCCGAGCCCCGACTTCTGGCGCTCCTCGACCGCGGGGCGCGCTGCGGGCGCCCCGCGCACCGTACAGACCTCCGGCATCGTGCAGCCACCGGTGCACGCGCTGGCGGCGTGGCTGGTGCACTGCGCCGATCCGGGGCTGTCGCGGGCGCGCGGCTTTCTCGCCGGGGTGTACCCGCGGCTGGCGGCCTGGCACCGCTACCTGCTGCACCAGCGCGACCTGGGCGGCGCGGGGCTCGCCTCGGTGGTGCACCCCTGGGAGCAGGGCATGGACAACAGCCCCTGCTGGGACGCCCCGCTCGCCCGCGTCACCCCGGCCCCGGCCCGCTCCTTCCGCCGCGCCGACCTCGCCCACGGCGCACCCGAGGACCGGCCGACGGACCTGGACTACGGGCGGTATGTGCGGCTGGCGACGGACTACCGGGAGCGGGGGTACCGGGATGGGCCGGGTGGGGGACGGGGCGCCGGAGTGAGCGACTTCGCCGTGGAGGACCCGGCGTTCAACGCGCTGCTGATCGCCTCGGAGCACGCGCTGGCCCGGATCGCGAGGGAACTGGGCGCAACGGGCACGGCCCGGCACGCGCGGGCGGAGCGGCTGACGGGGGTGCTGATCGAGCGGTTGTGGGATGCGGGGGCGGGGATGTTCTTCTGCCGGGACGTGGGGGGTGGGCGAGGCGAGAGCGGCGTTCTCGATGGGGAGCGGCGCCCCGCGAGCAGCGCTCCTGGGGTGCAGCGTGGCTCCGCGAGCAGCGCTCCTGATGTGGAGCGACGCTCCGCCAGCAGCGCCCCTGATGAGGAGCGACGCACCGCGAGCAGCGCTCGCACCGCAGAGCACCGCTCCCCGCAAAGCATCGCTCGCGCCAGTGAGCACCGCCCCGAAAGCACCGCTCACCCCGCAGAGCACCGCCCACCAAGCAGTGCTCACGCCACAGCCCCAGGCGGCCTCCGGAGCACCGCTCACCCAACAGAGCACCGCTCACCGGCCGCGCCCCTCATCCCCGAACGCAGCGTCTCCGGCCTCGTCCCGCTCCTCCTCCCCACCCTCCCCCGCGACATCGCCGCCGCCCTCGTGCGCACGCTTGACGGGCCGCACTTCGGGGCTCGTCTCGTGCCCAGTTACGACCTGCTCGGTGAGGCCTTCGACCCGCACCGGTACTGGCGTGGGCCCGCGTGGTTCAACACGGGCTGGCTGGTGGAGCGAGGGCTCAGGGTGCACGGCGCGTGCGAGCGGGCCGACGCCCTGCGCGACGCGATGATCGACACCGCCGACGCCTCCGGGTTCGCGGAGTACGTGGACCCGCACACCGGCGAGGCCTGCGGGGCGACCGGCTTCAGCTGGACCGCCGCGCTCACGCTCGACCTACTTCAAGCCAAGGGCGCCAACGGAGCCAAGGGAGGGGACCGGGGATGACGGACCGGCATCATCTGCTCGTGCACGGCGGGACGTTCGCCGCCGTCGGCGACGGCGGGGACATCAGCGGCGTACGGGGCGGCAGCTCACCGGACGGCCTGTTCGTCCGCGACGCCCGGCATCTGAGCCGCTGGCAGCTCACCGTCGACGGGGCCGTGCCCGAGGCGCTGAGTCCCGTGGCCGACGGGGACACCGCCCGCTGTGTCCTCGTCCCGCGCGGCGGTCGGCAGGAGCCGTCGGCGTACGCGATCTTCCGGGAACAGGCCGCCGGGGACAGCTCGTTCGTGGAGCTGCTGCGCGTCACCAGCAACCGCCCGGTGCCGGTCACGGTGCGCCTCGCGCTCACCGTCGACGCCGACTTCGCCGACCAGTTCGAGCTGCGCTCCGACCACCGTACGTACGCCAAGACCGGCGCCGTCCGCTCCCGCCGGGTCGTCGAGGACGGCGTGGAGTTCACCTACCGGCGCGGCGAGTGGCGATCCCGTACGACGGTGACCGCCGACCCCGCCCCGGACGCCGTGGAGGAGACCGGCACGGGCGCCCGCCGCCTCGTATGGACCCTCGATCTCGCACCACACGCGACGGCCGAACTGACCCTTCGTGTCATCGCCCGCCCGCACGGCGAGAAGCGCGCGCTGCGCGTGCCCCGCTCCCCCGGCGCCGTCAACGAGCAACTCCTCGCGTTGGAGGGCAGTTTCGTCGAGGGCGTCGCCTTCCCGACCGGCTGGCCGGAGCTGGCGGCGGCCTGCGCGCGGGGCCTCGCCGACCTCGCCGCGCTCCAGGTCCCGGCCACCGGCCCGGACGGCGAGGAGCTGCGCGTCCCGGCCGCCGGAGCCCCCTGGTTCCTGACCCTGCTGGGCCGCGACGCCCTCCTGACCTCCCTCTTCGCCCTCCCCTACCGCCCGCAGCTGGCCGCCGCCACCCTCCCCGCCCTCGCCGCCACGCAGGCGACCGGGACGGACGCCGGTTCGGTCGCCCAGCCCGGCAAGATCGTGCACGAGGTGCGGCACGGCGAACTGGCGCACTTCGGGCAGGTGCCGTACGGGCGTTACTACGGCTCGGTGGACGCCACCCCGCTGTTCCTGGTGCTGCTCGGGTCGTACGTCGAACAGACCGGCGACACCGGCCTGGCCCGCCGCCTGGAGCCGCACGCGCGCGCGGCCGTCGGCTGGATGCTGGACCACGGCGGGCTGACCTCGCGCGGCTATCTCGTCTACCGCGCCGACCGGGGCGGCCTCGCCAACCAGAACTGGAAGGACTCCCCCGGCGCCATCTGCTCCGCCGACGGCACCCGCCCGACCGGCCCGGTGATGGCGGCGGGCGCGCAGGGCTACGCGTACGACGCGCTGCGCCGCACGGCGTGGCTGGCCCGCACGGCGTGGGACGACGAGACGTACGCGGCGCTGCTGGAGCAGGCGGCCGGTGACCTGCGCGACCGTTTCCAGCGGGACTTCTGGATGCCGGACCGGTCCTTCCCCGCCCTCGCCCTGGACGGCGACGGCCGCCAGGTGGACGCGCTGGCCTCGGACGCCGGGCATCTGCTGTGGTCCGGGCTGCTCGACAAGGAGTACGGCGAGGCCGTCGGCCGGCGGCTCCTCGAACCCGACTTCTTCTCCGGCTGGGGCGTGCGCACGCTGGCGGCCGGGCAGGCGGCGTACCACCCGCTGTCGTACCACCGCGGCTCGGTCTGGCCACACGACAACGCGCTGATCACCCTCGGCCTGGCGCGCTACGGCCTGCACGACGAGGCCCGAGCGGTCGCCCACGCGCTGGTCGACGCGGCGACCGCGACCGGGCACCGGCTGCCGGAGGTCCTCGCCGGGTACGGCCGGGACACACACGCCGAGCCGGTGCCGTATCCGCACGCGTGCGTACGGGAGTCACGGTCGGCGGCGGCGCCGCTGGCGCTGCTGACGGCGGTCGGGGGCGCGTGAGTTTCCGTCGCGGGTGAACGGAGTGGGGCGGCGGGCCGTACGAGAGGGCGGCGGACCCGTTCCCCCACGCCGGGTCCGCCGCCGCACAGCGTTTTCGTACGGAGGGACCTGCGGGTGGCTGTCTTCACGCGTCAACCACGGCACACGACCGATGACGCACCGGACGGCACCGAGCCCCCGCCCCCCGCAGGCCCCCTCACCCGCCGGCGCACCGCCCACCCCGCCACCATCCGCGTCCTGAGCCGCACCGCCACCGGCCTCTCCGCGGCCCTGGTCCTCATCGCGCTGCTCCTGCCCAACACCCTGCAGACCATGACGGCGGGCACGTTCCTGCGCATCCCGGTGGAGGCGATCATCGGGGCCGCCGTGCTGCTGGTGCTGCCGCGCCGTGCCCGGCTGGTGGCCGCCGTCGTCGCCGGGCTCGGGCTCGCCGCGTTGACCGCGCTGAACCTGCTCGACATGGGCTTCAACGAATACCTCGGCCGGGGCTTCAACCTCGTCCTCGACTGGGGTCTGCTCGACGACGCCCAGGCGTACACGAAGGACACGATGGGCGCCGCCGGAGCCATCGCGCTCGCGATCGGCGCCGTCGCGCTGGTCGTCCTCCTCGGCGCTGTGATGACGCTGGCGACGGTCCGGATGAGCAACCTGCTCGTCCGGCACCGCACGGTCGCCGTCCGCTCGACGCTCGCCGCGGCCGTCGTATGGACGCTGACGTCCGCGCTGGGCCTGCAGTTGGCCGGGCTGCCGATCGCGGCCGGCAACGCGGCGGCGCTGACTCAGAGCCGAGTGCTCCGGGTGCAGGCGACGCTGCGGGACGAGGCGGCGTTCGCACGGGAGGCGAGGGCGGACGTCTTCGCCGACACACCCGGCGAGCAGCTCGTACCGGATCTGCGCGGCAAGGACGTCATCTTCACCTTCATCGAGTCCTACGGCCGCAAGGCGATCGAGGATCCACTGATCTCCCCCGGCGTCCGGCGGACCCTCGACACCGGCACCGAGGCCCTCACCGAGGCGGGTTTCGCCGCGAAGAGCGGCTGGCTGACCTCCGCGACGTTCGGCGGCAGCAGCTGGCTCGGCCACTCCACGTTCCTGTCCGGGCTGTGGGTCGACAGCCAGCAGCGCTACGCGACCGTCACCTCCGGGGACCATCTCACCCTCACCAAGGCGTTCCAGAAGACCGGCGACTGGCGGACCGTCGGGATCATGCCGGGTGTGCAGAAGGGCTGGCCGGAGGCGAAGTTCTACGGGCTGGACCACGTGTACGACGCCTTCGAACTCGGCTACAAGGGACCGAAGTTCAGCTGGTCGACGATGCCGGACCAGTACACGCTGGAGGCGTTCCAGCGGCTGGAGCACGGCAAGCGGCGCGACAAGCCGCTGATGGCGGAGGTCATCCTGACGTCCAGTCACCAGCCGTGGTCGCCGCTGCCGAAGATGGTCGACTGGGAGGACCTCGGCGACGGCTCGCTCTTCGGCCCCATCGAGAAGGCGGGCACCGATCCGGCGGACATCATCGCCGACGGCACCCGGTCGAAGGAGGAGTACGGCAGGTCCATCGAGTACTCCGTGACCAGCCTCACCCAGTGGCTCGAGCGGTACGGCACCGAGGACACCGTCCTTGTCTTCCTCGGCGACCACCAGCCCATCGTCCGGGTCAGCGGCTATGACGCGGGCCGGGACGTGCCGGTGTCGATCGTCGCGAAGGACCCGAAGGTGCTGGACAGGATCGCGGGCTGGGGCTGGTCGGACGGGCTGCGGCCCGCGCAGGACGCGCCGGTGTGGAAGATGAGCGACTTCCGGGACCGCTTCCTGACGGCGTACGGCTCGATCCCGTCGGGGAAGGTTCCGTCGGGGAAGGTCCCGTCGGGGAAGAAGGACTGATCAGCCGCCGGAGGTGTCCAGCTCGGCGTCCTCGCCGATCCCCGCGCAGTCGTACGGGTCCTTCAGCCAGCCGTCCGGCAGGACGACGCGGTTGTTGCCGGACGTACGGCCGCGAGGGCCGTCGGCACCGGCGGGCCAGGGCTGGTCGAGGTCCAACTCGTCCAGCCCGGCGCGCAGTTCGTCGAGCGAGGAGGTGATGGCGAGCCGCTTGCGCATCTCCGAGCCGACCGCGAAGCCCTTCAGATACCAGGCGACGTGCTTGCGGAAGTCGATGACGCCGCGCGACTCGTCGCCGATCCACTCACCGAGCAGGGTGGCGTGCCGCACCATGACGTCGGCGACCTCGCGGAGCGTGGGCCGCGCGATGTCCTGAGGACGCCCCTCGAAGGCGGCCACCAGATCGGCGAACAGCCACGGCCGCCCGAGGCACCCCCGCCCGACCACGACCCCGTCGCAGCCGGTCTGCTCCACCATCCGCACCGCGTCCTCGGCCGACCAGATGTCGCCGTTGCCGAGCACGGGGATCTGAGGCACATGCTCCTTCAGCCGGGCGATGGCGTCCCAGTCGGCGGTGCCGCCGTAGTGCTGGGCGGCGGTACGGCCGTGCAGGGCGATGGCGGTGACGCCCTCCTCGACGGCGATCCGGCCGGCGTCGAGGTAGGTGATGTGGTCGTCGTCGATGCCCTTGCGCATCTTCATGGTGACGGGCAGGTCACCGGCCCCGGAGACCGCTTCCCGGAGGATGGCGCGGAGCAGGTTGCGCTTGTACGGCAGCGCGGAGCCGCCGCCCTTGCGGGTCACCTTCGGCACCGGGCAGCCGAAGTTCAGGTCGATGTGGTCGGCCAGGTCCTCCTCCGCGATCATGCGGACGGCCTTGCCGACGGTCGCCGGGTCCACGCCGTACAGCTGGATCGAGCGCGGCTTCTCGGTCGCGTCGAAGTGGACCAGCTGCATGGTCTTCTCGTTGCGCTCGACCAGCGCCCGGGTCGTGATCATCTCGCTCACGAACAGGCCCTTGCCGCCGCTGAACTCCCGGCACAGGGTGCGGAAGGGCGCGTTGGTGATCCCGGCCATGGGGGCCAGGACGACGGGCGGCTGGACGGTGTGCGGACCGATCTGCAGGGGCGTGGACATTCCTCCATTGTGCCGTGCGCAGGCAGTGGGACGGTAAAATTGATTAGTTAGGCACACTATCGAAATCGACGTACGATGGACCACATGCCGGAGCTCAGCCCTCGCCGACGCCTGCTGGTCCTCGCGATCTGCTGCGTGAGTCTGCTGATCGTGGGCCTCGGTGGGGGCCACCGCGCGTGGGTTGTTGTTGCTGGTCAGCAGCAGCGGCCGGACCGGGGCCTTGTGCGTCGGAGCCGCGGACGCACATCACGCGGCCCTCACGCCTCCAGCAACACCCACTGACCATGCCGGCAGGGGCCCAAGCTTCACCGAGTGGCCGCCCCGACGTGGGACGCAGGGGCGGCCACCCTCCCGCTACCAGCGCGGTCGGCGTCGCTGCCGGGAGCGGTGGTCAGTGGCGTACGGCACCTGCTCGGACTGGTGCGGGGCCCGCCGGCAGAGTTCCTTGTGCAGGTGAACGATCGCACCTGGCCCGGTGGCGCCGACGTTGTGGGCCGTCTCGTACGGCTCGCCAGGTTTGATCGGCTGATTGCAGCGTCCGCGGTACATCAGCCCCGCTCCTCTCGCCAGCGCTGCCGCCACGCCTGGTACAGGTCCTCGGCCGTGTCACACGGCCGGTGGACGGGTGTGTCGCCGTGCCAGTCGGGCTTGCCGCAGGGGGAGGTGATGCAGTGGTCGGCGAGCGCGAGGTACGCGACTTGCGCCGGGGTGAGTTCGGTGGCCGGAGGGGCGGTGTTGGTCACGGCCGTCCTTCCAGGGCGAGGCGGCGCAGGGCGCGGCGGGTGTCGCATTGGGTGGGGTCGTCGACGCACTGCTCGCACGTGCCCGAGTGATGGTCGTGGACCTGTTGGGCGGCGGCACGCACGCAAGCCGGGCAGGCGCGCGGGAACCACGGGTAGTGCCCGTCGAGGCGCTTCATGCGGCGCGGGCCGAGGTCGACGGCAACACCCATCGCGAGAGGGATGCCGTCCCAGACGCAGGCGGTGCCTCGCACCTGCTGCTCGGTGAGGCTGTCGGGGCGCGGTAGTGGGAGCAGGGCGAGCACGCTGCTTGCGCCCTGTGGGCGCCCCGGGGGTGGGGCAGTAACGTTCGTCATGTCGACGCTCCTCTACAGCGTTGGCCACGCCCCGGGGCCCTGCCAGGCCGCCGAGGTTCACACGATTCGGCCAGGATCCTGTGACGCGTAGTGGCGACTCGATCCCCCACCGGTAATCTCACCGTGGGATGACTTTCCATCCCGTACGCGATACCGGGGGCCGCGCGGTGGGAACTGCACTGGAGCCGATCCAACTGCCCGACTGGGCATGGGAACGCGCCGAAGTACGCCAAGCCCTCAGAGCCCGCGACATAGGCGCCGTGTTCCGACACGCGCAGCAGTACGCCGGCGCCAGCCAGACCCGCATCGCCACGGCGACCGGCATGACACAGGCCCGCGTCTCCGAGATCATCAGCGGGCGGCGCGAGGTATCCCGGCTGGACGTGTACGAGCGGATCGCCGACGGACTCCACATGCCCGACGACGCCCGCCACCTCCTCGGCCTGGCCGCCGGTCGCGAACGCCGCACGGCGGGGTCGCATTCGACCTGGCGGCGTTCCCCGAAGTCGTCCGCGTGTACGCCGCGCAGAACTCCGCAGCCGAGGAGATCCAGCAGCAGGCCCGCGAAGCCACTGAGTTGGACGTGCTCGCCGTGCGCGGCCTCGGGCTGATCGGCCTCAACGATTCGCTGCTGCGCGCCTGCCTGCCGCGCGAACAGGGCGGGATGGGTCTCCGCGTCCGGGTCGCTCTCCTCGACCCCGACAGCGACGCCCTGACGCGCCGCGCGGCGGAGATCGGGGAGTCCGCCGAGTCCCTCGCGTCGGGGGTGCGGCTCGCTGAGGCGCGTCTGCGGGAACTCGCGGACGCGGGCGATGTCGGCGTGTGGCGGTACCGGATGCTCCCGACGTGGCGGCTCATCCGCACCGACGGGACCATGTTCGTCGGCGCGTTCGATGCCGGGTGGGAAGGCCACGAGTCGGCCCTGTACAAGGTCATGGAGACGCCACACGGCCCGCTGTACAGGGGGTTTCGGCGGATGTTCGACGCAGTCATCGACGGCGCGCAGCGCACAGTCTGACGAGAGGGGAAGTGCTGGTGATCGAGGCGGAGTTGAAGGCCCAGGTGCACGCGCCCGAGCAGGTGATGCGGCAGTTGGAGGAGCGCGCCGAGGCCCGCGTCGAGGTGTACCGGGACACGTACTACGACCGGCCGGACGGGTCGCTGGAGAAGGCGGGCGAGGAACTGCGGGTGCGCACCGTGCATGGCGCGGACGGCACACGCACGGTGCTCACGTGGAAGGGCGCGGCGGTCGACGAGGACTCGGGGTCGAAGCCCGAGCACGAGACCCGGGTCGAGGACGCCGACCAGGCGCACGCCATCCTGCGGGGGCTGGGGCATGTGGAGCTGATCGCGTTCGAGAAGCGATGCCGCAACTACGACTTCACCGCTCGCGGTCGGCGCATGCTCGCCACGCTCGTACGGGTGCCGGAGATCGATGGCACGTTCCTGGAGGTCGAGACGCTCGTCGACGAGGACCAGGTGTCCGCGGCCCTGGACGACATCCGCGCGGTGCTCGCCGAACTGGGCATCGGGGCGGAGGACCTGACACGGGAGACGTACACGGGCGCGGTGGCGGCCCAGCGGGGGGCCTGACCGGTGCAGCAGCGCCCGGCCCTCCGGGTGAGGTGCCGGGCGCTTGGTTGGGCGTCTATCGGGTCCGTCGCCTGGGCGGCCAGCTCGTCGGTGCGTAGCGGCCGAACGGCGGTGGTGCCGAGGAAGTAGGTGCCGCCCTCGTCGCCGGTGTACTCGCGCCGCTCCCAGGCCTCCGTGCCGCCCTCCACGACCGCGTACCCGAGGTCGGCAAGGGCGTCGTACCGGGAGAGCTGTGCGACCTCCTCGCGGCGCAGGCCGGGGGTGCGGCGTCGGCGGCCGCGATGGGGCAGGCCGACCTGCTCGGGGGCGATCCGCTCGCGGCGGCTGCGCAGGAATGTGGCGAGTTCGTGCCGTCGGATGTCGGCTTCCCGGGGTCGTACCGCTGCCGGTTCTCTGCCTGTCGTACTCCGCGTCGTGCTCTCCGAGGTGCCCACCGCCCGGGCCTGGCGTCGGCAGCGGCGTGATGATCACCACCCAGCCGTCCTCACTGGCGTTGGGCGTGGCCACCCTCGGCACCCTGTTCCTCTCCCTGGTCCCGGCGCTGGGCATGCGGAACGCCCGTGTCACCACGCTTCTCGTGCAGCTCGCCGGGACCGCCGTCACCGGTCTGCTGAGCCTGCGCCTGCCGCGCGCGGTCGGGTGAGCCGGGCGACGCGAGGGCACAGCTTGGCCAACTCGGTGTGAAGAGATCCCTGTTGATGTTGATCCTGCTGCACACTCCTTGCTGCACCACCGCACGAACGGATCGCCGGACCGGACGCTGGAGGCGTCATGGCGCAGATCGACACGAGCAAGGTCAGCCGGTGGGACCAGCACGGACGCGAGCACGTGGTCCGCGTCCAGCGCACCGGTGTGCAGCGCACGATCCGGTGCGACACGTGCGGCTGGCGGCGGGGTGCGCAGTTCCTGCCCTGGCTGAAGGCGGAGGAGCACCTCGCGGAGGCGCATCAGGCGACGGTGGACCCGGGCGCCTAGCCAGGACCTGTCGGCGTCAGGCCCGCAGCCCCCGCACCACCAGCTCCACCAACGCCGCGAAGTCCGCCTCCGCCTCCGGCTGTGCCCACTCGGGTGCGTAACAGGGGTCGTGGAAGCGCCCCGTGGCATGGAACACCGCTCGGGCCGTGGTCTCCGGGTCGCCGGACGCGAAGGTGCCCGCCGCCACCCCCGCCTCGACGATCCGGGTCAACTGGGCGATGAGATCGGCTATGTGGTCCGGGACCGCCTCACTGCTCTCGCCGGTCAGCACCATGTACGTCGCGAACAGCTCCGGATCGTCGCCCGCCTTGCGGCGCTTGGCGTCGAACAGCCCCCGCAGCCAGTCCCGCAGCCGCGCCTCGGGGTCACGGTCCGCGGCGACGATCCCGGCCAGCGCCTCGGACGTACGGTCCAGCCACCGCTTCGTGACCGCCTCCCGCAGGGCCGCCTTGGTGCGGAAGTGCCGGTAGACGCTGCCGTGGCTGACGCCGAGCGCGCGGGCCACGTCGACCACGGTGGCCTTGGCCGGGCCGTGGCGGCGCAGCACCTCCTCGGTCGTTTCGAGGATGCGCTCGGCGGTCAGGGTTTCGCTGGTCGGGGACATGAGGTGACCGTACCTCGTGCCCGGATCAGCGTTCGCTGTCGAGGTGCGCCATCTGCTGCGTCGGGTAACGGTCGCCCGCCGCCGCGTCCGCCGGGACGGCCTCCTCGATCGCCCGCAGGTCGGCCGCGTCCAGCGTGACGTCCAGCGCGCCCAGCGCCTCCGTCAGCCGGTCCCGGCGGCGGGCGCCGACCAGCGGCACGATGTCGTTGTTGTGCTGCGAGCCCCGCGTGAGCACCCAGGCGATGGCGATCTGCGCGACGCTCACGCCCTTCTGCTCGGCGATCTTCCGCAGCGCCTCCACCAGGTTCAGGTTGTGCTGGAGGTTCTCCCCCTGGAAGCGGGGGGACAGCGCCCGGAAGTCGTTCGCGGCGAGCTTCCGGTCGGCGGTGAAGTGGCCGGAGATCAGCCCGCGCGAGAGCACGCCGTACGCCGTGACGCCGATGCCCAGTTCGCGGGTGGTCGGCAGGATCTCGGCCTCGATGCCGCGCGAGATCAGCGAGTACTCGATCTGCAGGTCCGCGATCGGGGCGGTGGCGGCGGCCCGGCGGATCGTCTCGGCGCCGACCTCGCTGAGGCCGATGTGCCGGACGTGCCCCTTCTCGACCAGTTCCGCGATCGCGCCGACCGTCTCCTCGATCGGCACGTCCGGGTCGAGGCGGGCGATCCGGTAGACGTCGATGTGGTCGACGCCGAGGCGCTGGAGCGAGTAGGCGGCGAAGTTCTTCACGGCGGCCGGGCGGCCGTCGTAGCCCGTCCAGCCGCCGTCCGGGTCGCGCAGGGCGCCGAACTTCACGCTGAGCAGCGCCTGTTCCCGCCGGGCGGCGGGCGCGGCGCGCAGGGCCTCGCCGATCAGCAGCTCGTTGTGGCCCATGCCGTAGAAGTCGCCGGTGTCGAGCAGGGTGACACCGGCCTCCAGGGCGGCGTGGACGGTGGCGATGGATTCGGCCCGGTCCGCCTCGCCGTACAGGGCGGACATGCCCATGCAGCCGAGGCCGAGGGCGGAGACCTGGGGGCCGGTGGTTCCGAGAGTGCGCGTTTGCATCGTCATGTCCCCCACCTTGCCCTAACAGCTGACAGATTTCAATATCTGTCAGCTGTTATCTGTCACTGCTGTCTGTCACTGTTATCTGTCACCTGTCATTCGTCAGCCCCTGTGCGGGCCCGCTCAGCGCGCCGTGAACGCCAGCTTCGCCCCCAGCGCCACGAACGATCCCGCGAACGTCCGGCGCAGCCAGGTCATCACGCGCGGCCGGGACACGACATGGCTGCGCACGGACGCCGCAAGCAGCCCGAAGGCGACGAACACGACGAAGGTCACCAGCATGAACACACCGCCCAGCGCCAGCATCCGGGGCACCGCGTGCGGCTCGGCGGGGCTCACGAACTGGGGCAGGAACGCCAGGAAGAAGATCGTCACCTTGGGGTTGAGCAGGTTGATCAGCACGGCCCGCACGATCACCCGCCCCGAGGTGGCGGGCGGGGCGCCCTCCCGGCCGACGTCGATCGTGCCCTTCTCCCGCACCGTCGCCCAGGCCATGTAGAGGAGGTAGGCGACACCGGCGTACTTGAGGACCTGGAAGGCGGTGGCGCTTGCGTGCAGCAGCGCGGCGACGCCGGTGACGGTGGCCAGCACGTGCGGCACGATCGCCAGCGTGCACCCGAAGGCGGCGGCGACACTCGCCCGCCGCCCACGGGAGAGCCCGGCGGCGAGGGTGTAGACGAGGCCGGTGCCGGGGGTGACGACGACGATGAGGGTGGTCAGCAGAAACGCGAGGTTCATGGGGCCACCCTGGTAGCGCGACGGCCCCCGATACAGGTCCACAGAGGAGCCTGTATCGGGGGCCAGTCGGCCTTGAGTCGCGGAGCGCCCTAGCAGCCCAGCAGACGCGAGGCCAGGTACCCCTCGATCTGGTCCAGCGACACGCGTTCCTGCTTCATCGAGTCCCGCTCGCGCACGGTCACCGCGTTGTCCTCCAGCGTGTCGAAGTCGACCGTCACGCAGTACGGCGTACCGATCTCGTCCTGGCGCCGGTAACGGCGGCCGATGGCGCCCGCGTCGTCGAACTCGATGTTCCAGTTCTGGCGCAGCGTCTGGGCGAGGCCCTTGGCCTTCGGGGACAGCTCCGGGTTACGGGACAGTGGGAGCACCGCGACCTTCACGGGAGCCAGGCGGTGGTCCAGGCGCAGCACCGTGCGCTTCTCCATCTTGCCCTTGGCGTTGGGCGCCTCGTCCTCGACGTAGGCGTCGAGCAGGAAGGCGAGCATCGCCCGGCCGACACCGGCCGCGGGCTCGATGACGTACGGCGTCCAGCGCTCCTGGGCCTCCTGGTCGTAGTAGGAGAGGTCCTGGCCGGAGGCCTTGGAGTGGGCGCCGAGGTCGTAGTCGGTGCGGTTGGCGACGCCCTCCAGCTCGCCCCACTCGCTGCCGCCGAACTGGAAGCGGTACTCGATGTCGGCGGTGCGCTTGGAGTAGTGGGAGAGCTTCTCCTTGGGGTGCTCGTACCAGCGCATGTTCTCCTCACGGAGACCCAGGCCGGTGTACCAGTTCCAGCGCTGCTCCATCCAGTACTCGTGCCACTTCTCGTCCTCGCCCGGCTTGACGAAGAACTCCATCTCCATCTGCTCGAACTCACGGGTGCGGAAGATGAAGTTGCCCGGCGTGATCTCGTTGCGGAACGACTTGCCCATCTGGGCGATGCCGAACGGCGGCTTGCGGCGCGAGGTGGTCTGCACCTGGGCGAAGTTGGTGAAGATGCCCTGCGCGGTCTCGGGCCGCAGATAGGCGATGGAGCCGGAGTCCTGCGTCGGGCCGAGGTGCGTCGACAGCAGGCCGGAGAACTGCTTGGGCTCGGTGAACTGGCCCTTGGTGCCGCAGTTCGGGCAGTTGATGTCGGCGAGGCCGTTCTCGGGGGCACGGCCCTTCTTCTCCTCGTACGCCTCCTCCAGGTGGTCCGCGCGGAACCGCTTGTGGCAGGAGGTGCACTCGGTGAGCGGGTCGGTGAAGGTGGCGACGTGACCGGAGGCGACCCAGACCTCGGGGGCCAGGATGACGGACGAGTCGATACCGACGACGTCCTCGCGCGACGTCACCATGTAGCGCCACCACTGGCGCTTGAGGTTCTCCTTGAGCTCGACACCCAGGGGGCCGTAGTCCCAGGCGGCACGCTGACCGCCGTAGATCTCACTGCAGGGGAAAACGAAGCCACGGCGCTTGCTCAGGCTGACGATGGTGTCGATCTTGTCGGCGGCCACGGTGCTCTCTTCATTACGACGACGGGCGACGAAGCGAGATGCTTCCAGCGAATGCTTCAGGTTACCGGCGCGGACTCCCCCTGAACCAAATCGGGCTCCCCCCTGAAGCAAACCGGACCTTTGTTGACAACGGTTTCCAGATTTGTTGAAAATGACTCTCATGAACATACGACGACGCCTGATACCCACGGCAGCGCTGGCCGCCCTCAGCCTCACTGCCGTCTCCGCCTGCTCCAGCGACAGCACGAGCACGGGCAACGCGAGCAACGCGGGCAGCGGGGGCACGGCGGGCACCGCGGAGAGCACGGACAAGTTCGACGTCGTCGCCTCGTTCTACCCGATGCAGTTCCTCGCCGAGCAGATCGGCGGGGACCATGTGAACGTCACCAGCCTGACCCAGCCCGGTCAGGAACCGCACGACCTGGAGCTCAGCACCAAGCAGACCGCCGAGCTCGGCGAGGCGGACGCGATCCTCTACCTCAAGACCCTCCAGCCCGCCGTCGACGAGGCGGTCGCCCAGACCGACGTCAAGACGAAGATCGACGCGGCCACGCTCACCAAGCTGGAGGACCACGGCGACGTCGAGCACGAGCACGCCGGCGAGGAGGAGCACGCCGGCGAGGAGGAGCACGCGGAGTCCGGGGAGGAGGAGCACGCCCTCGACCCGCACGTCTGGCTCGACCCGGTCAAGTACGCCGAGGTCGCGAGCGGCGTCGGCGCGGCCTTCGAGAAGGCCGACCCGGACCACGCGGCCGACTACAGGAAGAACACCGAGGACCTGGTCAAGAAGCTGGACGCGCTCAACACCGCGTACACGGAGGGCCTGCAGAACACCACGACCAAGGTCTTCTTCACCAACCACGCGGCCTTCGGCTACCTGGCCGAGCGCTACGGCCTGACCCAGGAGGCCATCTCCGGCCTCGACCCGGAGAGCGAGCCCAGCCCCGCCCGGATCAAGGAACTCCAGGACGAGGCCAAGGCCGACGGCGTCACCACCGTCTTCTACGAGACACTGGTGAGCGACAAGACCGCGAAGACCCTCGCCAAGGACGCGGGCCTGAAGACGGACGTCCTCGACCCGCTGGAGGGCATCACCGACAAGTCCAAGGGCGACGACTACTTCCAGGTCATGGAGTCCAACCTCAAGGCGCTGCGGACGGCCCTCGGCGCCAAGTGATCGTTACGGAGGCCCCTGTGAGCGAGCCCGTCATATCGATGCGTGGCGTACGCGCCGAGCTGGGCTCGCGGCCCGTCCTGCACGGCATCGACCTCACCGTGCGGCGCGGTGAGGTCGTCGCGCTGCTGGGCGCGAACGGCTCCGGCAAGTCGACAGCGGTGCGCGGCATCATCGGCCAGGTGCCGGTGAGCGCCGGGGAGATCGAGCTGTTCGGCACCCCGCGGCGCCGGTTCCGCGACTGGGCGCGCGTCGGGTACGTCCCGCAGCGCACGACGGCCGCGGGCGGGGTGCCCGCCACGGTGACCGAGGTCGTCTCCGCGGGGCGCCTGTCCCGCACCCGCTTCGGGGTCTTCCGCAAGGCGGACCACGAGGCCGTACGCCGGGCCCTGGAGCTGGTCGGCATGGCGGACCGGGCCAAGGACTCCGTCAACGCTCTCTCCGGCGGCCAGCACCAGCGGGTGCTGATCGCCCGCGCCCTCGCCTCCGAACCCGAGCTGCTGATCATGGACGAGCCGATGGCGGGCGTCGACCTGCACAGCCAGGAGGTGCTGGCGCGGACGCTGCGGGACCAGGTCGCGGCCGGTACGACGGTCCTGGTGGTCATGCACGAACTCGGCCCCCTGGAGCCCCTCATCGAACGGGCGGTCGTCCTGCGCGACGGCTGCGTCCTGCACGACGGCCCGCCCCCGAAGGCGGTCGGCCAGCACGCCCTGCCCGGCCACGACCACGTACACCCGCACGCGGCGCACGGCGCCGAACCGATCCGCACGGGACTGCTCAGCTGATGGACATCCTCGACTACGCCTTCATGCAGCGGGCCCTGCTCGCCGCGGTCCTGGTCGGCATCACCGCTCCCGCGATCGGCATCTACCTCGTACAGCGCCGCCAGGCCCTGATGGGCGACGGCATCGGCCATGTCGCCATGACCGGCGTCGGCCTGGGCTTTCTGCTCTCCTGGTCGCCGGTGTGGATGGCGACCCTGGTCTCCATCATCGGCGCGGTGCTCATGGAGCTGATCCGCTGGTTCGGCAAGACCCGCGGCGACATCGCCCTCGCCATGCTCTTCTACGGCGGTATGGCCGGCGGCGTGATGTTCATCAACCTCGCGCCGACCGGTTCCAACGCGAACCTCACGTCGTACCTCTTCGGCTCCCTGTCGACGGTGAGCGAGTCGGACGTCACCGCGATCTGCGTCCTCGCCGCGTTCGTGGTCGTGGTCACCCTCGGGCTGCGCCGGCAGCTGTTCGCGGTCAGCCAGGACGAGGAGTTCGCGCGGGTGACGGGGCTTCCGGTGCGGGCGCTGAACCTGCTGACGGCGATCACCGCGGCGGTGACGGTCACCGTGGCGATGCGGGTGGTCGGCCTGCTGCTGGTGTCGGCGCTGATGGTGGTGCCGGTGGCCGCCGCCCAGCAGCTCACCCGCAGCTTCGCGGCGACCTTCGCGATCGCGGTCGCGATCGGCGTGTCCGTGACCCTCGGCGGCACGGTCACCTCGTACTACCAGGACGTTCCGCCCGGCGCGACCATCGTGCTGCTGACCATCGGCGCGTTCGTCGTGCTGACCGCGCTGGCGGCTCCGCTGGCCCGGCGGCGCGCGCGGGCGCTGGCTGCCACGCACCCCTCCGGGGACCCGGCGGAGTATGCGATTCCGGCCACGCGGGCAGCCGGGGACGAGGTCGGCGTCTGACTGCGCACAGTCCGGGCTGGCACAATGGCCCGGCAGACGCAGAGGCAAGGAGGCAACCGGTGACCACCGCTGGACCGCCCGTGAAGGGCCGCGCCACCCGGCAGCGTGCCGCCGTGGCGGCAGCCCTGGACGAGGTCGACGAGTTCCGCAGCGCGCAGGAACTGCACGACATGCTCAAGCACAAGGGCGACGCCGTCGGGCTCACCACGGTCTACCGCACCCTGCAGTCCCTCGCCGAGGCCGGCGAGGTCGACGTGCTGCGCACCTCCGACGGCGAGTCCGTCTACCGCCGCTGCTCCACCGGCGAACACCACCACCACCTGGTCTGCCGCACCTGCGGCAAGGCCGTCGAGGTGGAGGGCCCCGCGGTGGAGACGTGGGCGGAGACCATCGCCGCCGAGCACGGCTACGTCAACGTGGCGCACACGGTGGAGATCTTCGGCACCTGCGCGGACTGCGCGGCGGCGGCCGAGCGGGGCTGAACCGGCTCTCTCAGACCCGGGGCAGGTGCCCGGCCAGCAGGGTCCGCAGGCGCTGCATGTCCTCCTCGGTGCGCAGACCGCGTTTGGGCACGACGTCCAGGATCAGGATGTTCGGGTCGCGGCCGAGCAGCACCAGGTGATCACGAGTCTCGCGATGACCGCGGAACAGCGACCAGCGCTGCGTCAGCGTGGTGTGCTCGGTCTCGACCGTGATCCCGGCATCGGACACCGTGGCCCGATACTCGCCCTGCCACGAGACGGTCCGGAACACATGGTTGGCCTGAATGCGGGGCGTGCCCCAGATCAGGACCGCGGTCAGCAGCGAAAGCGCGACCCCCGGCGCCGCATCCGCCCCACCGAAGGCGAGGAACACGCCGAACGCAGCGAACAGCACCGCGACCGCCCACCGCACCGGCGCCAGCCGCCGAATGCGGTCACGGACCTGTATGCCTCGGAGAATGTCCGCCCGTGTCGGCCGGAAGGCCAGCTCGACGGTGTCGGTGCCACTGTCCTGAATGATGTCCCGCCCCTGGTGAACCATGGGCGGGACTCTATCGACCGGCGGCCGGGCTCAGCCGCGCGGCTGCTTGCCCTCCATGGCCAGCAGCTCCTCGTTCGGGATCGCCCCGCCGAAACGCCGGTCCCGCGACGCGAACTCCACGCACGCCCGCCACAGGTCGCGGCGGTCGAAATCCGGCCACAGCACGTCCTGGAAGACCATCTCGGCGTAGGCGCTCTGCCAGAGCAGGTAGTTGGAGGTGCGCTGCTCGCCGCTGGGGCGCAGGAACAGGTCGACGTCCGGCATGTCGGGGTAGTAGAGGTACTTCGCGAAGGTCTTCTCGGTGACCTTGGACGGGTCCAGCCGTCCGGCCCGCACGTCCTCGGCCAGCGCCTGCGCCGCGTCGGCGATCTCGGCGCGGCCGCCGTAGTTCATGCAGAAGTAGAGCGTGAGGCGGTCGTTGTCCTTCGTCTGCTCCTGGGCGACCTGGAGTTCCTTGGCGACCGACTTCCACAGCTTGGGCATCCGGCCCACCCAGCGGACCCGGACGCCGAGTTCGTCGAGCTGGTCGCGGGTCTTGCGGATGAAGTCGCGGTTGAAGTTCATCAGGAAGCGCACCTCCTCCGGCGACCGCTTCCAGTTCTCGGTGGAGAAGGCGTACAGCGAGATCGCGCCGACGCCCATCTCGATCGCGCCCTGGAGCACGTCCAGCACCCGCTCGGCGCCCACCTTGTGCCCCTCGGTGCGCGGCAGCCCGCGCTCCTTGGCCCAGCGTCCGTTGCCGTCCATGACGATCGCCACGTGGCCGGGGATCAGCTCGCCGGGCAGCTTCGGCGCGCGGGCACCGGACGGGTGCGGCTCCGGCGTCTTGTACTCGCGCCGCTGGCGCCCCAGGAACCCGCGTACGGCCATGTGCTTCTCGTCTCCTCAGCTCTTACTTTTCCACGTACCGAAGGGAGCGCAGCCCGCGCTCCAGATGCCAGTGCAGATACGCCGACACCAGCCCGCTGCCCTCCCGCACATACCGCGGCTCGCACGCGTCCGCGGTCTCCCAGTCTCCCGTGAGCAGCGCCCCGAGGAGTTCCAGGGTCTGCGGTGAGGGTACGACGCTCCCGGGCACCCGGCAGTCCGCGCAGACCGAGCCGCCGGACGCCACCGAGAAGAACCGGTTCGGCCCGGGCAGCCCGCACTTCACGCAGTCGCTGAAGCTGGGGGCGTAGCCGTTGACGGCGAGGGAGCGCAGCAGGAAGGCGTCGAGGACGAGGTGCGGGGCGTGCTCGCCGCGGGCGAGCGTGCGCAGGGCGCCGACCAGCAGCAGGTACTGCTGCACGGCCGGCTCGCCCTCGTGGTCGGTGAACCGTTCCGCCGTCTCCAGCATGGCCGTTCCGGCGGTGTACCGCGCGTAGTCGGTCACGATGCCGCCGCCGTACGGCGCGATGGTCTCGCTCTGCGTGCAGAGCGGCAGCCCGCGCCCCACCAGCTCACTGCCCCGCGCGAAGAACTGCACGTCGACATGCGAGAAGGGTTCGAGACGCGCCCCGAACTTCGACTTCGTCCGCCGCACCCCCCGAGCCACCGCCCGCACCCGCCCGTGCCCCCGTGTGAGCAGCGTGATGATCCGGTCCGCCTCACCCAGCTTCTGGGTGCGCAGCACGATGCCGTCGTCCCGGAACAGACTCATCGCGCACCGCCGTGGCACTGCCGGGAGTGCGGGGGGTGCGGGGGCCGTCCCCCGCAGTGCCGCAGCATGACCCGGTCCGCCCCACCCAGCTTCTGGGTGCGCAGCGCGATGCCGTCGTCGCGGAACAGGCTCATGCGGCCATTCTCTCCTACGCGGGCGGCCCCTCCTTCAGGGAACCTCTCCCCGGCTGCGGGCGTTGGCGTACGCCGTCGCCGCGCTCAGCCGCTCCGCCGCGGTGGCGTTGCGCAGGGCCTCCGGGTCGCAGTCCCACTCCTTCCCGCCGCCGACGGCTCTCAGCTGCACGTACGGCCCCTCGTGCCCCATGACGATCCCCACCTTCCCGCTGCGGGTGTCCACGACGTACGAGCCGATCGGCGGCTTCGGCGGCTTCTTCGACTTCATCGGCTTCCGGCCTTTTCCAGTGCGGCGTGCAATTGCATCACGATGTGGTTCCCCGACCGCACCGGGTTTCACTCTTCGCGACTCCCCGGCCACGCGCTGCCTCTACACTCGGCAGAAGCATGGCGCCCCGCGGCAACTGCTGTGCGGGTCACAGGGGTTACCGTGGCTGTACCCGTGGGGGTAAACCCCCGTGGGTATGACACCTACCAAGCCTCCGCAGCGCACCTCACGCAACGCCGCGTTCGTCGCCGCGTGCGCGCTCCTCCTCGGGCTCACCACACCCCTGAACGAGCGGGATGTGGAGACCCCGCTGAGCGGCGCGCCGAAGATGCGCGAGGCACTCGGCCGGCGGGCCGTGATGGTCACCGTGAACTCCACCGGCCACGACGCCTACCTCGCCAACGGCAACGCCTGCGGTGACGCCACGGTCTCCCGCTTCCTGGCGACCGGCGAGCGTCCGGGCCGGGACAGGTACTGCGCATGGAAACCGGCTGAAGTTCAGCGCTCGGCGAGGGGTGTTGGGGCCTCCTGGACCACCCAGCCGTTGCCGTCGGGGTCCTGGAAGAAGAGGAAGGAGTTCCACCGCTCCTCGCCCCGGCCCCGCCCCCAGCCGGACGCGTCCACGTGCAGGACCGGGGTGACCTCGACCCCGCGTCCCACGAGTTCCGCCCGGGCCGCCTCGATGTCCGTGACACAGAGCTGCAGGCCCTGGAGCGACCCGGGGAGCATCCGGGACCGGCCCGGCGAGTCCGGCATGCCGGACTCCAGCACGATGGAGCAGCGGGAGCCGGGCGGGGTGAGCTGCACGAAGCGGCCGGTGTCGCCGAAGAACGAGGCGTCGATATCGGCGTGGAAGCCGCACTGGTCCTGGTAGAAGGCCTTGGCCCGGTCCAGGTCGGCGACCGGAACGGCGATCACCTCGAGGGTCCAATCCATACGCGCACCTCCTCGGCCATGGTCCCCCCACGGCACGGGCCGCGCCCGTCGGCCGTACCGGGGGCCAGCGGGTGGAACGCCTGCTTCGGCGGTGCCAGTCGGAGCCGGGGGTCGTCGGGCCGGTCCTTGAGGGCCTTGGTGATGGTGCAGGAGGCCGGGTCGAGGTCATGGCGGGGGCCGGGTGGTGCGGGCGTCCGGCGTGACGACCCCACCACATCGCCCTTGATCTCCGGCGGCTCCTTCCTGGCCGGGGCGGCGGCCGTCGGCGCCTGGCGCGGGCGGCATCGTCCCCCGATGGTCCACGGCGGCGCGACGAAGGTTGCGCCTCGGTGGTCACTCGGCCGCTGCAGGCCGACCTCGACGCCCGGCGAACCGGCGCACATACGCCCGCTGCCACGGCGTCTCCACCGCCCGCCGGTCGTAGCGCGCCCGGACGTACGCCACGGCCTCCTCGGGCGGTACGCCGTCCAGGACCGCCAGGCAGGCCAGCGCCGTCCCCGTCCGCCCGCGACCGCCCCCGCACGCGATCTCGACGCGCTCGTCGGCGGCCCGCTCCCAGGCCTCCGTCAGGGTCGCCCGGGCATCGGCCCGGTCCCTGGGGAGACGGAAGTCTGGCCAGCGGATCCAGCCGGACTCCCACGGGAAGGCCTGGGGCGGCTTGCCGAGGAGATAGACGCCGTACGACGGGGCGGGCGCCGCCGGGTCGAGGGGACGCCGCAGGCCCCGGCCACGGACCAGGCGGCCCGAAGGCAGCCGGAGAACGCCTGGCGTCTGCTCGTCCCACCCGCCGGCCGTCGTCACGGGGCTATTCGAACCTGTTCGCCGCGCCCGGGCAACCGGTTCCGGCCGACCGGTGGGCCCCGGTCAGCCCCATGACGGCGCGATGACGGTGAACGGTGAGCCCGGGGGCACGAGGCCGTCGACCAGCGGGGTGAGCGGGGCGCGGCCGACGTACGCGCCGTGGCCGTGTCCGGTCTCCACGACGTCGAGCGCCTGGAGCGCCTTGAGGGCCTCGCGGGCGCTGCGCCAACTCCCGTCATTTCCCGCCGTCATGGGTGCGCCCCGCGACGGTTACGCCATTCGCGCGCGATCTCTTGACCGCCCCCACGGCCGCTCCTATCGTCGCGCTCACCGCAGGACGTAGGACGTCGTATCTCCTCATCATCCGACTTGCCCCCCTCGTCACCGCCTCCCCACCCCACCTTCGGAGGACCCGTGCGCGACGTGACCCACGACGTGCCGGCGCCGCGCCGCCGGTCGTTCCTGAAGTACTCCGGTGCGCTGGGCGCGGCGGGTGCCGTCCCGGCGTCGCTGGCGGCCTGTTCGGCGGGCCCCGAGTCCACGAACGACCTCGGCGACGGGGGCTCGGGCGCCAACCGGACGCTGACGGCGGTCATCGGCTACGGGAACGACGGGACCTGGGATCCGACGCAGACGGCGTCGGCGTTCTGCATGGCTGCCAACAACCACATCTACGAGGGGCTGCTCGACACCGACCCGATCTCCCGGGAGCCGTATCCCGCGCTGGCGACCAGGGTGCCCCCGGACCTGACCGCCACGTCGTGGACGTTCACCCTGCGCCCGGGCGCCACGTTCCACGACGGCAGGCCGGTCACCGCCGACGACGTGGTCTTCGTCTTCGACCGGATCCTCGACCCGGGCACCCAGACCCTGGCCAAGGGCTTCTTCGAGCCCTGGCTGGAGGACGTGCGGAAGATCGACGAGCGGAACGTCGAGCTGGTGCTGAAGTTCCCCTTCCCGGAAGGGGTCTCCCGGCTCACCCTGGCGAAGATCATGCCGAGGCACGTGTTCTCCCGGCCCGGCGCCTGGAACGACGCGATCAGGGGGCTGGCGGTGGGTTCGGGGCCGTACCGGCAGACCGCGCACCACCCGAAGTCCAACACCACCTTCGAGGCGTTCGCCGGTTACAACGGCCCGCGCCCGCCCGCCTTCCGGAAGATGAACTGGCTGACGATCGTCGACGCCGCCCCGCGCGTCGCCAAGATCTCCGGCGGCAGCGCGGGCGCGCAGATCGCGGACAACATCCCGTACGCCAACATCGGCCACCTGGAGAGCAGCGGGCTGACGGTGGCGGGCGGGGCCGGGATGAACAACCTGTTCCTGATGTTCAACACCCGGCACAAGCCGTTCGACGACGTGCGGGTGAGGCAGGCGCTGCACTACGCCATCGACCGCGAGAAGATCGTGGAGGTCGCCCTCAAGGGGCACGGCAAGCCGTCGTCGTCGTTCCTCGACGAGGCCAATCCGGCGTACCGGCGGGCGAAGACGGTCTACGACCACGATCCCGGCAGGGCGAGGGCGCTGCTGAGGGAGGCCGGGGTCAGCGGGCTGCGGATCGACATCCTCGCCGTGAACGTCAGCTGGATCGTGGACTGCCTGCCGACCATCAAGTCGTCCTGGGACGCGATCGGGGTGCGCACGACCCTGTCGCCGCAGGAGACCACGGCCGTGTTCACCAAGATGGACCAGAAGCAGGACTACCAGGTGGTGGCCGCGGCCTCGAACCCCAACCAGTTCGGCCTCGACGCCGACCTGATCATGCGTTACAACTACGGCCCCGAGAACCTCTGGATGCGGTACGCCCGCTGGGCCGACGACCCGGTGGCCCAGCAGCTCTTCAAGGACATGGACCGGGCCACCCGGGAGACGGACCCGGACCGCAAGAAGACGATGATCCAGGACTACATCGACGTCGTCGCCGAGCAGGCCGTGCTCTACCCGGTCGTGCACAACGAGCTGATGACGGCGTGGGACCCGAGGGATCTCGCCGGGATAAGGGCCCAGCCGTACCCCGGGATCAACGTCCTCCAAGCCAGGTGGGCCTAGCCGGTGGTCGCCGTCCTCAGGATCCTCGCCCGCCGTGTTCTGCTGCTGGTGCCGCTGATGCTCGGCATCGTGCTGTTCGTGTTCCTGGTGATGCGGTTCTCCGACGTCGACCCGGCGTCCGCGTTCTTCCAGGGCGCCAACCCGACGCCCCAGCAGCTGCACGACTTCCGTGAGGAGCACGGCCTGCTCGACCCGCTGCCGGTGCGCTACGTCGCCTTCGTCGGCGATCTGCTCCACGGTGACATGGGCACCAGCGCGCTCACCCGGGGCGAGGTGGTCGACCAGGTGATGACCGCGCTGCCGCTCACCATGCAGCTCACCTTCCTGGGCCTGGGCATCGCGGTGGTGCTGTCGCTGATCGGCGGGGTGACCGCCGCGATCTACCGGGACCGGCTGCCCGACCAGATCATCCGGGTGGTGTCCCTGACCGGCGTGGCCGCGCCCGGCTTCTGGCTGGCGCTGCTGATGATCCAGTACCTGGCGGTCGACCTGGGCTGGTTCCCGACCGGCGGCTACATCAACCCGGCGGACTCCTTCACCGGCTGGCTGAACACCATGACCCTGCCCGCCCTGGCCCTGTCCCTGCCGGTCGCCGCGCAGCTCACCCGGATCGTGCGCACGGCCGTCGTCGAGGAGCTGGACAAGGACTACGTCCGCACCGCGATCGGCAGCGGGCTGCCGCCCAGGGTGGTGGTCGGCCGGAACGTGCTGCGCAACGCCCTGATCAACCCGCTGACCGTGCTCGGACTGCGCGTCGGCTATCTGCTGGGCGGCGCGGTCGTCATCGAGACGATCTTCTCGCTGCCCGGCATGGGCAAGCTGATGATCGACGCCGTGAAGAACGGCGACCCGGCCGTCGTCCAGGGCGTCGTCCTGACCACGGCCACCGGCTTCGTGGTCGTCAACCTCGTCATCGACGTCCTCTACCTGCTGGTCAACCCGCGACTGAGGGATGCGGCCTGATGTTCCCCGGCCCGATGTTCTCCCGCAAGCGCCTCACCGAGGCCCTGACCCGACCCGGCGTCCGGCTGCGCGGCCGGCGCCGGCTGCCGCCGCTGTCGAAGGCCGCCGTCTGCTTCCTGGCCCTGGTGGTGCTGGTCGCGGTGTGCGCGCCGCTGCTCGCGCCGTACGACCCGCTGGAGCAGCTGCCGCCCGTCGACGGCACCGGCCATCCGTCCGCCGAGCACTGGATGGGCCAGGACAGCCTCGGCCGGGACATCCTCAGCCGGCTGATGTACGGCGCCCGCTGGTCGCTGGCCATCGGGCTCGGCGCGACCGCGCTCGCGCTGCTGGTGGGCTCGCTGATCGGGGCGCTCGCGGCGACCTCCCGCAGGGCGGTGGACGAGACGCTGATGCGCTGCCTGGACGTGGTGATGGCGTTCCCTGGGATCGCGCTGGCCGCCGTCCTGGTCGCCGTGTTCGGCGGCGGCATCACGGTGCTGATCTGCGCGATCGCGTTCCTGTTCACACCGCCCGTCGCCCGCGTCGTACGGGCGAACATCCTCGACCAGTACGGCGAGGACTATGTGACGGCCGAACGGGTCATCGGCGCCCGCACCCCGCACATCGTCGTGAAGCACGTGGCCGTCAACTGCGCCGCCCCCGTGCTGGTGTTCTGCACGGTGCAGGTCGCCGAGGCCATCGTCTTCGAGGCGTCGCTGTCCTTCATCGGCGCGGGCGTACGCCCGCCGGACCCGTCCTGGGGCAGCGTCATCGCGGACGGCAAGAACATGGTGCTGACCGGCGGCTGGTGGGCGACCGTGTTCCCCGGGCTGCTGATGCTGGTGACCGTGCTGTCGCTGAACATCCTCTCGGAGGGCGTGTCCGACGCCTGGGCGGCACCGGCGCCCCGGGACGTCGAGGCGCCCAAGGACCGCCTGGAGGCCCCCGAGCCCGGCAGCGGCAAGGTCACCCCGCTGCCCGGCCTCACCGAGGCCGCCCACCGGCTCCGCTCCCGCGCCCGCCCCCTGCCCGACGGCCGGCCGGTGCTCGCCGTCGAGAACCTCGCCATCGGCTTCCCGGACCGGCACCACGGCGTGGACATCGTCGACGGCATCAGCTTCGAGGTGCGCCCCGGTGAAGTGCTCGGCCTGGTCGGCGAGTCCGGCTGCGGCAAGTCGCTCACCGCGCTCACCGTCATGGGCCTGCAGCCGAAGGGTGCCCGGGTGCGCGGCCAGGTCCGCTTCCACCAGCGCGACCTGCTCGCCGAGCCGATGCGGGTGCGCCGCAGGCTGCTCGGCCACGAGATGGCGATGGTCTACCAGGACGCCCTGTCCTCCCTGAACCCGGCGATGACCATCCGAGCCCAGCTGAAGCAGGTGGTACGGCGCGGAGGCCGCCGCAGTCCCGCCGAACTGCTCACCATGGTCGGCCTCGACCCCGACCGCACCCTGCGCAGCTACCCGCACGAGCTCTCCGGCGGCCAGCGCCAGCGCGTCCTGATCGCCATGGCCCTGTCCCGCGACCCGAAGCTGATCGTCGCCGACGAGCCGACCACCGCCCTCGACGTGACCGTGCAGGCGCAGATCATGGAGCTGCTGCTGAAGCTGCGCGAGGAGCTGGGCTTCGCGCTGATCCTGGTCTCGCACGACCTCGCGCTGGTCGCGGACGTCACCGACCGGGTGGTGGTGATGTACGGCGGGCAGATCGTGGAGACGGGCGTGACCGCCGACCTGGTGGAGGCTCCGGCCCACCACTACACGCGCGGGCTGCTCGGCAGCGTGCTGTCGCTGGAGTCGTCCCAGGAGCGGATGACGCAGATCAAGGGCGTCGTACCGTCCCCCGCGGACTTCCCGGCGGGCTGCCGGTTCGCGGACCGCTGCCCGATGGCGAGCGCGGTCTGCCGGACCACACCCCCCGACCTGCTGGGCACACCGACGCACACGGCGGCCTGCCACCACCCGGCGGTCCTGCTGGTGAACACCGGCGAGGCGGAGAGCGAGGTCGTCACATGACCGCACTCGTGGAACTCGCCGATGTGCACGTCGTGCACAAGGCCCGCAGCGGCGGGATGTTCGCGCGCGACAAGGTGTACGCCCTGACCGGCGCCGACCTCACCATCGCGCCCGGCGAGACGGTCGGCGTGGTCGGCGAGTCCGGCTGCGGCAAGTCGACGCTGGCGAAGGTGCTGGTGGGCGTGCAGCCGCCGACGTACGGGACGGTGTCCTTCCGGGGCCGCGACCTGTGGGCGATGCCGCCCGCCGAGCGCAGGAAGGCCATCGGCAGCCACACCGGCATGATCTTCCAGGACCCGTCGACCGCGCTGAACCGGCGGCTGACGGTACGGCAGATCCTGCGCGACCCGCTGGACGTGCACCGGCGCGGCACGGCGGCCCAGCGGGAGGAGCGGGTACGGGAGCTGATGGCGTTGGCCGGCCTGCCGAAGGCCCTGGCCGACGGGCTGCCAGGACAGCTCTCCGGCGGACAGCGCCAGCGCGTCGCCATCGCCCGCGCGCTCGCCCTCGACCCCGAGCTGGTGGTGGCCGACGAGCCGACCAGCGCGCTGGACGTGTCGGTGCGCGCCCAGATCCTCAACCTGCTGCTGGACCTGAAGGAGCGGCTGGGACTCGCGCTGGTGTTCGTCTCGCACGACATCCAGACGGTACGGCGGATGAGCGACCGGGTGATCACCATGTATTTGGGCCGGATCGTGGAGGTGGCCCCGGCCGACCGGGTGACCGACCGGGCCCGGCACCCGTACACCCGTGCCCTGTTCTCCGCGACGCCCGGCCTGCTCGACCTGATCGACCCGATCCCGCTGGTCGGCCCGGTGCCGTCGGCGACCCGGCCGCCGAGTGGCTGCCCGTTCCGCACCCGCTGCTGGAAGGCCGACGCGGTGTGCGGGGAGTCGATGCCCGAGTTCTCCGTTGCGTCCACTCCAGTGCACCGTTTCCGCTGCCATCATCCCGTGGGAGAGGAAGAGTCGACCCGTGAGCTCGTCGACCAGGCTCAGGAACCCAAGGAGCCCGTATGAACCTCCCCGCCTCGCTGACCGGTGTCGTCCCGCCCGTCTGCACGCCCCTGACACCGGACCGTGAGGTGGACGTCCGCTCGCTGCTCAGGCTGGTCGATCATCTGGTCGCCGGTGGTGTGCACGGGCTGTTCGTGCTCGGCTCGACCTCCGAGGCGGCCTTCCTCACCGACCGGCAGCGCGCCCTCGTCGTCGAGACCGTGGCCGGTCACCTCGGCGGGCAGCTCCCGCTGGTCGCCGGGGCGATCGACATGACGACCCCGCGCGTGCTGGACCACGTCACGGCCGTCACCGAGGCGGGCGCGGACGCCGTCGTCGTCACCGCGCCCTTCTACGCCCGCACCCACCCGGCGGAGATCGCCCGCCACTACCGGCTCGTCGCCGCCGCCTCCCCGGTCCCCGTCCTGGCCTACGACATCCCGCCCGCCGTTCACACCAAGCTCCCCGCCGATCTGGTCCTGGAGCTGGCCGTCGAGGGTGTGCTGGCCGGGCTGAAGGACTCCAGCGGGGACCTGGCGGGCTTCCGTCAGGTCATCACCGGCCTGCACGCGCACGGCGTCTCCGGCTTCAGCGTGCTGACCGGCTCCGAGGTTGTCGTGGACGCGGCCCTCGCGCTCGGTGCGGACGGGGCGGTGCCCGGCCTGGCCAACGTCGACCCGCACGGCTACGTCCGGCTCGACCGCCTGTGCCGGGCCGGGGACTGGGCCCGCGCCCGCGCCGAACAGGAGCGGCTGTGCGCCCTGTTCGGCCTGGTCGGCGTCGGCGCCCCCACCCGGATGGGCGGCAGCTCCTCTGCGCTGGGCGCCTTCAAGGCGGCACTGCATCTGCGCGGCGTCATCGACTGCCCGGCGACGGCGGAGCCACAGGTGCCGCTGTCGCCGGACGAGGTGGAGGAGGTGGGCAAGTTCCTGGCGGCGGCGGGGCTGCTCTGACGCCCCGCTAGGACACATCGGCGAGCGGGATCAGCCGGAACTCGATCCTCTCGTACGTCCCCGTCACCCCCGTCTCGTACAGCACGCCGAGCGTGTCCGTGCCGACCTGCACCAGGTCGGAGTAGGCCGCCGGGTGCCGGGACAGCGTCAGCGCCTTGGTGAACGTCCTGCCGGCGTCCGTGCTGCGCCAGATCGCCATGGCCTTGCGGGCGGTGGGCACGGAGGGGCCGGAGAACAGCAACGGGGCGGCCGGATCACCGGGTTGGAGGACGCTCGCCTGGACGATGGGCACGTCGTTCAGGGTGGGCTGGACGGCGTAGGGGCGGGCGAGGGTGCGGCCGCCGTCGGTGGAGCGGCTGTCGAGGCGGTGGCCGGTGCTGGTGCCGTGCTGGTCGCGGGCGGAGAAGTACAGCGTGCCGTCGGGGAGTTCGGCGGCCGTGCTCTCGTTGGCGTTGGCGTGGCCGTCGTAGGAGGCGTCCACGAAGCCCAGCCGCCAGGTGGCGCCGCCGTCGTCGCTGTAGCAGGCGTGGGCGCCGTAGTACTTGGGTTCCTGCCCGGTGTCGGCGGAACCGGCGGGCGGGGCGGCGGAGTGGTTGGCGGGGACCACCAGGCGCCCGGCGTGCGGGCCGCGGGTGAGGGCCAGGGCGTGTCCGGGGCCGGTGGCGTACCAGCGCCAGGCGGCCCGCTTGACCGCCGCCGTGATCTCGCGCGGCTTGGTGAAGGTGCGCCCGTCGTCCCTGCTGCGCTGCACGAACACCCGGCGGCTCTGCTCCGGTGTCACCTCGCCCCGCATGATCTGCGCCTCCGTGACGGCGCCGCTGTTGTAGGAGGTGAGCAGCACGACGGTGCCGGTGCGCGGGTCGACCACGGGTGCCGGGTTGCCGCGCGTGTTCCCCTCCCCGGCGGCCACCACCGTGAGCGGGCCCCAGGTGCAGCCGCCGTCGGCGGAGCGGCGTACGACCACGTCGATGTCGCCGGAGTCGCCCGCGCCGCCGCGCCGCCCCTCGGCGAAGGCGAGGACGGCACCGGCGCGGGTCGTGACGGCCGCCGGGATGCGGTAGGCGGCGTAGCCGCCCGTCCCGGCGGTGTACGGCACGGAGGACGTGCAGCGGGCGGCGGAGGCGGGCGGGCCGGAGGCGAGCGGGCCGAGCACCAGCGGGACGAGGGTGGCGACGGAGGTCAGCAAGGCACGTCCGGGAGCTCTCATCGGGCGGTTCCCTCAGGGTCGGTGACTGCGCGTCAGCCGTCGTTGACTGACGGTCGGATCACATCGTCCCCGGAGTCACCGGCCCGCTCTCGTACGCCACGATCACCAATTGCGCCCGGTCCCGCGCGCCCCCCAGCCAGCCCATGATGCGGCTGACGTGGGTATTACTCCCCGGGGAGTATCAGGACGGCGTCCGCGCGGCGGCCGCCAGCAGGCGGGTCACCTCGTCCGAGGTGATGGTGAGGGCGGCGCCGACGGTGGCGAGGACCTCGCGTTCGGCGGCGGTGTAGGGGCCGTCTGCGAGGGCGATACGGGCGCCCTGGAGGAGGATCGACTCACGGCCCGCCGGGGCGAGGTGCGGGGCGAGCGGGTCGAGGGCCTCGTGCAGCTCTATGGCCAGACCCGGGCCGCAGGGTGCGCCGAAGACCCGGCCGGTGTCCGCGGCCAGCGCCTCGACGAGCGCGTTGAGCTGTTCCTCCGTGCAGTCCTCGAACCCGGCCGCGCGGACCGTACCGGCCGCCGCGGTGAGCGCCGGGCGGGTCCGGGTGCCGCCCGCCGCCAGCACCGCGAGGGCGACGGTGTGCACGGCATCGCGGAGCATCGCGGAGAAGCGGGTGGTGGTGGGGTGGTCCAGGACGTCGGTGCCGAAGTGCCGGCGGCAGGCCGCGCACTCCACGACCGGGCCGGTGTCGCCGCGCGGCAGCACGGGCAGACCGAGCAGGGTGAAGCGGCGGCGCCCGGTCAGCCGCTGGTAGTTGCGGTCGCCCCCGCAGCCGGGGCAGAAGAACTCGCCGTCGCCGACGGCCGTCCACGCGGTACGGGTGCCCAGAACGCGCGCACGCCTGGTGGCACGGCCGTTTCGTCCCCGGACTGGCAGCACGTCGCACCTCCGTAACCCCACGGCAACATCGCCGCGCTGGCGTGATGTTAGCCACATCCGCGAGGTCGAGTCAGCACCCCGGACGAGACCTCTCCGTGACCTGGCTGGTAAACGACGGGGTCCCGCCCGCCGGAAATCGGCGGTCGGGACCCGAAACGCCCGGTCAGAGCGGTCAGCGAGCCGCCCGGTTGACGGCGGAGACGACCGCCTTCAGTGACGCACGTGTCGTGTTCGCATCGATGCCGATCCCCCACAGGACCTTGTCGTCGATCGCGCATTCGATGTACGAGGCGGCCTGCGCGGAGGCGCCCTCGCTCATCGTGTGCTCCTGGTAGTCCAGCAGCCGGATGTCGATCCCGATGCCCTGCAGCGCGTGGAAGAACGCGGAGATCGGGCCGTTGCCGGTGCCGACCAGGGTCACCTCCTCGCCGTCCACCTCGGCCTCGGCGGTCAGCGTGTCCACGCCGTCCTTGTCGGTGGTGGACTGGCCGTTCCTCAGCTGGATCCGGCCCCAGGGGTTGTCCGGGTTCGGCAGGTACTCGTCCTCGAAGATCGCCCAGATGTCCTTCGGCGTGACCTCGCCGCCCTCGGCGTCCGTCTTCGCCTGAATGATCTTCGAGAACTCGATCTGCATCCGGCGCGGCAGGTCCAGCTTGTGCTCGTTCTTCAGCACGTACGCCACGCCGCCCTTGCCGGACTGCGAGTTCACGCGGATGACCGCCTCGTAGGACCGGCCGACGTCCTTCGGGTCGATCGGCAGGTACGGCACCGCCCACTCGATGTCGTCCACCGTGACGCCCTTGGCCCTGGCCTCGGCCTCCATCGCGTCGAAGCCCTTCTTGATGGCGTCCTGGTGGGAGCCGGAGAAGGACGTGTAGACCAGGTCGCCCACGTACGGATGGCGCGGGTGGACCTCCATCTGGTTGCAGTACTCCCACGTACGACGGATCTCGTCGATGTTCGAGAAGTCGATCTGCGGGTCGACGCCCTGCGAAAACAGGTTCATGCCCAGGGTGACCAGGTCGACGTTGCCGGTGCGCTCGCCCTGCCCGAACAGACACCCCTCGACCCGGTCGGCACCGGCCATCAGCGCCAGCTCGGCCGCCGCCACGGCCGTACCCCGGTCGTTGTGCGGGTGCACGGACAGACAGACGAACTCGCGCCGCGACAGATTCCGGCCCATCCACTCGAACCGGTCCGCGTGCGTGGACGGCGTCGAGCGCTCCACGGTCGCGGGCAGGTTCAGGATGATCTCGCGGTCCGGACCGGGCTGCCAGACGTCCATGACGCCCTCGCAGACCTCCAGCGCGAAGTCCAGCTCGGTGTCGGTGAAGATCTCCGGGCTGTACTGGTAGCCGAACTCGGTCTCCGGCCCCAGCAGCTTCTCGGCGTACTCCATCACCAGCCGTGTCCCGTCGACGGCGATCTGCTTGATGTCGTCCTTGGAGCCCCGGAAGACGACCCGGCGGAAGACCGGCGCGGTGGCGTTGTACAGGTGCACGGTGGCGCGGCGGGCGCCCTTCAGGGACTCGACGGTCCGCTCGATCAGGTCCTCACGGGCCTGGGTGAGGACGGAGATCGTCACGTCCTCGGGGATGGCGTTCTCGTCCTCGATGATCGACCGCACGAAGTCGAAGTCGGTCTGGCCGGAGGCCGGGAAGCCGACCTCGATCTCCTTGTAGCCCATCTTCACCAGCAGGTCGAACATCGCCCGCTTGCGCACCGGTGACATGGGGTCGATCAGGGCCTGGTTGCCGTCGCGCAGGTCGGTGGAGAGCCAGCGGGGGGCGACGGTGATGCGGTTGTCCGGCCAGGTGCGGTCCGGGATGTCGACCTGCTCGTAGCGGCCGTACTTGTGGATCGGCAGGGAACTGGGCTGCTGGCGATGTGCCATGGTGGCGTGGGCTCCTCGAGAAATCCGGGTGAAGTCCGGTGTCCGGAAGGACGGCCGACGACGCAACGCCAAGCTCCGCGGGGAGGGAGTCGGCCTCGACTACAGGCCCTCGCCGCGGCAGCTAAGGAGAAGCAGCCCGAAACGCATGATGCCCAGCATGCTAGCCGAGCCCTGCCGAAACACGCGGTCCCGTATCAGTATGCGGGACCGCGTGCCGCCAAGGGGCGCGGGGAACTGCGCGAGAAACCACGGACAACCCGCACCGAATAACACAGCGCAACCCCCACGGCGCAGCACATCCCCACATTTCACCAATCAAGGTTGCAGAGGGTGACACACTGCTCACCCGGTGCCATGGTGCGGAGCATGACCGCAGTCTTCTGCACCATCGTCCCCCCGCACATCCTCGACAAGCTCGCCCAGTCCGAGGACCCCGCCGTCTCCGGCCCCGCCCGTCAGACCCTCCAGCGCGACGCCTACGAACGCACCCACCGCCGCCTCACCACGGTCCTCGGCGCCCCCGTCACCCCATCGGCCCCAGCCGCCGCAGGCACCCCGCACCGCACGATCTACGACGCCCAGCACAGGACGAGCCTGCCCGGCAAGAAGGTCCGCGGCGAGGGCGACGAACCCGGCAGGGACGCCACGGTCAACCGCGCCTACGCGGGCCTCGGCGCCACCTTCGACCTGTTCCTCAAGGCCTACGGCCGCGACTCGATCGACGGCGGCGGCCTGCCGCTCGACGCGACCGTGCACTACGACGAGCAGTACAACAACGCCTTCTGGAACGGCGAGCAGATGGTGTTCGGCGACGGAGACGGCGAGATCTTCCTCGACTTCACCATCCCCATCGACGTCATCGGCCACGAACTCGCCCACGGCGTCACCCAGTACACGGCCAACCTCACCTACTTCGGCCAGCCCGGCGCGCTCAACGAGCACGTCTCCGACGTCTTCGGCTCGTTGATCAAGCAGTACACGCTCGGCCAGACCGCCGCCGAGGCCGACTGGCTGATCGGTGCCGGGCTGCTCGCCCCGCGCGTGAGCGGAGTGGCCCTGCGCTCGATGAAGGCCCCGGGCACGGCGTACGACGACGATGTGCTCGGCAAGGACCCGCAGCCCGCGACGATGGAGGACTACGTCCGCACCGGCCGCGACAACGGAGGCGTCCACATCAACTCCGGCATCCCCAACCACGCCTTCCACCTCGCCGCCACGGCGCTCGGCGGGCACGCCTGGGAGCGGGCCGGGCAGATCTGGTACGACGTGCTGACCGGCGGCGAGCTGACGGAGGACGCCCTGTTCGCCGAGTTCGCCACGCTGACCGTCTCCGCCGCGAAGGCACGGTTCGGAGACGCCGGCGACGAGCTCCGGGCGGTGGCGAAGGCCTGGGAGCAGGTCGGGGTGCGGACCCTGTAGACAGCCCTGTAGACAGGAACTCATGCGTATTCAGGTGCGGCGCACGGGCGGGTTCGCGGGCATCGAGCGGCACGCCGAGGTGGACACCTCGGGGCGGCCCGACGCGCCCGAGTGGCATGACCTGGCCGAAAAGGCACTCGCGGCGGGCCGGGGCACGCCACCCGTCGGGGTTCCGGACGGCTTCAGCTACCGGATCACCGTGGACGGCACAACGGTGTACTGCGCGGACCCCCGGCTGACCGAGGAACAGCGCAGGCTGATCTCCAGGGTGCTGAAGGAAGGAGCGTAACTCCCGGTTCACGCCAGGGCGTTGACTTCCGTTACCGGCGGTACGGATGATCCGCGCATGGCGACGAACCCCATACCCCAGTTCCCGGCCGGCTTCCTGTGGGGCGTCTCGACGTCCGCGCACCAGATCGAGGGCGCGGCGGACGAGCGCGAACCGTCCGTGTGGGACGTCTTCACCGCCGAGCCGGGACGGGTGAAGGACGGCTCCACCGCGAGGACGGCCTGCGACCACTACCACCGCTACCGCGAGGACGTGGCGCTCCTGGCCGACCTGGGGGTGGACGCGTACCGCTTCTCGGTCTCCTGGCCGCGGGTGCGCTCGCCCGAGGGTCTCGGCTTCTACGACCGTCTGGTGGACGAGCTGTGCGCGGCGGGCGTGCGACCGGTCCCGACGCTCTTCCACTGGGACCTGCCGGTGGGCCTGGACTGGCTGGAGCGGGACACGGCGTCGCGGTTCGCGGAGTACGTGACGGTGGTCGCAGAGAGGCTCGGCGACCGCGTCACGAAATGGATCACCCTCAACGAGCCCGCCGAACACACCCTCCTCGGTCACGCGCTCGGCGTGCACGCGCCGGGCAGGCAGCTGCTGTTCGACGCGTTGCCGGTCGCCCACCATCAGCTCCTGGCGCACGGACTGGCGGTACGGGCCCTGCGCGCGGCCGGCGCCCCGGACATCGGGATCGCCAACTCGCACGGTCCGACGTGGCCCGCGTCCGAGGAGAGCGCCGACGTGGAGGCGGCGGACTTCTACGACGTCCTGCTGAACCGGCTCTTCGCGGACCCGCTGCTGCTGGGGGAGTACCCGTCGGGAATCGGCGAGTTGATGCCGGGGGACGTGGCGTCCGACCTGAAGGTGATCGCCGAGCCGGTCGACTGGTACGGGATCAACTACTACGCGCCGACGCGGGTGGGGGCGCCGGAGGGCACCGAGATCGACTTCGGCGGGGTCCGGATGCCGGCCGAACTGCCCTTCTCGGTGCGGGAGATCGAGGGCGTGCCGGTGACGGACTTCGGCTGGCCGGTCGTGCCGGAGGGGCTGACGGAACTGCTCACCGGCTTCCGGGACCGGTACGGCGAACGGCTGCCGCCGGTGGTGATCACCGAGAACGGGTGCGCGTACGAGGGGCTCGACGACCAGGAGCGGATCGCCTACCTGGACGGCCATGTGCGGGCGCTGCACGCGGCGTTGACGGCGGGGGTGGATGTGCGCGGGTACTTCGTGTGGTCGTTGCTGGACAACTTCGAGTGGGCGGAGGGGTACGCGCGGCGGTTCGGGCTGGTGCACGTGGACTACGAGACCCTCAAGCGCACCCCGAAGGCGTCGTACGCCTGGTACCGGGACGTGCTGCGGGCGCAGAGATGAAGGTGGCGCCCGTTGCTCTCGCCGAGCCGGTCGAAAGGGTCGGCCGTGGCTGGACGGCGTCGCTCGCGCTGGCCAACGGGGCGATCTGGGTGGGCTGGTACGGCCCCTTGCAGATCCTGCTCGCGATGCAGGCGGAGGACTTCGCGCCTGGCACCGGCATGTCCAAGGAGACGCTGCTGGCGTGGGTGACGGGCGTGGGCGCGGCGGTGTCGCTGGTGGCGAACCCGGTGTGGGGCGCGCTGTCCGACCGGACGACGTCCCGCCTGGGCCGCCGTACACCGTGGATCGTGGCCGGAGCGGCGGGCGGCGCGCTGTCGCTGCTGCTGCTCGCGGGGGCGGGCGGGCTGTGGGCGATGGTGGCGGGCTGGTGCCTGGTGCAGCTGACGCTGAACGCGGCGTTCGCGGCGGTGACGGCGGCGGTGCCGGACCGGGTGCCGCGGCTGCAACGCGGCGCGGTGGGCGGCTGGCTGGGGGCGGCGCAGATCCTGGGCGTGGTCGGCGGGACCGGGCTCGTGACGGTCGCGGGCGGGGTCGGGGCCGGGTATGTGGCGTGCGCGGTGTTCGTGGTGGTGGGGGTGCTGCCGTACGTCCTGGGCTTCCCGGACCTGCGGCTGACGGTCGGGGACCGGCCGACGTGGTCCTGGCGGAGCTTCGTCGCGGGCTTCTGGCTGAGCCCGCGCCGCTATCCCGACCTGGGCTGGGCCTGGCTGACCCGCTTCCTGATCAACCTCAGCAACGCGCTCGTGCTGCTCTACCTCCTCTACTACCTGCGGGACCGCCTGCACCACGAGGACCCGGAGGCGGGGGTGCTGATCCTGACGGCGGTGAACGGCGTGACGCTGCTGGCCACGGTCGTCGTCGGTGGGGTGTGGTCGGACCGGGTCGGACGGCGCAAGCCGTTCGTGATCTGGTCGGGCGTGCTGATGGCGGCGGCCACGGCGCTGCTGTCGGGCTGGCAGACCTGGCCGGGCGCGATCGTCGCGGCGGCGGTGCTCGGCGTCGGCTTCGGGGTGTTCACGTCCGTCGACTTCGCCCTGATGACGGACGTACTCCCGAAGGCCCTGGACCGGGGCAAGGACCTGGGCGTGATCAACGTGGCCAACGCGCTGCCGCAGGTGGCCGCGCCGGTGCTGGCGGCGCCGATCGTGACGTATCTCGGCGGCTACCGGGTGCTGTATCTGGTGGCCGCGGGGATCGGGCTGGCGGGGGCGGTGCTGGTGGGGCGGATACGGGGGGTGGATTAGCAAGGCGATCGGGCGGCGATCGCTTGTGCTTCCGCCCTCCTCCGACACGGGAGGAGCCCGGGGGGCCAGGGGGCGGAGCCCCCGGGCGGGATCCAAGGGGCGAAGTCCCCGGCGGGACCCAGGGGGCCGAGCCCCCGGCGGGGTCGAAGGGGCGGAGCCCCTGGTGGAGGGACGGGTAGGGGCGGCGGGGGTGGAACGATCCTCAGAAGCCCAGCTTGCGCAGCTGCTTCGGGTCGCGTTGCCAGTCCTTCGCGACCTTCACGTGCAGGTCCAGGAACACCGGCGTCCCGAGCAGCGCCTCGATCTGGCGGCGGGACTTGATGCCGACCTCCTTCAGGCGCTTGCCCTTGGGGCCGATGATGATGCCCTTCTGGCTGGGGCGTTCGATGTAGACGTTGGCGTGGATGTCGAGGAGGGGCTTGTCGGCGGGGCGGTCCTCGCGCGGGAGCATCTCCTCGACGACGACGGCGATGGAGTGCGGCAGCTCGTCCCGTACGCCCTCCAGCGCGGCCTCCCGGATCAACTCCGCGATCATGACCTGCTCGGGCTCGTCGGTCAGATCACCCTCGGGGTAGAGCGCCGGGCCCTCCGGGAGCAGCGGGACGAGGAGGTCCGCCAGCAGGCTCACCTGCTTGTCCCCCACCGCCGACACCGGTACGATCTCCGCCCACTCGATGCCCAGCTCCTTGCCGAGCCGGTCGATCGCGATCAGCTGCTCCGCGAGCACCTTGCTGTCGACCAGGTCGGTCTTCGTGACGACCGCGACCTTCGGCGTCTTCCTGATCCCGGCGAGCTCCTTGGCGATGAACCGGTCACCGGGGCCGATCTTCTCGTTCGCGGGAAGGCAGAAGCCGATCACGTCGACCTCGGCCCACGTCGTGCGCACCACGTCGTTCAGCCGCTCGCCGAGCAGCGTGCGCGGCTTGTGCAGCCCCGGTGTGTCCACCAGGATCAGCTGGGCGTCGGGCCGGTGCACGATGCCCCGTACCGTGTGCCGGGTGGTCTGCGGCTGGTTCGCGGTGATCGCGACCTTCTGCCCGACCAGTGCGTTCGTAAGGGTGGACTTGCCCGCGTTGGGGCGGCCCACGAAGCAGGCGAAGCCGGCCCGGTGAACACTTTCGGCGGGCTGCTCGGATGACGGGGTACGAACGCTCATGGCGCCCATTCTCCCTGATCGCCGAAGCCCCGCCGTACCGCGATACCGGGCGGGCGGGCGAGCGCGGCCCCGGCGCCCTGTGAGCCCGGGGACCGCGCCCGCCCAAGGGCTCAGTCGAACACGAAGGGGCCCGGTGACTGCGGCCCCGTCGCCGTGCAGGTGATGGTGAAGCCGAAGACGGTCATCCGCAGCGAGCCGCCGTAGGCCTCCAGGCTGTCGCCGGAGGCCACGGTCCCGTTGAGCGGGCCCACGGTGACCGGATCGCCTGCGGACATCGCCGGGTTCTCGGTGCCGCTGAAGACGGTGGTGCCGCCGCTGCCCTTCACCAGGGTGAGCGTGGACGCGATCGAGTCCGCCCCGAGACCGATGGGCGCGGTGATCTCGGAGGACGTGAGGGTCATGGTCGCCGCCGTGCCGTTCTGGGTGGCGGTGAGGGTGGCCTGGCCGCCGCCGAAGAAACCGCAGTCGGCGGTGAGGGTGGCCGACTGCGGCGTGACGGCCACGGCGGCGGGCGCGAGGACGACGCCGGTGACCGCGAGGGCGCCGACCGTCAATGCCGCACCGGTTGCAATGCGCTTGCCTCTCATAGGGGTGGGTTTCCCTTCCCGTGTGGGGAATGCCATGTGGGGATGGACGGGAGACCGAGGGACCGCCCCGTCGGGCAGCGGGGTGCGGGCGCGCTGCGCGAACTCAGGATCTGACGGTCCGTCGGAACTTACGGTCCCATTGATGCAATGTGAGACAAGCGACGGCAAGGGTAATTCCGGCCTTCAACGACCGGCTCGCTTCGGGCGACGATCAGGGGAGCCTCAGCCCGCGGAAACCGTCAGCCGCACCACCCCGTCCGGCCCCGCCACCAGCACCGGCGTCCGCGGCCCACCAAGATCCCGCACCGCCGCCCGGTCCTCGGCCGACGCCTCCTCGGCCTCGGTCACCACCGCCGCCGCCTCCAGGGACTTCGCCCCCGACGCCACCGCCATGGCCACCGCCGTGCGCAGGGCGCTCAGCTTCAGCGAGTCCAGGTCGACGGTCCCGGCGACATACGTACGCCCCGTCTCGTCCCGTACGGCCGCCCCCTCGGGGACGCCGTTGCGGGCCCGCGCCGAGCGGGCCAGGGTGACGATCTTGCGGTCCTCGGGGTCAAGCGCGTTGGTGTCGGTCATGCCCCGAGCATACGTAGGGCCTGTCGTTTGGATCATGCACCTGCTCCGAACGACAGGCCCCAGCCCGGCGGCCCGCTTCAGGGGCGGTCCAGCCGGAGCCGCTCGGCGCGCGGCAGCCCGGCCACCACCAGGTCGTAGGAGTCCTCGATCAGCTCCCGGACCAGGCGGTCGGGGAGCGAGCCGTCCACCGTGACGGTGTTCCAGTGCCGTTTGTTCATGTGCCAGCCGGGGGCGATCAGGCCGGGGTGGTCGGCGCGCAGGCGTACCGCGTCCTCGGGGTCGCACTTGAGGTTCACCGTGAGCGGGCGGGCGTCCAGGATGCTCAGGGCGAACATCTTGCCCCGCACCTTGAACACCGAGGCCTCCGGACCGAACGGGAAGTCCTCGACGGCCGCGTTGAAGGACAGGCAGTAGGCGCGCAGCTCCTGGGGGGTCACTCCGGCTTCGTCTCCTCCTGAGGGGGACCCACCGGGGCCACCGGCTCCACCAGCACGGTCACGATCTTGTTCCGGCGGCCGGCGGCGGCCTCCGCGGTCAGCCGCAGCTCCCGGCTGTCCGGCAGCTCCACCACGGACGACGCCCCGGCGATGGGCACCCGGCCCAGCGCCTTCGCCAGCAGCCCGCCGACGGTCTCCACGTCCTCGTCGTCGTACGACTCCAGCCCGTACAGCTCGCCGAGGTCGCCGATGTCGAGGCGGGCGGTGACCCGGTAGCGGTCCTCGCCGAGGGCCTCCACGGGGGGCAGCTCGCGGTCGTACTCGTCGGTGATCTCGCCGACGATCTCCTCCAGGATGTCCTCGATGGTGACGATCCCGGCGGTGCCGCCGTACTCGTCGATGACGACGGCGACGTGGTTGCGCTGCTTCTGCATCTCGCGCAGCAGGTCACCGGCGTTCTTGGTGTCCGGCACGAAGAACGCGGGCCGCATGGCCGTCGAGACCAGCTCCGTCTCGGCGTCCCGGCTGATGTGCGTCTTGCGGACCAGATCCTTCAGATACACGATCCCGACGACGTCGTCCTCGCTCTCGCCGGTGACCGGAATCCGCGAGAAACCGGACCGGAGCGCGAGAGTGAGGGCTTGGCGGATGGTCTTGAAGCGCTCGATGACGACCAGGTCGGTGCGCGGGACCATCACCTCCCGTACGAGGGTGTCCCCCAGCTCGAAGACCGAGTGCACCATGCGGCGCTCCTCGTCCTCGATCAGGGACTCCGCCTCGGCCAGGTCGACCAGCGCGCGCAGCTCCGCCTCGGAGGCGAACGGGCCGCGGCGGAAGCCCTTGCCGGGGGTGAGGGCGTTGCCGATGAGGATCAGCAGGGACGGGACCGGGCCCATGATCCTGGCCAGCGGGACCAGGACGTACGCCGCCGCGGTGGCCGTGTTGAGCGGGTGCTGGCGGCCGATGGTGCGCGGGGAGACGCCGACGGCGACGTACGAGACGAGGACCATGACCGCGATGGCGATCAGCAGCGCCTCGGTGGTGCTGTCGAACTCGTTCAGGCAGGCGTATGTGATCAGCGCGGCCGCGGCCATCTCGCAGGCGACGCGGACCAGCAGCGCCACGTTGAGATAGCGGGTGGGGTCGGCGGCGACCTGGGCGAGCTTGGCGCTGCCGCGCCGGCCGGAGCGCACGGCCTCCTCGGCGCGGAAGCTGGAGACGCGCGCGAGGCCCGCCTCGGCGCAGGCGGCGAGCCAGGCGACGACGACCAGCGCGACGGCGCCGGTGACCAGCGGGATGCTCATGACACGGTGGGGGCCGGGGAGGGGCCGGTGAGACCCTTCTCGGCACGCCAGCCGTCCACGATGGCGGCCTGCAGGCCGAACATCTCGGCCTTCTCGTCCGGCTCCTCGTGGTCGTACCCGAGCAGGTGCAGCACTCCGTGGACGGTGAGCAGCTGGAGCTCCTCGTCCATGGAGTGCTGCGTCGGGGCCTCGGCCCCCTGCTTGGCGGCGACCTCCGGGCACAGCACGATGTCGCCGAGCAGCCCGTGCGGCGGCTCGTCGTCGTCCTTCGACGGCGGGCGCAGCTCATCCATCGGGAACGACATGACGTCGGTCGGACCCGGCAGGTCCATCCACTGGATGTGCAGCTGCTCCATGGCGTCGGCGTCCACGACGATCACCGAGAGCTCGGAGAGCGGGTGGATGCGCATCCGCGCGAGCGCGTAGCGGGCGATGTCGAGGATCGCCTGCTCGTCGACCTCGGTTCCGGACTCGTTGTTGACGTCGATCGACATGGTCGTGCGTGTTCTCTACTTCCCCTTGTGCCCGGCCTTGCCGCCCCGGCCCTTGTGCGTGCCGTTCTGGGTGCCGTGCTTGTTGTCGTACTTCTCGTACGCGTCGACGATACGGCCGACCAGCTTGTGCCGTACGACGTCGTGGGAGGACAGCATGGAGAAGTGGACGTCCTCCACGCCCTCCAGGATCTCCCGCACCTGCCGCAGACCGGACTTGGTGCCGTCCGGGAGGTCGACCTGGGTCACGTCACCGGTGATGACGATCTTCGAGTCGAAGCCGAGGCGGGTGAGGAACATCTTCATCTGCTCGGGGCTGGTGTTCTGGGCCTCGTCCAGGATGATGAAGGCGTCGTTGAGGGTGTTGTGCGTCAGCAGGTAGTCCTGCGTGACGTACAGCGAGTCCTCGGCCGCCACCTGGATGCAGACGGTTTCCTCCCTCCCGGCGGGCTCGATGCTGTCGATGAACCGCATCGGGCGTCCGCCGCCTCCGGCCGCGTGGTACTTCTCGGCCTTGCGCGCGAGACGGAAAGGCTCGATGCCTTCGGGGAGGCGGATGTCGATGACGTGGGCGTCGTACCGGTACCCGACCTCCCGGCCCTTCGCGAGACCGGGCTTGCGGCCCTTGGCTACGCGACGACGGGAGTACGCGACACCACCCAGTGACTGCACGAGCGAGATCACGTCGTCCCGCAGCACGATCGACGTCGTCGTGTACTGGATCCGGCACGTGCGGTCCGCCTGGGTGACCGGCCCGCCGCCGGAGTCGAGCAGACCTTGGAGTACGGCCAGCCGGACCTCGGCGGAGTTGAAGAGGTAGTCGTCCGGGACGAACGTGGTGTGCGAGCGAGTGCGCAGCAGGTCCAGCTCTCGCAGAACCCGCGTGACGGGGTTCTCCAAGGTGACTACGTCGCCCGGGGACTTGATCCGGTTGAGGGTGTAGTCGGGTCCGCCCCTGTGGCGTACCGCGACACCGGGCAGCGCGGTTTCCAGCGCCTCGGCCAGCTCCGGATCCTCCGTTGCGAAGGAGGGAGTGGTAGAGCCCGTGAGACAACCGTCACCCAGCAGCAACCCCAGCGCGTACGGATCCATCGGGACCTCGCGCTCCGGGAAGCACACCGGCGCCGTGAGCAGCGGCAGCTCGTACCGGCGCGCGTGCGCCGCCCGCAGGTTGCCGATCATGTCCTGGGTCTCCAGGACCCGCCACGGCTTGTTGCGGCGCTTGTCCGCGGCCGTGCGGACCGTCCACAGGTGCTCGCCACAGCACAGGGTCCACGAGCCGTCCTGGGCCGTGACGCGGTAGATGTCCCTCTCGCCCTGCGGATAGACACCGAGGACCGGGGTCGGCTCGCCGTTCGAGCCGATCACCAGGTCACCAACCCGGAGATCGCCGATGGGGCGCCAGCCGTCCGGTGTCAGGACGTTCGTGAAGATCGGTTGCGACCTTCCACGCATATACGCCAGCGGCGCCACCTCAATGGTCCCCGCCGCCATCAACCGCGGAATCGAGTCCGGGTCGATCATGTCGTGCAGCGCGTCGTACAGGGGCCGCAGGTACGGGTCGATCTTCTCGTACAGCGTGCCCGGCAGGAAGCCGAGGCGCTCGCCCGCCTCGACCGCGGGGCGGGTCAGGATGATGCGGTTGACCTGCTTGGACTGCAGGGCCTGCACGGCCTTGGCCATGGCCAGGTACGTCTTGCCGGTGCCGGCGGGGCCGATGCCGAAGACGATCGTGTGCCTGTCGATCGCGTCGACGTACCGCTTCTGGTTGAGGGTCTTGGGGCGGATCGTGCGACCGCGGGAGGACAGGATGTTCTGGGTGAGCACCTGGGCCGGGGTCTCCTGCGGCCCCTCGCCGTCCTCAGTCGCCCGGAGCATGGCGATCGAGCGTTCCACTGCGTCCTCCGTCATCGGCTGCCCGGTGCGGAGCACCAGCATCATCTCGTCGAACACACGCGAGACGAGGGCGACTTCCGCCGGGTCGCCGACCGCGCTGATCTCATTGCCCCGGACGTGGATGTCGACCCCCGGGAAGGCCTTCTCGATCACGCGCAGGAGGGCGTCGCCGGAGCCCAGCACGGTCACCATGGGGTGGGCCGCCGGAACGGTGAACTGCACTCGTGCCTGCCCCTGCGCGGGGGTGTGAGCTGTGGGTGTCTGAGTCATGGGCCGGCGCTGAAGGCCTGCACGTCCTCCTTGATACGACTCGCCTGCCACAAGGGCGGCCTGGCGATTTCCAGGGTACGCCGGGGGACTGACATCGCCGTAGGCCTTTTCGACGTCAGGCGGACCGGCCGAAGCCGATCGTCGGGACCGCGCGGCGCAGGGGCCAGGGGCGGGCCGTGGCGGGGATGAGGTCCTCCAGGAAGGCGTACCGGCGCAGGGCCGCGGGGTCCTGGTCGTCGTACGACTGGACCTTGCGCCACCAGGCCCCGATCTCGGACCAGCCGGGGGCCGACAGGGAGCCGCCGAACTCCTGGACGGACAGTGCGGCCGTGAGGCCGGCGAAGGCGAGCCGGTCGGCGAGGGGCCAGTCGGCCAGGGTGCCGGTGACGAAGCCCGCCACGAAGACGTCTCCCGCGCCGGTGGGATCCAGGGCCTCGACCTCGATCGCCGGGACCTCCGCGCTCTCGCCGGTACGGCGGTCCACGGCGTACGCGCCCTCCGCACCGAGGGTGACCACGGCGACCGGTACGTGTGCGGTGAGGGCGTGCGCGGCGGCGCGGGGGCAGGTGGTGCGGGTGTAGCGCATCGCCTCCTCGGCGTTGGGCAGGAAGGCCTCGCAGTGTTCGAGGTCGGCGAGGCCGGACAGGTCCCAGGCGCCGGTGTCGTCCCAGCCGACGTCGGCGAAGACGCGGGTGCCCCTGCTCGCGGCCTGTGCGATCCAGGGGGCACGCTCGCCGGGGACGAGCGAGGCGACGGCGGCACGCGCGCGTGGGGGGCAGTCGGGGGCGGGCTCCTCGGGGGGCGGCTCGTGGCCGTGGGAGACCATCGTGCGCTCGCCCTCGTACGCCATCGAGACGGTGACCGGCGAGTGCCAGCCGCGCACCGTGCGCGACGGGGTGAGGTCGATGCCCTCGCCCTGCTCCAGGGCGTCCCAGCAGTAGTCGCCGTAGTGGTCGTCGCCGAAGGCCGCCGCGAGGGACGTCTTCAGGCCGAGGCGGGACAGCGCGGTCGCCATGTTGGCGACGCCGCCGGGGCTGGAGCCCATCCCGCGCGCCCAGGACTCGGTCCCGCGCACCGGGGCGGAGTCGAGCCCGGTGAAGATGATGTCGAGGAAGACGGTGCCGGTGAGATAGACGTCCCAGGGCGGCTCACCCTGCCCGCGCAGGGCGGCCAGGGGGTCGACGTGGGCGTGGCAGTACCGACCCTCTCGGATGGTCGGCACCGCCATTGCGGTGGGCTGCGGCCCCTTTCCGGTGGACGCGGTCACAGTGCGCTCCCTGACGTGGTGCTGATCTGGCCAGTGTGCACCACGTCACTGACAACGGTTGCGCGGTCAGGGGGAGGCGGCTGCGTCGGGTGTGCGGGGGCGGCCGGGTGTTGGGCGTGCGCGGGGCGGCTGCAGGCCTGCGGCGGGGCTGGGGGCCTGGAGCGGCGGGGCCTGGGGGGCCTGGCAGCGAGGCTGGGGGGCCTGGGAGCTGGGCCTGGGGGGCCTGCGGCGCGGCTGGGAGGGCGGGCCTGGCGCGGGCGGGCGGCCGTCAGGCCGGGTGCGGGCCCCGCGTGGGCCGCGCGGGAGGCCGCGTGCCCCGTGAGGCGCCGGCCTTCGCCCCAGGTGCGGACCCCGGAGTCACCAGCGGGGCATGGCGGGGGTGACCCACTCCGGGTCGGCGATCCGCACCACGGCCGCGTCGTCGCGGTCGCGCAGGTGTGCCGTCGTCGTCCAGCCGGCGCCGGTGCAGCAGGCGATCCGGGCCTCGCCGCCTCCCTCGACCCGCGCGGCCGCTGGGCGGTCCGGGTCGGCTCGGCGTCCCCGCTGGGCACGGCGGCGGGTCCGCTGACCGGCAGTCTGCTGTCGGCGCAGGCCGGACTCCCGGCGATGGGCGCGGTCCCGGCCGTCGGGCTGCTGGTGATCGCCGTGCCGATGACGGCGGTCGCGCTGGGCGCGGGGAGGTGTGGCAGCGCTCCACCGGGGGTGCCGCGCTGTGCCGTCGGGCGTGTGCGGGTTCGTCGTGGTGTGTCGCGCGGTTCCCCGCGCCCCCTCGGGGCGCCTCAGAACTCGTAGGTGTCCACCTCTGCCAGATACCGTGCCCGCCGCGCCTCGTCGTGCTCCAGGAAGGACGCGACGAAGGAGTTGCGGGCCAGCTCGCGCAGCCGTTCCTCGCTCAGCCCGAGGGCCGCGCGCACGGCGTCGAAGGTGTCGCCGACGTACCCGCCGAAGTAGGCCGGGTCGTCGGAGTTGACCGTGCACAGCAGCCCGGCGTCGAGCATGGCGGGCAGCGGGTGCTCGGCGAGGGCGTCGACGGCACGCAGCCGGACGTTGGACAGCGGGCACAGCGTCAGCGGGATCCGCTCCCGCACCAGCCGCTCCACCAGCGCCGGGTCCTCCATGCAGCGCAGCCCGTGGTCGACGCGCTCGACGCCGAGCACGTCGAGGGCCTCGGTGATGTACTCCGGCGGCCCCTCCTCCCCCGCGTGCGCCACCCGCCGCAGGCCCAGGGCGGCGGCGGCCTGGTACACCTCGCGGAACGTCACCGGCGGATGCCCGACCTCCGCGGAGTCCAGCCCGACCCCGGTGATCCGGTCCAGATACGGCTTCGCCGCCTGAAGCGTCGCCATCGCCGACTCGGCGGACTCGTCCCGCAGGAAGCACATGATCAGCTGGGTGGAGATCCCGTGCTCGCGCTCGCTGTGCTCCAGCGCCCGCCACAGCCCCTCGACCACCGTGCCCATCCCGACCCCCCGGGAGATGTGCGCCTGCGGGTCGAAGAAGATCTCCGCGTGCCGTACGCCCTGCGCGGCGGCCCGGGCGAGGTAGGCGTTCGCGAGGTCCGCGAAGTCCCGCTCGGTGCGCAGCACGGCCATGAGCTCGTAGTACAGGTTCAGGAAGGACTGCAGATCCTCGAACTGGTACGCCTCGCGCAGCTCGTCGGTGTCCGCGTAGGGCAGCCGCACGCCGTTGCGTGCGGCGAGCTCGAAAGCGAGCTCCGGCTCCAGGGTGCCTTCGATGTGGAGGTGCAGTTCGGCTTTCGGGAGGGGCATCATCTCATCGTACGGGCGTTTCACCGACGCTTCGGAAGCGGCACTCTCAGTAGGTCGTGCGCCACGCTCAGCTCCCCCTCGAACCCGGCGGCCCGCGCCTGCCGCTCGAACGCGTCGGGCTCCGAGTAGCGCTGACTGAAGTGGGTGAGCACGAGATGCCGTACGCCGCTCTCCCTTGCCACCCGCGCCGCCTGACCGGCCGTCAGGTGGCCGTGTTCCACGGCGAGTTCCTCGTCCTCGTCGAGGAACGTCGACTCGATGACGAGCATGTCGCAGCCCTCGGCGAGCGCGTACGCGCCCTCGCACAGCCGGGTGTCCATGACGAACGCGAACCGCTGCCCGCGCCGCACCTCGCTGACCTCTTCGAGGGCGACCCCGCCGAGCGTCCCCTCCCGCTGGATCCGGCCGACGTCCGGCCCCTTGATGCCGTGCGCGGCGAGCCGTTCGGGCAGCATGCGGCGCCCGTCGGGCTCGACGAGGCGATAGCCGTAGGACTCGACGGGGTGGGAGAGCTTGCGGGCTTCGAGCGTGTAGGTCCCGCAGGAGGCGAGCGCCCCGTCGCGGTCCACCGGGGACTCCGTGAGCTGGACGGTCTCGCGGTAGGCGGTCGCGTACCGCAGCCGGTTGAAGAAGCGCTGCCCGGAGCGGGGGTAGTGCGCGGTGACCGGGTGCGGCACCTGGTCGAGGTTGATGCGCTGGATCACTCCGGCCAGGCCCAGCGAGTGGTCCCCGTGGAAGTGCGTGACGCAGATCCGGTCGATGTCGTGGGCGGCGACCCCGGCGCGCAGCATCTGGCGCTGGGTGCCCTCGCCGGGGTCGAACAGGATGCCCTCGCCGTCCCAGCGCAGGAGGTAGCCGTTGTGGTTGCGGTGCCGGGTCGGGACCTGGCTGGCGGTGCCGAGGACCACCAGTTCACGTACGGACACGTCGACTTACCCGGGCGGCCATTCCAGGCCGCGGCCGCCCAGGACGTGGGCGTGCGTGTGCCAGACGGTCTGGCCGGCGCCGGGGCCCTTGTTGAAGACGATGCGGTAGCTCTCCAGCTTGTCCTCGTCGGCGACCGCCTGGGTCTCGCGCAGCACGTCCGCGGCGATCTCAGGCTCGGCGGCGGCGAGCGCGGCGGGGTCCGGGTAGTGCGCCTTGGGGATCACCAGGACGTGGGTGGGCGCCTGGGGGTTGATGTCCCGGAACGCGACGGTCGTCTCGGTCTCCCGCACGATCGTCGCCGGGATCTGCCCCGCGACGATCTTGCAGAACAGACAGTCGTCCTGCGGCTCCCCTGCCATGTTCCCTCCGGGGGTCGAGCGGTTGATCGCGTGTGGGGGCATCGTATCGTCGCCGGGTGCGGGTGGTTGCGTGGCTGGCGCGCCCACGCGGCGGAGCCGCATATCGACACAGCCCCGCGCCCCTCAGGGGTCCTTGCACTATGAGCGTCCGATCAGGTCGCGTGGTCTGGTGCCGTGCATCGCAAGGCGCCGGAGCGCCCTGGTAGCGGAGCCACCTGGGCGTTTCGGCAACGCGGCGAGGTGCGGTGCCAGGCCGCGCGACCCGGGCGGGCATAGTGCAAGGTCCCCTTAGGTGGGCAAGCTGGGCGGTGTTTTCGCCGAGCTGTCCTCCAGCGCCTCCAACGCCAGCCTTATCGCCTCGTCCAGCTGAAGGTCCCGCCCGGCCGCGTGGTCCTGCGGGCGCTGCACCACCTCCACGTCCGGGTCCACGCCGTGGTTCTCCACGCCCCAGCCGTAACCCTCCAGCCAGAAGGCGTACTTCGGCTGGGTGACCAGCGTGCCGTCCACCAGCCGGTAGCGGCTGTCGATGCCGATCACGCCGCCCCACGTCCGCACCCCGACGACCGGCCCGAGCCCGAGCGCCTTGATCGCCGCGTTGACGATGTCGCCGTCCGACCCGGAGAACTCGTTGGCGACGGCGACGACCGGCCCGCGCGGCGCGTCCTGCGGATAGCTGTACGGCCGCATCCCGCGCGGCACCGCCCAGCCGACGATCCGCCGGGCCAGCTTCTCCACCACCAGCTGGGAGGTGTGCCCGCCCCGGTTCTCCCGGAGGTCCACGACGAGCCCCTCCCGGCCCACCTCGACCCGCAGGTCCCGGTGGATCTGCGCCCAGCCCGGCGCCTGCATGTCCGGCACATGGAGATAGCCGAGCCGCCCGCCGGACCGCTCGTGCACATACGCCCGCCGGTCCGCGACCCACGCGTGGTAGCGCAGCGGCTCCTCGTCCGCGATCGGTACGACCACCGCGTGCCGCACCTCGCCCCCGCCGGACGGCGAGATGGTCAGCTCCACCGGCTTGTCCGCCGTACCGACCAGCAGCGGACCCGGCCCGGTCACCGGGTCCACCGCCCGTCCGGCCACCGCCACGATCGCGTCCCCGGCGCGCACCGCGACGCCGGGGGCGGCCAGGGGTGAGCGGGCGTCCGGGTCGGAGGTCTCCGAGGGCAGGACGCGGTCGATGCGCCAACTGCCGTCCGGGTGCCGGGAGATGTCCGCGCCGAGCAGTCCCTGCCGGGCGCCGCCTCCGTGTCCGCCGCGCGGGACGACGTAGGCGTGCGAGGTGCCCAGCTCGCCCTGGACCTCCCACAGGAGGTCCACCAGGTCGTCGTGGGTGGCGACCCGGTCGAGGACGGGCCGGTAGCGGTCGAGGACGGCGTCCCAGTCGACGCCGTTCATGTCCGGCCGCCAGAAGTGGTCGCGCATGATGCGGCCGGTCTCGTCGTACATCTGCCGCCACTCCGCCGCCGGGTCGATCGTCTGGCGGACGCGGGTGAGGTCGACGGTGACGTTGGTGTCGCTGTCGTCGTCGCCGGAGGCACGCCGGTCGCTCGGTACGACCTTCAGGCGATCACTCGTCCAAAGGAGCACCCGTTTGCCGTCCCCGCTGACCTCGAAGTGGTCGGCGTCCGCCGCGAGGTGCTCCAGGCGCTGCTGGGCGAGGTCGTAGCGCTCCAGCTCGGTCTTGGGGTCGGGGTCGTCCGGGGTGGCCCGGGAGGAGCCGAGGACGCCCTCCACGGGGTGGCGCAGCCACAGCACACCGTCCTTCGCGGCGCGCAGGTTGGAGTAGCGCCCGGCCTCGACGGGGAACGGCACGATCCGGTCGGCGAGGCCTTCGAGGTCGATCCGCGTGGTCGGCGTGCCCTCGCTGTCGGGTGTCTCGTCCTTGTCCGGCGCCTCGAAGGGACGGCCGTGCCGCTGCGGGCCGAACGGGGACGGCGTGGTCGCGGACAGCGTGATCAGGTGCGGCCGGTCGCCGACCACGAAGGCCAGGTCGAAGACGTGCTCGTCGTAGACCGGGTCGAAGGAGCGGTTGGACAGGAACGCGAGGTGCTTGCCGTCGGTGGTGAAGGCGGGGGCGTAGTCCTGGAAGCGCAGCGGGGTCGCCTCGGTGACCGACAGGTCGGTGGTGTTGGCGAGCTTCAGCTGGCACAGCGGGCGCGGGCCGGGGTGGGACCAGGCGAGCCAGGCGGAGTCGGGCGAGAAGACCAGCCCGCGCACGTCGCCGTGCTCGCTGCGGTCGACCTCGCGCACCTCGCCGGTCTCCCGCTCGACGAGCAGCAGCCGTCCGTCGTGCGAGGCGACGGCGGCGCGGCTGCCGTCGGGGGCCATGGCGAGGCCGAGGACCCGGCCGAGCCGGCCCGCGGCGAGCCGGCGCGGGATCGAGCCCGGGGTCAGCCCGGTGGCGGGCGCGAACTCCAGGGCGTCCTCGCCCTCGGCGTCCGTCACCCACACCACCCACTCCTCGCCCTCGGAGCGGAAGGTGCGGGGCAGCCGGGCGCGGACGCCGGGTTCGGCGGCCAGCGCGCGGGCGGGCCCGGAGCGGTGGGTGACCCAGTGCACAGCGCCGCGCACGGCGACCGCGCTGCCGCGCGCGGTGTGGTCGGGGGACGCCGACCCGAACCAGCGGGAGGCGTTCACCGGGTACGGCTGCCGGTCGGTGCGCTGCCCGCCGAGCCGGATGTCGAGGCGGCGCGGCTCGGTCCCGTCGAGGTCGTCCAGCAGCCACAGTTCACCGGCGGAGGAGTACACGACGCGGGTGCCGTCGCTCGCCGCGTGCCGGGCGTAGAAGCCGTCGAGGGGAGTGTGCCGCCGCAGGTCCGAGCCGTCGGCGAGGGAGGAGTACAGCGCGCCGGTGCCCTCGTGGTCGGACAGGAAGGCGATCCGGTCGCCGACCCAGGCCGGGCACTCGATGTTCCCGTCGAGGTCCGCGTGGAGTCGTACGAACTCCCCGGCTCCCTCTTCCCCTTGGGAGGCACGGTCGATCCACAGCTTGCCCGCCGTACCGCCCCGGTACCGCTTCCAGGCGGCCGCCTCGCGGCCCATCGTCGCGGACAGCAGCACGGTGTGCGGGCCGTACGCGACCGCGCCGACGGGCCCGTACGGCAGCCTGGCCGGGGGCCCGCCGTCGAGCGGGACGGCGTGCGCCCAGGTGCGGCGGAGGGTGGCCTGGCCGTGGGTGGTGAGGGCGAGGACCTGCCCGTCGGGCGTCCAGCCGCGCACCCGGGTCGTCCAACTGCCCCAGTACGTCAGGCGTTGGGCGGGGCCGCCGTCGACCGGCGCGATGTGCACCTCGGGGGCGCCGTCGCGGGTGGAGGTCCAGGCGACGGTCGTGCCGTCGGGCGAGATGCGTGGCTGGGTCACCGGCACGTTGTCGGCGCTGACCCGCCAGGCGCGCCCGCCGTCGAGGGGCGCGAGCCAGACGTCGTCCTCGGCGGTGAAGGCCACCAACTCGCCCTGGACATGCGGAAACCGGAGATACGCGGGCACTGCGGACTGGGTCACCAGGTCACCCTACGCAGGCGCGGGGCCCGCGCACAGAGGTTTGGATCACTTGCCGCACCTGCTACTTGCCCTCGGGCCGGCATGGGGGAGCGCTCTGGCAGTAGACGGTCTTGGTGACGGTCACCGTGGTGGTGGGGCCGCCGCCGGGCGGGGTGTCGACGGGCGGGGCGGAGGTGGCGTCGCAGTCGCCGAGTCCGCTGACCCGGAACCACTCCCTGCCGTCGATCCTCGCGGTGAGGTCGCCGCGCACGCAGGCGCCGTCGACCGCGCGGGTCACCTTGCCGGTGACGGTGATGTCCTTGCCGTCGGAGGTCTGCCCCTCGCAGTCGACGTCCGCGACGGTGTTCACACCGGCGGACGGCGTCGACCCGCTCCGCTCGCCGAAGTCGGCGGTGCAGCTCAGCCACTGCACGTCGGCCTTCTGCCGCTCCAGCTCCCTGGTCACCAGCTCGTCGGTCGTGTAGGCCACGGTCACCGAACTGATGGCCCCCGGCTCACAGGCCACCAGCCCGCCCACACCGGCCACCACGACCGCCGTCGCACCGGCCACCCGCTGCCCGCGAGGGCGGCCGCACATCCACCGCAATGCCCCCATGGACGGCAGCGTGCCACTGTCCCGGCCGTCGTGGTAGGGCGCATACGGCCACTCGGTGCCCTCACCCGTCACCCAACCGCCTTGCTGCGGAGGAACGTTGCCACTCGTCCTCGGCTGCGTGACCGACGGCCACGGCAACCTGCTCACCCTGCGCGAGTCGTCGTCAGGCGTGCAGTTCCACCAGGTTGCCCTCCGGGTCCTTGAGGTGGCCGTCGCGGTGTCGTCCAGTTCGCCGAGCAGGCGCGGGGATCAGGACCAGCGTCCGGTACGGCCGAGCAGCAGTGCCGCCGCCGCGGTACCGGCCGTCGAGGTGCGCAACACGGTGGGCCCGAGCCGGTAGGCACGTGCCCCGGCGTCCGCGAACAGCGCCAACTCCTCCGGGGAGACGCCGCCCTCGGGGCCGACCACCAGCATGATCTCCCCCTCGGTGGGGAGTTCGGCCGCGGCCAGCGGCTCGTCGCCGCTCTCGTGCAGTACGGCGGCGAAGTCGGCCTCGGCGAGCAGCGCGGCCACCTGCTTGCTCGTCGCCGCGTCCGCGACCTCGGGGAAGCGCACGCGCCGGGACTGCTTGCCGGCCTCGCGGGCGGTGGCCCGCCACTTGGCGAGGGCCTTGGTGCCGCGCTCGCCCTTCCACTGCGTGATGCAGCGGGCCGCCGCCCACGGCACGATCGCGTCGACCCCGACCTCGGTCATGGTCTCCACGGCCAGCTCGCCCCGGTCGCCCTTGGGCAGCGCCTGGACGACCGTGATGCGCGGTTCCGGCACCGGCTCCTCGGCCACCGAGTCCATGCGGACGATCAGCCGGTCCTTGCCCTCGGTGTCGAGGACCACACACTCCGCCCAGCGCCCGGCCCCGTCGGTGAGGACCACGTCCTCACCGGGCCGCAGCCGCTTCACGGAGACCGCGTGCCGCCCCTCGGGCCCGTCGAGGACGTACCGCCCTTCGCTGCTCGCGCCGACGTGCTCGACGACGAACACCGGCGCGGTCATCCGGCACCGCCTCCGGAGGACAACGCTGTCCTGGCCGCCGCGAGCTCGGCCGCCAGCACCTCCACCAGCTGCCCGGCGGGCAGCTCGCGCGCCATCCGGTGCCCCTGTCCCGCCCACAGCGCCATGCCCTGCGCGTCGCCCGCCTTCGCGGCGGCCTTGCGGATCGGGGAGGTGAGGTGGTGGATCTCGGGGTAGGCGGCGGGGGCGTACGGGCCGTGCTCGCGCATGAAACGGTTGACCAGGCCACGGGCCGGGCGGCCGGAGAAGGCGCGGGTCAGCTCGGTACGGACGAACAGCGGGTTGGTCAGCGCCTGCTTGTGCACGGCGTTGGCGCCGGACTCGGGCGTGGCGAGGAACGCCGTGCCGAGCTGCGACGCGCTCGCGCCGGCCGCGAGGGCGGCGGCGATCTGGCTGCCGCGCATGATGCCGCCGGCGGCGACGAGCGGCAGGCCGACCGCCTCGCGGATCTGGCCCAGCAGGGAGAGCAGCCCGATGGCCGAGCCGTCGTTCTCGGGGATGTCCCGGTGGGTGCCCTGGTGGCCGCCGGCCTCGGCGCCCTGCACGATCACCCCGTCGGCGCCCGCCCGCTCGACGGCCCGGGCCTCGTCGGGGGTGGTGGCGGTGACCAGGGTGAGCGTTCCGGCCCGCCGGAGGGAGTCGAGGACGTCACGGGAGGGGACGCCGAAGTGGAACGACACCACCGGTACCGGGTTGTCGAGGAGCACCGCGAGCTTGGCGTCGTAGCCGTCGTCCCGGCCGCTGTCGGGGTCGCCGAGCTCGGTGTCGTACCAGGCGGCCTCACCGGCCAGCTGCTGGGCGTAGACGTCGACGGCGGCGGGCTCGGCATACTCCGGCTGGGGCATGAAGAGGTTCACCCCGAAGGGGCGGCCGGTCAGCCCCCGCAACTGCTTGATCTCCTGGTACATGCCGTCGGCCGTCTTGTAACCGGCCGCGAGGAATCCGAGCCCCCCGGCCTCGGACACGGCCGCGGCCAGCTGCGGCACGGAGACGCCGCCCGCCATGGGGGCCTGCACGATCGGAAGCGGAACGAGATCGGTCAGTGCGGAGGACATGACGGCATGTTGTCACGTCCTCCGAACAAGTCCGAATCCGGCCTGACGTCTGGCATAGGCCAGCGGCATGCCGCGGTTCCTGGGAGCACTCGGCGCCCGTTGAACGAGGACTCAGCGCCCGTTGAACGCGTCCTTCAGCCGCGAGAACAGCCCCTGCTGCCCCGGCTGACTGCGCCTGCCCGGGGGACAACCCCCGGCCCCCCGGCCGCCCTCAGCACCCGCGCAGCTCCGACTGTCAGCGCCCGTTGAACGCGTCCTTCAACCGCGAGAACAGCCCTTGCTGCCCCGGCTGGAACTGCCCCTGCGGCCGCTCCTCGCCCCGCAGCTTGGCCAGTTCCCTCAGGAGGCGCTCCTGCTCCACGTCGAGCTTGGTCGGGGTCTGCACCTCGACGTGGACGACGAGGTCGCCGCGCCCGCCGCCGCGCAGGTGTGTGACACCCCGGCCGTGCAGGGGGATCGACTGGCCCGACTGGGTGCCCGGGCGGATGTCGACCTCCTCCAGGCCGTCCAGGGTCTCCAGCGGCACCTTCGTACCGAGGGCCGCCGCCGTCATCGGGATCGTGACCGTGCAGTGCAGGTCGTCGCCGCGCCGCTGGAAGGTCGGGTGCGGGAGTTCGTGGATCTCCACGTACAGATCGCCCGCCGGACCGCCGCCCGGGCCGACCTCGCCCTCACCGGCGAGCTGGATGCGGGTGCCGTTGTCCACACCGGCCGGGATCTTCACCGTGAGCGTGCGACGCGACCGCACGCGGCCGTCGCCCGCGCACTCCGGGCACGGGTTGGGCACCACGGTGCCGAAGCCCTGGCACTGCGGGCAGGGGCGCGAGGTCATGACCTGGCCCAGGAAGGACCGCGTGACCTGCGAGACCTCACCACGACCCCGGCACATGTCACACGTCTGCGCGGAGGTCCCCGGCGCCGCGCCCTCGCCGCTGCACGTGGCGCAGACGATGGCCGTGTCGACCTGGATGTCCTTCGTCGTGCCGAAGGCCGCCTCGTCGAGCTCGACCTCGATCCGGATCATCGCGTCCTGGCCCCGGCGGGTGCGCGAGCGCGGCCCGCGCTGCGACGCCGTACCGAAGAACGCGTCCATGATGTCCGAGAAGTTCCCGAAGCCGCCCGCGCCGAAGCCGCCCGCACCGGCGCCTGCCCCGGCCTGCGACAGCGGGTCGCCGCCGAGGTCGTAGACCTGCTTCTTCTGCGGGTCCGAGAGCACCTCGTAGGCGGCGTTGATCTCCTTGAACCGCTCCTGTGTCTTCGGATCGGGGTTGACGTCCGGGTGCAGCTCGCGTGCGAGCCGCCGGAAGGCCTTCTTGATCTCTTCCTGCGACGCGTCGCGGCGCACGCCGAGAACGGCGTAGTAGTCCGTGGCCACTTACGACTCCGCCAGGATCTGTCCGACGTACCGTGCCACTGCGCGTACCGCTCCCATCGTTCCCGGGTAATCCATGCGGGTCGGTCCGACCACGCCGAGCTTGGCGACTGCCTCGCCGCCCGAACCGTAGCCGACCGACACCACCGACGTGGAGTTGAGTCCCTCATGGGCGTTCTCGTGCCCGATGCGCACGGTCATGCCCGAATCCTTCGCCTCGCCCAGCAACTTGAGGAGCACGACCTGCTCCTCCAGCGCCTCCAGCACCGGCCGGATGGTGAGGGGGAAGTCATGTGCGAAGCGGGTGAGATTGGCCGTACCGCCGATCACCAGCCGCTCCTCCGTCTCTTCGACGAGCGTCTCCAGCAGGGTGGAGAGCACCGTCTGGACCGTGCCGCGGTCCTCCGCCTCGAAGGCCTCCGGCAGATCCTGCACCAACTGCGGCACATCCGTGAAGCGGCGGCCCGCGACCCGGCTGTTCAGCCGCGCCCGCAGATCCGCCAGCGACGCCTCGCCGAACGGCGCCGGGCAGTCGACCATCCGCTGCTCCACCCGCCCGGTGTCCGTGATCAGCACCAGCATCACGCGCGCGGGTGCCAGCGACAGCAGCTCCACGTGCCGCACGGTGGACCGGGTCAGCGACGGGTACTGCACGACGGCGACCTGCCGCGTGAGCTGCGCGAGCAGCCGTACGGTCCGGGTCACCACGTCGTCCAGGTCGACGGCGCCGTCGAGGAAGTTCTGGATCGCGCGCCGCTCCGGCGCGGTCAGCGGCTTGACCTCGGCCAGCTTGTCGACGAAGAGCCGGTAGCCCTTGTCGGTCGGGATGCGCCCGGCGCTGGTGTGCGGCTGGGCGATGTATCCCTCGTCCTCCAGGGCCGCCATGTCGTTGCGGACGGTCGCCGGGGAGACGCCGAGGCTGTGCCGCTCGGTGAGCGCCTTGGAACCGACCGGCTCCTCGGTACCGACGTAGTCCTGGACGATCGCGCGCAGTACCTGGAGCCTTCGTTCACTGAGCATCCGCGCACACCTCCAGTACGTCGTCCCCTTGGCGCTCCCCCTGGCACTCGACGCACGCGAGTGCCAGCCTTACCGGCCCAGTGTACGGCCGTCGGGTACGCCCCGGGCAAGGCCGGTCCCGCGAGGTCGTGCCGGGTGGGGCGTACGGCAGGCGGGAACGGGGCGACAGGGCCTAGCGTCGCTGTATGAGCGTGACTTGGGAAGAGGTGGGCTGGGAGCGGCTGGCGGCCGGTGCCGGGCGGTGTCGCCTGCCCGGCTGGGACTGCACGGTGGGGCTGGTGGTGGGACGCGGCGCGGCGCTGCTGATCGACGCGGGGTCGAGCCTCGCGGAGGGGGCACGGCTGCGGGCGCAGGCGGAGGCGCTCGCCGGTCACCGTGTGACCCATCTCGCGCTCACCCACCCCCACTTCGACCACGTCCTCGGCGCGGCGGCCTTCGCCGGGGCGGAGGTCTTCGGCGCGGTCGGCATCGACGCCGTGCTCGGCGGCCGGCGCGGCCGTGAGGAACTCCGCGCGGACGCCGTCCATCACGGCCTCGACGCCGCGGCGGCCCAGGAGGCGGCCGACACCCTGGTCCCGCCCCGCCACCTCGTCTCCGGCGAGTGGACCCTCGACCTGGGCCCCGGCCGCCAGGTCCTGCTGGCGAACGTGGGCCCGGCGCACACGGCGTACGACCTGGCGGTCCTCGTGCCGGGTGAGCCCGAGGTGGTCTTCTGCGGCGACCTGGTCGAGGAGTCCGGTGAACCGCAGGCGGGCCCGGACGCGGTGCCGTCGCACTGGCCGGACGCGCTGGACCGGCTGGTGAGCTTCGGCGGCGAGGACGCGCTGTACGTGCCCGGTCACGGAGCGGTGGTGGACGCGGCGTTCGTACGGCGCCAGCGCGACGCCCTGGCCGCCCGATTCGGCGTGTCGCCCGGATGACGTAGCGACCTGTCCATATCGTCATGCGAATGCGCCAGTATTCTCCGGACCTGACCCCGCCGTGGAAGAAGCCGAAGCAGCCCGCCCCGGAGGTCCCCGCGGAGCCCGGTCTGGTGGTCGAGGAGCCCGGCACCGGTTTCTGCGGCGCGGTGATCCGCTGCGAGGCGGGCACGGTGACGCTGGAGGACCGCTTCGGCAAGCACCGGGTGTTCCCGCTGGAGCCGCGGGGTTTTCTGCTGGAGGGCAAGGTGGTGACCCTCGTACGGCCGTCTGCTTCGGCTCCGGCACGTCCCACCCGCACCGCCTCCGGTTCGGTCGCCGTCCCCGGCGCACGCGCGCGCGTGGCCCGCGCCGGCCGTATCTACGTCGAGGGTCGGCACGACGCCGAGCTGGTCGAGAAGGTCTGGGGCGACGACCTGCGTATCGAGGGCGTGGTCGTGGAGTACCTGGAGGGCGTGGACGACCTTCCGTCGATCGTGGCCGATTTCGCGCCGGGCCCGGACGCGCGGCTGGGCGTCCTGGTGGACCACCTGGTGCCGGGCACGAAGGAGTGGCGGATCGCACAGGCGGTGACGAGCGAGCACGCGCTGGTGGTGGGCCACCCGTACATCGACATCTGGGAGGCGGTGAGGCCGTCGTCGCTGGGGATCGCGGGGTGGCCGCGGGTGCCGCGCGGGGAGGACTGGAAGGCGGGGGTGTGCCGGGCGTTGGGGTGGCCGGAGAACACCGGGGAGGCGTGGCGGGGGATTCTGGGGCGGGTGCGGTCGTACAAGGACCTGGAACCGGAGCTGCTGGGAAGGGTCGAGGAGCTGATTGACTTCGTCACCGCACCCGCGTAGGGCGTCTTGCGGTCACTGCTCAGGGCGTCTTACAGCCCCTGCTCAGGGCTTCAGTCCACCAGGTCCCGCACCACCGCATCGGCCAGCAACCGCCCCTGCAAGGTCAGCACGGCACGCCCCTCCTCGTACGGCACCTGCTGAAGGAGCCCCTCGGACAGCGCCCTGCGGGATGCCCTGAGGCCCTCCTCCCGGAGCAGGCCGAGCGGTGCCCCGTCCCGCAGCCGCAGCTCCAGCAGGATGCGCTCCACCCTCCGGTCCTCGGCGGACAGCAGCTCGCGGCCCGCGCCCGGGGACTTCCCCGCCGCCAGTGCCGCCGCGTACGCCCCCGGATGCTTCACGTTCCACCACCGCACGCCCCCGACATGGCTGTGCGCGCCGGGCCCCGCGCCCCACCAGTCGGCGCCGCGCCAGTACAGCTCGTTGTGCAGGCAGCGGGCGGCGTCCGAGGTGGCCCAGTTGGACACCTCGTACCACTCGAAACCGGCCCCGGAGAGCCGTTCCTCCGCGATCAGGTACCGGTCGGCGTGCACGTCGTCGTCCGTCATCGGCACCTCGCCCCGGCGGATGCGCCGAGCCAGCTGCGTGCCCTCCTCGACGATCAGCGCGTACGCGCTGATGTGGTCCGGCCCAGCCCCCAGCGCCGCGTCCAGCGAGGTCCGCCAGTCGTCGTCGGACTCCCCCGGTGTGCCGTAGATCAGGTCGAGGTTGACGTGCTCGAAGCCCGCGGCGCGGGCCTCCGCGACGCACGCCTCAGGGCGGCCGGGGGTGTGGGTCCGGTCCAGGACCTTCAGCACATGCTGCTTCGCGCTCTGCATCCCGAAGGACACCCGGTTGAAGCCGCCCTTCCGCAGGGCCGCGAGATACGCCGGGTCGACCGACTCGGGATTGGCCTCCGTCGTGACCTCGGCGTCCGCCGCCAGCCCGAACTCCTCCCGGATCGCCCCCAGCATCCGTACGAGGTCGTCCGCGGCCAGCAGTGTCGGCGTACCGCCGCCGACGAAGACCGTCCGGACCTCGCGCGGATCGTCGCCGAGCACCTCGCGGGCCAGCCGGATCTCGTCGATCAGCGTGTCGGCGTAGTTGTCGCGGGAGGCGAGCACCCCGCCCGTGCCGCGCAGCTCGGTCGCCGTGTAGGTGTTGAAGTCGCAGTAGCCGCAGCGGGTCGCGCAGTACGGGACGTGCAGATAGAACCCGAGGGGTCGGTCCGCCGCCCCGGCGAGCGCGGCCGGGGGCAGCGCGCCGTCGTGGGGGACGGGCTCGCCGTCGGGAAGTGCGGAAGGCATGTCCTCCATTGTCCCGTACGCGGCGCGTCACTCCGCTTGCAGGACCAGCAGCGCGAGATCGTCCTCCGGCGGCCGTCCGCCGAACTCGTGCACCAACTGCCTGATCCGCTCGGCGATCAGCTCGGCGCTCATCCCCGCACACCCCGACAGCGCCGCCGCCAGCCCGTCCCCGTCGTCGAACTGGCGCGAGCCACTGCGCCGCTCGGTCACCCCGTCCGTGACGCACAGCAGGGTGTCGCCGGGCCGCAGCTCGAAGCTCTCGCTGGTGTACGTCTCGTCCTCGACGACCCCGAGCAGGGTCTGCGGCCGCGCGGCCGTGCGGACGTCGCCGTCGGGCCCGAGGAGCAGCGGCAGCGGATGCCCGGCGGAGGCGAGGGTGCAGCGGACGCCGCCGTCGAAGGGGGCGAGTTCGCCGTAGAGGAGGGAGAGGAAGCGGGTCTGCGGGCCGTCGCCCGGACCGGCGGGGCCGACCAGGGCGCGGGCGGCGGCGTCGGCGGCCTCCGTGGCGTCGTCGAGGAGGAGCTGGTTGAGGCGGTCGAGGACGTCGGCGACGCGGTAGCCCTCGCGGGCGAGCAGCCGCAGCCAGGGGCGGGCCAGCCCGATGACGACGGCGGCCTCGGGTCCCTTGCCCTGGACGTCACCGACGGCGAAGCACCAGCGTCCGTGGCCGGCCGGGAAGACGTCGTAGAAGTCGCCGCTGGGCCCGCCCTTGTCGCAGGGCTCGTACACGAGGGCGCTGCGCACGCCGGGGATCTGCGCGACCGCGCCGGGCAGCAGGCCGCGCTGGAGTACGGCGCTGATGGTGGCCTGCCGGGCGTACTGCCGGGCCGCCCCGATGGCCAGCGCCACCCGACGGCTCAGATCCTCGACGAGCCCGGTGATCTCGTCCGGGAAACCCTCGCCTCCGGCCCGCCCGATAACAAGCGAACCGAGCGGCTGCCCCCCGGCGACGAGCCGATACGACAGGGCCGTACCACCGGCGCCCCCTTCGGCCGCGCCGGAGACGCCGGGCCCCTCGGCGTCAGCGTGCGGTTGCTGGGGCCAGGGGCGGTCCGGGGGTGGGGTGGCCGGGGGCGGGTTGCCGATCTCTGGGTGGCCGGGGTCCGGATTGCCGGGGTCCGGGACGCCGGGGCCCTGGACGCCCTGGGCCGCGTGGCCGGGGCCCGGGACGCCGGGGCCCGCGATGCCCTGGGCCGCGTGGCCGGGGCCCGGATTGCCAGGGTCCGGGACGCCGGGGCCCGCGATGCCCTGCGCCGCGTGGCCGGGGCCCGGATTGCCAGGGCCCGGGACGCCCTGGGCGGCGTGATCGGGGCCCGGATCGCCATGGCCGCAATCGCGAGGGCCCGGGACGCCCTGGCCCACATGCCCCCGACCCGGATCGCCGGATCCCAGCACGCCAGGGCCCGGACCACTGGTGCCCGGGATACCGCGGCCCGGAACGCCGGGGCCCGCGATGCCCTGCGCCGCGTGGCCGGGGCCCGGATTGCCAGGGCCCGGGACGCCCTGGGCGGCGTGATCGGGGCCCGGATCGCCATGGCCGCAATCGCGAGGGCCCGGGACGCCCTGGCCCACATGCCCCCGACCCGGATCGCCGGATCCCAGCACGCCAGGGCCCGGACCGTTGGTGCCCGGGACGCCGGGGCCCGGACTGACAGGGCCAGGGCTGCCGGGCCCCGGGACGCCCTGCCCCGCGTGATCGTGGCCCCGACCGCCACGGCCCGGGCCCCCAGGCCACGCCCCCTCGCCGAGCGAGCTGTCGGCCCCGGGGTCCCCAGGCCACGGATAGGGCACCGGCCCCGAGGGCGTCAGTCCGTCCTCCACCCGCGGCGGTTCCTTCTCCAGGCAGCGTCGGAGTTCCTCGATCCGCTCCTCGCTGGTGTGCCACACCCGCGCCAGCCGCGGTCCGCCCTCGCCCCACCCGGCCCTGCCGCCCAGGACCTCGTCCTCCAGCCACACCGCACACCAGTCCGCCAGCCGGGGCACGATCAGCTGGCCGGTGAGCGCGGCGACGAGGTCCTCGTCGAGCTGTCCGGCGAGCAAGTCGGAGGCCTCGGCGAGGAAGGACAGCGCGCCCCGGCCGAGCCAGTCCCGGTCGCGCTCGGCCCGATGGGGCCCGGGCGCGAGGAACTCGGCGCCGAAGAAGCCCGTGCGCTCGGGGTCGTACCCCTCGGCCTCCGCCTCCGGACACACCTCGGCGGACACCCGCGCCCACACCGTCTTGGCGCCCCGCCGATAGGTCACGCCCCAGGCCTCGGAGAGCGCGGCGACGAGACGCAGCCCGCGCCCGTACTCCGGGGTCTCGTACGCCGCTTCGCGCTCCCCGTCCCGGGGCGGCCGCGAGGGGTGGTGGTCGCAGACCTCCACGACGACGGCGCCGGAGTCCGGCTCCAGCCGGCAGACCAGCTCGACATCGGTACCGGCGTGCACGACGGCGTTCGTGACCAGCTCGCTCAACACGACCATGGCGTCATGGGCCAGCCGGTCGGTGAGCCGCTCGGCGCCGGGCAGCCCGAGGCCGGTCCACTCCTGGAACGCCGCGCGCAGCAGTCCCCGGGCGGCACCCGGCGCGAGCGGGCTCCCGTTCAGCGCGGCGCGCACCTGTGCGCCGGGGCGCACGGAGACAAGGGACAGGGATACGGACTCCCGTTGCGCCGGAACGGCCCCCATCTACAGCTCCCCGAGCGGCTCGGACGAAGACGACTACGCCTCGATCAATGCCGACAGGGTGACAGACAGACCCCACACATAAGCGCCGAGTTACGGAAGTGGCCAATTTCGGCCAGAAGACGCCAACTAACAAACGAAGGACGCCCTGACCCACCCAGGGGCGCGAGGATTTGCGGCCGGCCACACACAACGGCCAGCCGCACATCCCCTCAGCAGCCCCTACGCTTCGCGCGTCCCCGCGTACATCTCATCCAGCAGATGCTGGTACTCCCGCTCCACCACCGGCCGCTTCAGCTTCAGACTCGGCGTGATCTCCCCGTGCTCCACATCGAGGTCCCGCGGCAGCAGCCGGAACTTCTTGATCGTCTGCCACCGCTGAAGCCCCGCGTTCAGCTGCTGCACATACCCCTCGACCATCTTCACGGTCGCCGGCGCGGCCACCACCTCGGCGTACGACTTCCCCTCCAGCCCGTTCTCGTTCGCCCACTGCATGATCGACGCCTCGTCGAGCGCGATGAGAGCGGTGCAGAAGTTCCGGTCGGCCCCGTGCACCAGGATGTTGGACACGTACGGGCACACCGACTTGAAGGCGCCCTCGATCTCGGTCGGCGCGACGTACTTTCCGCCCGAGGTCTTGAACAGGTCCTTCTTCCGGTCGGTGATCCGCAGATACCCGTCGGGCGACAGCTCCCCGATGTCCCCGGTGTGGAACCAGCCGTCCGGCTCCAGCACTTCCGCCGTCTTCTCGGGCAGCCCGTGGTACCCCTCCATGATCCCGGGCCCGCGCAGCAGGATCTCGCCGTCCTCCGCGATCCGCACCTCGGTCCCGGGCAGCGGCTTGCCGACCGTGCCGGTCCGGTACGCCTCACCGGGGTTGACGAAGGACGCCGCGGAGGACTCGGTCAGTCCGTACCCCTCCAGGATGTGGATGCCGGCACCGGAGAAGAAGTACCCGATCTCCGGCGCCAGGGCCACCGACCCCGACACACACGCCCGCAGCCGCCCGCCGAAGGCCTCCCGCAGCTTGGAGTAGACGAGCACGTCGGCCACCTTGTGCTTGGCGGCGAGCCCGAACGGCGCGGTGCGGGTCCCGGTGCGGCGGAAGTTGTCCTGCGTGACCTTGGCGTACTCGCGCGCGACGCCCACCGCCCACTGGAAGATCTTGTACTTGGCGGGGCCACCGGCCCGGGCCTTCGCGGCGACGCCGTTGTAGACCTTCTCGAAGATCCGCGGCACGGCCGCCATGTACGTCGGCTGCACCACCGGCAGATTCTCGATGATCTTGTCGACCCGGCCGTCGACGGCGGTGATGTGCCCGACCTCGATGTGCCCGGAGGTCAGCACCTTGCCGAAGACGTGCGCGAGCGGCAGCCACAGGTACTGCACGTCGTCCGGACCGAGCAGCCCGGTCGCGGCGATCGCCTTCGCCATGTACGACCAGTTGTCGTGCGGCAGGCGGACACCCTTGGGCCGGCCGGTCGTACCGGAGGTGTAGATCAGGGTGGCCAGCTGGTCCTTGGTGATCGCGGCGACCCGGTCCTTGACCAGGGTGGGGTCCTTCTCCAGCCGGGCGGCGCCCCGGGACTCCAGCTCGGCGAGGCTGAGCACCCAGTCGCCGGTTTCCACGCCCTCCGCGTCGATGACCACGACATGCGTGAGATCGGGCAGCTCGGCGCGCTTCTCCTGCGCCTTGGCCAGCTGCTCGGCGTTCTCCGCGATGAGCACGCGGCTGCCGGAGTCGGCGAGGATGTACGCCGACTCGTCGGCGTTGGTCTGCGGGTAGATCGTGGTGGTGGCCGCGCCCGCGCACATGATGCCGAGGTCGGCGAGGATCCACTCGATCCGGGTGGCGGAGGCCAGCGCGACCCGCTGCTCCGGCTGGACGCCCAGCTCGATCAGCCCGGCCGCGATCGCGTACACCCGCTCGGCGGCCTGCGCCCAGCTCAGCGACTTCCAGTCGTCCGGGCCCTGCCCCGAGGCGGGCGGGACCGGATAGCGGAAGGCGTCGGCGTCCGGGGTGGCCGAAACGCGCTCCAGGAAGAGGCCCGCGACGGACGGCGGACGGTTCTCGATCAAGGTCTGTGTGTCGCTCACGACATCCTCCGGGGCCCGCGACGGTGCGGCTGGCTCAGGGCGTCTAGCGCCTTCAGTGCGGCAGTTTTTCACCCGCGTTGTTTAACTCGCGAGTAACTATCGAGCAGGGATCAGGGTAGAGGCCGACCGGCCACTGCGTAAGCCTCCGTGCCTTGTCACTTCCTCCAGAAGGACAGCCGTATGCACACGACAGGGGCCCGCCGTCCGGTACGGCAGGCCCCTGTTGCGGATGATTTGTGAAGTAACCCCTGGAACCGCGGTTACTTCTTGCTCTTGCTCGGCCCCGCGCTGTCATCACTGGACAGCACGGCGATGAAGGCCTCCTGCGGAACCTCCACGGAACCCACCATCTTCATCCGCTTCTTGCCTTCCTTCTGCTTCTCCAGCAGCTTCCGCTTACGCGAGATGTCACCGCCGTAGCACTTGGCGAGGACGTCCTTGCGGATGGCGCGGATGGTCTCGCGGGCGATCACCCGGGAGCCGATGGCGGCCTGCACCGGCACCTCGAAGTTCTGCCGCGGGATCAGCTCCTTGAGCTTGGCGACGAGCCGCACGCCGTACGCGTACGCCTGGTCCTTGTGCGTGATCGCCGAGAAGGCGTCCACCTTGTCGCCGTGCAGCAGGATGTCGACCTTGACCAGCGAGCTGGACTGCTCGCCGGTGGGCTCGTAGTCGAGCGAGGCGTAACCGCGGGTCTTGGACTTGAGCTGGTCGAAGAAGTCGAAGACGATCTCGGCGAGCGGGAGGGTGTAGCGGATCTCGACGCGGTCCTCGGACAGGTAGTCCATGCCGAGCAGGGTGCCGCGCCGGGTCTGGCACAGCTCCATGATCGCGCCGATGAACTCGGTCGGCGCGAGGATCGTCGCCCGTACGACCGGCTCGTACACCTCGGCGAGCTTGCCCTCGGGGAACTCGCTCGGATTGGTGACCGTGTGCTCGGTGCCGTCCTCCATGATCACGCGGTAGACCACATTGGGCGCGGTGGCGATCAGGTCGAGCCCGAACTCGCGCTCCAGCCGCTCGCGGACCACGTCGAGGTGGAGCAGGCCGAGGAAGCCGACACGGAAACCGAAGCCGAGGGCGGCGGAGGTCTCCGGCTCGTACACCAGCGCGGCATCATTGAGCTGGAGCTTGTCCAGCGCCTCGCGCAGCTCCGGGTAGTCGGAGCCGTCCAGCGGATACAGCCCGGAGAAGACCATGGGCTTGGGGTCCTTGTAGCCGCCGAGCGGCTCGGTGGCGCCCTTCGCCTGGCTGGTGATGGTGTCACCGACCTTGGACTGCCGGACGTCCTTCACACCGGTGATCAGGTAACCGACCTCGCCGACGCCGAGCCCGTCCGCCGGGAGCATCTCGGGCGAGTTGACGCCGATCTCCAGCAGCTCGTGCGTCGCGTTCGTGGACATCATCCGGATCCGCTCACGCCTGTTGAGTTGCCCGTCGATGACACGGACATACGTCACGACGCCGCGGTAGGAGTCGTAGACGGAGTCGAAGATCATGGCGCGCGCGGGGGCGTCGGCGACGCCGACCGGCGCCGGGATCTCGGCGACCACCTTGTCGAGCAGGGCCTCCACCCCGAGCCCGGTCTTCGCGGAGACCTTCAGCACGTCGTCCGGCTCGCACCCGACGAGATTGGCCAGCTCCTCGGCGAACTTCTCCGGCTGGGCGGCCGGGAGATCGATCTTGTTCAGTACGGGGATGATGGTGAGGTCGTTCTCCATCGCCAGGTACAGGTTGGCGAGGGTCTGGGCCTCGATGCCCTGGGCGGCGTCGACCAGGAGGATGGTCCCCTCGCAGGCGGCGAGCGACCGCGAGACCTCGTAGGTGAAGTCGACGTGCCCCGGGGTGTCGATCATGTTGAGGATGTGCGTGTTGCCCGGGTCATGGGTGGGAGCCCAGGGCAGGCGCACGGCCTGGGACTTGATCGTGATGCCGCGCTCGCGCTCGATGTCCATCCGGTCGAGGTACTGAGCACGCATCTGCCGCTGCTCGACCACACCGGTCAGCTGGAGCATCCGGTCGGCGAGCGTGGACTTGCCGTGGTCGATGTGCGCGATGATGCAGAAATTGCGGATCAGAGCCGGGTCGGTACGGCTCGGCTCGGGCACATGGTTAGGGGTCGCGGGCACGCAGGGTCCTGTCTCTTGAGGCGCCTTATGCCTCGGGTCGGATCGTCACGTAGCCTCCATGGTCCCACGGGCGGCGACCGGCGACCGGTTTGGGCCAGCTGGAGCCCCGCTGGTAGCCTGGGTGGCTGCGTCTCATGCCCTCTCAGCGCGAGGCGCTTCTTCAAGAAATCACCTGGTACGGGACCCGGAATCCCTCTGGCCCCGTGCCTGAACCTGAAAAGGCTCATTCGTGGCGAACATCAAGTCCCAGATCAAGCGGATCAAGACCAACGAGAAGGCTCGGCTGCGCAACAAGGCCGTCAAGTCCTCCCTGAAGACCGCGATCCGCAAGGCCCGCGAGGCTGCTGCCGCGGGTGACGTCGAGAAGGCCACCGAGTACCAGCGCGCTGCCGCGCGTCAGCTCGACAAGGCCGTCTCCAAGGGCGTCATCCACAAGAACCAGGCCGCCAACAAGAAGTCGGCGCTGGCTGCGAAGGTCGCGTCCATCAAGGGCTGAACCCCTTATCTGGTCTGATCGGATCCGGCCCGCCGGATCCAGCCGCCGGAAGGACCCAGAGCGGGCCCTCTCTCATCCGCTCCCGACCGGCACCCCGAGTCCGTACGCGGCCTGCGTTCGCCACGCGGGTACGGGCTCACCAGCCTGAACCGAAGGCCCCGGCGCCCCGCTCTTCCCCAGGGCGGACGCCGGGGCCTTCGGCCTGCGCACCGCTGATCACGACCAGAAGTCGTTACTCGCCTCGATGTCCTCGATGCACTCGTCGATGTCGGACATCTTGTCCCCGACGATCCGGAAGACGAGGGCTCCGGTCTCGTCGAGGTGCTTGCCGTTCCGATCGGCCTGGAAGCGGTGCACGGAGACCGCATGCCCGCGACCGTCGACCAGGACGGTGCGCAGATCGACCTGAATCGTCCCGTTGGTCTCCTCGAAGAGCCGACGGTACATGTCGATGATCGCGTCCTGCCCCTTGAAGTCCCCCGCGAGCGGATGACTGCCGGGAACGTGGTGCGTGCAGTCCCCGGTCAGCAGTCCCCGCAGGGCATCCATGTCACCCCGCGTGAAGGCCTCGTAGCCTTTGCGGACGACAGTTGCGTGCGGATGCTCAGCCATGCCGAATCGCCACCTTTCGTGCTACCGGAGGATGTGGCGGATACCGCTGATACCGACGATTCTCCTCTGGGGAGGAGCCGGTCACACCTCGACGCAGGGTCGGTGGCCGCTACCCCCGCCCCCGCGACCGAGCCGCCCGCGCAATCGTCACGACCGCCTTCTCCAGGGCGTACTCGGCGTCATCCCCGCCGCCCTTGACCCCGGCGTCGGCCTCGGCGACCGCCCGCAACGCCACCGCCACCCCATCCGGCGTCCACCCCCGCATCTGCTGCCGCACCCGGTCGATCTTCCACGGCGGCATCCCCAGCTCCCGCGCCAGATCGGCCGGCCGCCCACCGCGCGCGGCCGACAGCTTCCCGATCGCCCGCACGCCCTGCGCCAGCGCGCTGGTGATCAGCACCGGTGCCACCCCGGTCGCGAGCGACCACCGCAGCGCCTCCAGCGCCTCCGCCGCCCGCCCCTCGACCGCCCGGTCGGCGACCGTGAAGCTCGACGCCTCGGCCCGCCCGGTGTAGTACCGTCCGACGACCGCCTCGTCGATGGTGCTCTCGACGTCCGCGCACAGCTGGGACACGGCGGACGCCAGCTCCCGCAGATCGCTGCCGATGGCGTCGCACAGCGCCTGGCAGGCCTCCGGCGTGGCCGACCGCCCCCGCGCACGGAACTCGCCCCGGACGAACGCCAGCCGGTCCGCCGGCTTGGTCATCTTCGGGCACGCCACCTCCCGCGCCCCCGCCTTGCGCGCGGCATCCAGCAGGCCCTTGCCCTTGGCCCCGCCCGCGTGCAGCAGCACGAGCGTGATCTCCTCGGCGGGCGCCCCCAGATACGCCTTCACGTCCTTGATCGTGTCGGCCGACAGGTCCTGCGCATTGCGTACGACCACGACCTTGCGCTCCGCGAACAGCGACGGGCTGGTCAACTCCGCGAGCGTGCCCGGCTGCAGTTGGTCCGGCGTCAGGTCACGCACGTCCGTGTCGGCGTCGGCGGCCCTGGCGGCGGCCACCACCTCCTGCACGGCACGGTCGAGCAGGAGGTCCTCCTGGCCCACGGCAAGCGTCACGGGGGCGAGAGGGTCGTCTTGAGCAGTCTTCCTGGCCATCCCGCACAGCATCCCACGCGCCACTGACATTGATACTCGTAGGCCTCCGCCCGCGTGCACGGACGCATCGGGCCTACGGGTCCTCCCGCCATCCCTCCCACTCCGCCACGAACTCGTCCAGCTCCCCCGCATCCAGCCGCCCGTCGCCGTCCCGCAGTACCACCAGCCACTGCGCGTCCTCGGCGTCGTCCTCACCGGCCAGCGCGTCCCGCACCAGCTGCGGCTCCTCGCGCAGCCCGAACCGGTCCCCGAGCGCCTCCGCCACCTCCTCCGCGGCATCACGGTCGGGCAGCACCAGCACATGTCGCACATCACTCACGGCGCCCATTTTCCGGCACCGCCCGAGCCCGCGAACAAGCAGGTCAGCCCGCACCACCATCGCTCCCCCGCACGACCGGCACCCGGTCCAGCTCGATCCCGAACCGCTCCCGGTACACCTCCAGCACCTCCTCGTCCGCCCCCAGCTCCCGCTCGTCCCGCGTCCCGTCGGCGGCCGTCGTCTTCAGCCGCCGCCCGCTGAGCGTGATCCGCCCGCCGTCCTCCGTGAGCCGGGAGCACACCAGCGACTGCACGAAGTGCGACTCCGGGGAGGTGCTGTGCCACCAGGCCCCGGTCACGAAGTCCCCGAGCACCCGCGGCCGCAGCTCCAGCCGGTACACCGGCCTGCCGTCCCTGACCACATCCAGGTCGGGAGCCCCGGCGCCGCCCCCGGCCGCGGGAGCACCCCGCATGCCCGCCGCGTCCGGCCCTGCCTCGGCGATCCGGAACACACCGCCGGGATCCATCTGTTCGCGCCGCTCCTCGAAGGCCAGCGGACCGTGGCTGAACGCGCCGAAGCCGACGTCGGCCAGCCACTCCCCCGCGTCCACCGTCCGCACCCGCAGCGCCAGGTGGTCGTACGGGACACCGAGCCGCCCGCCCTCCCCGTACACCCGCGCCGCCAGCAGCGAGACGTCGTATCCCAGCGCGACGAGCAGGGCGCCGAAGGCCCCGTTCAGTTCGTAGCAGAACCCGCCGCGCCGCGCCCCCACCACCTTGTCCAGCAGCCGCTTCTCCTCCAGCACGATCTCCTCGCCGAGGTGGATCGACAGGTTCTCGAAGGGGACCGCCTGCAGATGGTGCAGCTGCAGGTCACGCAGGACGTCGATGGTGGGCCACGCCGGGTGCGCGACTCCCAGGCGGCGGAGGTAGGCGTCAACCTGTGCGGAGTTCATGCCTTCAGTCTCGCGCCACGCGCAAGCCCCCACCCGCACCGACGACAGCCAGCGCCCCGTCCACATCCGTCCGCAGCACCCTCGCGCCCCCGTCCCGCAGCGCCGCGACCGTACTGGGGGCCGGGTGGCCGTACGGGTTGTCCGCACCGCAGGAGATCAGCGCCAGCCGCGGCGCGGCCCGGCGTATCAACTCCAGGTCCTGGTAGGCGGAGCCGTGATGGGCCACTTTCAGCACGTCCACGCTCCCCACCAGCGCGGCCGCCGGTGTCCGCAACAGGGCCTGCTGGGCCGGGGGTTCCAGGTCCCCGAGCAGCAGCATCCGCAGGCCCGCCGAGCGTACGAGCATCGCGACGCTGGCGTCGTTCGGGCCCTCCGGCGCCGGTACCGGTCTGGGCGGCGGCCACAGGACCTGCCAGGTCAGGTCCCCGGTGCGGCGCTGCTCCCCGGCCAGAGCACGCGTCACCGGAATACCCCGGGCGGCCGCCTCTCTGCGGACGAACTCCGCCTGGTCCACCGGCTCTTCGAACCCGGTCGTCTCGATCGCCCCCACCGCACGCCCCCGCAGTACCCCGGGCAGCCCGGCCACATGGTCGGCGTGGAAGTGGGTGAGGACCACCAGCGGGATGCGGGTGACGCCGAGGTTGCGCAGGCACCGGTCGACCAGCTTCGGGTCCGGTCCGGCGTCCACGACGACCCCCGTGCCCGCGCCCGCCGCCAGCACGGTCGCGTCGCCCTGTCCCACATCGCACATCGCCAGCCGCCACCCCGGCGGCGGCCAGCCCGTGACGACTCTGGCCAGCGGCGGCGGCTGCACCACCGCCAGCACCAGCAGCACCCCGCAGCCCGCGCACAGCCACGGATGCCGCAGCAGCCGCCGGCCGGCGACCACGACGACCACCGTGACGAGGGCGAGCAGGGCCGCACCGCCCCAGCCGCCCGGCCAGTCCACCCCGGCACCGGGCAGCGCCGCCCCGGTCCGGGCGACCCGCGCGATCCACCCGGCCGGCCAACCCGCGTACCACGCCAGCCCCTTGGCCACCGGCATCGCCACCGGAGCCACCGCCAGCGCCGCGAAGCCCAGCACGGTGGCCGGCGCGACCGCGAACTCCACGAGCAGATTGCAGGGCACCGCCACCAGACTCACCCGCGCCGACAGCACCGCCACCACCGGCGCACACAGCGCCTGCGCCGCCCCCGCCGCGGCCAGCGCCTCCGCCAGCCGCGGCGGCACCCCGCGCCTGCGCAAGGCGCCGCTCCAGCGGGGCGCGAGGGTGAGCAGCGACCCCGTGGCCAGGACGGAGAGCAGGAAGCCGTAACTGCGGGCCAGCCACGGGTCGTAGAGCACCAGCAGCAGTACCGCCGTCGCCAGCGCCGGGATCAGCGACTTCCGCCGCCCGGTCGCGAGGGCCAGCAGCGCGACGGCACCGCAGGCCGCGGCCCGCAGCACGCTCGGGTCGGGTCTGCACACGACCACGAACGCCAGCGTGAGCGCTCCGCCGAGCACCGCCGTCGTCCGCAGCGAGATGCCGATCCGGGGTGCCAGGCCACGCCGCTCACTGCGCTGCGCCAGGCCCGGCGGCCCCAGCAGCAGGGCGAGGACGATCGTGAGGTTGCTGCCCGACACGGCCAGCGTATGGGCGAGGTCGGTCTCCCTGAAGGCCTCGTCCAGGTCCGGCGTGATCCGCGAGGTGTCCCCGACGACCAGCCCCGGCAGCAACGCCCGCGCGTCCGCCGGCAGCCCGTCGGTGGCCTCTCGCAGGCCCGCCCGTAACCGCCCGGCGAACCGCTGCGCCCGCGACGGCTCCCCCACCACCTCCGGTCCCGCCCGGTCCCGCACCCGCAGCACGGCCGCGATCCGGTCCCCGCCCACCATCGGGGGCGCGAGCCGCCCGGTCACCGTGACCCGGGTGGAGGGCAGCAGGTCGAGCCACTCCCGTCGCCCGGCCGCCCCCGTGTCGACGATCACCAGCACGGGTGTCCGCGTCACGGCCTTCGCCCCGGACGCCTCCTCGACGCTCCGCACCTCCCCCTTCGCCAGCACGGAGACCGGCGCCGAACGGTTCCCGGTGACCCGTGGGCGCGTGAGCCGGGGGTCGGCGGTGACCTGCACTTCGGCGGTCACCGTGGCGAACCGCCCCGCCAGCCCCGGCACCGGCCCCCGCCGCAGATCGGCCCCGTGCAGCCCGGCCGAGGCGGCGGCCGCCGCGACGCAGAGCAGCACGGCGGCGACCGCGGCACGCGACCCGGCGCCCACTGCCGCGCGAACAGGACCGAGCAGCAGCCCGCACCCCACGACCAGGCAGACCACGACCGCGCCGGTCAGCAGCCCCGGCGAGGCGTCCAGCGCCAGCGCCGCCGTCGCCCAGGCGGCCAGGGCGGGGGGTACGAGCCGGAGGTCCGTCGGTCCTTCCTGCCTCGGATGGGCGGCTCCGAGGCGGCTCCCGGAAGTCATGTGCACGGCGCGGCGCGCGCCCGAGGGCGAGGCGTCCTGGGAGCTCCTCATGGCCGTACGAGATTCCGCAGATCGGCGAAGCGCCGCTCGCCGATGCCGTTGACCTCCCGCAGCTCGTCCACCGAGCGGAAACCGCCGTGCCGGGTGCGGTAGTCGATGATGTGCTGCGCCAGCACGGGGCCGACGCCGGGGAGGGTGTCGAGTTGCTCGACCGTCGCGGTGCTCAGGGAGACGGGGGCTGCGGGCGCGCCACCCGCGCCGCCCGCCGGGGCTCCCCCGGGCGGAGCCGGGACGGCGGCGGGCGCGGGACCCCCGACGACCACCTGCTCCCCGTCCACCAGGAACCGGGCCCGGTTCAGACCGTCGATGTTCGTGCCCGGCCGCACTCCACCAGCCGCCTTCAGCGCGTCGGCGACCCGCGATCCGGCCGGGAGACGGTGAATGCCGGGCTCGCGCACCTTGCCACTGACGTCCACCACGATCTCGGCCACCGGCTCGCCCTCCTGCTCGTCCAACGGCGCCGCCGCCCGGACCACCTCGGGTGCCTGCACGGACTGGGTCCGCCCGGCCCAGAAGTGCTGCACGGCGAAGCCCGCGACAACGACGAGCAGCACGGTGAGCACCACCACGCTCCTCCGCTCCAGGCCGCACCGCGTCTGCAACCAGACCGGCATCCGCTCCCGCACAGCCAGCGCGGCCCGCTCCCGCCGACCGCCCGCACCGTCGGGTGCGACTGCCGGCTCTTCCGCACCGGCGTCATCCGGTGGCCCCGCTCCCGACTCCCGCCACTCCTCGGCGCGTTCGCCGAAGAGCACCTCCGCACGGCGCCGGAGTTCCTCTGCCGAGGCATGCCGGTGCCGGGCCCGGCCGAGGGCTGGAGGGCGGCGATGGCGGTGTGCCGTACGGCCGTCGGAGGCGGGTCCGCGGCCGGGTCCGCTCGTTACGGATGCTGCGCGTGTGCGTGATCGAAGTGCCATGCGACGAGGATGCGGCAGTCCGCCGACCTCGCGATGATCTTGCTCAGTTCCCGGGGACAACCGCGCAGTTGTGGAAAACTCCGCCCCTCACACGGGTGAAACCCGAAGGACACGGCACCTCGAGGACGGCCGCCCCAAAAGCCACGGCGCCCAGTGACGAGGCCCTCCGGCCGCCCCTCACCGCGCCGAAACCACAACCCCCAACAACCCGGGCCCGGTATGCGCCCCGATCACAGCCCCCACCTCACTCACATGCAGATCCGCCAGCCCCGGCACCCGCGCCCGCACCCGCTCCGCCAGCGCCGACGCCCGGTCCGCCGCGGCCAGATGGTGCACCGCGATGTCCACCTGGGCGTCCCCCGCCCGGTCGGCCACGATCTCCTCCAGCCGGGCGATCGCCTTCGACGCCGTCCGGACCTTCTCCAGGAGTTCGATACGGCCACCCTCCAGTTGCAGCAGCGGCTTCACGGCGAGCGCGGACCCGAGGAACGCCTGCGCGGTGCCGATCCGGCCGCCGCGCCGCAGATAGTCGAGGGTGTCGACATAGAAGTAGGCCGATGTGCCCGAGGCGCGTTTCTCCGCGGCCGTGACCGCCTCGTCCACCGTGCCGCCCGTCTGCGCCACCTCGGCCGCGGCCAGCGCGCAGAAGCCGAGCGCCATCGCGATCATCCCGGTGTCCACCACCCGCACCGGCACCGGCGCTTCGCGCGCCGCGAGGACCGCGGCGTCGTACGTGCCCGACAACTCGGCCGACAGATGCAGGGAGACGATGCCGGTGGCGCCGGACTCGGCGACCTTGCGGTAGGTCTCGGCGAACAGTTGGGGGCTGGGGCGCGAGGTGGTGACGGAGCGTCGCTTCTGCAGCGCCTGGGCCAGCGAACGGGTCGAGATCTCGGTGCCCTCTTCCAGCGCGCGGTCGCCGAGGACCACGGTCAGGGGTACCGCTGTGATGCCGTGGCGCTCCATCGTCCGGGGCGGCAGGTAGGCCGTTGAATCGGTGACGATCGCGACATGGCGGGACATGAGCTGGAGGTTACCTGCCGTAGCGCCCGGGTGGCAGCCCGGGCCTCTCACCCGTGCGAAACATGCGCAAGGACGCCACGCGGAACCCGCGCGGACATCCAGGCCGCCGCCACGTGCTCAGGTGGTGCTCTCGGGGCGGGGCTTCTTCTGCCAGGGGTACGTCGGACGCGGCCCCGGCGGGGTGATGGCGGGCCGCGTCGGCTCCTCGGCCGTGCGTGACTGCGGGGTGTCCGGCCAGGTCTGCTGTGCGTTCGGGGCGTCGGTGGGCGGGGCCTCGGGCCACGGCGGCGGGGTCGCGGCGGAGTCCGCTGTCGTCCAGTGCCGCAGCGCCCCGGTCTCCACGTCGATCTGGGCGCTCAGCGCGTCCAGGTCGTCGTCCGCGAAACGGCCCGCCCGGTCGCGCGCCGCCCAGCGCAGCGACTCGGCCGACCGTGTGATGCGCTCGGTGCGGTCGCGCAGCTCGGGCAGCCGCTCGGCGAGCGTCGCCCGGTCCGGCTCGGACTCCAGGCGCCTGAGCTCGGCGTCCAGTTCGTGCCCATGCGCGCTGAGCCGCTGGAAGAGGCCGAGCGCCTCCTTCAGGGACTCGTCCTCGGCCACGCCCGCGTGCAGCGTGTCCTGCGTGGCCCGCATCGATGTGCGCAGCCTCAGCCGGAGCTGGGCGAGCTCGCCGACGGGGCCGGGCTGGGTGAAGGACTTGGCGCGCAGCGTGTGGTCCTCGACCGTGCGGCGGGCCTGCGTGATCGTGCGGTCCACGCCTCGCTTGGCGGCGCCGACCACCTTGACCGTGGCGTAGGCGCCCAGCACCAGGAAGAGCACGAAGAGCAGGGCGAACACCATGATCACTGCTTCCACGACGCTCCTCCTCCGAACCGGCCGCGGCACACCCCGCGCCGCTCTTCAACGGTAAACGCAACGGGCAGGCCCGGAGTTCCAGAAGAACCCCGAACCTGCCCGCAGATCACCTGGAACCGCCCCGTAGGGGACGCCCCCGACGCAGGACCACACAGGCCCCGACGCAGACCACACAGGCCCCGACGCAGAACCACACGCCCACCCGGGGGCAGGACCGCAGGACCGGAACCCCCGGGCACCTACGCCGGAACGATGTTCACCAGCTTCGGCGCCCGAACGATCACCTTCCGGATCCCGGCCCCGCCCAGCGCCGCGACCACCTTCTCATCGGCCAGCGCCACCTTCTCCAGCTCCTCCTCGGAGATCGACGGCGACACCTCCAGCCGCGCCTTGACCTTGCCCTTGACCTGCACCACACAGGTCACGGTCTCGTCCACCACGTACGCGGGGTCGGCGACGGGGAAGTCCTGGTGGACCACCGAGCCGGTGTGCCCCAGCCGCCGCCACAGCTCCTCCGCGATGTGCGGCGCCAGCGGCGCGACCATCAGGACCAGCGCCTCGGCGACCGGCCGCGGCACCGGGCCCCCCGCCTTGGTCAGGTGGTTGTTCAGCTCGGTGACCTTGGCGATCGCGGTGTTGAACCGCAGTCCCTCCAGGTCCCCGCGCACGCCGTCGATCGCCTTGTGCAGCGCCCGCAGCGTCTCCTCGTCGATCTCGGCGGGCTCGGCGTCGACGACCGTCACCTCACCGGTGGTCTCGTCGACGATGTTGCGCCACAGCCGCTGCAGCAGCCGGAACTGGCCCACCACCGCGCGCGTGTCCCACGGCCGGGAGACGTCCAGCGGTCCCATCGCCATCTCGTACAGCCGCAGCGTGTCGGCCCCGTACTCGGCGCAGATCTCGTCCGGAGTGACCGCGTTCTTCAGGGACTTGCCCATCTTGCCCAGCAGCCGGGTGACCTGCTCGCCCTGGTAGTAGTACGCGCCGTCGCGCTCCTCCACCTCGGCGGCCGGCACCGCGATGCCGCGGCTGTCCCGGTAGACGTAGGCCTGGATCATGCCCTGGTTGAACAGCCGGTGGAACGGCTCGGCGGACGAGACGTGTCCCAGGTCGTACAGCACCTTGGACCAGAAGCGCGCGTACAGCAGGTGCAGCACGGCGTGCTCGGCGCCGCCGACGTACAGGTCGACACCGCCGTGCGGCTGCCCCTCGCGCGGGCCCATCCAATAGCGCTCGATCTCCGGGTCGACCAGCTTCTCGCTGTTGTGCGGGTCCAGGTAGCGCAGTTCGTACCAGCAGGAACCGGCCCAGTTGGGCATGGTGTTGGTCTCGCGCCGGTACTTCTTCGGGCCGTCGCCCAGGTCCAGCGTGACGTTGACCCAGTCCTCGTTGCGCGACAGCGGCGTCTCGGGCTGGGTGTCGGCGTCGTCCGGGTCGAAGGTGCGCGGGCTGTAGTCCTCGACCTCCGGCAGCTCCAGCGGCAGCATCGACTCGGGCAGCGCGTGCGCGACGCCCTGCTCGTCGTACACGATCGGGAACGGCTCGCCCCAGTACCGCTGCCGGCTGAACAGCCAGTCGCGCAGCCGGAAGTTGACGGTGCCCTCGCCGATCCCCTTGCGTTCCAGCCACTCGGTGATGCGCGCCTTGGCCTCGGCGACGCCCAGGCCGTCCAGGGAGACGCCCTCGCCCGACGAGTTCACGATCTTCGCGTCGTACGACACGAAGGCGTCGTCCCAGGTCGAGGGGTCGGTCCCCCGGCCCGCGGCGGAGCCGCTGTCAGATGCAGTCGAGGGTTCGACGACGCAGCGGATCGGCAGCTCGAAGGCGCGGGCGAAGGCGAAGTCACGGGTGTCGTGGGCCGGGACGGCCATGATCGCGCCGGTGCCGTAGCCCATCAGCACGTAGTCGGCGATGAAGACCGGGATCCGCTCGCCGTTGACCGGGTTGGTCGCGTACGCACCCGTGAAGACGCCGGTCTTGTCCTTGGCCTCCGCCTGCCGCTCCACGTCGGACTTGGCGGCGGCCTGCGCACGGTACGCGGCGACGGCGTCGGCCGGGGTCCGGTGGCCGCCGGTCCACATCTGGTGGGTGCCCTCGGGCCACTGGGCCGGGGTGAACTTCTCGACCAGCGGGTGCTCGGGCGCCAGCACCATGTAGGTGGCGCCGAACAGGGTGTCCGGGCGCGTGGTGAAGACCGTGATGTGCTCGCCGTCGATCGGGAAGTCGACCCGGGCGCCCTCGGAGCGGCCGATCCAGTTGCGCTGCTGCAGCTTGATGGCCTCGGGCCAGTCCAGCGCGTCCAGGTCGTCCAGCAGCCGGTCGGCGTAGGCGGTGATCCGCATGTTCCACTGGCGCAGCTTGGCCTTGAAGACCGGGAAGTTGCCGCGCTCGGAGCGGCCGTCGGCGGTGACCTCCTCGTTGGCCAGCACGGTGCCCAGGCCGGGGCACCAGTTGACCGGCGCGTCGGAGGCGTACGCCAGGCGGTACTCGCTCAGCACGTCGGCGCGCTCGGTGGGGCTCAGCTCGTTCCAGGAGCGGCCGCCGGGCAGCGCGCGCTCACCGCTCTCGAACTGCGCGATCAGGTCGGCGATCGGGCGGGCCTTCTTCGCCTCGTCGTCGTACCAGGAGTTGAAGATCTGCAGGAAGATCCACTGGGTCCACTTGTAGTAGTCCGGGTCGATCGTGGCGAACGACCGGCGCTTGTCGTGGCCCAGGCCCAGCCGGCGCAGCTGGATCTTCATGTTCTCGATGTTGGCCTCGGTGGACACGCGCGGGTGCGTGCCGGTCTGTACGGCGTACTGCTCGGCGGGCAGGCCGAAGGCGTCGAAGCCCAGGGTGTGCAGGACGTTGTGGCCGGTCATCCGGTGGAAGCGGGCGTAGACGTCGGTGGCGATGTAGCCCAGGGGGTGGCCGACGTGCAGGCCCGCGCCGGAGGGGTAGGGGAACATGTCCATGAAGAACTTCTTGGGCTTGGCGACCGTCTCGGGATCGCCCGCCAGGTCACCCTTGGGGTTGGATGCCGCGTAGGTGCCCTCGGCGTCCCAGAAGTCCTGCCAGCGTGCCTCGATCTCGGCTGCCATGGCGGCCGTGTAGCGGTGCGGCGCGGCATCCACCGACATGCCAGTGGCGGCTGCGGGGTTCGTCTCGCTCATGATCCTCAAAGCTCCATCGATCGTCTCTGCCAGCGGCTGCGGTTCCTCGGAAACGAAAAATCCCCTCACACAGGAGGGGACGCCGCGCCGACTCCGGCCACTCGACTCATCCGGTGGCCGGGACTGATCAGCGCGGCCCGCTAAGCAGAAGGCGTACGGCACGCATGGCGTCAGGGTACCGCAGCCGTCGACCGGGCCGCGACGGACTTGAACACCGGTCAACAATTACTTCGCGTAACAGCCACTATGGGGCATTACAGCAAGCACATTGTCCTTTGATAACAGCGCAATAACTCAAACCTCCTACCCATCGGTATGGAGCCACTTAGAGTGCGGCCCGGGACCGCTTTCCCGAACCGCTCGGAGTTGCCCCATGACGTCTCCCCGCAGTACCCCACCGCTTGCGCACCGCGTCGCGCCGTGGGGAGGTGGGCCGTGCTGACCGCAGACGAGGTCGCGGACACGACCAACGACAGCACCGTGGACACCTCGATCGTGGTGTTCCTCGACTTCGGCGTGGGCGTCCTGGCGCTCGTCTGCCTCAGCTGCTCGGTGATCTGGGGACTGGTCGCCCAGGACCGGATCCTTCTCGACGCCCGCCGACGGATCCTGGCGCAGGCGGTGCACCGGGCCACCGCCGTCGCCGCTGTCGTCTTCCTCCTGGTGCACATCGTGGTCAAGCTGGCACTGGACCACACCACCTGGATCGCCGCGGTGATCCCTTTCGGGCTCCTCCTCACCAACAATGACGAGCTCATGGGCCGGGGCGTCCTCATCGGCCTCGGCACCCTGGCCGGCCTGCTCATGATCTTCGTCGGTGTCACCGGCATCCTGCGCAACCGATTCGCGTCCCCGGCACCCGTCGCCGCACGCTGGCGGGCCATGCACATGCTGGCCTACCCGGCCTGGTGTGCGGCTCTGGTCCACGGCCTCTACGCGGGTCGCACGGCGAAGCCGCTCTTCGTGTTCCTGTACGGGCTGTCCCTGGCCGGAGTCGCGGCGGCTCTGGCGCTGCGCGCCGCACCCCGCCCCGTCAAGCGCCGGGTCGCCGACCGGATCATCGCGCTGCTGGGCACCGGGCTGGCGCCGGGCAGCGAGCAGCTGGAGGAGAGCCGGGCCCGGGTGGCGGGCGGGTCCGCGCTGCCGGGCTACGAGAACCAGCCGGGCGGCAGGCCGCGTACGGCCTCACCCTCGGGACCGCTGTACGAGACCGCCGAGCGTGCTGCCGCGCCGGAGCCCGCGAGCGGTTTCTCGGCGGCCTACCGCGCCGTCTCGGCACCCAAGCGCACCCGGCGGCAGGCCCTCGCGGCCGACGAGACCTCGCGCATGGGGCTGCAGGACATCCAGCCCACGGAGGCCCTCCCGCGCGTGGAGAGCACGTCCGGCTCCTGGCCGATCCCGTCCCCGCCCCCGGTCGGCGAGGCGCCCCCGTCGGCCTACGACCCGCTCCAGGACACGGGATACAACATCCCGGCCTATGGCAATTCGGGCGCGTCCGGCTATGGATCGAGTGATGTGTACGACACCGGTGAGATGAACGCCGCCTTCGGTACGTACTACCCGGATGACACGTACAACAACAGCGGTCCCGCCACTGAAACACTGCCCGGTGCGTCCTACGACTTCGACGCACCGGGTTCGGGCGAACCTTGGAACACGCCTTCCGGAGGCTTTAAGTGAACGAGGCCCTGCCCGACGTCCCAGAAGTCCGCGTGGTCGGCCTTCCTCAGCTCACGTCGGGCTTCGACCTTGTCGAAAGACTCGATCTGCCCATGCACCTGAAGGTGCACGGGCCACTCGAACCGATGGGCGGCGAGCAGCTCGCGAAGCTCGCCGAACGCATCAACCTCAGGGGCCGCGGCGGCGCGGGTTTCCCCTTCCACAAGAAGCTGCGCTCGGTCGCCGAATCGGCGATCAAGCGCGGCGTCCGGCCGGTCGTCGTCGTCAACGGCAGCGAGGACGAACCGGCCTGCCGCAAGGACACGGTGCTGATCAACCGCGCTCCGCACCTGATCCTGGACGGCGCCCTGCTGTGCGCGGAGGCGCTGGGTGCCCGCACGCTCGTGGTGGGGGTCACCCGTGAGTCGACGCAGCGCTCCATGGAGGCCGCGCTCGCCGAACGCGGCCTCAGCAACGGCCGCCGATCGGCCCTCCGCGCGCGCGTGCAGCGCAACCCGGTCCGTATGGTCTCCGGCGCCGCCGCCTCGCTGATCCGCTCGATCGACGGCGGCCCGGCGATCCCGCCCGGCCGCAAGATCAGCGCCTCGCAGAGCGGCGTCGGCGGCGCCCCCACCCTGCTGTCCAACGCCGAGACCTTCGCCCAGCTGGCGATCGCCGCCCGCATCGGCCCGGACCGCTACGGCAACACCGGCCTGTACGACGAGCCGGGCACCGTCATGCTGACGGTGTCCGGCGCCGTCGCCCGCCCCATGGTCCTTGAAGTGCCCACCGGCGTCCCCCTGCGTTACGTCCTCCAGCTCGCCGGCGCCCCGCCGGTCCCGCAGGGCGTGCTGACCGGCGGCTACCACGGCAAGTGGATCGACGCGGCGACGGTCAACGAGGCGATCGTCTCCCGCAACTCGCTGGACGCCGTGGGCGGTTCGCTGGGCGCCGGCGCGATCCTGCCGATCACCCAGGAGACCTGCCCGCTGGGCGAGTCGCTGCGGGTCGCCCAGTGGCTGGCGGAGGAGAGCGCGGGCCAGTGCGGCCCCTGCTACCTCGGCCTGCCCGCCGCCGCGCGCGGCCTGGAGGACCTCCTGGGCGGCGGCGGCCCGGCCGCCCTGGAGGCGCTCAAGCAGGTCGCCAAGAACGTGAAGCGGCGCGGCGCGTGCTCGCACCCGGACGGCTCCGCGATGTTCCTGGAGTCGACCGTGAAGGCGTTCACGGACGACCTGGCGGCCCATGTCCTCGGAAACGGCTGCGGACGGCCCGTGCAGGGCGTTCTGCCGCTCTTCGAGGGCGGCAGGGCCCCGACGGGCATCCCGGGCGGCGGCGAGGGCGGGGAGAACGGCCCCAGCCGCCAGAAGATCTACGTCGACTGGACGCTGTGCCGGGGCCACGGCCTGTGCGCCGACATCCTCCCGGAGGTCTTCCAGCTCGGCGCCGACGGCTTCCCGACCGTCGCTCAGGCTCCCGTCCCCCGCTTCGCCGAGGACAAGGCCATGCGCGCGGTCCGCCGCTGCCCGGCCCTCGCCCTGCGCATCGAGGAACAGGTGGAACGGGCCCCCGCCCGCAACAACCTCCCGGTCCTCTCCCAGGGCCGCGGCCGCCGCGCCCTGGGCCGCTGACCGCACACACGAAGGGCCGCCCGACACCGGGCGGCCCCACTCGTCAACAGCCCCGGAAACAGAAGAATCCCGCCGGATCGACTCGACCCGGCGGGATCTGCTTGTGGAGCTAAGGAGAATTGAACTCCTGACCTCCTGCATGCCATGCAGGCGCTCTACCAACTGAGCTATAGCCCCTCGTTGTGGTCCGCCGGGTTCCCCCCGGCGGCGACGCCAACATTACACGGTCGACCGGGCACTCCACCAAATCGTTTCCCTTCTGCCCCGATACGGCCGCTATGGTCGGCCCTCGTGACCGTGATCACGTCCACCGCAGTCCACCGCCGGACGCCCGTCGCGCTGGGTGCGTGCCTGCTCTCCTTCGCGGCGTTCTGGCTCGCCCAGCGGGCCGCGCACGTCTCGATGATCGACCTGCTGGTGTACCGGGCCGAGGGCGCCACCGTACGCGCGGCCGGCGACCTGTACGCCCTGCGCGCCACCGCCGCCCAACTGCCCGCCACCTACCCGCCCTTCGCCGCCCTGCTGTTCACCCCGCTCACGCTCCTCGACACGGGATCCCTGCGCACCCTTGCCACAGCCGGGAACCTCGCCCTTCTGGTGGTGTTCGTACGGCTCTCCCTGCGCCTCGTCGGGCACACGCGCGTGGAGACGGTCTGGTGGGCCTCGGCGGTGGCCGTGTGGTGCGAGCCGGTGTGGACGACCCTGCGCTACGGCCAGGTCAACCTGGTGCTCGCGGTACTCGTCCTGTGGGACCTCTCCCGGCGTCCGGGCGACCGCTGGGCGGGCGTCGGCATCGGCCTCGCGGCGGCCGTGAAACTGACCCCCGCGCTGTTCGCCGTCTTCCTGCTCGCCACCGGTGTCGTGGCGTACCGAAGGCACCGGAAGGGCCCTTGGCTGCGGCACGCGCGCGTGGCGGCCGGCAGCTTCGTCTGGGCGACGCTGCTCGCGGCGGCCGTTCTGCCGTACGACTCCTGGCGGTTCTGGACCGACGTGGTGTTCCGGACGGACCGTGCCGGGCACGCCGAGGAGACCGCCAACCAGGCGCTGCGCGGCGTCCTGGCGCGTCTGCTGCACACCCCCGACCCGGGCGCCCTGTGGACCGCCGTGGCGGCCCTTGTGGCCGCCGTGGGGCTGGCGGTGGCGGTGCGGGCGGAGTTGCGCGGGGAGCGGGCCTGGGCGGTGGTGTGCTGCGCGGTGACGGCGCTGCTCGTCAGCCCGGTGTCGTGGTCGCACCACTGGGTGTGGTGCGTGCCGCTCGTCCTGCTCCTCGCGGCGCGCGCCGGTCGCGCGGCCGCCGTCGGCACGCTGCTGGTGTTCTGCTCGTACAGCCTGTGGTGGGTGCCGCACACCTCCGGCAGGCCCGAACTGCACCAGAACCCCGTCGAGTTCCTGCTGTCGGGCCTCTACGCCGTCACCGGCTGCCTCGTCCTGGCGCTCGCCGCGGCCGCCACCCGGGCGCGTCAGGCCGTCACGAACGAATAGAACCGCTTGAGCGTGCAGTGCTCTTCGAGGAGCCGGCCGTAGATCGGCTCACCCTCCAGCTCGCGGTACGTCTCGATCGGGTCGCCCTTTATGATCAGCGCCCGTGCGCATTCCTCGCACCAGTACTGGTAGTCGGGGTTCACCGGTTCCATGTCGCGGACGATCGGCGTACCGCTGCCGCACCAGTCGCACTTCCGCCTGTGTGCACCCATCGCTCAGCTCCAGCTGTGGCCGCAGGCCGTGCACACGTAGGAGATCCCGCCGTTGTCGCCGAGCACCTGGGCGACATGCGCGGAGCCGCAGGAAGGGCAGCTGAGCCGGGTGGTGGTGTCCCGTATCAACGCCGCTTCGCCAAGGAGGTGGCCGACCTCCCTGAGGATGCTCGCAGGCATCGCTACTCCCTCCCGTCGGGCCGCGCCCCCTTCCGGCCGTTTGATTCTGCCACGACCGGACCAATACGGTCAGCGACGCCTCGGTACCAGTCCGGACACGGCAGCCCGGGCGTCTCCACAGAGGTATACGCCTGCCGGGCCACGCCTGCTCAAACGCGTGACGACGAAAAATCCCGCCCCCTTGAGGGGGACGGGATTCGTCCGTGGAGCTAAGGAGAATTGAACTCCTGACCTCCTGCATGCCATGCAGGCGCTCTACCAACTGAGCTATAGCCCCTGGTGCCACGCGGCTCAGCCGCATGGTGTTTCGCCCCGCTCCGCGGGGCGAACAAGAAGAACTTTAGCCTGCGACCTGCCGGAAAGTGAAATCCGGGGTACGGCCCGCGGGGCGGGGCTCAGTCGTCGTCGCCGAGCACCGGCTCCGGGAGGGTGCCGGCGTTGTGCTCCAGCAGCCGCCAGCCGCGGGCGCCCTCGCCGAGGACGGACCAGCAGCAGTTGGAGAGGCCGCCGAGGCTCTCCCAATGGCGGGCCTCCAGGCCGAGGAGGCGGCCAATGGTGGTGCGGATGGTGCCGCCGTGACTGACGACCACCAGGGTGCCGTCGTCGGGCAGCTTCTCGGCGTACCGGAGCACGACCGGGGCGGCGCGGTCGGCCACCTCGGACTCCAGTTCGCCGCCGCCGCGGCGCACCGGCTCCCCGCGCTTCCACGCGGCGTACTCCTCGCCGTACCGGGTGATGATCTCGTCGTGCGTCAGGCCCTGCCAGACGCCCGCGTACGTCTCCCGCAGGCCCTCGTCGCGGTTGACCTCCAGGCCGGTGAGCGCGGCCAGCTCGGCGGCCGTGTTCGCGGCCCGCCTGAGGTCGGAGGAGATGATCGCGTCGGGCTTGAGGGAGGCGAGCAGGCGGGCGGCGCGGCGGGCCTGGGCGACGCCGGTCTCGGTGAGCTCGACGTCCGTGGTGCCCTGGAAGCGGCGCTCCACGTTCCAGGACGTCTGCCCGTGCCGCCAGAGGATGACGCGGCGGCCGCGGCCAGGCCTGGCGGCGGTCACCTCACCGGTGGCGCTCACCGCCAGTCACCGCTCGCCTCGGCGGCCTCCTCGGCGGCCTGCAGCCTGGCGTGCTCCTCGGCCTTGCCGCGGGTGGCCTTGGCGTCGGCGGGCAGCTCGATCTCGGGGCAGTCCTTCCACAGCCGCTCCAGGGCGTAGAAGACGCGCTCCTCGCTGTGCTGCACGTGCACGACGATGTCGACGTAGTCGAGCAGGATCCAGCGGGCCTCGCGGTCGCCCTCACGGCGCACCGGCTTGGCACCGCGCTCCTTCGAGAGCCGTTCCTCGATCTCGTCGACGATCGACTTGACCTGGCGGTCGTTGGGCGCGGACGCCAGCAGGAAGGCATCCGTGATCGACAGCACATCGCTCACGTCGTAGGCGATGACGTCGTGAGCGAGCTTGTCGGCGGCCGCCTGGGCCGCGGTGTTGATGAGCTCGAGAGAACGGTCGGTTGCGGTCACTACATGGCTTTCCGTCGGCGGTCACTTGTCTCCAAGGGTCTCACGGACCGCCGACGGCGCCCCACGCATTACCCGGCGGAGGCCGGCTCGTAGTCCTGACCGAGGACCACGGAGACGTTCGCGCCCGAGGAGACCTCGCCCTTGGTGACCGCGCTGTCGGGCAGTCCCAGGGTCTTGGCGACCTCGGTGGCGTTCTGCTTGTCGGCGGCGTCCGCGTAGGTGACCTTGGACGCGGACTGGGCGCTGCCGGCCGTACCGCCCCCCAGGAAGGTGAAGCCGCCGTTGAGGAGCACCACGCGCGCGTTCTCCGTGTTGTCCTGCACACCGCTGGCGTTCTGCACCGAGACCCGGACGGCCGCGTCCTGGTCGGGGCTCTTCGCGGTGCCGCCGAGGACGTCCTTGACCACGCCGGCGCTCGCCTCGGCGCTGAGGGTGCCGTCGTCCTGGACGGGCAGCACGGCGGTCTTGTAGTCGCCGCTCTTGGCGAGGTCGGACAGCTTGGCGAGGAAGGTGCCGAGGTCCTTGTCGGTGAGCGACGGGTCGAGGATCTGCGCCAGCGTCTGCACGGTGGTCGTGGCGGCCTGCGCGTCGGACGACATCTTGCGCAGCACCCCCTGCATGACCTGCCCGAACCGCTCCAGCTGGGCGTTCTGGGCCTCGCCGGAGGCGCGGTAGGTGGCGTAGGCGACCGCCATCTTGCCGCTGAGGGTCTGGCTCTCGCCCTTGTTGACCAGTGGCGCCTCGCCCTTCTTCTTGGCGTCCGGGTCGGGCACGTCGGCGTTGGTGTCGATCTCGATGTTGCCGACCAGGTCGACGAGGTTCTGCAGGTAGGGGGTGTCCAGGCGCCAGGTGCCCTGGATGGACGTGCCGAGGACGGAGTCCAGGGCCTCACGGGTGCCGGAGGAACCGTCGTCCTCGACCGACTTGGCCAGCGTCGTCGTACCGTCGTCGCCGGACAGCGCGAGCGAGTTGGGCAGCAGGACGGTGCTGCCCTGCCGGGTGGTGGTGTTGTCGACGAGCAGCGCCGTGGAGGTGCCGCCCTTCTTGGTGTCGTGCAGGTGGACGACGATCACGTCCCGCTTCTGCGCGGCCGCGGACGTCGTACCGCCCTTGGTGTCGCCGGACGGGGACAGACCGGGCAGCTTCCCGGCGTACCAGAGGTAACCGACGCCCCCGGCCGCGACCATCGCCAGCACCACGACGAGGGCGATCAGGCGGCTGCGGGCCCGGCGCTTGGCCTCCTCGCGGCGCTCGGTGCGGTTCTCGGTGAACTTCAGCCAGTCGATCACGTCCTCGGAGTCCTGGTCGGGCTCCTCGACGAAGGCGAACTGTTCCGTCCGGTAGTCCCGGTCCTCGCGGGCGGGCTCCCGGAGCTGCTCGGTCTCGGCCGGGCGCGGCTGCTGCGGGATGTACGCGGTCTGCTCGGCCACGCGCGGCTGCTGCCCGCTGGTGGCGGTCCGGCCGTAGGGGTCGTAGGAGTCGTACGAGGTCACGGGCGGCTGCTGACCGGTCCCGTACGGGTCGTACGGGGGCGCCGGCTGCTGCTGGCCGGTGGCGTACGGGTCGTAGCCGTAGCCCTGCTGCTGTGCGTAGGGGTCGTACGGCTGCTGGGCCGGTACCTGCCGGTACACAGGCCGGCCGTACTCGTCGTAGCCGACGAGTTCGTACTGGTCGGCGCCGTACCCTGCGGCCCCCGCGTCGTATCGGTCGTTCACCGGTGCCCCTCTCGGCTCACTCGCCGCGGTACAGCTGTCGCTTGGCGATGTAGCGCACGACTCCGTCCGGCACCAGATACCAGACCGGGTCGCCCTTGGCGACTCTCGCACGGCAGTCCGTGGAGGAGATGGCGAGGGCGGGAACCTCGACCAGCGAGACACCGCCCTCCGGAAGCCCGGCGTCGGTCAGGTGGTGGCCGGGCCGGGTGACCCCGACGAAGTGCGCGAGGGAGAACAGCTCCTCGCTGTCCCGCCAGGTCAGGATCTGGGCGAGGGCGTCGGCGCCGGTGATGAAGAACAGGTCCGTGTCGGGGTTGAGGGCGCGCAGGTCACGCAGGGTGTCCACGGTGTAGGTGGGGCCGCCGCGGTCGATGTCGATCCGGCTCACCGAGAACTGCGGGTTCTCGGCGGTCGCGATGACCGTCATCAGATAGCGGTCCTCGGCCGGGGAGACCTTGCGGTGGGTCTTCTGCCACGGCTGCCCGGTCGGTACGAACACCACCTCGTCGAGGTGGAACTGCGCGGCGACCTCGCTGGCCGCCACCAGGTGCCCGTGATGGATCGGGTCGAACGTCCCGCCCATGACGCCGAGGCGGCGCTTGGCCGACGTCGACGGGCCGGTAGGCATGTCCTGCTCTCCCATGCGTGCAGACCCTACCGGCCCGGCCTGTGGACCAGGACCTGCCCGCGGATCATGCCGCAGTCGGGCGCCGCCGACTTCCTGCGGCCTGATCCGCCGGCCAGGCCCTAGCGGTCGCGGTTGAAGCGGGTGGTGATCCACAGCAGCAGCATCAGGGCGATGAACGCGCCACCGCCGGTGAGCAGGGGGTTGAGGCTCTCGTGATTGCCGCCGTGCTCCTGGCCCTCGGCGGCGAGGGTGACCAACTGGGCAGCGGCGCTGTGGAAGCTCATCTTCGGCAGGACCTATCGCGTGTGGGCGGGATAAAGACGTCGGCTCATCGTAAGCGGGCGCCTCGGACGCGATCACCCCGCCTCCGCCGTCGAGCAACCTTCCCGGGCCCTCAGTCGTCCTTCCGCCTGTAACCCCGAAGCAGGAACCAGGCGGTCAACACACAACCCACGGCGATTTCCCGGCGCGCGGGCCCTCGCGGCCCGGCCCTTGGGGGATCGCTCAGCCAGCACCCGCCCGGAGCCAGACCGATCACCAACCCCAAGCCCGTGACCCCCTTGCGCGCCCCGCGCACCGTCGCCTACCGTCGAACGCAAGGCCGACGCGGGACGGCTCCCAAACCAGCGACCTCGGCAGGTAGGCGCCCGTGCTCGGCCCCGGCGTGTGCCCCCACCCTCGGGGACACGCCCCCTGCATGGCTGTAGCCGATAGGTCGGGGAGGACCCTTGGGAGTCAGTCAGCCTCGGTCCAGCAGATGGGACGTGACTGTGACCCGTCCCTACACCTACAGCGTAGAAATCACCCCTGCATTGGTCGAAGGTGACCGCCTGGCCCAGGCGTCCGGCCAGTCCGGCCGTTGCGTCGTGGTCATGGACGACGGGGTCAAGGACGTGATCCCCGTCCACGAGTACTACGTCGATCGGAATATCGACGCGAACATCATCACCATCCCCGGCGGCGAACGCGCCAAGCGAGCTGAGGTCGCCGAGATGGTCTGTGACCGTATCCTGACATGGGGCATCGACCGCCGGGCCGAGCCGCTCGTTGTCATCGGAGGAGGCGCGACGCTGGACCTCGGCGGCCACGTGGCCGCCACGGTGCTGCGCGGGGTGCCATGGGTCGCGGTCCCGACCACGCTGTTAGCCATGATCGACACCGCGCTTGGCGCAAAGGTTGCGCTCAACCACCACCGCCCCTCGGGGCTCACCCTCAAGAACAAGATCGGCAACTACCACCCGGCGAGCCTCCGGTTGCTTGACCCTACGCTGCTCGCAACCCTCCCGGCCAACCTCATGACCGAGGGACTGATGGAGATGGCCAAGGCCGCGCTTGTGCTCCTGAACGGAGCCCTTAGCCCAGGTCTTCATGCCTACGCCGCCCACGCGCACACGCGCCGGTTCGCCGACCCCGATGGCGAACTGATCCTACGAGGCGTCATCGGCGCGACCGTCGCCGAACTCGCCAGCGACCTCTTTGAGGACGAGCTTGCCCGCCTGCTGGACTTCGGGCACACCTTCGCGCACGAGCTCGAAGGACGCTCAGATGGGCGTATCCCCCACGGCATCGCTGTCGGCCACGACATCGCCCTCACGGCGGTGATCTCGCGAGACCGGGAGCTGATCACCCGGGAGCGATGCGAATGGGTCCTGGACCTGCTCTACCGCCTCGGGATGCCGGGCCTCTACTCCACACTCATGACCGCCGACATGATCGAAACGGCGCTTGACGACCGCACACGCCACCGTGGCGGGAAGCTCCGGATGGTCATGCTCACAGACACCGGCAACGAGGAGGACCATTACACGAACACCCTGACCGTGGAGGAGGTCATGCGCGCCGTAAGGCTGCTCGCCCAGTTCGACAGTCGGCGAACCTGATGGGCGGCGCGCTAGAGGACAAGACGGCCCTCATCACCGGATCAACACAGGGCATTGGCTATGCCATCGCCGACGAGATGCTAGCCCGTGGCGCAACCGTTCTAGTCCATGGCCGCGATCCCGTGAAAACCAAGCGGGCCGCCGCGCGCCTCGGCGGCGGCGGGCGCGTGCACCCCATCGTGGGAGACCTCGCCAGCGCGGAGGGGTGCGACGAGGTGCTGTATGAGCTGCATTTCTACGGCCACGACGTGGATATCCTCATCAACAACGCGGGGCAGATCGAGCGGTCGCACGGGGACGCCGAATACGACGACTACGCCCGGTTGGTGCAGGTCAACGCCGTGGCAGGGCTCAGGCTCGCCCGTGCGCTACTCCCGCGCATGATCGCCGAGAACAACCACGGCCGCGTCATCTGGATCAGTAGCGAGACGGCGCTAATCCCGCCCCCGGACATGGGACCGTACGCCGTGTCCAAAGCCGCCCAGCTCATCATGTCGCGCTTGCTCGCCGAGCAGGCGGCGGGCACCACCGTGACCTCCCTCGCCGTCCTCGTCGGACCCACGAAGACCGAAGGCGCACAGGCCCTTGTCGGAGACCAATGGGACCAAGTGATGGCCGCCCACCCCGCATCACTTCTCAAGCGCCCCACCACTCCGAGAGAGATCGCGCAAGTCGTCGCGTACCTCGCCACTCCCGCCTCCACTGCCATACGCGGCTCCGCGCTGCGGCTAGACGGCGGCGGCATCCCCACCATCGTCTAACCAGCCACCCACCCGCGAGACAGAGAACACGATGACGACGGAAGTGCTTGTCCAGCGCCGTCGCCCCGCGCCGTCCGTCTAGTCTGTGCGGTGCTGGCGGACTGCGCGTTAGCGCTGGCTGCCAGCACCGCACGAGGAGCCGGGATCGACGGGGCCGGGCGGCGCTTGCGAAGCACGGGCGCCCCGGCCGTCCGCTTCGGGGGGGAGCTGGACGACCGGGGCTGTCAGTGGGTGGGCGGCCCTGGTGGGGTCAGCGTAAGACGGCGAGCAGCATGGACGCCAGCCCGACGACCCACACCGCCCACGCCCACGCCCAGCGCCCCGCCACCCCGTTCACGGAAGCCACGGCGGGATGCGCGGGCCGTCGTGGTCCGGGACCATCGGCAGCAGCCGTGACAGGCGCCGCAACGTCACCGCGCTCGACGACCACGGCCCGTCACCTCCTCGCCGCGCGCGCCGCGCGCGCGCCCTCGGGGACAGCAGCGGGCACGGGGCCGTCCTCCACAACCAGGCATCGCCCTTGCTCCGCACCGTCATGCGCCTGCCAGTGGCAGCAGCCCCGCACCGCCCATCAGGTAGCCCGCGCGCCCGCTCTGGCGGGCCTCCAGCGCCATCACGGCGCGCTTCAAGACAGGTGCCGAAAACCACCGCTCCAACTCCTCTACCCGCAGCCAGCGCACCGCGCTGTCGTCCTGGGGGACCGTGCTCGGGTCGCACCACACGTCGAACACGATGTGATGCGTCTCGGGCTGCTGGTCGGCGCGGGGCCACCAGTCCATCGCATCGACCCTCGCCACCATCAGGCCGGGCACCCGGAGCATGTCCCCCAAGATCCGCAAGCACCCCTTGGGCGGCGCCTCGTTCAGCTCGACTTCGCCCCCCGGCAAGGCCCATCCCCCGGCGGCGCCGTAGTCCACGGCCAGCACGGAGCCGTCAGGGTCGCGCATCAGCGCCCACGCCATCACCTGGCGCCTGCCTGACGATCCGCGCCCCGCTCGTACCTTGTCTTCGATCGCAACGAGCGCCGTGAGTTCCTGCGGGTCGCTCGCCACGAGCACGGGCGCGTAGTCGTACTGCGGCTGCATGAGCCTGGCGGTGCAGCCACCGGCCGGGACCAGCGGGCCGCGCCGTCCCGGAACGTCACGCGTGCCCTCCCGGTAGTAGCTCGTGTTCCACGCCGGGTAGCGGTCGTGGATCGCGTGCAGCGCCGTGACGACGTCAGACGGCCAGCGACGCGCGCTGATCCACCAGTTCTGCCTGGCCAGCGCCGCTCCGGGCGGATCCAGGCTCGCGGTCTCGCTCACAGCCACCCCGCCACGGCCATCACGGCAATGCATGCCGCCGTCCCGATGGTCGCCATCGCGAACAGCACGCCGTCAGCGTCCTTGACCCAATGCCTGGCGGCGTGCCGCCGTTGCCCGTTCATCGAACCTCCTGGTTGACACGATTGATCGACAGCCGCAACGCTTCGCCCGTCGCAACCGGCTTCAGGTCCTCCACGTCCGCTTCGAAGTCTGCGGACAAGTCCGCTGGACGTAGGCGCACCCTTGACGCAGAGACGTAGGTGATGACCCTCCCGACCATCCCGGTCACGCGGTCCCGCTGATAGGTCCCGGCGCCTGGGCCTCCGGGTGCATCCGTCACGGCCGCTTGCGTCCCGCACTCCGACCGGGGGGCCGTGCCTCGACGATCCGTCATGTTCATCTCCCAGGCCGTGTGCGGGCTGTGACGCCTAGTCAACGCCGCCGCGTGGTCGTTGTGCACCCCGGAGCGCGACTTTTCCCCGGACTTTTCTGCCGCCGCGAGTCGTGCGCGTTGGCGCCTTTGGCGGTTACCGTGGATGCCGCACGATGTAAGGGAGGTCACCGGTGATCGAACCGGCCGAAACGCCGTTCGCGGTGCTATGCGATCAGTTGGGGTGGTCGACGCCGGCCGCCTTCATCCCCGTGTACGAGAAGGCCGCCGCAGAGGTCGGCGTGTCGCCTCGCCTGTCGGCCCGGCAAGTGCAGCGCTGGCGCACGGCGGACCCGCCGTGTCCCCACCCAGGGCGGCAGCGGGTGCTTGAAGCGATCTTCGGCAAGCCCTTGGAACAACTCGGATTCGACGTCCCCCCGCACCGCCGCAACCCCGTCAGGACGGCTTTGCCGCTGCCGGTTGCAGACGCCGCACCACTCGAAGGAACCACCGACCCCGTGAACCGCCGCGCCTTCCTCAACGCTGCCGGGGGCACCGCCTTGGGCGCTGCCGTGCCGACGCACCATCAGCGCGACGACCCGCGCGCGGACGAGTCAGAGCTGCGCATCGGCACGGATGCCGTGACCGATCTTCGCACCGGCCTTGCGAACCTCTACGGCCTGGACGACCGATACGGCGGCGCGATCGTCGGCCCGCTCGCCGCCGCCCACCTCGCCCGTGTGGACCGTCTCATAAAGACCGGGACCTATCCCGAGACGATCGGGCGGCAACTGCGCCTCATCGCGGGTGAGACGGCCGAGCACGTCGGCTGGCTGGCGTTCGACGCGGGCGACAGCGCGGCGGCGCGGCGCTCCTGGGCGAAAGCTCAGAAGCGCGCCGAAGAACTCGGAGACGCGTCCCTGGCCGTTCTCGTCATGGCGTCCACGTCGCTGCTGAGCCTGCGCGAAGGCAACCCACGTGAGGCCCTGAATCTTGCCCGTCGTGCGTCCGAGCGAGCCAAACCCTGGGCGCCGCCGACGCTGCTTTCGATCCTGGCCACGCGGGAGGCTCGGGCGCTCGCCACGCTCGGAGACCACACGGCCGCGCGAACCACCCTGGCGCACGCCGTGCATCTCTACGAGCAGGATCGCGCGACCCGCCCCGCACCCGAGTGGACCACGTTCCACGGGCCTGCGGAGCTGTGCCACGCGCAAGCGCACCTCTTTACGGAGATGGGCCACCACGGCGCCGCCGTGGATTGGCTACGGCGCTCGCTCGAACGACACGAAGCCAGCTACGCCCGCAACGAAGCGCTCGGGCGCGGCGCGTTGGCCTCCGCGCTCGTCCGCTCTGGGGAAGCCGAGGAAGCCGCACACCACATCCGCAAGGGCCAGGCGCTGCTCACCGAGGTCTCCTCTGGCCGCGCCCGCCTTGCGCTCTCCGCTGCACGCGAAGAACTCGCCCGCCTCGCGCCCCACGCCTGATCGCTGACACCAACAAGGAGACCCGTGGACACGGCCGCCGAACGGCACCCCATCGACACCATCACGGACACCGGCCTAGCGGCTCGACTCCTCGATGACCTCGCCCCGCTCTATGAGGAGGTGTTCGCCGAACCTCCGTACGGAGAGGGTCCGCGTGAGGTGGGTGCTTTCATCGCCCGCTTTCAGCGCGAGCGCCAACACAAGGGGTTCCGCCTCGCGCTCGCGCGTGACGGCGAGCACCTTATGGGCTTCGCCTACGGGCTCCCCCTCGCCTCCGACACGCCATGGTGGGACGCGCTGACTGACGTGGAGTTGTCCGACGACTTCACCCGTGAGGACGGACGGCGGACGTTCGCGGTGATGGAGGTGGCGATTCGCGCCCCCCATCGGCGTCGGGGTCTCGCGCGGGCGCTGCACGCTGCGCTGATCTGCGGCAACCCTGCCGAACGGGTCACGCTCGCGGTTCGTCCTGAAGCTGAACCGGCGGTGGCCCTCTACGCCGCGCTTGGGTACCGGCTCGTCGGCCGCTCGTGCCTGTGGGACGGGGCGCCGACGTACCTCTACATGCTCCGCTGGCTCTCCGAAGACTGACGCTCATCGACCCGCCGCCCGGTTACCTCGTGCCCGTGCTGGGCGGCTTCCCCGGTCCCCGCTTTCGGTCCCCCCGGCCGGGAGCGGGGACCACCTTTTCGGCTCCATGGCGTTTCGTAGGGAAATCCCCCAACCCACCACCATCACGATCAGCACGACCCGGAGAAGATTCCCCGCCCCCGGCTCTTGAGCGGCGCTGAGCCAGTCGATCGCGGCGATGTGCTCCATGGTGCGGGACTCCTTCGTCGTACTGCCCGTCCACGGTATCTCCGCCTAGGCTGGGCCTTGCTTCGGGGGCGTACAAGAAATCGCAAAAGGCACACAGGGCACACCGACGCACATGGGGGACCACATGTCCGACGACGGCCACCAGCAGGGCGGGCACGAGCGCGTGCCGAGCAGGCAGCGCAGGCGCTTCCCGGAGATCTCCTCGCGTGCGTACGAACACCCGGCGGACCGCTCCGCCCTGGTCGCGCTGCGCAAGCTGAGCGGCTTCGACACGGTCTTCAAGGCCCTCAGCGGCCTGCTGCCCGAGCGGAGCCTGAGGCTGCTGTTCCTGTCCGACTCGGTGCGCGTCTCGGACCGGCAGTTCGCGCACCTGAACGACATGCTGCGGGACGCCTGCTACATCCTGGACCTGGAGAAGGTCCCGCCGATGTACGTCAACCAGGACCCGCAGCCCAACGCGATGTGCATCGGCCTGGACGAGCCGATCATCGTCGTGACCACGGGGCTCGTCGAGCTGCTCGACGAGGAGGAGATGCGGGCGGTGATCGGCCATGAGGTCGGCCACGCCCTGTCCGGCCACTCCGTGTACCGCACGATCCTGCTGTTCCTGACCAACCTCGCCCTGAGGGTCGCCTGGATCCCGCTCGGCAATGTCGCGATCATGGCGATCGTGACCGCGCTGCGCGAGTGGTTCCGCAAGTCGGAGCTGTCCGCCGACCGCGCGGGCCTGCTGGTCGGGCAGGACCTCCAGGCCTCGATGCGCGGCCTGATGAAGATGGCCGGCGGCAACCATCTGCACCAGATGAACGTGGACGCGTTCCTGGAGCAGGCCGACGAGTACGAGGCGGGCGGCGACCTGCGCGACTCCGTGCTGAAGATCATGAACGTGCTGCCCCGCTCCCACCCGTTCGCCACGATCCGCGCGGCCGAGCTGAAGAAGTGGGCCGCCTCCCGCGACTACCAGCGGATCATGGACGGCCACTACCCGCGGCGCGGCGAGGACAAGGACACCTCGGTCACCGACTCCTTCCGCGAGTCGGCGGCGAGCTACGCGGGGCAGGTGCGCAGCAGCAAGGATCCGCTGATGAAGCTGGTGACGGACATAGCAGGCGGCGCGGGGGACCTGGGCAGCCGGGTGCGGCGGGGGTTCGGCAGCTTTGCGGGGGGTGGGGCGGGTTCCAGCGGTACGCCGGGCTCCGCGGGTACGACGGGGTCTACGGGGACCACCGGGACCACGGGGACCGGGGGGACTACGGGGTCTACGGGATCCAATGGCTCTACTGGCTCTACTGGCTCCGCGTCGAAGGAACCGCCGCGCGACGAGGACTGACCCCGCCCGAGGGCCGCATCGCCGCGCCCCCGCTCACGCCTTCGGCTGCGCGCTGTCCGCCAGCGTCCCGCACAGTGCCGCCGTGCCCTGGGGTGCGTACGGGTCCGTGTCGGCCGGGCCGCCCGCCTTGGGGGTCTGACCGGCGAGCAGCGGGCGCAGGTGGTTCGCGGCGTCCTCGGCGCAGGAGAGCGGTCCGGCCCGGAGGGACGAGTCGACCAGCTCGGCCTGGTGCAGCCGCAGGTCGTCGCGGTCGAAGCGGAAGTGCAGCTCGCGCCGGACGGTGAACAGGGACGCCTCGGCCGTCCCGTCGGCTCCGGCCGGTCGCAGCGCGTACACGAACGTGTGATCCGTGGTGACGTCGAGAGTGGACGGGTCGGCCTCGGTGGCCTCCAGGGAGCCCTGCACCCGGATCTTGCGGTCGGCCAGCTCGGCCCGGGTCGGGTCGAAGCGGACCAGCCAGCCGGTGGGGGCGTGCCGCCCGTCGGCGGTGGGCTGCTGGAAACTCCGGTCGAACTGGCCGAGCTGCTCCGGGTCGAGCAGCACGCGCACCGGCCTGACCTGCCCGCCGGTGAGCACCTCGGGGTAGAGCGAGGAGCGGACGAGGTAGTCCTTGGCGGTGGTCAGGGCGGTGACGACCTGGGCGTCCGAGAAGTTCGCGGTGCGCCGGGTCGCCGGCAGCGGTATCCCCTCGGCGCCGACGCGGAACTGGGCCGCCGGACTGTTGGCGTACAGCTGTTCGGGGTCGGTGGCGCCGGGGACCTTGCCGTGCGGGGCGAGCGGGACGACGGTCATCCGCAGCGGTTCGACGGCCCGGCCGATCTGTGGGGTCTGGTAGGGGTGCCGTACGCCCATGTAGATCGCGGTGCCGAAGGCGACCGCGATCAGCAGGACCAGGACCAGCGCCTGCCGGGGCAGGCCCCGGCGCTGGGGCGGGCGGCGGCGTACGGCGGGCGCGTGGTCGGCCATGCGCTCCTGCGCGGAGAACTCCTGGAGAGGGGCAGCGCGGACGAACGATTCGTCGAACACAACGGATCGGTATTCGTCTTCCGCACCGTTGGGGGCGCCGTCGGGTGTCCCCTCGGGTGGGTCTCCAGGCCCGCCCATATCTTCAGAGTAGGTCGCCACAAGCTCCGGTAAACGCCCCGCTGTGCGACAACTTCTGACAGGTACTCACCAAGTCGGTAAGCCTCCGCCCGGCCCTATGGAAGGGGCCGTTCAGGGGGTGCGCGGGACCGCCGAGACAGCCGGCTGGGAGAAGTCGGCGGAGGCGGAGGGCGCCGCCGAGGTGCCGTGCTCCAGGCCGGTCGAGGCGGGCGGCGGGACCTGGTCCTGACGGCCGGACGAGGCGCCCCGGTAGACCGCGGCGAAGGCCAGCGCGACCATGCCGATGCCCATCACCAGGGCGAGCAGCCAGGCGACCGGCCGGTGCCAGCGGACCTGTTTCCCGTACGGCCCCGCCGCGCCGTCGCGGTGGTCGAGGATCTCGGTGTCGTCCAGGTCGTCGAGGTCCGGGTCCTGGCCGAAACCGCCGTGGTCGTCGGGGCCGTACCCGTCGTCGTACCGCTCGCCCCTGCGGTGCGCCCGGCGGGCCTCCGTCTCGGAGGCCTCGGCTCTCGCCTGGGCGGCGGCCAGGAGGCGTTCGACAGCGGTCGGCTCGTGCACCACGGCCGCCCGTACGAAGGCCTCGTCGAAGACCACGGAGGCGAACTCTTCGTCCGACACCCCGCGGTCGTGGTCGTCGTCGGGCTCCCAGCCGTCAGGGAACGGCGTGCCCCCCACGTCCTCCGGCACGGAACCAGAGTAGACCGGGGGGGTCAATTTGGGCAGACGGTATGGAAATTCATCCGTCTGCTCAAGACATCTCCCGGCCGCGCGCGCCGGGGTCGTGCGCCTAGCGCCGTACGTGCCCGTCCCCGGTGACGATGTACTTCGTGCTGGTCAACTCGGGCAGCCCCATCGGGCCGCGCGCGTGCAGCTTCTGCGTGGAGATGCCGATCTCCGCGCCGAAACCGAACTGGCCGCCGTCCGTGAAACGGGTGGAGGCGTTCACCGCGACCGTCGTGGAGTCGACCAGCTGGGTGAAGCGGCGGGCGGCCGCCTGCGAGGTCGTGACGATGGCCTCGGTGTGGCCGGAGGTCCACAGCCGGATGTGCTCGACGGCCTTGTCGAGGGAGTCCACGACCGCGGCGGCGATGTCGTACGACAGGTACTCGGTCTCCCAGTCCTCCGCCGTGGCCTCGACGACCGTCGCCTTGGAGTCCTTGGCGTACGCCGCCACCCGCTCGTCGGCGTGCACGGTCACCCCCGCCTCCGCGAGGGCGTCCAGGGCGCGCGGCAGGAACTGGGCCGCGATGTCCTGGTGGACCAGCAGCGTCTCGGCGGCGTTGCAGACGCTGACCCGCTGGGCCTTGGAGTTGATCAGGATCTCGATCGCCATGTCGAGGTCGGCGTGGGCGTCGACGTAGACGTGGCAGTTGCCGGTGCCGGTCTCGATCACCGGGACCGTGGACTCCTGGACCACCGTCTGGATCAGCGAGGCCCCGCCGCGCGGGATCAGTACGTCGACCAGGCCCCGGGCGCGCATCAGCTCACGCACGCTCTCGCGGCTCTCGCCGGGCACCAGCTGCACGGCGTCGGCGGGCAGCCCGGCGCCGCCGACGGCGTCACGGATCACCCGGACGAGGGCGGTGTTGGACTCGTACGCGGAGGCCGAGCCGCGCAGCAGTACGGCGTTGCCGGACTTCAGGCAGAGCGCGGCGGCGTCGACGGTGACGTTCGGGCGGGCCTCGTAGATGATCCCGACGACGCCCAGCGGGACGCGGACCTGGCGCAGGTCGATGCCGTTGGGGAGGGTCGAGCCGCGCACGACCTCGCCGACCGGGTCGGGCAGCGCGACCACGTCCCGCACGTCGGAGGCGATGGCCCGGACCCGCTCCGGGGTGAGGGTCAGCCGGTCGACGATGGCCTCGCTGGTGCCGGCCTCCCGGGCCTTGGCCACGTCCTTGGCGTTGGCCTCGACGATTTCGCTCGTCCGGACCTCCAGCGCGTCCGCGATGGCGAGCAGCGCGTCGTCCTTCACGGCCCGGGGCAGCGGCGCGAGGTCGGCGGCGGCGGCCTTGGCACGGTAGGCGGCCCGGGTGACCGGGGTCATGGAGTCGTACGGCGAAAGCGTGGTCATGAGGGAAGGGTAGTGCGCCTCGCGGGACGGTCCAGCGCTCATCCCAAACCCCGAGACACGTGCGCAAGACCCTCAAAAGGGGTGGACGCCGACGGGGGACGCGGGCGGCGGGCCGTAGCCCTCGGAGATGCGCTGGTGGTAGGTGGCCCGGTCGATGACCTCCAGGCCGACGATCTCCCAGGGCGGGAGCCCAGCGCTCTGCCGGTGCTCGCCCCACAGCCGCAGCGCGACGGCGGCCGCGTCGTGCAGGTCGCGGGCCTCCTCCCAGTACCGGATCTCCGCGTGGTCCTCGGCGTATCTGCTGGTCAGCAGGAAGGGGTGGTCGTGGGCGAGCTGTTCCAGGGCGCGCCTGACCTCCTTCAGCGGGGCCGCGTCGCCGGAGACGCTGAGGGTGATGTGCCACAGCCTGGGCAGGTCCTCGGGCTCCTCGCCCGTGTAGCGGTCACCGGCGGCGACGCTCGTGAGGGCGCGCTCGGTACCTGCCGCGCGGGACGCTGCCCCGGGGCGCACTCGTCTCACCGGCGGCCTCCTTCATGCAGTGCCAGTGCGTGCCTCTGGACAAAGTTGAGCAGGCCCCCGGGGGATCGCGGGGCGGTTTTGCGGAACGTCCACCTCAGGGCGGGGGCTTTTGCGGGGCGTTCCCCCCGTTTTCGGCCGTGCTTCGGCCGCGCGCCAAGGTGCTCAGTGGTGCTCAGTGGTGCAGGATCACCAGATCGTCCCGGTGGACGACCTCACGCTCGTACGCCGGGCCGAGGTCCCGCGCCAGCTCCCGGGTGGAGCGGCCGATCAGCTGCGGGATCTCCTTGGCGTCGAAGTTGACCAGCCCGCGCGCCACGGCGCGCCCGCTGCCGTCGCGCAGTTCGACCGGGTCGCCCGCGCCGAACTCGCCCTCGACGGCGGCGATCCCGGCCGGCAGCAGCGACGTGCGGCGCTCCACGACCGCGCGTACGGCACCGTCGTCCAGCGTCAACGCCCCCTGCGGCGCGGAGGCGTGCTGCAGCCACAGCAGCCGGTCGGCGGAGCGCTTGCCGGTGGGGTGGAAGTACGTGCCGGTGTCCTGGCCGGACAGCGCGTCGGCGGCGTGGATCGCGCTGGTGAGGACGACGGGGATGCCCGCGGCGGCGGCGATCCGGGCGGCCTCGACCTTGGTGACCATGCCGCCGGTGCCGACGCCCGCCTTCCCGGCGCTGCCGATCTCGACACCGGAGAGGTCCGCGGGCCCGCGCACCTCGGTGATCCGCGAGGTGCCGGGCTTGCTGGGGTCGCCGTCGTAGACGCCGTCCACGTCGGAGAGCAGGACCAGCAGGTCGGCGCGGACGAGATGGGCGACGAGCGCGGCGAGCCGGTCGTTGTCGCCGAAGCGGATCTCGTCGGTGGCGACGGTGTCGTTCTCGTTGACGACCGGGAGGGCGCCCATGGCCAGGAGCTTGTCCAGGGTGCGGGAGGCGTTGCGGTGGTGGGCGCGGCGGCTCATGTCGTCGGAGGTGAGCAGCACCTGGCCGACGCGGACGCCGTAGCGGGCGAAGGAGGCGGTGTAGCGGGCGACCAGCAGCCCCTGGCCGACGCTGGCGGCGGCCTGCTGGCGGGCGAGGTCCTTGGGGCGGCGGCGCAGGCCCAGCGGGGCGAGCCCGGCGGCGATGGCACCCGAGGAGACCAGCACGATCTCCTTCTCCCCCCCGCTGCGAGCCTTGGCCAGGACGTCGACGAGCGCGTCGACCCGGTCCGCGTCCAGCCCGCCGGAGGCAGTGGTCAGCGACGAGGAACCCACCTTGACCACGATCCTGCGGGCCTCGCGCACGGCCTGCCTTGCCCCTGACACCTTGCTGTCCACGTGCCGAATCTACGCGACGGGGGCGGGTCACCGCGCAGTCGGTCCAGTACGCGGACGAGCGGCGGAGCAGGTCCGGCACAGCGAGGTGGGCCGTACCGCCTGAACGGAACCGGAAGGCAGCGGGAACGGTCCCCATCCGCAGCGTGAACAAATGATCAGAACATGCGTACGCCGCGCACGCAACCGCCCACTCGGGAGCATCCCGGCGAATACGACCATACGGGCCGGTGTGGGGTTTCTCATGGGCTCCGTACACGCTGACGGCTGGTCAACTCCCTTCGCACGCCCATACGTTCACGCAGTTCGGCCACACGAGGGGGGATTCATTGGACACCACGTACTGGAGCAGACGGCGCGTCCTCACCGCCGTTGGGGCGGCCACGGCGGCGACCGCGATCCCTCTCTCGGCGCCCTCCCGCGCCCTGGCCGCCACCGCAGCCACGGCCACGGCCGGAACGGAACTGCCCAGGCTCCCCGAACTCCCCGACACCGCGCGGGCGAAGGCCGTCACCGCGTGGAAGATCGGCGGACGCACCGTCAAGACAGTGGCCGCGCAGGCGCTGACCGGCACCGGCGCCGACATCGACGGCTTCCTGTCCGGGGGACTGGCGCAGGCCACCGCCGAGGACAACCGCCTCGCCCTGCTCAAGGCACTGCCCGCCAGCGGCAAGGGCACGGCCCGCGACGCCTCCGCCGCGCTCGACGGCGGCGACGAGGCCATCGCCGACTTCCTGGCCGGTGGATACAGGACCGCCGAGCTGGAGGACCTCCGCGTCACCACCCTGGCCATCATGAACAGCGGTGGCAGGGCGATCCAGCGGGAGGCGCAGAAGGCGCTCACCGACGGCACCAGCGACGCCCTGTCGCTGTTCCTGCTGGACACCCAGATCACCGCGCGCCAGGAGGACGAGCGGGCCGAGGTCTTCCGCATCCTCGCCACCGCCTCCCCCGAGGTGGAGAAGTACGCAGTGCGCGCGCTGGACGACGGTTCGCCGTCCGCGATCAACTGGTTCCTGAACACCGGTCAGCACATCGCGCGGGCACGGGACCACGAGAGCGCCACCATCGACCAGTTGGTGGCGATCGTGGAACGCGAGGGCAGGCGGGCCCAGCTGACCTCCGACCGCGCCGTCGCCGCCTCGGACAAGGCGCAGGAAGCAGCCGAGAAGGCGAAGGAAGCGGCGGAGAAGGCCGCCGCCGAGGCGGACGCGGCCCGCGACGATGTCGCCAGGTCCGGCGCTGCCGCCCGCAAGGCCGCCTCCGCCGCCCAGGGCGCCGCCTCCGCCGCCCGCACCGCCATCCGGGCCTCCTCCGCCGCGCACAACGCCGCTCGCCGCGCGGCGCTGGCCGCCACCGCCGCCGCCCAGGCCGCGGCGACCGCCGGACGAGCCGCCTCCGCCGCCTACTCGGCCGCCATCGCGGCAGCCAATGACGCCACCAAGGCCCAGGCCGCACGTAGCGCCGCGGAGGGCGCGCGCAACGCGGCCGCCAAGGCCCGGACGGCGGCCGCGGCGGCCGACGCGGCGGCGACCGCCTCCAGCCGGGCGGCAGCGGCCGGATCCGCCGCGGCGGGCGCGGCGCGCAACGCGGCCGCCGCGGCCAACTCCGCCGCCGTGGCCGCCCAGGCGGCGGGTGCCGCCCAGTCGGAGGCGGCCCGCGCCAAGGCCGCCGCCGCCGAGGCCGACGCGCAGGCGGCCCGCGCCACCAAGGCCGCGAACACCGCTCAGTCCCTGGCCAACACCGCCGCGCAGGCGGCGCGTTCCGCACGGGACGCGGCCAACTCCGCCGCCACGCACGCCGACAACGCGGCGAAGGCGGCCGACGAGGCGGCGGACGCCGCCGGGCAGGCGGCCGACTACGCCAAGAAGGCCACCGCCTGGGCCGCCGAGTCGGTGCAGGCCGCCGAAGCGGCGGCGACGGCGGTCGAGGACGCCCAGGCCGTGGAGCAGGCGGCCCGTGACTCCGAGACCCGGAAGCTGGCGGAGGAGACCGAGCAGTCACTCGCCGAGGCCCGGGAGCTGGCGCAGGCGGAGGCGGCGGACCGGCAGGCGGCCCGCACGGCGGCCACCCAGGCCGACGCCCTGGACGCCGCGACCAAGGACCTCATCGCCAAGGCCGAGGCCGCGTACTCCTCCGGCGACACCGCCCAGGCCGTCACCCTCGGCCGCCGGGCCGCGATGAACCTGATCTCCACGACCATCGGCACCTGGAGCCGGAGCGCCGCCGAGTACGCCCTCGCCGGAGCCGACGAGGACGTGCTGGCCTGGGTCTCCACCGACCGGCGGATCGCGCAGACCCAGGACGACCGGGAAACGGTCCTCGCCCTGGCGAAGGTGTCCACCGAAGCCGTCGCCGACGCCGCCGGCACGGCGTTGGCCGCGGACGACGCGAAGGCCGTGGGCGACTTCCTGACCAGCGGCGTCCTGGAAGCCGCGGCGGCGGACAACCGGGTCGCCATCCTCCGCATCCTCGACGACAACCCCGGGAACGCGGTCAGGGCCGCGGCGCAGGCCGCCCTGGACGACGGCTCGGCCACGGCCCTGCACGGCTTCTTCCTGGGCTACGCCGACAAGGTCGTCGAGGACGACCAGGTCGCCGTCCTGTCCATCCTGGAAACCGCCGGTCCGTACACCAAGGCGGCCGCGCAGGTGGCGCTGGAGGGGCCGTCGTGGATGCGCCGTGACTTCGTCACCACCGTGCACCACCGCGCCGCGCAGCTCGACCACGACTGGAGCTCGCACGTCGCCGCCGTCCGCGCCTCCATCGCCCACGCGGCGAAGATCGCCCAGGAGGCGCAGAAGGACGCCTACGAGGCGTCCAGGGCCGCGGCCGAGGCGCGCCAGGCGGCGGCCGAGGCGGCGCAGTGGGCGGACAAGGCCCAGGCCTCCGCCGACAGGGCCGCCGACTACGCCACGGAGGCCGACGCGAACGCGGACGCCGCCGAACGGTCCGCGCTGGACGCGCAGGCGTCCGCGGACAAGGCGAAGACCGCGGCCGCCGCCGCGCGCGGCGCCGCACGGCGGGCGAACTACTCCGCCAACCAGGCCGTGGCCTCCGCCGCTGCCGCCGTGCAGTCCGCCGGCCAGGCGCAGGCGTCGGCGAACGCCGCACGCCAGTCCGCCTACGAGGCCGGGCAGGACGCGGCGGCCGCCGCACAGGCGGCCTCCGAGGCCCGCAGGACAGCCGCCGCCAAGCGGCAGGAGGAACTGGCCGCGGCCGCGCGCGCGGCCGCACAGGCGGCGAGGGAGAACCAGCAGAACGGGGTCGACCCGTCCGACACCAGCGACCACGACAAGGTCGACAACCCCGAGGGCTGGGGCAGCAAGGACGACTGGCGCGACGTCGCGCAGGCGCTCAACGCGATCAGCGCCGTCTCCGGGACCGTCGCCGCGTTCAGCCTGCTCGTTCCGCCACCGGCCGGTCAGGTCATCGCCGGAGTGGCGGGCACCATCTCGTGGGTCACGGGCATCGGTTCGGCCGTCATCACCGGTTTCACGGACGGATGGACGTCCGACGCGTTCTTCGGCTCCGTCGCCGGGCTCGCGGTCGGCGCTCTCACGGGCGGCTTCGCCCTCGGCAAGATCAAGCTTCCGGGCGTGTCCCAGGCCATCGAGTGGGGCGCCCAGGGCCTGAAGAGCGGCACCGTGATCGCCTCGCGGATCGGGCACGAAATGGTGGGTCCCGCGGTCACTTTCGCGACCACGTCGTGGGACAAGGCCGGTGATGTCGCGTCCGGCATCGGAGGCGCCATCTCCGACGGGTGGGACTCCCTCTTCTAGACGACGCACTCGGGGTCGGAACCGCATATGAAAGAATGACGAGGTTCCGACCCGGGAGGCCCTGTATGTTTCTGTCACTGTCCACAGGTGCCTGGATTCTGATTGCGATAGGTGCCACCCTGGTCAATCTCGCCGCCATGCAGTGGATCATCCAGATTCCGAAGTACCGCAAGAAGATGTTCTGGCTTCCGGTCATCGGCATTGTCGGTGTGGGAGCGCGCGGCTTCGCCGAGAGCCAGGTCCCGGCCGCCGCCCTTTACCTCTACGCGGCGACCATGCTCATGTTCCCGGCCATGCTGGCCCCCGTGCGGGGCCGCATCACGCGCGACTACCACCGGTGGGTCGAGGATCCGGCGACCAAGAGCAGCCGGGTCGTGACGGTCTGGATCTGCACCTCCATGACGGTCATGCTGGTGGTGATCGGTGCCGTCTGGGCGGTGGGCGTGAAGAACGGCGGCTGATCGGCACCCTTTTCACGGTGTGACACACGCCATGTCAGCCGTTCCCAATGTGCCCGTTTTGGCACTCTTCGCCCGGTGGACAGAGATCAATCATTCCGGCTTTGATAAACGAGGCTGGGGCAGTTTCATGGCCATGCGCATTTCTGAGAATTCTCAATCCATGCCCGCTGCTGCCGCCCCCGGCCATCGCAGCCTCACAGCTGTTTCGAACGTATTCTGAATTTCATCGGAATCGACCCATAGGACTTCAATGAAGGCGCTCAGCGCAATCGCGGCAAGGCCGCACCACAGAAGAACAGTCGGCACCCTGCTGGCCGCGGCGGTGGCCGGCGCACTGACCTGGCTCGCCGTCCCGGCCGGTACCTCCGCCACCGGGGGCGCGGACGCACGGGCGGCCGCACCCGTCGCGGGCGAAGCCCCCGGCTACGCCGTGGAGGACTTCAACTACCCGCAGGCGGACAAGATCCTCGCGGAGCAGAACATCGTCCTCAAGCGCGGCGACGGCCACATCACGCTCGCCGACTGCGTGAGCGGCACCGGACAGCTCGAGGTCTGGGCGCGGAGCAAGGACAGGATCTGCTTCCAGGTGACCGGCAATTCCGGCTGGCTGACCCTGGAGATCCCCTCGGTCTACGGCATCAGGGGCAACGACTACACCACGCAGGTGGACATGACCACCGGCACCGAGGAGAAGTCCTTCGACGTCGACAAGAACGCCTGGACCGCGGTCGGCGAGAGCGCCGACGAACAGGGCCGCGAGTTCATGCTCGTGGAGATCAGGACCGCCAAGTAGCGCTGGGCGCACGCCCGTCGGCATTTCCCAGGCTGCCCCGGGCCGCTCGGCCCGGCAGTCCTTCGAGTCCAAGGAATCACATCATGCGACACACCAGACACGTGCGCCTTGCGGCACTGGTCGCCGCCCTGGCCGTCGGCCCGGTCGCGCTGTGCGCCGCGCCCGCGTCAGCGGTGACCGGCACACCGGCCACCGACACCTCCTTCAGCTACACCGCGCAGGTCATCGTCGGTGACCACGATCGCGGCTGCTCCGGCGTGCTGGTCGCCCCCGACTGGCTGCTGACCGCGGCGAGCTGCTTCGCCGACGACCCGGCGACGAGCCTGTCGGTGCCCGCGGGCAAGCCCGCGAAGCCCACGACCGCCACCATCGGCCGCTCCGACCTGAGCGGTTCCGACGGAGCCGAGCGCGAGGTGGTGCAGCTCGTGCCGCGCACCGACCGCGACGTCGTCCTGGCCCGTCTGAACCGGCCGGTCACCAACGTGGCCCCGGTCACCGTGGCCACCACCGCACCCGCCGCGGGCGAGGAACTGAAGTTCGCCGGGTACGGGCGCACCAAGACCGAGTGGGCGCCGCTGAAGCTGCACACCGGCGCGCTGACGGTGGACGCCGCCGACGCCACCACGGCCACCTTCACCGGCAAGGACGGCGCGGCCGCCTGCATGGGCGACACCGGCGGTCCGGTGGTGCGCACGACCAACGGCAGCCCGCAGCTGGTGGCCCTCAACAGCCGCTCCTACCAGGGCGGTTGCTTCGGCATCGACACCGCTGAGACCCGTACCGGCGGCATCGCCGCCCGCGTCGACGACCTGAACTCCTGGGTGACGTCCACCGTCGGCGCCCTGCCCATCACCGACTTCAACTGCGACGGCGTCGAGGACGTCGCCATCGCCGACCCGAAGGCGAGTGTCGGCGGCGACGACGGAGCGGGGGTCGTCCGGGTGGTCTACGGCGGCGGGAAGGGCACCGCCGAGTTCCACCAGGACCTCGACTGGGTGCCGGGCGGCTCGGAGGCCGGCGACTGGTTCGGCGAGGCGATCGACACCGTCGACTACAACCAGGACGGCTGCACCGACCTGGTCGTCGGCACGCCGTCCGAGGACCTGGGCAGCGCCACCGACGCCGGCATGGTCGACATTCTGTACGGCGCGCGGGGCGGTATCGGCACCGGGGCGATCAAGAACACCCACTTCGAGCAGGGCGCCGGCACCGGCTCCTTCAAGAACTCCGCCCCCGAGAGCGGTGACCGCACCGGCCAGGCCATCGCCGCGGGCACCACCGCCGCGGGCGAGCCGTTCGTGGTGATCGGCTCGCCGGGCGAGGCGATCGGCTCCACCGCGAAGGCGGGCATGGCCTTCTACGTGCACGGCGACACCAACATCGCCATCAGCCAGGACAGCACCGATGTGCCGGGTGCGGTGGAGGCGAACGACGGCTTCGGCGCCGTCGTCGCGGCCGACGCCAACCACATCGCCATCGGCGCCCCGGGCGAGGCCATCGGCTCCGACGCGGGCGCCGGCAACCTGGCGGTCTTCAGCCACCGGCTGAACTCCGAGAAGCGGCCCACCCCGCTGTTCGGTCTCGACCAGGACCTGGACACCGTCGCCGGCGCAGCCGAGGCGGGCGACCAGTTCGGCAGGTCCCTGGCCCTGGTCCCCTACCGCCCGTCCGGAGCGGCGGCCGCCACCCACTCGATTCTCGCGGTCGGTTCTCCCGGTGAGGACCTGGACATCGACGGTGTCAACAAGACCGACACCGGCAACGTCATCACGTTCGAGGTCACCGCCGCGGGGACGTACAAGCAGCTGAGCACGTACTACTCCGGCACCTCTTCCGATGCCGTCCCCGGCACCTCCGAGGCCGGTGACCGCTTCGGCCAGACCCTGGCCGCGGTGAACACGGCACCGCGTGAGGTGAGCACCACCGCGACGATGAAGCTGGCCGTCGGCATCACGGACGAGGCCGTCGGTACGACGGCGAAGGCGGGCGCAATCACCACCTTCTCGCTGCTCGGCTCGCGCGACACGAACAACCGCTGGATCGAGGCGGGCAACTCCGGCATCCCGGGTCCCGCGGGCGCCAACCAGCACCTCGGCCGGAGCATCCACTACACCGGCACCAAGCTGTACGTGGGCATGCCGTACGGTCCGGGCAGCTACGGCACGGTCTACGCCCTGCCGCTGTCCAACGTGACCGCCGGCGGTTCGAACGCCGCGATCACCACCTACCAGCCCGGCCAGGGTGGTCTGCCGGCCACCGGCGGCCGCTTCGGCTACGTGGTCCGCTAGCCGGACCCGACAGCAAGAAGGGGGGCTTTCCCCGGCCTTCGGCCGGGGAAAGCCCCCCTTCGTCGTGACGCGTCGTGCTCAGAGCTCGTACGGGCTCTTCACCGGGAAGTAGGCGCGCAGGAAGGCGTCGATGATGCGGGCCTGTTCCTGGTCCGGAACCTCGGCGTCCCGCGACTCGCCGAGGCAGAACACGTCGTGGCCCCGGATCGCCAGCAGACGCGTCAGCTCCGGGTGCCGTGCGTAGGTGCCCACGTCGATGTAGGCGCACCGGATGCTGCTGGGCACCGCGGCACCCGTCAGGTAGCCGTAGTGGTGGTGCAGCGAGGAGACCATGGAGATGTCCTGCCAGCCGCGCAGCGGGTTCGCCGCGGTGCGGGCCACGCTCTCGGGGAACTCCGCCTCGATCTTCTGCAGGACGCTCTTGCGCAACGGGTGCGGAGCGTGCGCGAAGCTGTTCGCCACGGTCACCCCGAAGCGGTCCTCGAGCAGCCGGCGATTGTTCTTCGCCGCGGCGAAGTAGCCCTCGTCCTCCTCGGTCGCTTCCCCGATCGGCACGGTCGTCGGCGTCCAGAAGAAGCGGCTCGTGCCGTTGGGCTGGAAGAACTTCTGCGCGCTGAGCGGCCTGCCGACGAAAACGTCGTCGTTCATGTACAGGAAGTGCTCCGACAGCCCGTCGATGTGGTGCAGTTGGCTCTCGATGGCGTGGGAGTTGAACGTGGGAAGGCAGCTTGCGTCGGTGAAGATGTCCCGGTGCGAGATCACCTCGATGCCCGGGTGCTCGGTGTTCAGCCACTCGGGCGTCTGGTCGTCGGTGACCAGGTAGATCTTGCGGACCCAGGGCGCGAACATCGCGAGCGAGCGCAGGGAGTAGCGCAGCTCGTCCCGGTTGCGGAAGCGCGCCGCCTCGTCCCCGGACGCCTCGGCGTCCAGGCCGAGGGCCGCGCGCCGCTGGGCCCGGCGCTCCTGCCATCGCGGGTCCGAGTCGTCGACCCAGGTGTAGACGGCGTCCACCGGGAAGGTGATGTCGCTGACCAGCTTCTTGGTGAACGGCTCCAGCGTGGGGTACTCCCGGTCCCGCACGCGCAGGCGGGCGTCGGCGGTCAGCGACGGCAGCTTGGGGCCGACCGCGCTCGGCCGCAGCGGCGCGACGAACTGGCCGTCGCCGCCCTCCTCCTCCGGCACCAGGCGCCAGAACTCCACGTCGCAGCCGTAGGCGGGGCCGAAGCGCAGGGTACGGCTGGAGGTGACCACGGGACGGAAGACCCGCAACCCCGCGACCTCGCCGGCCCCTTCCAGGCGTTCGGCCAGGAGCACGCCCGGGGCGTGCGTGCGGGGCTTGAGCAGTTCGGCGTACACCGCCTTGCCCTCGTACTCGGTGGCCAGGGCCTTGCGCACCCGCTCCTGGTGGGTGTTGTCCACCGCCACCCGCTGGCGCGGGGTGTCCTCCCGGTCCCGCAGCAGCACGTAGGGGATGTCGTGCTTCTCCAGTGCGGCGATGACCGTCTCGAAGTTCCGCTGCAGGATGTCCGAGCCCTGCAGGTCGTCGCGGACCTCGGAGAGCCGGCCCGCGGCCCGTACCAGGGAACGGTTGGCCGCGCCGATCACCAGCTCACGCGCCCGCTGGTCGCCCGACGACGGGGCGGTGCGGTCCGCGGCGACCGCGGCGTGGAAGCGGCCCGCGCCGCCGTGGGCCACGCGGTGGGCCATGCGGTCGGCCCGCTCCGCCATCCGCTGCGGGTCGTCGCGCCGCAGCACGAGCTCGGTGAACAGTTCCTCCCACTGCTTGACGATGACGTCCGCGGCGAAGCGCGCGGAGCCGTCGTAGGCGTTCTCCCCGTAGGAACGCAGCAGTTCCTCGTCGCCCATCAGCCGGGATATCGCCTCGGCCAGCCCGTCGATGTCGTTGGGCGGGACGAGCAGTCCGTCCACGCCGTGCCGGATGATCTCGGCAGGTCCGGTGACGATGTCGTACGCCACCGCCGGGACACCGGCGGCGAAGGCCTCCAGCAGCACCAGCGGGAAGGCCTCGCCGTCCTGGGACGGCAGCATGGTCAGGCTGGCCTTGGCCCACTCCTCCGTCATGTGCTGGCTCGGCCCGAGGATCTCCACGGCGTCGTGCAGGCCGAGGCCCTGGACCAGGTTGCGCAGCCGGGACATCTGCGGGCCGTCGCCGAAGATGCGCAGCCGCCAGCCCGGGTGGTCGGGCAGGGCCTTGGCGAAGGCCTGGATGGCGTGGTCGACCTGTTTGTCGGGCACCAGGCGGCGCGGCATCACGATGCTCTTGCCGGTCAGGCTGGAACGCGGCCGGAAACCCTCGGGGATCGCGTTCGGGATGGCCGCCAGGCGCGGGGCCGCCTTGCCGAGCGACTCCTCCAGCCACTGCTTCGTGCGCTCCGTCAGCACCACCAGGGCGTCGATCTCGGGAGCGCGCAGCAGCAGCGGCTCGCCGGTGGCGCCGCGCAGCTGCGAGGGCCGGTGCTCCTGGTGGATGGTGATCACCCGGGAGGGCACCAGGTCGGCGACGGCGGACATCAGGGCGGGCGAGGTGGTGATCAGGACGTCCGTGTCGATGGTCCGCAGGGCGCGGTTCATCTCGACGTCGGAGAGGGCGTCGAAGGTGGCCTCCCACTTGGGGCTGATCAGCTCGCTGGGCAGCCCGGCCAGGCGGCGGCACTCCTCGGCGCCGATGCCGCTGTCGCGCACCGGCCGCTCGGTCTTGCCGGTGCGGTCCACCAGGTACCGCACCGAGACCCGCTCGTCCACGGAGAAGAAGGGGCGCTCACGCGTCTTGAAGACGCTCAGCACCTCGACGGTGTGCCGGGGCGCCAGGTGCGTCGCCTGGGTGTAGACGGCCTGCTCCGTGCCGCCCATCTCGTCGCCCCAGGTGAGCAGAAAAGTGATCTTCATTGTTGTCAGCATCCAGAAGGAAGGTGGGCCGCACGGAAGGCGAGGCTGCCGATGGGCGTGTAGTACGGGTTGAGTCTGAGCACGGTGCCGTCGTCCTCCCCGGTCAGCAGCCGGTACGGCATCCGGAAGACGTCGCCGGGGTTGCGTACCTCGGTGCGCCGCCGGGAGATCTTCAGCGACCGGCGACGCGGCCGCCGCAGACGTACGTCGAAGATCTGCTCCTTGGTGCCGAGGTCGCCGAAGTCGGCCGGCTTCAGCGAGCAGACGAAGGTGTCACCCTGCCAGGTGGCCGGCACGACACGGGCCGCCTTGCCACCCCTGCGGACGAGTTCGACGTCGCCGCGGCACTCATCGGCCGGAGCGTTGACGAGCCGGCCCTCCAGCGTCACCTCGGACCAGCCGATCTTCACGGACAGGATCTCGGCCTCGGCGTCGTCCCTGCCCACGGACACGTACGCCCGTCCGGTACCCGATGCGATCAGGCGGCAGTAGGTACCGTCCTCGCGCACCGGCCCGGGAGTCGTGGGCCCGTCGGGCATCAGCCGGGGCGCCTTGGCCAGCGCGTACCGGCGTTCGGCCCCGGCAGCGTCGGTGAAGACGACGGACAGCCGCCACTGCCCGGCGGCCAGCAGGAACCTGCGCATCCCCGCGGGCAGCGGCCGGTGCTGGTCGGCGTCCGCCTCCAGCAGGTCGAGGACGGCGGTGCCCTGTGCCTCGACGTGACCGTCGCCGCGCTGGACGAGGGTGAGCGGGATGACGACCGGGGACGAGGATCCGCCCAGCAGCAGGGAGGCCGACGAGGCCGTCACCTCGTCCGGCACACGGACGCAGAAGTTCAGGGTCCTGCCGTCCAAGAGGGACAGGTGCTCGGCGGTGACCCGCGGCCAGTCGTCGGCGCTCGGCGGTACCAGGACCAGATGGTTCAGGCGCGACCGGGTCGAGCGGACTACGGCATACCCCTTGCGCATCACCTTGTGCGGAGTGGGGAGTTGTCTCATCGGTTGTCTGCACCACGCTCGAAGGGGCTGGGGAAGGGGAAGTACTCGTCAAGGAAGCGCGTCATCAGGGCCTGCTGGCGGCTCAGCTCCGCTTCCGTCGACGTCGTGTCGTTCAGGCAGAAGACGTGTGCGTCCCGGGTGGCCAGCAGCCGGCCCAGGACCCGCTCCACGCCGGGCTTGCCGACGTCGCAGTAGCGGTACACCAGGTCCTCGCCGGGGATGGAACGCTGGGTGTGGAAGGCGTAGTAGTGGTGCAGCGACGAGGTGACCGACACATCGCCGGAGCTGCGGAACCTGCTGGCCGCCGTGCGCCGGTGCGCCTCGGGGAACTCCGCCTCAATCTCGTCCAGCACGCTGCGGTGCAGCGCGTGCGGAACGTGCTTCATCTTCCGGAAGATGGTGTCGCCGAAACGTTCGGCGAGGAGCCTGCGGTTGTTCTTGCCTGCGGCCGCCACGGGCGGATCGTCGGGGGACGGTTCACCGTAGGGAATCAGGGCAGGCGAGAGGTAGAACTTCCCGAGACCGTTGGGCAGGAAGAAGTGCTGCGGAAGAATCTCCTGGCCGAGCATCACGTCGTCGTTGAAGTACAGGAAGTGCTCGGACAGGCCGTCGATGTGGTGCAGCTGGCTCTCGATGGCGTGTGAGTTGAACGTCGGCAGCGCGGCCGGGTCCTTGAATATCTCCTTGTGGCTGACGACTCTGATCCGCGGGTGGTCGGTGTTCAGCCACGCCGGCGTCTGGTCGGCGGTCACCAGGTAGATGTGGCGCACCCAGGGCGCGTAAAGGTGCAGCGAGCGCAGCGAGTAGCGCAGTTCGTCCCGGCTGAGGTAGCGCGCGGCGTTGGCCGCCTCCTCGTGGTACGGCCGGTCGGAGAAGGCGGCCCGCTCTTGCAGCCAGCGCGGATCGGAGCCGTCCACCCAGGTGTACACCACGTCGATGGGGAAGGTGCGGCGCCCGACGGCTCCCGCGGCGAAGACCGGCCGCGTCGTTACCCGCACCGGCTCGCGTTCCGCGGGCAGCGACGTGAAGTCGGTGAACAGGCTCTCGTCGGCCTCGACCGCGGGCTCGTCCGCGGGCACCGCCTCGGCGATCCCGTTGCGCCGCGGGGCGACCAGCTCGCCGTCCTCCCGCCGCCAGAACTCGATGTCGCAGCCGTAGCGCACGCCCAGCACCAGACGGCTGGTCCGGTCGGTGAGGTACCAGGTGCAGCGGACGACGTCCGCGCCGGCGACGCGTTTCCACGAACCCGGCCCGTAGCCGGGCAGCGCGGAGTCCTCCTGGAGCTGCCTCCCGCGCACCGGAACGACGTAGCCGGGTCTGGCCCGGCAGACCCGGCGCAGCGCGGTGAGCACACGCTCCCGGTCCTCGGCGCGGACGGCGACCGCGGCCGCCGTGTCGGAGGTGGAGCGCACGCAGAAGTAGTCGACACCGGCGTCGCGCAGCGCGGCCGTCACCGTCTCAAGATTGGCCCGGCGCGCCTGGAGCGGGGTGATGCCGGGTACGACATGGGCGATGCGCGGCGCCCCCGCCACGCTGACGACCGTCCTGTCGTACCGCGCCAGCAGCTCCCGGTGGCGGCGCGTCACCCGTAGCCGTACCGCCTGCTCCCGCAGCTCGGCGGCGGCGGCTATGCGGGCTTTCACCTGCTCTCGCAGATCCGTCCCCACGTGCTCCGCGATCATCCGTCGCGCGCCGACCGGAACCGCGCGACGGTACACACCGACCAAACGCGACGCCTCAGGGTTTCGCACTGCGGGAACTCCCCCTCCGATGGGCTGCCGTCCGGTGAACGGCCGCTCCGATCAACCACTGCTCAGAATACGGAAATATCAAGTATGCAGTGTGTTTACCTCACGTCTGCATACTTGTGTACGTTAGCAAGCAGCCAGACATGACGATATAAAGGGACAATCACCCACGAGCGTTGACATCACCACAGCACCCCGTACCGGCCGGGTACGGCCCGCACGGCCGCCGCTCGGAACGGCCGGGATCAGAACGGCCGGAATCAGAACGGCTGGCTTCAGAACGGCTGGCTTCAGAACGGCTGGCTTCAGAACGGCTGGCTTCAGAACGGCTGGCTTCAGAACGGCTCGAAGTCGTCGAACTCCCGCTGGAGCTCGTCCCGTTCGGCCTGCCGGTCCCGGCGTCGCTGCACCGCGGGCCGCTGCGCCTCCATGCGGTGGTCCTCGCCGCGGCGGCCCAGCATCTCCGCACCGGCCATGACGGTCGGCTCCCAGTCGAACACCACGGCGTTCTCCTCGGGCCCGATGGCCACCCCGTCCCCGGCCCGGGCTCCGGCCTTGACCAACTCCTCCTCCACACCGAGCCGGTTGAGCCGGTCGGCGAGATAGCCGACCGCCTCGTCGTTGTTGAAGTCGGTCTGCCGCACCCAGCGCTCCGGCTTCTCGCCGCGCACCCGGAACAGCCCGTCGTCCTCGCGTACGACGGTGAAGCCCGCGTCGTCCACGGCCTTGGGCCGGATGACGATCCGCGTCGACTCCTCCTTGGGCCGGGCGGCCCGCGCCTGCGCGACCAGCTCGGCCAGCGCGTACGACAGCTCTTTCAGCCCGGTCCGCGCCACCGCCGACACCTCGAACACGCGGTAGCCCCGCGCCTCGAGATCCGGCCGCACCATCTCGGCGAGGTCCTTGCCGTCCGGTACGTCGATCTTGTTCAGCACGACGATCCGCGGCCGGTTGTCGAGCCCGCCATACTCCCGCAGCTCCGCCTCGATGACGTCGAGGTCGGAGACGGGGTCACGGTCGGACTCCAGCGTCGCGGTGTCCAGCACATGCACCAGCACACTGCACCGCTCCACGTGCCGCAGGAACTCCAGCCCCAGCCCCTTGCCCTGGCTGGCGCCCGGGATCAGCCCGGGCACGTCCGCGATGGTGTACACGGTCGAACCGGCGGTGACCACACCGAGGTTCGGCACCAGCGTGGTGAAGGGGTAGTCGGCGATCTTCGGCTTGGCGGCGCTGAGCACGGAGATCAGCGAGGACTTGCCCGCGCTCGGGTATCCCACGAGCGCCACGTCGGCGACGGTCTTGAGTTCCAGGACGACGTCCTGGACGTCCCCCGGCTCACCGAGCAGCGCGAACCCGGGCGCCTTGCGGCGGGCGGAGGCGAGCGCGGCGTTGCCGAGCCCGCCCCGGCCGCCCTGCGCGGCGACGTAGGAGGTGCCGTGCCCGACCAGGTCGGCGAGGACGTTGCCCGCCTTGTCCAGCACCACGGTGCCGTCCGGCACCGGCAGCACCAGGTCCTGGCCGTCCTTGCCGGAGCGGTTGCCGCCCTCGCCGGGCTTGCCGTTGGTGGCCTTGCGGTGCGGGGAGTGGTGGTAGTCGAGCAGGGTGGTGATCGACTGGTCGACGGTGAGGATCACGTCCCCACCGCGCCCGCCGTTGCCGCCGTCGGGCCCGCCGAGCGGCTTGAACTTCTCACGGTGGACGGAGGCACAGCCGTGGCCTCCGTTACCCGCGGCGACATGCAGTTCGACGCGGTCCACGAAGGTGGTCATGGGATGTGCCTCCTGGGGGTCCCCCCGGCCGAAGGCTGGGGGAGTACGGGAATGTCTCTTGAGCAACACGCGAAAGGCGGACCCGCTTCCCCGCAGGGAAGTGAGGTCCGCCTCGCGAAAGCTTCCGATCAGGCGACCGGAACGATGTTCACGACCTTGCGGCCACGGTGGGTACCGAACTCCACCGCACCGGCCTGCAGCGCGAACAGCGTGTCGTCGCCGCCGCGGCCGACACCGGCGCCCGGGTGGAAGTGCGTGCCGCGCTGACGGACCAGGATCTCGCCCGCGTTGACGACCTGACCGCCGAAGCGCTTCACGCCGAGGCGCTGAGCGTTGGAGTCACGACCGTTACGGGTGGACGATGCGCCCTTCTTGTGTGCCATCTCTCCTCAGTCCCTTACTTCGCAGCCGCGGGGATCTCAGTGACCTTGATCGCCGTGTACTGCTGGCGGTGGCCCTGACGACGGCGGTAGCCGGTCTTGTTCTTGTAGCGCAGAATGTCGATCTTCTGGCCCTTGTGGTGGTCCACGACCTCGGCCTGGACCTTGATGCCGGCCAGCACCCACGGGTCGCTGGTCACAGCGTCGCCGTCGACAACGAGCAGGGTCGAGAGCTCGACCGTGTCGCCAACCTTGGCGGTGGAAATCTTGTCAACCTCAACGATGTCGCCGACAGCAACCTTGTGCTGGCGACCACCGCTGCGCACGATGGCGTACACGCGGATCTCTCTTTCGCTCGGAGAACGGCACCCCCGCAGGCCAGCCGCCCGAACACGGACGGCCTCTCCCGGTGACCCGGGAGGAAGAGGTTTACGGGGATGTGGCGCGTTCAGTGGACACGCCGACGGTCAAGGTTACGGGGCGGTGGCCGAGAGGGTCAAACCGGGCCCCGTGGTGAGCGTGTGCGGCCGGTCACCCGGCCGCACACCGTCACTGCGCGGCGTCAGCCTTCGTCGGTCGAGACCGACACGGTCGGCTGGGACTGCTCGGCCGCCGCGGTCTTCTTCGACGTCGCCTTGGTCGCCTTGGTCGCCTTGGCGGCGGCCGTCTTGGTGGCGGTGGACTTCGCCGCCTTCTTGGCCGTCGCCTTCTTCGCGGCCGTCTTCTTGGCCGCGGTCTTCTTGGTGGCGGCCTTCTTCGCCGTGGCCTTCTTGGCCGTCTTACGGGCCGTCTTCTTGGCCGGGGCGGCCTCGTCGGCCTCGACGTCGACGGCCTCGGCGGCGGCCTCCTTGGCCTCCACGAGAGCCTGCTCGGCCTCCTGGGCGGACTGCTCCGCGACCGGCGCCTGCGTCTCCGCCGACGGCACGACCACCACGGCCGCCTCCGCCGGCGCGGTCGGCGCGGTGGCCTTGCGGACCGCACGGCGGCGCGGACGGGCCGGGGCGGCGGCCTCGGCGGGCGCCTCGGCCTGCTCCGGCTGCGCCGCGACCGGCGTCTCCGCCACGGCGGGCGCGGTCTCGGCGACCGTCACCACCGCCGCCTCCGCCGACGCCGACGGCGGCGAACCGGCCGGTGCGCTCACCTTGCGGGTCGCCCGACGGCGCGTACGGCCCTTGGGCGCGGCCTCCTCAGCCGGAGCCTCCGCGGGCGCCGGGGCCTCGACCACCGGGTCCTCGACGGCAACGGGCTCGGCGTGCGCCTGGGCGGCCGGCTCCGGCTGCACCGGACGCGCGGCCTCCTCCTCGGCCGTCACCTCCTGAGCCGTGGGCGCCGGTACGCCCGCCCCGTCGGCCTCGCTCTTCGGCGCGGGCGCGCCCGCCGGAGCCGAGACCCGACGGCTCGCCCGGCGCCGCGAACGCCCGCGCGACACCGCCGCCTCGGCCTCGGCGACGCTGCTGTACAGCTCCTCGTCCGGCTCGAACTCCGGCGCGGGAAGCGCCATCGGCTCGGCGACCTCCGCCGCGACCTCGGCCTCGGTCTCCGCCTCCTCCTCGGCGGTCGCGCCGGTCTCGACGATCTCACCGGCCACGGCCTCGTGCGTGGGCTCCGGCTGCTCGGCACCGGCCCGCGCGCGCTTCTTGCGCTTGCCGCCGCCACCGGCGGCGGCCGCGTGGTCCAGGTGCACGATGACACCGCGGCCGTTGCAGTGGACGCAGGTCTCGGAGAACGACTCCAGCAGGCCCTGCCCGACCCGCTTGCGGGTCATCTGGACCAGGCCCAGCGAGGTCACCTCGGCGACCTGGTGCTTCGTACGGTCCCGGCCCAGGCACTCCAGCAGGCGGCGCAGCACCAGGTCCCGGTTGGACTCCAGCACCATGTCGATGAAGTCGATCACGATGATGCCGCCGAGGTCGCGCAGCCGCAGCTGGCGCACGATCTCCTCGGCCGCCTCCAGGTTGTTCCTGGTGACCGTCTCCTCCAGGTTGCCGCCCTGGCCGGTGAACTTGCCGGTGTTGACGTCGATGACGACCATCGCCTCGGTCCGGTCGATCACCAGCGAGCCGCCGCTGGGCAGCCATACCTTGCGGTCCAGCGCCTTGGCGAGCTGCTCGTCGATCCGGTACGTGGCGAAGACGTCGACCTCACTGGTCCACTTCTGCAGCCGCCCGGCGAGATCCGGCGCCACGTGGGCGACGTACCCGTGGATGGTCTCCCAGGCGTCCGGGCCGCTCACGATGACCTTGGAGAAGTCCTCGTTGAAGATGTCCCGCACGACGCGGACGGTCATGTCCGGCTCGCCGTACAGCAGCGTCGGCGCGTTGCCGTTCTTGGACTTCTTCTGGATGTCCTCCCACTGCGCCTGCAGCCGCTCGACGTCCCGGCGCAGCTCGTCCTCGCTCGCGCCCTCGGCGGCGGTGCGCACGATGACGCCCGCGTCCTCGGGGACGATCTTCTTGAGGATGGTCTTCAGCCGCGACCGCTCGGTGTCGGGCAGCTTGCGGCTGATGCCGGTCATGGAGCCCTCGGGGACGTACACGAGGTAGCGGCCCGGGAGGGAGACCTGGCTGGTCAGGCGGGCGCCCTTGTGCCCGATCGGGTCCTTGGTGACCTGGACGAGGACCGACTGGCCGGACTTGAGGGCGGACTCGATGCGGCGCGGGCCGTTGGCCATGCCCAGCGCCTCGAAGTTGACCTCACCCGCGTACAGGACGGCGTTGCGGCCCTTGCCGATGTCGATGAAGGCGGCCTCCATCGACGGCAGCACGTTCTGCACCTTGCCGAGGTAGACGTTGCCGACGTACGAGACCGCCTGCTCCTTGTTGACGTAGTGCTCGACGAGCACGCCGTCCTCCAGGACGCCGATCTGCGTACGGTCGCCGTTCTGCCGGACGACCATCACTCGTTCGACGGCCTCGCGCCGGGCCAGGAACTCGGCCTCGGTGATGATCGGCACGCGGCGACGGCCCTGCTCACGGCCCTCGCGACGGCGCTGCTTCTTGGCCTCCAGACGCGTGGAGCCCTTGATGGACTGCACCTCGTCGGACGGCTCGGCCTTCGGACGGGGCTCGCGGACCTTGACCACCGTGCGCTCGGGGTCGTCGGCGGTCGGCTCGGTGTCCGGGGTGGTGTCCCCGGCCCGGCGCCGACGGCGACGGCGACGGCGGCTGCTGGAGGTCGAACCCGCGGCCTCCGCGGCGGAGCCTTCCTCCTCCTCGGCGTCTTCCTCGACCTGCTCGGCGGTGTCCTCGGCGTCCTGCTCGGCCTGCTCGGCCTGCTCGGCCTGCTCGGCCTGCTCGGCGGCGAGTTCGTCGGTGTCACCCTCGGCGAAGTCACCGGACTCGCCCCGGCGGCGACGCCGACCACCCCGACGACGACGGCGACGCGACCCGGTCTCCTCGCCTTCCTCGTCCTCGACGGCGTGCTCGGCGGCCTCCTCGGCCTCCTCCGCCTCCTCGGCTTCCTCGTCCACGGCGGTCTCGACGGCCTGCGCCTCGGTCTCCTCCGCGGCTGCGGCGCCCCGGCGCCGACGGCGACGCCGCGGCCCGGTCGGCTCCTCGGGGAACTCCTCGACCTCGGGGGCCTCCTCCGCCGCCTCGGCGGCCGCCTCCGCGGCGGCTCGCTGGGGCGTCTGGAACCTCGGCTCGGTGAACACCGGCGGCTGGAACACCGCGACCGCCGGACGCGCGGGCCGCAGCGGAGCCTCGGGCTCCTCGGCCTCCGGCTGCGCGGGCGCGGCGAAACCGGTCGCCGCCTTCCGCGCGACCCGCCGACGCGTACGACGCGAGGCACCGCCCTGGTCACCGGCGGCCTCCTCGCTCACGGCAGGCTGCGTGGCCCGCGTGGGCTCGGCGGGCTGCTCGGCCCGCGTGGGCTCGCCGGCCTCGGTGGTTTCGGTGGCCTCGGCGGCCTCGGCGGCTTCGGTGGTTTCGGTGGTTTCGGTGGTTTCGGCAGCGGCGGGCTCGGCGGGCGCCTCGGCCGCATCCCGGCGGCGACGCGTACGACGCGGGGCGGGAGCCTCGTCGCCCTGCTCACCGGCGGCCTCGACGGCCTCGCCCGCACCGCTCTCGGTGGTCTCGGCAGGCGTGGAGACCCTGCGCGCGGCCCGACGGCGAACCCGGCGCGGAGCGGCCTCCTCGACCTCCTCGGCAGCCGCGGCCTCGGCCTGCGGCTCGACTGCGGCCGCTTCGACGGCAGCCTCTTCCTGCACAGCTTCAGCGGCAACCGGAGCCCCAGCAGGCGCGGACACCCGACGACTCACCCGCCGACGCGCACGCCCCGCAGGCACGGCCTCCTCAGCCCCCTCGGCAGCCCCCGGCTCGGCCTGCGGCTCGGCAGCCTCCTGCTGCACAACCTCAGCGGCAACCGGAGCCCCAGCAGGCGCGGACACCCGACGACTCACCCGCCGACGCGCACGCCCCGCAGGCACGGCCTCCTCGACCCCGGGCGCGGTCTCTTCGGCGGCCGCACCGGCGTCGGGGGCCTCAGCGCTCACGGACGCGGCAGCAGTGGGTACGCCGGTCTCGGCGGCATCGGCGGACGCCGGGGCCCCGACAGGTGCCGACACCCGGCGCGTGGCCCGGCGGCGACGCGGCGGAGCGGGCTCCTCGACGACATGGGCGACGGCGCTCTCGTCCACCGGCTCCGCGGCGGCCTGAGCGGCGACCGGCACGACCGGCACGACCGTCTCGGCGGCCTCGGCGGCCTCGGCGGACGCCGGGGACCCGGCGGGCGCGGACACCCGACGGGTCACACGACGACGCGTACGCCCAACGGGCGCGGGCTCCTCGACAGCCTCAACGCTCTCGGCGGCCTCTGCAGCGCCGACAGTCTCCTCAGTCGCAGAGACCTCGCTTGCCTCAAGAGCTTCCTCGACCTCCCCGGCCTCCTCAGCAGCCGCAGAGGAAAGGTCGGTCGCGGCGAGGTCGGCGGCTTCGGCGGAAGGCAGGTCGCCCGCGGCCAGGTCCGCGGCGTCAGCAGCCGGTATGGCCGGCGCGACGGTCTCCGCCGGCGTCTCGGACGTGGTGGCGGGCGGACCCGCCGGTCGGGAAGCGGCACGGCGCCGACGACGCGGCGGCAGGGTGTCGCTGGGTGTGTTCAGTTCGGAACCCTCGGTGGGTTCGATCGGCTCGAGCATGCGGGCGTTTCTCCCGTCAGGCTCCCGGGCGCCGCACCTGGTCCGGCGATGATGCCGGTGACGTCCGCGGCTCGCGCGATGCGCGACTGCCGCCGTCCGGGGCGCGGGCGCCGCACGGGAGCTCTCTGTTGTCCTGTCTCGCCGGTTCCGTACGCCGTGTTGCGAACGGCCTGGCGAAAGTCTTTTTGGTCGGTGCGCTGCCCGACCCAGGTGGCTCCCGAGTACGAGGGCGGCGCTACGACGTCCGTCCTAAGCGGGGCCCGCCTCGCGGTCAGGCGCGAGCGGGTCTGTCACCGTGCCGGTCTCTTCATCGAACAGCCCCTGCGCCAGCCTGGTCACCGCTGCGGGGACCGGCGGCGCCAGGTCGGCCACGGCGCGGAGACCGGACAGGACGTCGTCGGGTCGTACGGCAGGCGTCACGTGCCGAACAACCAGCCGCAGTATCGCACAGGGCTGGTCGGTCGGCCTATCAGCCTGCGAAGTGTGCTCTTCGGTTGTCCTCAGGCTCACCACGGCCGGGCGGGCGTCGAAGGTGCGGACGCCGTTCTTGGTCAGCCGCTGCACCTCCACGGCGTCGGCCGCGTTGAACGCGGCCACGGCGCGCCCGGCCTCGGCCATGTCCACGCCGTCCAGCCGCAGCTCCCAGACGGAGGCCGTCAGCCGGTCGGCGAGCCCCGACGTGCGGGCCTCGACCGCCTCGACGATGTCGAGCCCGTCGGGCAGCGACTCGTCGAGCAGGATCCTGAGCTTCTCCGGATCGCGCGCTTCGGTGAGCGCGATCTCCAGGTACTCCGCCTCACTGCCCGTGCCGGTGGGTGCGGCATTGGCGTACGACACCTTCGGGTGCGGGGTGAACCCCGCCGAGTACGCCATGGGCACCTCGGCGCGGCGCAGCGCACGCTCGAAGGCGCGCTGGAAGTCGCGGTGGCTAGTGAACCGGAGGCGGCCGCGCTTGGTGTAGCGCAGTCGGACGCGCTGCACCGTGGGTGCCGGCGGCGGGCCTTCGGGCTGTCGCTTGCCCAGTGTCGTTCAATCCTTCGTGAGAGCGGTCGTACTGCTACCAAGAGTACGTGTGTCGGCGGCCGCGGGTTCCCGCCGGACCATCACCCGCGGCTGCCGGGGCTCGCCGAAGAGCATCCGCCGGACGTCGGCCCGCGCCTGCCGCACGCTGTCCCGCGCGGACGCCAGCGCCTGTCGCGCGGCCCGCCCCGCGGCGCGCAGCGCCTCACCCACCGGCCGCAGGACGGCGTCCCGGACCACATGCCCGACGGGCGTGAGCACGCGCGCGTACACCCATCGCACCGGCTCCACGAAGATCCATCGGAAGAGCGTCCCGAGGAACCGTCCGACGGCGAGCGAGATGTGCCCGGCGACCCGCCAGGCATGCCCGAGCGCGGCCCCGATCTCCCGCCCGACGACCGCGAGCACACGCCCGACGGGCACCAGCACCCACCGCCACAGGGCGAGCGCGGGCAGCACGAACAGGATCCGGCAGGTCCAGTACAGGGCCGTGCCGATCCCGGTGGCGATCATGCGCACCAGCCACAGGAGCCCGTTCACGCACCACACGATCGCCCGCCCGACCGGCGCGAGGACCCACTCGTACAGCCAGGTGGCGGGTACGACGAGGAGGTGCCGCACCAGCCAGGCCACGGCGGTGAACACACCGGTCCCCACGGCGGCGAGCAGGGCGCCGACGCCCTTCAGGACCCACATGATCCCGTGGCCCACGGGCGTGAGCACGCGCGCGTACACCCACGTCAGCCCCGCCGCGATCCCCCGCCCGACCCACGCGATCGCCTGCCCGGCCGGCGTCAGGACGTACCGGTACAGCCACCCGCACGGCACGACGACCAGCACGTTTCCGAGCCAGGCCAGCGCCCGGCCCACCGGCACCACCACCCACCGCCACAGCGCCACGAACGGCCACACGAACACCGCCCGCCCCAGCCACAGCAGCGCGCGCCCGACCGGCCTGAGCACCGTGTCGTTGAGGAACCGCCCGGCGACGACGAGCGCGTCCCACGCCATGCGCACCGGAAGGACGACGACGAGCATGACGATCCGCACCGGAACACGGATCGCGACCACGAGGCACCCGTCAGGTGGCTGCTGAGCACGCGGCTTTTCCAGTTCCATACCGGCGTAGACGCAACAGCTCCCGGTGTGGATCCGCGGATCCACACCTTCGTCCGGCCCGTGGCCCGCACTCTCATTCGAAAACCGCGGCAGTCGACCGAGCAGATGGCGGTCCTGCCGGTCGGACGCCCGGGTGGCCGACACCGCCGCACGCGCGTTCGCCCTCCGGCCCGCCCGGCCGGACGAGGTGCCACCGCCCCTCGGCGACGAGAACGGCCGCTCCACCATCGCCCACCGCCTGCGGACCACCCCGGAGACGGTGGCCCCCTGCTGCCGCCGCCCTGACGTCAGCGGCCGCCGCCCGCCGCGTTCACCACGCTGAGCGGCAGCAACTTCTTGCCCGTCGGGCCGATCTGGATGTGCGTGTCCATCTGCGACAAAGACACGGACCCAAATCCATCGGGTAGTGTCCGGCGACGTGAAGACGTACGACGTAGAGACCGAGTGGACCGCCTCAGACCTGGCGCTGCTGGAGGAACTGAAGAGGGCGGAGGCCCTGCTCCCCGAGGACGCTCCCCGAGCCCTGCTCTCCATCCGCCTGTCTGTACTGACGGACGACACTACGTCGCCGGTGCGACAGGAACTCGACCTCCGCCTGTTGGCGAGAGACAAGGGGTACCGCATCGTCGGTGTCGCTTCGGATCTCAACGTGTCGGCAACGAAGGTCCCGCCGTGGAAGCGGAAGTCTCTCGGCGAGTGGCTCAACAACCGAGCCCCCGAGTTCGACGCTCTCCTCTTCTGGAAGCTCGACCGCTTCATCCGTCGCATGACGGATCTCTCGACCATGATCGAGTGGTGCGAGCGGTACGGGAAGAACCTGGTCTCGAAGAACGACGCGATCGACCTCGGTACGACTGTCGGCCGGATCATGGTCACGCTCATCGGTGGCATCGCTGAGATCGAGGCAGCGAACACGTCGACCCGTGTGACGTCGCTGTGGGACTACACACGGACTCAGGACGCATGGCTTGTCGGTAAGCCTGCGTACGGCTACGCCACGACGAGGATCAACGGAAAGCCTGCCCTTGCCATCGAGCCCGACGCGCACAAAGCGCTGCACTGGGCTCGCCGCATGGCTCTGCGAGGAGTGTCCGCCCGTCGCATGGTTCTGTGCATCGTCCGCTCTGGACTCATGTCCGCCGGGCTCACCCCGTCAACTCTGCTCCGTCGCCTTCGGAACCCGGCGCTCATGGGGTACCGGGTCGAAGAGAACAAGCAGGGCGGGAAACGGCGGAGCAGGATCGTCCTCGGCAACGACGGCAAGCCGATACGGGTCGCTCCCCCAATCTTCACCGAGGAGGAGTTCGAGACCCTTCAAGCGGCACTCAACCGCCGAAGCAAGAACCAGCCTGCCCGGCAGACAGGCGGAGCCACACAGTTCCTCGGCGTGCTGATCTGCGTCGACTGCTCAACCAACATGACCGTGCAGAAGACGAGCCACAAGGGACGGGACTACGCCTACTTGCGGTGCGGCAACTGCAAGAGCGGAGGGCTCGGCGCCCCCGACCCTCAGGGCGTCTACGACGTACTGGTGAGCGATGTCCTTCGAGTCCTCGGGGACTTCCCCGTACAGGTCCGGCAGTACGCACGAGGAGCCGAAGCCCGCGCCGAGGTAAAGCGCCTCGAAGAGGCCATCGCCTACTACATGACCGAGCTCGAACCGGGAGGCCGCTACACGAAGACGCGGTTCACGCGGGAGCAGGCGGAGAAGGCGCTCGACAAGCTCACGGACGAACTGAACGCCATCGACCCCGAGACCACACAGGACCGGTGGACCCTCGTCCGCAACGGGAAGACGTTCCGCGAAGTGTGGGAAGAGGGCGGCATGGAAGCCATGGCGGAGGACCTGCGCCGAGTCGGCATCACGTGCGAGGTGACCCGAACAAAGGTCAAGGGAGTGCGCGCTCCGTCCGTGCACCTGCGGTTGAAGATCCCTCGCGATGTGCGCGAGTGCCTCGTCATCAAGAGCGACGACTTCGCCGCCAAGCTCTAACCGAGCCGTGCCCCCCTTGCCCTGGCTCGCTTGCTGCGACGCGTAGAGCAGGGGGTACGGCCAGCCAGGCTGACGGCCAAGCACCCCTCCATGTAAAAAGCCACTCCCGCTCTTTCGAAGAGCGGACACCGTAGCTCCCGCTGTTCAGCAGCGGTAGAGCTGGCCACTCCGTGAGGGGCCGCGATCCCGAGGGGCTCGCAGGGAAAGCCGAGGGCATCCCGAAGCGCAGGACGGTACTGCGCGACTTCCATCCACTCGCCGAGGCACGGCTACGCGCTGCCCTCGGAGGCCGACAGGAGGTCGCGTCCCCCTTGAACATCACGATCGAAGTCGTCCGTGCGGCGTGTGGTCACCGGTCCTGGTGGACGGCGACACCCTGTGCGTGTGGAAGCTCGACCGGTTCGCCCGGTCCCTCATCGACCTTGTGACCATGGTCGACACCCTTCGAGAGCGAGGCATCGGGTTCAAGGTGCTCACGGGTGCACTGGCCAACATCGACCCCGGTACGGCAGACGGCCGTCTCATGCTTCAGGTGGTCGGAGCCATGGCGGAGTTCGAGCGCAGCCTCATCAAGGAGCGCACCCGCGCAGGACTGGACGCAGCCAAGGCGCAGGGGCGTACCGGCGGACGGCCGTCTGTTGTCGATGAGGACGTGCTCACCGTTGCCCGTGCCAGGAAGGCGAAGGGCGAGAGCGTGAGCGCCATCGCCAAGGCTCTCGGGATCTCCCGTGCCACCCTGTACCGCCACCTCGGCGAGAGCGCCTGAGACAGGCGCACGCAGGCGCATCCCACACCAGAGCGGCCCCCTTGTCGGGGGCCGTTCGCGTTCCCCTACCGCGTAGCCGTCTCCATGTCGGACACGCCATCGACCAGCACGGGCAGGGGCATCCCTTGGGCGCTGGCTACAACGGCGTGCCGGACGTACCCCGGCTCTGTCTCCACCTCGGCCAGCGTTGCCCACCGCATGGGGAGCAGGGGGCCCACCTCCGAGGGGAGCTGTGCCAGCACGCGTGCCCGTTCCTTCCCGACGAATCCGCCGTCCATGACCACAGTCAGGGTGTCCGGCTCACTGGCGAACGTCCCGCCCGGCGCGTGGTCGACGGCCAGCAACCGAGCAAGGCGCAGCGCCAAGCCGGTCTGCCGTTCCAGTACCCGCACTCCCACATCGGGTATGGCTTCACCCTCGGGCACCTCGGCACCCGGCAGGGACCATGCCCCGTTGAACAAGTCCTTGACCATGAGGACACGCGGCCCCTTGGGGTGCTCGGCAAGCACCAGGACCAACACCCGTAGCCGTCGCATCACAAGCCTCTCTGCGCCCCCGTGGGGCGCGTACAGCGGTTCGAACGGCTGGCCCCCTGCCGACCACGGGGGAGTCGACAGGGGCCAGCACAGGGGCGCGCGGTTGCGCATGCCGCGCCCCTTCCGGCATGCCTTGCCGTCCTCTCAGCACGCCGGAACCCTGCCGGTCACTCGTCCCGGACCACCATCGCGAACGACGTACAGAGACGCCGGAAGACTCCGTGTCCTGTCCGGCCGGTGTGGCTCATGCACTCCACATCGACCGCCGCACCGTCTGTCGAGGGCGTAGCCGTCCACTCGCACCGCAGGCACTCGGCCTCAAAGGTCACGTCCGTATCCGGGTGCTGCGTGATCCGGTGCCTCACGTACCGCAGGACGGAGCGCACCATCACTCGGCCCCGTGCTCTGCCCGAAGGTGCGTCCGGAGAGCGACGTTCGCGTCTGACGCCTTCGAGTAGCCCCCAACCGATCGGGCGTTGGTTCGAGTCACCGCGATGCCGAGGCACTCGCGGCAGCCTGCCACGGGTTCCGGCTCCCGGGCTGGAGCTGTCAGGTGCACTGGCTCCGCCATCGTCGTCTTCGGTGTGCTCATCCTGTACGGCCTCCCCGCCTGGATCTCGCTGCGACCATCCTTGGGGCTCCAGCGAAGCGGCCCTACGTTCTTTCCTGTTGAGGCAAGAACTCATCTCGGATGCTCTCGACACAGGCGCGCATGTCATCGCCGTAGAGCGCCACAGCGGCGAAGCGTTCGAAGGTTTCGACGTACGTCTGGATGTCCCTGGGTTCGCGCGTGGTGATCTCCGAGTGGAACGTCTCTACGATCACGAGCCGGTCATCGTGGATGCTGAAGCACGTCATGGGGAAGTCGGGCATCCGGCCGGTCAGCGGCACGACGCCGATGCTCACGTTGGGGAGCCGGGACAGGGACACAACCCGGTCCAGTTGGGTAGCCATGACGGCCGGCTCGCAGACCAGCCACCGCAGGACGTGCTCGCAGATGACGAAGTGGAACGATCGGCCGTCTTCGTAAAGCGTCGCCTGCCGCTCCAGCCTGGCAGCCACTGTTCGAGCCCTGGTCTCCTCCGGTAGCGCGGGCGGCAGGGAGAACACCGCTGTGGCGTACTCCGGAGTCTGGAGGAGTCCGGGGATGAGCTGTACCTGAAACAGCCTGAGCAGGGCTGTGCTGCTCTCGATGGCCTTGATGGTGTTCTGGTGCTTCCACGGTCCCATGCGGCGCAGCAGGCGCCATGCTGTCGCCTCCGTAGCCTCGGCTCGGGCAGTCGCGAGGAACTGTTCCTTCACGTCGCCCGAGACATCGAGTGCCGAAAGGATCAGGTCGACGTCCTGGACCGTGGGTAGGGTCTTGCCGTTCTCGATCTTCGAGAGCTTTCCCGCAGACATGGAAGCCCTGCGGGCCACCGCGTCACCGGTCAGTCCCGATGCCTCCCGCAGCGCCCGAAGGGCCTTCCCGATCGAGTCCGTGGTCAGTGGTGCCGCTCCCAGTAGGACGCGAACGGCACGGCGTGAGTGAGCGCCACGTCTCGGTAACCCTGGTACTCCGCGAGCCGGTCAGCGGGCAACAGCTCACCGCCGACGAACTTGCCTTCGGGGGTGTAGTGCATCCGGTACACGTCACGGTCGCCGAAGAGCCAGAAGTCGTGATCCGGAAGGCCCGCCACTTCCTGCTCGGCGAGATCGATGATTCCGATGGACTCGCCCGCCTTGATGTTGCCGGGGTATGCGGCCAGTTCGTACCGGAGGTAGTCCGTCAGCGGAGAGCGCAGGACGTGCACGCGCGACACGCTCTTGCCCTTGTCCGTCATCGAGCGCACCCACGGGTTGTCGTCCCAGTCCGGCCCCATGTCCTCACCCGCGAGGAACCGCGCGATCTCTTCGCGCTCTTCGTCAACGTCGTAGACGGCGAGCGTTTCCAGCCGGAAGGCCGTGCGCTCGAAGGTCTCGAAGAGACGGCCGAACTCCTCACCCGCGAGCACTGAAGTACTCCTCAAGGACTGCGGCCGGGATCATGACGGCCGTCTCCCCCTCGGGCAGGTCGAGCTGTGCCAGCCGCTCAGGGCCCGTGATCACGTATCCCTGCACCACGTAGTCCTTGCCGTCGTCCGTACCCCACAGAGTCGGGCACGTGCCGTTCTTGCAGTCCGGGTCTCCCGACAGCTTCCGCAGCGGTGCGCCCACGGCTTCCCCCCTCACGTCGACAGTCAGCGTCCCGATCGATGCTTCCGACCTGCGGGCAGCGGGGTCAAGATCCCTGGCTTTCCAGAACGGGAAAGCCGTTCATCTGTGCGGGAACCGCATCCCACAACGAGTGAGAGGCGCCGGACTGTCACTGTCCGAACGCCTCTCATCGATCACACCCACTCGACCGAAGAGACGATGCTCTCGGCTCGCCGGGGAGCGGGCAGCGGCGTGCGCCGCACCTCACGGGGCGCCTGCTCGCGCCCCTTCGCACCGAGGGTGCGAAGCATCTCGGCACGCTCCGCCTCGGTCAGACCAGCGAGTGTCTCAGCCACCTGCCGGACCGTATCGCCGCTGGTCACGAGGACTTCTTGACCGTCAGCGGAAGCAGCTTCTTACCGCTGTCGCTCAGTTGTGGCCATGTATCAAATTGCGGACACACCCCACAATCGAAGCACGGCGTCCACCGGCAGTCCTCGACCTCCGTCTCGTCGAGGGCGTCCTGCCAGTCCTCCCAGAGCCAGTCCTTGTCGAGGCCGGAGTCGAGGTGGTCCCAGGGCAGGACCTCCTCGTACGTGCGCTCGCGGGTGGTGTACCAGTCGACGTCCACGCCGAACCGGGCCAGCTCCTTCTCGGCGCAGCTCATCCAGCGGTCGTAGGAGAAGTGCTCGCGCCAGCCGTCGAAGCGGCCGCCGTCCTCGTACACCGCGCGGATGACCGCGCCGATCCGGCGGTCACCGCGGGAGAGCAGGCCCTCGACGATGCCGGGCTTGCCGTCGTGGTAGCGGAAGCCGATGGAGCGGCCGTACTTCTTGTCGCCGCGGATCTTGTCCCGGAGCTTGGCCAGGCGCGCGTCCGTCTCCTCGGCGGAGAGCTGCGGGGCCCACTGGAAGGGGGTGTGGGGCTTGGGCACGAAACCGCCGATCGACACCGTGCAGCGGATGTCGTTCGAACCGGAGACCTCGCGGCCCTTCTGGATGACACGCGTCGCCATGTCGGCGATCTGGAGCACGTCCTCGTCGGTCTCGGTCGGCAGACCGCACATGAAGTACAGCTTCACCTGCCGCCAGCCGTTGCCGTACGCCGTCGCCACGGTGCGGATCAGGTCCTCTTCCGAGACCATCTTGTTGATGACCCTGCGGATGCGCTCGGAGCCGCCTTCGGGGGCGAAGGTGAGGCCGGAGCGGCGGCCGTTGCGCGTCAGCTCGTTGGCCAGGTCGATGTTGAAGGCGTCCACGCGGGTGGAGGGGAGCGAGAGGCCGATCTTGTCGTCCTCGTAGCGGTCCGCCAGGCCCTTGGCGATGTCGCCGATCTCGCTGTGGTCGGCGCTCGACAGGGACAGCAGGCCGACCTCCTCGAAGCCGGTCGCCTTCAGGCCCTTGTCGACCATCTCGCCGATGCCGGTGATGGTGCGCTCGCGCACCGGGCGGGTGATCATGCCGGCCTGGCAGAAGCGGCAGCCGCGCGTGCAGCCGCGGAAGATCTCGACGGACATCCGCTCGTGGACCGTCTCCGCGAGCGGGACGAGGGGCTGCTTGGGATACGGCCACTCGTCGAGGTCCATGACCGTGTGCTTCGACACGCGCCACGGGACGCCCGACTTGTTCGGTACGACACGGCCGATCCGCCCGTCCGGCAGGTACTCCACGTCGTAGAAGCCGGGGACGTACACCCCGCCGGTCCTGGCCAGCCGGAACAGCAGCTCCTCGCGGCCGCCCGGGCGGCCCTCCGCCTTCCAGGCGCGGATGATGTCGGTGACCTCCAGGACGGCCTGCTCGCCGTCGCCGATCACCGCGCAGTCGATGAAGTCGGCGATCGGCTCGGGGTTGAAGGCCGCGTGGCCGCCGGCCATGACGATCGGGTCGTCGACGGTCCGGTCCCTGGCCTCCAGCGGGATCCCCGACAGGTCCAGCGCCGTCAGCAGGTTCGTGTAGCCCAGCTCCGTGGAGAAGCTGACGCCGAGCACGTCGAACGCCTTCACCGGGCGGTGGCTGTCCACGGTGAACTGCGGGACGCCGTGCTCCCGCATCAGCGCCTCCAGGTCCGGCCACACGCTGTACGTCCGCTCGGCGAGGACGCCCTCACGCTCGTTGAGGACCTCGTAGAGGATCATGACGCCCTGGTTGGGCAGCCCCACCTCGTACGCGTCCGGGTACATCAGCGCCCAGCGGACATCACAGGCGTCCCAGTCCTTGACAGTGGAGTTGAGCTCTCCACCGACGTACTGGATCGGCTTCTGCACATGCGGGAGCAGGGCTTCGAGATGCGGGAACACCGACTCAGCTGGCTCGACAGACATCGCGGGACTTTCGTGAGCTGACAGGGGTGACCATCAAGCGTAACGCGGCCGGGGCCCCCGTCCGCACGCTCAGATCCCGGCCGAGGCCTTCATCGCCTTCCACACTCCCGGCAACTCCTGCTCCACCTCGGCCGCCCGCTGCTCCTGCCTCCCGTACAGCAGGCCGTACGTGAACGCGTTCTCCCCGGCGGCGTGCGCCTGCCCGGCCAGTTCCCGCAGCGCCTCCCGGCTCATCACGCTGTCCTGGTGCTCGCCGAGCAGGGTCTGGAGGTCCTTGAACGACGACACCAGCTTCGACGCCGGCTTCCCGAGCGCGGGGGCCGCCGCCTCCGCCGCGTACCGCGCCCGTTTGGCCTTCTTGCGCGCCTCGTGGATCGCCATGTCACGGTCGTGCCCGGGCGGGGTGTCGAGGGCCTGCTCGACCAGCCCGGCCAGCACGTCGTACGCCTTGCCGACGGCCTTGGGGAGCACCTTCGACGGCTTCCCGGCCGCCGCCCGGCGCAGCGGCGGGTCGGCGAGCAGGGCGTCCACCGAGGTCAGCAGCGCGAGATAGCGCGGCCCGTTCAGTACGTCGATGATCTGCCGTCGTGAGTCGCCGCCCCGCTCCTTCGACCAGGCGCGCAGCCGGTCCCGGACGGGCCCCGTGACCAGGGCGGGCGGCAGTTCCTCGACTGCGGCACTGATCCGCTCGGCCAGCACCTCCTGGTCGCGGCCCGCGCCCAGCTCGCCCGCCAGCCACTTCAGCTCGGCGCCGATCGGGTCGGTGACGGCCCGGTCGAGGACGTTGCGGTACGACGTGAAGGTGCTGCGCATCCGGCGGGTGGCGACCCGCATGCGGTGCACCGAGTCCTCCACGTCCCGGCGCACGGCCGGATCGAGCTCGACGATCGCGTCCCGCTGGGCCCGCACATACGCCAGCACGTGGTCGCCGGCGGTGACCGGCTCGGCCCGGTCCTGCTTCCGGGGCTGCCCGTTCCCGCCGGTCTCGGCGAGCGCCCGGGCCAGCTTCGAGGGGGACTCGGCGGGCCGTACGCCGGCCTTGCGCAGCCGCTTCTCGACCTTGTCGAGGAACGCCGGATCGCCGCCGTCGGCGAGCTCCACCTCGATCTCGGTCCACTCGGCCTTCCCCCCGGCGCCGGTGAGTCGCTCGGCCCGCACGGCGTCCAGGCTGACCTCGGCGAGCAGGTGCCCGTCGACGTCCACCAGATGGCGTATGTCGCGTGTGGACCGCAGCCGGACCACGGGCGCCAGCTCCTCGTCGCGTACCCGGGAGCGGACGAGCGCGCCCAGCGTGGACGGCACCTTGTCGGACAGCGGCGCGTGGATCTCGTCCCGCACCCCGCTGGCCACCGGGAACTTCAGATGCCATCCGGCGTCCGTGCCGCCGGTGCGGCGGCGCAGGGTGATCGAGGAGGCTGCCAGGCGCTCGTCGGCGGTGTCGTAGTAGGTGGCGTCCAGGTCGGTCACGCCCTGGTCGAGGACGGCCGCCACTCCGGCGACGCCGGTCAGGTCGGGCAGCCCACTGTCGTCGGACTCGTACTTGCGCTCGATCTCACGCTTCGTATCCGCCATGAACCGAATCTAGTGGGAGTTGGGGTACGGCGGCAGGGCGACCAAGAGGTCAATACGGGAGGAACCTCACATCGACAGAAACCTCACACCCCCGACACAGACCTCGCGCCGACACAGACCTCACACCGACAGAGACCTCACGCCGACAAAGCTCTCTGCACCCGGATCGACTGCAACAACCCGACCGCCACCCAGACCGCGAACATCGACGACCCGCCGTAGGACACGAACGGCAGCGGCAGACCGGTGACCGGCATGATCCCCAGGGTCATCCCGATGTTCTCGAAGGACTGGAAGGCGAACCAGGCCACGATCCCGGCCGCGACGATCGTGCCGTACAGCTCGGTCGTCTCCAGCGCGATCCGGCAGGCCCGCCACAGCACCACGCCCAGCAGGAGGATGATCAGCCCACCGCCGACAAAGCCGAGTTCCTCGCCCGCGACGGTGAACACGAAGTCCGTCTGCTGCTCCGGCACGAACTGGCCGGTGGTCTGCGAGCCCTGGAACAGGCCCGACCCGGTCAGCCCACCGGAACCGATGGCGATTCGCGCCTGGTTGGTGTTGTAGCCGACGCCCGCCGGGTCGAGGTCCGGGTTGGCGAACGCGGCGAAGCGGTTGATCTGGTACTCGTCGAGGATGTGCAACTGCCAGACGGCGACGGCTCCTATGGCGCCCGCGCCCAGCAGCCCGAACACCCAGCGGTTCGACGCGCCGGACGCCAGCAGCACGCCCAGCACGATCACCACCATCACCATGACCGACCCGAGGTCGGGCATGAGCATCACGATCAGCATCGGAACCGTGGCCAGGCCGAGCGCCTGCACGACCGTGCGATGGTCGGGGTACTGCTTGTCGCCCGCGTCCACCCGGGCCGCCAGCAGCATCGCCATGCCGAGGATGATCGTGACCTTCACGAACTCCGACGGCTGCAGCGAGAACCCGCCGCCCACCGCGATCCACGAGTGGGCGCCGTTGACCGTGGTGCCGAGCGGGGTCAGCACCAGCAGCACCAGGAAGACCGACGCCCCGTACAGGATCGGCACCGCGCCGCGCAGGGTGCGGTGGCCGAGCCAGACCGTGCCGATCATCAGCGCGAAGCCGATGCCGGTGTTCAGCAGGTGCCGTACCAGGAAGTAGTACGGGTCGCCCTGGTTGATCTCGGTGCGGTTGCGGGTCGCCGAGTACACCAGCACCGCGCCGATCAGGGACAGCGCCAGGGCCGACAGCAGTATCGGCCAGTCGAGCCGCCGGGCCAGCGAGTCACGGGCGAACAGCCGGGTCCAGCCCGCGCGTTCGGGACCGTATCCGGAGACCTGGAAGCTGTTCGCGCCCGTCATGTGAGCATCCTTCGGCTGAGCATCCCTCGGCGGGCCCCGCGACCCCCGCGGCTTCCGCAACCCCGGGGACCCCGGCGCCGACGCGTGTCCCGGTTGCCCCCGGTCGGCGTCTGCGCGGTCGCCGCCGTCTGCACCTGCCCGCTCTCGTCCTCCGGGGCCTTCTGGCTGGCCCGCTGTTCCTTCGCCGCGTCCTTGGGGATCTTCGGCGCGATGATCGAGCCGTCGGCCTGGATCTCGGGCAGGTTCTTCTGCGGGGTGGGCAGCAGGGCGTTCTTCGTGTTGATGGTGCCGTCGTCGGAGACGCCGTACAGCGCGTCGTAGATGTTGCGCACGGCCGGACCGGAGGCGCCCGAACCCGTACCACCCTGCGAGATGGTCATCACGATCGCGTAGTCGTCGGTGTAGGTCGCGAACCACGAGGTGGTCTGCTTGCCGTAGACCTCCGCCGTACCGGTCTTGGCGTGCATCGGGATCTTGTCCTGCGGCCAGCCGCCGAACCGCCACGCCGCCGTACCCCGGGTGGCGACGCCCTCCAGCGCCTCGTCCATCTGGGCCAGCGTCTGCCGCGTGACCGGCAGCCTGCCGTGCGCCTTGGGCTTGATCTCCGTGACCTGCTTGCCGTCGGCGCTGATGATCGCTTTGCCCACGGTGGGGTCGTAGAGCGTGCCGCCGTTGGAGATGGCCGCGTAGATCGTGGCCATCTGAATCGGCGTCACCAGCGTGTCGCCCTGGCCGATCGAGTAGTTGATCTCGTCACCGGCGCGCATCTTGTTGCCTTCGAGGCAGTTCTCGTAGGCGATCCGCTGGACGTAGTCCCCGTCCTTCTTGCCCGTCTTGCACCAGGCGTCCTTGTTGGCCTCCCAGTACTGCTGCTTCCACTCGCGGTCGGGGACGCGGCCGGCGACCTCGTTGGGCAGGTCGATGCCGGTCTCCTTGCCGAGGCCGAACTGGTGGGCGGCCTTGAAGAAGTAGTCCTTCGGCTTGCCCTTGGGGTTGATGCCGCCGTCCTTCTTCCACTCGCTGTGCGCGAGCGCGTAGTAGACGGTGTCGCAGGAGACTTCCAGGGCGCGGCCCAGGCTGATCGCGCCGTGGTTCTGGGACTCGAAGTTCTTGAAGACCTGGCCGCCGACCGAGTACGAGCTGGAGCAGTTGTACCGGCCGTCGAACGCGTAGCCCGCCTGGACGGCGGCGGCGGTGGAGACCACCTTGAAGATCGAGCCGGGGGCCGCCTGACCCTGTATGGCCCGGTTGAGCAGCGGGTAGTTGGACGTCTTGCCGGTGAGCCGGGCGTAGTCCTTGGCGGAGATGCCGCCGACCCAGGCGTTGGGGTCGTATGTCGGGTTGGACGCCATGGCGACGATCCGGCCCGTCCTGGATTCCATCACCACCACCGCGCCGGAGTCGGCCTTGTACCGCTCGTTGGTGTTGCGGTCCCACTGCTTGCGGGCTTCCTTCATCGCCTCGTTCAGCTCGAACTCGGCGACCCGCTGCACGCGCGCGTCGATGCTGGTGACGAGGTTGGAGCCGGGCTCGGCGGCGTCCGACTCGGCCTGGCCGATGACGCGGCCGAGGTTGTCCACCTCGTAGCGGGTGACGCCCGCCTTGCCGCGCAGTTCCTTGTCGTACTGGCGCTCCAGGCCGCTGCGGCCGACCATGTCGGAGCGCAGATAGGGCGAGTTGGTGTCCTGCGCCTGCTGGATCTCCTGGTCGGTGACCGGGGAGAGGTAGCCCAGCACCTGGGCGGTGTTGGCCCGGCCGGGGCTCGGGTAGCGGCGGACGGCCTGGGGCTCGGCGGTGATGCCGGGGAAGTCCTCGGCGCGCTCGCGGATCTGCAGGGCCTGGCGCGGGGTGGCCTCGTCGGTGATGGGGATCGGCTGGTACGGCGAGCCGTTCCAGCACGGCTGCGGCGTCTCGGCGTCGCACAGCCGCACCTTCTCCATGACCTCCTTGGGCGTCATGCCCAGCACACCCGCGAGTTTGGTGAGGACGGCCTTGCCGTCGTCCTTCATCTTCAGCAGGTCGGTGCGGGACGCGGAGACCACCAGCCGTGTCTCGTTGTCGGCGAGCGCCACTCCGCGCGCGTCCAGGATCGAGCCGCGCACGGCGGGCTGGACGACCTGCTGGACGTGGTTGCCGGAGGCCTCCTTGGCGTAGGCGTCGCCCTCGCGGATCTGGAGGTACCACAGCCGGCCGCCGAGGGTGGCCAGGAGGGAGAGGACGAGGACCTGGATGACGACGAGCCTGGTCTGGACCCGTGGGGTCCGTCCGGTCTCGGGAATATTGGTCACTGCGGCTGCCTCCCCCTCTCAGAGCGCGTACGCGTGTGCGGGTACGAGTGATGAACGGTCGGCCGGCGAGGCCGGGTTCCGCCTGAGTTCCCCCGTTCGGGTGAACTGCCCTGCGTTCACAGCCGCTTGACCCCCTTGATGCGCCCGGCCCGCGCCACCCGCGCTCTGGCCGCCCTCACTTTCAGCCCGCCCAGCCCGCCGCGCCGGCCGCCGATGCGCAGCCCGGTGCCGGAGGAGAGCCAGCCGGAGGAGATGTCGGTCGCCTTGGCCGCGGAGTTGGCCTCCAGCGGGTCGTTGTCCGCGCGCCGGGCGAGCGCCATCAGGCCGGGGACGACGAAGGGTGCGAGCAGCAGGTCGTACAGGGCGGCCGTGAACAGCAGGCCGGGCAGGCCGACATGGCGGGCGGCGGTGTCGCCGACGAGGGCGCCGACCCCGGCGTACAGCAGTGTGCTGCCGATCGCGGCGGCGACCACCACGGCCATCGGGCCGCTGGCCGACTTGACCTGGCCGTTCTCCGGCTTGACCAGGCCCGCCAGGTAGCCGATGACGCACAGCACCAGCGCGTAGCGGCCGGCGGCGTGGTCGGCGGGCGGGGCGAGGTCGGCGAGGAGTCCGGCGCCGAAGCCGATCAGGGCGCCGCTGACATGGCCGTAGACCAGCGCGAAGGCCAGCACGGTGAGCAGCACCAGGTCGGGGACGGCGCCCGGGAGGTGCAGCCGGGCGAGGACGCTCACCTGGAGCACCAGGGCGACGACGACCAGGGTGGAGGAGAGCAGGATCCGGTTGAAGCGCATGGGTACAGCTCCCCCTACTGGTTTTCCTCTTGCTGGGACTCGCCGTCGGTGGGCGCCTCGGAGTTCTCCGCGCTCTCGGCGCTCTCGGCGTTCTCCGCGCCCGGCGTCACGGTCACCGTCACGGTGGGCGTCGGAGTCGGCTTGGGCTTGGCCGGCAGCACCGTGTCGCGCGGGTCCTTCTCGGGCGTCTGGACGACCACACCGACGATGTCGAGCTTGCTGAAGCCGACGAACGGCGTGACGTAGAGCGTGCGGGTCAGGTCGCCGCCGGAGGGGTCGACGCGGGAGACGACGCCGACCGGGACGCCGGGCACGAAGGGCCTGTCGGCCTGCGAGCCGAAGGTGACCAGGCGGTCGCCCTTCTTGATCTGTGCCTTGCCGTTGAGGAGTTCCACCCGCAGCGGGCGGTCGCCCTGGCCGGAGGCGAAGCCGAGTTCGTCGCTGCCCTCCATGCGGGTGCCGACGGTGAAGTCGGGGTCGTTGGCGAGCAGCACGGTCGCCGTGTTCGGGCCGACGGTGGTGACACGGCCGACCAGGCCGTCGCCGTTGAGGACGGTCATGTCGCGCTTGATGCCGTCGTTGGCGCCGATGTCGATGGTGATGGTCCAGGAGAAGCCCTGGGCCGCTCCTATGGCGATGACCTCGGCGCCCTTGATGCCGTACTGGCCCTCACCCGCGACCTTCAGCATCTTGTTCAGCTGGGCCAGGCGGCTGCGGTTGCGGTCGTCGCTGCCGAGCCTGGCCTTCAGGGCCGCGTTCTCCCGCTCCAACTCGGCCAGCCGGTCGTGCCGCTCGCCCGAGTCGCGGATCGCGGCGATCGCGTTGCCCACCGGGTCGACCGCCGACGACACCCCGTTCTCGATCGGGCCGAAGACCGCGGCCGCGGCCCCGCGGGCACCGTCGACCGGTGAATCCTCCCCGCCGCGGATGTCCACCGTGATCAGTGCGAACGCGATGGCGACCAGCAGCACAAGAAGCAGCCGGCTCTCTCGTGTGTCCCTCACGTGCGGCGGCCGTGCCCTTCCTCATAGGAATCCGGGAAATCGGGTCGGCCCGAAGGGAGAACCGAACTGCGGAATCCCACGGGCCTGTTTGTGGCAGCTTATGCCTCTACATCAACGATCCGCCGTACGAGAGGCGATGGTCTCGTACGGCGGAATCGAAGAGTTACGTCATCTGCGCGGCTGGGCGTCCAGTACCTGCTGGAGCGCCTCGAACTCCTCGACGCACTTGCCCGACCCGAGCGCCACGCTGTCCAGCGGGTCCTCGGCGATATGGATCGGCATACCGGTCTCGCGGCGCAGCCGCTCGTCCAGACCGCGCAGCAGCGCACCGCCGCCGGTCAGAACGATTCCGCGGTCCATGATGTCGCCGGACAGCTCCGGCGGACACTTGTCGAGCGTCGTCTTCACCGCGTCCACGATCGCGTTGACGGGCTCCTCGATCGCCTTGCGCACTTCGGCGGCCGAGATGACGACGGTCTTGGGCAGCCCGGAGACCAGGTCCCTGCCGCGGATTTCGGTGTGCTCGTCGGTGTCGAGGTCGTACGCCGAACCGATCGTGATCTTGATCTGCTCGGCCGTGCGCTCACCCAGCAGGAGCGAGTACTCCTTCTTGATGTGCTGGATGATCGCGTTGTCCAGCTCGTCGCCCGCGACGCGGATGGACTGGGCGGTGACGATGCCGCCGAGGGAGATGACCGCGACCTCCGTGGTGCCGCCGCCGATGTCCACCACCATGTTGCCCGTGGCCTCGTGGACCGGCAGGCCGGAGCCGATGGCGGCCGCCATCGGCTCCTCGATGATGTGCACCTGACGGGCGCCGGCCTGGGACGACGCCTCGATGACGGCACGGCGCTCGACGCCGGTGATGCCCGAGGGCACACAGACGACGACCCGCGGACGAGCCAGATACCGCCGCTTGTGGATCTTCAGGATGAAGTAGCGGAGCATCCGCTCGGTGATCTCGAAGTCGGCGATCACGCCGTCCTTCAGCGGACGTACGGCAACGATGTTGCCGGGCGTGCGCCCGATCATCTTCTTCGCTTCGGCACCGACCGCGAGGATGCCACCGGTGTTGGTGTTGATCGCGACGACGGACGGCTCGTTGAGTACGATCCCGCGACCCCTGACGTACACCAGCGTGTTGGCGGTCCCGAGGTCGACAGCCATGTCACGGCCGATGAACGACATTGAGTTCCCCATCAGGATTCGTCTGGCCTTCCCCTGGAGCTTTTGAGGGCTTTTCAGGTCGGCGAAGGTGGGTGCTGTGACGTGAAGGCTTCTATCGTAGACGCGCCTTCCCGAACACTGCGCGAGGGTCTTCGCCATTGTCATCAGATGGCGCGCCGCCTTGCTTGCAGAGACGGGCCATCGGGGGCACTCGTTCCCCCGATCGGCACGGATATACCAGAGGACGGCCGGAGGTGCGCGGCCGTCCCAGGTCAGGCAGCTGGAAAAGGTGACGGTCCCTCAGAAGGACGCGCGGTGAATTCGTTCCGCTTCTTCGGCGACGCGTCAGGCGCGGCCGGGGAAGAAGATCTTCACCTCGCGTTCGGCCGACTCCTCGGAGTCGGAGGCGTGGATCAGGTTCTCGCGCACGATCACGCCGTAGTCACCGCGGATCGAACCGGGCGCGGCGGCGATCGGGTCGGTCGGACCGGCCAGCTGACGCAGCCCCTCGATGACCCGCTCGCCCTCGACGATCATCGCCACGACCGGGCCGGAGGACATGAACTCCACCAGCGGCTCGTAGAAGGGCTTGCCCTTGTGCTCGCCGTAGTGCTGCTCCAGGGTCTCCTGGTCCAGGGTGCGCAGCTCCAGCGCGGTGATCTGCCAGCCGGCCTTGCGCTCGATACGGCTGATGATCTCGCCGGTCAGGCCGCGACGGACGGCGTCGGGCTTGAGGAGGACGAGGGTGCGCTGGGTCACGACGGGGCTCCTTCTCGGGTCACGCGGGTCACGCGGTGTGCGGGGTGATGAGGCTACAGGGCCCTTGCGGGCGGCCGTTACGCAGTGTCAGCCTGCGCGGCGAATCTGGCCTTGGCCTCGTCGATCTTCCTGCCGTAGTGGACGGAGGCCCACCACAGCGCGGCGAACATCGCCCCCAGGAAGAACATCGTGGGGACGACGAAACCGGAGGCGATGAGTCCGATCTGCAGCGCCCAGCCCAGGGCCACCCCGCCCGGCCGGGTCACCAGGCCGCACAGGACCAGGCACAGGAACATGGCGATGCCGCTGACCGTCCAGACCGTCGACATCGACAGGTCGGGGTCCTTCATCGCGACCAGACCGGCGAAGCCGATGACGAAGAACTCGCCGATCAGGGTGGAAGCACAGAGCGTGCGCATGGTGGGATTCAGCCCTTCCCCAGGAGCAGTCGGGCCTCGCCGACGGTGATGACGGATCCGGTGACGAGCACTCCGCCGCCCGCGAACTCGCCCTCCTCCTCGGCCAGCGTGATCGCCGCCTCCAGCGCGTCCGGCAGCCGCGGCTCCACCTGGACCCGCTCCTCGCCGAACACCTCGACGGCGATGCCCGCCAGCTCGTCGGCGTCCATCGCGCGGTGGCTGGAGTTCTGCGTGACGACGACCTCCGCGAACACCGGCTCGAAGGCCTCCAGCAGCCCGCGTACGTTCTTGTCGCCGCTGGCGCCGACGACCCCGATGAGCCGGCTGAACTGGAAGGCCTCACCGATCGCCTCGGCGGCGGCCCGGGCGCCCGCCGGGTTGTGCGCGGCGTCGAGGACGACGGTGGGCGAGCGGCGTACGACCTCCAGCCGTCCCGGCGAGGCGACGGCGGCGAACGCCTTGCGCACGGTGTCGATGTCCAGCGGCTCGGCCCGCTGCGCGCCGACGCCGAAGAACGCCTCCACGGCGGCGAGCGCGACGGCGGCGTTGTGCGCCTGGTGCGCGCCGTGCAGCGGGAGATACACCTCGGTGTACTCACCGCCGAGCCCGCGCAGCGTCAGCAGCTGCCCGCCGACGGCGACCTGCCGCGCCACGACCCCGAACTCCAGCCCCTCCCGGGCCACGGTCGCGTCGGCGTCCACGGCCTTCTTCAGCAGCACCTGAGCGGCGTCGACGGGCTGCTGGGCCATGATCACGGTGGCGCCGGCCTTGATGATCCCGGCCTTCTCACCGGCGATCTCGCCCGGAGTCCCGCCGAGCCGGTCGGTGTGATCGAGGTCGATGGGCGTCACGACGGCGACATCGCCGTCGATGACGTTGGTGGCGTCCCAGCTCCCGCCCATGCCCACCTCGACGACGGCGACATCGACCGGCGCGTCGGCGAAGGCGGCGTACGCCATCCCGGTCAGCACCTCGAAGAACGACAGCCGGTACTCCTGCCGGGCGTCGACCATCTCGACGTACGGCTTGATGTCCTGGTACGTCTCGATGAACCGCTCGGGCCGGATCGGCGCCCCGTCGAGGCTGATCCGCTCGGTGATGGACTGCACGTGGGGCGAGGTGTACCGCCCGGTCCGCAGCTCGAAGGCGCCCAGCAGGGCCTCGATCATGCGGGCGGTGGAGGTCTTGCCGTTCGTCCCCGTGATGTGGATCGAGGGGTACGTCCGCTGCGGCTCGCCCAGTACGTCCATCAGCGCGGCGATGCGCGTGACGGACGGCTCCAGCTTGGTCTCGCCCCAGCGGGTCGCGAGCTCGGCCTCGACCTCTCGCAGTGCCTCGTCGACCTCGGGGTCCTCGGGGCGCGCCGGCACCTCGGCCTGCGGCGGGCCGCCCTGGGTGCGCAGGGTGCGGCTGCCGGCCTCGATCAGCGCGAGGTCGGGGTCGCGGTCGGTCTCGGCGGCGATGATGTCGTCGAACGACTCGCCGGGGTCGGAGGGGTCGTTGGTGTCACGCGGGGGGAGCTCACTCACGGGGCCAGTCTACGGAGGGGCGCTGACAAATCGTGCGGTGGCTTGGGGGCGCCTACTCAAGAGGGCGGCCGGGGGTGTCGTGCGTGTGCGGGTTGTGGGTGCTTGGTCGCGCAGTTCCCCGCGCCCCTAAGGACGTGAAGGCCGCCGGCGCCGACAGGGCACCGGGGCCTTCACCCGCCTACCAGCGCTTACGCCTGCGGCAAACGCTCCAGCTGGGTCTGGATCCGCGCGATGTCCTCCTCCGCCTTGGCGAGCCGCCCGCGGATCTTCGCCACGACGTGGTCCGGCGCCTTGGCGAGGAACGCCTCGTTGCCGAGCTTCGCCGTGGCCTGGGACTTCTCCTTCTCCGCGGTGGCGAGGTCCTTGGCGAGGCGCTTGCGCTCCGCCGCGACGTCGATCACACCGGAGAGGTCCAGCGCGACCTCGACCCCCGCCACCGGCAGCGTCGCCGTCGCCGCGAAGCTCTCGCCCTCGGGCTGGAGGCGCAGCAGCTGGCGGATGGCGGCCTCGTGCTGCGCGAGGGCCGTGCCGTCCAGGGTCAGTCGGGCGGGGACCCGCTGGCCGGGCTGGAGCCCCTGGTCGGCGCGGAAGCGGCGGACCTCGGTGATCACCGACTGGAGCGTCTCGATCTCCCGCTCGGCGTCCGCGTCCCGGAAGCCGCTGTCCTGCGGCCACTCGGCGACGACCACGGACTCACCGCCGGTCAGCGTGGTCCACAGCGTCTCCGTGACGAAGGGGACCACGGGATGCAGCAGGCGCAGGGTGACGTCCAGGACCTCGCCCAGGACCCGCTTGCCGACCTCGGCCGCCTCGCCGCCCGCCTGGAAGGTGGTCTTGGACAGCTCGACGTACCAGTCGAACACCTCGTCCCACGCGAAGTGGAACAGCGCGTCGGACAGCTTCGCGAACTGGTAGTCCTCGTAGTACGCGTCGACCTCGGCGACCACCGAGTTCAGTCGGGAGAGGATCCAGCGGTCCGTCGGGGACATCGTCGACGGGTCCGGCAGCGGGCCGTCCACCGTCGCGCCGTTCATCAGCGCGAAGCGCGTGGCGTTCCAGATCTTGTTGGCGAAGTTGCGGGACCCCTGGACCCAGTCCTCGCCGATCGGGACGTCGGTGCCCGGGTTGGCACCGCGCGCGAGGGTGAAGCGGAGCGCGTCGGAGCCGTACTTGTCCATCCAGTCCAGCGGGTTGACGACGTTCCCGAAGGACTTGGACATCTTCTTGCCGTTCTGGTCACGGACCATGCCGTGCAGCGCGATGGTGTGGAACGGCGGGGTGCCGTCCATCGCGTACAGCCCGAACATCATCATCCGGGCGACCCAGAAGAAGAGGATGTCGTAGCCGGTGACCAGGACGGAGTTCGGGTAGAACTTCGCGAGCGACTCGGTCTGCTCCGGCCAGCCGAGCGTGGAGAACGGCCACAGGCCGGAGGAGAACCAGGTGTCGAGGACATCGGAGTCCTGGCGCCAGCCCTCGCCGCTCGGCGGCTCCTCGTCGGGGCCGACACAGACGACCTCGCCGTCCGGGCCGTACCAGACCGGGATCCGGTGGCCCCACCACAACTGCCGCGAGATGCACCAGTCGTGGAGGTTGTCGACCCAGTCGAAGTACCGCTTCTCCATCTCCTGCGGGTGGATGGTGACCTTGCCCTCGCGGACCGCGTCACCGGCGGCCTTCGCGAGCGGGCCGACCTTGACCCACCACTGCATGGACAGGCGCGGCTCGATGGTGGTCTTGCAGCGCGAGCAGTGGCCGACCGAGTGGACGTACGGCCGCTTCTCGGCGACGATCCGGCCCTCGGCGCGCAGCGCGGCGACGATGGCGGAGCGGGCCTCCAGCCGGTCCAGGCCCTGGAAGGGGCCGTGGGCGGTGATGACGGCGTGCTCGTCCATGATCGTGACGGCGGGCAGGTCGTGCCGCCGGCCGATCTCGAAGTCGTTCGGGTCGTGCGCCGGGGTCACCTTGACGGCACCCGTGCCGAACTCGGGGTCGACGTGCTCGTCCGCGACGACCGGGATGGAGCGGTCGGTCAGCGGCAGCTTGATGAGCTTGCCGACGAGGTGCCGGTACCGCTCGTCCTCGGGGTGAACGGCGACGGCGGTGTCACCGAGCATGGTCTCGGCACGCGTGGTGGCGACGACGATGGTGTCCTCCCCGTCGCCGTACTTCATGGAGACGAGCTCGCCGTCGTCGTCCTGGTACTCGACCTCGATGTCCGAGATGGCGGTCAGACACCGGGGGCACCAGTTGATGATGCGCTCGGCGCGGTAGATCAGCTCGTCGTCGTAGAGCCGCTTGAAGATGGTCTGGACGGCCTTGGACAGCCCCTCGTCCATGGTGAAGCGCTCACGCGACCACGCGACGCCGTCACCGAGCCGCCGCATCTGCCCGGAGATCTGCCCACCGGACTCGGCCTTCCACTGCCAGACCCGCTCGACGAACGCCTCACGGCCGAGGTCGTGCCGGGACTTGCCCTCCTTCGCCAGCTCCCGCTCGACGACGTTCTGGGTGGCGATACCGGCGTGGTCCATGCCCGGCTGCCACAGCGCCTCGTAGCCCTGCATCCGCTTGCGGCGGACCAGGGCGTCGATGAGGGTGTGTTCGAACGCGTGCCCGAGGTGGAGCGAGCCCGTGACGTTCGGCGGCGGGATGACGATGGTGTACGGCGGCTTGTCGCTCTTCGCGTCCGCCTCGAAGTAACCCCGCTCCACCCAGCGCTCGTACAGCGGCCCCTCTACGTCGGCCGGCGCGTACTGGGTCGGCAGTTCGGTGTGGGGCGCTGGTGGCTGCTGCTGAGCGTTCTCGGTCACGGGCTCAGTTTAGGGGTGTCACGGGGTGGTCCCGAAACGCGATTCTTCTGTAACGGTGGCGACCCCGATGCGGTGCGTTGCCGGTGCCTGCGCCAGGATGTCGGGAACACGTAAACATCTGGAGGGGAACCCAGGAATGAGCTACAACCAGCCGGGCCCGTACGGCGGGCAGCCCCAGCAGCCCGGACCGTACGGCCAGCCGGGTCCGTACGGCCAGCAGCCGCAGGCACCCCAGCCCGGCTACGGCTACCCCCAGCAGCCCGCCCCGCCGCAGCCGGGGTACGGCTACCCGCAGCAGGCCCCGCAGGGCGTGCCGCCGCAGACCCCTCCGTACGGCCAGCAGCCCCCGTACGGCCAGCAGCCGCCGTACGGCCAGGCCCCGTACGGCGCCCCGATGCCGCCGACTCCCGGCGGCGGCAAGAAGAAGACGGGGCTCGCCATCGGCGCGGTGGCGGTCGTGGCGGCGATCGCGGTGGGCGCGTACTTCGTGCTCGGCGGGGGCGGCGGCTCGGGCGTCGCGGACGACGGGCCGCACAAGCTGACGACACCGGAGACCGTGCTCACCGAGTACAAGAAGGGCAGCGGCGACAGCTCGGACGCCGCCATGTCCGAGTCGGACCTGAAGGACGCCGAGAAGTGGGGCGTCAAGAACCCCAAGGACGTCAACGCGAGCTACGAGGCGGGGCAGGACGGCGACAACCCGCTGGCCGGGAAGCTCATCTCGTTCGGCGGCGTCTACGGCGAGATCGAGGACCCCGAGAAGGTGGTCGACGCGCTCTTCGCCTTCATGAAGAAGGACGCCGAAGGTGAGGACATGACGCTCCAGGGCGAGCCGAAGGCGTACACGCCGGAGGGCCTCGACGGCGCCATCCTGAAGTGCCAGCTGGCCAAGGTGGAGAACGCGGAGGCCGCGGCGGGTGAACCGACCGCGGTGAACATGACGTACTGCGTCTGGGGCGACCACAGCACCGTCGGGTTCGTGCTGCCGATGGAGATCGCCGACATCGCGGCCGGCAAGGAACCCGACCCGCAGGAGGCGGCCGAACTGACCGCGAAGTTCCGCAAGGAGGTCCGCGTCCCCGCCTGACGGCCACTCAGTCACGAAGGAGCCCCGGTCACTTGCTGACCGGGGCTCCTTCGGCTGTCGTACCGGCCGCTACGCCGTCTTCTGCTCGCCCGTGCCCCGCCCCCGCGCGTCGCGCGGGATGAGGGTCGGGTTGACGTTGGAGTGGACGACGTCCGCGGTGATGACGACCCGCGCCACGTCCTTGCGGGACGGGACCTCGTACATCACGGACATCAGGACCTCCTCCATGATGGCCCTGAGGCCGCGCGCGCCGGTCTGGCGGAGGATGGCCTGGTCGGCGATGGCCTCCAGCGCCTCGCGTTCGAAGTCCAGTTCCACGCCGTCGAGTTCGAAGAGGCGCTCGTACTGCTTCACCAGGGCGTTGCGCGGCTCGACGAGGATCTTGAGCAGGGCCTCGCGGTCGAGGTTGTGGACGGAGGTGATGACCGGCAGGCGCCCGATGAACTCCGGGATCATGCCGAACTTGACCAGGTCCTCCGGCATGACGTCCTCGAACTGGTCCTTCGCCTCCAGCTCCCGCTTGGAGCGGATCGTCGCGCCGAAGCCGATGCCCTTCGCGCCCGCCCGGGACTCGATGATCTTCTCCAGCCCGGCGAAGGCACCGCCCACGATGAACAGCACGTTCGTCGTGTCGATCTGGATGAACTCCTGGTGCGGGTGCTTGCGGCCGCCCTGCGGCGGGACCGAGGCCGTGGTGCCTTCGAGGATCTTGAGCAGGGCCTGCTGGACGCCCTCACCGCTCACGTCCCGTGTGATGGACGGGTTTTCACTCTTCCGCGCGACCTTGTCGATCTCGTCGATGTAGATGATCCCGGTCTCGGCCTTCTTGACGTCGTAGTCGGCCGCCTGGATCAGCTTCAGCAGGATGTTCTCGACATCCTCACCGACGTAGCCCGCCTCCGTCAGCGCCGTCGCGTCGGCGATGGCGAACGGGACGTTCAGCATGCGCGCCAGGGTCTGCGCCAGGAGGGTCTTGCCGGAGCCCGTGGGGCCCAGCAGCAGGATGTTGGACTTCGCCAACTCGATGGCGTCGTCGCGGCCTTGGGCGCCGCCGTTCTCCCCGGCCTGGACGCGTTTGTAGTGGTTGTAGACGGCGACGGAGAGGGCCTTCTTCGCCGCCTCCTGGCCGACCACGTACCCCTCGAGGAACTCGTAGATCTCGCGCGGCTTGGGCAGTTCCTCCCAGCGCACCTCGCTGGTCTCCGCGAGCTCTTCCTCGATGATCTCGTTGCAGAGATCGATGCACTCGTCGCAGATGTACACACCGGGGCCTGCGATGAGCTTCTTGACCTGCTTCTGGCTCTTGCCGCAGAACGAGCACTTGAGCAGATCGCCGCCGTCACCGATGCGTGCCACGGTGTGCTTCCCCTTCGCCTGGGAGACGACTGGACACCTGGTCCAGCGGCTCCTGGTGCTGCCTTATGTCCGACGGTACCTTGCCGAGCCCCCCGTTCGGGCCCCCCTTGGCACGGTTCACTTTGACGTGGACCTTTCCATGCACAGTGTCACACCCTGCCAAGGAGCGGCGTACATTACAGGATCCGCGTCAGCGGACCGACGTGTTGTTCATCTTGCGCGTCGAGATGATCTGGTCGATCAGGCCGTACTCCAGCGCGTCCTCCGCGGTCAGGATCTTGTCGCGCTCGATGTCCTCGCGGATCTTCTCGACCGACTGGGTGGAGTGCTTGGCCAGCATCTCCTCCAGCTGCGAGCGCATCCGCAGGATCTCGTTCGCGGCGATCTCCAGGTCGGAGACCTGGCCGCGGCCGGTCTCGCTGTACGGCTGGTGGATCAGGATGCGCGCGTTCGGCAGCGCCATGCGCTTGCCGGGCGTGCCGGCGGCCAGCAGCACGGCCGCGGCGGAGGCCGCCTGGCCCATGCAGACCGTCTGGATGTCCGGCTTGACGAACTGCATCGTGTCGTAGATCGCCGTCAGCGCGGTGAAGGAGCCGCCGGGGCTGTTGATGTAGACCGAGATGTCCCGGTCCGGGTCCATCGACTCCAGGCACAGCAGCTGCGCCATGACGTCGTTGGCGGAGGCGTCGTCGATCTGGACGCCGAGGAAGATCACGCGCTCCTCGAAGAGCTTCGCGTACGGGTCGTACTCGCGGATGCCCTGGGAGGTGCGCTCGACGAAGCGCGGGATGACATAGCGGGACTCGGCCTGCGGGCCGGTGTACTCGGCGCGCGCACGGTCGTCGAGGCCGCTGCCGGGGAAGTCGTTCACGGTGTCTCCTGAGAGGGGCTGGGGCGGTTGCTGGGAGGCTGGGCGGGGGTACGGGCCCGCAGGGGCCGGTACGGCCGTCAGGCCCCCGTGCCGCCGCCGCCCGGCATGCCGGCGGCCGTGGGGATCACGTCGTCGATGAGGCCGTACTCCTTGGCCTCGAAGGCGTCGAACCAGCGGTCGCGGTCGGAGTCGCGGGTGATCTGCTCGACCGTCTGGCCGGTGTGCTGGGCCGTGAGCTCGGCCATGCGCTTCTTGGTGTGCAGCAGCCGCTCGGCGTGGATCTTGATGTCCGAGGCCGAACCGGCCAGGCCGGCGGAGGGCTGGTGGATCAGGATCTCGGCGTTGGGCAGCGCGAAGCGCTTGCCGGGTGTGCCGGCGCTCAGCAGGAACTGGCCCATGGAGGCCGCCAGGCCCATGGCGATCGTCACCACGTCGTTCTTGATGAACTGCATGGTGTCGTAGATCGCCATGCCGGCCGTGATGGAGCCGCCGGGGCTGTTGATGTACAGGTAGATGTCCTTGTCCGGGTCGGCGGCAAGGAGCAGCAGCTGTGCGGTGATCTTGTTTGCGATGTCGTCGTCGACCGGCTGGCCGAGGAAGATGATCCGCTCGTTGAGCAGCCGGTTGTAGACCTGGTCGCCGAGGCCACCACCGATGGAAGGCTCGCCGGCGGCGGAGGGCATCAGATTCGTCACGTATCCACCTGCTCGTCTTGCGACGGCGCCGGGCCGTCTTACGTTCTGCCGTATTCATGGACCCTAACGCGCGGGTCCCTTCGGGGAATCCCGGAGGCGGGAGTGTTCGCCGGGGGCGTAGCGCCGTGGGGGTGTTCGGTTCGTGGGCGGCTGCGGGTTCGCGGGGCCGGATGGCAAAAGGGCCCCGGGCGTGATCGTCCCGGGGCCCTTCTTACGGCTGTTTACGCCTCGTCGTCCTTCTTGTCGCCCTCGGTGACCTCGGCGGACTGCTCGGCGTCGGACTCGCCCTCGGTCTCGTCCTCGTCGTCCAGGTCGACGATCTCGCCGTTGGTGTCCTTGACCGTGGCGGCCTCGACGACGACCGCGAGGGCCTTGCCACGGGCGACCTCGCCGACCAGGAGCGGGACCTGGCCCTGCTCGACGACGGCCTGGGCGAACTGGTCCGGGGACATGCCGGAGGAGGCCGCGCGCCGCATGAGGTGCTCGGTGAGCTCCTCCTGGTTGACGTTGAGCTTCTCCTGCTTGACCAGCTCGTCGAGGACGAACTGGGTCTTGATGCCCTTGATCGCCGCCTCGCGGGTCTCGGTCTCGAACTCCTCGGCGGTCTTGCCCTGGATCTCCAGGTACTTGTCGAGGGTGAGGCCCATCTGGCCGAGCTGGTGGTGCTCCAGGTTGTGCTTGCGGGTGTTGATCTCGTCCTCGAGGAGCTTCTCGGGGACGGGCACCTCGACGAGCTCCAGCAGCTTCTCCAGGACGCACTCCTGGGCCTGCGTGGCCTGGTCGAACTGCTTCATGTTCGCCAGCCGCTTGCGGCTGTCGGCCTTCAGCTCGTCCAGCGTGTCGAACTCGGAGGCGAGCTGCGCGAAGTCGTCGTCCAGCTCGGGCAGTTCACGCTTGGCGACCTGGGTGACCTTGACGGTGACCTCGGCCTCCCGGCCCGCCGCGGAGCCGCCCTTCAGCTCGGAGGTGAAGGTGGCCTCCTCGCCGGCCGACAGGCCCTTCACGGCGTCGTCGATGCCGTCCAGCAGCTCACCGGAGCCGATCGTGTAGGAGACGCCGTTCGCGACGCCGTCCTCCAGGACCTCGCCGTCGACCTTGGCCTCCAGGTCGATCGTGACGACGTCGCCGTCCTCGGCGGCGCGCTCCACCGGCGTGGTGGAGGCGAAGCGCTCGCGGAGCTGCTCGACCGACTTCTCGACGTCCTCGTCGGTGACCTCGACGGCGTCGACCTCGACCTCGATGCCGGAGTAGTCCGGGATCTCGATGGCCGGGCGGATGTCGACCTCGGCGGTGAAGTTCAGCGTCTCGCCGTCCTTCAGCTCGGTGATGTCGACCTCGGGCTGGCCCAGGACGGAGAGCTCGGCCTCGTTGACCGCCTCGGTGTAGAACTTCGGGAGCGCGTCGTTGACGGCCTCCTCCAGCACGGCGCCACGGCCGAACCGCTGGTCGATGACCCGGGCCGGGATCTTGCCCTTGCGGAAGCCCTTCACCGTGACCTGCTGGTTGATCTTCTTGTACGCCGCGTCGAGGCTGTCCTTGAGCTCCTCGAAGGGCACCTCGACAGTGAGCCGAACCCGGGTCGGGTTCAGGTTCTCCACGGCGCTCTTCACGGTTCGGTCTCCTTGTGGCTGACTTCTCGGGTTCTGCCAGGACCCGACGGGGCCCGGCGGATGTGGCCGCCCGGAGGACTTCAGTGATGAGGCACACGGGCGTTGCAGCTTGCATAGTAACGGCAGCGGCTGCACGGCCCAAAAGACGATCACGCGTGGTGATCGGGTGAGTGGTCGGGGTGGCGGGATTTGAACCCACGGCCTTCCGCTCCCAAAGCGGACGCGCTACCAAGCTGCGCCACACCCCGTCTGGTGCGACACGTAGGGTACATGCCCGCAGGCAGCGGGGCTGCCGCATTTCCCCGAGAGCGCTGCGATCGCGGGCGATGACGGCCCCCGGGCGGAAACGGGGTGTGCGGGGAGGGGGGCCGACCCGCTACGATGCCTGCAGTGCCGCGGGCGACTGACCTGCGGCGCGTTGTGTGCGGGCGTAGCTCAATGGTAGAGCCCCAGTCTTCCAAACTGGCTACGCGGGTTCGATTCCCGTCGCCCGCTCCAGAATGGCTCAGGCCCAGGTGAGAGGGTGTATCCCCGCTCCCTGGGCCTGAGTCGTTATGGAGGCCGGATCAGCCGTCCGTGCCCCCTGCGTGCCCGTTCCGGCCGGAACCCCGCTTGAACGCCTTGACGATCATGTCGTCAACCGCGTCGGCGATCTCGCGTTCCCGGTCGTAGTTGGCGTGTTGGTAGATCAACGCCGCACGGGCGGTGCTGTGACCGAGCCGGGTCATCAGCTCCTTGGTGCTGGCGTTCGTGCGTGAGGCAAGGGTGTTGCCGGTATGCCGAAGATCATGGAACCGCAGTCCCTTGATCCCGGCGTCGGCGCAGGCCTTGTGCCACAGCCGGTTGAAGTGGTTCCGGCGCGGGGTGGCCTTCTTGGCTCCGACGAACACGCGACCGGCAGCACCGCTCTCGGCGTACACCTTCATGTGGGTGTCGAGGAACGGCAGCACTGAGGCGGGGACCGCCACCAGCCGCTTGCCAGCCGCACTCTTGGGCGCCTTGTAGACCCGCCTTCCGCTGGTCAGCTCGGAGACCGCGCCACGTACCCGGATCATGCCGTGGTCCAGGTCGATGTCAGACCGATGCAGGGCAACCAGCTCACCCCAGCGCAGCCCGCAGAACGCAGCGAGCAGGACCAACGCCTTGTAGCGCGGCTGGATCTTGTCGGCGATCGCGAAGACCTCGGGAATGGTCGCGGTCGGCCGCTCCGGGGTGACCACCGCGCCGCCGTTCTTGATCTGGCACGGGTTGCGGCGGATCAGCTCGTCCTCAACAGCAGTGCCCAGGATCGTGCGCAGCAGCGCATAGGCCTTGGCGACCGTGGACGGGCCGACCCCGGCGTCAAGGCGAGCCCGGCGCCAGGTCCGCACGGCAGCCGGGGTGATGTCGGCGACCGCCATCGCACCGAAGGTGGGCGCCAGATGCAGCCGGAGCAGCGACGCGTACAGCTCAGCCGTCCGGGGCGCCAACGGGCGTTCCCTCACCCAGGCCGCCGCGTAGTCGCCGAACGGCACCTTTCCCGCGTCGGGGTCACGCCAGTCGCCCTGTCGCAACTCGGATTGCTTCTCAGCCAGCCAGTCATCCGCGTCGCGCTTCGTGCGGAAAGTCTCGGGGGCCGGGCGGTCGACACCATCCGGGCCTCGGTAGCGCGCTTGGTAGCGGCCGGACGGGAGCTTGCGGACACGGCCGAACTGTCGACGCTTGCCAGCCATCAGGCAGCCACCCCCCGAAGGACGCTGCGAGGCCGACGAGGCTCCACCGTGTTGGCCGCGATGAACTCCCGTACGGCGCTCTCCGGGATGCGGACGTGTCGGCCGACCTTCACGTACGTGATGCGCCGCTCTTCGACCAGGCGCCGGGGGAAGCGCACGGTCGTGCCGAGAACTTCGGCGACCTGGTGGACGCTGAGGTACCGCTCATTCATGGTCGTGCTCTCCTTCCTGGCGCAGGTCTGCGAGCGCCTCACGTGCTGTCTCTCGGTTCAGTTGGATGTCGCGGCGGATGTTGGCGGCGAGCCAGGATTCGCCGGGGGTGTAGCCGTGTCCGGCGTAGGTCCAGTGGGCGAGGGTGAGCGTGGTTGCCTCCGGGTTGTCGTCGGGGTCGGGCAGGCCGAGGGCTTCGCGCTGTTGGGCTGCGCGGTAGTCGGCGCGGGTCTGGCGCAGGGCGCCGAGGGTGGTGGAGTAGCGGCGGGACTTGGTGGAGAAGTGGCCGCGGAAGCCGAGCATGTGGGCCCAGTCGCGCAGCTTGCGGTCCGGGTAGAGCGGGTGCAGGTCGAGGCAGGCTTCGATCAACCGGCGGGGGTGGTCGGCGATGCCGAGGAGCACGAGTGCTTCCTTGTTGCCGACGCGGCGGTCGACGGTGCCGGTGGTTTCAGCGGCTTTGGTGGCGTACTTGGCCACGTAGGAGGCGACCGCCTGTTCGGTGATCTCCTGGCCTTCGCCGAAGGCGTGGATGGGCCGTACGTCGAGCTGGGTGCCCCAGCGCAGGGTGCGGGCCGGTTGGACGCGGGCGGGTTGGTCGGGGTCCGGCTGGTACTGGGCCGGGGGTACGTCGACCTCGACGCGGGCGGCGGCGGCTCGGATCGCGTCGCCGAGCAGTTCGAGGGTGGCCCAGGCCGGGGGCGGGGTGTCCGGTCCCTCGGGTCCGTCGAAGCGGATCACGGCGTGGAAGTGGACGGCTCCGCGCTTCTGGTACTCGGCGACCTTGCCGAAGGACAGCCGGGACTGCTCGCGCGCGGCCTTCTGGGTGAGCCCGGCCCGGCGGGCGATCTCGCGGCGCAGGTAGATCGTGAAGTAGCGCCACAGCTCGGACGCGTGGTTGTTCCACAGCACCGCGCCCGCGTAGTCGTAGGTGTCCGGGTCGAGCGGGGTGCCCAGGGCCGGGTCGTCGTCGGCGTGGCGGGTGCCACAGGCGCAGGGCCGGTTGCCGGGGCGGTTGTGGACGCGGCCGAAGCTGGGGGCGGTGAGGGTGGCGAAGACCCGTGGGTGGTCGCGCACGGTGTGCGGGGTGCCCTTGTCCGGGTCGCCGACGAGCCCGGCGCGGATGAGGTGGTAGGTGTCTCCGGCGTAGGTCCAGGCGCAGGCCGGGCAGCGGGAGGCACGGCGGTTGCCGCAGGCCACCCGGAGCATGCCGCCCGGTTCGCTGTCGGTGGTGTAGGCGTGCAGGATCGTGCCGGTTGCCCGGTCGATCATCTTGGTTGCGCCCATAAGGCGGATCGGGTCGGAGCAGCCGCCCGTGCGCTTGATCTGCTCTTGCCAGCGGTCGAAGTCGGCCGAACCGGCCACCCTCAGTACGTCCGTGAGGGTGGCCGGGTCCAGGCCCGCCATGGTGGCGGTGTCGGTCACGTGATCACCTGCCCTGCTTCGCGTGGGCGGGGCCGTGGTTGGCGGTGTAGCCGTCCACGAGGGCACGCACCTGCGCGTCGCCCCTGGCGCTGGCGCTCGCACCGCAGTGACAGACCGCAGTTGCGGTCGGGGGAGCTGACGGGGACGGCTTGCTGACGTGCAGGCCGGGGCGGTCCGGGGTCGGGGTCAGGTCGGCCACGTTGGTCACCTCCCGGCCCGGATGCGGGTGACGGGGAGGGCGTTGCCGGTGCCCTGGCAGGCGTGGCAGACGACACGGAGGAGGACGCGGGAGCCGTCGCCGTGGCGGTCGCCGGTCGTGATCGAGACGACCGGGAAGCCGTTGCAGTTGCGGCAGACCGGACGGTTCGGGGCGTGAGCGGGCATGATGGGGTTTCCCTTTCGGGTCCGTTGGATCTGGAAGAGGTCAGGCCGTCCGGGGCGGCGGATCTTTGGCGAGAGAGCCGCCCCGGAGGGCGTTACTTGCGCAGCGCGGACGGTGCCTTCTTGCGCTTGGACGTGCGGCTGATCGTGTAGCTGACGCCGCAGGTGGCCGACAGGACCGAGACGATCGACGCGGCGACGATCTGGGTGACGAACGCGATGACCAGCAACACCGCGATCGAGCCGGTGATGACCAAGAGGGTCAGCACGATGGGGCCGGTGTAGGAGCGCGGGGCTTCCTGCACGATCAGGACCTGCCGCAGGTCGGTGCCCGGCGGGATCTGCCGGTAGATGTCGGCGGGGATGTGCCCGGCGCGGAGCTGCTCGTCAGGCAGTCGCATGGGTCGGGTCTCCTGTCAGGGGTTGCAGCGGTGGGTGCGGGCGGCGAGTTCGGCAGCCGACCGGTCGCCGTGCTCGGTGGAGAACCCGCAGCGGGGGGCGGTGCAGGCGGCGGTGTGCCGGGTCTGGCCCCGGCCGTTGTTGAACGTGCCGACCTTCACGGGGCCGATGCGGATCACGTCGTAGAAGCGGTTCGGTCGCACAGTGGAACCTCCTTGTCTGTCAAGCGAGTTGGGTGACGATCTGGTTGGCGAGCGCCTCGGGGATGCCGAGGCGGGCGCGCAGGGTGGCGGTGTCGATGTCGGCGCCGGTGCGGGCGCGGTGGTCGGTGGCGACCTTCCGGGCGTGGTCGATCAGCGCCGGGGGCACCACCGGAGCAGCCGGTTCGGGAAGAGCCGGAGCCGGGTCGGGAGCGGTGATCTGCTCGCGCTCGGGTTCCGGGTCGGACGCGGTGTCGGGTGCGGGGGCCGGGGCTGCGGGCGCCGGCGGAACCGGCACCCGGTCCCCGGCCGGGTCAGGCGCCGGTGAGTGGGCGAGCAGGGTTCCGCCCATGAAGGCCAGCGCGGGCCAGGCGGCAACCAGGATGCGCAGCCAGGCGGGGACGTGATCCAGGTCGAGGAGTCCGGCGGTGGCGACGTTGGCGCCGAGCGAGGCCACGAGGGCGATCAGGAACCAGCACCAGGCCAGCCGGGATGGGCCGTCACTGCGCAACCGTCGCCAGGCGGCGACCAAGAGCAGGTCGACGCTGACGGGGTAGGCCCAGGCCTTCCAGCCGGACTGTCCGGCTGCTTCGGCCAGATCGTGCAGGTGGGCGAAGGACAGCGCACCGGCGATCACGGCCTGAACGAGCACGGCATCGAGGCGGATCGAGCGGGACATGGGCACCTCCCTTCAGGGAGTCGGGCCAGGATCGGGCGGGGAGCGGTGTCCGGCCGCCCGACCCCGGCGGGTTCAGTCGGGGGCCTGGCCGGAGCCGAGGCAGTTCAGGCAGAGACCGGTCTGCTGCCCGACCGCCCGGCGCTTGCGGCCCACGCGGACGGTGCGGGAGACCTCCCCGGAGCCGTGGCAGGTCGGGCACTTCGCGGGCTCCGGGTCGGCGACGACGGGCGCGGGGGTCTTCCGTGCGGCCACGGCGATCACGACTCCAGACGCGGGTAGCCGTGGCCGACGGGCGGGTAGGCGCCGTCGGCGCGGGCGGCGAACTCGGAGTCCAGGGCGTCGCTCAGGACCATGACGAAGTGGTCTGTGTCCAGGCCGAGGTGCATGTCGTTTTGCAAGGTCTCGAACAGGAAGCCGAGGCGGTTGGCGTCGTCTCGCTCCTGCGGGGTGAACTCGAACCAGGGCTTACCGAGCATTGCTGTCCTCCTGTTTTCGGCATGGCGGGGGTAGGGACCTGGCGCGATGCGGTCGCGCCGACCGGGTGGAGCCGGGGCTTACTCGCCGACGGGCTGCGGCTGGACCAGCGGCGGAGTGGTGGGCATCGGCGGTACGGCGATCTGGCCGACCGGGCGGAACGGGGCGAGGAACGGCAGTTCAGGCGTGAGGTGAGCGAACTCCCGGCAGACAGCCGCCACCTGAGCCGGGGTGATCTCGGGAGTGCGGATACGGGACCAGTAGCCGGACGCATCACCGCCCACCGCGACACCCGGGCGGTCGGCCCGGATCCCGGTCACCGAGACCACGGCATCCGGGGCGATGTCACCCAGGCCCATCTCTGCCGTCTGCTTGTCGTTGACGCGGTGCACCACGCGGCCGGTGAGCTGAGCCCGCAGGGCGGTAGCGCCCTTGCCCAGGTCAGAGCCGAAGCGCTGCCCGCACACCTCCAGGTAGATCCCGGCCGCACGGCCGAGCTGGGCCAGCCGGACCAGTTGCATGACCGTGTGATCGCGGGCAGCTTCATCCTGCTTGGACATCACCAGGAACAGTTCCGCCACCTCGTCGATCAGCACGACCAGCGGCACCGGGCGCAGCTTGTCCGGCAGTTCCCACAGGTCCGAGACACCGTGCAGGGCCAGCAGGTCGAAGCGGTCTTCCATCTCCCCGACCAGGGCGTCACTCAGGTGTCCGGCACTCTCACGGTCGGTGGCCAGCGCCGACAGCCGCGGCGCGTAGCGAGACTGCTCGACACCGCGCTTGCAGTCGATGCCGACCAGCCCCACGGGCAACTGCGCGAGTCCCTTGATCAGGTTGCGCTGGTACATGGACTTGCCGGACTGGTTGGCGCCCAGGGTCAGGGCGTGCGGGATCTTGCGGTAGTCCCGCTCGAAGACCGTGCCGTCCTCCCGCAGCGCGACGGGAACGACCAGGTCATGAGGCACGGCCTTGCGTGGCATCCGCACCCGCCGCAGCACGTCATACCCGGTCATCCGTAGCTCGACGTGCCCCGGCTTGGTCTCCACCACGGTCACGGAGTGCACACCCCAGGCGTGCCGAAGGCGTTCGGAGGCGGCGGCGATGTCGGCCGGTTCAAGGCCAGCAGCAAGACGGAGCGTGACCCGGAGCCCGGTGGCCGTACCCCGCACGCGGCGGATCTTCGGCGGGACCGCCTGCACCTCCCGGCGGACGACGTTGCGGGTGACGAACGCCCGCAGCCGGGACGGCTGCACCGTCAGCCCGCACACGTCCATCGTCGACCGGTACGACCAGGTGAACCGGCCCCAGGTGACCGGCAGGCCGACCAGCGACCAGTACACGCGCGGCGCGCGGTACTTGGCGTAGCCGAGACCACCGGCGCCAGCAGCCAGGCTGCCGATCTCCAGCCAGGTGACCACCTCAGCCATGGTCAGGCCGCCGGGGTGATCGCGACCGCGCGGAACGAGATCCCGTGCCGCTTCTGGCCGTTGAACTCGTTCTCCCAGTCACGGGCCTTCAGCCCAACCACCCGCACCGGCGTACCCGGCGCGAGGCCCTCCGGGAGACCCGTCTCGGGGATGGTCACCTGGTACAGGTTCCCCTCCCCCTCATCCGAGACCAGCAGGCCCACCGTCGACAGGCCCGCGCCCGTCTCACGGTCCACGGCCCGCTCTCCGGTCTTCTGGTTGACCAGCTTCGGCACCGGTGCGGTCGCGACGAACACCACAGCGGTCGAAAGGTCGATCTTGAACGACGGCATTCCAGCCCTCTTTCCGGTAGTGGCGTGCTAGCTCACACGCCTTCATCGTGTACTAGCTTACGTTGATGATGCGCGTGCTAGTACGCGATTGTCAAGGGTCTGTTTGAGCAGGTAGGCCGACATGCGCCGCGACCAGTGGGGTAACCGGGCCTTACCATGGAACCGCGAGCTAGAACGCGATCAGTTCGGGAACTAGCACGCCCAGAGGGAGGAGGAGGAATGACACCGAAGGTGCAGCGTGCCGCACCCCCGTTCATGCAGATCGCCGATGATTTCCGCGTGAGGATCAAGGACGGGGTCTTGCCGCAGGACTCACGGCTGCCGTCCATCGCCGACATCGCCCGTGAATGGGGTGTCGCCACGGCAACGGCAGCGAAAGCGATCAAGCAACTTCAAGACGAGGGGTACGTTCGTTCCTCGTCTCAGGGCACGTTCGTCGACCTAGGTAGGAAGCTGACGAGTGGTCCGGATCGCTTGCAGATGCTGCGAGCGACTGGCAGCGGCTTCCGTCCGGGTGAGCGCGTCGACATCATCAGCGCGGAGCTGGTGCCAGCGCCAGCGCACGTAGCCGAAGGGCTCAACATCGAAGAGGGGGCAGAGGTCGTCCAGCGCCGACGCGTGTATCGCGACGATGATGGTGTGGTGGCTGTGTCGACCTCATGGCTCGCTGGTTCACTGGCTGAGGCCGCGCCGGAGCTGCTGGAAGTTGGCCCGCTACCCAAGATGACTTTTGGCCTGATCGAGGAGCGAACAGGCCGACGCGCGGTTCGGCGGCGCGACGTCGTCGCCATGTGCCCGGTTCCTGATGACATCGCCGACGTCCTTGGCGCAGAGGCGGGAAGTCCGGCCCTGACCATGACTAACCAGTACTGGGACCAGCACGGCGAGCCGACCGAGTACGCCCAGGACTTCCTTGGTGCGGGGCGCGAACTTTCCGCCGAGTATGCTCTCGACTGATCGACCCAGCGGCGCAGCGGAGCTGTTACAGGTTTCTCTACCTCATCAAGCCCCGGCTGCGCTCCGCTCCGCCGGGCGCGCTTCCCGGCTCCGCTCCGCGCGCCGCTCCTGCCTCCGGCCCGCTCCGCGCGGGCTGCGCCGACGCGCGCCCACATGTGGATAGGGCCGGAGGCCATGAGTCGGGAACCGCATAGCGCAGGCGCAGGTCAATGCCGTGCCTCCGGCGGGGGATCGGCCAGCACCGGGATGGAGGGGGCGCCGTTGGCGACTGTCTGTCCATTGTGGTGTCTGCGAGGGCTCCCATCCCGTCCGCTGCCGACCCAGGCGGAGCCGAGCAGACGCAGCCCCTGGCGTCCAGGTCGTTCGTACAGTAGCGCGCTCCACCTGGACGCCAGGGACTACGCCTGCTCCACGGGGTGTGGGTCGACAGCGGACGGGATGGGAGCTGGGGTGAGTGGTGGGTGGAGCTGACCGGAGGTGCAGCGGGCAGGATGGGCATGCGTGCCCCCCGTATGCCCGATCAGGCGGCGATCATCGGGGAACAGCGGGGAACCACGGCGAGCAGGTCACGATCTAGCAGGTCAGCGAGTTGCCTGGTCAGCGCCCATCCGCATACGCGATCTTCCAAACTGGCTACGCGGGTTCGATTCCCGTCGCCCGCTCTGTCGGCTCAGGGCCCGGCAGGAGGTTCGCCCTCCTGTTCGGGCCCTGTGGCGTTCGCGGACCGCGCCGGGGCCGTCAGAAGCTGATCGAGTTGATTGTTTCCGCTATCGAGTTGAGAAAGCGGTTGATCGACGGGGCCATACCGGTCGAGGCGAGGAAGAAGCCGAAGAGGATCGCCACGAAGGCGGGACCCGCCTTGATCGAGCCCCCTCGCATCATCACCACCAGGATGATCGCCAACAGCAGCACCACTGACAGTGAAATGGCCACAACTGATCACACCCTCGGTCGGTCCGCTCTCCCGGCCGGGGGATACGAGACCGCGCACCCCCGCCAGAACCATCGTGCCACCAACAGGCCCGCCGTATGCGGCGCGTGACGTAACGCCGACCACACCCGCGCCGCACCCCGGCGCGTTCGGCCGCGCCCCGCACGCCCACCGCGCGCGCCGCGCAGGGCAATTGACGACCGGCCGTCGCGGGAATGCAACCCCGTCGTTCCCGCATCCGCACAACGGCGCACGCAACCTGCATGCGGTTATCGGCAATTGCCCGGGGGCGGGGCCGGTGATGGTGCTCGGCTCAGGACGTCACGAAGCACCCTTCAGGTGCCGCATGAGGCGTTCGAAGTCCTGCCAGCCCGACAGGTCCGACGGGTCGCCGGGCAGCGGGTAGTACAGCGCGGGGCGGGTGCGCGGGCCGAGTTCGCGCGGGGGCTCGGACAGCGGGGTGCGCCGGGCGCGGTCGCCGGGCATCGTACGGACCTCCTCGGCGCCCAGGACGAAGGCGTACGGCACGCCCGGGCCCTCGAAGCGGGGCGGTACGGACAGGTCGCGGCGGGCCCTGCGGATCTGGACCAGCATGGACTGCAGGTCGTGCCGGGTGGCGAGGGCCTCCGCCGCGGCGGGCACGGCGTCGGCCGGTACCTCCTCGCCCGGGCCGTAGCCGAACGCCATGGTGACGTCCTCCTCCACGCCGCCCTTGGTCCGGGTGATGCGCACCGTCGCGAGTCCCGGGCGCTCGGGGCGGCCGACGACCACCAGCCAGGTCGGCTCGGGCGTCCGCTCGTGGGCCACGTCGGTCAGCTGCCGCAGCGACCAGGGGAGGTTGGCGGGCTCCTCGGTGCCCCAGCCGGCCGGTGGTTCGCCGGTGATCGCCTGCCATACGGCTTCGACGGCGCCGCCGAGGACGAGGCGGTCGTCGGCCGGGTGGACGGTGCGGAAGGAGATCGCGAGCTGGCGTTCGCCGGTGTCGGCGATGTCCTCGCCGAAGGTGCGGGCGACCGGCGTGCGCGGGTCCTCGGGGGTCGCCTCCGGGGACTCGACGGTCACGAAGAGGCCGTTGTCCCAGCGCAGCACGGCCCCGGACAGGCCGTCGTAGTAGCCGTCCCGCTCGTCCTGCACCACCCAGCGCGAGGGCCAGCCCGGCAGGGCGCCCCGCACCGCCGGTGACATCCGGGTGCCCGCGGGGGTGACGATCTGCAGGCCGCGTCCGGCCGCCGCGGTGGCGCGGAAGGCGTCCGCGAGCCAGGCGGTCATCGCGACGACCGGGCGGTCCTGGATGACGACGGCGACCTTGTCGGTGAGGACGTCGACGGCGGGCTGCGCGGCGGCCGGGACCGGTACGGCGCTGACGCCGTCCGTCTTGACGACGGCCATCGAACGGGCGGCCTCGCGCGGCCAGGCGGTGCCGCCGACGAGGGTGGCCAGCCGGGCGGCGAACGTCCCGGCGAGTTCCTCGGCCTCCTTGACGCCGGTGGTGGCGCGGGCCTCGGTCCACCAGTACGGCGTCTGAGGCTCGCGCGCCCCGAGCAGCCGCTCGGCCTCGCCCCGGACCTGCACGAGCAGCGGCGCCTCGACGGAGACGAGCGGGCGGCCCTGCTCGTCGCACAGCCGCACCACGGCTCCGTCGCCCTCGGCGCCCACCAGCTTGTCGGGGCCGCCGGAGAGCAGGCCCGCGAGCACGCTCAGCGGGTCGGGCATCTTCTTCGTGAGGGCGATGACGTCCTTGGTCATGGGTTCACCTGGTCCCCGCGTAGACGGTCTGGATGAGCCGGGTGGGCTCGCCCCGGCGCAGCAGGGTGCCCCGGCCGGGCGGCTGCTGCTTCGCGTACACGCCGGGGAAGAGCTGGCCCTCGCTGCGGTCGCCGGCCATCACCAGCGCCGAGGCGCCGGACTCGCGCAGGCCCTGCAGCAGCGGCTCGTACAGGCCGCGGGAGGCGCCCGCGACGCGGCGGGTGAGGACGAAGTGCAGGCCGATGTCGACGGCGGAGGGGATGTACGGCACGAAGGGCGCCAGCGGCTGCTGACCGGCGGTGGTCAGGACGTCGTAGTCGTCGACGAGGATCACGATCCGCGGGCCGGAGAAGCTGCCGGGCTCCAGGTCGGCGCCGTCGGCGCCCTCGTCGGGCAGCCGCTTCTCCAGCTCGGAGGCGATACCGGCGGCGAGGCCCGCGCACAGCTTGGCGTTGTAGGCGTAGCCGCCCCGGTACTCCTCGGGGATGGCGCCGCGCAGGCCGCGGCGCGGGTCGAAGACGCCGAAGACGAGTTCGTCGTCGCCGTAGCGCTCGATCAGGCCCTGGGTGATCACCTTGAGCAGGTTGGTCTTGCCGCACTCGCTGTCGCCCATGATCAGCAGGTGCTGGTCGTGGTGGAACAGGTCGAGCAGGACGGGGGCGAGCTGGGTCTGGTCCAGGCCGATGGGGACGCGGCGCGGCTCGGCGGCCGGGGTCGGCAGCGCTTGCGGCTCCAGCACGTGCGGCAGCACCCGCACCGGCTGGGCCACGTCGCCGGTCCAGGTGGCGCGGACCGTGCGGGCGGTGCGCTCCAGGACGGCGCCGAGGTCGGCGGTGTCGGCGAGGCCGTCGGTGCGGGGCAGGGCGACCTGAGCGAACAGCTTGCCGTCGGTGAGTATGCGGCCCTTCTCCTCGGGGGAGAGGGTCTGGGCGAGCTTGCGGTCGATGCTGGACTCGCTGGGGTCGTTCAGGCGCAGCTCGACGCGGGTGCCGAACTGGGACTGGGTGGCGATGCGCACGTCGTTCCAGCGCAGCATGCCCGCGACGACGTGGATGCCGTAGCCGCTGCCGCGCTTGAGGATGTCGGCGACCGCGTCGTCCAGTTCCTCGAAGTCGTCGCGCAGCGCGCCGAAGCCGTCGATGAGCAGCACGATCTCCGTGGAGGCCAGTTCGGTGACGCGGCCCGCGGCGCGCAGGGTGCGCAGCTGTTCGAGTGAGTCGATGGAGTGGATGCGGAAGAGTTCCTCGCGCTGGTCGAGCATGGCCCGCACCGAGTCGATGGTGCGCGCGGCGCGCTCCCGGTCGGCGCGGCCGGCGACGCCACCGACGTGCGGCAGCCCGGACAGCGCCTGGAGGCCGCCGCCGACCAGGTCGAGGCCGTAGATGCCGACCTCCTGCGGGGTGTGCGTCAGTGCCAGGGACAGGGCGAGGGTGCGCAGCAGGGTCGTCTTGCCGGACTGGGGGCCGCCGATGACGGCCGCGTGGCCGCCGGCCAGCGTGAGGTCCAGGTACCACTGGCCCTGCCACTGCTTGGTGGGGTCGTCGAGGACGCCGAGCGGCACCCGCAGCGGGCCGCTCCGCCTGGCCAGCTGCATGCCGCGCGGGCCGACCTCCACGGGGCCCGCGACCTTGTCGAGGGGGACGGCGGCGGGCAGCGGGGGCAGCCAGATCTGCCGTACCGGCCGGGCGCCGTAGCCTTCGATCTGCTCGATCATCACACCGAGTTCGGTGGGCCCGGTCTCCCGGCGCCGCATCTGCGGCTGCTCCTCGGGCGCCGCGCCGGACTCCTCGCCGAGCGAGTTGTACGCCTCGTAGGCCAGGGCGAGCGGACCGGTGTCCTCGGTCTCGCGCTGCACGGGGCCGCTGTAGGCGCCGGAGACGTAGCTCGCCTTGAACCGCTCGTAGTGGCTGGTGTCGACCTTGAGGTAGCCGAAGCCGGGCAGCGGCGGCAGGTGGAAGGCGTCCGTGGTGTCCAGCACGGTGCGGGACTCGTCGGCGGAGAAGGTGCGCAGGCCCAGCCGGTACGACAGGTAGGTGTCCAGGCCCTTGAGCTTGCCGCCCTCGATGCGCTGGCTGGACAGCAGCAGGTGCACGCCGATGGAGCGGCCGATGCGGCCGATGGACAGGAACAGGTCGATGAAGTCGGGCTTGGCGGTGAGGAGTTCACCGAACTCGTCGATCACCACGAACAGGTGCGGCAGCGGCTCCAGGTCGGGCCGCTTCTCGGCGCGCAGCGCGGCGTAGTGGCCGATGTCGGCGACGTTCCCGGCGTCCTTGAGCACCTGCTGGCGGCGCTTGACCTCACCGGCCAGCGAGGAGTGGACGCGCTCGACCAGGCCCGCCTGGTTCTCCAGGTTGGTGATCACACCGGCGACGTGCGGCAGGTCGGCGAAGGGCGCGAAGGTGGCGCCGCCCTTGTAGTCGACGAGGACGAGGGCGAGGTCCTCCGGCGGGTGGGTGGCGACCAGGGCGAGGACGAGGGTGCGCAGCAGCTCGGACTTGCCGGAGCCGGTGGCGCCGACGCACAGGCCGTGCGGGCCCATGCCCAGCTCGGAGGACTCCTTCAGGTCGAGCAGCACGGCCTCGCGGGAGTCGCTGATGCCGATCGGCACCCGCAGGAACGCCCGCTCGCCGCGCGGCGCCCACAGCCGGTCCAGGTCGAGGCGGGCCACGTCGTCGATGCCGAGCAGCTCGGCGAAGTCGACCGGGCCGGTCAGCGGGGCGTCGGCGCCCATGGAGTCGGCGGACAGCCTGAGCGGGGCCAGCATCCGGGCGAGGCCCTCGGCGAAGGCGGGGCCGACCTCGTCGACGGTGCCGTGGGCGCTGATCGGCTCGCTCTCGCGCAGGTCCTCGATGACGACGCGTTCGCCGTCGACCGTGATGCGGACGCCGACATGGCCCGGTTCCTGCACCCGCTCGTCGAGCAGGTGCAGCACGCTGACGCCCATGTCGCGCAGGCCGACCGCGTCGTCCGGGCGGGGCAGGTCCACGGCGTCGTCGCCGTGCGCGTCGGCGACGACGATCAGCCGCGAGGACATGGCGAGGGCGTCCCGGCCGGACAGGCCGCGCCGCACCTCGGCCGCGTAGGAGGCGCGGCGGCGCAGCTCCGGGCCTATCTGCCGGGCCAGTTGGGGCACGGAGGGCGCGATACGGCGGGCGGCCACGGGCCCGTCGAACTGCTCGCCGTCGAGCAGGTGGGGCAGCCACTTGGCCCACTCCCAGTCGGCGATCCGGTCGCCGGGCGCGGCCAGCGCCATCGCCACGTCGTCCGGGGCGTGGGTGGCGGCGGCCTGCACCAGCAGGGCTCGGGCGACCCGGAGGGTGTCCTCGCGGCGGCCGATGACGCTGACGTTGCCGACCCGGTCCAGCGGGACGGTGAGCGGCAGTTCGGTGCCGGTGCCGAAGCGGGCGACCAGCGCGGAGGCCTCGTTCAGCATGAACTGGTCGGGCGGGGTGAGCACGGAGGAGCCCTGGTCGCCGATCTTCAGGTCGCGTACCCGCATCTCGCCGGTGCCGAGGCGCACGCGCAGGAAGTCGCCGTCCATACGGCGCCGCTCCCACAGCCGGGCGGGGTCGCGCACGATGTCGTACAGCGCGTCCGGCGGCGGGTTGAGCACCTGGGCCCGCTCCCGGCGCTCGCGTTCCTCCTTCGACAGCTCCTCCCGCAGGTCCTCCAGGTAGGCGAGATAGGCCTCGCGCTGGGTGCGGCGGGTGCGCTGGGCCTTGCCGCGCTGGGAGAAGACCAGGATCAGCGAGCCGACGATGGTGACGACGAGGATGATCGCGCCCAGCGCCGCGAACTGGCTGTTGCGCACGACCGTCATCATCACGACGGACGACATCACACCGGCGACGGGCAGCAGCGAGGTCGCGATGGAACCCGTCTTGCCGTCGGGCAGGTTGGGCGGGGCCTCGATGGTGCGCGGCGCGGGGGCGGCCGGGGGACGGGTGGTCCGGGCCGGGCGGTGGATCAGTCGGGTGCTCATCGTCCTTGCCTCTGGGGGTTCCCTTCCGGGGAGCTCAACGGCGCTGCTGGGAGAGCTGGAAAACCTCCGCGGCGAGGCCGGTGGCGGCCTGCCGGGTGGCCCGGGCGAGCAGGTCGGTGCGGATGGTGCCGCCGGCCGCGAGATGCCGGTCGTACGGCAGGACCCGCACGCTCGCGCCGGTCGCCTTCAGCGGCTCGGCGGCCTTGTCGAGGTCGACGCCGGTGTGCGGCACCGTCTCGGTGAGCACGACGACCGTCGAGGTCGTGATGTCCCGGGGCAGTCCGCGCATCCACTGCAGCACCGCGTGCGTGCTGGCGACGCCCTCCAGCGTGGCGGGCACGGTCAGCACCCGCGCCTGGGCGGCCGACAGCGCGGTACGGGCCACCTCGGCGGGCAGCGTCTCGCAGTCGACGACGGTCACCCCGAAGTAGCGGCGCAGCGACACCATCACGCGCTCGTAGGCCCGGGTGTCGAGCATGGCCCCGACCTGGCCCTGGCTGCCGGGCAGCAGCCAGGCGTTGTCGGGCAGTTGGACCAGGTACCCGGTCACGTCGAGCAGCGACATCTGCGGCTCGACGACGTCGGCGAGGTCTCCGGTGGTCCAGCGCAGGTTCTCCGCGCCGAGCCGCAGCGGCAGCGAACCGAGCGCCGGGTCGGCCTCGACGACCAGCACCGGGTCCTGCCGGTAGTGGGCGTAGGTGGTGCCCAGCAGGGCGGCGACCGTGGTCTTGCCGGAGCCGCCGCGGATGGACGTCACCGCGATCTGCCGACCGGTGGTGACGGCCTGCTGCAGCACCTCGGCGGTGGCGGTCGTCTCGGCGACCTCGCGGGCGGCGGAGGAGGAGACGGTACGGCGTACGGCGCGCAGGGCGCGGGTGCCGAACGGTTCGCCGCGGCGGGGCTTGAGCCCGGTGTCCGCGATCCGCTTGTCGACGGCCGGGCGGGAGTCGGGGGTGGCGCGGGAGGCCGGGGCGCGGCGGGTGGGGGCGGGCTGCGGGGTGGGGGCGGGTGCGGGTGCGGGGGCTGCCTGCTGGTGGGGCTGGGCGGCGTAGGGCTGGGCCTGGTGGACGTACTGCTGGCCCTGGTCGACGTACCCCTGCTGGGGGTAGCCGTAAGGGGCCTGCTGCTGTGGGACGTCGGGGGTGGGCTGCTGAGCCTGGGGGTAGCCGTAGCCGGGGCCGCCGGGCCCGGGCTGCTGGGCCTGCGGATAGCCGTACGCCGGGTTCGGCCCCTGCGGGGGGACGTGCTGCGGCCCCGGCTGCCCCGCCGTCTGCTGCGGCTGCTGCTGTTCCTGCTGTGGGTGGGCCTGTTCCGGCTGCGCGCCGGACTGTTCCCCGTCCTTGGCGCGCGCCTGTGCGGCACGCTGTCCGGCCGCACCGGCCCTGAGGTCGCGCAGCACATCGCCCTGCCAGTTGTCCCCGCTCGGCATGTCGCCCTTTCTCTCCCGCCACGCTCCTGCCTCGTCGTCCCACCCGGAGCGACGCGCGTCGGCGTCTGGTAGTCCGAAGCCTCAGAACTTGTTGAGCAGTTGCCCGTAGATGCCGAACACCCCGACGGCGAGCGGGAAGAGCCCGATCACACCGAGGGACTCGATCAGGTCGGCCAGGCGCCGCAGCCGCACCCGGACGTGCTCCGGCGGCTCGATCGCGAGGACCAGCAGCGGCAGCAGCGCCGCGGCGGCCAGCAGGACGAGCGCACCGACACCGCCGGCGTGGTCCAGCCACAGCACCGCGAGCCGTACGACGAGCACGGCCGCCGCCCCGAACAGTGCCACCACCTCGGCGACCAGCGGGAAGGCCCGCGCCCGGGACAGCAGGACGACCGCGGTGAGCGAGGCCAGCACCACCGACCACCACGCCGGATCCTCCCCCGTGGTCAGCAGCCAGCCGCCGGCGGCGGCCGAGGCGGCGGTGACCACGGTGGCGAGGGCGAGGCCGCGGTGGGTGGCGGCGAGCGCGTTGCCGACCTCGTGGCGGCTCACCGAGGTGCCCGAGGAACGCCGGTCGTCGAGCCCGGTGAGGCCCGAGGCCATCAGCGCGAACCGGGGCAGCAGCCCGAGCAGCACCACGGAGAACACCGCCATCACGGCGCCGAGCCGCTCCGGGTCGTCCTGCACGGCGGCCACGGCCTCCCACACCACGGTGATGACGGCGGCCGCCCCGGCCCCGATGAGCCCGCCGCGGCCCAGGGGCGAGAAGAAGGCGAGCAGCACGAGGGTGACCACCAGCGCGGCGACGACACCGGCCAGCCGGGCGGTGCCGGACCAGTCGTAGGCGTCGGCCGCGGTCCACGCGGCGAGCAGGCCGAGCCCGCCGGAGGCGAGCAGAGTTGCGGTGGCGAGCCCGAGGTTGCCGCCGCCGGTCTTCGCCACGACCGCACCGGCGATCAGGAAGACGACGGTCGCGACCAGCAGCGCGGTCGTCACGGACTCCAGCGCGAACTCCCGCCGGGCCAGGACGGCCGCGGCGACGGCGAAGGCGAAGGTGGCCACACCGGCGCTGACCCGGCGCGCGGCCGGACGCCAGCGCCAGGCGCGCAGGTCGAGGTCGTCGGCGACCTGGTCGGTGACGTCGTGCACCACCGGCGCGGGCGGTGCGGCGTGGGCGCGCACCAGGCGCAGCACGGCGCCGTCGGGCACCTCGGCCGAGGACAGCGTGGCCTCGTGCGGGAGCACCGAGCCGTCGGTGCTGATGAGTTGCCGGGTGGTCGGCCGGGTGGCGGCCCGGTCGTCGAGCAACTGCAGTATGTCGGGGAGCAGTTGGCCGATCGGCGTGTCCGAGGGCAGAACGATGTCGGCGCGTCGTCGCTCACCGACCAGGGTGACCCGGCTCAGTTGAGTCCGGGACGTCGTTGATGTGCTCACCACTCACCGGAACCTATCATCGCGTCGTTTCGGCCATCGGCGCCGTTCACTGCTTCTCCCCACCGTCGGCGGACTGGCTGGGCGACGGGTTGTACAGCTGCTCCTGCTGCTGGCGCTGCTTCTCCTCCTCGGCCCGCTGCTTGGCGAGGGTGGACTGGACGAAGGACCAGCCGATGCAGCCGGCGCACAGTACGGCGGCGATCGCGATACCCGCGAACATCTTGCCGAGCCGCTCGTCGGCCGTACGCCGGGCGCGCTGCGCGCCGAACAGCAGCGCGTCGCGCATCCGGCGCCGGCGCACCGCCACCGACTCCAGCAGTTGGCTGTCGTAGTCCCGTGCCATTCAGTCGTCGTCCTGTGCCGTAGAGGTCGTCGTCGGTCGTCGGTCTTCGCAGGTCATCAGTCGTCGGGGGTGAGGCCGAGCAGGCCGCGCATGGTGGCGTACTTCCGCTCCAGGCGTCGGGCCGTGTGCTCGTCGAGCGCGGCGAGGCGGCGCGGATCGGCGTTGTGGGCGAGGTCGGCGGCTTTCACCAGCGGCGCCCCCGGCGTGGCCAGGATCCGGCGCGCGTACGCCTCCGGCTCCTCCCCCGCCCGCTTGCTCACCGCCCGTACGACGTCCTTGGTGCGCTGCGACAGCGCGGCCCCCGCCAGCCACTCCTCGCTCAACACCCCGTCCTCGACGGCGTCGTGCAACCAGGCGGCGGCGATGAGCTCCTCTCCCCCGCCCCGGGCGCGCACCCCCTCGGCGACGGCCGACAGATGCTCGGCGTACGGCCGCCCGGCCTTGTCCGTCTGCCCGGCGTGCGCGGCGCGGGCGACGGCCTCCACCTCGGCGAGACTCATCTCCTGCGGCATGCGGATCCCCCTGACTTCGCTTCCGCAACATAAGACATGGACGCGCCATGCGTACAGCCGGGGTGCGGCAGCCTCTCGCGGCGTTTCACGCCCCTCCCGACAGCCCCGTCACGATCATGAAGAGCACCCACAGCGCCGGGACGAGGGCGACGTACGCACGCGGCCGCCGGTGCACGGGGACCCCGGGGTCGTACCGCGGCCCGAGCGTCCCCGGCCCCGGCGCCGGGAGCCGCTTCACCCTGCGCACGGCGAGGACGTTCCGGACCAGCGTCAACGGCGCGAAGAGGAAGAGGGAGAGGGGGCTCCACCAGCCCTGGCAGAGGGTGTGGGTGGTGTAGGCCCGGTACACGGCCAGCCCGCAGGTCAGGCACATGGGCCCGTCCGTCTTCTTGAACCCCATGAGGACCACGAGGCCGCGGTGGGCGCGGAAGGTGACGTCGGCGGCGGGGGAACCTCCGCAGAACCTGCACATGTTGCCTGCGGCGAGGGAGGGCTGCTCGGCGTACCAGGCGCGGAGGGAGGCGACGACGGCGTCGAGGAGGCCGTCCTTCACGGCATCGGCGATCATCCCGTCACAGACACGCTCCCCGCGCACGGTCGCGGTGGCGGCGCGGATGGCGTCGGCCGGGGACAGCCGCCCGTCGGGCGAGGGTTTGGGCATCGGATTGCCCATCCACCGGTACTCGTCGCTGACGGCGCCGACGCCGCCCAGGGCGGAGACGACGCGCCGCAACCCCTCGCTGTAGAGCGGGTATGCCACGTGCTGCACCCCGTCCGCCCGCTTCCGCCCGCCGCCCCACTCAATGTCCCGGTCCTCGTCCGTGAGCGCGTCGAAGGCGGCGTCGAGCTCGCGCCAGGCGTCCGCGTTGTCCCGGTCGAGCCCGTCGAGCAGGCGCCGGTCGTCGTCCGGGGTGACGACACGGGCCATTTCCTCGATCGCGGCGACATCGGGGGCGTCGGTGACGGGGCCGACGCCGACTTCACGGCCGAGCAGGCTGAGCACGCCGCGGGGGGCGAGGCCACGTCCGTGCAGCTCCCGTGCCCGGTCACGCCACTGCGCCCCCGCGTTGTAGGCGCTGCTGCTGCCCGCCGGCCGGTGAACCCAGCCGACGGTGGTGGCATCGGCCCAGAGGTATCCGGCGGGTTCACCGTTGGGGGCGGTGACGGGGACGTAGTGCACGGGGCTGGGGCTGGACATGCTGCTCAGTGACTCATCTCCCGGCGGCCAGTTCCTTGAGTGCGGCAAGGGTCGGGGCGTCGGTGAGGGAGCCCGGCAGGGCCCGGCCGCGGTTGCCCTCCGGGTTGGACAGGATCTCCACGAGGGCCTGGGACGGCGGGATGCCCCGCCCCTTGGCCTCCTGCAGCCGGACATGCCAGTGACCGCCCTCGGCGAGGGCCCGGCCTCCGGCGGCCGCGCGCGGTACCCACGCGGCGGCGGCGTCCTCGTCGTTCGCCCAGACATACCCGAGGACAGCGCCGCCCTCCTTGTCGACCACCGTGAGGTATCGCACCGGCTTGTCGGTCCTGGTCCGGTACCTCGACGGACCCGGCGTGACGAGGTTGAAGTGCACGTCCTCGTCGAAGCGCGGGTGAGATCGTTGGTGACTGTTCATGCTCGTGCTCTCCCCAGCTGTACGTCCGTGCACGGACGGCTCAGCCGTTCGCTGCCAGCTCCTTGAGCGACTCCAGAGTGGGCGCGCTCTTGAGAGAGCCGGGGAGGATGTGGCTCGGATCCTCAGGGCCATAGTCGCGCGTCATCTTCGCGAGCGCCTCCGACGGGGCAAGGCCCTGTTCCTTGGCCTCGTGGAACTCGGTGGCCCACAGGGCACCCATGTTGAAGGCTTCGTCGCCACCCGCCCGGCGATACTGCCATCCGGCCGCATCGTCCTCGTCGTTCACCCACACGTACCCGAGGACCGTGCCTTTCCGGTCCACCACTGTCGCGTACTCCACCGGCTTGTCCGTGCTGTTGGCATAGCGCGGAGGGCTGTCGACTTCTTCCCACTGCAGGGGTTCGGTCACCCGGGGAGGCACACGCGGATCCCGGCTCATGGTCATGCCTTTCGTCTGCTACTTCCTGGGCAGGACTTCGCCGTAGACCTGCACTTGCCCATTCTCCATGAACACCCGGGTCACCCGGTATTCCGTGCCCCGCCCCAGCAGGAGCTCCCGTTCACCCTGGCCGTACTTGCCGACGTTCTCGACCCAGAGGGCCGGTGTTCCCTTGGGCACCCGGAGGTGCAGAATGGCCTCCTGGCCCGCAAAGGCACCGACCGGGTGGTTACCAAGCGAAGTCGACATATAACCCTTGTCGTCGTACGTCTTGCCCAGCATGTCGAACGGGCTGTCCAGCTTGAGGTGCCCGATACCGGTGCCACGGACCACCATCACATCCTCCGGAACGACGTGGCCGGCGAGAGCGCTGTCGACCTCGTCGATGTTGTGCTGGACATAGGGACTCCACTTCGAGGCGTCGCCCCGCAGGTAACCGTTCATCTCCTTGTACGTGGCCCAGCCCTCGGGATGCGGGGCCGGAAGGTCGTAATCCGGCTCGTCGGTGTAGTCCCAGACAGCCTGCTTCCGCTCAGCTGGCATGTTGTCCGCGTAGTCGTTCCAGTAGGCCTGGCCGTACGCGATGGCATCGGTGTCTCTCGGGAAGGGAACCGTGCCTTCCGAAACCTCCGCGTAGGCGACCCGATGCTTCTCGGCGGTCGATAGCTGGGCCCACTCCTTGTTCGACACGTGCGGCTTGTACTCGAACGGCTCCCCGGCCCCGCTGCCCGGCACATCCGCGCCCTGATGGACCGGAGCGACCGGAGCATCGGTGCCGTGGTGTGCGGCGGCATCCCCGACGTCCATGTGGTCACCGGTGTGCGCCGTGTCGTCCGCGTGACCCACGCCCTCGTCGCCGGCACCGTGCGCGGCGTCGTCGGCATAACCGCCGCCCGGGGTGTCGTGCCCGGTGCCGTGCGGGGTGTCCGGACCACCGTGACCGCCGGTGCCGGGAACGTCGTGTCCGCCGGTGTGCGGTGCGCTGGTCGGGGTGTGGTCGTACGACGACGGCGACGGCGCGTGATCGTACGCGGACGGCGACGGCGTATGGCCGTACGGCGTCGAGGTCGGCGTCGCGTCGAAGGAGCCGCCCGGGACGTGGCCGCCGGTGGCGGTGTGCGGTGCGGGTGAGTTGTAGTGCCCCGCGCCGCCGACGTTGTCGACCGTGTGCGGCATGCCGTCGCCCGCGTGCACGCCCGCGTACACCGGCTGCTGGCCGCCCTGGATCGTCCAGTGAGCCGGGAGCGTCGGGGTGGCCGGGGCGCCGGTCTCGTGGGGAACCGGCGTCGTGTCGATGGCGCCGTTGGGCGCGATGAGGTTGCCGTTCGGGTCCATCAGGCGGCCGTCGGGCAGCTGGACGGAGCCGTTC
>NZ_JAHUXH010000109.1 GCF_019219825.1 Streptomyces sp. TRM70350 | reverse complement strand
TCCCTCGGAGCGGCAATTGGCGGCGGACTGGGGTGTGTCCAGGCCGACGGCGGCTCGTTCGCTGGAGGCGCTGAGTCATCAGGGGCTTGTCGAGAAGCGGCAGGGGTCGGGCACGTATGTGCGGAGTCTCGAAGTGAACCGGCGTGCCCGTGAGTTGTACGGCCGTGCTCGGCAGACGGGGAAGATCTACACGCCCGGCGAGTACGCCGTCATCACGTCGGCCGGCTGGCTGGAGGCACCGGATTACGTGGCTGAGGCGCTGGGCCTGGTGAAGGACCGGCGGGCTGTTCACCGTCGGCGGGTGACCAACAACCAGGACGGGCCCATCACGCTGTCCATTTCGTGGTTTGCGCCGGATGTCGGGCAGCGCGCGCCCAAGCTGCTGGAACCCGAGAGGATCCAGGAAGGCACCCTGATTTACGTCGAGAACATGACTGGGCGGCAGGGCAGTTACGCCGAAGATCGCATGTGTGCCCGGACGGCGACGGCCGAGGAGGCGGCTGACCTGCAACTCGACGGCAAGTCTGCCGTTTTGGTCGTGCATCACGTCGTCTACGACCTCCAGGACCGGCCCCTGGAGTTCGCCGAAGCCACCTACCCGCCGCACCGTTGGGCGTTCGAGCAGGGCTACCCGCTCTCCTGACGAACAGCCGGCCAGTTGAGGCGAACCGCTTGCGCCCCCAAGTGGCTAATGCCACCATCCAGAAAGTGGCCAAGGCCACTTCATGGGAAGGGGGCGCGGTGTGACGAGTCAGCGGCCGGATCAGGGCACGCACTTACCTTGTCGGGGTTGCCGGGGGCGCGGATGGAAGCGCGTCGGCTCGCGTACGACCCTGGCGCTTGCCACCGCCGCCGACCGCACCCGTGCCACATCGAAGCGGCGCTGCCCCGCCTGC
>NZ_JAHUXH010000108.1 GCF_019219825.1 Streptomyces sp. TRM70350 | reverse complement strand
CCCCTCGGAGCGGCAACTGGCTTCGGACTGGGGCGTGTCCAGGCCGACGGCTGCTCGATCGCTGGAGGCGCTGAGCCATCAAGGGCTTGTCGAGAAGCGGCAGGGGTCGGGCACGTATGTGCGGAGTCTCGAAGTGAACCGGCGTGCCCGTGAGTTGTACGGCCGTGCTCGGCAGACGGGGAAGATCTACACACCCGGCGAGTATGCGGTCATCACGTCGGCCGGCTGGCTGGAGGCGCCGGATCATGTCGCTGAGGCGCTGGGCCTGGTGAAGGACCGGCGGGCTGTCCACCGGCGGCGGGTGACCAACAACCAGGACGGGCCCATCACGCTGTCCATTTCGTGGTTCGCGCCGGATGTCGGGCAGCGCGCGCCCAAGCTGCTGGAGCCGGAGCGGATCCAAGAGGGCACCCTGATGTACGTCGAGAACATGACTGGGCGACAGGGCAGTTACGCCGAAGATCGCATGTGTGCCCGGACAGCGACGGACGAGGAAGCCGCGGACCTTCAACTCGTCGCCAGCTCTGCCGTCTTGGTCGTCCATCACGTTGTCTACGACCTCCAGGACCGGCCGTTGGAGTTCGCTGAGGCCACCTACCCGCCGCTCCGTTGGGCGTTCGAGCAGGGCTACCCGCTCTCCTGACGAACAGCCGGCCAGTTGAGGCGAACCACTTGCGTCGGCGAAGTGGCTAATGCCACTATCCAGAAAGTGGCCAAGGCCACTTCATGGGAAGGGGGCGCGGTGTGACGAATCAGCGGCCGGATCAGGGCACGCACTTACCTTGTCGGGGTTGCCGGGGGCGCGGATGGAAGCGCGTCGGCTCGCGTACGACCCTGGCGCTTGCCACCGCCGCCGACCGCGCCCGTGCCACATCGAAGCGGCGCTGCCCCGACTGT
>NZ_JAHUXH010000107.1 GCF_019219825.1 Streptomyces sp. TRM70350 | reverse complement strand
ACACCCGGGTGTACGTGCTGGACGGGGCGTTGCGTCCGGTGCCGGTGGGGGTGCGTGGTGAGTTGTATGTGGCGGGTGCTGGTGTGGCGCGGGGGTATGCGGGGCGTGCGGGGCTGACGGCGGAGCGGTTCGTGGCGGATCCGTTCTCCGGTGGTGGGGAGCGGATGTATCGCACGGGTGATGTGGTGGCGTGGCGTGCGGACGGGGTGCTGGAGTTCGCGGGGCGTTCGGACGGGCAGGTGAAGATCCGCGGGTTCCGCGTGGAGACCGCCGAGATCGAGGCCGTACTCGTCCGGCACACCGAACTCGCCCAGGCCACCGTGGTGACCCGGGAGGACCGCCCCGGCGACCGGGCCCTCGCCGCCTACCTGGTCCCCGCGGACGCCGGCGCGACCGCCCCGACCGACCGCGACCTGCGGACCGAGGCCGAGCATGTCGAGGAGTGGCACGGACTCTACGACGCCCTGTACCGGGAGAGCGCCGACAACCCGTTCGCGGGCTGGAACAGCAGTTATGACGGGGCGCCGATTCCGGTGGCGGAGATGGAGGAGTGGCGTGCGGCGGCGGTGGCGCGGATCGGTGCTTTGGGGCCGGGCCGGGTGCTGGAAGTGGGTGTGGGCAACGGGCTGTTGCTGCGGGAGCTGGCGGCGCGGTCGGAGTGCTACTGGGGCGTGGATGTGTCGGCGGCGGCGGTGGAGCAGGTGCGGGCCGCGATCGCGGGGGAGGAGTGGGCGGAGCGGGTGCGGTTGCGGGTCGGTTCGGCGTTGGAGACCGAGGGGTTGCCGCGGGGGTTCTTCGACACGGTGGTGCTGAACTCGGTGGTGCAGTACTTCCCCGGGGCGCGGTATGCGGTGGAGGTGCTGCGGGGGCTGGTGCCGCTGCTGGCGCCCGGCGGGCGGATCTTCGTCGGCGACGTACGCGACCTGCGCCACCACCGCACC
>NZ_JAHUXH010000106.1 GCF_019219825.1 Streptomyces sp. TRM70350 | reverse complement strand
CATGGCACGCGGCAAGCTTCGGATCTACCTCGGTGCGGCACCGGGTGTGGGCAAGACGTACGCGATGCTGGCCGAGGCGCACCGCCGGGTGGAGCGCGGCACGGACTGCGTGGTGGCCTTCGTGGAACACCACGACCGGCCGCGCACCGAGGTGATGCTGCACGGCCTGGAACAGGTTCCGCGCAGGCGGCTGGAGTACCGCGGCGGGGCCTTCACCGAGATGGACGTGGACGCGGTCCTCGCCCGGCGGCCGCAGGTCGCCCTGGTGGACGAACTCGCCCACAGCAACGTCCCGGGCTCGCGCCACGCCAAGCGCTGGATGGACGTGGAGGAACTCCTCGCGGCCGGGATCGACGTGGTCTCCACCGTCAACATCCAGCACCTGGAGTCGCTGGGTGACGTGGTGGAGTCGATCACGGGGGTCCGGCAGCGGGAGACGGTGCCGGACGAGGTGGTCCGGCGGGCCGACCAGATCGAGCTGGTCGACATGTCGCCGGAGGCGCTGCGCCGCCGTATGGCGCACGGGAACATCTACCAGCCGGACAAGGTCGACGCCGCCCTGTCGAACTACTTCCGGCCGGGCAACCTCACGGCTTTGCGGGAGCTGGCGCTGCTGTGGGTGGCGGACCGGGTCGACGAGTACCTGAAGCAGTACCGCAGCGAGCACCGGGTGTCGAGGATCTGGGGTTCGCGGGAGCGGATCGTGGTGGGTCTGACCGGCGGTCCGGAGGGGCGCACGCTGATCCGGCGGGCGGCGCGGCTGGCGGAGAAGGGCGCCGGGGGAGAGGTGCTCGCCGTCTACATAGCGCGCAGCGACGGACTCACGGCCGCCTCACCGAAGGAACTCGCGGTGCAGCGGACCCTCGTCGAGGACCTTGGCGGCACCTTCCACCATGTCGTCGGCGACGACATACCGGCCGCGCTGCTGGACTTCGCGCGCGGTGTG
>NZ_JAHUXH010000105.1 GCF_019219825.1 Streptomyces sp. TRM70350 | reverse complement strand
AGGCGGTCAGTGAGCGTAGGACGGGCTGTCCTGTGTGGTCGTTGTGCCAGATCGCGGCGGTCATTGCGAGGATGCGTTGCATGACGCGGGCGACGACACCGCCGCGTGTGCGTCCTCGGTGCTGTTCGAGATCGAGTTGGCCCTTGAAGGTCTCGTTCACCGACTCGATGACCTGCCGCAACGGTTTGAACAGGGGCGCTCCGGGCCGCTCCGGCTCGCCTTTGCGGGCCGGCCGCAGCAGCCGGATGTCCAGCTCGGCCAGTTCGTGTTCGAAGCTCCGGCCGTAGTAGTTCTTGTCGCCGATCAGCGTCTGGGATGGCCGTTCGGCGACCAGGCCGGGTTCGGCAGCGAGGAGGTCCAGCAGGGTCTCGCGCTCGTCGGCCTTGGCGCCGGTCAGGGCGAAGGCGACGGGCAGGCCCTGCAGGGTGCACACCAGGTGCAGCCGCAGGCCCCAGAAGAAGCGGCTGTGACTGGCGCAGTACCCGTACTCGGCCCATCCGGCCAGGTCGGAACGTTTGACGGTCTCGCGGGAGCGGCCGCATTCCACCGGTGTGGAGTCCACGATCCACACGTCGTCGCTCCACACGGAGGTGTCGGTGGCCAGCAGGCGGGTGACCCGGCGAAGCAGGTCGGTGTTCTTGCGCAGCCGCTTGTTGTAGCCGGGCTGCTTGGGCAGGTACGGGAAGAGATGCCGCAGGTGGGAACGGGCGTGACGCAGCCACCTGGCCTCGGAGGTGAAGCCGAGCATGGCCTGCATCATCGCCAGGGTGACCAGCTCGGCATCGGTGAGCCGCGGGGCGATCCCCACGACCGGCCGCCATGGCGCCAGATGCGGAGACGCCTTCAGCAGGTCGTCGGTCTTCACATAGAGTGCAGTCGCGAGGGTGTCCAACTCTGTCTTCACACACTGACGTTGGACGCCCTCGTCCCATGCGCGCAGCCGATCCCTTGGAATCGATCGTCTAG
>NZ_JAHUXH010000104.1 GCF_019219825.1 Streptomyces sp. TRM70350 | reverse complement strand
TGTCCTCAAGCGCTCGGTGGTCCTGTGGGTGAAGGACTCGATGAACCGGTGAGCGTCGCGGAGTTCATCGCGTCCCAGAGGACCATGTTCGGTATCCCGCACGCGATCGCCTGCCGGGCCCTGGAGGTCTCGCAGTCCTGGTTCTACAAGTGGATCAACCGCCCTCCCACCGCCCGCGAGCAGCGCCAGGAGCGGCTGGATGAGGAGATCAAGCGGCTGTTTGCCGCCTCAGGCAACACCTACGGCTCGCCGAGGATCACCCGCGACCTGCGCGAGGCCGGCTGGAGCGTTTCCAAGAACACGGTCGCGGCGCGGATGGCCGAGCTGGGGCTGTGCGGACGGCGGCCGAAACGGCGGCGGAGCCTGACCCGGCCGGGGAAGCGGCCGGCGGCCCGGGATCTGGTCCGCCGCAACTTCACCGCCGTCGCGCCCGACGTGCTGTGGTGCGGGGACGTCACGCAGATCGACACCGACGAGGGGCCGCTCTACCTGGCCACCGTCGAGGACCTGTTCTCCCGCCGGATGCTCGGCCACGCGATGTCCGCCCATCACGACGCGGCCCTGGCGGTGGCATCGCTGCAGATGGCTGCCGCCGCCCGCGGCGGGGATGTCGACGGGGTCATCTTCCACACCGACCGCGGCAGCGAGTACACCGCGGCGAAGACCGCGGCCGCCTGCCAGGCGCTGGGGATCGTGCAGTCGATGGGGCGGGTCGGGTGCGCACTGGACAACGCCGCCGCGGAGGCGTTCAACAGCACGCTCAAGGTCGAGTTCGCCCACCGGCACCACTTCACCACCCGGGCCGAGGCACGCATCAAGATCTCGACCTGGATCGCGGACTTCTACAACACTCGCAGGAGGCACAGCGCCAACGACGGGCTCGCCCCGATCCCGTTCGAACGTCGCATGGCAGAAGCACGGAGAACATCAACGGCCCAGCTCAGGGCCGAAGTGGCATAACAACGTCTCCACGCTTCGAGGGGATTGACA
>NZ_JAHUXH010000103.1 GCF_019219825.1 Streptomyces sp. TRM70350 | reverse complement strand
GTATCCGTTGCGGGAGTTGGTGACCGCGTCGGAGCCGTTGCCGCTGCTGGTGGAGCGGGAGCGGGCGTTGTTCGGGTCGTGGTACGAGTTCTTCCCGCGCTCGGAGGGCACGCCCGAGCGTCCCCACGGCACGTTCCGCACCGCCGCGCGGCGGCTTGCCGCCATCGCCGCGATGGGCTTCGACGTGGTGTATCTGCCGCCGATTCACCCGATCGGCACCACCTTCCGCAAGGGCCGCAACAACACCCTCTCCGCGGGCCCCGACGACGTCGGCGTCCCCTGGGCGATCGGCTCCCCCGAGGGCGGCCACGACGCCGTCCACCCCGGCCTGGGCACCCTCGACGACTTCGACTGGTTCGTGGAACAGGCCCGCGAGCTCGGCCTGGAGATCGCCCTCGACTTCGCCCTGCAGTGCTCCCCGGACCATCCCTGGGTGGACAAGCACCCCGAGTGGTTCCACCACCGCCCCGACGGCTCCATCGCCCACGCCGAGAACCCGCCGAAGAAGTACCAGGACATCTACCCCATCGCCTTCGACCGGGACATGGACGGCCTGGTCGCCGAGACCCTGCGGGTGCTGCGGCACTGGATGTCCCACGGCGTGCGCATCTTCCGCGTGGACAACCCGCACACCAAGCCGGTGATGTTCTGGGAGCGCGTCATCGCCGACGTCAACCGCACCGACCCGGACGTGATCTTCCTGGCCGAGGCGTTCACCCGTCCGGCGATGATGCACACCCTGGCCCAGATCGGTTTCCAGCAGTCGTACACGTACTTCACCTGGCGCAACACCAGGCAGGAGCTGACGGAGTATCTGACCGAGCTGTCGGGGGAGGCGGCCGCCTACATGCGGCCGAACTTCTTCGTCAACACCCCCGACATCCTGCACGCCTACCTCCAGCACGGCGGCCGCCCCGCCTTCGAGGCCCGCGCCGTCCTCGCCGCCACCCTCTCGCCGACGTGGGGTGTGTACTCGGGCTACGAGCTGTGCGAGAACGTCCCGCTCA
>NZ_JAHUXH010000102.1 GCF_019219825.1 Streptomyces sp. TRM70350 | reverse complement strand
GCCGAGGGCGTCACACGCCAACTCGAAGAGCTGGTGAGCCACTTGGAGCCCGAGGCGATCGATCTGCTGGACGTAGGCGGCGACGTACTGGCAAGGGGCGACGAGCCGACCCTGAAGAGCCCACTGGCGGACGCCCTCACTCTGGCAGCGTGCTGCCAAGTGAACGCGCCTATCCGACTGTTGATCGCAGGGCCGGGCCTGGACGGGGAACTCCCACTCGACGACATGCGCCGCCTGCTCGGCCCTGTTGTGCACACCCTCACGGCCAGGGATGTTGAGCCAGTCAGCTCGGTCCTGGAGTGGCACCCCTCCGAGGCAACCGGGATGCTCGCGGCGACGGCCCGAGGAGTACGGGGCACATGCGAGGTCAGGGATGCGGGACTTCCCATCCCCCTCACTGACGAGGGCCCGAAGGTCCACGAAGTCGACCTGGACGAGGCACTGAGCCGCAACCAGTTGGCCCGCGCGATCATGACGACGGCCACCTTGGATGAAGTTGAGGCCCTGAGCCGCGAGGTCTGCGGCTTCTCGGAGATCGACTACGAACGCAACAAGGCCCTGTGGCTCAAGGAGCAGCGACCGGTGAAACTGGACGCCGATTCGGTGCTGTCCCAACTCGACCAGTTCGAAGCTGAGGCAAGCAGCCGCGGAGTCACCCACACGACGTTCCGCCGACTCACCGAGGCATTGAGCCTCGACGGCACTCAGCGCGAGGCCCTGCGCCAGCTGCTCATCAACGGTCGACCTGAGCAGTACGCGGCCCCACTGTGGAGCATCGCAGCTACCAGCCGGGACCGCACGAGCCCTACATCATGAGTGCATTCAGGAGCGATCCGGACCTGATCGTGCAGGACAGCACAGGCAACAGCACGGAAGTCGACGTTGCCACGAATCTGCTGAACGGCAGCATCAGGCTGTCGATCCTGTGGACACAAGAAATCTTGCTGTCCGCCGACGCCGCAGAGCAATTGGCGGCCGCCCTGCAACGAGCCGCCGCACAGTCCCGCAGCATCACAGGCGCAACAGCCAACCGGCCAG
>NZ_JAHUXH010000101.1 GCF_019219825.1 Streptomyces sp. TRM70350 | reverse complement strand
CGGTCGTTGTCCAGGAGCGGGGCGAGGCGGCGGCGGATGCCGATGTTGGCGCGCATGCGCGGGTCCTTGGCGTACTCCGCGTACATGTAGTCGCGCTCTTCGTCGGTGACCATTTCGAGCGTGAGCTCGTCGTGGTTGCGCAGGAAGATGCCCCACTGGCAGCCGGAGGGGATCGCCGGGGTCTTGGCGAGGATCTCCGAGACCGGGTACCTCGACTCCCTGCGCACCGCCATGAAGATGCGCGGCATGACGGGGAAGTGGAACGCCATGTGGCACTCGTCGCCGCCGGAGGGGTAGTCGCCGAAGTAGTCGACGACGTCCTCCGGCCACTGGTTCGCCTCGGCGAGCAGCACCGTGTCCGGGTAGTGGGCGTCGATCTCCTTGCGGACCCGCTTCAGGAAGTCATGGGTCGCCGGAAGGTTCTCGCAGTTGGTGCCCTCCTCCGCGTAGAGGTAGGGCACGGCGTCCAGGCGGAAGCCGTCGATGCCCAGGTCCAGCCAGAAGCGCAGCGCGGAGAGGATCTCCTCCTGGACGGCCGGGTTCTCGTAGTTGAGGTCCGGCTGGTGGGAGAAGAACCGGTGGAAGAAGTACTGCTTGCGCACCGGGTCGAACGTCCAGTTGGACACTTCCGTGTCCACGAAGATGATGCGGGCGTCCTGGTACTGCTTGTCGTCGTCGGCCCACATGTAGTAGTCGCCGTAGGGGCCGTCGGGATCTCTGCGGGATTCCTGGAACCACGGGTGCTGGTCGCTGGTGTGGTTCATGACGAAGTCGATGATCACGCGCATGCCGCGCTGGTGGGCGGCGTCGACGAACTCGACGAAGTCGGCGAGGTCACCGAACTCGGGCAGGACGGCGGTGTAGTCGGAGACGTCGTAGCCGCCGTCGCGCAGCGGTGACTTGAAGAAGGGCGGGAGCCAGAGGCAGTCGACGCCGAGCCACTGCAGATAGTCGAGCTTGGCGGTCAGGCCCTTGAGGTCGCCGACGCCGTCGCCGTTGCTGTCCTGGAAGGAGCGGACGAGGACCTCGTAGAAGACGGCACGCTTGAACCACTG
>NZ_JAHUXH010000100.1 GCF_019219825.1 Streptomyces sp. TRM70350 | reverse complement strand
ACTAGGGCCTGTTCCCGGTTCGGATCATTGGTTTTGGGATTCGCCGGTGACGGGCGGCTGGGCCTGGTAGTTGTCGAGGGTGGCGCGTGGTGATCTCTCGGATGCCGAGTGGGAGTTGGTCGAGCCGTTCTTGCCGGTGGGCGAGCGCGGCCCGGTCCCTGACCTGCGGCGGCTGTTCAACGCCGTGATGTGGCGGTTCAGGGCTGGGTGCCCGTGGCGGGACGTGCCGCAGGAGTACGGCTCCTGGTCGACCGTTTACGGCGCGTTCCAGCGTTGGGCGCTGGCCGGGACCTTCCGGACGCTGATGGAGGGGATGATCGCCGAGGCGGCGGCCCGTGGACAGGTCGATCTCGACCTGGTCAGCGTGGATTCCACGGTCGCGCGCGCTCATCATCACGCGGCGGGGATGGCTGTCGACCCGGAGCTGCTGGACGAGCTGGAGAAGGCCGTCACCGAGGAAAAGGGGATTCTCGAAAGGGGCAAAGCGCACCGGTAGCTCCGCCGGACGAGGACGGCGACGACGTGGTGCGTCAGGAGCGGCGGCGTTTACGGCGTCGGCGCAGAGCCCGGCTTCGTGCGGCTGAACTGGGCCGTTCCCGGGGTGGGCTGACCACCAAGACCCACCTCGCGGCCGAACGCCGGTGCCGGCCGTTGTCGTTCGTCCTCACCCCGGGACAGGCCGCCGACAGCCCCCGCTTCGTCCCGGTACTGGAGGGCATCAAGGTGCGTGGCCCGGTCGGCCGCCCGCGCACCCGGCCCGGCGCCGTCGCCGCGGACAAGGCGTACTCCTCCCGCGCCAACCGCGCCTACCTGCGGCGACGCCGCATCCGCGGTGTCATCCCGGAGAAGGCGGACCAGGCCGCCAACCGCAAGAAGAAGGGTTCTCGCGGCGGCCGCCCGGTCGGTCACGATCCGGACCTGTACAAGGACCGCAACACCGTCGAACGCTGCATCAACAAGATCAAGGAGTGGCGGGGCCTGGCCACCCGCTACGACAAGACCGCCACCAGCTACCTCGCCGGACTCCACTTACGCGGTGCCGTGATCTGGATCCGCAGCCTCCGACCAACGTGATCCGAACCTGAAACAGGCCCTAG
>NZ_JAHUXH010000010.1 GCF_019219825.1 Streptomyces sp. TRM70350 | reverse complement strand
GCGGCAGATGGCGTCGTGATCCGGATGCGCACCCGCCCGGCGGAGGTGGCGCCGTGACCCGGATGCGCATCTCCCCGGCGAGAGGTGGCGCCGTGAGTCGGTCCGCGGCGGCCGTGCTGGAGGTGGCGTCGTGAGCCCGATTCGCGCTGTGCTCCTCGGCCGGGACGGCATCCTCGTCGAGGACGTTCCCGGCAACGCCGATCCCGACCGCGTCCGCCCCGTCGCCGGAGTCCACGAGGCGCTCGCGCTGCTGCGCTTCCACGGTTTCCGTACCGGCTTCCTCACCCACGAGCCCGGCGTCTCCCACGGGCGGCTCACCGAGGCCGACGTGCGTCGGGTCGACGCCCGCGTCGAGGAACTGCTCGGCCCGTTCGACGTACACGGCGTGTGCCCGCACGCCCCCGCCGACGGCTGCCACTGCCGCCCACCCGAGCCGGGCCTGATCCTCTGGGCCGCCGGACGCCTGTGCACGGCCCCCACCGACTGCGCCGTGATCGGTGACACCGACGCCCACATGGAGGCCGCCCACCGGGCGGGCGCCCACGCCATCCTCGTACCGACCGCCCGCACGCGACCGGAGACGACCGCCCAGCACACCGCCCCTGACCTGGGCACGGCAGTACGGTCCCTGGTGTCCGGCAGGCCGGTTTCTCGTACGGCGAGGTGACCTGCCCAGGGAGCCGCAGGCTTCTCACCCGCGCCGCTCACCTGCCGCCGGCCGGGCCCCCGTCACCCCCAGCGCCGCCGCCAGCGCTTCCGCGCCGTCCCGTACGCCGGTGCCGTCCCGGAAGCGGTCCCGCGTGCGGCGGGCGGCGCCGCGTCCGGCGGTCAGGCACCAGTCCCACCAGCGCTCCAGCTCGCGCACGTCGAGCCGCTCGGCCGCGATCAGTGCGGGCCAGCCGCACGCGCGCGCCTGTGCGGTCACCTTCGCGCCGCCCGTGACCGGGTCGACGGCCAGTGCCGGAGTGCCCGCCCGCAGCGCCAGCACCAGCCCGTGCAGCCGGTCCGTGACGACGAGGTCGAGGCGGTCGAGCACCGACGACAGCTGGGCGGGCGTCGCGCTCAGCCGCCAGTCGTGGGCGTCGAGCCGGGTCTCCAGCTCCAGCCGCGCACAGTCCTTCCCGGCCAGCCAGCGGGTGACGGCGTCGGCGACCTCCGCGTGCCGTCGCCGCTCCGCGTACTCGTGCTGCCCGTGCGTGAGGATCACCCCGATCACCGGCCGGGCCGGGACGGCGGGCGCGCGGGCGGCGAGGTCCACCAGCGGCTCGGCGCCCGGAGCGTCCCGCGCCAGCACCTGGTGGAAACCGGCGACGGCCGGACCCGCCGGATCGACGACCGACGTACCGACGGCGATCCGTACGCAGTGCGCGAACCGCCGGTGCAGCTCCTCGACCTGCGGCCCGTGCACCGGCCCGCACACGAACACCAGATGGGAGTACGCCTCGGCCCGCACCTCCTCCAGGTGCGGCGCCCCCGGCCGGAACCCCGGACTCCAGGCGACGTCGTACGCCAGCCCGGCCCGCTCCAGTACGTCCTCCACCCGCCGCAGCGCCAGCACGTCCCCGGCGGTCACCTCCCCGTCTCGGAAGCTGAACCACCCGGTGAGCAGGATCCGCCGCGGTTGCTCCATGGTGCCGACGGGTGCCCTGCACCCCCGGCGGCCAATCGCCGTACCGCCTACAGGGCGCGCGCGACGAGGAGGGCGACGTCGTCGTGGTCGTCCGCGTGACGCAGGCCGTACAGCAGCAGGTCGCAGGTCTCCTCCAGCGGCCGGTGGGGTTCGTCGAGGAAGGTGAGGAGGACGTTCAGGCGGTCGTCGATGGGGTGGTGGCGGGTCTCGACGAGGCCGTCGGTGTAGAGGACCAGCAGGTCGCCGGGGGCCAGCTCGACCGTGGTGGGCTCGAACGGGATGCCGCCGATGCCGAGCGGTGCCCCGGACGGCAGGTCGAGCAGTTCAGGGGCCCGGCCGGGACGGGCCAGCGCGGGCGGCATGTGACCCGCGTTGGCGATGCGGCACTGTCTGGTGCGCGGGTCGTACACGGCGTACACGCACGTGACGATGTAGTGCTCCAGATCGCAGGTGATCTTGTCGAGGTGCTGGAGCACGGCACCGGGGTCCAGATCGAGGTCCGCGTAGGCGACGGTCGCCGTGCGCAGCCGGCCCATGGTGGCGGCGGCGTCGATGCCGTTGCCCATGACGTCGCCGACGACCAGGGCGGTCTTGTCGTCGGTCAGGCCGATCACGTCGTACCAGTCGCCGCCGACCTCGCTGGTGGCCTGGGCGGGCTGGTAGCGGGAGGCGAGTTCCAGGCCGGTGTGGTGCGGCGGGTGGTCGGGCAGCAGGCTGCGCTGGAGGGTGAGCGCGGTGTTGCGCACGCTCTGGAACCAGCGGGCGTTGTCGATGGCCACGGCGGCACGGCTGGCCAGCTCACTGGCCAGCACGACGTCGTCCTGGTCGAACGGCAGCGGGTTACGGGTGCGCTTGAGGTCGAGGGCGCCGAGCACCTCGCCGTGCGCGATCAGTGGCACCGCGAGATACGAGTGGACGCCGGCCTGCGCCAGCAGGGCGACGGCCTCGTCGTCCCGGGCGATCCGCGGCAGGTCGCGGTCGTCGACATGCCGTACCAGGACCGGCCGGCCGGTGTGCACGCACAGGGTGACCAGGCGGTCGCCCTCGTAGGCGGCGACGTCTCCGGGCGGGTCGGCGGCGTGCAGCGCCACGGTCGGGTGGGCCGCTTTGAGTGCGAGGGCGCGGAACAGCTCCGGCCCGTTGTCCGGCGGGCGGGTCCGCCGGCAGGCCAGCGCGGAGTCCAGGACGTCCACGGCGACCACGTCGGCCAGCTCGGAGGCGGCGATGTCGGCCAGTTCGCGCGCGGTCTGCTCCACCTCCAGCGTGGTGCCGACCCGGGTGGAGGCGTCGGCGATGAGGGCGAGGCGCCGCCGGGCCCGGTCGGCCTCGGCGGCCGCGCGGTGCCGTTCGGTGACGTCGACGACGGAGGTGGCCGCGCCCAGGACCCGCCCGCCGGGGTCCTCCAGCCGGTAGAACGACAGGGACCAGGCGTGCTCGTGCTCGGGGTCGGTCGGCGGGCGGCCCACGTGGTACTGGTCGAGCAGCGGGGTGCCGGTGGTGAGCACCTGACGCAGGCAGGCCTCGATGGTCTCGATGTCCGGCAGGTGCAGGGTCTCGCGCAGATGCCGGCCGATGTGGTCCTCGGCGGGCACCCCGTCGATCCGCTCCAGTGCCGGGTTGACCAGCAGATAGCGCAGGTCGGGGTCCATGAGGGCCAGGCCGATCGGGGACTGGTTGATCAGCCGCTCGCACAGGGCGAGGTCGGTCTCGACGCGCTGGAGCAGGTTGTGGTCGGCGGCGAGGCCCAGGGCGTAGACATCACCGAGGTCGTCCAGCAGCCGCATGTTGCGGAACTCCGTCAGGCGAGTGCTGCCGTCCTTGAGCCGGATCGGGAAGGTGCCGGCCCAGCTGCGGCCGGTCTCCAGCACCTCCGCGAACAGCTTCATCACGGCCGGCAGGTGCTCGGGGCGGACGAACAGCCGCGCCGCGTGCGTGCCGAGCGCCTCCTGCGCGGTGTAGCCGAAGAGGTCCTCGGCCTGCGGGGTCCAGAACACGATGCGCCCCTCGGCGTCGACCACCACCGCTGCCACGCTCAGCACGTCCAGCAGGCCGGTCGGTCCGGGCGCCTCCGGGCCGTACTCGTCCCCGTCGGACTGGAAGGATTCGGCTGCCATCCCTGATCCTCCTCCTCCGGCCGGCGGAAGTGACGATGTGCCCTTCCATGCTGCCCCCCGCCCTCTGCCTTGCCCAGCCCGAGGGCCGGGGCGTCCGCCGGGGGGCGTGCACATCGGACGGACAAGAAGGAACATGGTCGTGTAGAGGATGGCGACAATGGACGCTGCGCGACACGGTTCCGATACGTCGCCGCCCGCCGGAGCGGGCGAGTACTTCGACGCGTCCACCGACGCGGCGGCGGTGGTCTCCGCCACCGGCGTGGTGATCGGCTGGACCCGCGCGGCCGAGGAACTCCTCGGGCGTCCGGCGGAGGAGGTCGTCGGCGGCTCCGCCGGACGTCTGCTGGCGATGCCCGGGGATCCGGTCCGCACGGCCGGCATCGCCGACCGGTGCCGCGCCGGAATGGGGTGGAGCGGTCACGTCCCGCTGCGGCACCGCGACGGCCACCGGATCGACGTCGACCTGCGGGTCTCCGCCTGCTTCCGGATCGGCTCGCAGGAGTGCTTCCTGGTCTCCGCCCGGGAGCAGCGGCAGCAGTGGAAGGTCGGTCAGTCCGTCCTCGACGGCTTCCTGACCCGCTCGCCGGTCGGCATGGCGGTGATGGACCTGGATCTGCGGTACGTGTGGCTGAACGACACCCTGGAACGCTTCGGCGGTGTGCCCCGGGAGCAGCGGCTGGGCCGCCGGCTCAGCGAACTGCTGCCCGGGCTGCAGGCGGAAACCCTCGAAGGCCTGATGCGCAAGGTGCTGGCCACCGGAGTCCCCGTCACCGACTACGAGTACGTCGGCTGGAGCTGGGCCGACCCGCACCGCCGGCACGCCTACTCCACGTCGTTCTTCCCGCTGGTGGACGCCGACAACTCCGTCACCGGGGTCTGCTACATGGTCCTGGACGTCACCGAGCGGTGGAACGCCCGCCAGCTGCTGTCGCTGGTCAACGACGCCGGGAAAAGCATCGGCCGGACACTGGACGTGATGCGCACGGCACAGGAACTCGCCGACTTCGCCGTCCCCCGCTTCGCGGACTTCGTCGTCGTCGACCTCCTGGAGCCGGTCCTCAGCACCGAGGGGCACGGGGCGTGGCTGACCGACGCGGGACCGGCGTCCGCCAAGCCGGTGATGCGCCGCGCCGGGATGAGTTCGGTGCGCGAGGGCTGTCCGGAGGCCGTGGCGCGGGTCGGGGACAGGGTGGACTTCGTGCCGCCGCCGCACGACGTGAATCTGATCATCAACGGCGATCCGGTCCTCATCCCGGTCCTCGACCCGTCCGACGAGTGGTGGATGGCCGAGGAGCCCGCGCGAGCCGGCAAGATCCGGGAGTTCGGACTGCACACCTTCATCGCCGTGCCGATGCGGGCGCGGAACACCGCCCTGGGCATCACCACGTTCATGCGGTCGCTCAACCCCGCCCCCTTCCAGCCCGACGACGTCCTGCTGGCCCGGGAACTGGTGGCCCGCGCGGCGCTGTGCGTGGACAACGCCCGCCGCTACACCCGGGAGCACACGGCGGCGGTCACCCTGCAGCGCAGCCTGCTGCCCCAGGCCCTGACCGGCGGTACGGCGCTGGAGGTGGCCTCCTGCTATCTGCCCGCCGACCCGAGCGGCGGGGTCGGCGGCGACTGGTTCGACGTCATCCCGCTGTCCGGCGCCCGGGTGGGGCTCGTCGTCGGCGACGTCGTCGGCCACGGCATCACCGCGGCCGCCGCGATGGGTCGGCTGCGTACGGCGGTGCAGACCCTCGCCGACATGGAGCTGCCGCCCGCCGACCTGCTGGCCCACCTCGACGACCTGGTGCTGCGGCTGAGCGAGGAGAAGACCGACGAGAGCACCACCGCCTTTCTCGGCGCGACCTGTCTGTACGCCGTGTACGACCCGGTCAGCAGGCGGTGCGCGATGGCCCGTGCCGGACATCCGCCCCCTGTCGTGGTCGCCCCCGACGGGCAGGTCTCCTTCCCCGAACCGCCGGCCGGGCCGCCGCTCGGGCTGGGCGGGATGGCGTTCGAGTCCACCGAGATCGAACTCGCCGAGAACAGCCTCTTCGGTCTCTACACCGACGGCCTCATCCTGGGAGCCGACCACGACATGGAACTCGGCATGACCCGCCTCGGCGAGACACTGGCCCAGCCCTTCGCCGCCAGGGGCGCGGCGCAGGCCGGGCGCGGGGGCGGTGACGTGGGGGCGGGTGGCGGTGACGTGGGGGTGAGGGCGACGGGTCGTGGTGGTGTGGGGGCTGCCGGGCGGAGCGAGGGCGCTGGTGGTGTGGGGGCTGCCGGGCCGAGCGAGGGTTCTGGTGCGGGGGCTGCCGGGCGTGGTGACGGTGCTGGTGCGGGGGCTGCCGGGCGGGGTGACGGTGCTGGTGCGGGGGCTGCCGGGCGGGGTGACGGTGCTGGTGCGGGGGCTGCCGAGCGGGGTGACGGTGCTGGTGGCGTGGGGTCTCCCGGGCAGGGGCCGGATCCCGGCCTCGTGGAGTCCGCCCGGCGGGGCCCGGATCCCGACGTTGCGCCGTTCACCCGGCGGGGCCAGGACCCCGGCGGGCGGGGTCAGGAGTCCGACGTTGCGGCGACCGGCGGGCGGGGTCAGGAGTCCGACGTTGCGGTGCCCGGCGGGCGGGGTGAGGATCCTGGCGGGGCGGAGTCCAGTGGACGGTGCCGGGAGCGTGGCCCTGTGGGGTCGGCGGGGCGGGGTTCGGTCTCCGGTGCCGTGGCGCCCGGCGGGCGGGGTCAGGAGTCCGACGTTGCGGCGCCCGGCGGGCGGGGTGAGGATCCTGGCGGGGCGGAGTCCAGTGGACGGTGCCGGGCGCGTGGCCCCGTGGAGTCCACCGGACGCGGCCCGGCCCCCGGTGCCGCGGCGGAGCCCGACCTCGTGGCCCTGTGTGCGTCCGCGGTGGAGCGGCTCGTGCCCGTGCCCCAACCCGACGACATCGCCCTGCTCCTGACGCGCACCCACGCCCTCGGTGCCGACCACGTCGTCTCCTGGGCCGTACCCGCGGACCCCGCCGCCGTCGCCGACCTCCGGGCCCGGGCGACCCGCCAGGTCGAGGCCTGGGGCTTCGGGGAGCTGGCCATGACCACGGAGCTGATCGTGAGCGAACTGGTCACCAACGCCATCCGCTACGCCGCACCGCCCATCCATCTGCGCCTGCTCCGCGACTCCCGCCTGACCTGCGAGGTCGCCGACGCCAGCAGCACCGCACCCCGCCTGAGGCACGCCCGCAGCACGGACGAGGGTGGCCGCGGCCTGTTCCTCGTGGCCCAGCTCGCCCACCGCTGGGGCGCCCGCTACACACCCGGCGGCAAGGTCATCTGGGCGGAACAGGAGATCGGGTGAGGCACTCTCCCGGCGTCACCCGGCCAGTTCCTTGGTGATGCGGTCGAGCATGAACGCCGAGGACTCGCGGGCCCGCTCCTCCCAGGCGAACACGCAGGCGGTGGCGACGCCGTCGAAGTCCAGCTCGCGCAGGGTGCCGAAGAAGGCGTCCCAGTCGACCTCGCCCTGGCCGATGTCGAGGTGCTGGTGGATCCGGGCCGGGGTGCCGGGCGGGTTGAGGATGTAGCGCAGCCCGGACGACCCCTTGTGGTTGAAGGAGTCCGCGATGTGCACGTGCCGGAGCTTGTCCCCGGCGTAGCGCAGCATCGCCGCGATGTCGGCCCCCACCTCCGAAGCACCCGACAGGTGGAAGGAGTGCGGCGCGCAGTAGAGGTAGTTCACCCAGGGCTTGTTGATGGCGCGGACCAGGTCCACCGCAGGGGCGTTCTCCTCGCAGAAGTCGTCCGGGTGCGCCTCCAGGTTGAGGGCGATGCCCTCCCGCTCGAAGACCGGCAGCAGTTCCTCCATCGAGCGCCAGAACGCGGCCTCGCTCTCGGCGGCCCGCTCCGGACGGCCGTTGAACTCGGAGTTCATCAGCGGGCATTCGAGGTCGGCCGTGATCTCGATCATCCGCTTCCAGTACCGGACGGCGGCCTGCCGCTCCGTCTCGTCGGGCGAGGACCACTTGTACAGGGGCAGGACGGAGGACAGCTGGACGCCGTGCGTGCGCAACGACCGCTTGAACGCGGCCACACGGTCGTCGTCCGCCCGAGGATGCAGGAAGAACGGCATGAAGTCGTCACGCGGCGACAACTCGATGTACGCATAGCCGAGTTCGGCCACCGTGCGCACCATGTCGTCGAGCGGCAGGGCGCGGAACATGTACGGGTCGAGGGCGATCTTCATGCGGTTCCTCCGTAGAACACCGGGCGGGGCTTCATGTCGACGGTGACGACCTGGCCGCCGGTCTGCAGGGAACGGACGGCGGCGTCGGTGATGACGGTGGCGGCATAGCCGTCCCACGCGGAGGGGCCGGTGGGCTCGGCGCCGTCCGCGACGGCGTTGATCCACTCGCGGAACTCGGTGTCGAAGGCGTCCGCGAACCGCCCCTTCCAGTCCTGCAGGACGGCGGTGCCGTGCCGTCCTGCGGTACGGATCCCCACGGCGGCCGGGTCGGGCAGCCGGACGAGGCCCTCCTCGCCGACGGTCTCGCACTGGATGTCGTAGCCGTACTGGCAGTTGACGAAGACCTCCAGGTCGATGCGGACGCCGCTCGCCGTCTCGAAGTACATGAGCTGGGGGTCCTTGAGGTGCGCGAACCGTTTGCCGGTGGCGCGCGGCGTGATCACCTGGGCGGAGACGATCTCGTCGTCCAGCAGCCAGCGCAGTACGTCGATCTCGTGCACGGCGGTGTCCTGCGCGGCCATGACGGAGGTGTACGACTCCGGCACCGTCGGGTTGCGGTGCGCGCAGTGCACGATCAGCGGGGTGCCGACGGCGCCGGAGGCGATGACCTCCTTCATCTGGCGGTAGCCGGCGTCGAAGCGGCGCATGAAGCCGACCTGGACCAGGCGGCGACCGTGGGCGCGTTCGGCGTCGACGACGCGCAGACAGTCCTCGGCGGTGGTGGCGAGGGGCTTCTCGCAGAAGACGGGTTTCCCGGCCGCGACCGCGTCCAGGACGTGCTCGGCGTGCGTGGGCCCCCAGGAGGTGACGAGGACGGCGTCCACGTCGGGGGAGCCGATCAGGTCGGCGCCCGTGGGCAGCGCGGTGGCGCCGACGCGGGCGGCCACCCCGGCGGCGCGCGATGCGTCGATGTCGGTCACGGCGGTGACGGCGGCCCCGGTGACGACCTCGGTGAGGCGCCGTATGTGGTCCTGGCCGATCATTCCGGCGCCGATGACACCTACACGTACGGTCATGGTCATTCCCTCCACGGGGGTTCAATGATCGTGTTGACGCCGGTGATCTGCTGCACGATCGCGATGCCGAAGCCGACGAACATCAGTCGGCGCACCCAGGGCACGGCCCTCATGTCCCGCCAGCCGCCGAGCTTCTCCCGCTCGTCCCGGACGGCGAGCGCGGACACCTCGCTCAGCTCGGCCTCGGCCCGGGCCCGCGACCGCACCTGCTTCAGCACGTCGAGCGCCTCACCGAAGCGGGTCCGGGAGGCCAGCCAACGCGGGCTCTCCGGCATCACCAGCATGCCGAACCACAGCACCACGGCCGGCAGCGTGGCGATCACCAGCATCCAGCGCCACACGCCGCCGGACTCGCCGCCCACCTGCGCGATGATCGCGTTGGAGGTGAAGGCGAGCAGCTGCCCGCTGACGATCATCAGTTCGTTGCGGGTGACCAGTGCGCCGCGCCGCTCGGCCGGCGAGATCTCCGCGAGGTACACCGGCACGGTCACCGAGGCGCCGCCGACCGCGAGGCCGAGCACGAACCGGGCGACCACCATCACGGCGGTGGTCGGCGCGAGGGTGCAGCCGAGCGCGCCGACGAAGAACAGCACGGCGAGGGCGAGGATCGTACGGCGTCGTCCGCGCGCGTCCGACATCCGGCCCCCGGCGACCGCGCCGAGCGCGGCCCCGAGCAGGAGCGAGCTGGTGACCATGCCCTCGGTGACCGGGGTCAGGCCCAGGTCGTCGGTCATGTAGGGCAGGGCGCCGTTGATGACACCGGTGTCGTACCCGAAGAGAAGGCCGCCGAAGGTGGCGATGACGGTGATGAGGCGCAGCCGCCGGGAGACCGCGGCGGGGGCCCGGTCGGCGACCGGCGTGGGAGCCGGTGTCGCGTCGTCCTTGACGTCCATGCCACCTCCTACCGGGCGTGGTGCGGGCGTTGCGTCCCGGTGAGGCCGCAGCCGGCCAGGTGCTCACGGGTGCGGACGGCGATGGGGAGCGGCACGTCCGGAGCGCACGGGTACAGGTCCTGCTCGACGATGACGAACAACTCGGCGTCGAGCCCGGCGAGTTCCGCCACCACGTCCGCCGGGTCGGGCACGCCCGCCGGAGGGGAGACGCACACCCCGCGCCGGACGGCCTCGCCGAAGGACAGCCCCTCGGCGGCGACCTGGGCGAGCACCGCCGGGTCCATCTGTTTGATGTGCACATAGCCGACGCGCTCACCGAAGCGGCGGATCAGGTCGAGGTTGTCCCCACCGCCGTACGCCACGTGTCCCGTGTCCAGGCACAGATTCGTGTACCGGCTGTCGGACTCGTTCAGCAGCCGCTCGATCTCCGGCTGGGTCTGGAGGTGGCTGTCGGCGTGCGGATGGACGACGAGGCGTACGTCGTACTCGTCGAGGAGCAGCCTGCCCAGCCGGTCGGCGGCCCGGCCGAAACCGGCCCACTGCTCGGCCGTCAGCTCGGACGGCTCGGTGAACGCGCCGGTCTTCTCGTCCCGGTACATGGGCGGGATCAGGACCAGGTGGTGGGCGCCCGCCGCGGCCGTCAGCGCGGCGACCTGCCGGACGTGGGCGAGCATCTCGTCCCACGCCTCGGGGCGGTGCAGCGCGCCGAAGGCCGTACCGCCGGAGACCTTGAGCCCTCGGGCGTCGAGTTCCGCCCGCAGCCGCCGCGGGTCGGTGGGGAGATAGCCGTAGGGGCCGAGTTCCAGCCACTCGTAGCCGGCCTGCGCGAGTTCGTCGAGGAAGCGGGTGTACGGCACCTGGTGTTCGTCCTCGGGGAACCACACGCCCCAGGAGTCCGGGGCGGAGCCCAGACAGAGGTTGCCCGCGGTGGTGCGGAGTGGGGACGGCGCCGTTGCCATGGAATGTCCTTCGGGGAGAGGGAAGAGGGGAGTTCGGAGTTCCTGCGGTTCTCCTCGCAAACGTGCTGTCGCGCTCTACTAGCGCGCTCTAGTGCGAGTACGATGACCCCTGTCCAAATGTCATGTCAATACCTTGTTGCCGGGGGATTTCACGGCTGCCCCAGCAGACGCCGTCGAAGGGTGGGTTCACAGGTGGATGCAACGGGCCGGCAGCGGCCCACGATGGCCGATGTCGCCGACCGGGCGGGCGTGTCCCGGGCGCTGGTCTCGATCGTGTTCCGCAACCAGCCGGGCGCGAGCCAGGAGACCCGCGAACGGGTGCTGCGCGTCGCCGAGGAGATCGGCTACCGGCCCGACAGCGCGGCCCGGCTCCTCGCCCGTGGCCGCAGCCGCACGCTGGGTGTGATGTTCACCGTGCACCAGACCTTCCACACCGACCTGATCGAAGGGATCTACCCCGAGGCCGAGCGACTCGGCTACGACGTCCTGCTCTCCGCGGCGGCCGAGGGACGCAGCGAGTCCAAGGCGATCGAGGCGCTGCTCGGTCACCGCTGCGAGGCGCTGATCCTGCTCGGCCCCGAGGCGGACGCCGCCTACCTCGACGAACTCGGGCAGCGCGCCGTCACCGTGTCGGTCAGCCGCCGAGTGCCGCGCGCCGCCCGGGTGGACTTCGTGCACAGCGCCGAGAGCAAGGGGGTGCGGCAGGCCATGGACTACCTGGTGGAACTCGGGCACCGCAGGATCGTGCACGTCGACGGCGGCCGGGGGCCCGGCTCGGCCGAGCGGCGGCGCTCCTACCGGGCCGCGATGCGCCGGCACGGACTGGAGCCGGAGATCCGGGTGATCCCCGGCGAGCACACCGAGCAGTCCGGGATCGAGACCGGCCGCCTGCTCCTGGCGGAGCACGACCGGGGCCTGCCCCTGCCGACGGCGGTCCTCGCGGGCAACGACCGGTGCGCGATGGGCGTGTTGATGGCCCTGGTACGGGCGGGTGTCGAGGTCCCGCGGGACATGTCCGTCGTCGGCTACGACGACAGCCACCTCTCCCATGTGATGCCGATCGGGCTGACCACCGTCCGCCAGGACGCGAGGCTGATGGCCGAGCACGCGGTGCGGTTCGCCGTGGAACGGCTGCAGAGCCCGGAACTGCGGCCACGGGAGGCGGTACTGGACCCGAAGCTGGTGGTACGGGGGACTACCGGCCCGCCGCCTGAGGGGGCGGCGGGCTGAACCTGGTCAGCGGGTGCCGTTGGCGGCGAACTTCGCGACGGAGTCGACGTTCTCCTTGGTGACGAAGGCCGGTCCGGTGAGCACCGGGGCGGTGCCGCCGCCGCTGATGTTGCCGTTGGTCCGGTACAGCCACAGCCCGTCGACGGCCAGGTAGCCCTGCAGATACGGCTGCTGGTCGACCGCGAACTCCACGGACCCGTCCTGGACGGCCTGGACCAGGTCCTTGTTGAGGTCGAAGGTGGCCACCTTGGCCTTGCTTCCCGAGTCCTTCACCGACTGCACGGCCGTGAGCGCGAAGGGGGCGCCGAGGGTGACCACCTGGTCGATGGAGGAGTCCTGCTGGAGCTTGGCGGTGATCGTGGACTTCACGGTCGGCATGTCGGTGCCGTTGACGTAGAGGGTCTCGGTCTGGCCCTTGAATCCCTTCTTCAGGCCGGCGCACCGGGCCTCCAGTGCGACCTGCCCCTGCTCCTGGATCACACACAGGGCGTGCTTGGCGCCCATCTGGTTCAGACGCTCGCCGAACGCCACGCCCGCGATGTTCTCGTCCTGGCCGAAGTACTCCAGCATGCCGAGCTGCTTCCAGTCGTCCAGGCCGGAGTTGAAGCCGACGACCGGGATACCGGCCGCCGTGGCCTTGGCCACCACCGCCTTCATCGCGTCCGGCTTCGCCGCGGTGAGCGCGATGCCGTCGACCTTCTGGTCGATCGCGTTCTGCACCAGGTTGGCCTGGTTTCCGGCGTTGGGGTCGCTGGAGTAGACGAGCTTGATGTTGTCCTTCGCGGCGGCCGCCGTGGCGCCCTTGCGGATCAGGTCCCAGAAGGTGTCGCCGGGGGCGGCGTGCGTGATCATCGCCACCGTCATACGGGGGGTGTCCGCCTTGCCCACGCCGGCGTCCGCCGCGGCTTCCTCGGACTTCTTGCCGCCGGAGCCGCTGGAACAGCCGGCGGCGAACAGGGCGCCCGCCAGAAGCGTGGCGGTCAGGGCGGCGGCTCTGTGGTTTCTGTGCATGTCCCGTGCACCTCGTGAGGAGTAGATCGAAGGAGGGAGTGAGGGGGGAGAAGGGGATGGCAGCTCCGTGCGGGGCGGGGGCGGGTCGTCGGCCGAACGATGCCTCGCGCGGTGCCTCGCCTGTGCTAGAGCGCTTTATTAGCGCGCTCTAGTAGCACGTACTATGGGGCCGCCCCCAGGGGATGTCAATGCGTTTGTCAGGACGTTTGAACAAGGTGTGTGTCGTCCCGCACGCCGGGCAGGGCGAAGAAGGGGGTTGGCCGGCCGGATGTGGCTGTCCAGCGGGATCACGTCCCCCTGCGGGTCCTGCGCGTACCGCGGGGTGTCGGTCTCGTGCCGCCCGTGCCGCAGGGCGGGCAGGGCCGGGTTCGGCTTCGGTGTCGAGGGCGGTTTCGGGCACGCCCGGCCTCCGGACAGTTGTACGAACGAGGCGGTGCAGCCGATGCCAAGCAGCGCCCGGCCCCGCACACCGCGTTCCTGACCAGCTCCTGACGTGAGGCAGAGCGAGAATTCGTCCGCCGTCCACTCACCGCGGCACGGCTCTGCCGCAGGAACCGCGCGCCCTCGTCCGTCAGGCGGGGGAGAGTCACCTCGTACCGGGCCGTGTCGCCGATCGGCGGGCGAACCGGCACCGCGTGTGCGGGATCGTCGGCCGGCGTTGTCCTGGTTGCGGCCGTGCGACGTTCGTGCACGGCGCGGCGGTGTGGCCCGCCGCCCCCGAACCGTTACCGGACCATGACGGCGGTGTCTTCTCCGTCCTCGGTGGTATGGCAGTCGGTGCACAGGCCGGTGAGCTCGACGGTGTGCTGCACCGCGGCGAACCCGGTGTCGGCGGCGATCCGGTCCGCCCACCGCTCGACGACCTCGGAGTCCACCGGTCGGCTGCTGCCGCAGCAGCGGCAGATCAGGTAGTGGCGGTGGCCGTCGGCGGGCCGCCGACGGTAGAGCCGTCCGCCCGCCTCGTCGCGTACGACGTCCACACCGCCCTCCGCCTCCAGGTCACGCAGTGCGCGGTAGACGGTGGTGAGGCCGATCTTGTGGGCGTCGGCGACCAGCAGGGCGTGCAGTTCCTGGGCCGACACGAAGTCCTGGCAGCCCGCGAGCGCGCTCAGGACCGCCTTGCGCTGCCGGGTCGTCCGGCCACCCACGGCAGATCACCCCCCATCGACGCTCGCCGGGTCGTCGGCACGCGCAGGCCAACTGGAAATGACATCCATATCCATATGGACGATAGCTCAAGTGTGCGGGGGTGTGCGAGCAGGACGCGGGGCGCCCGGCCGACGGCGTGGGGAATCAGCGCACTCGCCGCTCCTCCAGCGGTGCGGCCCGCAGTCGTGCGGTGGCGTCGCTCGGCAGGTGCGGGGTGTGACCCACCAGTCGGGCGGAGTTGGCGACCACGGCGATGCTGCTGGTGTTGTGCAGCAGGGCGGCCAGGACGGGGTTGATGGAGCCGCCCGCGCCCGCGATGAGTCCGGCCAGGTTCACGCCGATGGACAGCGTGTAGTTCTGCCGTACGACGCGCAGGGTGTGGCGGCTGAGTTCCACGACGGCGGCCACCTGGCGCAGGTCGTTGCCGGCCAGGGCGATGTCGGCGGTCTCCAGAGCGACATGGGAGGAGTGGGCGCCCATGACGATGCCGACGTCGGCGAGCGCCAGGGCGGGCGCGTCGTTGGTGCCGTCGCCGACCATCGCCACGCTGTGTCCCTCTGCCTGGAGGTCACGGATCAGCTGGAGTTTGGCCTCGGGCAGCGCGTGGGCGTGGACCTCGGTGATGCCGAGGGTGTCGGCCACGGCCTGGGCGGTCTCGGGGGCGTCGCCGGTCAGCAGCACGATCCGGGTCACCCCGAGGTCCGTCAGCTGGCGGACGACGGTGTCGGCTCCGCCGCGCACGGCGTCGGACAGGCCGAGCATGCCGATCAGCTTGTCGTCGTGGGCGAGGCAGATGACGGTCTCGCCGCCGGCGCGCAGTCGGCTCGTCCACTCCTGGGCCACCTCGGAGAGGTCCAGACCGTGGCGGCGCAGCAGGGCGGGGCTGCCCACCAGCAGGCGGCTGCCGTCGAGTTCGGCGCGCACGCCCATGCCGAGGACGACCTCGCAGGCCTGGTGGATCGGGATGTGCAGGTGCTGTTCCTCGGTGCGCCGGACGATGGCCTGGGCGAGCGGGTGCCGTGCGTGCAGTTCGCCGGAGGCCGCGAGGCTCAGCACCTCGTCGGCGGTGACCGCCTCGTCGAGCGTCACCACGCTGGTGACCAGGGGGCGGCCGAGCGTGAGCGTGCCGGTCTTGTCGAAGACGACGGCGGTGACGCGGCCGATGCCCTCCAGGTGGGTGCCGCCCTTGATGAGGGTGCCCCGGCGGGCGCCGTTGCCGATGGCCGCGCTGATCGCGGTCGGGGTGGCCAGGCCCGCGGCGCAGGGGCAGGCGATCAGCAGCATGGTCATCGCCCGTCGGGCATCCCGGGTCAGCGCGTACGTGATCCCGGCGAGGGCGAACGAGACGGGCACGAAGCGGCGGGTGAAGGCGGTGGCGACGGTCTGGATCGGGGCCCGGTCGGCCTGTGCCTCCTCGACCCGGGTGATGATCCGCCCGACGACCGTGTCCTGTCCGACCGAGGTGGCCCGTACGGTCAGGGAGCCGGTGGAGACGAGGGTGCCCGCGTACACGTCGCTGCCGGGCTGCACGTATACCGGGAGTGCCTCGCCAGTGATGGCCGCCTGGTCCACGAGTGCCTCGCCGGTCTCGGCGGTGCCGTCGACGGGGATGCGGTGGTGCTCGTACACCGCGATCACGTCTCCGGCCCCGACCTCCGCGAGATCGACCTCCACCTCCACACCGTCGCGGACCAGCCAGACGCGCTCCTCGCCGATGGAGAGCAGCTCCTCGATGGCGCGCCGGGTTCGCCGCAGGGTGATGGCCTGGAGGAACTCACCGATGTTGAGCAGCCACAGCACCATGAGCGCGACCACGTTCTCGCGCAGCACGAGCGAGATCACGGTCGCCGTCGTCACCAGCACATCGGTGCCCGCATGGCGTCTGCCGCCGAGTGTGCGGGCGGCGCCGCGGAAGAACGGCAGCCCGCTGAACACGGTGACCGCGCCGAGGAAACCGGCCGAGCCCGTCGGCGTCCACGGCGTCCGGCCGAGCAGTCGCCGCAGTCCCACGAGGGCGAGTACCGCACCGCCGACCACGAGTCGCGCCACCTCTCCGGTGGAGGAGTCGGGCGCGGACCGGCTGTCCCTGGCGGGCACCCCCGGCGGCGGCGCCTCGTCGAGGGCGGCGACCAGGCGGTCGACGTCGACCAGGTCGGGCTGCACCCAGACGATCACGGCACCGGTCCGCGGGAAGATACGCAACGCCCGGAAACCCGGCAGATCGGTGAACCGCTCGTCCACGATCCCGGCGCGGCCCGGCCGCCCCCGCAACCAGGGAACCAGCAGCCGTACGCGCCCGGCAGCCGCCGAGCGCACCACCACCCCGGAGCCGGAGGCCGGACGACCGGCCACGGGAACGTTGCCGGGCATGGCCACCGCCTCTCAGTGCTCGTGGTCGTGGGCGTGTCCCTCGACACCGACCGCCGAGGGCGGCGGCGCCTCCTCACCCAACTGCTCCCTGGCCTCCGCCAGCAGGTCGCCCGCCTTCAGGCGGGCCTCTTCGGCGGCAGCACCGAGCCGCCGCCCCGTCGTGATGCCACCGGCGATACCGCTGACCAGAAGTCTGCGCGCCGAGGGCTTCGCCTTGGCGGCTCCCCGCAGAACCAGTACGCCCGCGGTTCCGGACAAGGCGTAGTGCGTGATGCGGCCCACGACCGCACCGGCGAAAGCGGCGGGATGCATCATGATCTCCTTCCGCGGAGCGGATTCCTCCGTTTTCGACGCGGTACGTCCATTCTTGTCCCGTGGGGGGGCGTCGCGCATCAGTCATCGCTGGGGAAGTCGTGGCCGCGCATGCCGAGGCGACGAGAGTTAGGTTCTTGGTAAGGATTTCCATATCGGCTGACCGAAAGGCGGTGTTGACATCCGTTTCCATCTAGCGTGGGCCCCAGCCGGGACAGGCTGAGCTCGGCGGACAACTCACTTCATCGCGGAGGGATTCCCCATGCGTGCGTCCTGGTCCCGGCGTTCGGCGCCGCTCATAGCCGGTGTCTGCCTGGCCGCCCTGGCCGGTTGCGGCAACTCGTCCGACTCCGGCGGCGACCCCCACGCCTCGCAGAGTCCCGTTTCCTCGTCCGCCATCCCGGTGGTGGCCTCGACGAACGTCTACGGCGACATGGCCGAGCGGATCGGCGGCGCGCGGGTGAAGGTCACCTCGATCATCAGCAACCCGGACCAGGACCCGCACTCCTACGAGGCCAGCACCCAGAACCAGTTGGCGCTGTCCAAGGCGAAGGTCGTCATCGAGAACGGCGGCGGCTACGACGACTTCATCGGCCGGATGCTGACGAGCAGTGACAACTCGTCCGCCGAGGTCATCAACGCGGTCAGGGTTTCCGGGAAGACCGCCCCACCGGGCGGGGAGCTCAACGAGCACCTCTGGTACGACTTCCCCACCGTGGGCAGGATCGCCGACCGTATCGCCACCGCCCTGGGCAAGGCCGACCCGGACGGCGCCGACACCTTCACCAAGAACGCGAACGCCTTCAAGGCGCAGCTGAAGCCGCTTCAGGAGAAGGAAGCGCAGGTCAGGACCGACCACGGCGGCGAGCAGGTGGCCGTCACCGAACCCGTCCCGCTGTACATGATCGAGGCCTGCGGCCTGGAGAACGCGACGCCGGAGGAGTTCAGCGAGGCCGTCGAGGAGGGCGACGACGTCTCCCCGAGGACCCTGCAAGCCACGCTGGCGCTGTTCACCGACAAGAAGGTCAAGGCGCTGGTCTACAACGAGCAGACCTCCGGCCCGCAGACCGAGAAGGTCGAGAAGGCGGCCAAGTCCGCCGGAATTCCCGTCGTCCCCGTGACCGAGACCCTGCCGGAGGGCAAGGACTACATCGGCTGGATGACCGCCAACGTCGACGCGCTCGCGAGCGCGCTGGCCAAGTGAGGCGGTCCGCCGTGGCCACCGTGTCCCGCGCCCGCGACCGCGGGACGACCGACGACCGTGGCACGGCCGGCGCGGTGATCAGCCTGCGCGGAGCGGCCCTCTCCTACGGCGAGCGCGTGCTGTGGCAGGACCTCGATCTCGATGTCCAGCCGGGGCAGTTCCTGGCCGTACTCGGGCCCAACGGATCGGGCAAGACCAGCTTCGTCCGCGCCCTGCTGGGGCAGCGGCAGTTGTCCGCGGGCACGCTGACGGTCCTGGGCCGCCCGCCGCGCCGGGGCAGTCGGCACATCGGCTACGTCCCCCAGCAGGCGACGCTGTCCGCGCACGCGATGCTGCGCGCCCGGGACGTCGTCCGCTTCGGCATCGACGGGCACGGCTTCGGACCACGGCTGCGCACGGGCGCCGTACGGAAACGGGTGGACGAGGTTCTTGCGGCGGTCGGTGCCGCCGCGTTCGGGGACGTCCCCGTCGGCCTGCTCTCCGGCGGTGAACGGCAGCGCGTGCGCATCGGGCAGGCGCTGGCGACCGACCCGCGGATCCTGCTGTGCGACGAGCCCCTGCTCTCCCTCGACCTGCACCATCAGCGGGCCGTGACGGAACTGGTGGACGCCCGGCGCCGCTCCCACGGCACGGCGGTGGTCTTCGTGACCCACGAGATCAACCCCGTGCTGGGACTGGTGGACCGCGTGCTGTACCTCGCCCGCGGCGGCCACCGGGTCGGCACGCCGGACGAGGTGCTGACCTCCGAGGCGCTGTCGCAGTTGTACGGCACGCAGGTCGACGTCATCCGCGTCCGGGACCGGATCACGGTGGTGGGCGTGCCCGACGAGGTGGCCGAGCCGCCGCACCACCCGAAACTGCCGCACGGAGTACGGCCATGACCATCGCCGAGGGGATCTGGCAGCAGATCTTCAACTTCGACAACTACGGCGAACTGCTCGCCCTGGTCCGCAACTCCCTCATCGCCGGTGCCGCGCTCGGCCTGGTCGGTGGGCTGGTCGGGGTTTTCGTGATCATGCGGGATCTGCCGTTCGCGGTGCACGGGACCAGCGAGCTGTCGTTCGCCGGCGCCTCGGCCGCGCTGCTGCTGGGGGTGAACATTGTGGCGGGCTCGATCGTCGGATCGCTGATCGCGGCCGGGACGATCGGCCTGCTCGGCTCGCGTGCCCGGGACCGCAACTCGGTGATCGGCACGATCATGCCGTTCGGCCTCGGGCTCGGCGTGCTCTTCCTCGCCCTGTACGAGGGCCGGGCCGCGAACAAGTTCGGCATCCTCACCGGGCAGATCGTCGCCGTCGACACCCCGCAGATGTCGTGGCTGCTCGGTACGTCGGCCGTGGTGCTGGTGGCGCTGGCGGTCATGTGGCGGCCGCTCGCGTTCTCCAGCGCCGACCCGGAGGTGGCCGAGGCGCGTGGGGTGCCGGTCCGCGCACTGTCGTTCGCCTTCATGATCGTGCTGGGACTCGCGGTCGCGCTGTCCGTGCAGATCGTCGGGGCGCTGCTGGTCCTCACCCTCGTCGTCACCCCCGCGGCCGCCGCGGCCAGGATCACCGCGTCGCCGGTGCTGCTGCCCGTGCTGAGCGTGGTCTTCGCGGTCGTCTCGATCGAGGGCGGGATCCTGCTCGCCCTGGGCGGCAGCATCCCGATCAGCCCCTACGTCACCACCATCTCGTTCACGATCTACCTGGTCTGCCGGGGCCTGGGCGCCCACCGGACCCGGCAGTGGGGAGCCAGGAGACCGGTTCCCGAGCCCGGCTGATCACCGCGCATCCGTCCCGCCGTCCCGCAGCTGTCGTACGGCCGTCACCCAGGCGTCACCGCAAACCCGTTGCCCCCTCTGTTGAAAATGATTATCGTCTTTCTCGTGCCCGATCGGGCATGAACATGACCCATGGGGGGTTTCTCTTGCGTACCCACAGACGCCTGCTGACCGTCACCGGCCTCGCCGCCGCCGCGCTCGCCACGGCCGGTCTCAACACGTCGGCCTTCGCCGCCACCACCCTGAGCAGCGGCCACGTCGACGTCCTCGACGCCGAGTGGGACGGCGCCGACCTGCACCTGCACGTCCACGACGAGGAGACCGGCACCGAGTACGAGCCGGCCGACGTGACCCTCTCGGTGCCGGCGGCGGCGAAGGTCGCCAACCCGGGCTTCGGGTTCCTCGGTTCGGGCAGCCAGATCTGGCTGCTGCCGGACACCGAGGCCGAGGCCGACGCGGCCGGGGTGCTGTTCCCGGGCATCTCCACCGAGCACCTGACCACCGGGGTCTTCGCGAACGACACCGTCACGTACCGGCTCGTCAGCGCCACCCGCGACGGCGCCGCCACCGACGACTTCAGCATCTACGCGGGCAACGGGGCCCGCTGGTACGACAGCAACCCGAACATCTCCACCTTCAAGTCCCGGACGTTCGGCGTCGACACCCACAACCACGCCAACTGGGCCTTCGAGGAGGCCGGTACCTACCAGCTCACGTTCCGTGTCCAGGGCACGGTCGGTGGCGTGACGGAGTCCGTCACCGAGACGTACACCGTCGTCGTCAGCTCGTGATGCGGGCCCTGACGCGCGGCGGACGCGCCTTCACGGCCGCGGTTGTCACCGCGGCGACCGCGGTGCTCCTGGGCGCGGCAGGGCTGGCCGCCGCCGGCGGCGGCGGGCCCGCCCGCGCCGCCGGCGGTGCCGTCGTACTCGACGAGGGCGAGCTCGATCTCACGCCCCGACCGGTTGACGGAAAGCTGGAGTTGCAGATCGACGACCGGAGCGGCGGTACGACGGTCGTGCGTGAGCCCTCCGGCGTGGTGCTGCACGCGGTGCAGTCGTCCCTGCAGTTCACCCTCGACCCGGTCGCCATGGCGCTCGGCACCACGAACCTGGACACCTGGCAGCTCAACGGCTGGGAGGCGGAGAACATCTTCGCGCCGGAACCGGGCTGGAACGGCTCCGCGGCGGGGGGTGACACCGAGGTCACGCTGTCCGGGTACGAAGGGCCCGGGGACTTCGGTATGGCCGCGTACACCCGCGAGATGGACAGCATGGACGCTCCGGCGATCCCGTACCTCGGCAGCGTCGCATCCGTTCAGCGCGCCTTCACCCTGCCCGGCGACGAGGAACGGCTGCTTCCCGTCTGGCAGTTCACCAAGGAGGGCGTCTACCGGCTGACGTTCACGGTGACCAGCGGTGGTTCCACCGACACCGAGACGCTGGCCGTGGTGGTCGGCGACGACGTCGACCCGAACGACGTGCTGCCCGGCGACGGCTCCACACCGACGCCCTCGACTCCGCCGACGTCCTCGGCGCCGACGAGTACCGCGCCCTCGACGAGCGCGACGCCCACCGCACCGGCTCCACACGTCATCGACAACGGCCACCTCGATCTGGCGGCGCGCCCGGTGGACGGCTCGCTGCAGTTCCAGATCAAGGAGGGCACGGCGCAGGACCACGAGTGGTTCGAGCCCGGGAAGGTCGTCCTGCACGTGAAACCCGCGGCCCGACGGAAGATCACCGAGGGGTACGAGTTCCTGGGCTCCGTGGGTGATCCCGTGTGGTGGCTGCCCATCCAGCAGGTCGACGGGCTCCTCTGGCCCGGCTGGAGCACCGACCAGTTCAAGAGCTCCGAGATCGACGGCCGTGTCGCGTTCCGGCTGGACGCCGTCCAGGGCCCGGGAGGGCTGAGCATCTTCACGGAAGGCTCGGTCGGCTCGGTCACCATGCACGCCCACAGCGGGGACGGGCTGCCGGACGGCTTCGACCTGTCCGTACCGACCCACCGCCACACCGTGTGGGCCTTCGCGGCCGAGGGCGTCTACCGCACCACTTTCACCGTCAGCGCCACCCTCGCCGACGGCAGGAGGGTCAGTGACACGGAGACCGTCGCCTGGGTGGTCGGGGACGACGTGGACCCGTCGACCGTGACGCCGGGTGAGGGGGACGAGCCGACAGCGTCACCGACGGTCACCCCGTCGGGCTCCGAGTCCCCGACGCCGACTGCCACCACGACCGCGACCACGGCCCCGTCCCCGTCCCCGTCCGCGTCCGGCTCGGCCTCAGCCACGGCCCCGGGCTCCGGCTCCTTCGGGACCGGCGGAACCTCGTCGACCGGCGGCGACGGCACCTCGACGCACGGCGGGCTCGCCTCCACTGGCGCGCAGGCCGCCGTGATCGCGGGCATCGCCGCTGCGGCCCTGCTCGCGGGCGGCGGTGCGGTGTTCTTCGTACGACGTCGCCGTACCGCCCAGTGATGGCTGTTCGAGAAAAGGAGGTGCCCGTGCGGGGCCACCGCAGACGCACCACCGCCGCGCTGGTCGCGGCGAGCGCCCTGCTCTCCGGGTGCAGTGGGCCGCACACCGGGTCGTCCGACGCCGAGCTGACGGTGTCGACGACCACCGCGATCATCGCCGACCTCGTCGAGCAGGTCGGCGGCGATCGCGTCGACGTCACCTCGATCGTGCCGCACCACGGCGACCCGCACTCCTACGAGCCGAGCCCCGGCGACGCGGCCAAGGTCGCCAGGGCCGATGTCGTGTTCAGCAACGGTCTGCTGCTCGAAGAGCCCGGGATCATGAAGATGGTCCACACCAACGCCAGGAAGTCCGCACCGAAGATCGAGGTCGCCGAGCAGCTGGAGCAGTACGGCGGCACGGTCATCAAGCTGGAGGAGGACCTCGGACTCGACGTGCTCTGGCTCGGCTGGGCCGTCGAGGGCAGGGTCGGCGGAGACGGCTCCCAGGTCCGCACGACCGCAACGAAACTGGAGGGGCCCGGCGAGCTGCGCGTGTATCTCACCGACACGCTCGGCAGGCCCCAGGTGTACATGGACTCCGCCAACGGCTTCGACGACGCCGACTCCTTCGCCCTGCCGCCCGAGGCACACACGCACGTCAACTGGGCGTTCAGCGAGCCCGGCACGTACCGGCTGACGGTCGAGGGGCGGACCGAGACCCTCGACGGGACGACCGAGGAGATCGGCAGCGGCACCTTCACCTTCACTGTCGGCGACGACGCCGAGGCGCCCCAGGGAGCGCGCGTGCTCGACGGAGGGCACGCCGACGTCACGCTGAATGCCGAGACCGGGAAGGTGTACGTCCGCGCCGACGACGACAAGAGCGGCGAGCCCGAGCGTCTCCCGGCCGACGACGTGGTGCTGAACGTTCCCGACCGGGCCAAGGAGACCGTGCCGAAGGAGCAGCCGTACGCCTTCCTCGGCGCGGCGGGCGACGAACTGTGGGTGCTGCCGCAGGCCGTGATCGGCAAGCACGTGCACGGCGAGATGGACCCGCACGCCTGGGCGGACGTCGCCAACGCCCAGGCGTACGTGCGGCGGATCGAGGCCGAGCTGATCAAGGCCGACCCGGACGGGAAGGCGACGTACGAGAAGAACGCCGCCGCCTATCTGAAGACGCTCGGCGCCCTCGACGAGGAGGTCGCCAGGAAGCTCGCCACCGTGCCCGAGCGGAACCGCAAGCTGATCACCACACACGACGCCTTCGGCTACCTCGCGAAGGCGTACGGCATGGAGGTCGCGGGCTTCGTCGTGCCCGTGCCCAACCAGGAGCCGAGCGCGGCCGAGGTGGAGGAACTCGGCGGCACCATCCGGGAGAAGAAGGTCCCGTCCGTGTTCCTGGAGCCGAATCTCGCCGCGCGGGCCGACGTGCTGCGCCGGGTCGCCGAGGACGCGGGGGTCGGCATCTGCACGATCTACGGTGACTCGTTCGACGACAGGGTCCAGGACTACGTATCGATGATGCGGCACAACGCGACCGAGCTCGCCAAGTGCCTGGGGGAGGACGCCCGATGAGGGGCATGCGGAGCGTTGGGCGAGTCGCCGTGGCCGTGCTGTTCGCGGCCGCCCCGGCGGGAGGCGGGGTCGCCGTCGCCGAAGACGGCACGGCAGGGCCCGCACTCGGCCGGATCGCCTACGCGGACGGGGTGCTGACCCTGGATCCGGCGACCGGAGCCCATGTGATCGAGGTCGGTGACGCGGGCGTGGCTCACGCGTCGGCGCCCGGGTGGGACACCACCGATGTCCCCGAGGGCGCGGTGACCGGGGACACCGTGCGCTGGTCGCTGACCGGGCTCGACGGGCCGGGTGACCTGAAGGTGTACTCGGACGACGAGGGCGGCGCGTCCGCTGTGCTCTTCGACAGCGCCGACGACCTGCCCGACGAGCACGAGCTGCCGGTGGGCCACCAGGGCGACACCCGCTGGGAGTTCAGCGAGGACGGCACGTACCAGGTCATCTTCACCGCCGAGGCCACGGCCGCGGACGGGCGGGAGCTGTCCGTCGGCACCGTGTACACGGTGATGGTCGGGGACACGGCGGACGGGAAGGACACGGCCGGGGAGGAGCCGGTCGCCGAGGCGTCTCCCGTCGAGGAGACCTCCGAGGAGGCCCCAACTCCTTCGGTGGGCGGCACGACCGTGACCAAGGCGGCCGAGCCCGAGCGGCGCACCGCCCTGGCCGCCACCACGGCCTCCACCGACGTCGTGTCCGAAACGACGGTCCTCGACGAGGGCCACGTCGACTTCGCGGCCCGCGTCGTCGGCAGCAAGCTGCAGATCCACATCAAGGACGGCACGGTCTCGGGGAGGACCACCTGGCGCGAGCCCTCCTCCGTGGTCCTGCACGTCAAACCCGCGGCCAGGAACACCCTTCCGCCCGGCGACGAGTTCGCGTTCCTCGGCAAGGGCGGTGACCCGGTGTGGCTGCTCGACCAGGTGCAGCAGGAGGGCCTGCTGTGGCCCGGCTGGTCGACGGACAACATCGAGGCGGGGAAGACCAAGGGGGGTGTGGAGTTCTCGCTCACCGCGGTCGCGGGTCCGGGCGTCTTCGCGCTCTACACCTACGACGCGATGTCGGGCGCGAACGTCCTGTTCAACAGCAAGGACGGGGTGCCGGACTCCTTCGACGTCGCACAGAACACGCACGCGCACGGCGGATGGGCGTTCACCGAGGAGGGAACGTACCGGCTGACCTTCACGATGAGCGGCACCCTGGCGAACGGCACGAAGGTCTCCGACACGGAGACGGTGACGTTCGCCGTCGGCGACACCGACCCCGGCACGGTGACGCCGGGCGACGGCTCCGGCAAGGGAACGTCCGAGCCCTCCGGGACGTCCGGGTCCTCTTCCCCGGACACGTCGGGCTCCGTGTCCGACTCCGGGTCCACCGGCGGCTCTTCGACGGACGACGCCGGCGGTTCGATGGCCTCCACCGGGGCGGGCGGGGCGCTGCCCCTGGGCTCGGCCGCCGCCGCGCTGACCGCCGTGGGCGCCGTGTCCTTCCTGGCCGTCCGGCGCAGAAGGACCACGCATGACTGACAGCGGCCCGCTGCTGCGGGTCACCGACGCGAGCGTCGTCCTCGGCGGGCGGACCGCCCTGGAGAAGGCCGACCTCTGCGTCGAAGCGGGCGAGCTGGTCGGCCTCATCGGCCCGAACGGCGCCGGGAAGACGACCCTCCTGCGCGCCGTCCTCGGCCTCGTTCCGCTGGCCGCGGGCGAGGTCGCCGTCGAGGGACGGACCGGACGTCGGGTCGGCCGAGGCATCGGATATGTGCCCCAACGGCACGAGTTCGCCTGGGACTTCCCCCTCGACATCGCGGGCGCCGTGCTCACCGGACGCACCCGGCAGATGGGCTGGCTGCGCCGCCCGGGCGCGGCGGACCGGGCGGCGGTGGACGAGGCGCTGGAACTGACCGGGCTCGCCGAGCTGCGGCGGCGCCCGCTCGGGGAGCTGTCCGGCGGCCAGCGGCAGCGGGTCCTGGTGGCCCGCGCGCTGGCCGCGGGCCCGCGCATCCTGCTCCTGGACGAGCCGTTCACCGGAGTCGACGTACCCACCCAGGAGTTGCTGAACGAGCTGTTCGGCCGGCTGACCACGGAAGGCAGGGCGCTGCTGATGACCACCCACGACCTGGCGGCTGCCGCCCGCACCTGCCACCGGGTCGCGCTGATCAACCGCACGATCGTCGCCGAGGGCGGCCCCGATCTCCTCGCCGACTCCGACCAGATGCTGCGCGCTTTCGGCCTCGACCGCGCGATCGGCACGGTGACCGCGTCATGAGCGAGCTGGTCGCCTTCTTCACCGATCCCTGGCACCTTCCCTTCATGCAGCGGGCGTTCGCCGTGGCAGCGGTGGTGGGCCTGGTGTGCGGCGTCGTCGGCGTGTACGTCGTCCTGCGCGGCATGGCCTTCATCGGCGACGCCGTCGCCCACTCCGCCTTCCCTGGCGTCGCCCTCGCCTACGCCTTCGAGGGCAACCTCCTGCTCGGCGGCGCCGCGGCCGGCATCACCACGGCCGTGCTGATCGCCTTCGTCTCCCAGAACCGGCGGCTGAAGGAGGACACCGTCATCGGCGTCTTCTTCGCCTTCGCCTTCGGACTGGGCATCGTCCTGGTCTCCACGCGTGACAGCTGGACGACCGACCTGTCCTCCTTCCTCTTCGGACAGGTCCTGGCGGTCAGCTCCGCGGACGTGTGGACCGTGGCCGCGATCGGTGCCGTCCTCGTCCTCGTCGTCCTGGCGATCGGCAAGGAACTGGTCGCGGTCAGCCTGGACCGCGAGACGGCACGCGCCGCGGGACTGCCGGTGTTCCGCCTCGACCTCGCGCTCTACGTCGTCGTCACCACGACGATCGTGATGTCCCTGGAAGCGGTCGGCAACATCCTCGTCCTCGCCCTGCTCATCACCCCCGCGGCCACCGCCCGCATGCTCACCGAACGGCTGTGGGCGATGACCCTGCTGGCCTCGCTCATCGGCTGCGCGGGCAGTGTCACGGGCCTGTACGTCTCGTACGCCTACGACCTCGCCGCGGGCGGCTCCGTCGTCGTCGTCCTCACCGGTCTGTTCCTCCTCACCTGGTGCCTGGCACCGCGCCATGGACTGCTGGTGAGGCTCGTCCGGCGCCCGGACCCCGCCGCGCCGGCGCCCGCGGGGCGGTGAGCGCCGCCCTAACGGGTCGCCACCACCACGTAACTGTTGCCGTACTGCCAGACGGGACCGGCATGCGTGAACCCTGCCTGCCGCAGCAGCCGTACGTGTGCGGACAGGGGCAGCCCGCTTCCCCTGCCCGTGCCGTTGCCCGGCTGTTTGTGGCGGCGTTCGGCGAGGAGGTCCGCCAGCTCCGGCTCGCCGGCCACAGCGGTCCACCAGGATTCCCAGTCCTCATGGGCGAACGCCTGCTGTCGCTCCGCCCGGCGTCGCCCGACGTGGGCGACGATCCCGGCGGCCTCCGGGCCGCCCTCCGGCGGGAGGTGGTCGCCGTTGACCAGGACGCCGCCGGGGCGCAGCAGCGCGGCGAGCTGCCGGTAGGTGCGCCGCAGGGCTGGGGGAGCGAGGTAGTGCAGCGCGGTCGTGGAGACGGCCGCGTCGAGCGGGCGGTCCAGGCCCAGCGCCCGGACCCAGCCGGTCTCACCGACGACCGCCTCGACGTAACGGGCGGCGGCGCCGTGATGGGTGCGGGCCAGTTCCAGCAACAGGGGATCCATGTCCACCGCCACGATCTCCGCGTCCGGAAGTCGCCGGGCCAGCCGCGCCGCCAGCGATCCCGGGCCGCAGCCGAGGTCGAGTACGAGGGGCGTGACCGTCCGGCCGGCCGTGATGTGCTCGACCACGTCGGCGATCACCGTGAACCGTTCCTCGCGGCCGACGGCGTACCGCTGCTGCTGGCGTTCCCAGCGCTCCACCCACCGTTCGGCCGTAGCCATGCTGAGCCCCATCCGGTCGCGCCACCCTCGCCGTTCGCACCTGTCCTCCGGAGTTCCTCAGCACCCTACAGGTGAAAACGGTTCCCATTCACACTGTGGTGTCGTGTCACTGCAGGGAGGCGAGTACGGACAACAACCGGTCGATTTCCTCAGGCGTGTTGTAGACGTGCAGGCTGACGCGGACCGAGCCGGTCGTCTCGCCCGCGCTGCCCTGGCAGTGGTGGTCGGAGCGGACCATGAAGCCGTGGCTGAAGAGGATGAAACCGAGGTCGCCGGAGCCGATGTCGCGGTGCCGGAAGGTGACGATGCCCCGGCGCTGCTGGACGGGTGAATCGGCGGCCAGGCTGAGCGGGCACCCGAGGATCTCGTAGGCGTCCAGGTGGCGCAGTCCGTCCGTGAGCCGAGCCGCCAGGGCCACTGTCCAGCGCTCGATCCGGTCGGTGCCGGCTGCCTCCAGCCAGTCGAGCGCGGCGGCCAGGGAGGCGATGCCGGTGGTGTTCGGGGTGCCCCGCCAGCCGCCGGGTGCGAAGGCCGGTCCGCGCGCCTGCCGGGCCCACACCGCGCCCGTACCGGGCAGGGCCAGGGCCTTGTGCCCGGAGAAGACGACGAAGTCCACGTCCAGGTCGGCCACGGACACCGGCAGGTGGCCGGCGCTCTGGGCGGCGTCGAGGCAGATGACCGCGTCGGGGCCGACCGCCTGCCGGATGCGGTGGACGTTCATGTTCCCGCCGTAGACGTGGTGCACATGGGTGGCGGCGACGAACCGGGTCCGAGGGCCGGCCTGCGCCGCCAGCGCGTGGTGGTCGTAGTCGTGGGAACCGGGCTGGTACGGCATCCGGCGCAGGTGAACGCGCACCCCCTGACCGGCCAGCAACTGTTGCGTCTCCCGCCAGGGATCGATGTTCGCCCGGTGGTCGGCCACGGGGACCACGATCTCGTCCCCGTCGGTGAGCCAGGAGGTCAGCCAGTCGCGCGCGATCGTCCGCAGTCCCTCGGTCGTGCCGCTGGTGAAGTGCACGACGGAGCGTTCGCCGGCCGGGTCGGCCAGGAATTCCTTGACCCGGTCCCGGGCCCGCTCCACGAGTTCCGTGGTGCGGTTGGCCCAGGTGTAGGTGCCGCGGCCGGCGTTGGCGTTGGTGGTGGTCAGGTAGGTGTGGACGGTGTCCAGCACGGCCTGCGGTTTCTGGGCGGTGGCGGCGCTGTCCAGGTAGGCCAGTTCCGGATGGGCGACGATGATCGGGAACTGGGCGCGCAGCTCGCGCTGCCAGTCCCGCAGGTCCTCCGGGAAGGACATGCCGTTTCCTCGGTCGGAGCTGACGGTCATGTCAGTCCCGTACCAGGGGCGCGCCCGCATCGCGCCAGGCCACGATGCCGCCGGCGAGGCTGCGGACGTCCGGATGTCCCATCCGGGTCAGCAGTGCGGCGTACGCGGCGGACTTCTCGCCCACCGGACAGGCCAGCAGCACCGGTCGGCTCCGGCTGAAGGGCAGACCGCCCCTCACGAGCTCGTCGAACAGCTCGTCGACGATGTTGACCGACCCGTCGATGTGCAGCGCCGCGTACGCGAACGGGCTGCGCAGGTCGACCACGAGCGGCCCGTCGGTGGCGATCCACCGCTGGGCGTCCGCGACACCGATGGCCGGGGCGGTGCGCACTTCGGCGGCGGACAGGTCGGCCAAAGAGTTCCTCCGGCGGGGCCTGCCCAGGAGGTCGGGCCGCCGCTGCCGGACGTAACTCAGGTAGCTCTCGACGCGGTCGCAGACGATGAACACGGCCGTCTGACGCTCTGTCAACTCGGCGTCCACCTCCCGCAGATGGCGGACCGCGCCGAAGTAGGCCGCGCCGCCGGTGGGCCCGGCCAGCATTCCGCAGCGGCGGACCAGGGTGAGCATCCCCTCGATCGCCTCGTCGGCGCTCACCGTCTGCATCGCGTCGTACGTGTCCGGGTCGAACAGGCCGACTTCGTGGACCTCGTCGATGGTGCGGATGCCCGGTATGAAGTCGGACTTGCCCCCGACCAGCCCGATGACCCGCACCTTGGGGTCGTGCTCGCGCAGCACCCTGGCCACGCCCGTGGAGGAGCCGGCGGTGCCCACGCAGGCGATGAACCAGTCCGGGGCCCGGCCGTCCAGGTCCTTGACGATCTCCGGGCCGGTGCCGGTCACATGGGCCTCGGTGTTGCGGGGGTTGAAGTACTGGTCGGTGTGCAGATACGCGCTGCCGGACTCGGCCAGCGAGCGGTGGAAGAGGGTCAGCGGGTCGTCGGTCGCGGTCGGGTCGAGGCACTCGCTCTGACCGGGCAGCTCCTCGATCTCCGCGCCCAGCAGCAGGAGCAGGTCCTTGATCTCCGGCACCCGCATGCGGTTGGTGACGCTCTTGAAGGTCAGGCCGTGCATCCCGGCGATGACGGCCAGCGCCTTGGCCGTGTTGCCGCTGGAGAGTTCGACGATCTGGCCGGCGCGCTCGACGGCGTCGGCGAGGTGGGGGCGCGCCATGTTCCAGGCGGTCCGGTCCTTGACCGAGCCGAAGGGGTTGAGCATCTCCAGCTTTGCGAACAGGTCGATGTTCCGCAGACCGGTGACGGCCGGGTCGATGCGCACCAGCGGGGTGTTTCCTATGACCTCGGTGATGCTGTCGTACCTCACTGCTGACCCCCCGAGGGCGTCGTCGGCCAGTACTGTTCGTCGAGGCTCCAACGCCATGAACCACCGTCCTCCCAGACGGCCACCTTGCGGGCGACGGGCTGGTGCTGTGCGTGGCCGGCGTGAAAGTCCATGGCGTATCCGGCGGTGTTCGCGAAGGCCAGCAGGTCGCCGGGCTCCGGTCGGCACGGAAGGAAGACCGTCCTGCGGGTGATCATGTCGGTCTCCAGACAGAGACTGCCGAAGAGATGGACACCGACGGGGCCGCCCTCGGCGCGCGCTCCGGCACCGTCCCTGGGGAGGACGACGGGATCCATCAGCACCCCGTGCTCTTCCAGGGCCATGTCGTCGGCCTTCAGCGCCAGCCGCACCAGCAGTTCACCGCCGGTGCCGAAGTCGCGTACCTCAAGCACCCTCGCCAGCGTGATCCCGCACTGGTCCACCAGGGCGCGCCCGGGTTCGATGTGCAGGTCGTACAGGTACTCCAGCAGCAGTGCGGCCAGTGGGCGGCCACCCAGCGACGGGGCGGGCTGCGCCAGCAGTTCGTCCAGATACCGTTCCCCGGCGACCGGTCGGTGAGCCGGGTACAGCCCCAGCGCCCCCCGCACCGTGCCGCCCTCGGCGCGCAGCCCGTAGCCGTGCCCCTGCCAGGTCAGGGGCGGGCGCCTGCCGAGCACGGCTTCCGTGAGCTGTGTCGTGTACCGCTCCCACTGCTCCTGGTGCGCGAGGTAGTTGACGCCGAATCCGCCGCCGATGTCCACGGCCCGTGGACGCAGCCCCCGGCTGCGGCACTCTTCCAGGACCGTGAGACAGCCCTCAAGGGCTGTCGCCTTCTCGGTGAGACTGGTGGTGTCCAAGTGGTAGGCCACACCCGTCAGTTCGACCGTGTCCCGGTGCCGTTCCACGGCCTCCAGCAGGCGGTCCGCTTCCCGTACGGGCGAGCCGAAACGACTGCGCCGGCTCAGCACCCGCACACCGGCCGCCTCGAATCCCGACAGGCGCAGCAGGACGCGGACCCGGGGGAGTGCGTGCCCCCGGACGAGACCGGCGAGCTGGTCCAGCTCACCGACCGAGTCGACGCCGACGGTCACCCCGGCGCGGGCGGCCAGCCACAGGAACTGCGGGTTCTTGGGCCCGGTGGCCACGATCCGGTCGGACGCGAAACCGGCCCCGAGCGCGTGCTGCAGTTCGCCCAGGGACGCCACGTCCACGCCCGCGTCCGTCGCGGCGAGCCGCCGTAGCAGGGAGCTGGACCGGTTGGCCTTGTGGGCGAAGAAGACCTGGCCGGACAGGTGGTGCCTGCGGTACACGGAGCGGAAGCGCTCCAGGTTCTCGGCGATCTGGTCGGGCACCAGCACGTTGAGCGGCGATCCCAGGGCGTCGGTGAGCAGGTGCAGCAGGCCGGGGGACTGCAGCAGGGACCGCAGCCGGGCACCGAGCCGGGGTTCCAGGTGCAAGGGTCTGCCCATGCGTGTCGCTCCCCCCTCCTGCGGTTCGCCGTATAGCACCTTTCCCTCAGGTGCGCTCCCCTACGCCCCGAGGAGCCGGTGTCGTACCGCGATGGCCGGGTAACACCGAGGAACGGTAGGCGGCTCGGCCCCCGCCGGGAGGTGTCGGTGCGCGGCCTCGATTGGGTAAAGGCCCGGCGACGACACCCTCGTATCTGCGTCTTTGCATAGTCTAAAGACGGGGAGGGGTGCCTGGGAAAGGCGGCTCTCAAGTGTCGCGACACCGTGGGAGCGGGCATGGCCGCAGAGAAACCGCAGACCAGTCTGGCGGTGCTGACCTGGTTGCCGGTCGTGGTGATGGCGGTGGTGGCCGTCGTGGACGTCGTCGCCGGACCGGAGGTCGGCTTTGTGCCGCTGGTGTCGCTGGGACCCGCGTTCGCCGGACTGGTCGGCGGATGGCGGCGTACAGCTCTGATCGGCCTGGTGGCGCTGGTGCTGTGTGCCGGGCTCGGGCTGTACGACGGGCTGTTCGACGGCCGCCGGGGCTATACGGCGATGGCGTCGGTGGCCGGAGTGACGGGCGCGGGCGTCGCCGCCGCCGTGATGCGCGGCCGCCGCGAGGCCGAGCTGGCCAGCGTCCGCTCCATCGCGGAGGTGGCCCAGCGGGTGCTGCTCCGGCCGGTGCCGCTGACCGCGGGGCCGCTGCAGGCCGCGGTGTCGTACACCTCGGCGGTCGCCGAGGCCCGGATCGGCGGCGATCTGTACGAGGTGGTCGCCTCGCCGCACGGGATACGGGTCATCGTGGGCGATGTGCAGGGCAAGGGGCTGGCCGCGGTGGAGACGGCGGCCGTGGTGCTCGGCGCGTTCCGGGAGGCCGCACACGACGAGCCCGACCTCTTGACGCTGGGCGAGCGTCTGGAGCGCAGCGTCGCCCGGGAGTTGGAGGGCGAGAAGTTCGTGACCGCGATCCTCGCCCAGGTCGGCTGGGACCATGAGGCGGTCTTCCTCAACTACGGCCATCCGGCCCCCATGGTCGTACGCCGCGACGGCACGGTCGACTTTCCACAGCCGCCCGCGTACGCGCTCCCGTTGGGGCTGGGCGCGCAGGGCAGCGAGGGTCCCGAGCCGTACCGGGTGCCGTTCATGCCCGGGGAGCAGGTGCTGTTGTACACCGACGGTGTCACCGAGGCCCGGGACGCCGGTGGCGCCTTCTACCCGCTGGGCGAGCGGGCGCACCTGCTCAAGGACTCCGACGCCCGCAGCGCGTTGGAGGCCCTGCGCGAGGACCTGGTCCGGCACGCCGCCGGGCCGCCCCACGACGACGCCGCGATGTTGCTGTTGCGGTACCACGGTCATGGGGACGGGGGAACATCCGCGCCGGTGAGCTGAGTGGTCGCGGAGGCCGGGGGCGGGTAGGCGCCGCGGTCGTCACAACGCCCTTTCGGCGATCGGCAGGGCGTGGCCGAGGGTTCCGCCGGTGACGGCCGTACGGGCCGCCGCGAGGGCGGCGGGGGCGGCGTCCAGGTCCACTCCGGCGTCGGTGAGCCGTTGCGGGGCGGTCATGCGCAGCAGGTTCAGCCGGGCCTCGATCTGGTCGATCATGCGCAGCATGGCCCGGTCGTGGCGCTCGGTGCGGACGGTGCGCAGTCCGGCGGCGGCCAGCATCGCGGCGTACTCCTCCAGCGGGCGGGCAGGATGTGCTCGTGGATGGTGGGCTCGCCGCCGGAGAACATCACCACCTCCGCCTCGCCCTCCGACTCCACGAACGCGTCGAGCATCCGCTCGCACTGCTCGTGGCTGAGGGAGTAGCCGCCGCTGTGGTGGCCGCAGTCGGCGAAGCAGATCGGGCAGTCCAGGCTGCAGCCGGTGTTGACCTCGATGATCCCCAGGCAGGCGTGCTGCTTGTGCTCCGGGCACAGCCCGCAGTCGCTCGGGCAGCCGTCCCTCACCTCGGTCCGGAAGGCCAGCGGGATCGCGAGCAGCGGTTTCGGGCGGGCGCTCACCGAGGCGCCCGAGGCGCCGGACGAACTGGTCGCCGCCCAGACCGACCGGAGGATGGGGCGCCGTGCACCAGGCCGTACGCGCCGAGGACGGGACGGAGCACCGTGTGCGGCACGCTGCGGGCGCCGAGGCGGCCGGAGCGGTAAGCGCGCTCACCGAACCGGCCGCGTTCAGCGGTTCGGTGCGGCGCGGCGCTCGGCCTCCGCCTTGACCTGGGCGAGCGAGGCGGCGACCGTGGCCTCCCAGCGGGCGGTCACCGCCGTGCCCCACCACTGCCCGGCCCGCCACAGGTCGGTGCCCAGCTCGCCCTCGTACACCAGCCGCGTCCCCGTCGTGGTCTCCTCCAGGACGAAGGACTCGGACACGTGCGGCACCGGGCCGCGCACCAGCCGGAAGTCGATCCGCTCGGGCGGGGTGAAGCGCACCGTCTCCACCGTCACCGCTCTCAGCCGCCCGCGCAGGATCGGCGTGTAGTGCTCGGCCAGCACCAGGTCACTGCCGCGCTCCAGCACATGCAGCTTCTCGTGCATCGCCCTCGGCGTGCCCAGATACGGCTGGGCCACCACGTCGAACACGGTCTGGCGTGGGGCCGCGATGTCGACGGTCCGCGGGCCCAGCGGCCGGGTCCGGCGACCCACCCCGACGTCGACCGGGACAGCTCCGGTCACCAGTCCCAGGTAGGTGGCGGCCAGCGCGCCGCCCACACCGGCGGCCCAGGCCATGACCCGCAGACCTCGCGCGGCGCTCACCGGCTCTCCTGCGGCGCTGCTTCCTCGACCACGACACCGTTCCAGAAGGCGACATGGTTCTTGATCTTCCGGGCCAGCGGGCTGGGGTGCGGGTAGTACCAGGCCGCGTCCGGGTTGGTCCGGCCACCGGCGGTCACCGTGTAGTAGCGGGCGAGCCCCTTCCAGAAGCACAGGGACCTGGCACGGCTCTCGGTGAAGCACTCGCGGTTGAGCGACTCGGGCGGGAAGTAGTGGTTGCCCTCCACCACGACGGTCCGCTCGGACTCCGCGAGCACGGTGCCGTTCCACACGGCGCGCATCATGACCGGTCACCTCCGACGAGATCCTGGTGTTCCATACCGCGACGCTAGAACGCCGACCCCGACTCAACGGTGACCGCGCTTACACTCCGCCGCCCGTGTCGTCGGCCGCTTGCAGGGCCCGCCGGAGCTGATCGACTTCGGGCGCACCGTCCGGGCCACTGGGGGTGCGGTAGATCCGGCAGGCCACCGACGGGGAGGCGCCCGGCTCGGCGAACGGGTCGCGGCCGTCGATCAGGATGGTCGGAGAGCCGGTGAACCCCGACCGCTCGGCCTCGGCCTGGTCGGCGATCACGCGCGTGGTGAACCCGGCGCCCACCAGCCCGGCGCCCTGCAGCGCCTGCCGCAGCCGATTCTCCGCAAGCCGCTGGTGTGGGCACCCGGGCACCACGAGAACTTCGAGTTCCATGTCTCCAGGATCGCGCGCCCGGGCCGATGGGGAGTACGAACCGTCCACCGCTAGGAGCGAGGGTCGCTCGCCGGAACAGCGTCCTGTTGCGCCGCCCGCCGTTCCACGGCCCAGCGCCGCAGGGCAAGGGCGAAGCCGACGCCGGCTATCAGCGCGGGAACGGCCAACTCCATCGCCAGTGACGCCATCCAGTCGGGGTTCATCCGCCGCGTCATGCCGCTGGTGTACTGACAGGTCGCCTGGGGTGGGAAAAAGCTGTACTCCAGGGTCCTTGGCGCATTGGTTCCCCAGTCCGCTCCTGCCGAGCAGACCGAGGACGGTCCCGCGAACAGCTGCCATCCGGCCAGCGCGTAGACCATGACGAACACGGAGCCGGTCACGAAGAACGCCGTCCCCGTGCGGCTGAGCTTCTCGGCCCTCGACATGGGCACCACCAGTTCGCCACCGAGCCGCGGATCGAAACACTCCGCGATGAGGGCCACGAGCAGGCAGACGACCATGACCAGCAGGCTGCCCCAGAGCAGTACGCCGAGCACTCCCTGGCCGCCGATCGAGGAAACCTCTCCGTGCTGGAACTCGCAGATGGTGGCCGGTGGAAACGCCTGATTCCGCACCCGCACAAGTCGGCCCGGCCCCTGCGTCAGCCCCTGCATGCACCGCTCGTCGAACTCCAGCATGCCGACCAGGGCGACCCCTGAGCCAACCACCACAGCACCGAACGAGATCCCTGCCCCGGCCCATAGGCCGCCCGTCCGGTAGCCACCATGCGTACGCGAGTTCGACATCCGCGCACAGTAACCGACCGCGTCGATTCAGTTCCTGCCGTTTCACCCATGAGCCTCACTCTGTGACCGCACTCTGCTGTGCGGTGTTCATCCGGTCCCGTTGCTGCGCAACCGGCGGCGCTGGGCGAGGCGGATGATGTCGTGTGCGGTGATGATGCCGGTGAGGTGTCGGCCGTCCAGCACGAGGATCGGCAGACCGCCCGGCGAACGGAGGTTTTTGAGGGCGTCCTCCAGGAGGTCGTCCGGTGCGCAGGTGGTGCACCGCGACAGGGGAGTCGCCACGTCGCGCAGGCGCAGCCTCTCCCGCTCCGGCGCCGGGACACGTGCCAGCTGCGGCAGCCGAAGCAGGCCGCTGGGGCTGCCGTCGAAGTCCAGCAGGGGCAGCGCCGAGTGGCGGGCGTCGATCGCGGGATCGTCGATGAATCGCTGGACGGTGATCCAGTCGTGGGCCGTCTCGACGGGGCTGGACATGGCGTCGGCGGCGCGGAGCCCGCTCAGTGCCGAGGCCAGGGATGCCTGTTGCAGCTCGGCCTTGGCGGCGATCACGACGAAGAAGCCGATGAGGGCCAGCCACAGTCCGCTCCAAGCGCCGCCCAGGAACGAGATCCAGCCGAGGACGATCAGCAGGACGCCGAGGATCTGTCCGCTGCGGCCGGCCGTCCGCTCGGCCCGCTCCCGGTCTCCGGTGCGCCACCACATCACGGCCTGCACCACCCGTCCGCCGTCGAGCGGGGCGGCGGGCAGGAGATTGAAGACCCCCAGCACAAGGTTGGCCCAGCCCAGCCACACCAACACGGCCGCGGGCAGGTGCCAGCCCGGTCCCGCGCTCAGTCCCGCACCCGCAGCGAGCGCCGCTCCACCGGCGATCAGACTGGTGAACGGTCCGCTCACGGCAACGAGGAGGGCTGCCCCCGGAGCGGGGGGTTTCTCCATCTCGGTCATGCCCCCGAGCGCCCAGAGCGTGACGCTGTGGACGGGGATGCCCTTGCGCCGGGCCGTGACGGCGTGCGCCGACTCGTGCGCCAGCAGGCTCAGCAGGAGCAGCAGGGCGCCGGTGAGCCCGGCGACCGTGTAGGCGGTCGTGGACCGTCCCGGGAGCCAGGCGGGCAGCGTCCCGCCGGCCAGGCCGTAGCCGAACAGGAAGACCAGCAGCGGCACGGTCCAGTGGACGCGCAGCGGGATCCCGGAAACCCGTCCGGCGGGTAGCGAGTTCTTCATGACGAGGTCGCCGCAGTCTGCGATCAGACGGTCTGGAAGCGGCGGAGGCGAACCGGCTCCCCGGTCGGCAGGAAGGGCTGACCCGCGGGGAGGCACCGGGGTATGCCGCCGGGGTCCGGGCGGCGCCGGCGTGGCGCTGTCCTCGGTGGGCAGCGGCGCTGGGACTGTACGGAAACCCCCGGCACCATGCCCTTCGGCGGTGGCGGGTCCCTGTCGCCCTGGTGCGAACTGCTGTTGAGCACCGCGGTGAGGAAGAGACCCAGCGCGGCGATGACGGCGAGGACCGTGGCGGCGGTGCGCCGCCAGTCGTGCTGCTTCTCCTTCTCCTCATGGCTCTGGGCGGGCTCTGCTTCGGGCTCCTCGGGGAACTGCTCGTTGAGCGCGTCCATGGTCGCGGCGAGGGCGGGATCGTCCTGGGCGAGACGTCGTTCGAGCTGTGCGAGGACGCGTTCCTCGTCCATCTCGGGGTTCATGCCAACCTCCTCGAAGCCTTGCGGGAGCGGGCCGGAACGAGCCAACGGGGTTCGAGTGCGTCACGACTTGTCCATGGTGAGCCTCTCCGCGCCCGACTTCTCGGCGCCGACGGGGGTCTGGGGCTGGCGGAACATGTCGATGAGACGGAGGATCTCCATCGGCAACGGGAAGATGAGGGTGGAGTTCCGCTCGGCGGAGATCTCCGCCATGGTGGACAGGATCCGCAGGTGGAGAGCGGCGGGGTGGCCTTCCAGACGGTCCGCGGCGTCCGCCAGCGTCTCGGCGGCCTCGTACTCGCCCTTGGCGTGGATGACCTTGGCACGCCGGTCACGCTCGGCCTCGGCCTGGCGGGCCATGGCGCGCCGCATCGGCTCGGGCAGTTCGACGTCCTTGACCTCGACGAGGGTGACCTTGACGCCCCAGGGGTTGGTGACCTCGTCGATGATGCGCTGCAGCCGCTGGTTGATCTCGTCGCGGTTGATCAGCAGTTCGTCGAGGTCGACCTGTCCGAGGATGCTGCGCAGTGTCGTCTGGGCGATCTGGGAGGTGCCTTTGATGTGGTCCTCGATGGCCACGACGGAACGGTTGGGGTCGACGACGTTGAAATAGGTCACCGCGTTCACCCGTACGGTGACGTTGTCCTTGGTGATGACGTCCTGCGGCGGGATGTCCATCGTGACGGTCCGCAGGGACACGCGGACCATGCGGTCGACGACGGGGATGATGACGAACAGCCCCGGTCCCTTGGCGCCGATGATCCTGCCGAGCCGGAAGATCACTCCGCGTTCGTACTCGGGCACGATCTTCACTGCGGCCATCAGCAACAGGAGCAGGACGGCTGCGCCGATGACGATGCCGAGGAGTCCTGAGTTCATGATCCGTCCTCCGGTGCCCTGTGCGGTCCGCCATGGGCGGCCTCGGCGCTCTCGACGATCAGGCCGAGGCCGTCGAGGTCCACGAGGCGGACGTGCTGTTCTTCGGTGACGGGGGCCGTGCGGCCGCGGGCGGCCGACCACGCGCCGTCGAGCAGGACCCGTCCCCGCTCGCCGTCCACCCGGCGTACGACGGCCTCGCCGCCCAGCAGTCCTTGTGGCCGACCGCCGAGGTGGTGGTCACCGCGGAAGAGCAGGATCATCCCGCCCGCGGCGAAGACGCCGACCCCGGGCGTGAGCACATCCGCGGCGGACAGGGCCGCGGCCGGGATCAGCAGGAGCGGGCCGCCGACGTGGAACGGCAGCACGCTCAGCGCGACGAAGCGGGGGACGAGCAGGACGGCCCCGATGACGCCGCCGGCCCCCGTGCCCGGGGCTGCACCGACCACGACGCGGCGGCCGTCCAACTCGGTGAGCGGGGCTTCGCGCGACGGCGTCACGAGGCCGACCACGTCGGCGCGCACGGCCTTCCGGTCGGACACCGACGTGCCCTCGCCGTCGCGCCCGGCGAGGCGCGGTCCGCTCCTGAGGTGGTCGGCGGCGACGGGGGTGATGATGCCGTCGACCCTTGTGAGGAGCACGCTCGGTGTCCGGGCAGCGCTCATCGCGGGGGCGGCGAGCCTCCGGACGAGACCGGTGGGGCGGATTCGGGGCACGGGTGCGGTACCCCCTGGTTCCTGACGCTGAGCGACTCACCATTCCGGACTACCCGGCGGACCTGCGCGGATACGGGCCGCAGCGAGCCATCGGCGGACATCTTCAGGTGCGCCAGCTTGCTGAGGGTCGGCAAAGTGAAGGCGCACTCGAAGCCCGCCGAGCGGACCTTGCCCGGCGCGCATGCGTCTGCCACCGGTGGACCCCCTGGACGGGCGGTTGGGCGGCAGCCGACCGCACACCGCCTGTCGGCGGAGCGGGACGCCGTGGAGGAGTTGGTGCTGTGCTGTTCCTGCCGGCCGTCCACGCGCTGGTCGCCGCGGCGATCCCCTGGTGGGCCGACTGCACGCCGCGGCCAAGGCCCAGACGTTCGGACTGCTGCTGATCCTGGTGGGAACGGCGGTGCAGATGCCTCTCCGTCATGCCCCGGTGCTGCTGTTCGAGATGGTCCGCAACGACTCACCGGTACCGCCGGACTGGCGCTCCCGCGAGGTGCACGACGCCCTCGACCTGTGCCTGGCCTGCAAGGGCTGCAAGACGGACTGCCCGGTCAACGTCGACATGGCCACCTGCAAGGCGGAGTTCCCGCACCACCACTACAAGGGCCGACTGCGGCCCCTCGCGCACTACGAGCGTCCGGCGCCAGACGCCGATCGCACACCTCTGCGCCGACCCGTGACAGGCAGCACGAACGCGACAGGCTGTGACGCCTACGGGGCAGGCGTGCTGTCGGGGGCGGCGGGTGCTCGACCCGGGGTGGCGGGACGTCGGCGGCGCAGGACCGCGCCCCCGACGAGCAGAGCGGCGACGAGGGTGGCGATGGCTCCGGGGCCGATGGTGTCCAGGGCGTCGGCCAGGGTGCGTTGGACCGTCCCCGCGGCGTCGATGACCGGGTCCTGGGTGGCCGGGTCGTGCTGGACGCGGATCTCGTACCAGCCGTAGTAGGAGACGTAGGCGCCGACGATCAGGATCAGGGCGCCGCCGGTGCGCGAGGCGAGCGAGCCGAGGCGGCGCAGACCGCTGACGCGAGCGGACCGGGTAAGGGCGACGGACAGGGCGGCGGCGCCGACGATCAGGCCCATACCGGCCGCGTAGGTGGTGAACAGGGTGATGCCGTCGAGGGTGGATCCGCTGCGGAAGGCGGAGACGACGATGGCGAGGAAGGGTGCGATGGTGCAGCCGAGGGAGGCGATGGCGTAGGCGGCGCCGAACAGGGCCATCGATCCTGCGGAGCGGGTGACGGTGGGGGCGCGGCGGAGTTTGGGCAGCAGGACGGGCAGGTCACGTCCGGTCAGCAGCCAGATGCCGGCCAGGGCGAGCAGCAGGCCGAAGGCGATGGTGAACCAGGGCAGGTGTTGTTGGACCTGGCCCGCTGCGGGGGCGACGGCGAGCCCGAACAGCGCGAAGACGGCGGCGAATCCGGCGGTCATGGCCGCGGTGGCGGCGAGCGCGCGGCGGATGGCAGCCGTGCGGGTGGGGGAGTCGTCGCCCAGGACGAGCAGGGAGAGGTAGGCGGGCAGGAGGGCGAAGCCGCAGGGGTTGACGGCGGCGAGCATGCCCGCGGTCAGGGCGAGGGCCAGGGGCTGGTCGGACATGGCGGTTCAGCCGACGAGCGGGCCGACTTTGCCGGCGAGGCCCTTGCCGGCCGGGAGGCTGCCGGTGAAGACGGTCCTGCCGTCCTTGTCGAGGATCACGTAGACGCTCTGCTGGGTGATCTCGAACTTCTTCCAGATGTCCCCGGCCTCGTCGGCCAGGTTGGGGAAGGTGCCGACCCCGGTGTCGCCGACGAAGTCCTTCATGGCCTGCGGCGTGTCGAGTCCGGCCACCCCGATCACATGCGCCTGGCCCTCGAACTGCTCGGCGACCTTGGCGGTTTCGGGCCCCTGTGCCTTGCAGGTGGGACACCACGGTGCCCAGAACCACAGCACGGTGGGCCTGCCCGCCAGCGTGGCCGCGTCGAACGGCTTGCCGTCCACGGTCGTGCCGGTGAACCGCAGCGCCTGAGGGACCGCCGCGGTGCCGGGCCCTGCCTGCGCCGACCCGGACGGCGAACCGGTCCTCGCCGTGGCGTCGCTGGGGGATGCGGTCTCCTCCGTACCGCAGCCGACGAGGGTGAGCGCGGCGGCGGCCAGCAGGCCGGGGAGGATCAGGCGGGCACGCATGACGAGACGGCTCCTACGGGTCGGGTCGGGGTCGGCTGAACTGTAGGCGGGCGGCAGGCGGTGTGGACGGGGGCGGGTGCTTACGGTTCGGTGACGTCAGCCCGCGTGGTCGGCGAGCCGTTCGGCGTCGAGGACGGTGATGCGGCCCCGGGCCAGGCGGATCAGGTGCTGGTCGGCGAAGTCGCGCAGCACCTTGGTGGTGGTCTCGCGGGAGGTTCCGGCCAGTGCGGCGATCTGCTGGTGGGTGAGCGCGATCTGCGGACTTCGGGCCCCGAGCACCCTGGGGCGGGTCTCGGCCGCGAGAGTCAGCAGGGTGGTGGCGATGCGCTGCGGGACGGACTTGAAGACACTGTCGGACAGGCGCTGTTCGAGGTCGGTCACGCGGCGGCCGAGGATCTCGGTGATCCGGGCGGAGATTCGCGCGTCGGACAGCAGGAAGCGGTGGACGTCGGCGCGGCGCATCACACAGACGGTGACGTCGTCGAGGGCCTCGGCGAAGTTGTCGTACATCCGCTGCCCGAGCAGCACCATCTCGCCGAAGATGGTGCCCGGGCTGATGATCGCGCAGGTCAGGGCGCGGCCGTCGGCGGAGACCCGGAAGATCCGCACCCGGCCCTTCTTGAGGATGAACAGCACCTCGGAGGGCTGGGAGGGCGAGTAGAGCAGTTCGCCGGCGCCGTAGGTCTTCATCGGGGCCGCGACGGCGATGGCGTCCATCTCCGCGTCGCTCAGATCGCGGAAGATGTCGACCTCGGAGATGCACCAGGTCTTCTCGGCCTCGTCACCGGTGTGGTTCATGTGATGTGGTTCCTCGCGTCGTCCCGGGGCCATGGCGGGGGTGAGGCGCCCCACGCCGGGCTGGTCGGCGCGCCCGCGCCGTCGGCCAGACAGTAGTCGTCCGGGGCACCCAGGAGAGGTTCGGCACCCCGGAGCGGCGAGCCGGGATCAGGTGTCGACGCTGGTGGTAGCGGCGTCATGCGGTGGTCCGGCCGGTGTGCCCGCCCGCCGTCCGGGCGACGAGCGAGAAGGTGAGGCCGGCCAGCAGGCCGAAGACGAGGTGGGCGCCGAGGCTGGAGGGTGGACAGCCGCCGGACGGTGGCGTGTGCAGTGTCCCGGGGGACTGCGGTGGTGACGTTCGCGGGTCTGGCGGCGCCGGGGCCGGTGCCGCGTCGGGTGGCGGCGTTGCTGGGTCCGGCTCCGTTGATGCGTAGCTGGCCGTCGGTGTTCACGTCGGTGGGCTTGGCGGCGTGGGGTGCGGCGGCGGGCACGGCCGTGTCCGCGATGTCGTCGGCGAACTCCGCGGTGACCATGTTCTTCATCCTGCACGCCGCGACACCCCTCTGAGCGGGGATGGGTGCCGCTGAGAGGCCGACTCGTGCGGTGGCAGTGGGCCTTGGCGATCTCCTGCAGCACGCTGACCTTGCCGAAGTCGAAGTCGGCGGTGAGCTTGTCGAGGTCGTCGCCGTACCTCGTTGGTGGCGATCAGCGGGGCGGGGAGTCCGGACTCTCCGCCCCGCTGCCGATGCCAGGTCAGCCTTCCTCTTCCTCCTCGCCCTCGAAGAAGTCGCCGACCTCGTCGACGACTTCGGCCGCGACCATGCCGCCGACGACCCCGACCGCGAGCCCGGCAGCGCCCGCGGCGACGGCCGTGCCCATGCCGGGGCCGGAGCGGTGGCCGTCATGAGGGTGGTGATCGCCGTGGCCGTGACCGTACGCATACGGGTCGCCGTGGTGGCCGTAGGCGGCGCGATGCTCGACCAGCTGCCGGATCCAGCCGTCGACGATGCCGTTCCAGTCCTGGTGCTCGACTCCGTCGTGGGCGACGGTGAAGCGGGTCAGTGCGTCGCGGCCGGAGGAGAGGAGGCCGCCGCGCTTGTCGGCCTCCAGGACCACCTCCATGCCGCCCGGGTTGGCGAGGAAGGTCACCTCGATCTCGTTGACCTGCCCCGCGTACTGCGGCGCCGGGGTCAGCTCGATCTCCTGGTAGAAGGGCAGCTGCTGGCCGGTGCCGCCGACGCGCCCGTACTCCAGGTCCGCGGACCTGAAGCCGAAGCCGAGCTGTCCGAGCGCTTCGAGGATCGCCTCCTGCACGGGCAGCGGGGCGATGTTCAGCTGGTCCAGGTCGCCCTTGTCCTTCGCGCCCGCCACCGCCAGCTCGGTGCGCACACCGAGGACGACGCCCAGGTGCTGCCCGTACAACTCGGTGACCGGCGTCTCCCAGGGCAGCGCCACGGTGAACGGGACGCTGTGCCGCTGTCCCGCGCCGAGCCGGAAGCCGCCGCCGACGGTGAACCGCTCGAAGGCGACGACACCCTCGCTCTCCCCGCCGTCGTGCTCGGCCTCGACCCGCGCGACCAGCTCCAGGGTGATGTGCTCGATGTCGAAGTCGGCGTCTGCGCCCATCAGATGGACCTGTCCGGTCAGCGTGCCGCCGGGGCGGGCGGCTCCCGGGTCGAGGACCGTGTCGACCGTGGGCCCGCCCACGCCGAGCGATCCGAGCAGTCGCTTGAACACCATCGTGGCTTCGGCTCCTTGATACGTGCGTGCGTTTCGTTCAGGTGCGGCGCCGCGCACCGGGGCCCGGGCCTGCCGCGATCCTTCTACAAGCGAGTAGAAGCATAAGCTGATGAAGGCAGGGAAGGGCGCGGTCCGCGCAGGCGCGTCGGGAAAGGCCGAAAACGGATGCCTGCGCCGAACTGGGCGCCTGCCGTGACCCTGTGAGCCCCGGCCTCACAGAATGGGTTTTGCGGATCCTTTACAGTGGGTGTAGAAGCAGGTCATCCTGCTTCCACCCACTGCTTTGTACGCCTCTTGAGTAAGGAGCGACGGTCCCCCGATGGGTGAGCCTCCCAGTACCAGCCGTGCCATTCCCCGCCTGACTCATGTGACTGAGGGAGCGGGGGTGGCGCGGTGACCGAGGTCCTGCTGCTCCTGCTGGCCCTCCTCCTCACCTTGGCCTGCGCGGTGTTCGTCGCGGCCGAGTTCTCCCTGACCACCGTGGAGCGCGGTGAGCTGGAACGTGCCGCCCGGGCCGGTGAGCGCGGCGCCGAGGGCGCGCTCAAAGCCGTACGGCGGCTGACTCTGCAGCTCTCCGGTGCTCAGCTCGGCATCACCGTCACCTCGCTGGTGATCGGCATGCTGGCCGAGCCGTCGCTGGCCGCCCTCCTGCGGGGCCCGCTGAAGGCGCTCGGCCTGGGCGGCGCCGCCTCACCGGTGGCGACGGTGCTGGGCGTGGCGGTCTCCACCGTCGTGCTGATGGTCGTGGGTGAGCTGGTGCCCAAGAACTGGGCGATCTCCCGGCCGCTGGCGGTCGCGAAGGTGGTGGCGGGCCCGCAGCGCGGCTTCACGGCCGCCTTCGGCCCGTTCATCCACCACCTGAACAGCACCGCGAACCGTTTTGTGCGCCGCTTGGGCCTGGAGCCCGCCGAGGAGCTGGCCTCCGCCCGCACCGCCGAGGAACTGGGTGCGCTCGCCCGGCACTCGGCGGCCGAGGGCGCGCTGGAGGCGGACTCCGCCGAACTGTTCGTCCGCACCCTGCACCTGAGCGAGCTCACCGCCGAGAACGTGATGACCCCGCGGGTCGACGTCAAGGCCCTCGAAGTGCACGCCACGGCCGCCGATGCCGCGAACCTGACGCACGCGACCGGACTGTCCCGCTTCCCGGTCTACCGCGACAGCCTGGACGAGGTCGTCGGCACCGTCCACATTCGCGACGTCCTCGCCCTGGAGCCGGAGAAACGGGCCGTGACGCCGGTCATGGATCTGGCCACCGAGCCCCTGCTGGTGCCGGACAGTCTGACCGCCGACCGGCTGCTGGAGCGGCTGCGCGCCAGTCGCACCATGGCCGTGGTCATCGACGAGTACGGCGGCACGGCGGGCGTCGCCACGGTGGAGGACATCGTCGAGGAGGTCGTCGGCGAGGTCCGCGACGAACACGACCCCGTCGAGGTGCCCGACCTGGTGCCCGCCCCGGCGACGAGGGACGGGCGCGCGGTGTGGGAGGCGGACGGCAGTGTCCGCATCGACCAGCTCACGGAGATAGGACTCGTCGCGCCGGAGGGCCCGTACGAGACCGTGGCCGGACTGATCGCCACCGGCCTGGCCCGCATCCCCGCCAAGGGGGACGTGCTCGACCTGGAGGGCTGGCAGCTCACCGTGCTGGAGGTGGAGCACCACCGCGCCGACCGGATCCGGATCACCGAGCCGGTCGTGACCCCCGCGGTACAACTCGCGGAGGAGGTCCGATGACGACGCTGCAGCTCGCCATCGGCGCCCTGACCCTGCTGACCAACGCCTTCTTCGTCGGCGCCGAGTTCGCTCTGGTCTCCGTGCGCCGCAGCCAGATCGAACCGCGCGCCCGGGCGGGCCACAAGCGGGCCCGGATGACCCTGTGGGCCCTGGAGCACCTCTCCCAGATGATGGCCACCGCCCAGCTCGGCATCACTGTCTCCTCGCTGGTCCTGGGCGCGGTCGCCGAACCGGCCATCGCGCACCTGATGGAGCCCGCCTTCGAGGCGGCCCACGTCCCGCATGCCCTGGTGCACCCGATCGCGTTCGTCATCGCGCTCACGCTCGCCACGTATCTGCACATGCTGATCGGCGAGATGGTGCCGAAGAACATCGCACTCGCCGCACCCGTGCCCAGCGCGCTGCTGCTCGGCCCGCCCCTGGTGGCCCTCACCCGGGCGCTGCGGCCGTTCGTGTTCGGCATCAACGCCTTCGCCAACACCCTGCTGAAACTGCTCCGCGTCGAGCCGAAGAACGAGGTCGAGTCGGTCTTCACCGACGACCAGCTGGCCCGCATGGTCGTCGACTCCAGCGAGGCCGGGCTCCTGTCGCCCGCCGACGGCGAGCGGTTGCGCGACGCGCTGGAACTGGGCACCCGCCCGGTCGGCGAGATCCTCGTCCCGGCGCAGCGGATGCGGACCGTGGACGCCTCGATCACCCCCGCCCGGCTGGAAAGGGTGGCCGCCGAGGCGGGCTACTCCCGCTTCCCGGTCACCGGCGCCGACGGCACCCTGCTGGGCTACCTGCACATCAAGGACACCCTCGGTGTCACCGATCGCGACCGCCCGTTCCCGCGCGGCGTGCTGCACCGGGTCACCCGGGTCCGCATCGACACGCCGCTGGACGACACCCTCACCGCCCTGCGGGCCGAGGGCAGCCACCTCGCCGCCGTGCTCGGCGAGAGCGGCACGGTGATCGGCTTCGTGACGATGGAGGGCGTCCTGTCCGAGCTGGTCGGACCGGCGGCGCCGACCGCCGTGTGACGGCCCGGCCGGGTGCTGATCCACCCTGCCCCCGGGTGCGGAATGATGACGTCCACGGGGGCAGGAACAGGGGTTCCGCCACAATCGTTGACCGTGGTGCACGTCTGAATGCCTTGAATACCTTTGAATCCTTTGAACACGTTGAGGAGCCACCAGTTGTCCGCCAGATCGACGGACCCCTCTGGGCACAGTCCCCGACCATCCCGCCAGGTACTTCGTGAGCACGGCACGCGGCGGGGTGGTGTTCGATGAGTGCCGTGAACGCCCTCCTGGGCCTGCTCGCGGTGTTCGCGCTGACCGCGGGCACCGGATACTTCGTCGCCCAGGAATTCGCGTACGTCTCCGTCGACCGGCTCGCCCTCGCGCGGGAAGCGCAGGCGGGTGACAGGAAGGCCGCCCGCGCCCTGAAGGTGCTGGAGCGGCTGTCCTTCATGCTCTCGGGCGCCCAGCTCGGCATCACCGTGACCGGCCTGATCGTCGGCTTCATCGCCGAGCCGTCCGTGTCCGCGCTGCTCAGGCCCGCCCTGAACGGCCTCGGCATCCCCGACGCCGCCGTCAGCGGCATCGCTGTGGTGCTCGCGTTCGTGCTGGCCACGGTCGTGCAGATGGTGCTGGGCGAGCTGGCCCCGAAGAACCTCGCCATCGCCGTCCCGGAGCGGCTGGCCAAGGCGCTGGCCACTTCCACGCTGGCGTATCTGAAGGTCGTCGGCCCGGTCATCCGGGTCTTCGACGGGGCGGCGAACAAGCTGCTGCGCAAGGTCGGCATCGAGCCCGTCGAGGAGCTGCACCACGGCGCGACCCTGGAGGAGCTGGGCCACCTGATCGGCGAGTCCCACGAGCAGGGCCACCTGCCCAGGGACACCGCCGAGCTGCTCGACCATGCCCTGGAGTTCTCCGACCGGACGCTGGACGAGGTGATGGTGCCACGCGTGGACGCCGTCTTCGTCCGCAAGGACGCCACCGCCGCCGAGGCGGTCGACCTGATCGGCAAGCACGGCCACTCCAACTACCCCGTGCTCGGCGACCACCCCGACGACGTCAGCGGCGTCCTCGGGGTCCGCGAACTGACCCGCCTGCCCGCCGGCCGTTTCACCAGCACCTCCGTGGGCGCGGTCGCCCGCCCCCCGCTGCTGCTTCCGGACACGCTGCCGCTGCCCGACGCCGTCGAGCGGATGCGTGAGCTGGACGACGAGTTCGCCGTCGTCCTGGACGAGCACGGCGGCGTCGCGGGCATCGTCACCTACGAGGACATCGCCGAGGAACTGGTGGGCGACATCGCCGACGAGTCCGACACCGTCACCGAGATCGCGGTCACGGACGGGGACGGCTGGCTGGTGGACGCCGGGCGTCGCCTGGACGAGGTGGCCGAGGCGACCGGCGTCGAGTTGCCCGAGGAGGAGGACTACGACACCGTGGCCGGCCTGATCGTCGACCGGCTCGGCCGCTTCCCGGCCATCGGTGACCGCCTCACCGTGGATCTGCCGGACGGCGGCAGCGCGGTGATCGACGTACGCAGCCTCGACCGGCACGTGCCGGAACGGGTACGGATCGAGCGGCTGGCTGCCGAGCTTGCGGAGGAGCAGGCATGAGTTTCCCGATGGCGCTCTTCGTCACCGTCCTGCTGCTGATCGGCAGCGGCTTCTTCGTCGCAGCCGAATTCGCGCTCGTCGCCGCCAAACGGCACCGTATGGAGAAGGCGGCGGCCGACGGGCAGCGCGGCGCCAAGGCGGCGCTCGCCGGGATGCGTGAGCTGTCGCTGATGCTGGCCGGTGCCCAGCTGGGCATCACCGTGTGCACGCTGGGCCTGGGGGCGGTGTCCAAGCCCGCGATCTCGCACGAACTCGACCCGCTGCTGCACACGCTGGGCCTGCCCTCCGCGCTCAGCTACGGCGTCGCGTTCGCCGTGGCACTGATCGTCGTGGTGTTCCTGCACATGGTGGTCGGTGAGATGGCGCCCAAGTCGTGGGCCATCGCCCACCCCGAGCGCTCGGCGATGCTGCTCTCGCCGGCCTTCCGGGGGGTGATCGCGGCCGTACGGCCGTTGATCCAGGTGCTGAACAAGATCAGCAACGGCCTGGTCCGCCTGTGCAAGGTCACCCCGCGCGACGAACTCGGCTCGGTCCACAACCGGGAGCAGCTCACCCACCTGGTCGAGGAGTCCGAACGGCTGGGCCTGATCAGCAAGGACGACTCCGAGCTGATCACCAAGTCGCTCACCGAGCCCCAGATGCCGGTGGGCGACCTCCAGATCCCGGCCGCCGAGATCATCTCGGTACCGGCGGGGGCCGATCTCGACACCGTCCTCGCCACGGCGGCCGAGCACGATCGCAGCCGCCTGCTGGTCCGCGACGGTCCGCTGGTCGTCGGCTCGGTGCACGCCCGTGACGCCCTGATCGCCCGCAGCCGGGGCCGCACCGCCACCGCGCGGCAGCTCGCGCGCCCCGTACCGGAGCTGGCGGCCGGGGACACGGTCGGCCACGCCATCGAGCAGCTGCGCGGGCGCCGAGCCTCCCTCGCCGTCGTCCGCGACGGCAGCGGGCGGCTCACCGGCCTGGTCACGCTGGACGACCTGCTGGCCCGCCTCCTGCACCCGCAGTCCGCGTAACGGAACCCGCAGCGCCCTGACCGAGCCGAAGGCTCGGTCAGGGCGGGCCTGCGGGCTCCGGGCTGCCCACTCCGACGGTAGTCACGGTGCGCGGACCCGTTTGGACGGGCGTCACGCCAGGCCGGAGCGCACCACGGTGACCGGGCAGTGCGCATGATGGAGCACGGCCTGGCTGACCGAGCCCAGAAGCAGTCCGGTGAATCCGCCCCGTCCGCGCGTACCGACCACCATCAGCTGGGCGCCACGACTCGCCTCGATCAGCGTGGGCCGCGTACGGCCTCGCACGACACGCGCATGCACGGTCACGTCAGGGTGCTCCTTCCGGTGGCCGGACAGGGCCTCGTCCAGGAGGCGCTCCTCGTGGGCCTGAAGCGTCTCGACGTCACCGGTCAGATCCACCGGTTCCACCGGGCGTGCGTCACCGTGGTCGCTCCACGCCCCCCACACGTGCAGCGCCACCAGGCCCGTGCCGCGCAGCGAAGCCTCCTCGAAGGCGAACGCGACCGCCCCACGGCTCTGGGGAGTGCCGTCCACCGCCACCAGCACGGGTCCGTCCCGCGTCGGTCGGTCCCGCACCACCATGACCGGGCAGTGGCTGTGAGCGGCCAGATGGACCGACGTCGAACCCAGCAGCAGTCCCGCGAAACCGCCCGAGCCGCGATGGCCCACCACCATCAGCTGCGCCGTCCGCGACTCCGCTTCCAGGGCTGTGACCGCCTCGCCCGCGATGACCGCGTGGTCGGCCAGCACGCCGGGCGCGGCAGCCAGGGCTCGTTCGACGGCTTCGGCGAGCAGATGCTCGACGGATTCCCGCACGCCCCCCGTGGGCGGGCCCAGCGGCGAGCCGCCGGGCGGAACGTGCATGGCGGGCCAGACGAAGGCATGCACCACATGCAGCCGGACTCGCCTCATCCGCGCCTCTTGTGCCGCGACCTCCACGGCGGCCAGCGCGGAGGGGGAGCCGTCCACTCCCACCACGACCCGCCCGGACATCACGCTGCGCTCTCCTCACCATGGCATCGACGCGGACCACGGCCCGGCGCCCTGCTCTCCCAGCCTCCCGCACCGGCCATACGGGCGCCACCAGGCGCAGGCCGGTCCCACCCCGGCTGAGCTGCACACGCAGCCGCCGTCAGCCGGTTCGGCGGTGGCCTGCCGCGCGGGCCGCGCGGAGGAGGGCCGCCCCGGCCAGGAAGCAGGCCAGGGCTGTGGTCGGCAGTCCGAACGGGCCGCGGTCGGCGGGACCGGCGACGGCCACGCCGAGCAGGCCGAGTACGCAGGCGGCGTAGCCGGCGGTGGTCGCGGTGGCGCGCGGCCTGGACCGGCCCAGTGCCCTCGGCGTCCACCAGGGGCGTGAGGCGACCTCGCCGCGCCGCATGCCGCGCCTTTCGACCCGGCCGAAGACCGCCACCAGCGCGCCGAGCGCGATCAACAGGACGGCAAGCCAGGGCAGTTTCCACAGCAGCCAGGCGCCCGTGTCGGTGGGGGGCTGGGGCAGCGGGACCAGGCCGGAGGCGTACGCGGCGGCGGCGACGAGCACGAATGCGCTCATGTGCCACAGCAGCACGGTGAGGATGACGGAGTTGACGGCGATCACGGCCATCCACGGCCCGAGGTGTCGCATCCCCCGGTTCCCGGCGTCGCGCAGCAGCAGGACCAGCCCGAGCTGTGCGGTGGCCGGCGCGAGCAGCGCGAGGGGCGGCGGTGAGAGGTTGCGCAGCGTCGTGCCGGGGATAAAGAAGTCACCTTCCTCGACGTCGACCATCCGGCTCCCCTGCTGGTCCGTGCCGACGGCACCACCTGCTGGCCCGAGCCTCACTCCTCCGCGCTCCCGCTCGGCTGGGACGATCACGGTACGGAGCCCCCGGAGCCGTTCCGCGGGTGCTTCCTCGACCGCGCTCATCTGCTCAAGGAGCGCGACCGGAGCCGCGTAGGACTGATCAATCGGGCCGGTTCTGGGTACCTGGTGGTGCGTGCAGCTCTGGCAGCAACTGACCCGCCGAGAGGGGTACCTGCCGATCGAGGATCATGGTCTGATCGGTGACGGCCGCGGCTGCGCCCTGGTCGGCCGGGACGCGGGGATCAGCTTCATGTGTGTTCCGCGCTTCGACCGGGACCCTGTGTTCTGCTCATTGCTCGACCGGCGTCATGGCGGTGGCTTCCGGCTCGCGCCGGACGGAGTGCGGGAGAGCCGCCAGCGCTACGTGGACGACACGGCCGTCCTGATCACGGAGCTTCGCACGGACACCGGCGTTCTTCAGGTCACGGACGCTTTCGCGCTGCGTCCTGGTGCACGTTTGGAGGAAGACGCGCCGGCAGCCGCGGGGGAGCTGCTACGCCATGTCCGCGTGGTCGAGGGCGACGTCACCCTTCGTATCCACCTGGAGCCACGCGGTGGCGCCCGCGTCCGTCGCCGGGGAGAAGACTGGACGCTCGACTGCGAGCGGCAGGGGATCACCCTGCGCCTGTGGTCCTCACCCCCGGTGACGCTTCCGGACAGCGACCTGACGCTCCACGCCGGACAGGAGCTGTTCCTGCGATTGCGCTGGGAGGGGTCGTCCAGCCCTTACCCGTCTGTGGATGCAGGCCTTGAGAGCACGGTGCGTGCCTGGAAGGGCTGGGCCGCTCGCGTGGTCGACGACGTACCGCGGTCCGACCTGGTGCGCCGGTCGGCCCTGACCCTGAAACTGCTGGACCACTTCGAGAACGGGGCGATCATCGCGGCTCCCACGTCGTCGCTCCCCGAGCACATCGGGGGGACACGCAACTGGGACTACCGCTATTCCTGGATCCGCGACGCCGCCTACACCGTCTTCGCGCTTCGCCGCATCGGACTGCCGTCGGAGGCCGGGGGCTTTCTGCGATGGGCCCTTGAGGCCGCTCGTCACAACCATCAACCGCGGGTTCTGTACGGCGTGGACGGCGAAGTCCCGCCGCCTGAGGTGGTGGACGACGGACTCGAAGGGTATCGCCGGTCCGCACCCGTTCGATGGGGCAACGCCGCGGTCGAGCAGACCCAGCACGACGTCTACGGGGAGATCCTGGACTGCGCCTTCCAGTGGGCAGCCACCGGAGGAACGTTCGACGCGACGCTGTGGGACTGGCTGGCCGGCCTCGCCGAGCGTGCCGAGCACGCCTGGCGCAGTCCCGACCACGGCATCTGGGAAGTCCGCACCTCCGGCAGACCCTTCACCTACTCCGCCGCCATGTGCCAGGTAGCCCTCGACCGGGCCGCCAGGCTCGCACACCGACTGAACCTGCCCGGCGACGCGGACCACTGGGCTCACGAAGCCGAGCAGCTCACTGAGCGCATCCTGCACCATGCCTGGAACGAGCAGACCCGTTCCCTGACCGAGCACCTGGGCGAGGGAGGGGGGCTCGATGCCTCCCTCCTCGCTCTGCCGCTGCGCCGGGTAGTGCCTGCCGACCATCCCAAGATGGTGGCCACCTGCCGGGCGACAGCCGAGCAACTGGGCGCGGGCGGGGGACTGCTGTACCGCTACCTGCCGGAGCGTTCACCGGACGGCATGGATCGTCAGCCCGAGGGCGCCTTTCTGCTGTGCAGTTTCTGGCTCGTGGACAACCTGACGGGGCAGGGCAAGATCGAGCAGGCCGGTGAACTGTTCGAGCACCTGTGCTCCCACGCCAACCACCTGGGGCTGCTGCCCGAGCAGATCGACCCGTCCGACGGCACGTATCTCGGCAACTATCCGCAGGCCATCAGCCACGTCGGTCTCGTCTCCAGCGCGGTCGCCCTGGCCCGCGCCATCCGGGGGGTACGCCCAGACCTCTCCACGGCGGCCTGGTTCTCCTGACTCATCGAGCAGCAGGCGGCTCCTCGCGGGCGGCAGGCCGCTTACGCCGTCACCCATCCCGGCGCCTTCGCGTCGTCACCGCACTCCCGCACTCCCGCACGCACACACCCTCGACGACTACCGCGGCCTCGCCCGCCGCCCCCTGCCTCGCCGCCGCCCTCGTCGCCTGCCTGCCCGGCCTTGTCAGCACCCCATGCCGCCGGTTGCGGAGTGCGTTCATCGGGCCTTGCCGTCGGACGGCGACTCGGCGCTTCCTGGCGGCGCGGGCCGCAGCAGGCTGAGCACGACGGAGGTGATCAGCACGGCCGCGATCACTGCGAGGCTGACGAGCGCGTTCACTTTGGGAACGCTGGTGCTGATGATCTCGTGGGACGCCTGAAGGATCAGTTTGACGGCGATGAAGGCGAGGATCAGTGCCAGGCCCTTGCTGAGATGGTGGAAGCGGTCCAGCAGGTCGGCGAGCAGGAAGTACAGGGCGCGCAGGCCGAGGATCGCGAAGGCGTTGCTGGTGTAGACGATGAAGATGTCGCTGCTGACGCCGAGGACGGCGGGCACGCTGTCGATGGCGAAGATCAGGTCGGCGCCTTCGACCGCTGCGACGACGGCGAGCAGTGGGGTGGCGACGAGTGTGCCGTTCTCCCTGAGGAAGAACCGGTTCCCGGCATAGTCGTCCCGGACGGTGACGACCTTGCGCAGGGCTCGTACGGCGATGCTCCTGCCCGGGTCGACGCTGCCCTCCCCCTTGGTGAGGATCTTGTACGAGCTGTAGAAGAGGAAGGCGGCGAAGACGAACATGACGGCGGTGAAGCGGCTGACGACCGCCACTCCGGCGGCGAGGAACAGGCCGCGGAAGACCAGAGCGCCCAGGACACCGAGGAACAGCACACGATGCTGGTATTCGCGGGGCACCTGGAAGTAGCCGAAGATCAGTGCGAAGACGAAGAGGTTGTCGACCGACAGGCTCTTCTCCAGCAGCCACGCCGTGGTGTACTCGACGCCCGCGGTGGTGCCCACCACGAGGAAGACGACCACGCCGAAGGCGACCGCCAGGCCCACCCAGACCCCGCTCCAGACGGCGGCCTCCCGTAAGCCGATGACGTGCGCCTTCCGGTTCACCAGCAGGTCGACCGCGAGGGCCACCACAACGGTGACGGCGAACGCGATCCAAAGCCACAGCGGAACGTCGTGCACGAGCTCAACCCCTCAGGCGCGGTCGACCGTAGGCTCTCCTGCCGAGTCTGGGGTACCCAGAGTGAGCCGTCGGCCATGTCGGCCGCGTTCGGTCGTCTCGACCACGCTGCACCGGGTGGCGTCGACGCGTAACGACGCCGTAGCGCGCACACAGGTCAGTCCGTGACCAGGAGTTTGTGTCGAGGGCCCGGCCTCGGGTAGTCGGTCCCAAAGTCCGGATAGGAGGTGAGAGCGGTGATCGCGTTGGGATTCTTGCTGGCGCTGGCCACTGGCGGGTTCGCGGGCATCGCGGTCGCGGAGAACTTCACGGGTGGACCTGAGTACGCGGTGGAGATCTTCGGTAATCAGATCGCGACGCTGAGTCCGCCCGGGCTCTTCCTTTCCGGCGTGGCGCTGGCGTTGATCTTCTGCTTGGGGCTGGCGATGATCGCCGCCGGGCTGAAACAGCGACGGCGCGTGCGTCAGGCCCTCGCATCCGCGTCGACGACGAGCGACCCAGGGACGTCGCTACCGTCGAAGCCGGCCCACCGGCGTCGTCGGCACATCTTCGGGCACTGACGGATCCCACAGGGGCGCGGGCGGCGCTCCCGGCTCCTGGCGTTCCCGGGAGCGGAGCCGACGCACGAGGAACCGGTCGGGGAGGTGGCTGCCGTGCGGGCGACATTCTCACTGGGGCATGTGGCGGGCATCCGGGTGGGCGTGCATTGGAGTGTCCTGGTCATCTTCGCTCTGATCCTGTTCGGGCTGGCAGAAGGCGGCTTCCGGGAAGCTCATCCGGATCGCCCGACATGGCAGTACTGGCTCGCCTCGGCGGCGACTGCGGCCGTCTTTCTTCTGTCACTGCTGGCTCACGAGATCAGCCACGCGCTGGTGGCCCGCCGCAACGGTGTGTCCGTGGACGACATCACCCTGTGGCTCCTCGGGGGACTCGCCCGGCTCAAGAGCGAGGCGTCAAGCCCGGGTGCGGAACTGCGGATCGCCGGTGTGGGGCCCCTCGTCAGCCTCGTGCTCGGTGTCCTGTTCGCCCTGGCAGCCGGGCTGGTGGCCGCATTCTCCGAAGCCGCGCTGGTGGTGGAGGCGCTGGTCTGGCTGGCGGGGATCAATATCCTGCTTGCCGTCTTCAATGCCCTGCCCGCCGCGCCTCTCGACGGCGGGCGGCTGCTGCGCGCGGTCGTGTGGTGGAAGACCGGCAGTCGGCTGCGTGCCACCGCGGTGGCCACGACCGCAGGACGGGTTCTGGGATGGGCGCTGGTGGGTGTCGGCCTGTACCTCGTCCTCGCCGGGGCTTTGTTCAGCGGCATCTGGCTGGTGGTCATCGGCTGGTTCGTCATCGCGATGGCCACCGTGGAAGGCGGCCAGGCGAGACTGCGTGAACTGCTGGGTGGCATCCCCGTGGGCGAGGCGATGACGCCCGACCCGGTGACCGTCCCGGCCGCCACCACGGTCAGCGAGTTCCTCGCCGACCCGCGCTTTCGTTTCCGTCACTCGGCCTTCCCCGCCGTCGACGACGGGTACACCGCGGTCGGCCTGGTCACGCTGAAGGGCGCCGACGCGGTCCCGGAGAAGGAACGTCCGTCCACCTCCGTCGCACAGGTCATGGTGCCGCTCGACGATCTGCCGACTCCCCGCCCCGACGACCCGCTGGCCCGGCTCGTGCCCGACCTGGAGGCCAGTTCCGCCCATCGTGCCCTCGTGCTGGAAGACGGCCGACTGGTCGGCATCGTCACCTCCTCGGACATCAGCCGGGTCACCTCCTGGCTGAGCTCGTCGTCCGCGTGGCGGCGCAAGACCCTGTGACGAAGCTTCACCCGTCACGTGCGACCGCTGGACGGCCGTCATGACCACATGCCCGACGTCGCCCGTAGCACTTCAGCAGCTCTTCAGGGGCACACATCCAGGCGGCGTTCGGGCGCCGACGCCGACACGGTGGCGTCGATGTCGATGTCGATCCAGCCGGGCAGCCGCTTGCCCGGCACGAAAGCCACGGGCAGCCGCCCGGCCGCACACGCAGCAGCAGACCGCTCCGGCATGCCCGATTCTCGGCCACCACTGCCGGGGCATCAGGTGCCGGCCAACATCGCTGCATGTCCTCGGACCGGGGACCGATGGAGCACGTGGCCCCGGTCACGGCTCAGGCTGGGCCATCACCGCATCGCTGTCCGGGGTCCGGGGCGCCGAGCGGTGGCGACGGGCGCCGAGCGGGCTGAGTTCGAAGGCCAACCGTCCCAGCGCAATAAGGGTGCCCTGCCCGAACACGAGAATCAGCCACCACCCGACATCCCAGTACCAGTTCTCGCTCCAGGGCTGTGTGATCGCCAGCGTCCCGATGAGGTGGGAGACAGCGATGACGATGCCCGTCCGCCGCTGCCGGGGGCAAAGGAACGGCAGCATCGCCCAGAGCGCGGAGACCAGCACCAGCCAGGGGGTGAAGAACGGCAGACCGGACATGAGGGGCCTCGATATCGGTGGAGAGCGCAGTCCGGCTACCGTCGCACCGGCGGTGCCGTGGCACCAGCTCGGCTGCATATCGCCCGGATCACGATGCGCCCCTGGCAGCCCGCCGGGTGGGCTTGTCACATGCGCGGCTGGCTCCGAGAGCAGGAGCAGGACGATTCCCGTTCCCACACGCGAGGTCATCGCAGGAGATCCTCCACGGTGGGCACCTGGAAGTCCGAGAGGTGACGGCGGCCGAGCTCGGTGAAGGGGTGCATGAGTACGGACATCGGCTTGGTGCGGCACAGACGCATCCGCCCATGTGGTCAGTCCGTGAGGGAGGCGAGCCAGGCGGTCAGGAGACGGTTGACCTCCTCCGGGCGTTCCTGCTGGATCCAGTGGCCGCAGCCGTCCAGGATGTGCGAGGAGACCAGGCCGGGGAGCGTGGCCGGGTAGGCGTCGATCGCGTCGGCCATCCAGGTCGTGGAGGCGTCCAGGCCACCGCCGATGAACAAGGACGGCTGCCTGAGCGGGGCGCCGCTGTGCGGGGCCAGGTCCTCCCAGTCGCGATCCATGCTGCGGTAGCGGTTGAGTGCCCCGGTCATGCCGGTGCGCTCGAACTCTCCGGCGTACACGTCGAGGTCGTCCTCGGTCAGCCAGGCGGGGAGCGGGCCGCTCGGGAAACGGTCGCGCAGTCGCCCCGCGCCCCGGTTCACGAAGTGCGGGTCGGGCTCGCTCTGGCCCGGCATGGTGTCGGCGGACAGGGCGGCGAAGAAGCCCGCGAGCCAGCCCCGGACGTCGGGCTCCATCTCGGCCTCGGCGCGGCCGGGCTCCTGGAAGTAGGACACGTAGAACTCCTGCTCGGGGCCTCCGATCCGGGTGAAGACGTCGGTGGGGCGGGGGCCGCCGGGCGGGGCGTAGGGAACGCTCAGCAGTCCGACCGCGCGGAAGATGTCGGGGTGGAGCAGGGCTGAGGTCGCCGCGATGTTGGATCCCCAGTCGTGCCCGATGATCACCGCCCGGTCCTCGCCGAGGGCGCGCACCAAGGCGACGTTGTCCGCCACCAGGTCGAGCATGCGGTACTCGTGCGTCGCGGCGGGCTTGGAGGAGCGGCCGTAGCCACGCACGTCCAGTGCGACCGCCCGGTACCCCGCCGCCGCGAGGGCCGGGAGCTGGTGGCGCCAGGAGTACCAGGACTCGGGGAAGCCGTGCACGAGCAGGACCAGCGGCCCCGTGCCCTGCTCGACCAGGTGCAGCCGTCCGGCGGGCGCCTCGACGGTGCGGTGGCGCAGGCCGGCGGATGGCGTGGGCTGGGGCATGGTTCTCTCCTCGGATTCCGGGGGGCCGCAGGTGCACACCGATGATGCGCTGCGGCGGCCAACCGATGTGACAGACCTTGCCGTTCTGGCAACGTGGCACGCACGCCGACCTTGTAGGTGCTGCTGCAGCTCGTGAGGGCGTACGGCCTCTCCCTGGACGAGCCGGCAGGCACCGCGTCCGCCGCGACGGCCGGAGCGCCCCCGTCCGCGCCGCAGAGTCGCGGCGACGGCAAGACGGTTCTGCCCCTGACCCGCTACGTCGGGGGCCTCCGCGACGACCTGGCCGACATCGGTGCCGACCGTCAGGACACGCCTGGAGCGCGCTGTCGGCGTACTGACCCTGGTCTGCCGAACAGTGCCCGTGACGCATCATGTGGACTGCGTCGCCTTCCTTGAACTGGCCGTGAAGGGCTCCTGACCTGCGGTGGTGCGCAGTTCAGCGGAGTCGTAGGGCATCGAGCGCTGTAAGGGCCACATGGAATTCCGTGCGCTGTTCGCCGGATTCGAGGTCGCAGTCGAGTATCCGCTCGATGGTGCGCAGCCGCTGGTAGACGGTTTCGCGGGACAGGCCGCCGGAGCGGGCGGCCACCGTCTTGTTGCCTGCCGCGTCCAGGTAGTGGCGCAAGGTGGTCAGCAAGTCCGTGCCGCGGCGGGCGTCGTGGTCGACGAGTCGGCCGAGTTGCCGTTCGGCGTAGTCCTGGATCCGGGTGTCGTCGCGGAGCGCGAACAGCAGGCGGCGCAGACCGATGTCGGATCGTTCATGGTAGGAGCGTCCCGGCGGCAGCGGCCGGCCGGGCTCGGTGGCTTCGGCGACGCGGACCGCCTCGCGGTAGGAGCGGGCGACCCCGTGGAGATCTGTGACCTCGCCGCCGACGCTCACCGTCGTTCCGGGCACCAGGTCGAGTGCGGCGCGGCTCAGATGCTCGACCACGGGCCGCCACGGCTGGGCGCGGCGCAGGGACAGCAGGATGCCGAGGCGGGTGGGGCCGAGCCGACCGACGAGGGCCTGTGATCCCTTTGTCTTCAGTTCCTCGGCGAGGACGGCTTCCGTCTTCGTCGTCTCGTCCTCATGCGGAACGTCCGCCAGTACGGCGATGAAGCGGGCGTCCTTCGTGGGGAGGCCCAGCGCGGAGACCCGGGCGTCGGCGTCCGCGGGTGAGCGATGGCGCTGTTCGACGAGGTCGCGCAGGACGTTGCGGTGTGCGGTGCGTTCCCAGGGCGCGGGGTGGATGAGGCGGGCGATGGTGAGGGCCATCGCGGTTCTCTCCAGGACGGTGACGTCCTCGGGGCCGAAGGCCGAGGGAGCGGTCGGGCCGGGCGGGGCGGGGAGCATCGCCACCCTGCCCCAGCGCTCGCCCTGGTACTCCACGGGTGCCACGAGCCAGCCCTCGGGGCCGGAGACGGTGGCGTGGTCGACGGGCGGGGTCGCTCGGGAGCGCTGTTCCCATCCGGTGAGCGCCTCCTCGACCGTGTCACCGGAGGGCTCGCAGATCAGGGCCTGGTGGACCAGATTCTCCAGTACGACCGTGTGGCCGCTCATCTCCGCGGCGGCGCATACGACGTCCTCCGGTTCGGCGCCGCGCAGCGTCAGCGCGGTGAACGCCTCGTGGATGCGCTGGGTCCGGCGCATCACCTCCGCCTGGTTGCCCAGGATGAGGGCGTGGACGACCTGGGTGACCTCCAGGAAGTTGACATCCCTGGCCAGGGTGACGAGGGGGAGGCCCCGGGCCTGGCAGGCGCGGACCAGGGCGTCGGGCGGACGGTGGTAGCGGCGGACCAGTTCGATGACGAGGGCCGCCGCGCCGATGTCGGCGAGTTCGTCGACGTACCGGCGTACACCGGCCGGTTCCTCGGGCAGGGGCATGCCGGTGGTCAGGACGAGTTCGCCGCCCTTGAGGAAGGAGGCGGGGTCGGTCAGCTCGGTGATGTGGACCCAGCGGACCGGCCGGTCGAGGTGGGTGACGCCGGTGACGACCTGGGGATGTCCGGCGGTCATGACGGGGAGGGCCAGGACGTCGGCGACGGTGAGCGGTCGGCCGACGCTGTCCGCGTCCCGGCCCGGCCCGGAGGCGTCAGGGCCGTCGGTGCCAGGCTCCGCAGCCGTGTGGTGCTTGTCGTTCACGGTGCCTCCATGGGGTCCCCTTCTCGATCGAGGCCGAGAACTCGGGGGAGCGCACCGTCACTCTGACAAGCCTCGCTGACCTGCGCAAGAGCACGGGGACGGCCGTTGCGGCCAGGACGGGCGGGGGCCGGGGACCTGATGCGGTTGACACAACGTCCGGATACCGCGGCCCGGCCGGACAGATCACGCATTGGCGCCGTCCCGCGTCGTCGAGATGCTCGGAAGACCGCAGCAGACCGATGACCGAGGCCGGGAGTTGACCATGACCGCACTGTCGCCGCACCTTCGCCAGGCCACGCCCGTGGTGGCGGCCCGGGGCGAGGGCGTCCACCTCTACGGCGAGGACGGCCGCCGCTACCTCGACTTCACCGCCGGCATCGGCGTCACCAGCACCAGACACTGCCACCCCAAGGTCGTGGCGGCCGCCCAGGAGCAGGTGGCCACGCTCGTCCACGGCCAGTACACCACCGTCATGCACCAGCCGCTGCGCCGCCTGGTCGACAAGCTCGGCGAGGTGCTGCCGACGGGCCTGGACAGCCTGTTCTTCACCAACTCCGGCAGCGAGGCGGTCGAGGCCGCGCTGCGGCTTGCCCGCCAGGCCACCGGTCGGCCGAACATCGTCGTCTGCCATGGCGGTTTCCACGGCCGGACCGTTGCCGCCGCCTCCATGACCACCTCCGGCACCCGCTTCCGCTCCGGTTTCTCCCCGCTGATGAGCGGTGTGGTCGTCACGCCGTTCCCGAGCACGTACCGGTACGGCTGGGACGAGGAGACCGCCACCCGCTTCGCCCTGAAGGAGCTCGACCACACGCTCCAGACGGTCTCCTCGCCCGCCGACACGGCCGCGATCATCGTCGAGCCGGTGCTCGGCGAGGGCGGATACGTCCCCGCCACCCGGGCCTTCCTGGAGGGCCTGCGGGAGCGGGCGGACCGGCACGGTTTCCTGCTGATCCTGGACGAGGTGCAGACCGGCGTCGGCCGCACCGGCCGGTTCTGGGGACACGAGCACTTCGGTGTCACGCCCGACATCCTGATCACCGCGAAGGGCCTCGCCAGCGGTTTCCCGCTGTCCGGCATCGCCGCCTCCGAGGAGCTGATGACCAAGGCGTGGCCGGGCTCCCAGGGCGGTACGTACGGCGCCAACGCCGTCGCCTGCGCCGCGGCCTGCGCCACTCTCGACGTCGTACGCGACGAGAAGCTCGTCGAGAACGCCGAGGCCATGGGCAAGCGGCTGCGCCAGGGCCTGGAGGCGGTGGCCGACCGGACCCCCGGCATCGGTGACGTGCGCGGGCTCGGGCTGATGCTGGCCACCGAGTTCGTCACCGAGGACGGCGGCCCCGACCCCGAGACCGCCGCGCGGGTGCAGCGGGCCGCCGTCGACGAGGGCCTGCTCCTGCTGCTGTGCGGGGCCTGGAACCAGGTCGTGCGCATGATTCCGGCGCTCGTGATCGGCGAGACGGCGGTGGACGAGGGCCTCCAGGCGTGGGCGACCGCGGTCGAAGTCGGTACGTCGGGAGCGCAGGACCGATGACCGACGCCCTCGCGTCCCTGGTCGCCCGGCTCGCCGGGACCGCTCCCGGCCTCCGGGTGGAAACCGGCCCGGGAGCCCTCGGCCAGTACGCCTACGACGCCTCCAACTACCGCGTGCCCCCGCAGGCCGTGGCCTTCCCCCGCTCCACCGACGACGTGGTCGCGGTGCTGCGGGCCTGCGAGGAGACAGGCGTCCCGGTCACCGCGCGGGGCGGCGGCACCAGCATGGCGGGCAACGCGGTCGGGCCGGGCGTCGTCCTGGACTTCTCCCGGTACATGAACCGGATCCTCGACATCGACGTCCAGGCGCGCACGGCACGCGTCGAGGCCGGTGTGGTCCTCGACGCGCTGCGCGGCGCGACCGCCCTGCACGGGCTCACCTTCGGCCCCGACCCCTCCTCGCACAGCCGCTGCACCCTCGGCGGCATGATCGGCAACGACGCGTGCGGGAACCGGTCGGTGCGGGACGGGCGGACCAGCGGCCACATCGAGGCCCTGGAGATCGTGACGGCCGACGGCGTGCGGGCCGTCGCCGACCGTTCCGGGCTGCGTGCCGCCGAGCCGGGCGACGCGGAAGCCGTGCGGCGCGTCGCCCGGCTCGCAGCAGACCTGCGGCGCCTGATCGACGCCAACCTGGCACCGATCCGCACCGAGCTGGGCCGCATCCCCCGCCAGGTCTCCGGCTACCAGCTGCACCACCTGCTGCCCGAGAACGGCTTCGACATGGCCCGCGCCCTGGTCGGCACCGAGGGCACCTGCGCGGTCGTCACGGCCGCGACGGTCCGCCTGATCGCCACCGCGCCGGCCACGACACTGCTGACCCTCGGCTACGACGACGTCGTGGACGCCGCGGAGGACATCCCGGAGATCCTGCGCTGGTCACCCAGCGCCGTGGAAGGGATGGACGAGGCGATCGTCGCCACCATGCGCGCCCGGCGCGGCCCGGACTCCGTCACCGGCCTGCCCGAGGGGCGTGCCTGGCTCTACGTCGAACTCGACGGTGACGACGAGGCGGACCTCAACCGCAGGGCCGCCGAACTACTGGACGTGCTCAGGTCCCGGGGCCGGATGACCGGCGGACGGGTGGTTTCGAGCGCGGCCGAGCGCCGCTCGCTGTGGCGGGTGCGCGAGGACGGAGCCGGGCTCGCCGCCCGCCTGGTCGACGGCGGGGAGTCCTGGCCCGGCTGGGAGGACGCGGCGGTCGCGCCCGAGAACCTGGCCGCCTACCTGCGGGACTTCCGCAAACTGCTGGCCGCCCACGGGCTGACCGGTGTGCTGTACGGCCACTTCGGCGCGGGCTGCGTCCATGTGCGCGTCGACTTCGACCTCGCCACGGACGCCGGGCGGGCCGCCGCCCGCCGGTTCCTCGGGGAGGCCGCCACGCTCGTCGTCGAGCACGGCGGCACGCTGTCCGGTGAGCACGGTGACGGGCGGGCGCGCGGTGAGCTGCTGGAGGTCATGTACAGCCACCGGATGATCCGCGCGTTCGCCGCCTTCAAGCAGATCTTCGACCCCCAGGGGCTCCTGAACCCGGGCGTCATCGTGGACCCGGCTCGCCTGGACGCCGATCTGGCGCTGCACACGCCCTCCGACGTGCTGCCCGTCAGCACCCTGTTCAACTTCCCGTACGACGAGGACGGCTTCGCGGGCGCCGTACGCCGCTGCGTCGGCGTCGGCCGCTGCCGCAGCGACGCGGGCGGCGTGATGTGCCCGAGCTACCGGGCCACCGGCGAGGAGAACGACTCCACCCGCGGCCGGGCCCGCCTGCTCCAGGAGATGGTGCGCGGCGAGACCGTCCAGGACGGCTGGCGCTCGACCGAGGTCCGAGACGCGCTCGACCTGTGCCTGTCGTGCAAGGCGTGCTCCAGCGACTGCCCGGTCGGCGTCGACATGGCCACGTACAAGGCGGAATTCCTGCACCAGCACTACAAGGGCAGGGTCCGGCCCCGCTCCCACTACTCGCTGGGCTGGCTGCCGCTGACCTCCGCACTCGTCGGACACATCGCTCGCCCGCTGAACGCCCTGCTGCGCGGACCGCTCGGCAGGCTGCTCGCCCGCCTCGGGGGCGTGACCACGCAGCGCAGGATCCCGGCGTTCGCCTCCCGGCGCGCCCTGCGCCGGGCACTGCGCGACGCCCGGACCGACGCGTCGGCGCAGGCCCTGCTCTTCGTCGACAGCTTCACCCGCGCCTTCCGCCCCCAGGTCGCCGGAGCCGCCGTCCGGGTGCTCGCGGACGCCGGGATCCCCTGCGCGCCGCGGGACGGGCTGTGCTGCGGGCTGACATGGGTCAGCACCGGCCAGCTGTCCGTGGCCCGCAGGATCATGGCCCGTACGGTCGCTCACCTGGACGACGGCGACGAGCGGCCGATCGTCGTGGCCGAACCCAGCTGCGCCGCCGCCCTCAAACGCGACGTGCCCGAACTCCTCGGCACGGACGCCGCCCGGCGTGTCGCGGCCCGCGTCCACACCTTCACCGGGGCTCTGACCGATCTCGCCGAGCCGGGCTGGACCCCGCCGCCGCTGCCCGAGAGCGTCGTGCTCCAGACGCACTGCCACGAGTACGCCACGTTCAAGGGCCACCGCCCCGCCGATCTGCTGCGTCGGCTCGGCGTACCCAAGGTCGACGAGGCCGAGGGGTGCTGCGGACTCGCCGGGAACTTCGGTTTCGAGGCGCAGCACTACGACACCTCGATGGCCGTCGCCGACCTGGCCCTCAAGCCCCGTCTCGACGGCCTCGACGAGCCCGCGCCGACCGCCGTCCTGGCCGACGGCTTCAGCTGTGCCACGCAGATCGACCACCTTGCCGGTGACCGGGGCGTCCGCGCCCTCCATCTCGCGGAACTGCTCGACCCCGCCGCCGATCAACCAGGAGAGACGTCATGACGACCGACACACCCACGCAGTTGTTCATCGGCGGGGCCTGGGTGGACGCCGCGGACGGCGCCACCATGCCCGTGGACGACCCGGCGACCGGCGAGATCCTCTGCCACGTCGCCGACGCGGGCCCGAAGGAGGCCCGGCTCGCCGAGGAGGCGGCCGTCCAGGCGCAGGAGGAGTGGGCCCGTACAGCACCTCGGGTCCGTAGTGAGATCCTGCGGCGCGCCTACGAGATCATCCTCGACCGCACGGACGCACTCGCCCACCTGATGACGTCCGAGATGGGCAAGCCGTCGGCGGAGGCCAGGGGAGAGGTGGCGTACGCGGCCGAGTTCTTCCGCTGGTTCTCGGAGGAAGCCGTGCGCATCGACGGCGGCTACGGCACCCTGCCCGACGGCCGCAACCGCATGCTGCTCTCCCGCCGCCCGGTCGGCCCCTGTCTGCTCATCACACCCTGGAACTTCCCGCTCGCCATGGGCACCCGCAAGATCGGCCCGGCGATCGCGGCGGGCTGCACGATGATCCTCAAGCCGGCCCCGCAGACCCCTCTGTCCAGCCTGGCGCTGGCCGGGATCCTGAAGGAGGCCGGGCTGCCGGACGGCGTGCTGAACGTCGTCACCACCTCCCGGGCCGGGGAGGTGTGCGAACCGCTCCTGCGCGGCGGTCGGATCCGCAAGCTCTCCTTCACCGGCTCCACGGCCGTCGGGCGGCTGCTGCTGGCCCAGTGCGCGGACACGGTCGTACGGACCTCGATGGAGCTGGGCGGCAACGCGCCGTTCATCGTCTTCGAGGACGCCGACCTGGACAAGGCCGTGGACGGTGCGATGGTCGCCAAGATGCGCAACATGGGCGAGGCGTGCACCGCCGCGAACCGCTTCTTCGTGCACCGGTCGGTGGCGGAGGAGTTCGGGCGGCGCCTGGCCGAGCGCATGGGCGCGCTCGTCGTGGGTCCGGGAACCCGGGACGGCGTCGACGTCGGCCCGTTGATCGACAGGGCGGGGCGCGCCAAGGTGGAGGAGCTGGTCGCCGACGCGGTGGAGCGCGGCGCCCGCGTGCTGGTCGGCGGGCGGACCCCGGACGGTCCCGGCTGCTTCTACCCGCCGACCGTCCTCGCCGACGTGGACCCCGCCAGCCGCCTGATGGACACCGAGATCTTCGGCCCCGTGGCGGCGATCCTCACCTTCGACGACGAGGACGAGGTCGTCCGCCGCGCCAACGACACCCCCTGGGGTCTGGTCGGCTACGTCTTCACCGAGGGCCTGGACCGCGCCCTGCGGGTCAGCGAACGCCTGGAGGTCGGCATGGCCGGCATCAACACCGGCCTGGTCTCCAACCCGGCCGCGCCTTTCGGCGGCGTCAAGCAGTCCGGGCTCGGCCGCGAGGGCGGCCGGGTCGGAATCGACGAGTTCCTGGAGTACCAGTACCTCGCGGTGCCCGTGCGATGACGGCGGTAGTCCTGCCCTGACATACGCCCTGTCGCGCACCGCGCGGGCCACCCCGTGCCCGGCCGACATCTCCCATGGCCGGGCGCGGGGCGTCGCCCTGCGCACAGCCGGGTCGGCCGAGCCGTGCGTCCCGCCGAGGCGCGTCCGTCGCTTCGGCGGGCGGCGCGGCCCTCAGCGCGTCAGCGGTCCGGCCTCGCTGCGCCTGTCCGGGAGCGGGCTGTCGGGGCCTCAGCCGAGGTGGCGGGCGGTGATCTCCGACGCGGTGTCGGTCACCAGTCGCGCCAGCTCGGTCAGCCGCCCGGGCTCGAAACGGGAGGCGGGCATGGAGACGGCCACGGTGGCCAGCGGGGTGCCGTCCTCGTCGAGGACGGGGGCCGCGATGGCGCAGACGCCCGGGCGGAAATGGTTGTGGTTGACGGCGTACCCGCGGTCCCTGACCCGGCGGAGTTCCGCGCGCAGCTCCGCCGGGTCGGTGATGGTCTCCTCGCCGTAGCCCTCCAGTCCGCCTGCCACGAGCTCGTCGACCTCGGACTTCGGCAGGTGGGCGAGGATCGCGTGCCCGGTCGCGGTGGCGTGCAGCGGCGAGGTGTCGCCGATGGCGTGGAAGGTCCGTACGGCGTGGTCGCAGTCGACGCGGTCGACGACGACCATGCCGTGCAGGGCGTCGGGCACCGACAGGTGGATGGTCTCGTTGACCGCGTCACGGAGCCGGATCATCGGCTCACGTGCCGCGGCGAACAGGCTGGACCCCTGCAGGGCGGCGGGTCGTACGGCCAGCACACGGGCGCCGATCTCCCAGCGGGTGGTGTCTCTGCGGTTGGCCCGCAGCCAGCCCGCCTCGTTGAGTGTCACCAGCGTCCGCTGCACGGTCGACTTGGGCAGCCCGAAGAGCTTCGTCAGTTCCCCGACGGTGACCGGCTGGTGCTGCGCCACAGCCTCCAGGATGCGCAGCGACCTGGTGACGCTCTTCATTTCCATCCGGGCCCCCGGGTCGGTTCTGTGTGTTCATCGTGCCCGCCTCTTGACTCCTCCCGGGAGCCGCGGGCATGCTCGTGCCGGATATTAGCACAGCGTTCCACATTCCGGCATGGATGGGGGCTCTGTGATCCGATGCCTCGCGGCGGTTCGCGGTGGTCAATGCCCTGACTGCGCCGTACTTCGCCGCGTGGGTGCCCCGCGCCCGGACCCCTCCCCCGCCGGGCGTGGGGGTGCACAGGGCAAGAGGGAGCCCTCGGAGGGCTCCCTCTTGTTGTGGCGCGCTTGTTGTGGCGCGACGGCGGGTTCAGGCGCCCAGTCGTCGCCCGGAGATCTCCGCGGCCGTGTCGGCGACCAGGCGGCCCCATTCCGGCAGCCGGGCCTCGTCGTACCGGGAGTCGGGCATCGACATGGCCACGGTGGCCAGCGGTGTGCCGTCCTCGTCGAGGACGGGCGCGGCGATGGCGCAGACACCCGGCCGGTACTGGTTGCGGTTGACCGCGTAGCCGTCGGTGCGGATGCGGTCCAGCTCGGCGCGCAGCTCCTCGGGGTCGGCGGGCGTCGTCTCGCTGAAGCGCTCCAGGCCCTGCGTGATGAGTTCCTCGACGTCCTGCTTCGGCAGGTGGGCCAGGATGGCGCGCCCGGTGGCGGTGGCGTGCAGGGGCGAGGTGTCGCCGATGGTGTGGAAGGTGCGTACAGGGTGGTCGCAGTCGACGCGGTCGACGACGACCATGCACTGCAGGGCGTCGGGCACCGACAGGTGGATGGTCTCGTTCACGGTGTCCCGGAGCCGGACCATGGGCTCGCGGGCGGCGACGAACAGGCTGGACCCTTGCAGGGCGGCGGGTCGTACGGCCAGGACGCGGGCGCCGATCTCCCAGCGGGTGGTGTCCTTGCGGTTGGCCCGGAGCCAGCCCGCCTCGGACAGGGTGACCAGGGTGCGCTGCACCGTCGACTTCGGCAGGCCGAAGATCTTCGTCAACTCCCCCACGGTCACCGGCTGATGCTGGGCGACCGCTTCCAGGATGCGCAGCGACCTGGTGACGCTCTTCATTTCCATCCGGTTTCCCCCTGTTGATCCTCGGAATTTCTGGCCGGCACCCTCTTGACTCCCTCTTCGGCCACTGCCATTCTCTGTGCCAGATTCTAGCACAGCATTCCACATTGTGGCACGACTCTCCCTGGAAGAACCCGATGAGGTGAGCCGGGACCCCGGGACCCGGACGGATGAGACCGGCGGCCTCCCCAGGGCCCGCCCCCGCCCAAACCCTCTCGAATCGAACAGCCTCACGCCGGGGCCCAGCATGCGCCCCCGCGATACGAAAGGAAAGTCCTGTGTCAGCTGCCGGTAAGCGTGTCGCCGTGGTCGGCGTGGGAACGATGGGCAGCCAGGGCGCCTGGCGCCTGGCGGCCCGGGGCGCCGAGGTCGTCGCCTACGACCGCTTCGCCCCCGGTCACGACCGCGGCGCCGCCGGCGGTGAGACCCGGATCTACCGCAGCGCCCACTTCGAGGACTCCCGGTACGTCCCGCTCCTCGAGCACGCCGACGCCACGCACTCGGCGAGTACGCAGCCCGGGCGTGACGTCCCCAAGGGAGGACTGAGGGCGTCAGGCAGCCGCCTTGGCGGCCTCGGCCCGTTCCGGGCGGCGCGGCAGCAGTGCCACCGCCAAGGCGGGGATGGCGGCGAGGACCAGCCAGGGCACGGCGGTCGGTAGCCCCAGGTCGAGCAGGGAGCCGGTGGCCGAGCTGCCGATGAGGACGATCAGGCCGGAGACGGAGGACAGGGCGCCGGTGTAGAGGCCGATGCGTCCTTCCTCGGCGAGGTCGGGCACCCAGGCGCGGGCGGCCGGAACGACCAGCATCTGGCCGAGGGTGAGCAGGACGACGTACCCGGCGGCGGGCAGCAGCCCGGTGATGCCCGTCCACTCGGCGGGCCGGGCGGCGGCCACGACGGCGAAACCGGCGGCGACGAGCAGCAGTCCGATGGCCATGGAGCGGCGCAGGTCGAGCCGGTCGCCGGCCCAGCGGGTGACCGGAAGCTGGGCGCACACGACCAGCAGGGAGGAGAGGGCGAACAGCCAGGACAGGGCTGCCTGGGAGCCGGTCGCGCGCTGCACCTCGTCCGGGAGGGCGAGGTAGAGCTGGTTGTAGGCGAGCAGGTAGGTGCCGTAGGCGCAGCACAGGGCGAGAAAGCGGCGGTTGCGCAGCAGCGCGCGGGCCCCGCCCCGCCGGCGGGTGCGGCTCCGGCCGGGGATGTGCTGCGGCATCAGCCGGACATGCCCGGCGAGGACCAGAACGAACACGGCGGCACCGGCGAGGCAGGCGGTGCGGAAGTCCACGAGCAGCAGCAGGCCGCCGAGCAGCGGGCCGACGAAGGCACCGGCCTGTCCGGCCGCGCTCAGCAGGGCCAGCACCCGGGTGCGTGAGCCGTGGCCCTCCTCCTCCCAGACGACCGCCTGCCGGGCCACCTCGGACTCCACCGCCGGGGAGAACAGGGCGGCGGCGAAGCCGATGACCAGCACCGCGCCGATCACCGCCCAGGTCGCCTGCGCGTACCCGAGCCAGGCGAACCCGGCGATCCGCAGCGCGCAGCCGACGAGGACGATCGGGCGTACGCCGTAGCGGTCCACGAGCCAGCCGCCGACGACAAAGAGGCCCTGCTGGCTGAAGGTGCGCAGGCCGAGGACGAAGCCGACCATCCATCCGGCCATGCCGATGGCGGTGCCGAGGTGCTCGGCGAGGAACGGCAGCACGGCGTAGAAGCCGACGTTGAAAGCGAGTTGGGTGAGGATCAGCAGCCGCAGGAGCGGTGACAGGTGCTTCCAGGTCCGCTCGCGCGGGGACTTCGCGGCCGAGCGGCGGGGGCGTATGCGGGAGAGCAGGTCGGTCATGGGCTTTCTGTCCTGGAGGCCGATACGGGGGTGAGGGCGGCGTCGGCACGCGGCGATACCGTGCCCGGCGGAACCCGCGTGGCGGGAGGTCCGGGCCGGATCAAGAGGCCCATCGGCGGACAGAGTAAGCGGTAATCGTTTCCAATCAAATGTCGTCTTCGGGGGCGGCCCCGCGTCCTACTGGCCCGTGCCCTGGCCCAGCAGCCCCGCGTCCTGGTCCTCGACGAGCCGCTCGACCACCTCGACGTACGGCACCAGTTGGAGGCCCTGCGCATGATCCGGGGCCTCGGCATCACCACCGTCCTCGCCCTGCACGACCTCGCCCTGGCCCTGCGCTACTGCGACCGGCTGTGTGTCCTGGCCGACGGCACCGTGGTCGCCGCGGGCCCGCCGCGTGAGGTACTGCGACCCGATCTGATGGCCGACGTGTTCGGCGCACGGGCCCGGCAGGTGGAGATCGCGGCGGGGGAGTACGTCCTGTGGTGCGAGCCCTTGCCGGACGCCCGGCTCCCGGGCGACCTCGAATCCCAGGACGCCACCGAGTCCCCGAACACCTCCGGGCCCCTCACCGCGCCCGAGCCGTCGGCCACATCCGAAGAGGAGCCCGCGTGCTGACCTCACTGCTGTCGTACGCACGCCCCGGGCGCCGCCCGCTCCTGGCGAGCGTGGCCGCCGGACTCGGCGTGTCCGCCTGCTACGCCGCCCAGAGCCTGCTGCTCACCCTGGCCGTGGCCCGCGGGCTGCGCGAGGACCTGACCGGCGCGGTCTGGGCCTGCTGCGGCGCGCTCGCCCTCGTCGCCGTACGCGCCGTACTGATCCGGGCCCGCGAGGTCGCCGCCGCCCGCGCCGCCGAGCACGTCAGGACCGAGCTGCGGCCGCACCTGTACCGGCACCTGCTCACCCTGGGCCCCGGCCATGTGACACGGCAGCGCACCGGAGCGGTCCTGACCACGCTGCAGGACAGCGTCGAGGCGCTCGACCGGTTCGTCAGCATCTTCCTGCCCCAGGTCCTCCTCGACCACTGCCCGGCCTACGGCGAACTGCTCAACCGGAAACCGCAGGAAGCCGAGTAGACGACAGCCGTGGTGGCTGGGGGCCCCATGACGCGCCGTGTCCCAGATGCGATGATGCTCGGCGACAAGGCGACGGCGGAACGAGGAAGCCGGTGTGATTCCGGCGCGGTCCCGCCACTGTGATCGGCGAGCGGATCCCGAACAGGCCACTGCCCGAAGCCGGGTGGGAAGGCCGGGACGAGCTTCGACCCGAGAGCCAGGAGACTCACGCGGTCGCCTCCTCGACGAACCCGGGGCGGATTTCCCCGGAGGAGGGTGGTTCGGCATGCCCGTGAGGCCGGCCGAGGGGGCGTACGACAGCCCGGTGGGCAGAGGATCGGTCGATCCGGTGCCGTGCCGGGTCGTCGTGTGCCGGGACTGCTGCTGCGGCAGTCCCAAGGTGACCGGGGTGGATCACACGGCGCAGACCGCGCGCCTGGGTGAGGCCGCTCCCGTACGCGTCTCCGCCTGCCTGGACGTGTGCGATCAGGCCAACGTGATCGTCGTGCAGCCCTCCGCCGCCGGACGGGCCGCCGGGGCGCGGCCGGTCTGGCTGGGCCTGGTCAACGACCCGGCCGCGACCGAGGACATCGCCGCCTGGGTGAGCGCGGGCGGCCCCGGCATCGCTCCCCGGCCCGAGATCCTCGACCTCTACGCCTTCACCCCACCCCGGCGCCGCGCGGTCTCCTGAGATTGGCAGCCTGCGCGCCGATCATCCCTAACACCCGCACGAGCCGTACACCCGTACGAGCCGTAACACCCGTACGAGAGGAACTCTCCCATGACGGGCAGACGCCCACTGTCCCCCCTGCTGGCCATGGCCACAGCTCTGCTGATCTCCGGTTGTGGCACGAGCGCCCAGGACAACACCGGTGGCGCCAAGGGCGGCCCGGCCGCGAAGGGCTTCCCGCTCACCGTGTCCAACTGCGGGGTGAAGACGACGTTTCAGCGCCCACCGCAGCGCGCGGTGTCGCTGAACCAGCACGCGACCGAGGTGATGCTGGCGCTCGGCCTGGAGAAGTCGATGGTCGGCACCGGCTACCTCGACGACGAGATCCTCCCCGAGTACCGGGCCGCCTACGACAAGGTCAAGGTGCTGTCGAAGGAGTACCCGTCGTACGAGACGCTGCTGGCGGCCGAGCCCGACTTCGTCTACGGCGGCTGGGCCTCCACCTTCGACGAGAAGGAGGGCCGCTCCCGCGACGCCTTCGCCAAGGTGGGCGTCAACACCCGCCTCAACATCGAGGAGTGCCCGTCCGGGCCCGTCACGATGACCCTGATGGACCGGGAGATCCGCGAGGTCGCCAAGGTCTTCGGCGTCCCGGAGCGGGCCGAGCGGCAGATCGAGCGGCTGCACGCCACCTTGGAGGAGGTGGACGAGAAACTCGACGGCGTCGAGCCGGTGAAGCTGTTCGTCTACGACAGCGGCGACAAGACCGCCTTCACCGCGGGCGGCGCGGGCATCGGCAACGACATGATCGAGCGGGCCGGAGGGGTCAATCTCTTCGCCGACCTCGACAAGCCGTTCGGTGACGTGTCGTTCGAGCAGGTGGCCGAGCGGGCGCCCGAGGTCATCGTCATCTACGACTACGGCGACCAGACCGTGGCGCAGAAGAAGCAGTTCCTGCTCGCCAACCCGGCGCTGAAGGACGTGCCCGCCATCAAGAACCGTCGGTTCGCGGTGCTGCCGCTGTCCTCCACCGTCGTCGGCGTACGGGTGCCCGCGGCCGTGCAGTCGCTGGCCCGTCAGCTCCACCCGGACCGTTTCCGGTGACCGGCGTGACCGAACCGGCCGCCACCGGCAAGGACGCCGTCGCCGGGAAGACCGGCGCGGGCAGGGCGTCGGCAACTGCCGAGGCGGTCGGCAGGAGTTCCCCCAGGACCGGGGCCGGGCAGACCGTGGTGCCCGGCCGCCGCAGACTCCCCTACGCCCTGGTGCTCGCCGGGCTCGCCGCCCTGGTGGCGGTGGCGGCGACGTTCGGGATCGCGGCCGGTTCGGTCACGGTCCCGGCCGGGGAGGTGTGGGGCATCCTGCTCCACCACCTGCACCCCGCCCTGGCGGATGCGACGTGGCCCCCGGTACGGGAGACGATCGTCACCGACGTCCGGCTGCCCCGGGTGCTGCTGTGCGCGGTGGTGGGAGCCGGACTGTCGGTGGCGGGGATGGCGTTGCAGGCCCTGGTCCGCAACCCGCTCGCCGATCCGATGCTGCTGGGAGTGTCGTCGGGCGCGAGCGTCGGCGCGGTGCTGGTCCTCGTCTTCAACGTGACGCTGTTCGGAGCCTTCTCGCTGCCGCTGGCGGCGTTCTGCGGCGCTCTGGCGGCCCTGGTCGCGGTGTACTTCCTGGCCCGCTCCGGCGGACGGATGACCACCGTGCGGCTGGTCCTGGCGGGCGTGGCGATGGCCGAGGTGCTGTCGGCGGTGGCGAGTTTCCTCATGGTCACCTCCAACGACCCCCACAAGACGCAGTCGGCGCTGCGCTGGATGCTCGGCGGACTGGCCGGCACCACCTGGACGATGGTGTGGATCCCGGCCGCGGCGGTCCTGCTCGGCACGGCCGTCCTGCTGGGCGTGAGCCGCCCCCTGAACCTGCTGCTCGCCGGGGAGGAGGCCGCCGCCGCCCTCGGCCTGGACGTCCACCGCTTCCGTGCCGCACTGTTCATCCTGGTCGCGCTGATGATCGGCACGATCGTCGCGGTCAGCGGCCAGATCGGCTTCGTCGGCCTGATCCTGCCGCACGTCGTACGGCTCCTCGTCGGGGCCGACCACCGCCGGGCGCTCCCGGCCGCGGCCCTGCTCGGCGCGGCCTTCCTGATCGCCGCCGACCTGGCCGCGCGCACCCTCATGAGCCCCGAGGAGATCCCCGTCGGCATCCTCACCGCCCTGGTCGGCGGCCCGTTCTTCCTCTGGCTGATGCGAAGGAGGGCACGATGACCGGACGACCGGAAGCGGCACCCGGAACCTTGGACATCGACGACGTGTCGGTGGTCGTCGACGGCAGACCGCTGGTCGACCGGGTCTCCTTGACGGTGCCCGCCGGAGAGGTGGTCGGCCTCGTCGGCCCGAACGGCGCGGGCAAGTCCACCCTCTTGCGCACCGTCTACCGGGCGCTGCGCCCCACGTCGGGCCGCGTGCTGCTGGACGGGACGGACGTCTGGCGGATGCCCGGCAAGCGCCTGGCCCGGCACCTGGCGGCCGTGCTGCAGGAGCACGCCGGGGACTTCGAGCTCACCGTGTACGAGGTGGTGGCCATGGGCCGCACCCCGCACAAGCGCCCCTTCGCGGGCGACGACGCCGACGACCGCGCCATCGTCACGGCCGCCCTGACGGAACTCGACGCCGCCGACCTGGCCGACGCACCCTTCGACCGGCTGTCGGGCGGGGAGAAGCAGCGCGTCCTGATCGCCCGCGCACTCGCCCAGCGGGCCGGGACGATGGTGCTGGACGAGCCCACCAACCACCTCGACCTGCGCCACCAGCTCGACGCGCTCCGTCTCGTCCGCCGCCTCGGAGTCACCGCCGTGGTCGCGCTGCACGACCTCAATCTCGCCGCCTCGTTCTGCGACCGCCTCTGCGTGCTGCAGGCCGGACGGGTGGTCGCCCACGGCGCACCACCAGACGTCCTCACCCCTGCCCTGCTGGCCGAGGTCTACCGCGTCGAGGCGGACGTCACCGAGCATCCCCGTACCGGCGTACCCCAGGTGACACTGCTCACCGGCGATCGCCCCGGACAGCGACAGAGGGCCACGCAGACATGACTCCACCCGTATCCGCGTCCGCATCCGCTCGCGCGCCCGCCGGGGCCGTCGCCGCCGCGCTCAAGGACGTGGCGGCCCTCGGAGGATTCTTCACCCTGGCCGTGGGCGGACCGGACCAGGGCCGGCACCCGGTCACCGACGCCTACGCCCGCGGCTTCACCGACCTCGCGGAGGCCGTCGCCGACCGGTACGACACCCGCGAGAGGCGCATCGGAGTCTCCATCGCCCAGCTCGGACACGCCGCACGCCTGTGGTCCCCGGTCCTCGCCTGCACGCTCCTCCACGGCATCGTCCCCGACCTGGCCGGGCTGCACCGCGCCGACGAGGGCCCCGCGCTGTGGCTGCCCGCCCCCACCGGCTGGTACGCCGACCGGATCCCGCACCTCACCGAGGCGCTGTACCAGATGGTGGTCGAGCAGCACCTGGACGCGCTGGCCGCCGGACTCCGCGTCAAGATCTCCCCGCGTCTCCTGGACGGAAACGCCGCCTCCGCGCTGGCCGGGACGGCCCAGGTGCTCCTGACGGCACGACCGGACCTGCGCGGCCCGCTCACCCAGCTCACCACCGACCTGCTCACCACCGGACGCCTGGCCGGCACCGGCCACTTCACCGGGCCCGACCTGACCTTCCGCCGCCGCAGCTGCTGCCTCTTCTACCGCACGCCTGCGGGCACGAAGTGCGGAGACTGCTGCCTGGCCCGATGAATCAGCCGACGGCCGGGGCACCAGGGGGCGCGGCCAAGGCGCCGCGCCTCACCCTAAGACTCGCGTCGTCGACATGCCTCCCTCGGTGGCGGCGGCGCCGGCCGAGTACTTCATGGAGATCCCCGCTGCCGAGGTGGAGTTGCCGTGGGGCGGCCCTGAGCGGGATCGGGAGATGATCGAGGCGTACGTGTGCCGGAGCCTTGGAAGCCGTCCTTGCGGGACACCTTTCGCGGGAGAGTTCGTAGATACGGCGGGAGACCTCCGGGTCGCCGCGGAACACCTCGGTCTCGATCTCGTCGATGTCGTTCTGGACGCCCGCGACGACCGGCGCGTAGCCGTCGACGACCGCGTCGAGGATGGCGTACAGCACCGCTTCCGGGCCCAGCTGCAGCAGCTCCGGCGTCTCCTCCATACGGCGGCGCAGGTAGAACTCCTCGGCGAGGGAAAGGAGTTCACTCTCCGTGGGGCGGGCCAGGCCGATCCAGGCCATGCCGGACGGCTTCGCGCGCAGTTCGCGGTAGGTGTCGGCGAGGGTCGCGGGGGAGGAGACCCGGACGCCGTCCTCGTGCAGCGCCGCCTCCACCACGCTGACGATCTCCGCGGGCTGCGCGGTCGGCGGATCAGGAGTGGGTGGCGGGTCGGCCTTCGGCGGCTGCGGGGGCGAGGCTGCGGCGAGAGCTGCGGACCGAAGCTGTCCGCAAGCGGCGTTAGCGTGCGCAGCATGACGAAGACGACGACCGTGCTCGGCACCCGAGCCCTCAACCGCGCCACCCTCGACCGGCAGCTGCTCCTGCGCCGGGCGCCGCTGTCCGCGAAGGCGGCTGTGGAGCACCTGGTCGGACTGCAGGCCCAGGAGGTCAAGCCGCCGTACTACGCGCTCGCCGCCCGCCTCGACGGCTTCCGCCCCGAGGAGCTCTCCGGGCTGCTGGCCGACCGCGAGGCGGTCCGTATCGTCACCCTGCGCTCGACCATCCACCTGCACACCGCCGACGACTCCCTCACCCTGCGGCCGCTGGCGCAGCCCGCCCGCGACCGGGAGATCAAGATCTTCCGCAAGGGCCTCGTCGGGGTCGACCTGGAGCGGCTCGCCACCATCGCCCGCGAACTGGTCGAGGCCGAGCCGCGCACCATGCGGCAGCTGCGCGAGGCCCTGCTCACCGAGTGGCCGGACGCCGACCCGCAGGCCCTCGCCATCGCCGCCCGCTGCACGCTCCCGCTGGTCCAGGTCACCCCACGCGGACTGTGGGGCACGAGCGCCCAGGTCGCCCTCACCACCGCCGAGCACTGGCTGGGCCGCCCCGCCGAACCGGCCGCCACCCCGGAGAGCGCCGTACTGCGCTATCTCGGCGCGTTCGGCCCCGCCTCCGTGAAGGACATGCAGACCTGGTCCGGCCCGACCCGGATGCGCCCGGTGTTCGAACGGCTCCGTCCGCAGCTGGTCACCTTCCGGGACGACAGTGGCGTCGAGCTTTTCGACCTGCCCGACGCGCCCCGCCCCGACCCGGACACCCCGGCCCCGCCCCGCTTCCTGCCCGAGTTCGACAATCTGCTGCTCTCGCACGCCGACCGCACCCGCGTGGTGCCGCCCGCGCGCCGTGGCCGCACCTGGCAGGCGAACACGTTCTACTGCCCGCTCCTCGTCGACGGCTTCCTGGCCGGTGTCTGGCGGCTGCTCGACGGCGCCCTGGTCGTCGAGCCGTTCGGCAGCCTCAGCCGGGCCCAGCGCGACGAGGTGGCCGAGGAGGGCGGGCGGATGCTCCAGGTGCTGCACCAGGGGTCGTACGACCTCCGCTTCGGGACCGTGATCCCGTGACCCGCGCCCGACCGGGCGCATGGAAAGGGGGCGCTGCGGGCCGCTCGTGGAGGCCCGCAACGCCCCCCGGCTCACTTACCTGAGGGGTACTCAGGAATCCTGTTCGTCCGCTACGAGTTGACCTGCGCGGTCACCTGGCTGGAGAACGTCGTCAGCCGGGTGTAGACGCCCGGGTAACCGGCCTGCGCGCAGCCCTCGCCCCAGGAAGTGACTCCTGCCAGGACGCCCCCGATGAGCAGGGGACCGCCACTGTCGCCCTGGCAGGTGTCCACGCCGCCGGAGGTGTATCCGGCGCACACCATGTCGCTCGCCAGGAAGTCGGAGCCGTACGAGCTGCGGCAGCCGGCATCGGACACGGTCGGGACCGTCGCGGTCCGCAGCTGGTTGGAGGAGCTGCCGCTCTGCGAGGTGGTGCCCCAGCCGAGGACGCGGGCCGTGGTGCCGGCCGCGTACACGGAGGTCTGCGAGGAGGAGACGTACTTCGCCGTGGTGTACGGCATCGACGTCGACAGCGTCAGTACGGCCACGTCGTCGCCGCTGGTGACGTTCCTGTAGTTGGGGTGGATCCAGATCTTGCTGACCCGGCTCACCGTGCCGTTGGTGCCGTTGAGGTAGGTGCGGCCGCCGACCACGCGGACGCTGCGGGTGGTCTCGCCGACCATGCAGTGCGCGGCGGTCACGACCTTCGTCGGGGAGACCAGGGTGCCGCCGCAGAACTGGTCCTGCGAGGCGTCCGTGATCTGCATCATGAACGGGTACGCGGACGTCGTGGTCGTCGTACCCCCGACGACGGGCTGCGGGGCGGCGACGGCGGCGGGGGCGGTGAGCAGCGCGGTCGCGGCGGCGGCAGCGGTCGCCGCGACGACGGCGGCGGTCTTTCTGGCACGGGTGAGCCCGAACATGAGTCTCCTCAGGGGGTTGCCGGTGGGGGGTCGCGCGGGTGGGGGGTGGAGCACGGGGCCTCGGGACAGGCCCCGTGTGCCCGGCGAGCGGCACGTGACTACGCTAGGGCGGGGCGCGCGTGCGCCCCAAGGAGGGAACGCCCTAAGGGAGTTGGGGGAGGGAAAACCCTCGGTCGGCTGCAGCCGCCGCGCCTACTTGACGTGCCGCCCCGCCGCCAGTCGGACGATGTCCACCCGCGATCGGATCCCCAGCTTGCGGTAGACCCGGGTGAGCGTCGCCTCGACCGTCTTGACGCTGATGAACAGCCGCCCGGCTATCTCCCGGTTCGTCGCGCCCTCCATGACCAGCGCCGCGACCTGACGCTCCATCGAGGCGAGCCCCTCCAGCGCGGTCGGCGCGACAGCCGGGGCCGCCTGCCGGTCCTGCGTCGCCCCCGCCGCCACGGCCGCGTCGACCTGCCGCAGCCAGGGCAGCGCGCGGCACCGCCGGAACAGCCGCGCCGCCTCGTCGTACGACGTCGGCCCGGGCCCCCGCCGGGCCCGCAACCGCGCCAACTCGAAGGCCGCGCGCGCCTCTTCGAGCCCGTAGCCCAGCTTGCTCAGCCGGTCCTGCACCGACGTCAACCGGCCCACCGCCGCGTCGTGCTCGCCGCTCGCGGCCCGCACCAGCGCCTCCGCCCGGTCGAGCACGGCCAGCACGCTCTCCCGACCCAGCCGCAGCGCCTGTTCGCGCGTGACGTCGATGACGTCCTGCGCCTCCGCGAGCTCACCGATCCGCACCAGCGCCTCCGCGAGGTCCCCGTGCCAGCGGCCGCGCGCCGGGTCGGTCACGCCGAGCCCGTGCTCCAGCTCCCGCACCCGGCGCAGCGACCGGACGGTTTCCGGGGCGTCCCCGGCGACCAGCTGGACGTATCCGAGGGCGGCCAGCGCGCGCGAGACGTAGATCTGGTCGCCGTCCTCCTCGGCGTGCTCCACCGCCTCCCGCGCCAGCGCCAGCGCCTGCTCCACGCTGCCGCCCGAGGCCTCGGCGAGCGAGGTGAGCATCGCGGAGGCCACCTCGCCGATGCCCGAGTCGCGGGCCAGCCGCAGGCTCTCGCGGGCCAGGTCGAGGGCGCGGCCGCAGTGCCCGGCGCGCAGTTCGGTCTCGGCCAGCAGCCGCAGGAAGTGCACCTCGCTCTCGACCATCCCGCGCCGCCGCACCTCGCGCAGCAGCGCGGTGACCGTGTTGCGCGCCTCGGGCAGCTGGTCGCTCATCAGCAGCCAGCGGAAACGCGTCGAGCCCGCCCCGTTGTGGTGGCACGCCACCTGCGGGTCCTGCGGCTCCTTCAGCGCGCGTTTGATGGTCGCGGGCGCGTCCGGGTGGCCCATCAGGGTCTCGGCCTGGGCCTGGAAGGCGAGCGCCAGCAGTTCGGTACGCCGGTCCCCGGCCCGCGCCGCCAGGTCCGCCGCGTGCGCGGCCTCCTCGCGGCCCTCGGCGAAGTCGCCCTCGACGACCAGCGCCCGCCAGGCCAGCTGGTAGTGCACCAGGGCGAGCAGTCGTGGGTCGTCGCCCGCGTCGGCCAGCGCCTGCGGAAAGACGGCGTCGACCTCCCCGAGGGCCTGTCCCGCCGCCTCGATCACCACCATCCAGGCCCGCACCCGCTCCGCGGGAACCGTGGCCCGGGTCAGCACCTCACGCGCGATGTCCCGGGCGAGGTCCACCTCGCCGGCGGTGATCGCGTCCTCGGCCGCCTGCAACCGCCGCTCGTCCGGCCCCGGCACACTGTCGGCCGGCGTGTGCCGCGCCGCGAGCAGCCCGAGCGAGGCGGCCACCGAGGGCGCCCCGCGGTCCCGGGCCAGTATGGCGGCCCCGGCGAGCCGCGCCGCCACCTCCGGATCCGTCCCGGTCGTCGCCAGGGCCAGGTGCCGGGCCCGCTCGATCGGATCGGAGGCCGCCGTGGACAGCGCCGCGTGCGCGGCCCGCCGCTGGTGCGCGGGCGCCTCCGCGTACAGCGCGGCGGAGATCAGCGGATGCGCGAAGCGTACGGTGGGACCCTCCGGCTCCGTGGCCAGCAGCCCCAGTTCGGCCGCCCGGGCGGTCTCGGCCTCGGCGTTCTCCCGGCCGGCCGCGTGCAGCAGGGACAGCGTGGGCCGGGCGCCCGCGCTCGCCACGAGGAGGGTGTGCCGGGCCTCGGCGGAGAGCATCTCCAGCCGGCTGAGGACCAGCGCCCGCAGCGAGGTCGGCACCGGCAGCGGCTCGCCCGGGCGCGGCGGGGTCGGGCTCTCGGCGAGGGCACGGCCCAGCTCCAGCGCGAACAGCGGATTGCCGCCGCTGGTGCGGTGGATGTCCCGGACCGTGGAACGCGGCAGGCCGGTGTAGCCGCGGTGGTCGAGCAGCGCCGAGACCTGGGCGCGGGAGAGCGGGCCCAGCCGGACGGCGAGGGTGTCCGGGGGAGAGGTGCGCAGGTGGCGGTCGTACTCCTGGCCGTCCGTCCGCACCGCGCACAGCATCGTGACGGGGGTGTCGCCGAGGCGGCGGGCGGCGAAGCCGAGCAGTTCCGAACTGGCCGGGTCCAGCCACTGCACATCGTCGGCGACGACCAGGACCGGCCCCTCGGCGGCGAGCGCGCGCAGCGCGGACAGCACGGCGAGGCGCAGCGCCAGGCCGTCGCGCTGGAGGGTGGACTCGCCGCGGCCGGTGAGCGCCGACTCCAGCGCGGTGCGCTGGGCGGCGGGCAGCTTGTCGGACACCTTGTCCAGCACCAGACCGAGCAGGTCGGCCAGGGCCAGGAACGGCAGATGCGATTCGGACTCCGTCGCCGAGCAGCGCAACACGGTCCGGGCCGCCTCGGCGTAATCCGCCGCCAATGCCCGCAGTACGGTCGACTTTCCTATTCCGGCGGGCCCGTGCAGCAGCACACTGCCCCCGCGACCGAGCTGCTCACGCGCCGCCGTGAACGGTTCCTCCCGGCCGATGACCAGGTCGGGGCGGCTCCTGGCAGGCTCCTGGAAGTCCCGTCGCACGGTCACCGCTCCCTCCGTGTGTCGTGTCCGGGCCAAATTCTAGGCAACAACTCATTGAAATCCGGAGCGCCGAGACGGTGAGGGAAATAACAACAGGGGTGCATGGGCAAATTCAGACGACCGTCAGATGAATGGTCTGCCCGTACTGAGGGCCGCCCATGCGTGCGCACACCCCCCCGTTGGCGGGTAGGGACACCTGCGTCGGTTCGGCTCCCAGGAGGACAGATGACGACGGCGACGGAGGAGTTCCGCGGGGCGCGGGACTTCCTGCTGGCACACCGCGAGGACTACGACACCGCTTACGCGGGTTTCCGCTGGCCCCGCCCGGAGCACTTCAACTGGGCGCTGGACTGGTTCGACGTCATCGCGGACGGCAACGACCGCACGGCCCTGCACATCGTCGAGGAGGACGGCAGCGAGCTGAAGCTGTCCTTCGCGGCCATGGCCGAGCGGTCGGCGCGGGCCGCCACCTGGCTGCGGGCCCGCGGCGTCGGCGCCGGGGACCGGATCCTGGTGATGCTGGGCAACCAGGCCGAGCTGTGGGAGACGGCCCTGGCCGCGATGAGACTGCGCGCGGTCGTCATCCCGGCCACGCCGCTGCTCGGCCCGGCCGACCTGCGGGACCGCGTGGAACGGGGACACGTCCGGCACGTGCTCGTGCGCGCCGCGGACAGTGGCAAGTTCGACGAGGTGCCGGGCGACTACACGCGTATCGCGGTCGGCGGGGCGCCGGAGGGCTGGCTGCGGTACGAGGACGCGTACGCCGCCCCCGCCGACTTCACGCCCGACGGCCCCACCCGCGCCGACGACACGCTGATGCTCTACTTCACCTCGGGGACGACAGCCCGCCCGAAGCTGGTCGAGCACACGCACACGTCGTACCCGATCGGCCACCTGGCGACCATGTACTGGATCGGGCTCAAGCCCGGTGACGTGCACCTGAACATCTCCTCGCCGGGCTGGGCCAAGCACGCCTGGTCCAACCTCTTCGCCCCGTGGAACGCCGGGGCCACCGTCTTCATCCACAACTACGCCCGCTTCGACGCGGCCCGGCTGATGACGGAGATGGACCGGGCGGGGGTGACGACGTTCTGTGCCCCGCCGACGGTCTGGCGCATGCTCATCCAGGCCGACCTGACCCAGCTGCGCACCCCGCCCCGGGAGGCGGTGGCCGCCGGGGAGCCGCTCAACCCCGAGGTCATCGAGCAGGTGCGGCGGGCGTGGGGCGTGACCATCCGGGACGGCTTCGGGCAGACCGAGACCGCGGTGCAGGTCTCCAACAGCCCGGGCCAGCCGCTGAAGACGGGCTCCATGGGCCGCCCGAGCCCCGGGTTCCGGGTGGTGCTGCTGGATGCGGAGACGGGCGCGCCGGGCGCGGACGAGGGCGAGATCGCGGTGGACCTGTCCCACTCGCCGGTCGGCGTGATGGCCGGATATCACGGGGACGCGGAGCGCACGGCGGAGGCGATGGCAGGCGGCTACTACCGCACCGGCGACATCGGATCCCGTGACGAGGACGGTTACCTCACCTACGTCGGCCGCGCCGACGACGTCTTCAAGGCCTCCGACTACAAGATCTCCCCCTTCGAGCTGGAGAGCGCCCTGCTGGAGCACGAGGCGGTGGCGGAGGCGGCCGTGGTACCGGCACCGGACGCGCTGCGGCTGGCGGTGCCGAAGGCGTACGTCGTCCTCGCCGAGGGCTGGGAGCCGGGCCCGGACACGGCGAAGGTGCTGTTCGAGCACGCGCGCGACACCCTCGCACCGTACAAGCGCATCCGCCGACTGGAGTTCGGAGACCTCCCGAAGACCGTTTCCGGCAAGATCCGCCGTATCGAGCTGCGCGAGGCCACGGCAGCGGGGTCGGCGAGTGAGTACCGCGAGGAGGACTTCCGCTGAGGGACCCGTGGACCGCCGTACGTGACCCTCAGGCGAGGGTGGAGTGCAGGGCGTCGGCGGGCTGGTTCACCGGGCGCGGGGTGCCGGTGGGCTCGTCGACGACGAACAGCGGGACGCCGAGGGCGTCGGCACGGGCGCGGGCCTCGACGGCGTACCCGGAGAGCGAGAAGTACACGCAGCGCGCGGACTCCGACATGGCCATCAGCCACAGGCACTCCACGTCCCGCAGGGTGGCCGGGCGCGCGGACGGGTCGACCTGGGCGAGAAGGCCGCGGGCGGCGAGCCCTATGCCGGACGGGGGCCGCTGGTCGGCGCGGCGCAGGTCGCGGTGGCCGAGGCGGTGGAGGTAGAGGGCGGCGGCCGTGACCGCGTCGAGAGCGGTGCGCACGGCGACCGGTCGCCGGTGGCCGGTGCCGGGCCTCGCCACCGGGATGCTCAGCATCGTTCCGCAGGGGCAGCCCAGCTCCGGGCGCGGCCACTGGTTGCGCCGGCCGCAGGATGCGCAGCGCACGGCGACCCACTCCTCGTCCCAGCTGCGGTGCGTGATGGCCGCCGGCGCCGCGTGCCGGTCCAGCGGCGGGCCGGTGGGGGCGCCGCAGCCGCAGGGGTACGACGGGGCGGTGTAGAGGTGCTCGCGCCGACAGGCCGGGCAGCGCACCGGGAGGCTCTCGGGCATGGCCACATCGTGCTCCTCTCGCCCCCTGCCTGTCCTTCCCTTGACTGCATTTGGCACCCGCCCTTACATTGCTTCCAGATCGTAGAAGTTACTTTCCGCTATACGGAAGTGCTCACCGGCGGGGCGCGACGGGAGTACGCATCCGACAGCCGAAGCAGGAGTACTCAATGGCTCGTATGACCGCTGCCCGCGCGGCAGTCGAGATCCTCAAGCGCGAGGGCGTCACGGACGCGTTCGGTGTGCCGGGCGCGGCGATCAACCCGTTCTACGCGGCACTCAAGGCGTCCGGCGGCATCAGCCACACCCTCGCCCGCCATGTCGAGGGCGCCTCGCACATGGCCGAGGGCTACACCCGCACCCACCCCGGCAACATCGGCGTGTGCATCGGCACCTCCGGCCCGGCCGGCACCGACATGATCACCGGCCTGTACTCCGCGACCGGCGACTCCATCCCGATCCTGTGCATCACCGGCCAGGCCCCGACCGCGGTGATCCACAAGGAGGACTTCCAGGCCGTCGACATCGCCTCCATCGCCAAGCCGGTGACGAAGATGGCGGTCACCGTGCTGGAGGCCGCGCAGGTCCCCGGCGTCTTCCAGCAGGCGTTCCACCTGATGCGCTCCGGCCGCCCCGGCCCGGTCCTGATCGACCTGCCGATCGACGTCCAGCTCACCGAGATCGAGTTCGACCCGGAGACGTACGAGCCGCTGCCGGTCTACAAGCCGGCCGCCACCCGCGCCCAGATCGAGAAGGCGATCGGGATGCTGAACGCCTCCGAGCGCCCGCTGATCGTGGCCGGCGGCGGCATCATCAACGCCGATGCCGCCGAGCTCCTCGTGGAGTTCGCCGAGCTGACGGGCACTCCGGTCGTGCCGACCCTGATGGGCTGGGGCGTCATCCCCGACGACCACGAGCTGAACGCGGGCATGGTCGGCCTGCAGACCTCGCACCGCTACGGCAACGCCACCTTCCTGGAGTCCGACTTCGTCCTCGGCATCGGCAACCGCTGGGCCAACCGCCACACCGGCAAGCTCGACGTCTACACGGCGGGCCGGACGTTCGTGCACGTCGACATCGAGCCGACGCAGATCGGCAAGATCTTCGCGCCCGACTACGGCATCGCCTCCGACGCCAGGGCCGCGCTGGAGCTGTTCGTCGAGGTGGCCCGGGAGCTGAAGGCGACCGGCAAGCTGCCCGACCGCTCCGAGTGGGCCGCGTCCGCGCAGGAGAAGAAGGCGACGCTCCAGCGCCGTACGCACTTCGACGACATCCCCATCAAGCCGCAGCGTGTCTACGAGGAGATGAACAAGGCCTTCGGCCCGGAGACGCGGTACGTCACCACCATCGGCCTCTCGCAGATCGCCGGCGCCCAGATGCTGCACGTCTACCGCCCGCGCCACTGGATCAACTGCGGCCAGGCGGGCCCCCTCGGCTGGACCATCCCCGCCGCGCTGGGCGTCGCCAAGGCCGACCCGGAGGCGTCCGTGGTCGCGCTCTCCGGCGACTACGACTTCCAGTTCATGATCGAGGAACTGGCGGTCGGCGCCCAGCACCGGATCCCCTACGTCCACGTCCTGGTGAACAACTCCTACCTGGGCCTGATCCGGCAGGCGCAGCGGGCGTTCGAGATCGACTTCCAGGTCAACCTGGAGTTCGAGAACCTCAACTCGCCCGAGCTCGGCGTCTACGGCGTCGACCACGTCAAGGTCGCCGAGGGCCTCGGCTGCAAGGCGATCCGGGTGACCGACCCGAACGAGCTGGGCGCGGCCTTCGAGCAGGCCAAGAAGCTCGCCGCCGAGTTCCGGGTGCCGGTGGTCGTGGAGGCGATCCTGGAGCGGATCACCAACATCTCCATGTCCGGCACGAACGACATCAGCAACGTGGTGGAGTTCGAGGAACTCGCGACGGAGCCCGGGCACGCGCCGACGGCGATCAGGACGCTGAAGGTCTGACGCGCGTCACAGCGCAGTCGAGGGCGGCTCACCCGGGAGGTGGGCCGCCCTCGTCGTCGTGCCCGGGCTCAGTCCCCGCCGCCACCGCCCCCGCCGCACCCGTACCCGCCGCCTTCGTGGTGGTGGCCGCCGTACGAGCCGTCGCCCGGCTCGTACCCTTCCTCGGCACCGTAGGTCCGGCGCAGGTCGGAGCCCCGGCCGAACGGGAAGCGCCCCTCGTCCGCGAGGGCACCGCGGCCGACGAGCCCGGAGGCGCGGGCGAAGTGCGGTACGAGCGCCGTCAGGGCCCGTTCGCCGTGGAGGGCGACCGCGAACAGCATCTCCTCGTCGGTGAGACCGTCCGGGCCGGTGGGGAGCGGATGCCGGGCGCGCAGGGCGGCGAGGTGACGGCGTGCCGTGCGGGTCGGGCCGGGCAGCGCCGGGCGCAGCAGCCCGGCCGCGGTGAGGTCGCCGCGCATCCGGGCGAGGGCGAGCCGGACGGCCGAGCGGCTGGACAACTCCCGTATGCCGCAGGGCCGGTAGAGACCGACGCGTACCGCCTTCTCCAGCGGGTGGTCGGGGGCGGGGAACGCGGCTGCCCTCCGCACGGTCCCCGGCTTCCCGGCTTCGGCCAGGCCCCGCAGATGCAGACCGAGCACGGCGACCGTGACGGCGGCCCGGGGGCCACCCCGCACAAAGCCGGTCTCGTGCGGCCCCGGCCGCCCCGTCATCGTTTCGTCGCTCATCACAACCGACCCCCGTCACCCGGGGCCCGCCGCCCCCGTGCCGGCGGGTCCCGGTGTGTGAGGGGTATGTGCCCGCGTCGGGGGGCGCTCGAAGCATGCCGGGGCGGGGTTCAGAGGTTGATTTGAGGGAGCCGTACCCGGCGTACGCCCCCTGGCGTACGCGCGGTCGTCCGGGCACGGCGAAGGGCGCCGGGAAGATGAGGGTTCTTCCCGGCGCCCTGGTCGTGGTGGCCGTCCGGCGGTGCGAGGCTGGGCGCGTCAGGACGTTCGCGCCGCCGGACGGAGTCGGTGTGGCTGGGACCGCGGCGGCCGACGACGGCTCCGGGTTCCTTCCCTCAGGTCGAAGAAGGAGCCTCGGGACCTTTACCACCGCACTGGCTCGCATGCCGCCGCGGTCCTCGCCCCGCCCGCCGTACCACCGGGCGACCACCCCTCATCCGGGTCGCCGATGGCGTGACGGGCTGTGCGTCCGGATTCCTGACCTCCCGTCGGAGTCCGGACGCGGCCCTTGGGTTCAGTCCTCGCGCAGGGCGCGCACCGCCTCCTCCACACGCTTGCCGTACTCGGGGTCGGCGGCGTGGAAGTGGGCCAGGTTCTTCTCGATCACGTCGTCGCGGGACACCTGGGAGAGGCTGCCGGAGATGTTCGCGATCAGGCGGGACTTCTCCTCCGCGGACATCAGGCGGTACAGCTCGCCCGCCTGGAAGAAGTCGTCGTCCTTGGTGTGGAGGGGGGCCGCGTGCGTGCCCGTGTGGCCGGTCACCGGCAGCGGGGCCGACAGGGGGCGGCCGGTCTCGACCGGGCCGTCGTAGGAGTTCGGCTCGTAGTTCTTGGCGTGCCGACCCTGGGGGTTGGTGGCCATGAAGCCGTCCCGGCCGTAGTTCTGGGCGGTGGTCGCCTTCGGGGTGTTGACCGCGAGCTGCGTGTGGTTGACGCCCAGGCGGTAGCGGTGCGCGTCCGCGTAGGCGAACAGGCGGCCCTGGAGCATCTTGTCGGGGGAGGGGCCGATGCCCGGCACGAAGTTGTTCGGGGAGAACGCGGCCTGCTCGACCTCGGCGAAGACGTTGTCCGGGTTGCGGTCCAGGACGAGGCGGCCCACGCGCTGCAGCGGGTAGTCCTTGTGCGGCCAGACCTTGGTCAGGTCGAACGGGTTGAACCGGTAGTCCGCCGCCTCCGCCGCCGGCATGACCTGCACGTACAGCGTCCACGACGGGTTGACGCCCCGCTCGATCGCCTGAAGCAGGTCCGTCTGGTGGGAGTTGGGGTCCTTGCCCGCGATCTCGGCGGCCTGCTCGGTGCTCAGGCAGCGGATGCCCTGGTTGGTCTTGAAGTGGTACTTGACGAAGAAGGCCTCGCCGTCGGCGTTCGTCCACTGGTAGGTGTGCGAGCCGTAGCCGTTCATGTGGCGGTACGACGCCGGGATGCCGCGGTCGCCCATCAGCCAGGTCACCTGGTGCGTGGCCTCGGGGGCGTGGGCCCAGAAGTCCCAGACGTTGTCCGGCTCCTGGCGGCCGGTGAACGGGTCGCGCTTCTGCGAGTGGATGAAGTCCGGGAACTTGATCGGGTCCTTGATGAAGAAGACCGGCGTGTTGTTCCCGACGAGGTCGTAGTTGCCCTCCTCCGTGTAGAACTTGACCGCGAAGCCGCGCAGGTCGCGCACCGCGTCCGCACCGCCGAGCGAGTCGGCCACGGTCGAGAAGCGCACGAACACCTCGGTGCGCCTGCCGATGGTGTTCAGGAAGTCGGCGTGGGTGAAGCCGGTGACGTCGTCGGTCACCTCGAAGTAGCCGTACGCGCCGGAGCCGCGGGCGTGCACCACGCGCTCCGGGATGCGCTCGCGGTTGAAGCGCGCCAGCTTCTCCAGCAGGTGCTGGTCCTGGAGCAGGAGCGGACCGCCGACACCGGCGGAGGCGGAGTTCTGGTTGTCGGCGACCGGGGCGCCGGACTCGGTGGTGAGCACGCGCTTCGACATGGTGACCTTCCGTACGAGGGGCAGCGGAAAACCAATTCCACTTCGTGGAGCATCCGCTTTGTGGAGCCTAGGTTCGGGGCGATCGCGACGTCAACAGTTTGTTGAAGCCGAGTGTGGTCGAGTGTGGTTCCGGGCGGCGCCACCGCCTGGGCGCGACAGGACAGGTGTCAGCGGCGGCGCCGCCCGGAGGTCTCGGAGGGGCCGGGGTCTGTCGTTTGGGTCAGCTCGGCGTCGCGGGCCCTGGCACGCGCATCTGCGGTGTTGTCGTCGGTTGTCGACGCTCCGTGTCGCCGCCCTCCTCCGCCTTGCATCTGCGCGCACCAGACCCCGCTCGGCTCGGCTGGAAGGCGCAGTCCCTCTCAGCCGACCTGATCCCAACGGCAGGCCCTAGACCTGGGCGCCGGAGAGGCGCTCCACGGCCCGCAGCAGGGCCGAGTGGTCCAGGTCCCCGTCGCCCTGCGCGCGCAGGGAGGCCACCAGCTGGGCGACCACGGCGCCGACCGGCAGCGCCGCGCCGACGTTGCGGGCCGCGTCGGTGACGATGCCCATGTCCTTGTGGTGCAGGTCGATCCGGAAGCCCGGCTTGAAGTCCCGGTTCAGGAAGTTGTCCTTCTTCCGGGTCAGCACGGTCGAGCCCGCGAGCCCGCCGTTGAGGACGTCCAGCGCCGCCTTCAGGTCCACTCCGGACTTCTCCAGGAAGACCACGGCCTCGGCGCACGCCTGGATGTTCACGGCGACGATCAGCTGGTTGGCGGCCTTCACGGTCTGGCCGGAGCCGTGCGGACCGCACAGCACGATGGTCCTGCCCAGCGCCTCGAAGATCGGCTTCGCCTGGTCGAAGTCGGCCTGCTCACCGCCGACCATGATGGACAGCACGGCCTCGATGGCACCGGCCTCACCGCCGGACACCGGCGCGTCCAGCACCCGGATGCCCTTGTCGCGGGCGGCGGCGGCCAGGTCGACGGAGGTCTGCGGGGTGATCGAGGACATGTCGATCAGCAGCGCCCCGGACCTGGCGTTCTCCAGGATGCCGTCCGGCCCGTACGCGATGGCCTCGACCTGCGGCGACGCGGGCACCATCGTGATGATCACGTCGGCGTCCCGGACGGCCTCGGCGATGGAGGAGGCGGCGGTGCCGCCGGCGGCGGCCAGCCGGTCCAGCTTCTCCCGCTCCAGGGTGTAGCCGGTGACGTCGTAACCCGCCTTGATCAGGTTCTCGGACATGGGGGAGCCCATGATGCCGAGGCCGATCCAGGAGATCTTGGGAAGTGCGTTGCTCATAAGGGTGCCTCTCAGTACGGGTGTCAGCGGGACAGCCAGTCGAATGCCTCGGCGCTCGGGCGGTCGCCCGGCTTGTACTCAAGGCCGACCCAGCCGTCGTAGCCCGCCTTCTTCAGCTGGTCGAGGAGGTCTTCGAGGGGCAGCGAGCCCGTGCCCGGGGCGCCTCGGCCCGGGTTGTCGGCGATCTGCACATGCCCGGTCCTGTCGGCGTACGCGGCGATCACCTGCGGCAGGTCCTCGCCGTTCATCGACAGGTGGTAGAGGTCCATCAGGAACCGCGCGTTGCCGAGGCCGGTCGCCTGGTCGACCTTGTCGACGATGCCGATCGCGGCCGGCGCCGACACCAGCGGGTACAGCGGCGACTCCGGCTGGTTGAGGGCCTCGATCAGCAGGATCGCGCCGATCCGGTCGGCGGCGCGGGCCGCCAGGACCAGGTTCTCCAGCGCGAGCGCGTCCTGCTCGGCCGGGTCGACGCCCTCGACCCGGTTGCCGTAGAGCGCGTTGAGCGCCTTGCAGCCGAGGGAGGCGGCGAAGTCGGCGGCCACGTCGATGTTCGCGCGGAACCGCTCCGACTCCTCGCCGGGGATCGACAGGGCGCCGCGGTCCGGGCCCGGGAGCTGTCCGGCGTAGAAGTTCAGGCCGGTGAGCTGGACGCCCGCGTCCTCGATCGCCCGGTTCAGGGCGTCCAGCTCGGACCGCTCGGGGGTGGGGGAGTCGACCCAGGGCCACCACAGCTCGACCGCGGTGAAGCCGGCCGCGGCCGCGGCGGCCGGGCGCTCCAGGAGCGGGAGTTCCGTGAAGAGGATCGACAGGTTGACGTTGAAGCGCTGGTCTGCGAATCCCATCGGGGGTCGGCGCTCCCTTCCTGCTCTGCGCTCTCTGCGCTTATTCCGTATTGCGGAAATTGCTTTCTGCTTAATGGAAGAGTGCCTGTGGTGGGTGAGGACTGTCAAGACCGACCAGCAAAAAAGCGCCCCCGCGCGTGGCGCGGGGGCGCTGGGGGAGGCCTGGCTCAGAGCGCGTCGACGGCGCTCACCTTCCAGCCCTCGGACGTGCGGGTCATCGTCATCCGCACCCGGTTCAGGTCCACACGGGATCCGGTGACCTGGGTGCTCTGCGTGACCTGGTTGACGAAGAGCAGGACCACGGCCTCGTTCGCCGAGGCCGACACCACGGAGGCCGCCGGGGCGCCCCCGTCGGCAGGCTCCGCGACCGTCGCCTTCACCACGCCGTCGTACTTCTTCGCCGTCGGCCCGACCACGGTCCGCGTGGTCTTGCCGTACTCGTCACGGAACTTCCCGGTGAGGTGGGCGCGCGCCGCGGCGAAGTCCCGGTCCAGGTGGCGGTAGTCGTACGACAGCACGACGGGCGCCGCCTTCCGCGCGGCCGCGAGCGCCGCCACCCTCGCCTCGTCCGCCCGCACGCCCTGCCGGTAGTGCGTCGCGAGTACGGCGGCGGCGACCAGGCTCGCCACGAGCAGGACGGACAGGAGCGCGGCCCGCAGCCCTCGCCGCGGGCGCCGTACGGCCGTCTCCTGCCCGGTGTCCTCCGCGAAATCCTCCGGCGACGGCTCCGGCGGGTCGTCCCAGCCGTCCGGCGGCTCGACGACCACCGTGCGCCCGGCCACCGGCGCCTTCACCGCAGCGGGCGCCGGGCTCCGTTCCGTGCGCTCGGCCACGGCGGTGGCAGGGCCGCGCTCCGTGCGCTTGGCCGCGGCGCGGGCCGCCGCCGTCATCGTGCGCCGGGCCGGGGACGCGGAGCCGCGTCCTCGGGGGGTGGGTTTCGCCACGGTCTTCCTCCTCACTGGATCGGGTCAGCCCACGAACTCGACGTCGGAGGTCAGCCAGCGGCCGTCCTCGTGCACGAGGTCGAGTTGCAGCCGGTAGGTGCGCGCCTCCCCCTTGGGCACGGCGGTGTTGGTCACCTTGCTGTCGGCCACCACGAGCACGCGGGCCGAGCGCTCGTCGGAGCGGACGATGCCCGCGTCGAGGACCTGGCCCTCGGAGACGGACTTGTTCTGCGCGACGAGCTCGGTCAGCTCCTCGGTCTGCGCGGCGAACTCCTTCTTGAAGTCACCGGTCGCGCCCTTGAGCACGTTGGCGCTGTCCCGGTCGTACCGCCGGTAGTCGAGCGAGGTGAAGTTCAGCGCCGACTGGCGGGCCGCCGCCAGGATGTCCTGGCGGCGCTGCTCCGCCTCGCGTTGTTCGTAGAGCCCGTGGCTCAGCCAGAGCGCCGACGCGGTGCTGAGGAGGGTCGCCACGACGAGCCCCACCGACACGGCCCTGGAGCGTCCGGCCCGGCTCAGCAGGCTCCGGGTCGCCTGGAACACCATCCCGCTCATGCCATCGGTCCGACGAGCAGCCATTGCCACGACTCCTTTCCGAAGACGGTCTGCTGGCCGCCCGTCGAGCCGATCTCGACGGGCGTTCCGTCCGGGCCGGTGAAGATGCCGGTCCCCGGGTCGTACGGCGTCACGTACGCCGCCCGGTCGGCGCCCCCGGCGCCGGACGACGCGCCGGGCGCGTTCTGCGCGCCGCGCACCGAGGTGGCGCTGCCGCGCGGGGCCGTGCAGCGCGCGTCGGTGTTCGCCTCGCGCGTGCTGGTGTCGGCCGGGTCGCGCCGGGCGGTGCCCTCGTAGCCCTGGGTGCAGGCGGGCGGGTCCTCGGCGTTCACCACCAGGCCGAAGTGGGTGGTGCCGTCGCCGGGGACGACCGTGTAGCTGCCCGCGACCACCACCGGGAAGGTGACCAGCGCCTGCTCCACGCCGGGCAGCCGGGCGAGCGTGACCTGCCCGCCGCTGATCAGGTTGGCCAGCAGCACCGACAGCCGCGGCTCGATGGACTTCAGCAGCGAGTTGAGCTCGACGGCGGCCGGTCTCGCGTTGCCGATCAGCCGGCGCAGATCCCCGTCGCTCGACTTCAGCTCCTCGGTGAGCAGCGCCAGATCGCGGGAGAACGCCTTGATGGACGAGCCCTGGTCGGCCTGCGTCTTCAGCACCTTGCGGGAGTCCTCGATCAGCGCGATCGTCTCGGGCAGCGACTCGGACGCGGACTCGACGAGCGCGTTGCCCGAATCGACCAGCCTGCTCAGGTGCGGGCCGGTACCGGCGAAGGCCTTGCCCAACTCGTCGACGGTGACCCGCAGATCGTCCTTGCCGACCGAGTTCACCAGCCGGTCGAGGCTGAGCACGAGGTCCGTGGTGGGCAGCGGCACGCGGGTGCTGCCGCGCGGGATCGTGCTGCCGTCCAGCAGGTACGGCCCGGCGGACGTACGCGGCTGGAGGTCGACGTACTGCTCGCCCACCGCCGAACGGTTCCCCACCACGGCGAGCGTGTCCGCCGGGATGCGCGGCGCCCCGTCCTCGATGTCCAGCGCGACCGAGACCCCTCCGCCGCCGGTCAGCCGCAGCGCCCCGACGCGGCCCACCGGCACCCCGCGGTAGGTGACCTCGGCGCCGGTGAAGATGCCCCCGGACTCGGCGAAGTCGGCCCGCACGGTGTAGCCGCGGCCGAGCACGCTGTCCACCAGGCCCGTGTACTCGGCGCCGACGTAGGACACCCCGACGGCGGTGACGGTGGCGAAGGCGAGCAGCTGGGCCTTGACCGCACGTGTGATCACGGCTGTATCCCCTTCAGCAGCAGTTCCGCGAGCGCCAGGTCGATCCCCGGCGGCAGGCCCTGGCCGGTGCCGTGCGCGGCCGTGCACACCGGCGGGCACAGCAGGCCTCCGGACGGAGGGGAGGGGGCGGCCGGCGCGTCGGGCAGGTCGGGAGCGGGCGCCGGCACTCCCGGCAGGTCGGGAACGCCGGGGACATCCGGCACATCGGGCAGATCCGGAAGGCCGGGTGCCTCGGGAGTGCCGCCCCCGTCGCCGTCCTCCGGCTCCTGGGCCAGGTTGCCGTAGAGGCTCGCCAGGTCGAGGTCGGCGGTGACGCTCAGGTTGACGTAGTCGCCCTTGATGGCGTCCACCGCGTTCCGCGGGAAGGGGTAGGTGGTCAGCAGCTCGAGGGAGTTGGGCAGGTCGTCGCCCGCCTTGTTCAGCTGCTGCAGGATCGGGCGCAGCTGTTCGAGGTTGGCGACCGTGTCGTCCCGGGAGGCCTTGATCACCTTCGTGCCGGTGGTGCCGAGTCTGGACAGGGCGGTGAGCATCTTCGTCAGGTCGCGCCGCTGGTCGGCGAGCACCTTCAGCGCGGGCGGCATCGTGTCGACGGCCGTGGCGATCGTCTTCTTCTCCTTCCCGAGCCGCGCCGCGAGCCGGTCGACGGCCTCGATCGCGCGGACGATGTCCCGGCGCTGGTCGTCCAGGCCGCCGAGGAACGTGTCCAGTTCCTCCAGCAGGGACCTGACCCGGTTCTCGCGCCCTTCCAGGGCCTTGTTCAGCTCCACGGTGATCGTCTTGAGCTGGGCCACTCCACCGCCGTTGAGCAGCGCGGACAGGGCGGACAGCACCTCCTCGATCTCCGGGTTGCGGCCGCTGCGGCTGAGCGGGATGCGGTCGCCGTCGCCCAGCCGCCCCACGGGCGGCGCGCCCGGCGGAGCGGACAGGGCGACGTACTTCTCGCCGAGCATGCTGGTCTGCCTCAGCTCGGCGACCGCGTTGGCGGGCAGCTTCACCGAGTCGGCCACCCGCAGCCGTACGCGCGCGTGCCAGCCGTCCAGCTCGACCTTCTCGACGGCGCCCACGGTCACGTTGTTGACCTTCACCGCGGACTGCGGGACCAGGTCGAGGACGTCGCGGAACTCGACGGTGACGCGGTAGGCGCGGCCGTCCGAGGCGGCGCCGCCGGGCAGTTCCACGTCGTACCAGCCGTTGAACTCGCAGCCGGACAGCAGCAGCGAACCGGCCGCCACCCACGCGCATCTGCGCAGCCCGCTCATGCGTCGCCCTCCAGGATGCCGCCGAGCGTCCGGTCGACCGTGCCGGTGCCCGTATGCGGCACGGCGGGCGCGGTCGGCACCTCGGGCAGGGAGGCGAAGAGCTTCTCCAGGTCCGCGCAGTCGGCCCGCTCGCCGGTGGTGCGCAGCACGGAGCAGAGCAGGGAGGCCGGATCCTGCGGGTGCTGTGGGTTGTTGCGGGTGTCGAGAGTGCCGGAGGAGGCGTTGTAGGCGTTCTGGAGGTTCGACAGACCCGTGGGGGCGACCTCCAGCAGCTCCTCCAGCGCCGCCCGTTGGGCGACGAGGACCTTGGTCACCTTGCTGAGGCCCTTCACGTTCGAGGTCAGCGACTTCTTGTTCTGCTTCACGAACGCGGAGATGTCGCCGAGGGCGATGCCGAGGTTGCGCAGCGCCGCCGCGAGGTCCTCGCGCTCCCCGGCGAGCTGCTCCGCCACCTGGGCGAGGCTGGTGTTGAACGACCGCACGCTCTTGTCGTCCGCCGCCAGCGCCGCCGTGAACACCTGCAGGTTCCGCACGGTGCCGAACAGGTCCCCGCGCCCGTCGGACAGCGTGGTGACCGCCGCCGAGAGGTCCTTCACCGTCTGGTGGATGTTCTCGCCCTGGCCGTCGAGGTTCTCCGCGCTCACCCCGAGCAGCCGGGACAGGGCGCCGTCCTGGTTGGCGCCCTCGGGGCCGAGCGCCTCGGCCGTGGTGTGCAGGCTGTCGAAGATCCGGTCCAGCTCGACCGGCACGGCCGTGCGCGACTCGGGGATGACGGCGCCGTCCCGGAGCACCGGACCCTCGCGGTAGACCGGCAGCAGCTGCACATAACGGTCGCTGACCACCGAGGAGTTGATGATCGCGGCCTGCGCGTCGGCGGGAATCCTGCGCGCCGCGTCGTACTCCAGCTCCACCCGCACCCTGCCGCCCTCCGGCGTGATGGCCTTCACCTCGCCGACGCGGACGCCGAGGACCCGGACGTCGGAGCCGGGATAGATGCCGACCGTGCGCGGGAAGTAGGCGGTGACCCGCACCTTCTCGGGGCGTGGCCACAGGACGAAGGCGAGCCCGGCGACCAGGGCCAGCACGACGAGCAGCGCCAGACGTTTCCTCATCGCGAGCCTCCCGTGCTGGGCACCACCGGGGCGGCGACCAGGTTCTGGACGTAGGAGTCGAACCAGCGGCCGTTGCCGAGGGTGTTGGTGAAGACCCGGACGTAGGGCGCGAGCAGCTCGACGCTGCGGTCCAGGCTCGACTGGTTGCGTTCCAGCATCTCCACCACCTGGTTGAGGCCCCGCAGCGCGGGCCCGATCTCCTTCTCGTTGTCCTCGACCAGGCCGGACAGCTCGACGCCGAGCGCCGCGGAGGTCGTCAGCAGCTTGTGGATGGCCTCGCGTCGCCTGCTGATCTCCTTGAACAGCTTGTCGCCGTCCTTGACCAGGGCCGTGAAGTCCGAGGAGCGCTCGGCCAGGACGCCGGTGACGCCGTTGGCGTGGTCGAGGAGTTCGCGCAGCGCCTTGTCGCGGGAGGCGACCGTCCGGGAGATCTTGGACAGGCCCTTGATGGACGCCCGTACCTCGGCGGGGGAGTCCTGGAAGGTGGTGGAGATGGTGTCCAGGGCTGTCGCCAGCCGTTCGGTGTCGACCTCCTCGGTCGTGGTCGTCAGATCGCTGAACGCCTGCACGACGTCGTACGCCGGGACGGTCCGCGTCAGCGGGATCTCACTGCCGGGCGCCAGCCGGCCCGGGCCCTTGGGGTGCAGGGCGAGGTACTTGGCACCGAGGATCGTCTTCACCCGGATCGAGGCCCCGGTCGCGGTGCCGAACTCCGGGTCGCCCTTGAGCTTGAAGGTGACCTTGACGTGGTCGCCGTCGAGGTCGACCTCCTGCACCTTGCCGACCTTGACCCCGGCGATCCGCACCTCGTCGCCGGGCTTGAGCCCGCCCGCCTCCGCGAACGCGGCGCTGTACGTCTCTCCGTCGCCGATCACCGGCAGGGAGTCGGCGTTGAACGCGGCCACGGTGAGCAGCGCGAGCGTGGTGAGACCGACGGCGCCGATCGTGACGGGGTTGCGCTCACGGAAGGGGGTCAGGCGCGGTCGGCCGAGGCGCGGTCGGCGTCCGATGCGCGGGAGCCGGACGCGCGGCAGCTTCGGCCACTCGACGCGCACCTTGACCAGCGGCTCGGGACGAGCCCTGCGCTTTCGTCGCAGCCGGATGCTCATGCTGCGCACCTCGCCCTCGCCACCTGCAGCTGAGGCGTGATCACCTCACGTGTCTTCGGCAGCACGATCCGGCCGTCGAAGTCGCAGAGGTAGAAGTTGAACCACGAGCCGTAGGACGCCGTCCCGGTCAGCTCGCTCAGCTTGTTCGGCAGCCGCTTCAGCACGCCCTCCACGGTCTTCTCGTTCCTGTTCAGCGTTCCGGTGAGCTCGGTCAGCTCGGCGATGTCGTCCTTCAGCGGCGGACGGGCGTCCGCGAGCAGCCCCGATGTGGCCTCCGTCAGGTCGCCGATGCTCACCAGCGACTCGCCGATCGGCTTGCGGTCGGCGGACAGCCCCGAGATCACCCGGCGCAGCTGCTTGAGCAGCTCGGAGAACCGCGCGCCGCGCTGGTCGAGCGTCTCCAGCACGGTGTTGAGGTTGTCGATCACGGACCCGATCAGCTCGTCCCGGTCCGCGAGGGTGGTGGTGAGCGACGCCGTGTGCGCGAGCAGGCTGTTGACGGTGCCGCCCTCGCCCTGGAGCGTCTTGATGATCTCGGTGGCGAGCTGGTTGACGTCCTTGGGGCTGAGCGCGGCGAACAGCGGCTTGAAGCCGTTCAGCAGCGCGTTGAGGTCCAGCGCGGGCTGCGTCCGCGCCAGCGGGATCGTGCCGCCGGGCCGCAACCGGGTGCCGTCGCCCGCACCCTCGGTCAGGGTGACGTACCGCTGCCCGACGAGGTTGCGGTAGCGGATCACCGCGCCGGTGCTGGTGAGCAGCGGACGGTCCCGGGTGACGGTGAAGGTGACCTCCGCCCGCGTCCGGTCCTTGATCCGGATGCCCTCGACCTCGCCGACCCGCACCCCGGCCACCCGGATGTCGTCGCCCTCCTCCAGGCCGGTGACGTCGCTGAACACCGCGCGGTACGTGTGCTCGGGAGTGAAGGAGATGTTGACGATGGTGGCCGCGAGCAGGGCCGTCGCCAGGATCGTCACCACCGCGAACAGGCTGAACTTGATCAGCGGCGCGGCGGTCGTGCGCGCTGAGGTGGTGCTCATACGACGCTCACCGCCGTCCCCCGCGCCATCGGCCCGAACAGCAGCGTCGCGACCGGCGGCACCTCGTCGGCGGGCACGCCCAGCACGGGCGCGACGAGCGAGCCGACGGCGCGCTGCTCGGCCCGGGTGCCGGACACCTCCGACGTACCGTCGTTCAGCTTGGTGTGCGGCGCGGGCACGCGCGGGTTGGGCAGGCCACGGCAGTTCGGGCCGGACCGCTCGCCGTAGTAGGGCTCCTCGCCGGGCTCGTACGCCGGCCGCTGCCGTACGACCTCCAGGGTGATCCGCATCTTCCCGCCCCGGAACGCCTCCTCCGAGGCCTTCTCCTGCCGGACCAGGCCCTCCAGGAGGCAGGGGTACTCCGGCGAGTAGCGGGCGAACAGCTCCAGCGTGGGCCGGGAGACCCGGCCGAGGGTGATCAGCCGGTCGCCGGTCGCGGCGAGGAAACCGTCCGCCGTGCGGGCGGTGGTCGTGGTCGAGGTGAGCGCTGCGGCCAACTGTTCCTTCTTCTCCACCAGCGTGCGGCTGGTCGTGACGGTGTTGCGGAGGATCCGCATCAGGTCGGGCGCCGCGTCGCCGTACATCTCGGCGACGTCCGCGAACCGCGCGATGTCCTCCTTCAGGGACGGCAGATGCGGGTTCAGCCTGCGCAGATAGGCCTCCACGCGGGCGAGGTTGTCGCCGATGCGGTCGCCGCGCCCCTCCAGCGCCGTGGCGAACGCGGACAGCGTGGCGTTGAGCTCGCCGGGCTTGACGGTCCGCAGCAGCGGCAGCAGGTCGTTCATCAGCTGCTGCAGCTCGATGCCGACGCGGGTGCGGTCCTGGGTGATCACGTCCCCGGCGCGGATCGGCCGCGCGGACGAACCGGCGGGCACCACCAGGTCGACGTACTTCTCGCCGAACAGGGTCTTGGGCAGCAGCCGCGCGTGCACGTCGGCGGGGATGTACGCGACGTGCTCCGGCTTGAGCGCGATGTCCAGCGTGGCCTTCGTGCCGTCCGCGCGCACGCCGCGCACCTCGCCGACCAGCAGCCCGCGCAGCTTGACGTCGGCCCGCCGGTCGAGCTGGTTGCCGAGGCTGTCGGCCTCCAGCGTGATCCGCACGACCGGCGTGAACGCCTGCTGATAGACGGCGACGGACAGGGACAGCAGAGTCGCGAGGACGGCGACGAAGACGACGCCGTACAACCGAAGTCTCAGCACTCTCACCCGGCTCACCCCGCTATCCGTACGGTCGTGCTGGCGCCCCAGATCGCCAGCGACAGGAAGAAGTCGAGGACGTTGATCGCCACGATCGAGGTGCGCACGCCCCGGCCCACCGCGACGCCGACGCCCGCCGGGCCGCCGCTCGCGTAGTAGCCGTAGAAGCAGTGCACCAGGATGATCACGACGGCGAAGACCAGCACCTTGCCGAAGGACCAGAGCACGTCGACCGGGGGCAGGTACTGCTGGAAGTAGTGGTCGTAGGTGCCCGCCGACTGCCCGTAGTAGCCGGTCGTGATGGTGCGGGCGGCGAGGTACGACGACAGCAGCCCGACCACGTACAGCGGGATCACCGCGACGAACCCGGCGATCATCCGGGTGGTCACCAGGAACGGCAGCGACGGCACGCCCATGACCTCCAGGGCGTCGGTCTCCTCGCTGATCCGCATCGCGCCGAGCTGCGCCGTGAACCCGGCGCCGACCGTCGCGGACAGCGCGAGCCCGGCCACCAGCGGGGCGATCTCCCGGGTGTTGAAGTACGCCGACAGGAACGCCACGAAGTTGGACGTGCCGAGCTGGTTGAGCGCGGCGTACCCCTGCAGGCCCACCTCCGTGCCGGTGAAGAACGACAGGAAGGCGATCACTCCGACGGTGCCGCCGACGACGGCGAGCGCGCCCCGGCCGAAGCTGACCTCGGCGAGCAGGCGCAGGATCTCCTTCTTGTAGCGGCGCAGGGTGCGGCCGGTCCAGGCCAGCGAGCGGCCGTAGAAGGAGAGCTGGGCGCCCAGGTCCTCGAGGGACTTCAGCGGGCGGTCGAGAAGTCTCATCGCTCAGCCCCTCTGCGGGACGACCTGGAAGTACACCGCGGTCATCACGAAGTTCGTCACGAACAGCAACATGAAGGTGATCACCACCGACTGGTTCACCGCGTCGCCCACGCCCTTGGGGCCGCCCTTCGCGGTGAGTCCCTTGTACGAGGCGACGATCGCGGCGATCGCGCCGAAGACGAGCGCCTTGATCTCGGCCGCCCACAGGTCGGACAGCTGGGCGAGGGTGGTGAAGGAGGCCAGGTACGCGCCCGGTGTGCCGTCCTGCAGGACGACGTTGAAGAAGTAGCCGCCCGCCACGCCGACCACCGACACCAGGCCGTTGAGCAGCACCGCCACCAGCATCGAGGCCAGGACGCGCGGCACGACCAGCCGGTGGATGGGGTCGATGCCCAGCACCTGCATCGCGTCGATCTCCTCGCGGATCTTCCGTGCCCCGAGGTCCGCGCAGATCGCCGTGCCGCCCGCGCCCGCGATCAGCAGGGCGGTGACGATCGGCGAGGCCTCGCGCAGCACCGCGAGCACGGAGGCCGCGCCCGAGAACGACTGGGCGCCGAGCTGCCGGGTGAGGCTGCCGATCTGCAGGGCGATGACCGCGCCGAAGGGAATCGACACGAGGGCGGTCGGCAGGATGGTCACGCTCGCGATGAACCACGCCTGCTGGATGAACTCCCGCACCTGGAACGGCCTTTTGGGGACGGTCCGTACGACGTCCAGGGCCATCGCGAACAGGCTGCCGGAGTGGCGCAGCGCGCCGACGGGGTTGAGGCTCATGCGCGGGCCACCTCCTCCTCCCGCTCGGCGATGGCCTGCCAGCGGGGCGGTCTGGTGATGCCGGGGCTGGGCAGCAGCCGGGGCGTGAGGTGCTGGGGGTCGGCCGTCTCGCCGATCTGGGCCAGCTCCTGCTCGACCTGGGCCGCGTCCTTCTCCTCCGCCATGCCGATCGGCCCCTGCACGCGGCCGTTCAGGAACTGCCGTACGACGGGCTCGTCGCTGGTCAGCAGCTCCTCGCGCGGCCCGAACATCACCAGCTCGCGGCGGAACAGCAGCCCGATGTTGTCGGGGACCTGGCGGGCCGAGGCGATGTCGTGCGTGACGATCAGGAAGGTCGCGTCGATCTGGGCGTTGAGGTCGACGATGAGCTGGTTGAGGTAGGCGACGCGGACGGGGTCGAGGCCCGAGTCCGGCTCGTCGAAGAGGATGATCTCCGGGTCGAGGACGAGGGCCCGGGCCAGCCCGGCGCGCTTGCGCATCCCGCCGGAGATCTCGCCGGGCAGCTTCTGCTCGGCGCCGATGAGCCCGACCATGTCCATCTTCTCCAGCACGATCCGCCGGATGTCGCTCTCCGGCTTGCGGGTGTGCTCGCGCAGCGGGAAGGCGATGTTGTCGTACAGGTTCATCGAGCCGAACAGCGCGCCGTCCTGGAACAGCACGCCGAAGAGCTTGCGCACCTCGTACAGCTCGTGCTCGCGGAGCTTGGTGATGTCCCGGCCCTGGATCGTGATGGAGCCCCGCTCCGGCTTCAGCAGTCCGACGAGCGTCTTGAGGAACACCGACTTGCCCGTGCCCGAGGGGCCGAGCATGACCGAGACCTCACCGGCGGGCAGCGTCAGCGAGACGTCCTGCCAGATGACCTGGTGACCGAAGGACTTGGTCAGCCCTTCCACACAGATCTCGACACCCATCCGGTCCACCCTTCGCCCTTGAAGTCGCCCGTGGAGCAGCTCCGACATCTGCTCTACGGGGAGGGGTGGGGGGTCCGTCGCGGCAAACCGAAATTTTTTGCGGGTTGGGGGAGGGGGTGTGTGTGGGGGGCGGGGGAGTGGGCGTGTGGCGGGCCGGGGCGGGGTGTGGCGGGCCGGGGTGTGGGGGTGCGGCGGGCCGGGGAGTGGTGGTGCGGGTGGTCGTAGAGCGGTTGAGCGGGGTGTGGGACCGTCCGGCGGCGTCCGCCCGGACGGGCGGACGAGTGGGGTTCAGGGCAGTTCGCCGACCGGGGCCGAGGGGGCGTCGGGGACCGGGGGCGCGGAGGCTTCCGGGAGGTGGGGGCCTGCCGGAGGCTCGGGGGCTGTCGGGAGCTCCGGGAGGTCGTTGGCGTCCGTCAGGGACCGTGGGACGTCGCGGACGTCCGGGACCTGCGGCACGGCCACCCCAGGTACCGCGGGCACCTCGGGAGCGGGCACTTCGGGCGCCGCGGAGACCACCGGCAAAGACGGCACGGACAGCGGCAGCAGCGACCGGTCGGCAGGGCTTCGCCCCGCCTCCGGCGCGGCCGTGCTCGACGCGTCCGGCAGCGCACGCTCCTCCGCAGCCGTGCCCGGCCCCTCGGCGGACGGCCGCTGCCACGCCTCCGGCGCGGGGGAGACCGACGTCCCGGGTTCCGTGCCCTGCCCGTCCCCGTCGTAGGCGTACGGCAGCACGAACCCGGCCACCGCCAGCGTCGCCGCCGTGGACGCCAGAGCGACGGCCTGCGCCTGCGACGCCCCGCGCGGCCTGCCCCGGCCGCACAGGAACAGGGCGAGACCGAGTGTGCCGGCCAGCGAGTTGCGCAGCGTGCGGCGGGCCCGGGCCAGCAGCGACTCCACCGTCCGGTAGCTCAGGCCCATCCGCACGGCGACCTGACCGACGTCCAGGTCCTGCGACTTCAGCCGGAGCGCCTCCGCCTGGCGCGCGGGCAGCTCCCCGCTGCGCACGGCCAGCCACCTGGCCTCGGCCCGGTCGCACACGGCTTCCTCGACCGGCACCGGACCAGGAGCGATCAGCGTCGGGCTGGTGCGCACCTCGGCCTCGCGGTTGACCTGCCGGTAGCGGTCGACGCACAGCCGGATCGTCACCGTCGTCAGCCAGGCGGCGAGCCGCTCGTCGTCCAGGTCGGGGCGCTCCGCCGCGCGCAGCATCGCCTCGTGCACGGCGTCCTCGGCGTCCTCCAGCGACATCGACCTGCGGCGGGCCACCTTGAGCAGGTGTTCGCGGTGGCTCCACATGCGTTCCCACCGGTCGTGGGCCGCCTGTATCTCCGCGGGCATGTCCATCGTCGCCATGAGGGCCCCTTCGCGCTCATCCGCCGGCCAGGTGCGCCCGGCGGAGGGCGACATTACCCTCCGGTAGCCACGCTTGTGGAGGGGGCGGCGCCCATCGGGTCTCCTGCGGGCAGCAGATCGTCGCCAGGCAGGTCGGCCCCGGTGTCGGGCAGGGGCAGCGGGGGCCGCGGCGAGGCCTCGGTGGACGGGCGGCCGGTGGGGGAAGGCCGCGGTGCGGTCGGGGACGGGGAGGAGGACGGGGACGGCGCGGGGGACGGCGTACCGGATCCGCCGCCGGTCGGGCGGGTTCGCGGTGTGGGCGACGGCTCGCGCGGCACCGGCCCGGAGTCCTCGCGCTCCGCGCTGCGACCGCCTGCCGTCCCGGCGTCCGGAACGACCCGGTGGCCCTCCAGGAAGTACGCGAACCAGGCCCGGACCGTGCGCAGATACGCCGTCGAGTGGTTGTAGCCGAGGATCGCCGCGTCCAGGTCGCCGGGCGCGGACAGGTCCCGGCCGCCCGCGCACAGGTAGCGCCCGGCGGCGAGCGCCGCGTCGAAGACGTTGTGCGGGTCGGCCCGCCCGTCGCCGTTGCCGTCCGTGCCCCACACCGCCCAGGTCGACGGGATGAACTGCATCGGCCCCACCGCACGGTCGTACACCGTGTCCCCGTCGAGGGAACCGTCGTCGGTGTCCCGGATGAGGGCGAAACCGTTGCCGTCCAGGCGTGGACCGAGGATCGGTGTCGGCGTCGTACCGTCCGCGGCCACCCGCCCGCCGCGCGCCTGACCGGACTCCACCTGCCCGATGGCGGCGAGCAGTTGCCACCGAAGCCCGCAGCCGGGCGCCATGTGCGCGAGCCGCGCCTCGGCCCGCCGGTAGGCGGCGAACACGCTCACCGGCAGCGCGCCGACCACCGGCGACAGCGCGGCCCCCCGTGCTCGCAGCGGCGGCAGTTCCATGCGGTACGGGGTGTCCCCGGACACGCTCGGGCCGTGCCCGGCGCGCAGTTCCGTCCCGGCGGGCGCGGTGGCCCGCGCCGACGGGGCGGCGCCCGGCGCCTGCGACGCGGTCAGCGCGGCCATCGCCGCCACCGCGAGCGCCGTCCCCTTGGCGCCTGTGATCCTGTGCCGTCCTGACACGGTGCAGCCCCTCCCTGTGCAGTCACTGCGTTCGACTGCTCTACGGGGAGGGGGCGCCGGTCCGTCGCGGGAGGTCCAAAGCGAGCATTCCGGGAAGCGTCAATCCCTCCCGCGCCTTCCTTCACGCACGACGGCGGTTGTCGGCCCACCGGCCGGGGGGCAATCGCCGACGGTTCGCGACCAGGAGCGACCCTCACGATCAGCCCCTGCCGCCTGCAGTACCTCTACCAGGAGGTTGGCCCGGATGCAGTCCAGGAACTCCATGTGCACGGAGTCGGGCGCAGGGGGTTCGGAGTGCGTCATGGGCCTTCCTGGTCGGTCGTCAGATCCAGCGCGGCAGCTCGGGCAGCGGGCCGCTGTCGTGGGTGGCAAGACCCGTGCCGGGCGAGCGGCCGGCCAGCCAGGCGAGGAGATCGGCGCGGGAGCCGGTGACGACGGGGCGCTCAGGATGCCCGCCGCCGAAGGTGTGTACCGACTCGCCTGTGGCGTCGCGGAGTTCGAGGTCCGGCATGCCCGGGGTCTGGGCGAGGTAGCCGGCCACGTCGGCCAGGATGATCTCCCGTGCCGACGGCGGGATGTCGACGAAGGTGTAGCCGACGGCGAGGTCGACATGGTGCACCTCCAGCTCCCGCAGCCGGATGACGAGGATCCGCTGCGGGGTGCACAGCTCGCCGGTGAAGGGCCGGACAACCGCCCGCCAGGCGGCCTCGGGCAGCTCCTCGATGCTCCGCCGGAAGCCGGCTGCGGCCTTGCGCACCCGGGTGGCGAGTTCGGCGGCGGTGCCGCGGGCGCCTGCCTCGATCTCGGCGTCGCGCGCCTCGCGGGAGGCGTACTGCGGGTTCTCCACGCCGGTACGGGCCCAGTCCAGCAGCCGCTCCAGCGCGGACGCCTGGGCGGCGAGGTGGCTGAGCACGTGGCCGCGGCTCCAGCCGTGCAGCGCGCTCGGCGCGGTGACGTCGGCGTCGGTGAGCTGGTCGATGTCCGCCAGCAACCGGTCGGCCGCGGCGGCGAGCTCGGCGAACGCCGCGGGCGTGGCGGGCATCTCCTTCAGGTCCACTCGCATGGTGCCTTCCTCCTCAGACGGCGAGCGCGGTGAAGGCGCTCGCGATGCGGTCGACGTTCTCGGCGATGTGCGGCAGCGACACCGGCTCCTTCGCCGCCGGCGCGGCGGCCTGGTCCTCGGCGTCCCCGTACAGCAGGCTGGTCGCGGCCTTGGACCGCAGCGCCTGCGCGTCGTCGCCGAGCAGGTGCCCGGCGAGCACGACGACGTCCTGCTCCTCCAGCAGCCAGCGGGCGAGCGACGCCGAGTCGGTGACGCCGCGGGCCGCAAGCCGGTCCCGCACCGGCTCGAAGCCGGGTAGACGTGGAAGCCGCCAGTCGCGGGCGGCACACGGCACCGCCCTCGACGGCCGCGCCGCGCACCGCGCGCGCCACCGCCCCGTGCAGCCGGGCGGCGGCCCGCAGCCGAGCGCGGATCTCGGGCGGCTCGGCGAACGCGTACTCCGCCACCGCCTGCATCGGCCCCGCCGGCGTGGACCACGGCTCGCTCGCCACCGACACCACGGCGTCGCGCAACCGGTGCGCGCCGGCAGGGAAGCGGGCGACGCCGATGCGCGAGCCCCCAGGCCCAGCGACTTGGACAGGCCGCTGGTGACCACGGTCCGCTCGGGCAGCACCGCGGCCGCGCTGAGCACCTCGGTGGCGTCCGGGTCGTGGACCAGGTCCCGGTAGATATCGTCGGAGACGATCAGCAGGTCCTCCGTCTCGGCGATCGCGCAGAGCTGGCGCACCAGTTCCGGTGGCGCCGGCGTCCCGGTCGGATCGTCGGGAAGGGTGAGGACGAGGATGCGCGGGTCTCCTCCGGCCGCCCGGGCGGTGCGGATCGCCTCCCGCAGCGCCTCCGGCTCCGGCACGCCCTGGGCGTCCAGCCACCAGCTGAGCGGCAGCACGGCCAGCACCGCGGACCGGCAATTAATTCCGTATGATGGAATTTATTTTCCGGAACTGGGCGTGCACGCTATCAACCCCACCGCCACTCTTCAACACAATGGTGACGTCGAGCCGTCGGCGGGACTCCGCGGGTCGGTTAGGGTCGCCTCGTGGCGGGCGAACCGGCTCCGTCGCGGTGAGCCCCGATGTGCCCTCGCCCTGGGTGATCTGGGTAAAGCGCAGGTCGGAAAGGTGTGTGGGGGCACAGTGCGACTGAGAGTGGAATTCACGACGGAACCCTTCGACCTCGACGAGGCGCCCGCGCACGCGCTGGTGGCACGCGAGGTCGTCCAGGCGGCCGAGCTGGACGCCGTGGACGTCGGCCCCTTCGGCAACACCGCCGAGGGTGCCGCCGATGCGGTGCTGACCGCCGTGGACGCCCTGCTCCGCAGGACGCTCCAGGCCGGTGCCACCCGGGTCTCGCTCCAGGTCAACGTGGTCGGGGAGGGCGATAAGTGACCGGCAACGAGTCCTTCATCGCGGCCGTGAAGCCGTTGGTCGACGCCATGGGCGGCATGATGATCCCGCCGGACGAGGCGAGCGCCGACGACGTCGTGCTGGCCTGGGAGGGCGTCGACGTGGTCGCCGTACGGCTGCCGCAGCTCGCCGACTCACTCGACCACATCCTCGCGGCCATGGAGCGCAAGCGGGGCAAGCCGCTGTCCGAGCTGGACCGCAGGTCCAAGCAGGAGGTGGTGCGCATACTGGAGGCGCGGGGCGCCTTCTCCGTGCGGCACGGCGTGGAGACCGTGGCGAGCGCGCTCGGCGTCAGCCGGTTCACCGTCTACAACTACCTCAACCGCGAGAAGGAGTCCTGACCAGGGCCTTCCCCCGGTGCGCAGCCGCCGTCCCGCGATCTCGGGGCGGCGGTTTTTGTTACCCCGAATTTTCAACAAAGTGTTGACGTGCTCTTTCGGAGGGCGTTAGCTATCCGCAGCCCGTTCAGTACGAAGGCCGACAAGGCCACGGAGGCTCCCGTGACGTCCACTTCCACGCCGCCGGGCCTGGCCCGCTTCAACGCTCTGGAGGAGCACGCGGCCTTCGCCGCGCTGCACGAGGCGTGTGCTTCCACGGCCTGGGCGAACCGGCTGCTCGCCGTCCGCCCCTACGCCACCCCCGACGACCTCTACGCCGCCAGCGACGCCGCGATGGCCGAGCTGACCACCGAGGACCTCCGAGAGGCGATGGCCGGGCACCCGCCGATCGGCCGCCCCAAGCCGGGCGACCCGACCTCGGCCCGGGAGCAGCGCGGCATGGCCGGCGCCTCGGAGGAGCTCAAGGCGGAGATGCTGGAGCTGAACCTGGCCTACCAGGAGAAGTTCGGCCATGTCTTCCTGATCTGCGCCACCGGCCGCACCGGCGAGCAGATGCGCGACGCGGTCAAGGAGCGGATCGGGAACTCGCCGGAGCAGGAGCGGGAGATCGTCCGCACCGAGCTGGGCAGGATCAACCGTATCCGCCTGGCCAACCTCGTACAGGAAGATCAGACATGAGCACCAGCACCACCGCCTCCGTGTCCACCCACATCCTGGACACGTCCGTCGGCCGCCCCGCCGAGGGCGTCGCCGTCCACCTCTCCGCCCGCTCCGGGCGCGATGCGGACTGGCAGGCGCTCGGCGGCTCCGCGACCGACGCGGACGGCCGGTGCAAGGACCTCCCGGCGCTGCCGGAGGGCACCACCCACGTACGGCTCGACTTCGCGGTGGAGCCGTACTTCGAGAAGTTCGCGAAGAAGCAAGCCGATGCGCAGCAGGACGCCCCCGCGAATCGGGACAGCGGACCCGGTGTGTTCTTCCCGGAGGTGGCGATCACGTTCGCCGTCGTGCCGGGCGAGCACTACCACGTACCGCTGCTGCTCAACCCGTTCGGCTACTCCGTTTACCGAGGGAGCTAGCTAAGATGCCCACGATTCTCGGCCAGAACCAGTACGGCAAGGCAGAGAACCGCGTCGTAAAGATCACGCGGGACGGCGCCACCCACCACATCAAGGACCTGAACGTGTCGGTGGCCCTGAGCGGCGACATGGACGACGTCCACTACTCCGGTTCCAACGCCAACGTGCTGCCGACCGACACCACCAAGAACACGGTGTACGCGTTCGCGAAGGAGTACGGCATCGAGTCCGCCGAGCAGTTCGGCATCCACCTCGCCCGTCACTTCGTCAGCTCGCAGGAGCCGATCCACCGGGCCCGCATCCGCATCGAGGAGTACGCCTGGGAGCGGATCGAGACCTCCGACGCCAACTCCAAGTTCATCGGAGCGGACGAGGTCAAGCACTCGTTCGTCCGCAAGGGCCAGGAGACCCGGCTGACCCAGATCACCTACGACGGTGAGTCGTGGGAGGTCGTCTCAGGCCTGAAGGACCTGGTCGTCATGAACTCGACCAACTCCGAATTCTGGGGCTACGTCAAGGACAAGTACACGACGCTCCAGGAGGCCTACGACCGCATCCTGGCCACCCAGGTCTCCGGCCGCTGGCGCTTCAACTGGAGCGACGACGAGCAGAAGATGCCCAACTGGGAGAAGTCCTACGAGCAGACCAAGAAGCACATGCTCCAGGCCTTCGCCGAGACGTACTCGCTGTCGTTGCAGCAGACGCTGTACCAGATGGGCGCCCGCATCATCAACCACCGCAGCGAGATCGACGAGGTCCGCTTCTCCCTCCCGAACAAGCACCACTTCCTGGTGGACCTGGAGCCGTTCGGGCTGAAGAACGACAACGAGGTGTACTTCGCCGCCGACCGCCCCTACGGCCTGATCGAGGCCACCATCCTCAGGGACGGCTGCGAGGCGCGGATCCCGGTGGACCTCACCAACCTCTGATCCACTCCCCCTTTCGGCACCCGCGGCCGGCGGAGACGCAGGCTCGAAGGCTCCCCGGCCGCGGCACTCAAAACTCCCAGGGTCCTGCCGTGCCCTCTCGACCAAAGTCCACTGAGCGAAAAGGACGCACCATGGCAGCAGCCCGGCGCATCGTCATCGAGAACTGCGCGATCGCGACCGTCGACGCGAACGACACCGAGTACGCCTCCGGGTACGTCGTCGTCGCCGGCAACCGCATCGAGGCGCTCGGCTCGGGCAAGGCCCCCGAGGGCCTGGAGAACGTCGTCCGCCGCATCGACGCCTCCGGCCACCTGGTGACCCCCGGTCTGGTCAACACCCACCACCACTTCTACCAGTGGATCACCCGGGGCATGGCCACGGACCACAACCTCTTCAACTGGCTCGTCGCCCTGTACCCGGTCTGGGCGCGCATCGACGAGCGGATGACGTACGCGGCCGCGCAGGGGTCGCTGGCGATGATGGCCCGCGGTGGTGTCACCACGGCGATGGACCACCACTACGTCTTCCCCCAGGGCTCCGGCGACCTGTCCGGCTCCATCATCCGCGCCGCCCGCGAGACGGGCGTCCGCTTCACCCTCGCCCGGGGCTCCATGGACCGCAGCGAGAAGGACGGCGGGCTGCCGCCGGACTTCGCCGTGGAGACCCTCGACGGCGCGCTCGCCGCGACCGAGGAGACCGTCAAGCAGCACCACGACGCCTCCTTCGACGCCATGACGCAGGTCGCCGTCGCCCCCTGCTCCCCGTTCTCCGTCTCCACCGAACTCCTGCGTGAGGGCGCCGAGCTGGCCCGCCGCCTCGGCGTGCGCCTGCACACGCACGGTTCGGAGACCGTGGAGGAGGAGAAGTTCTGCCACGAGCTGTTCGGCATGGGCCCGACCGACTACTTCGAGTCCACCGGCTGGCTCGGCGAGGACGTGTGGATGGCGCACTGCGTCCACATGAACGACTCCGACATCGCCGCCTTCGCCCGCACGAAGACCGGTGTCGCCCACTGCCCCTCCTCCAACGCCCGGCTGGCGGCCGGTATCGCCCGGGTGCCCGACATGCTCGCCGCCGGTGTGCCCGTGGGCCTCGGCGTCGACGGCACCGCGTCGAACGAGTCCGGCGAACTGCACACCGAGCTGCGCAACGCCCTGCTCATCAACCGCCTCGGCGCCCACCGCGAGGCCGCCCTCAACGCCCGGCAGGCGCTGCGGCTCGGCACGTACGGCGGCGCCCAGGTGCTCGGCCGCGCCGACCAGATCGGCTCCCTGGAGCCCGGCAAGCTCGCCGACCTGGTGCTGTGGAAGCTGGACACCCTCGCCCACGCCTCCATCGCCGACCCGGTGACCGCGCTCGTCTTCGGCGCGGCGGCCCCGGTCACGCTGTCCCTGGTCAATGGCGAGGCGGTCGTCGAGAACGGCCGGCTGCTGCACGTCGACGAGGACGCGATCGCCCGCTCCACGCGGGACGAGGCGCGGCGGCTGGCGCGGATCGCCGCCCAGGGCTGAGGGGTCCTCGCACTATGAGCGTCCGGTCAGGTCGCGTGGTCTGGCAACGCGGCGGGGTGCGGTGCCAGACCACGCGACCCGGGCGGGCATAGTGCAAGGACCCCTGAAGCCGGTGAAGACTCCGGCCGGGAGGGACGGCTCCCGGCCGGCAGCCGTGGACCCGATCGGGGTCCATGGCGGCCGTCTCCGGGGCGTGCTTGGACGAGCGCGCCCCGGAACGGTCCCGTTCCCCGTCGAACGGCCGTCCCGGTCCCGCACGACCACCCGCACCACCTCCTTGAAACCCACGGCCGCCGTTCCGCGCTGCCGTGTAACCGACCGGAGGAGCCGCCGTGGCCGCTCAGCCCGATGCCGTACCGCCCACCGCCCCCGAGCAGCGGGCCGTCCATCCCGTCGACGAGAAACTCCCCGCCCTGAAGATGGCCACCACGGGCCTGCAGCACGTGGCCGCCATGTACGCGGGCGTCGTCGCCCCACCCCTGATCGTCGGCGCGGCCATCGGCCTGACCGGCACCGAACTGACCTTCCTCACCGGCGCCTGCCTGTTCACCGCGGGCCTCGCGACCTTCCTGCAGACCCTCGGCATCTGGAAGATCGGCGCCCGGCTGCCGTTCGTCAACGGCGTCACCTTCGCCGGTGTCGCCCCCATGACGGCGATCGTCGCCTCCACCGAGGACAAGTCCGACGCGCTGCCGATCATCTTCGGCGCGGTGATCGTCGCCGGCCTGCTGGGCTTCATAGCGGCCCCCTTCTTCAGCAAGATGGTCCGCTTCTTCCCGCCGGTCGTCACCGGCACGGTGATCACCCTCATCGGCGTCTCCCTGCTGCCGGTGGCCTTCGGCTGGGCGCAGGGCGCGAGCCCCTCGGCGGACGACTACGGCTCGGGCACCAACCTGGGCCTGGCCGCGGTGACCCTGCTGCTGGTCCTGCTCCTGCGCCGCTTCACCCGGGGCTTCGTCAAGCAGATCGCCGTGCTGCTCGGCCTGGTCGCGGGCACGCTGGTCGCGATACCGCTCGGCGTCACGGACTTCAGCCCGGTCACGGACGCGGACATCGTCGGCTTCCCGACGCCCTTCCACTTCGGCGCCCCGCAGTTCCAGCTCGCCGCGATCATCTCGCTGTGCGTGGTGATGGTGGTGTCGATGACCGAGTCCACGGCGGACATGCTGGCGCTGGGCGAGATCGTCGACCGCCCGGCCGACGAGAAGACCATCGCCGCGGGCCTGCGCGCCGACACCCTCGGCTCGGCCGTCAGCCCGCTGTTCAACGGCTTCATGTGCAGCGCCTTCGCCCAGAACATCGGCCTGGTCGCGATGACGAGGATCCGCAGCCGCTACGTCGTCGCCACCGGCGGAGGCTTCCTGGTCCTCATGGGCCTGTGCCCCGTGGCCGCCTCGCTCATCGCCGTCGTACCGCGCCCGGTGCTCGGCGGCGCGGGCGTGGTCCTGTTCGGCTCGGTCGCCGCGAGCGGCATCCAGACCCTGGTCCGGGCCGGTCTGGAGAAGGACAACAACGTCCTGATCGTCGCTGTCTCCCTCGCCGTCGGCATCATCCCGATCACGGCGCCGGAGTTCTACCACGCCTTCCCGGAGACCGCGAAGATCGTCCTCGACTCCGGCATCTCGACGGGCTGTGTGGCGGCGGTCCTGCTGAACCTGGTCTTCAACCACCTGGGCCGGGGCCGTGAGGCCGACGATGTCACGGCGCCGATGGAGCCGGTCTCCACGCCATGAGGTTCGCGAACAGCTCGGCCTGCTCGACGGCGTCGTCCAGCGCATGGTGCGTGTGACGGCGCCGCGACAACAGCTCACGCGGCATCGTGCCCTTGGCCACCGCCCGCAGCGGCAGCCCGGCCTTGACGGCGTACAGCGTCTTCATGTCGAGGCAGCCGGAGTGGCCGAAGGGGCTCGATCCGGTGAAGCGGATCAGGTACCAGTACAGGAAGGTCCAGTCGTACGACGCCGGATAGCCGCACATCACCGGCTGCGCACCCGCGGCGACCCCGTTCACCCAGCCGGTGAACTCGGCGAGGGCGACGGCGGGTTCGGCCCCGTCGCGGACGAGGCGCTCCCGGTCGAGCCCACTCACCGCGAGCGCCTCGGGCACGAACTGCTCGCTGATCGGCCGGAGTTCGCGGTAGAAGGTCAGCTCCTCCGGATCGGCGGCCTCGAACCCGTCGGCATCCTGCCGCCCGGCGACCGCCGCCCCCAGGCTCAGCATCGAGTACGGCCCCGGGATCGGGCCGTCGGCTTCGATGTCCACGGAGATGTAGAGGCTGGGTTTCACGCGTCGTGGGGCCATGGGGCCGGAGCATCGCAGGTCGGGGGCGGGTCCCGCATCCGATTTCAGGCCTGTGTCCGGCGTGTTCTCAGGGCCACCGCCGCCAGCCCCGGCGCTGGTCGACTCGCCGTAGCCGACAGCGTGCCCGCTTCGTCTCAGAGGCCGAACAGGCTCGGGTCGGTCGCCAGCTTCTTGAAGTGCGCCTGCGGATCGGCCAGCAGCCTGCGCTCCTTCAGGTCCAGCAACCCGCCGACCCCCACCAGTTCGGCCGCGACCGTGCCGTCGACCTTGCGGAGGGTCTGTCGCATCGTGAACGTCTTGCCCTCGCCCCACTCGAAGGCGCACGTGACGTCGACCTCGTCGCCCGCCAGCAGTTCCCGCAGGTAGCGGATGGTCGTCTCCAGGGCCACCGGTCCCACGCCCGTGGCCACCAGACCGGCCTGTGTGATCCCCGCCGCCTGGAGCAGTGACCAGCGAGCGTGCTCGGCGTAGTTGAGATAGACCGCCTGGTTGAGGTGGCCCTGCACATCGGTCTCGTATCCGCGGACCGTCACCCGGACGGAGAACGGTTCGGTCATGGCTTCCCCCTGTCGTGGTCGGCGCACTGCGCCATCAATCTTGGCATGCTCATCACGCCCGCCGCGGTGACGCCAGCAGATACCGCCTCCGCGTCCGCGGCTCCGTGTGCTCGCCCACCTGCCAGCCCGCCCGCTCCAGCGCCGCCGCGCAGGCCCGCAGCGCCTCGGCGTCCGGTTCGTGCACGGCGACGGCCTCCGGCTGCGGGGTCGCCCGCACCCGGTAGCCCTCGGTGTCCTGACCGGCGGGACGGTGCCCGGCGGCCTCCAGCGCGAGGGCGGCGGCCTGCACCAGATGCGTCCGCTCCCAGCCGCACGGCCGGTCCGCGGCACCGTCGGGATTCGTCATCCGGCGCAGCTCCAGCAGGCCCTGCCAGGCGCTGTGCACCTCGCGGACGCGGGAGGGACCGGCGTCCGGCGCGGCCTCCTCGCCGCCGACGCGCGCCGCGAACACACCGGCGTTCGCGACAGGCTCCGGCGCGGGCGCCTCCGCCTGCCGTATGCGATGCCCGGCCGGTGTCAGAAAGTGATCGTGCGGCGGCCGCGGATGCCGGAACGCCAGTCCGCGCTTCACCAGCCCCGCGAGCTGCGAATCCGTCCCCCTGAGCCGCCCGGTCACCGGATCGGCGGCGTCGATGACACGCCGCTGGGCGGCGGTCGGCGGTCGTGTCACGGCGTACTCCCTCCGGGCGCTGGGCCATGTCCCCACCGCTTCGAAGGTTAGGGCCTGTCGTTTGGATATCGTCGGCGTCGGGGGCCTGGCACGCGCATCCGCCGCGTTGTCGTCGGTTGCCGACACCCCACTCTCGACTTCGCTCGGGCGGGGGACCCCCATCGCGTCGCCGCCCTCCTCCGCCTTGCAGCTGCACCTGCCAGACCCCGCTCGGGTCGGCCGAAGGGTGCCGTCTCTCTCAGCCGACCTGATCCGAACGCCAGGCCCTACGACCCGGCTCTGACATTCCACCCCGCGATCACCGGCCGCCCGTGCTCCGTGCCCAGTCGGCACACCGCGCCGGTCGCCAGCTGGAACAGCGCGCCGTCCGCCGGCGGCAGCCCGAGCCGCCGGGCGGTCAGCACCCGCAGGAAGTGCCCGTGCGACACCAGCACCACCACGCCCTCGGTGTTGGCCAGGGCGGCGTCCACCTTGCCCAGCATCCGGTCGGCCCGTGTCCCGACCTGCTCCACGCTCTCCCCGGGATGCTCCGGCGGCCCGGGCGTCACCCCGTCCGTGAACAGGAACCAGCCCGGCCGCTCCCGCTGGATCTCGACGGTGGTGATCCCCTCGTAGCCCCCGTAGTCCCACTCCCGCAGATCCGCGTCCACCCGCACCGCGCCGTGCAGCCCGATGAGCTCGGCCGTCTCCCGCGCCCGCTGCAACGGACTGACGAAACAGGCCCCGATCCGGTGCGACCGGATCAGCGGCACCAGCCCGCGCGCCTCCTGACGGCCGTGCTCGGTCAGCGGGACGTCCGTCAGTCCGGTGTGCCGTCCGGACCGCGACCACTCGGTCTCCCCGTGCCGCACCAGCAGTAGATCACCCATACGGCACAGGCTATGTGGCCGCTACTGCCGGTACCCGCTGAGGAACCGCCCGATCCGCCCGATCGCCGCCTCCAGATCATCCGCGTGCGGCAACGTCAGGATCCGGAAGTGGTCCGGTGTCGGCCAGTTGAAGCCCGTCCCCTGCACCACCTGGATCTTCTCCCGCAGCAGCAGGTCCAGGACGAACTTCTCGTCGTCGTGGATCCGGTGCACCTTGGGATCGAGCCGCGGGAACGCGTACAGCGCGCCCTTCGGCTTCACGCACGACACGCCGGGGATCTCGTTGAGCTTCTCCCAGGCCACGTCGCGCTGTTCGTGCAGCCTGCCGCCCGGCGCGGTCAGCTCGTGGATGGACTGCCGCCCGCCGAGCGCCGCCTGGATGGCGTACTGCGCGGGCGCGTTGGAGCACAGGCGCATGGAGGCCAGCATGGTCAGCCCCTCCAGATAGTCCTTCGCGTGCTGCTTCGGACCCGTCACCACCAGCCAGCCGGAACGGAACCCCGCCACGCGGTACGTCTTCGACAGGCCGCAGAAGGTCAGGACCACCAGGTCGGGCGCGAGCGCGGCGGCCGAGTGGTGCACGGCGCCGTCGTACAGGATCCGGTCGTAGATCTCGTCGGCGAACACCATCAGGCCGTGGCGGCGGGCCAGGTCGAGGATGCCCTCGACGATCTCCTTCGGGTAGACCGCGCCGGTGGGGTTGTTCGGGTTGATGATCACGACCGCCTTCGTGCGGTCCGTGATCTTCGACGCCATGTCGTCCAGGTCCGGGTACCAGTCGGCCTGCTCGTCGCACAGGTAGTGCACCGCCTTGCCGCCCGCGAGCGTGGTCACCGCCGTCCAGAGCGGGAAGTCGGGGGCGGGGATCAGGACCTCGTCGCCGTCCTCCAGCAGCGCCTGTACGGCCATGGAGACCAGCTCGGACACGCCGTTGCCGAGGAACACGTCGTCGACGCCGACCTCCAGGCCGAGCGTCTGGTAGCGCTGGGCCACCGCGCGGCGGGCGGAGAGGACGCCGCGCGAGTCGGTGTAGCCGTGCGCCTGCGGCAGCATCCGGATCATGTCCTGGACGATCTCCTCCGGCGCCTCGAAGCCGAACAGCGCGGGGTTGCCGGTGTTGAGGCGCAGCACGCTGTGGCCCGCCTCCTCCAGCGCGTTCGCGTGCTCTATCACCGGGCCGCGGATCTCGTAACAGACCTCGCTCAGCTTGCTCGACTGCCGGAACTCCATGCGCCCCTCCGGTGACTGGTGTTGCTTGGTTTTACCAAGTTCGAGCTTGGAAAGTCCAACGACATGTCTAGACTGCGTCGCATGTCACCTCGTCGAAGCTACGACCAGTACTGCTCCGCCGCCCGCGCGCTCGATGTCGTCGGCGACCGCTGGACCCTGCTGATCGTCCGCGAACTCCTCGCCGGCGCGCGCCGCTACACGGACCTGCACGCGGACCTGCCGGGCGTCAGCACGGACGTACTGGCGTCCCGGCTGAAGGACATGGAGCGCGACGGGCTGACGACCCGGCGTCGGCTGCCGCCGCCCGGCGCGGCGTACGTCTACGAACTCACCCCGCGAGGCCGGGAGTTGCTGCCGGTGCTGCAGGCGCTCGGCGCCTGGGGGCAGGCCGAGCTCGGCGAGCGGCGGCCCACGGACGCGGTCCGCGCCCACTGGTTCGCACTGCCCTTGCTGCGGGCGCTGGAGGGGGAGGGGCTCGTCGAAGTGCGGCTGGAGGAGGGGGACTTCCACCTGTACGTCGGTGCCGAGGAGGGTCCCGTGTACGGCGACGGGCCCGCGCCGGGCGACCCCGACGCCCTGCTGGTCCTCGACACCGCCACGTGTACGGCCGTCGGCCGCGGCGAGGTGAGCGTGATCGACGCGGTGCGGGACGGTCGTATCACGGTGAGCGGCGACGGCACACTGGCCAAGGCGTTGCGGGAGGCGTGAGGAAAGGCAGAAGGCCCGCACGACGCGGGCCTTCTGATCGTGCGTCAGGCTCGCGGTGGCCGCCCCGCCCCCCGCGTCAGCGCATACCCCCCGACCCCGGCCAGCGCCGCCAGCGCGCCGCCCACCGCGGTCCACACCCACCGGTCGGACCACCAGCCGGAGGCCCAGCCGTCCTCGGGTTCGATGCTCGACAGGACGGCGGAATCCTCCCGCTCCTCCTCGGAGTTGACGGCCACGCCCGGCACCAGCGGCTCGGCCAGAGACCCGTCCACCGCCGCCGCGCCGCCGATCTCCCTGGACTCCACCCGTACCTCGGCGCTCACCGGCAGCCCCAGGTCGGACGTCGGCAGGCCCACCGCCGTGAGGCGGACGTAGTACGTGCCCGGCAGCGGGTCGCCCGCCCACGGCTCCGACCAGGCGCGGACCGTGCGCAGCGTGCAGGCCAGCTGCACGGAGGCCGCGCCCGGGGCGGCGGTCCGCGTCTGCGAGCCGTACTGGCAGGCCTGGCGGCGCCGCAGACCGTCGTACACGTCGATCTGCCAGGTCTCGGCGGCGTGCGTGTCCGGCAGTTTCACCGTCGCCTTGACGGTGGGACGCTGACCGGCGTCCGCAGGGAACGACCAGTAGAGGTAGTCGCCCGCGGAGCCGTCCGCCGTGGCCGTCTGCCCCTGGTCGAACTCGGCCGCCGTACGGAACGACGTACCCGCCTCGGTCGGGGCCGCGCTGTCCTCCGACGGGCTCGGCGACGGGGAGTCGGCCACAGCGGGAGAGACGGCCCAGCCCAGCGCCAGCACTGCCGCGCCCAAAGCCCTCACGATACGCATCAGTTGGTCCTCCAGACCGCGACCCGCCAGCGCGACAGCCAGCCCCACAGCAGACCGGCCACGAAACCCGTCAGGACGAGGGCGCCGAGCAGCCACCAGCCGCGCCCGAGGCCGAAGGCGGCCACATCGCTCGACGGCGCAGGCCCGTCGACGACGTCGATCGTCAGCTCCAGCGGCAGCCCGGGCGTGGTCTTCACGCCGGAGGCGGCCGAGAAGGAGTGGGTGACCTGGAGGCACACGGTCTCGGCCGCGGGCTTGTCCTCGTCCTCATCGCTCTCGCGCTTCGGATGGCGCAGTCCTGTCGAGATCACATCCGTACGGCCGATCCCGGCCGCCTCGCCCCGCACGATCTCGCGGCCCTTCACCGTGACCGCCCGCAGCAGCACCCCGTAGGCCGGACTGACGTCCCGGTCCGCCGACACGCTCACGGAGGCGCGCAGCTCCTGGCCGGGCAGCACGTCCACCCGGTACCAGCGCTGCTGCCCGAACTCCTCGCGGTCGGTGTACAGCCCGGACTTCAGCGTCGGCGCCTGCGCGCACCGCTCCGCGCCTTCCACGGCCACCGGCGTCACCACCGGATCGGCCGCCCGGTCCACCAACTGGTTGACACGGTCGGTGAGTTCGTCCGTGTGCCGCACCGACGTGTAGGTGCCGCCGGTCGCCTCGGCGATACAGCTGAGCTGCTGCCGCATCCTGGTGTTGGGCACCAGTCCGAGCGTGTCGATGGTGAGACCGATGCCCTTGGCGGCGATCTCGCGGGCCACCTCGCACGGGTCGAGCGGGGCGCAGGTGTCCTCGCCGTCGCTGATCAGCACGATCCGCTTGGAGCCGGTGCCGCCGTCGAGGTCGTCGGCGGCCTTCAGCAGCGCCGGGCCGATCGGGGTCCAGCCGGTCGGCGTCAGCGTGGCCACCGCCGCCTTGGCCTCGGTGCGGTCCAGCGGGCCGACCGGGTAGAGCTGCGCGGTGTCCTCGCAGCCCTTCTTCTGGTCGTCGCCCGGGTAGTTCGCGCCGAGGGTGCGGATGCCGAGCTGAACGTCCTCGGGCGTGGCGTCCAGCACCTCGTTGAACGCCTGCTTCGCCGCCGCCATCCGCGACTGGCCGTCGATGTCCCGCGCCCGCATCGAACCGCTGACGTCGAGTACGAGGTCGACCTTGGGCGCGGCGGCCGTGGTCTCGTCGGCGAGCGCCGTCGACGGGAGGGCGATCCCGGCCGCCAGCGCGGCGAACAGGGCGCAGGCCCCTGCCGCCAGCCGTTGTCTTGTGATCATCGGCGGATCTTATTGATCAGAGGTGTCGGGCTCCAAAACGGAAGATCGTCCTGCTCGGAAACGGCGGGTCACAGCAGCGGATTGGGCAGCTCCGTCCACAGATCGCCGACCGTCCCCGGCGACAGCCGCATCAGCGTCAGCGCCTTCGTGGGCAGCGGATCTTCGCACAGCGCGGAGAGGTCGGGGGTGCGCGGCAGGTCTCGTACGGCTCTCTCCAGCGCCGTCCGCAGCGCCGCCCTCGACCCGGCGGTCCCGGCCAGCGCGCCCGCCACCAGTGACCCGAACAGCTTGCGCCGCAGCGCCGTCACGTCGTCCGTGAGGATCCGGGCGGGCAGTTCCGGCACCGGGATGCCGTGCCGGGCCAGCCGGGCGGGGCTGACCCGGATGTCGGCCAGGTCGCGGTAGACCAGCCGTGCGGGGGCGCCGGTCGCGGACAGCACGACGAGGAGGTTCTGGCCGTGCGCCTCCAGCGCCACGCCCAGCTCCAGCAGCCGCAGCCCGACGCCGAGGGCGAGCCGGGCGAAGTCGCCCAACCAGGCTGCGGAGGCGGGGAGTCCGGTGGTCGCCAGCGCGGCCACCGGCAGGACCCGCTCACCGGGACGCCGGTACTCCTGCGGCGACTCCCGCAGCACGGCCGCCAGGTCCGGCGACCCGTCCGTGACCGCGCCCAGCGTGCGCGTGACGTGCAGCAGGCCGTCCGTGCACGCCGCCAGCTCCTCGGCGAACGCCGACAGGGTCATGGACGCGGCGACCGACGGCACCGAGATGTCCCGCACGGACGACGTCAGACGCGCGCTGAGCGCCGTTTTGACGTGAACTCCGGCGTCCAGGGCGAGGGTGCGCAAGGACATCAGCGGGTGCCCGGTGAGCCGCTCCTCGCACGGCCGCTTCAGCACATGCGCCGCCTGCCACGGATGCACCGGGACCAGCACCCGCCGCCCGTCCCGCATCCGCTCCGGCCAGGCACCCGTCACCAGGCACGCCTCCGCCGGGACCGGCACCAGCCCGAGCCCCACCAGCGGGCGGTGCTCGGGCGCGTGGGCGAGCTGCTCGGCGACCGAGAAACCGGGGCGGGAACGGCAGTTGGGGTGGTACGGATGCCCGTCCACCACCCGCTGCTCCCACTCCCAGTCGCTTCCCGGCCACTCCTCCGGGCGAGGCGGCTGTCCGGCCCTCGACAGGGCCAGCGAGGCGACACTGTGGTCGAGTTCGGCGGCGAGGTCCACGCCGTGCGGTACGGCGAGGTCCGTCATCAGCCGTGCCGGACGGTCGTACGGCACGTCGTCGAGCCGTACGGCGGTGACGTAGGCGGCGGTCGCGTACGGGTCCGGCGTGGGTCCGTGCAGGCGGCGGCCGTCGCGCAGGCGCAGGGTGACGCCGTCCCCGCCCGGGGTGCGGCCTTCCACCCAGGGGAGCGGCTCATGGGTGAGCGCACGCCACAGGCGCGTCAGTACGGCCGCCCGGGCGGCGGGCAGTTCGGCCGCGTACCGCTCGGCGAGGTCCGGGCGGACGACGGACAGCTCGTCGGCGACCTCGGCCTCGGCGGTGGGGCGACGGTGCACGGGCGGGCTCCTCGGGGGCGAGTCGGGGCGGCACGGCGCGACCTGGGCGGTCACGGCGGGGGTGACGACAGCGATACTGATCGTCTCCGCACGAAGGAACCGTAGGGAACGAGTGGAACGCGTGGACCTCATCCCCCCACCCGCCGACGCCGCAGCACATGACGCCGTCGCCGATCTGGCGGACGCCTACGCGGCCGCGCCGCTGCTCAACTGTCTGCTGCGCGAGGTGGCGCGCCCGCTGCCCGGCCGGGAGGGGGTCTACCGGCTGCCCGGCGGTGACCGGCTGCTGCGGGTGCGCGGCGGCCGGCGGCCCACCGCACCCGAGGTGTACACACCGCACGGCTGGCACCGCCTCGACCACACCGAACTCGTCAAGCTGGTCGGCGAGGAACTGCGCCGCCACACCGGCCTGTCCAACCACGAACTGCCCGCCGAGATGCTCGACAGCCGGGACGCCGTCGCCGCGCTCCTGGCCGCACGCGCGCGTGCCACCCCGCCCGACGACCCCTATCTGCGCTCCGAGCAGTCCCTGGTCACCGGCCACCCCCACCACCCCGCCCCCAAGGCGCGCGGCGGCGGCCCGGTGACAGGCTGGCTGCCCTACGCCCCCGAGGCGCACGCCCGTTTCCCCCTCGTCCTGCTCGGGGTGCGTGAGGACACCGTCGTGGAGGAGGGCGACACCTCGGCGCTCGACACCTTCGGCCAGCCCCCGCCCGGCTACCGGCTGCTGCCCGCCCACCCCTGGCAGCTCGACCTGACCGCCCGCGACCTCGCCCCCGCCTTCGCCGACGGCCGACTGATCCGGCTGGGCACCACCGCATCCCCGGTCTGGCCCACGGCCGCGATCCGCACGGTGTACGCCCCGGAGCGCGATCTCTTCCTCAAGTTCAGCCTCGATGTGCGCATCACCAACGACGTACGGCGGCTGTGGCGGCACGACCTGCTGAAGCTCCGCCGCACCGACGCCGCCGTGCGCAGGGCCTTCGCGGGCGGTACGGCGGCCTGGCTGACCGACCGGGGCTATCGCACCGCCGACTTCGCCTTCGAGGAACTCGCCGTCCTGGTCCGCGACGGGGTGCGCGGCCACGTCCTGCCCGGCGCGGCCCCGTTCCTCGCCGCCGGGCTGGTGGAGGGCTTCGCGGGCAGCCCGCTGGACGGTCCGGTGGACCCGGCGTGCTGGTGGGAGGCGTATCTGCGCCAAGTGGTGCCCCCGGTCCTCGCGGCCTTCGCCGACCACGGCGTCGTACTCGAAGCGCATCTGCAGAACTCGCTGGTCGCCTGTGCCGCGGACGGGACACCGGTGCAGGCGCTGTTCCGGGACGCGGAGGGCGTGAAGCTGCTGCCGGACGTGTCGCGGGCGGCCGGATGGGAGCGGCTGGTGTACTGCCTGGTCGTCAACCACCTGGCCGAGCTGGCCGGGGCACTCGCCGAACGGCACGGCGGGCTGGACCCCTGGCCCGCCGTCCGCCGCGAACTGGCCCGGCACGACCTGCCCGAGACCGCCGCGCTGCTCACGGCGCCCACGCTCCCCGCCAAGACCAACCTCCTGCTGCGCTGGACGGGCGCGGACGGCGCCGCCGCCCGCTATCGGCCGTTGCCGAATCCGCTGGTCGGCGGAGCCTGAGTACTGCTGGAGAGTCAGAGCATCAGCTGGTCGATGGTGATCGGCAGGGAGCGGATGCGGCGCGCTGGTCGTCGCGATGCTCGACGGTGCGGCCCGGCAGCTCCCGCGCCTGCCCGAAGCCGGTGAGTCCCGGGAACGCCCGCGACCCAGTCCTGGGCAGTCCCGGCCCCGCTCGTCCACGACCCGGTAACGCTGGACCGGATCGACGCCTCGGTCGCCCCGCCCAGGGCCACCAGACGGCAGCCGGGCCACGGTCGCGGCGAGGCGGCCGGGCAGGTCGAGGCCGACCCAGTCGCCCGACACCAGGGCCAGCCGCAGATCCGCGCTCCCCGGCTCGTCCCAGCGTGGGAGCATGCCGTGAAAGGTGAGGCACCCCTGCGCTCCGGCGGCTCCCTCCCCGCCGTCGTCGAGGCCGACGACCTGGGCACGTACGTCGTGACCAGATTCTCCCCAGGGAGGGCCGCTGCCACGTGCAGTGGCGAGCGGAAAACCATCGCTGCCGTAGGCGCGCTGAGTGGCTGCGGGCGATCCGGCGGGCCGTACCGGATCACCGTCCCTGTGACCCGGTGCTGGAACTCCCCCGGACAGGTGTCCGCGAAGACGAGGGCGAAGGGGGCGCCGTCGTGTCGACACCGGTCCCCAGTTCGAGGATCCGGCCGCCGGGGCAGGTCGCGGCGAGGGTGGCGAGCAGGCTCGCGGTACGGGGTTTCGCACGACATGGTGAAACCGGTGGCGTGGGCGGCGGCCTGCGGCTCCGTCAGGGCGGCGGGGAGCTGGTTGATGGTGGGGTTGTCGTCCATGCCGCAAGCGAATGCGCCACGCCGCGCACCTCAACCCAATTCCGGCCCGCGGACCGGGCTGGGGGCGGGCAGCCGTCAGATGGTGACGACGAGCTTGCCCCGGGGGTGGCCCTGCCTCAGGTGGTGGATGGCTGCGGGTGCCTCGGCGAGGGGGTAGGTGCGGTCGATGACCGGGGTGATCCGGTCCTTCTCGGTGAGGTCCTTCAGCGTCAGGAGGTCCTCGCGGCGGGTGAGGGAGACGAGGTTGCGGAGGTTCTGGGCGATGAAGGGGGAGAGCAGGACGGCCCGAAGGCCACGGCTCATACCGCCGAGGAAGCCGCTCCCGCCCTCGCCGCCGACGATGACGAGAGTGCCGCGTGGCGTGAGGGCCCGGCGGAGTACGGGCAGCGGCCGAAGTCCCGCGTTGTCGACGATGACGTCATAGCGGTGCGGGCTGTCGGTGATGTCCTCGCGCGTGTAGTCGATGACGTGGGTGGCGCCCAGGGACCGGACGAGGTCCGCGCCGGCGGGACCGCAGACGCCGGTGACCTCGGCGCCGTACATCGTGGCGAGCTGGACGGCGTACGTTCCCACGCCGCCGGACGCGCCGATGACGAGGACCCGCTGACCGGGCTGGGGGCGGGACTTGCCGCTGAGGGCCTGGAGGGCGGTCATGCCGGAGACGGGGAGGGCGGCGGCCTGCTCGAACGTGAGGTTGGCGGGCTTGAGCGCAATCCTGTCGGCCTTGGCACGGGCATACTCGGCGAAGGTCCCCTCGCAGTTGCCGAACACCTCATCCCCCGGCTTGAAGTCGGTCACCTTCGCCCCGACCGCCTCGACCCGCCCGGCCCCGTCCCAGCCCCGGACGGGGTTCTTGGGCCTACGAAGTCCGAGGGCGACCCGGGCCACGTACGGCTTGCCTGTCATCAGGTGCCACACTTCGGGCCCCACACCGGCGGCACGTACCTCGACGAGCACCTCGTCGTCGCCCGGTACGGGGCGGTCGATGTCACGCAGGTCCAGGAGATCCTCCGACCCGTACGCATCCTGAACGATCGCCTTCATGGCCGTAGCTCCCCTCTGCGGTCTCCGACACCGAACAACCATCCCGACGGATCGAACGTCTGACCAGATTCCTGAGTACGGTCTTGGGACCGGGCGCGATGAACTTTCCTACGGTGGACGCCCTACCGATCGACGACCCGGTGACCCGACGGGGGTGCATGTAGCGGACGTGTGGGCCGCCCAAGTAGCTGCGGACGACGTGTGGCAGACGCCGGCGCCGGTGGAAGAACCGGCGGGTCTCGGCGGCGAGTGGGGCCTGGTCGCGGGCCCGGCCGTGCATCGGAAGGCTCCGTTTGAGGTCGGCGTTGACCAGCTCGCCGGGGTTCAGCTCCGGCGAGTACGACGGCAGGAAGTGCAGTTCGACGCGTGCGCGAAGTGGCCGTCCACGACGAGGTGCACCTCACGGTCGAAGTGGCCCGCGAGCCGGTCCAGGAAGCGGCACATGACGTCGGCGTCGAAGGTCTCGGTGAACACCATGAAGTGCATCCGGCCCTTCGTGCTGATCGCGGACGTGGCGTTGACCGAGAACCGGTTGCCCGTGCGGCGCACGACGGGGGTGCACCCCTTGGCGCCCCAGCTGCGGCCGGTGACCTGGTCGGAGCGGATGCCGCCCCGGTCGGCAAGTGCACCTCGCCGCCCTCGGCTTTCGCCCGGGCCTGGATCGCCGGGCTCCTCGGCCCGTTGGTCCGGGCGCTGGAAGGACAAGCGCCAGCGGCGCAGTTACTAGCCCACGCCCTGCCCGGTCAGCCGCATCCGGTACGGCTTCGCGATCAGATGCCCACCCCGGCCCGCGTCCGCTGAGCCGGTACGCCAAGTGCCTGTATGACCGCAACCTCTTCCTCCCTGATGGCCGGAGAGCCGCGTGCCCGACGGCGCCGGCAGGGAGGGGCAGCCGCCGGCTTCCGGGGGGTTGGCCGTGCAGCTGGTGTTGCGAGCGACCGAGTGCACCTGTGCGCCCTCCTGCGTGGCAGACACCGGGGGCGGTAGGAGGCGGGTCATGGTGGAGGTACGGATGCGCTCTGCGAGGAGGAGTACGGCATGGCCGGGTCTGGCGCTGGCGGTACCGAGGGCGTGGCGGGCGGCAAGTCGCGGTTCGACGACATCTACGACCGGCCAGATCCCCGCACGTACTTCAGGCGGCTGGCCCCGTTGGAGTACGAGATCCCGCACCATGCCCAGCCGGTCTTCCGGCAGGTCGCCGCTGAACGGGCCGCATTCGACGACGGCCGTCCCCACAGGCCGGCGGTGCTGGACGTGTGCTGCTCGTACGGGATCAATGCCGCGCTGCTCAACCACGACGTGACGCTGGCGGAGATGTACGAGCGGTACACCCTCCCCGCCTGCCAGACGATGTCGACCACGGAACTCGCGGCATGGGACAAGGAGTTCTATGCCGAGCGGCGCCGACCGGACGCAGGGCCGGTGTTCGGCCTGGACGTCGCGGCACCCGCCGTGCACTACGCGCTCGAGGCGGGGCTTCTGGACGCCGCCTTCACCGACGACCTGGAACAGGGCTCACCCAGCCCCAGGCTGAACCGCGCGCTCGCCGAGGTCGGCCTGATCACGCTGACAGGCGGCGGCAGCTATATCACCGCCCGAACGTTCACGGCACTGCTGGATGGTGCCCGCAGACCGGTATGGGTCAGCGCGTTCGTGCTGCGGACGGTGTCGTACCACCCGATCGTCCGGACGTTGGCCGCGCACGGTCTGAGCACCACCGTCGATGTCTCCCGCACCTATCCGCAGCGCCTCTTCACCGGCGAGCGGGAACGGCAGTATGCGATCGCGGCGGTAAGGGCGCTGGGCGGCGACCCTACCGGGCGCGAGGAGAACGGTCGTTTCCACTGCCTGCGCTATGAGTCCCGACCCGGTACACGGTGACAGCCGGGAGTGGAAAGACAGCGATCAGGTGGAGCCGCCACTTCGATCACGTCGCCGTGGACCGTGATCTCTTCGTGCATCTCGTCCGGTACGTCGAAGAGCACGTTGGCGGCCCGTTGGATCAGTTCGACCCGCCCGTGACACGATCGCGAAAGGCGGTGCTCACGGGGTACGGCCGGACGCCTGCGTGCTGACGGACCGAGCCGTCGGCCGCGGGCCCGGCATCGACGTCAACGCATGCCGGTCCGCCCCCGCCCAGCCGGTGCCGCCCTCCTCGGCTGAGGCCCGGGCGAGAAGGCCCTCTGCCTGTGCCACGGCAGCGGCGGCGTTCCGTTGTCCCATGAGGACGCAGAGTGTAGAGGCGGCGTCGTTCGAGCCGACGGTAGCTGAGCGGGCTCGCCGGATCACGCAGCAGAGCGGCCCATGCGGACCGGTAAACGTGAAGTGCCGTGGCGACGGTCCTGACGTGGGGCATCAGCATCGGGGCCGCGGAGGACGGTACGGCGGGGAGGATGCTCCCTCCGCCGACGGCGGCGGATGACGGTCAGGTCCGCTGTGGAGAACACGGCGAGGGCGGGACACGGTCCTGCCAGACCCGCCAGTTGTGAGGAAGCCGGGCTCCTGCCCGGCCCCGAGTGCGCCGACCATACGGCGAACAGCACCGCCGGGCCCGGCCGCCCAGAGCACGCGCCGTGATAGCTGACGTGACTCATGCTTGGAGCCGGCGCCGCCGGTCGTCGTGGCGGGCCATGACGACGGGCGGTGCCAGGCGGGCGGCCGGGCCGACGCCTGTCGAGCCGTGGCGCCTCCTCCTGCTCGCCTGGTGATTGCCAGGAGGCGCCCTGGTTACCCGGCGAGCAGGGGAAGCCTCACAGATCCTGGCGGGAGGTGCAGGGGAATGCGCCACGAGGAGTTCACCGGTCAGGTGCAGTCGCGGGCGCGACTGGACAGTCGTGGCGCCGCGGAAAGGGCGACCCGTGCAACGCTGGAAACGCTGGCCGAACGCATCCCCGCCGGGCTGGCGGAGAAACTCGCCGCCCAGCTGCCGCACGAGATCGCGGAGCATCTGCGGCGCATCGAGAAGGCGCCGGACGTTCCCGCCACCGGGGTGCACATGAGCGCACACGAGTTCTTCGAGCGGGTTGCCCAGCGGGAGGAGAAGAACTTCCCCAAGGCGGTCCACCACGCCCGCTCGGTGATCGAAGTGGTGGCAGAGGCCGTGCAGGGCAGCGTGACCGCAAAGATCCGCGAGTGTCTGGACGATGAGCTGGCCACCAGCCTCTTCGCCGGCAGTACCGGTAGCGCGCCGTCCCGCCGGCCTGGCGTCCGCCACCAGCCGCCGCAGCGGAAGGAGGAGTCACGCAAGACGGCGATCAAGCTGGAAAGCCCCGCCTTCGAGGACCATCACCGTCTTCCGCCCCAGTACACCGAGGACGCCGGAGACGTCTCACCGCCACTGGCCTGGTCCGGTGTGCCGGACGAGGCGACGGAACTGGTGCTGCTGTGCGAGGACGTCGACGCGCCGTCGGGCAGTTTCGTCCACTGGACTGTGGTCGGCATCGACCCCCACAGCCGGGGCGTGGAGGCGGGTCGGACCCCGCCGGGCGGCACGGCACTCGTCAACGGCTTCGGCCGACGCGGCTGGAGCGGGCCCAACCCACCGCCCGGGGAGCAGCCGCACCGCTATGTCTTCCATGTCTACGCGCTCGCACAGCCGTGCGTCCTGCCCGACGCCCCCACCGCCGAGCAGGTCCACGGAGCCGTGGAGAGGCGGGAACTGGCCGACAGCACGCTCGTGGGCCTGTACCGACACTGACACGAACACGACGGCACATGTGGCAAGGCGGTCGGTATCGGGCGAGCATCTCCCGGCGGCAGGCCCTCTGACGTCACCTGCGTCGTGCACGTGGACGAGAGCAAGGAGTACATCTCGTGAGGCTGCACTTCCTCGACTCCCTGTATGCCAGGCCGGGCCCGTACGCCTCCGTCTATGTCGACACCTCCCGGGACATCGACGAGCCGGACAGGGCGATCGAGCTGCGCAGGCGCCACACCCGCTCGGACCTGATCGAGCTCGGAGCCGACCCGGCTACCGCTGACGCCTCCGCCGAGGCCGTAGGGACCGATGCCGATCTGCCCGGCCGCCACGGCCAGGCGCTCTTCGCCACCCACGGCGAGCTGGTCCTCACCGAGGAGCTGCCCCAACCTCCCTCCGTGGACAAGACCAGGTACGCCCTGCTTCCCGACGCCATGCCACTGGCGCTGGCGCATGCCCCCGACATCCCGTACGCCGCCGCCGTCCTCACCCGTGTCGGACCAGAGGACAGCGACACCGCCCCCGAAGACGTGCAAGTGAAGCTGCAAACCGGGCGTTGGCCGAGCAGCGCGGTCGCCCCTCGCGCCCTGACCTCCCTGCGCATACCGGTCCATGGCTGGCACCGGGAGGCCGAGCGGCTCGCCGACGAGCTGGCCCACCTCGTCGACCTCGGCCACGCCGACACTCTCGTGGTGTGCGGCGACGCCTGGGCCCGAGGCGTCCTGGTCAACCGCCTGCCCGCCCCCGTACGCCACCGGGTGGCCACCGTCCCCCGCAACGGACAGGACGTCGAGAGCGGCCGGGCCCTGCTCGAGCCCCAACTCGCCGCCCTCTTCGGCGGCCGCCTCTCCGCCCACGACCGCGACCGGCTGGAGGGCTTCGCCGCCCAGCGCGCCCGCCACCCCGACAGCGAGGGCCTCCCCGCGACCATCGCAGCCCTGCAACGTGGCCGGGCCGAAGCCCTCGTGGTCAACCACCCCATCGAGCAGTGGCCTCGCATCTGGTTGGGTACCGACCCGGACCAGATCGCCCTGTCCGCCGCGGACCTGCAAACCTTCGGCGTCACCGGCTACGAGAGACAGTCGGCCGACGCCGCCCTGCTGTACGCCGCCGTGACCACTGGTGCCGAACTGATCGTCGTCCCCCGCGAGGAGACGCCTCTGGAGGACGGGATCGGCGTGCTCCTGCGCTACTGACACCCCCGACCCCGCCGGTGTCGATCATCGTGCCCGTCCTGAACGAGGAACGCGCGATCCGGACGGCGCTGGGCCGCCTGTGCCTCGACTTCCCCGACTGCAAACTCGTCGTGGTCGACGGCGGCTCCACCGACGCCACCGTCGAGATCGCCTCCCTGCACGCCACCGTGATCCACAGCGAGCGGGGCCGGGCGAAGCAGATGAACGCCGGGGCCCGGCACTGCTCGGGCGAGGTGCTGTGGTTCGTCCATGCCGACACCGAGATCGACCCGGCCGCGCTCGCCCAGATCCGTGCCGCGATGTCCGTCCCGGAGGTGGTGGGCGGCGGGAATTGGCCCGGCACCTGCAGGCGTGCCTGGACGGCGAGGCCGCTCACCGCCCGCCGGGTCGCCGCCCATGTCGACGACTGTCGGCGCTGCGGCCTCGAAGCAGCCGTCTACAGAGAGATCAAAAGCGCCCTGGCCCGCCAGGAGACCCGGACGTAACCACCCTGGCGCGGCTGCGCGCTTTCGGCACCGCTCTGCTCACCGCGGGTCCGCCCGAGGCGCAGGACGAGGCCGCCGGACTCGGCGTTGCCTGCCGAGGTGGTTCGTGAAATCGACAGCGCGCACACGCCGCGCCGAGCAGGGCCCGCCCGTCCCAGCCGGTAGCGGCACCGCCTGAAGGGCTGTCACCACAGCGGTGAGGATGGCCACTCAGCAGCGCTGCGTCCGGGGGGCAACGAGGGCAGATACGGTGCTTCCCGTCCCTTCGGGGGGTACGGCTGTCACGTCCTGTCAGCGGTCAGCACGTCGGCGAGCTCTCGTAGGTCCCGTGCGCTGTGGGTCGGCCGGGACATCGTCTGCGGGTAGACGGCCGTGCCCCGCCGCAGCCAGGCGCCGCCCAGCCCCGCCCGCAGTGCGCCGTCGACGTCCCAGGGATGCACGGCGACCAGCAGGGCCTGGTACGGCTGTACTCCGGTGTGCTCGACGGCGTACCGGTACGCGGCCGGGGCGGGCTTCCAGCACCGTGGCCCGCGCACGTCCAGCAGCGCCTCGAAGGACTCCAGGAGCCCCGCCTTGGCCAGCAGCCGCTCGGTCAGCGCGGAACTGCCGTTGGTCATCGTCACCAGCCGGAACCCGGCCGAGCTCAACCGCCGTACGCCGTCCGGGACATCGGGGTGCACCTCCACATGGGCGAACCCGTCCAGGACGTGCCGGGCCGCGGCCTCGACGTCCCCGGCCCACCCCTCCACGCCCGGCAGCAGCGCCCGCAGCCCGTCCAGGGCGACGGACGCGAAGTCCGCGTACGCTCCCGCGGCCGTGAGCGCGAACCCGTCCCGCAGCACCCCGGCGAACCAGGTGGGCATCAGAGCCGCGGGGGCTCCGACGTCCTCGAAGCGGACCCGCAGCGGGCTGAGGTCACTGAGCGTCTCGTTCACGTCGAAGACCAGGACCTGCGGATCCCGGTGACCGTCGTCGGGCATGGTGTCCTCCGTAGACGCGGGTCCGCGGTCGGCCTCGGCCGGGATGTGCAGGTCGGTGCGGACGTAGTGGTTGAAGCAGTCGGTGTAGAGGTTCACGGTGACGTGCGCGAACGCCTCGGTCAGCTGTTCCCGCGTCCAGCCCGCCGCGACGGCGCCGTCCCGGGTGGTGTCGGAGACCTCGCCGGCGTCCCCGGCGATCTCCCGTACGAGCCGCCTGGCAGCAGGAGCAGTCGTCCGCGGCGCCGACGGCCGGAGCGATCGCCTCACGGGTCCGGGCGTCGAAGGTGCCGTGCTCGGCGATCGCGGCGCTCATCGCCGTGTACGCCGCCGGCGCGACCGGCGAGTGGGCCATCTCCCCCTGGATGTTGAGCACCTTGCCTCCGCCAGGCGGCGCAGCGCCTCCTGGCTCTCCTCGGGCGCCGTGTCCACCGTGTGCACGGGAATCCTGGGCACAAGACCCTCCCTACCTGCCCTCGTCCTCGTCCTCGTGGTGCGCGGAGCCGACTGCGCGCGGAGACGCGGACGACAGTAGCTGTCGTACATCCGCTGCCCGAGCAGGACCATCTCGCCGAAGATCGTGCCGGGCGTGGTGATCGCGGTGGTCAGGGCGCGGCCGTCGGCGGAGACCCGGAAGATGCGGACCCGGCCGCGTTTGAGGATGAACAGCGCCTCGCACGCCTGGGTCGGCGAGTACAGCATCTCCCCGGCCGGGTACGTCTTCATCGGCGCCGCGGCGGCGATGGCCTCCATTTCCGGCTCGGACAGGTCGCAGAAGACGTCGACCTCGGCCAGACACCAGGTCCTGTCGGCGTCGGCGTCCGGCCCGGCGCCGATCACGTGGTGTGTCTCCTCGCGTCGTCCCGGCGCCCAGGGCGGCGGCGCCGCGCCCCATGCCGGGCTGCCCAGCGCGTCGGCGCTCTCGGCCAGACAGTAGGGCACCGGCCCCCCGTCCGGGGTGCTGCCGCGCGGTGCAGCACCCCCGTGCGGCAGGTCCGGGCCGTCGGGCCGCGGAGGCGGTATCGGCGTCATCCCCCTGCCGGGCCCGTGCGCTTGGCCGTCATCTGGGCGATGCAGGAGAAGGTCAGGCCGGCCAGCAGCCCGAACACCAGGTGGCCGCCGAGGCTGGACTGGGTGACGGCGTTCCACTGGAAGACCGGCATGCCCATGTTGGCAGGCATGATCCACAGGGCGCCGAGGAACCACCACACGGCGCCGTACACCAGCCCGAGCACGACGGCGGGCGCCATCCTCTGGGCGAACTGGCCCAGCAGCACGCCGAACCCGATCCCGGCGAAGACGGAGATGCCCAGGTGGATCAGCCACCCGACCAGGGCGTTGGTGGAGCCGAGCAGACCGGCGACCATGGTGATCATCGCTGTGTCCATCATCGGCCGGGACACCGACATCCAGATGCCGAACCCGATCCCGCCGACCAGACCGGCCGCGGCACCCCACACCGCGTGGACCGGGATGACCGCCGTGCTCGGGGATACCCGAACGGTGGTTGCCATGATCTTCAAGTCCTCTCGCTTCGGGTTCCTGACTGTCGCTTTTGACGCTAGGACTGGCGGCATGTGCAGGTATGTGACGGCGCTTACGTACCAGCCGGTAGAGGATGCGGCCGTCAGGGGGATTTCCTGCCCGTGATCAGGACATGGCCGAGGGTTCCGTCCGTGACGGCCGCGTGGGCGGCCCGGGAGACGGCCGGGGCTGCGTCCGGATCCATGCCGGGAGTGCCGGGACGGGGCGGTGTCGGTCAGAGGGCGGAGCCCACGGGCCCCTCCCACGCCGGGGGAAGCGTCCTGGCGGCGCGGGCGAGCCAGGAAAAGAGAACCCGCACACCGGCTCGCCCGCGGTCAGTGCCACGGTCGGCGCGGTTGCGGCAGCACCCGCCGACAGCTCGTAGGCGGCCGGAATCCCGGACATGCGCCCGAAGGAGGCGAGCCGACCGTCATCGCCGGGCACACCGCGCCCGGAAGGACCCGCAGCACCACGATCCGAACGCTGTGCCCGATCGGAGCCGAGAACTGTAAGCGCGCTCACCGAGGACGCGCCTCATGGGGGAGAGCATCAGCAGCACAGGAACCAGGAACCAGGAACCAGGAACCAGGAACCGGGTTCCGGGTTCCGGGAGCGACCGCCGGGGCGGATCACCGCGCTGGGACCGGTGGTTCCCGGTGGGTCACTCGTATCCCGGGCGGTCCAGCTCCTGAGGGCGGCAGGGGTGTGGTGCGATCAGGGCTGGCACACCTGGCGTCCGCGGTGCGGCTGGGCTGGGCGCCCTCGCAGTACGCCGGGACGGCGCACCCCCGACGTACGCGGACGGGCCCTGGCACACCGCGACCCTCGACGCCCACCACAGGCTCGCCCGCAACCGGGGTGTCATCGGCCGCCTGCTGGGGCTGCGCAGGAGGATACGGCGATGATCCTCCGGCTGCTGGGCGGGAGCGGACGTCGCCCGGCCTGCGCAGCGGTGGAACCCATACATGCGTCGGCCGCCCTCACCACCCCCACACACAGCAGGAGCAGAACCGATGGGAATCGTCGCGAGACTGCGCTCCTTGGAGCGCGCCACCCGCCCCTACGACCCGGAGTTCGTGGCGGCCATGGAGCGCCGCTGGGCCGAGCTGCCGGACGGCGTGAAGACCCCCGCGCAGATCATCGGACAGCACGGGGTGGGCTGCGAGGGCACCCACGGCGTCTTTCCCAAGTGCAACCTGAAGTGCACCCCCTGCTACCACTCCCGCGACGCCAACGCCGTCCGCGTCGACGGCCCAAACACCCGTCAGCAGGTCGCCGCCCAGATGGGGCTGCTCCGCAGGCTGCGCGGACCGCGCGCCCACACCCAGCTGATCGGCGGTGAGGTGAGCCTGCTGGCGCCCGACGACCACGCCGCGACCTTGCAGATCATGCGGGAGCACGGGCGGGAGCCGATGAGCTTCACCCACGGCGACTTCGACTACGCCTACCTCGAACGGCTGGCCCTCGGCCCGGACGGCAGGAGGCGGTTCACCCGGTTGTCGTTCGCCGCGCACTTCGACAAGTTCATGTACGGGCGGCGCGGCATCGAACGCCCGCCCAGCGAGCAGGCGCTGAACCCCCACCGCAAGCGGTTCGCGCAGATGTTCGTGCGGCTGCGCCGCGAGCACGGGGTCCGTTTCTTCCTCGCCCACAACATGACCGTCACCCCGGGCAACCTGGACGAGGTCGCCGGCGTCATCCGCGACAACCACGCCGCCTGCTACGGCATGTTCTCCTTCCAGCCCGCGGCGTTCATCGGGGACGAGCGGCGCTGGAAGGAGCAGTACCGGGCGGCGACCCCGGACGCGGTCTGGGCCGAGATCGAGCGCGGCGCCGGAACCCGCCTGGACCACAACGTCTTCCACAACGGCGACGTACGCTGCAACCGCACCGCCTACGGCTTCTATGCCGGAGGTCGCTGGTTCCCGTTCCTCGACGGCGACGACCCGCGTGACCTCGCCGTACGCGACGCCTTCTTCCGCCACCTCGGCAAGGTCAACTTCACCGGCACTCCGCCCGCTCTGCTCGCGGCCAGGCTGCTGCGCGTCGTCGCTCGCCACCCCGTCACCATCGCCGCCGCGCTCACCTGGTTGGGCCGAACGGTCCGCCGTGTGGGCGTCGGCAGGCTGGTGCGCCATGGCTTCCGCGTGCGGCCCGTGACGTTCGTGATGCACATGTTCATGGACGCCGCGGACGTCGCCCCGGCCTGGGAACTCATGCAGCGCGGGGAGACGAGCGACGACCCGAGGCTGCGCGAGACGCAGGAGCGGCTGGCCGCCTGCCAGTACTCCATGGCGCACCCGGAGAACGGCACCCTGGTACCGGCCTGTGTGCAGCACTCGGTCCTGGACCCGGCGGAGAACGCCGAGTTGCGCACGCTGCTGCCGATCGTCGAAGTCCGCACGTCCGCAGGGCAGAAGCCAGGGAAGAAGTAGGTCCGTACGTCCGCAGGGCGGAAGTCAGGGAAGAAGCAAGGAAAGGGGAGGAACCCGGATGCGCATCGGCGTGATCACCGGCTCGGGCAGCTACGACTGGCCCCACCTGGAGGATGCCACGACCCGCAGCGTCACCACCGAGTACGGCGAGACCCAGGTCACCGAGGGGCGCCTCAAAGGGGCTGAGATCGTGCAACTGTCCCGGCACGGCGTGGGCCATCGCCGCCTGTCGCACCAGGTCGACCACAGAGCGAACCTGGCGGCGCTGCGCGCGCTCGCCGTGGACGCGGTGCTCTCGCTCACCGTGTGCGGGGCCGTCGACCCGGCCGCCGCGCCCGGCTCGCTGGTCGTCTTCGACGACCTGTACTTCCCCGCCAACCGGCTGCCCGACGGTTCCGCGTGCACCTGGTACGACACCCCGGGGCAGGCGGGCCGCGGCCACTGGATCTTCGACCGCCCGTTCAGCGAGCCGCTGCGCCAGACGCTGATCGCGGCCGCCGCGCAGACCGGGGCGCCGGTCGTTCCGCGCGGTGTGTACGGGCACGTGGACGGGCCGCGCTTCAACTCCCGCCCCGAGATCGCCGCCCTGGCCGCCGTCGGCGTCACGGCCGTGAGCCAGACCGCCGGCCCGGAGGCGGTCCTGGCCGGGGAGGCCGAACTGCCCCTGGCGCTGGCCGGTTTCGTCACCGACTTCGCCAACGGCGTCGCGCCCGAACCCGAGCCGGTCGAGGCACTGCTGGCGCGCATGGCGGCCGGCAAGGACACCTTCGCCCAGCTGGTCGGCCACGCGGTCGCAGGGCTGGACGCGGTGGCACCCGCCGGGTTCGTCCACCGGTTCGACTCATGAGCCTGTCACCCGCTCCCGCCGTCGTGGTCATGGCGAAGGCGCCGAGGCAGGGCATGGTCAAGACCCGGCTGCACCCATTGCTCGGGCCGCAGCGGTGCGCGGCCCTGCAGACCGAACTCATCCGCCACGCCCTGGAGACGACATCCGGCTCCCGCTGGCGGACCTACCCGGCCCACACGCCGTACGGCGGCCCGGACGACGGGCGTCACCTGGCACCGGTCGGTGTTCGTCTGCTCGTACAGCGCGGTGCGGACCTCGGGCAGCGGCTCGCCGCCGCCGTCACCGACGCGTTCGCCGACGGCGCAGGCCCGCTGGTGGTCATCGGCACCGACGCGCCCACCCTGACCGGGGACCACGTGGCCTGCGCGTTCGCCGCCTTGGAGAGCCGGGACGTGGTGCTGGGCCCGGCGCCGGACGGCGGCCACCACCTGATCGGCCTGCGCGCCCCGCACACCGGTCTGTTCGCCCTCGACCCGGCCTGGTGGAGCACGGACAACGTCCTGGCCGCCACCCGCGCGCTCACCGATGACGCGGGGTTGCGCACCGAACTCGGCACGCCCCTGCGGGACCTGGACACCCCCGAGGACGCGGCCGCTCTGCTGGCGGACCCGGCGCTGCCGCCCGGGATCGCGGCTCTGCTCAAGCCGACGGAGACCGTATGACACCCCCGACCCCGCCGGTGTCGATCATCGTGCCCGTCCTGAACGAGGAACGCGCGATCCGGACGGCGCTGGGCCGCCTGTGCCGCGACTTCCCCGACTGCGAACTCGTCGTGGTCGACGGCGGCTCCACCGACGCCACCGTCGAGATCGCCTCCCTGCACGCCACCGTGATCCACAGCGAGCGGGGCCGGGCGAAACAGATGAACGCCGGGGCCCGGCACTGCTCGGGCGAGGTGCTGTGGTTCGTCCATGCCGACACCGAGATCGACCCGGCCGCGCTCGCTCAGATCCGCGCCGCGATGTCCGACCCGGAGGTGGTCGGCGGCGGACTGACCCTGCGCTTCGACCGACGCGGCCCGGGCCTGAACTACCTGGCGTACACCTCCAACGCCCGCGCCCGCCATCTGCGGCACATCTTCGGCGACCAGGCGATGTTCATCCGCCGCGGCGTCTTCGACGAACTCGGCGGCTTCCCGGACCTGGCCATCATGGAGGACCTGGAGATGTCCCGCCGCCTTGCCCGCCGCGGCACCCTGGCCGTGCTGCCCGCCACGTCCACGGCCTCCGCGCGCCGCCTGGTCGAGCACGGCGTGTGGCGGATGATCGTCTTCATGCAGTACCTGAAGCTGCTGTACTTCGCGGGCGTCGATCCCGAGCGCATCCGCCGCCGCTACGCCAAGGGCCCGCCCCGGCTCCCGCGGCGCGGACGGAAGGCGGCCGTCCCCCGGCGGGTTCCCAGCCCGTGACCGTCACCGTGCCCGTGCCACCTTGGAGACATCTGACATGCGGATCGCAGTATGCGGCGGCCCCTACGGCAACCCCTACGCCCTGCGGGCCTTCGTGGACGACGCCCGCGCCCGCGGCGCCGAACGGCTGTACTGCCTGGGCGACCTCGGCGGCTTCGGCGCCGAGGTGGACGCCCTGTGGCCGATCCTGACCGGCAACGACATCACCTGCGTCGCGGGCAACTACGACGTGGCCATCGCCCGCGGCGACACCGACTGCGGCTGCGGCTACCGCGACGCGAAGGACAACGAGTTCGCCCAGATCGTCTACGACCACACCCTCGCCACCACCGACCGCGCCTTCGCCGCCTGGATGGGCGACCTGCCCACCGAGCGACGGGAGACGGTCGACGGCGTGGAGGTGCACATGGTGCACGGCTCCACGCTCGCGCTGAACGACTTCTGGTGGGAGTCCCTGCCCGAGGAGCAGCACCGGCGGCGGGTGGCGGCGTCCGGCGCGGACGTGATCCTGTGCACCCACAGCGGCCTGCCCTGGCAGCGGCGGACCGGCGACACGCTCACCGTCAACGTCGGGGTCCTCGGCAAACCCGCCAACGACGGGCAGCGCAACGTCTGGTACGCGCTCCTCGACCTCGACGACGGACACGCGACCGCCGAGCTGATCCCGCTCACGTACGACTGGCAGGCCCAGGCCGCCTCCATGCGCGCCGCCGGACTGCCGGAGGTGTTCGTGGAGACCATCGAGACCGGCTGGTGGACCACCTGCCTGGAGATCCTGCCGCCGCACGAGCGCGCCCGCGGCCGCTACCACCTGTACCGCTCCGCCCTCCCCACCGGCTTCCGTCCCGCCGCCGACGGCTGGGGCCCCGACCCGGGTCCGGACCTGGATGGTGACCGCCCGGTGGTACCGCTGTTCGGCAGCCCGTACTTCCCCTCCCGCCTGTGGATCTACACCAACTTCCACTGCAACCTGGCCTGCGACTACTGCGCCGTCGCCTCCTCCCCGAGGGCCACCCCGCGCACCCTGCCCGCGGACCGGTTCCGCGCCCTGGTCGAGGAGGCGGTCAAGGCCGGTTTCACGGAGCTGTACGTCACCGGCGGCGAGCCCTTCCTCCACCCCGGCATCATCGAACTGCTCGACCACGCCTCCGCCCAGCTGCCCACCGTCGTCATGACCAACGCCATGCTGCTGCGCGGCCGCCGCGCGGACGGCCTGGCCGGCCTCGCCGACCGCAAGCTCACCGTCCAGACCTCCCTCGACGGCGCCACCCCGCACGCCCACGACCTGCACCGCGGCTCCGGCTCCTGGCGACGCACCATGGACGGCATCCGCCACCTGATCGACCTGGGCCTGCCGCCCCGCGTCGCGCTCACCGAAACCCCCGAGAACACGCACGAGATCCCGGCCGTCGCCGCCCTCCTCGCCGAACTCGGCCTGCCGGCCGCCCACTTCGCCGTACGTCCCCTGCTGCGCCGCGGTCTCGCCGACACCGGTGCCGAGATCGGCGAGGACTCCTCCGTCCCGGAGCTGACCGTCACCGCCGACGGCCTGCACTGGCACCCCGCCGGAGCCGACCTCGCCACCAGCCCCGACCTGCACCTCGCCCCCGCCGGCACCCCGTTGGAGCAGGGCAAACAGCTGGTGACCGAGCGCTTCTTCACCGCCCGCCTCGCCGACGGCAGCCTGCCCCGGCCCGTCCACTGCGCGATCTGACGCTCGTCCCGGGAGGACCAGCCCATGCCCACCACCCCGCACGTCGCGATCCTCGGCGCCGGCCCCGTCGGCCTGGACGCCGCCCTCGCCTGCGCCGACGCCGGATGGCCGTTCACCGTCCACGAAGCCTCCGGTGCCGTGGCCGCGCACGTACGCGCCTGGGGACACGTCCGCCTGTTCACCCCCTGGGAACTGAACGTCTTCCACCGGATGCGCGCCCACCTCGGCGACGTACCGCAGGACGGCGTCTGTCCCACGGGCGCCGAACTCGTCACCCGGCTCCTCCGGCCGGTCGCCGAACTCCCCGCCCTGACCGGTCGTATCCGCTACCGCACCCGCGTCGCCGCGATTGCCCGCACCGGCCTGCTCAAACACGAACAGATCGGCACCACCGCCCGCGCCCTGGCCCCCTTCACCCTGCTCCTCGACACCCCCGACGGCGAGGACACCGCGGAGGCGGCCCTGGTCCTGGACTGCACCGGCACCTACGCCCACCCCAACACCCTCGGCGACGGCGGCATCCCCGCCCCCGGCGAACGCGCCCTGGCCCACCGCATCACGCGCACCATCCCGGACACCGCCGACCCCGACCGCTGGCGGGGCACCGTCCTGCTCGTCGGCGCCGGAAAGTCCGCCCAGACCGCCGCCCGTGACCTCGCCGCCCTCCCCGGCACCCGACTGGTCTGGGCGGTCCGCAGCGGGGCCCCCGACTGGGGCGCCGTCCCCGACGACACCCTGCCCGCACGCCAGGACCTCGTCGACACCTCGCAGGCGCTGGCCGACGGGGCATGCGACCGCGTCACCCTCCACACCGGCGCCCACGTCCGATCCCTCCATGCGCAGGGCGACCGCATCCGCGTCCGCCTGGCCACCACCACCAGCCTCCGGGAGGTGCTCGCCGACCATGTCGTGTCCCTCACCGGCTACACCGGTGACCACACCCTCCACCGCCAGCTCCAGGTCCACGAGTGCTATGCCACCGGCGCCCCCATGAACCTTTCCGCCGCCCTCCTCGCCGCCTCCGGCGCGAGCACCGACTGCCTGGCACAGCCCGCCCCCGGCATCGACCAACTCCGCACGCCAGAACCCGGCTTCTTCATCCTCGGTGCCAAGTCCTACGGCCGCCTCAACACCTTCCTGCTGCGCACCGGCTACCAGCAGGTCGACCAGGTCGTCGCCGCGTACGCCGCACCGGCGCACGCGCGTGCGGCCGAAGAGGCCGCGGCGCCCTGACCCGGAGCCCGGCCGGGAGCTGAGCGGGATCCCAACTGCGGACTGAGGACGGGAGGCGTTGACATGAGCGACCGGCCTGCCCGTCCAGTGGCATCACATCTGGGAGAACGACCAGGACGCCGCCTACGTCCGCTGCGTCAACCACTGTCTCCTTCGGCGGCCCCATCCTCGCCGCAATGCAAGCGCCGTCCCATACGGCGAAGTCCCTCCGCCCTCCGGCGTCGAGGTCACACCAGGCGTCGTCCCTGTCGCCTCGGCGGCACCGCGCAGCGCCGCCGCCCGAACCCGCAGGGGGCCGGCGCCGCCAGGGTGCACCACGAGCAGAGACGACGGTGCCTGGTGACCTCCGGCAGATGGGAGACGGCCCCGAACCGGTGCAGCGCCACAACACCGAAAGCACCGATCGCCGTGGTGGTCAGCAAGGCCAGACGGCGGCGCTGGGCCAGGAAGTCCCCACGGCCCAGTCGCAGATCATCACTGACCCGTTCGGCGTGGCGTGACGCTCCCCGCCCGATCCCGGGGCGGGCGGGGCGTACGTCAGCCGCCCGCAGTCGCCGGTGTGCGCTCACGGTGGTGCCTCATCCCCATCGATCGGGCCATCGCGCACATCGGCGGTGCGGCTCTGCGGACATCGCGGCGGGCCGTCGCACCGGACAGGCCCAAGACCCGGTCCATCTCCGCGACACCGCGCAGCATGGGCACCAGCCGGGCCTGCCGCACCACCCGCACGCTCCGGCGAGGACGGCGCGAGGCTGGCTGCAGGCCGTGGGGGCGCCGGAGAAGGCTGGGCGTAAGCACCCGATCGACGCATATCCGATTGCGGCATCGGCTACTCGTTGTCGAAGGCGGCAACTCGTCCTCCTCGGCGCCAGGGTTCAGATTGGCTCAGCGGAGTCGAAGGCACCGTGCGATGAACTGCCCATGAGGTGCGGCGCCGGCTGTCCCGCTGCTGGCTCACTCGTTCCCGCCCCTGCGGGCTCCTTTGACCTGCGCGGTGTGTGTCAGCGTCATGAGCAGCAGGCCCCCGACGAGGTTCCCCGCGCCGGCCAGGAGGAGGTTGAAGCCGACATCCGCGTAGGAGACCGTGTCGCCCAGCCATACGCCGAACAGCAGGTGCAGGCCGGAGACGACGACGTGGTCGAACGGCCCGAGGGCGAGGAAGAAGCCGACCACGTAGGCGAGGACGATGCGGCTTCCGGTCGACTCGGCGGCGTGGAGGAGATACGACAGCAGGGTCAGCAGCGTTCCGGCCGCGATTCCGCGGGTGAAGGTCGCCAGACCGCTCTTCGTGGAGATTTCCCGGGCCGCTTCCGCGAGGGCGTGGTGCGCTCCTGTGGGGAGCGTCCCCTCCACTGAAAAGATCGCGGCCATGACCGCTCCGCCGACAAGGTTGAGCGCCAGCACGACGACCCACAGCTGGCCCAGCTGGATCCATGCCGAGCTCTGGTGCTGCCGGTCGATCACTGCTGCGACCGGGCCGAAGAAGTTCTCGGTGAACAGCTCGGAGCGGCCGACCACGACGAAAACCACGCCGATCCCGAAGGCGAGCGCACCGATGAGATGGGCCAGAGCAGACCCCAGTCGGGGCCTGGCCAGTTCTTCCGCCATCGCGAACGCCACGATGCCGAACACGATGGTGATACCGGCGATGAACCCGGTGGATGTCTTCTCCAGCGGAGACATGGCAAGCCGGCGCTCGCCTTCCTCCGTGGCACGGCGATAGATCTCCCGGGGCTCTGGTGGTTGGGCCATGGAGGCTTCCTTCCCGGGAGGCTGCGGGTGAGGGGCGGGCCGTGCCGTATGGGACCCCGCCTTCACCCGCAAGGAGCAACCCCGATGATTCCCCGGGCTACGTATGGGGCACGGGTTAGCGCCGGACAGGCCCCCGCACGCTGATGGCCTGCCGTTGGGTGCGGTGGGGTTCGCGGAGCGCCCGGCGGCCTTCCGACGAGAGAACCGGCAAGGAGGTGGACTACGAGGACATCGTCAAGGGCTACGACCTGGGCGGCGGCGACTACGTGATCGTCGAACCCGACGAGCTCCACGAGACCGCCCCGGCACATCGCAGGCCGTCGAGATCACCGGTTTCGTCGACCTGGAGCAGGTCGAGCCGGTGTACTTCGACCGCACCTACTACCTCGCCCCAAAGGCGAGGAACACACCAAGATCTACGAGCTGCTGCGCCACCGCGCTGGAGCAGGAGAACAAGACCAGGTGCCGGTGCTGCCCACGTGGTGCACCACGCGGGCGTTGCACGCGATCCGTCACCCGGCGTCATCCGGGCGGCGCGCGGCGGAGCACCGGGGTGGGTGCGCGCCTGGTGGCCTGAATGCCGAGGGCGATGAGGGGTACGCCGTCGGCATCGGTGTTCACCTCCTGGGCGGGAGGCATCATGTCTTTGTGGTCATGGGTCCGCGAACATCTGGGGGGCCGATCAGCCCAGCCCTCCACGCCTGCCGGTACGGCAGAGGTCCACTCGGGCAGGCCGGAGGACACGGGCGGTAAGCCCGACGATCAGGCGGCGGACCGACACAGCACGACGGGGACGACACCCAACGACATCTTCGTGGGCCGGGTGGCCGGTGACGATCCCGGTTACTTGGAGACGGGTGCCGAGCAGCGCGCTGACCCGGATGCCGACGCCGGCGGCGAGCCAACGACATCCACGTAGGAAGACTCATGGGCAGCAGGTCACCGCACCTCGCGGCCTGCCGCAGCCCCGTCCCGCTGCCGCCCGGCGGCCAGGGAGCCTCACAGGGCGGCTTCGGTGCGAAGCTGTTCACCGCGCCGAGCGCCGCCCTGGACAGGGGTAGCCCTGGAATTCCTCGATAGCCGCCCCATCCGGGCCTGGTTGGATCGTCTGCCCCCCGGCGATGAGTCTGCGGAGAAGGAGGTTCTCCCTTCTGCTCACCACACGATTCGGCAACGCCGTGGCGGTGAACACGGGGCACACCTACACCTGGAAACCCGCGTGGGCCAAGGCCCGGCATCATTCCCGCCGCGCGCCAAGGGGGCGAAGGACTGGCAGTGGGAGGCGGCACCGAAGGGCGGCTTCCACGTGCTGGGGCGCACCCATGCCTCGATCATGCTGGAAGCGGGGGAGTCCGTAGTGACCTTGGCACGGTGGCTCGGGCCCGGTAGGTGCCGCCGGCGGTCATCAGCTCGGTGTGCGTGCCGACTCCGACGACGCTGCCCTCGTCCAGGACCACGATCCGGTCGGCGTCGCGGATGGTGGAGACGCGCTGGGCGACGATGACGACGGTGGCATCGCTCAGAGTGTCGGCGAGGGCTGCCCGCAGTGCCTTGTCGGTCGCGTGGTCCAGGGCGGAGAAGCAGTCGTCGAAGAGGTAGACGTCCGGCCGGGCGACCAGGGTGCGGGCGATGGACAGCCGCTGGCGCTGACCGCCGGAGAGGGTGTGGCCGCCCTGGCCGATCGGGGTCCCGAGCCCCTGGGGGAGGTCCTCGACGAAGGTGCGGGCCTGGGCGGTCTCCAGGGCCCGCCAGAGGTCGTCGTCGGTGGCCGCGGGATTTCCGTAACGGAGGTTGGACGCGATCGTTCCGGAGAACAGGTACGGCCTTTGCGGTACGTGGCCGACGACCGTCGCCAGGTCGGCCGGTGCCACGTCGCGGACATCGACGCCGTTGACCAGGACACGGCCCCGGTCCGGGTCGAACAGGCGCGGCACCAGGTTCAGGAGTGTGGTCTTGCCGGCCCCGGTGGAACCGATGACGGCGACCGTCTCCCCGGGCCGGGCTGTGAGGTCGGCCGCGCGCAGCACCGGCTCGTCGGCGCCGGGGTAGCGGACCTCCACGCCGCGGATGTCGAGCGATCCACCGCCCCTGCGCAGGCTGATCGGCGCGGTGGGTGGCCGGACACCGGGCTCGGTGCCGAGGACTTCCGTGATGCGCTGGGCGCAGACGACGGCACGGGGCGCCATCATGAACGCCGCGGCGGCGATCAGCACGGCCTGCAGGATCTGCAGCAGGTAGTGCAGGAAGGCCAGGAGCGAGCCGGCCTGCATCGCACCGTCGTCGACCCGGTGTCCGGCGAACCACAGGACGGCGACGCTCGATCCGTCCATCACCAGCATCACGGCCGGCTTCATCAGCGCCGACAGCCGGCCGAGGCGCAGGGAGGCCGTGGCCAGGTCGGTGTTGGCCTTCGCGAACCGGGCCCGCTCGCGTTCCTCCTGAACGTAGGCGCGGATGACCCGTACGCCCGAGATCTGTTCCCGCACCACTCGGCTGACCGCGTCGATGCGGCGCTGCACGGTCCTGGAGACGGGCCCCATCCGCCCGATGACCAGGGCGAGAGTGCCTGCCAGCACCGGCAGCACGGCCAGCAGGAGCAGCGACGTGGGAACGTCCTGGTGGAGGGCCAGGACGAGGCCCCCGATGCCCGTGACCGGGGCGATGACCACCATCGTGAGCGCCATCAGCACCAGCATCTCGATCTGCTGGACGTCGTTGGTCGTACGGGTGATCAGCGAGGAGGGGCCCAGTTGGCCCACCTCACGGACGGACAGGTCCTGGACCTTGCGGAAGACCACGGCCCGCAGATCACGCCCCACCCCCATCGAGACACGGGCGCTGTAGTACACCGCGGCCACGGAGCACACGATCTGCACGAGGGTGACCGCAAGCATCACGGCCCCGTTCCGCAGGACGTGGTCACTGTCGCCGCGGGCCACCCCGTTGTCGATGATGCCGGCGTTCAGGGTGGGCAGATACAGCGTCGCGCAGGTCTGCGTCAGTTGCAGTGCCACGACCAGGGCGATCTCGCGGACGTACGGGCGCAGGTGTCTGCGTAAGAGCGGGAAGAGCACGGCAACCCCCAAGCAGCCGTCAGCCGAGCGACGTTGGTGCGACTCAGGCGACTATGCCACATGAGGCAAAGTAAACCCAGTGGCATTTTGACCGGAGAGGCGGGACTACACTCTGCGGGATGGCGCCGGATCCCTCCCTGTCCCCCTCACCGCACCTGCCGCTCCGCGAGCGCAAGAAGCTGCGCACCCGCCATGCCTTGGCGGCGACGGCACTGGAACTCTTCACCGAGCGGGGCTTCGACGACGTGACGCTCAGCGAGCTCGTCGACAAGGTCGAGATCTCCAAGCGGACCTTCTTCCGCCACTTCGCCTCGAAAGAGGACGTGGCGATCGCCGCCGAGGCCGAACTGTGGGACGCCTACCTCGAGGAGCTGGCGCACACGGAACTGGCCGGTTCCGTGCTCACGGCACTGCACGCGACGCTCATCTCCACGATCAACGGCATGGGAGACGACTGGGAGCGGCGCTTCCTGGCCACACGCCGGCTCATCGCCGGCACGGCGGCCCTGCGCAAGCAGAGCACCATGCTGTCCTTCCAGGCACAGGAACGTTTGGTTGAGGAACTGGAAAGGCAACTCGGCACGGACAGCCGCTGGGACGTCCGGCTGCGACTCCTGGGTGAGTTCACGCTCGGCGTCTACCGGTGCGGGGCCAAGAACTGGTCTGCCGGGCGCGGTGAGGGCGGTGACACTGGGTACGGCCGTCGCACCACCCTCGCCCGCCGGGTGCAGGAGGCGTTCGCCGAGATCCCCCGCGCCCTGGACCTGACCGTCTCCCGCTGACCGCGGCGCCAGGGGGCGGCAGCCACCGACCGTGTTGCGGGCTCCCTGCTGCTCCAGCGATGCCCGAGCGACGGCGCGATGCCGTTCCGACTCGGGACGTCACCCTACGGCGTGCCCGGTTCCATGCCTGCTACATAGACGGTGTTGGCCGAGGTGCCGCCTTGCAGGGGGTTGTCGAACTCGACGATATGGGCGGCTGCCTGTGCGAAGACCTCGGTGAGCGCGGAGGTGAACTGCTCGTCGGGCGGGTCGTTCGACCACAGGGCGAACACCCCGCCGGGGTGGAGGTGTTCGGCGAGGGCGCGGAGCCCGGGAGGCTGGTAGAGCGCCGCGTGCCGGGAGTGGAGTACATGGCGCGGCGAGTGGTCGATGTCCAGCAGGATGGCGTGGAAGCGGCGGCCCGGCTCTTTGGGATCCAGACCGCTCGGGTCGGCGGCCAGCGCGAAGAAGTCGCCGTGCACCAGGCGGCAGCGGGCGTCCGAGGACAGCCGGGCCCCGAGGGGCACCAGGCCCCGTTGGTGCCAGTCGATGACTTCGGCGAGCGCTTCGATCACGGTCAGGGAGCGCACCCGGGGGTCGTCCAGGGCCGCCTGGGCGGTGTAGCCGAGTCCGAGTCCGCCGACGGCGACGTCCAGTTGGGTGTCCGGCAGCTTGGCCAGTGCCAGTTCCGCCAGCGCGGTCTCGCCGGTGGTGAAGAGGCTGGACATCAGGAACTCGTCGCCGAGCTTCACCTCGTACACGTCCTCGCCCGACCCCGGGTGGCGGCGCCGCCGCAGACTGATCTCACCGATCGGCGTCGGCTGCCAGTCGATCTCCTCGAAGCGCAGGCTCATCCGTTCACCTCTCTGGTGTCGTCAGTGTGCTGGGGGGAGTTGGGGCGCGGCCCGGTCAGGCGTCGATGATGACGGGGATGATCAGGGGCCTGCGGCGGTGGGTGCGGAAGGCCCAGTTCGCCACGGCGCGGGCGATGAGCTGTTCGAGCTGGTGGGCGTCGCCGACGCCTTCCTGTGCGGCGTTGGCCAGCGTCTTCTCGATGACGGGGATGACCGGCTCGAAGGTGGTGTCGTCGTGGACGAAGCCGCGGGCCAGGAAGTCGGGGGGCTCGGCCAGGGCGCCGGTATCGGCGTCGACGATGGCCACGACCGTGACGACGCCCTCCTCGGCGAGGGTGCGGCGGTCCTTGAGGGATGCCTCCGTCGCGCCGCCGGCTTCCATGCCCTCCACGTAGACGTTCCCCGCGGGCACCTTGCCCGTGATGGAGGCGCGGCCGTCGACGAGGTCGACGACGACACCGTCCTCGGCGATGACGACCCGCTCGGGGTCGACACCGGTACGGATGGCCAGGTCGGCGTTGGCCCGCAGGTGACGATACTCGCCGTGCACGGGCATGACGTTGCGGGGGCGGACGATGTTGTAGCAGTAGACGAGTTCCCCGGCGCTGGCGTGGCCGGAGACGTGCACTTTGGCGTTGCCCTTGTGGACGACGTTGGCGCCCCACCGGGTCAGGCCGTTGATGACCCGGTAGACGGCGTTCTCGTTGCCGGGGATGAGGGAGCTGGCGAGCAGGACGGTGTCGCCCTCGCTGATGCGGATCGCGTGGTCGCGGTTGGCCATGCGGGACAGTGCGGCCATCGGCTCGCCCTGCGATCCGGTGCACACCAGCGTGACCTGATGGTCCGGCAGCTTCTCCAGTTCCTTGGTGCTGACCAGCAGGCCGGGCGGGACCCTGAGGTAGCCCAGGTCGCGGGCGATGCCCATGTTGCGGACCATCGAGCGGCCCACGAAGGCCACCTTGCGGCCGTGCTGGTGGGCGGCGTCGAGGATCTGCTGGATGCGGTGTACGTGGCTGGCGAAGCTGGAGACGATGACCCGGCGTGGTGCGGTGCGCATGACCTGCTCGATCGCGGGGTTCAGTTCGCGCTCGGAGGTGGTGAAGCCGGGGACCTCGGCGTTGGTGGAGTCGACCAGGAACAGGTCCACGCCCTCCTCGCCGAGGCGGGCGAAGGCGCGCAGGTCGGTGATGCGGTCGTCGAGGGGGAACTGGTCCATCTTGAAGTCGCCGGTGTGCAGCACCAGCCCGGCTCCGGTGCGCAGGGCCAGTGCGAGCCCGTCCGGGATGGAGTGGTTGACGGCCAGGAACTCGCAGTCGAAGGGACCGAAGCCGCGCCGGTCGCCTTCGCGCACGCGCACCGTGCGGGGGGTGATGCCGTGCTCTTTGAGCTTGGCCTCGATGAAGGCGAGGGTGAGCTTGGAGCCGACGACGGGAATGTCGGCCCGCTCCCTGAGCAGGTAGGGAACGCCGCCGATGTGGTCTTCGTGGCCGTGGGTGAGGACGATGGCCGCGATGTCGTCGAGGCGGTCCCGGATCGAGGTGAAGTCGGGCAGGATCACGTCCACGCCGGGCTGGTTTTCCTCGGGGAACAGCACACCGCAGTCCACGATCAGCAGCTTGCCGGCATGCTCGAAGACGGTCATGTTGCGACCGATTTCGCCCAGGCCGCCCAGGGCGGTGATCCTCAGCCCTCCGTCGGGCAGCGGCGGGGCGGCTTTGAGTTCTGGGTGCGGATGGCTCATATCCTGACGCTACCGGAGAGTCTGCCGAGGTGAACCACTGCCTGCCAGGTGATGCCATGCGAGGAGCGGCGGGAAGCCGGGCGTGCCGGTCACGGCAGGCGGAGGGACAGTGAGCGGTGGAGGCGGTAGCGCCCGCCGTGGGTGAGGCGTACGCCGGGCGTTCCCGACATGATGTCGTGTCCCTTGTCGTGGTCGCCGGCCTCGGCGGCCTCCTGATGCGCCTCGATGCTGGTCCACTCGGCGCAGAGGAGCACCCGGGTGCCGTCGGCGCTCAGCAGGAAGTGCGCGGAGATCGCCCCGGGATGCCCGCCGTCCTCGGGCTGGACGGCGACGAGGCTGTCGACGAGGTGGCGCTGGCGCTCGGGTCCGTCGACGTCGAAGGCGGCGGTGATCAGGCAGCCCGGGACGCGGGTCTCATGCTCCTCGGCCAGGCTGCGGTGGAGGCGGTAGCGGGGCGGGCCGGCCAGCGGGGCCGCGTAGCCGCCGCCGCGCAGGTATGCGTCGTGGGCCAGGGCACTGTCCCATTGTGCGAGCGTCAGCACGGTCTCGCCGTCCGTGCTCGCGAACCAGCTCACGGCGGCCAGGCCCCGGGGCGGGGCCGTGCAGTCCAGTGCGTTGGCTTCGGCGTCGGTGACGAGCTGCTGCCGCTCGGCGTCTCCGACATACCGGGTGCCGATCACGGCCGTGCCGGTGCGGGTGAGGTCCGGGAAGCGGTCGGTGGTCAACACGGTCTCCATGGAGGGTGAGGGATGGTCGGATCCCGACGATGATGCCGGGGCGGGAGCAGAGGTGGGCAACTGCTTTACCGAGCCCCAGGGCAGACGCCGGGCACGCGGGCGGGGACTCATGTCACCCACGCATTCGGCTTCGTCGCACCGCTCCTGCGGCACCGTCTTGAGCGTCTCCGCGGCCCCGGCGAGCGGCACCATCACGATGTCCGTGCCGCGCAGGGCGGTCATCCTGCCGAACTCGCCACGGTGTACGGCCTCCACGGCGTGCCAGCCGAACCGTGTCGCCAGTACACGGTCGTAGGCGGTGGGGGTGCCGCCGCGCTGGACGTGGCCGAGGACGACGGGCCGGGCCTCCTTGCCGAGCCGCTGCTCCAGTTCCACGGAGAGCTGGCGGGCGATGCCGGCGAAGCGTTCGTGCCCGTAGATGTCCTTGCCGCCCTCGTCGAACACCATGGTGCCGGGCCGCGGCTTGGCACCCTCCGCGGCCACGACGATCGCGAACCGCTTGCCGGCCTCGAACCGTTCGCCGACCCGCTTGGCCAACTCCTCGATGTCAAAGGGCCGTTCGGGGACGACGATGGCGTGCGCGCCGGCCGCCATGCCGGAGTGCAGCGCGATCCAGCCGGTGTGGCGTCCCATGACCTCGACCACGAGGACGCGCTGGTGGGACTCGGCGGTGGTCTTGAGCCGGTCGAGGGCCTCGGTGGCCACGGTCACCGCGGTGTCGAAGCCGAAGGCGACGTCCGTGACGGCGATGTCGTTGTCGATGGTCTTCGGCACACCCACGACGGGCAGGCCGCTGTCCGACATCAGCCGCGCCGCCGCCGTTCGCCGCCGACTGCCCCCATCCGCCGTGTGCAGACGGCGGCGCGCCACCGAGGGGCGTGATCTTCCCTCGTCCCGCAGTCCGCACACAAACGTCACCGGCGTCTCCGGATCCCCCACCGCTCCCGCCGACCCGTACTCGACCGCTGGCTCGCCACCTGTGGCGCAGCATCCGTCACGGGCACGGTCGTGAAGTGCCGTCCGACCACACCGAGCTGACAGGCGGCCCTTGGCAAGAGCCGGGCGGGCGTGGCCCGGGGGAGGGCGGCGGCCCCGGTCGTATAACTGGAGGACCTACCGGAGCCGCCGTGCCGGCCGAGGTGTCCCATGCAGCGGCCGACTACTCTACCGATACGTGAGGGTCTGGGATGGACCTTCCGGGTTAACAGCGTGGCTTCACCTTCTTGGAACTCTCGCGTTACGTCAGAGATGCACGCACGGTCTTGGATGCCCTGTGCCTCTCGTTCCGACACGCAGGGGCGGGCGGTGCGGCCGCTCCGGGGCGGTCCTGCGCCGCCCCGCGCGGCCGCGTCGCACTGCCCGACCGGGTGGCCTCGCGGGCCCCGGCGGCTTCGCGGGTGTGCCGCGGCGCCTGCGCTTCGAACGGGCCTGGGGCGCCTACCTGCTGGATCTCGACGGCACGCCCGCCCGCGATGTCCATGCTCCCCTGCGTATCCCTGCCGGGCCGCCTCCATCTGCTCCATCCGTGAGAACAGGCCATGAGTGAGAAGATGCCGACGCCCCGGGAGCACAGAACGGGCGGGAACTTCGCCCCCGGGGCGTACGGCCGCGGCCTGCGGGCCGCACGGGGATACGGCTCCGGATCCGCGAGGCGGCGCGTCACCAGTCTCCACGGCGCCGCCCTCTCGGCTGCATACTCTCACCCAACGTCAGTGATGAGGAAACATCGGGGTGCGCCGGAACCTCACTCTCCCCTGGGGTATTGCTGATCGTTATACGACCCTTGCCAACCAACTCTTCCCTTGCGTTAGAGTAGTGTTGCTCGCCGACCTAGTCGGTCTGCTTTCGAAAGCCGTCCCCGGGCCGTGTCCGCTCCGTTGTCTCGGCCGCTGCTCGGGGGCGGTGCCAGAGCCGCCCGTTCGGGCTGCCCCGACCAGTTCAGCGCCGTCGAAGAGCACGCCTGCGCTGACGTATTCCACACCTTGGGGAGAGCCATGGCCGAAGAGGTCACCCGCATTGAGATCGCCGACCGTCTGGCCGGACTGTTCGCCAACGGCGCCGTGAGCAAGCACGACATGCTCATCGCCGCCGCCGATGCCCGCCCGGAGGTCCTTGAGGTCCTCTCGGCGCTGCCCGACCGCCGCTACACCGAACTGCGCCAGGTCTGGGAGGACCTGCCGCGTGTGCCGGTCGGCGCCTGAAACGGCAGGACAGCCGCATCATGGCCCTGTTCATGCTCCAGTTCGCCAGTGGTGAGGACACCGTCATCGAGGCGGACGCCGCCGGGCGCACGGCCGAAGGGGAGATCGTGCTGGAACGCGCCGACCAGCACGGCCCGCCGGTCCGCTTCAAGGCGTACCCGGCGGAGGCGGTGACCGCGGTCTTCCGCCAGGCCCCGCTCGACGGAGGCGGCTACGGCTGGCTTCCCCAGCCCGCAACCGGCACCTGGTGGTGTTACTGACACCGCATACGCCACGCCACTAACGCCCGATGGGAGGGACCTGATGGGGATCTTTCTGCTGGAGATGGCCGATGGCAGCGAGATGATCCTCACCGCGGGCCGCGCCACCCGCACGGAGAGCGGCGACGTGGCCTTCGAGTACGTCGACGCCCGCGGGAACTGGTCCCGCTCCTGCACCGTACAAAGCACCCAAGTGAAGACCGCCTACGCACGGCGCGTCGGCGAGGACGGCATGGCCCGCTGGGTACCTCAGCTGTCCACGGGCCGCTGGTGGGCTTACTGAACAGCGCCCGCCGCCGACATTCCCCAACCTCCGCCACCCCCGGGGGGCCTCGAAGTCAGCGGCGGCGCGCAACGGCCGCTGTGCCGGTCTGCCGATGAGACAGGACGGGGGTGAGCGCAGAAGGCCAACGGGCTCCTGATCGGCCCGTTGCCGTCGGTCACTCAGGCCCGATCCCGCTGCGGAACTCAAGGCATTCCTGACACGCGACGGGTGATCCGGCACTTCGCCGGAGCGCCCACACCATGCGATACGCGCTTGGCGTGACTGCAGAAATGACTGTCCACGCGGAAACGCGCCGCCCGGACACCAACCCCACAGTCCGCAGAGCCGGACATCGTTCCGAGGGGCAGGTGCCGGCGGCGGTCCTCCGTTCCGTCCCGCACGGTCGTGCACGCCACCTGCCGGCAGCCACGATCCGCCGCACCGCACGCCCAGCGGGTATCGGCATCCCCTACTCGGAGATGGAAAGACCCCTGTGACCGAGCCACAAAGCAGCATGGACGGCCCCGCCACGCAGCTCCCCCCACAAGCCCACAGACCAGGGGCGCCGCTTCGAGGCACGCCGCGACCTCGAGCTCTACGGCATCACCTGCCACCCCCACGGCTGGCTCCAGCGCATCCACCCCTGACACGCGCCGCCAACCGGTGAGGGCGTCTCCCCGTCTGCCCACCGCCCCCTGCAACCACCAGCTCGGCGTGCTCCGCCTCCATGCAAGGCAGCCGCCGACGGGCCATGCTGCCTGTGATCCGGCCGCGACTCCCGGCACGGCGAGAGTCGCCGCAGACGCCGGGGAAACGGCAGCAACAGCGCGCGTGGCAAGCCGCACGCGTGATCCGCCGCGCGCCCTCCGTCGCGTATCCGCAGTCGACTGGTCTCGGACTCGGCCGTCTCCCTCATGCTGAGCGGTGCGGCGAAGACAGCCCCGGGCCATGCATACAGGCATGGAGGACGGACCCGGGGCCGCCGCGCCGAAGGGGCGTGTCCAGTTGGCGCCTTCGGCAACCTCCAACTCTACGCATGCGTAAAGATGTGCGCTTGTTTGCCCACTACGGAGCCTCCTATGGGTCAACTGGACTCTCGCGTAAGGTAAGAGAAGGGCGGTCGGGGCGCTGCCATTCGTTCCGCCCCGGGCCCCAGGGGCGGAGCCACGAGGTCGTCGTCCCGGAGCGGCCACTGGCCGACGCCCGCGAGACCGATCACATGCCGGTCTCGCGGGTCCGCCCGTCCGGCGCGGCCGTGCTTGCATTCAGTGCGGCCGGAGCCGCGGCGACCGGGAACGCTGCGGGGCGCTGCGCGCACCTTGGCGAGGGAGCATCAGCGGCATGGAGCATCGATCCGCTGCCTGTGCTTCGGCGGCCGACACTCCGCACTGCAGAGCGGTTTCATCGCCTCCCCCTTGCCCATCAACTCTACCGTTGCGTTAGAGTGATGACGCTCGTCGGCGACACTGTCGGCCTGCTTCCAACCGTTCCCGGGCCGCGGCAAGGGTTGCGCTGGCTGCTGCTCGGGAACGGTGCCAGAGCGTACGGTCCGGCTACCCGGCCGGTGCCGTTGCTTGGTGCGGGTGCACACCCGGACCCGAGGACAGGACGCGCATGGCGGGGGACCCGTCAAGCAGGACCAGGTGGCGGTCGACGACACGATCGGCCCTCGCCCGGTGGCCGTTCGCGGGGGGTGCCGCCCCGCGGGTGACACAGGGAGGCGTCGCCTGCCGACGACGGCGGCGGCATGTCGGGTCCTCCCTCGCAGCAGCGACGCAACCTTCCCTAACGTCAGGGTAGGTTTGCGGTCGGGCTGGGCGCTGGACTGCGGGGCATGGCGGTGAGGCCGCGACCGCAGCGCTGATGCGGATCGGCACGGCACGTGCCCACGGGATGCCCTCGTGGCGTACCGGTCGGCGACAGCGAGGACGGCGCCGAGTGTGATCAGGCTGAAGGCGACCAGCCTGAGATCGCGGAAGTGCCGGCGATGTAGCCCTTCAGGGCCAGGCCGAGCGCGCCGGCGGACAGGGGCCCGAACATCACCAGCCAGTCGATCCTCGCACCGAGGCCCTCGCGGGCCTCCTCGTTTGCCATGGAACGGGCCCAGGCGGAGACGATCTGGGTGATGCCCTTCCCGGAAATGGATCGGTTGCCTTCGAAACCGGCACCGGCGGCGCGGTCACCGCCTGAGCGGAGTCGTCAACGCAGCTGCCGGAAGGCGTCGGCGACTGTACTACCGCGTGGTGCCACGAGGCGTGTGGGGCCGACTCCTTCGTCGCGCATCGCGGCCCAAGTGGCTCAGGCACCCGAGCGGGCGTCGGCCTGCAAGCGGCGGCGCAGCGTGGCGGCGAAGTCCTCGGCCATCTCCAACCGGGCCCGCAGGGTCTCGCAGCGGGCGTCGACCACCTTGCGGTAGGAGTCGAGCCGCTCCCGAAGACGCTCGCGCTCCTCGCGGGCGGGCGGGGCGTCCGTGGCGGCGAGGCGGTCGGTGATGTCCAGCAGGTCGCGCATCTCCTCCAGGGAGAAGTCCAGCGGCTTCATCCGGCGGATCACCATCAGGCGCTCGACGTCGGAGTCCGTGTACAGCCGGAAGCCGCCCTTGCTGCGGGCCGAGGGGATCACCAGGCCCACTTCCTCGTAGTGGCGGATGGTGCGCAGCGACAAACCGGTCCGCTCGGCCACCTCGCCGATCTGCATCTGCCGCTCGCCCATTGCCGAGCCCTCTCCCTCTGCCGTCCGTCAGGTTTCAGAAACGTGAAGTGAATCAGTCTACGTGAGATCAATCACAGGATCTTGGCCGGGACTTACCTGCGTTTCACAAGCCACAGCTCGCACTCTCCCCTCACGTCAGGGTAGAGTGTTGGCGTGCTCGCCTCCGCTGTCCAGTACGCGGCAGGGGTGATCCTGCCGTAGTGCGGGCCCCGACCGGGACCCATGCGGCTCCGAAGACTTCCGGGCAATGAGGCCCGACCGGCGACCAGAGGTTGCCGCTCTGTCCGGCACTCAGCCCGCTGCGGTGGGACCTGTGTGCCGGAGATTCCCATCCCTCTTGCGGAATCAGTACGACGCTGTGCGTCCGGCGGCTCGGATGCACACCCGAACAGAAACGGTTGCATGTCCTCACTGCTGCCCGCAGCCCCGAAGTTCCGCCTGTCCAAGCCGGACTGGCTCGACTCCCCGAAGGTCTTCCGTACCGAGGTGCTGGCCGGTCTGGTCGTCGCCCTGGCGCTGATCCCCGAGGCGATCTCCTTCTCCATCATTGCCGGGGTCGACCCGGCGGTCGGCCTGTTCGCCTCCTTCACCATGGCCGTGGTGATCTCGGTCGTGGGCGGCCGGAAGGCGATGATCTCCGCCGCGACCGGTGCGATGGCCCTGGTCATCGCCCCGCTCAACCATGAGCACGGGCTCGGCTACCTGATCGCGGCTGTCATCCTGGGCGGCGTCTTCCAGTTGGTTCTGGGCGCGCTCGGGGTGGCCAAGCTGATGCGGTTCGTGCCGCGCAGCGTGATGGTCGGCTTCGTCAACGCCCTCGCGATCCTGATCTTCATGGCGCAGGTGCCGGAGATGCGGGACGTGCCCTGGGCCGTCTATCCGCTCATTGTCGCCGGCCTGGCGCTGATGGTGTTCTTCCCGAAGGTCACCACGGTGATCCCGGCTCCGCTGGTGTCCATCGTCGTGCTGACCGTGATCACTGTGGCGGCCGGGATCGCGGTGCCGACCGTCGGTGACAAGGGCCAACTGCCGTCCTCGCTTCCGGTTCCGGGTCTGCCGGACGTGCCCTTCACCATGGACACCCTGACGACGATCGCTCCCTACGCGTTCGCGTTCGCGCTGGTCGGTCTCATGGAGTCGCTGATGACGGCCAAGCTGGTCGACGACATCACCGACACCCACTCGGGCAAGACCCGCGAGTCTCTCGGCCAGGGCGTCGCCAACATCATCACCGGCTTCTTCGGCGGCATGGGCGGCTGCGCCATGATCGGCCAGACGATGATCAACGTACGGGTGGCCGGGGCCCGTACGCGCCTGTCGACGTTCCTGTCCGGCGTGTTCCTGATGGTGCTGTGCATCGCGTTCGGCCCGGTCGTCTCCGACATCCCGATGGCTGCCCTGGTCGCTGTGATGATCATGGTGTCGGTGGCCACTTTCGACTGGCACTCCGTCGCCCCGAAGACCGTCAAGCGGATGCCGCTCGGCGAGATGATCGTCATGGTCGTCACGGTCGCCTGCGTGGTCGCCACCCACAACCTCGCGATCGGCGTCGTGGTGGGCTGCATCACCGCGATGGTGGTCTTCGCCAAGCGCGTCGCGCACGTGGTGAACGTCTCCGGAGTCGTCGATCCCGACGGCAACCAGGTCGTCTACGCGGTCACCGGCGAGCTGTTCTTCGCCTCCTCCAACGACCTCGTCTACCAGTTCAACTACAAGGACGACCCGGACGACGTCGTCATAGACCTCTCCGACGCCCACATCTGGGACGCCTCGTCCGTCGCCGCCCTGGACGCGGTCGAGACCAAGTACGCCCAGCGGGGCAAGAAGGTCACCATCATCGGCCTGAACAAGCCCAGCGCCGACATGCACGGGCGCCTCGCCGGCCAGCTGACCGGCAGCCACTGACCGGACCGGCCGCCCTTCCCCGACCACGGACGTAGCGGGGGAGGGCGGTCTTTCCGCGGGCGGGCCGGGCCCGGGACAATGCCCTGACGCCCCAGAGCCCGGTCCGCGCATCCGGTGCCGCTCCTCGGGGACGAGGAAGCGGCCGCGAGGAGGAACACTGAGCCGCACCGCCAAGTCCTTCCGTATTCAAGCCGACTCCGTCGCGACGCCCGCCGACCCCGCATCCGGCGGGCGTTGTGACGGCTGGCGCATCGTCGCCTACAGCGCGCTGGCGATGGCGATGACCGCGCCCGGCCAGACGACGGGTGTCTCGGTCTTCATCGACCCGCTCATCGCCGACCTCGGCGTCAGCCGCACCCAGGTCTCCACCGCCTACCTCACCGGTACCCTGGTCGGTGCGTGCGCGATGCCCCTGGTCGGCCGGATGATCGACCGGTACGGTCCGCGCCGGGTGATCGCCGTCGTGGCGGCCGTCTTCGGCGCGATCCTCATCGCTCTGTCCCTCGTCAGTGGGCTCGTCGGCCTGACGGCGGGGTTCATCGGTATCCGCATGGCCGGGCAGGGGGCCCTGGGCCTGGTGGCGACGACCACGGTGGCGTACTGGTTCGACAAGCGGCGCGGCCTGGCCCTGGGCATCACCGGCGCCGTCGGCACTGCCGGGATCTCCCTGGCTCCCATGCTGATCGAGCGTCTGGTCGCGGAGTACGGCTGGCGCCAGGCGTGGGCCATCGAGGGGATCGCCGTGTGGGCCGTGGTCCTCCCGCTGGCGCTGTTCGGCATCCGCAACCGGCCCGCCGACGTCGGTCAGCATGTCGACGGCATCGCCCCGGAGGCGGACACCGACCCGGATGCCCCGCTGACCGGCTGGCCGTTGCGCAAGGCCCTGCGCACGAGCATCTTCTGGGCGGTGGCCGCCTGCCTGGCGGCCAGCAGCATGCTCACCACCGGTTTGAACTTCCACCAGGTCGCCCTGCTCGGTGAACGCGGTCTGACCCCGGCCGAGGCCGCCGCGAACTTCCTGCCGCAGACCGCGGCCGCTCTGCTTGCCACTCTCGCTGTCGGAGCGCTCATCGACCGTCTCCCGCCCAAGGCCGTGCTGGCTGCGGCCATGGCGATCCTGGCCTGCGGCGTGCTGTCCGCCCGCCTGGTCTCGCCCGGCTGGACGGCAATCGGCTACGGCATCCTGCTCGGCACTTCAGGCGGCCTGCTGCGCGTTGTGGAATCGGCCACCCTGCCCCGCTACTTCGGCACCGCCCACCTGGGCGCCATCCGTGGCAGCGCCCACACGGTCACCATCGCGGCCAGTGCCTTCGGCCCGCTCGCCGTCTCCGTCGGTCACGACCTCACCGGGCACTACGGGCCCGCCGTCATCGCCCTCACCGCTGTGCCGGCGCTGGCGGCTCTCGCTGTCCTGCTGGCCAGGCCCCCGCAGACGGCCGTTCCCCACACAACGGACTGACCAGGGCCAGCCTCCGCAACGGTCCGGAGGCCCAGGGCCTTTGTGCCGGATCCGACGTCCGACCAGGCGGGACCAAGCACATCGTCCGGTCGGCGCGGAGGCACCACTTTCGGCCTGGACGAGTAAGTCCACGGCGCCCTTTGCGCCGACGCCCGTGGCTTCTTCCTCAAGGACACCGCCGACCGTGACACCGACACGGCGGCCCGCCGGCTGGACGTGCTGACCGCGCGGGAACGCGCCGTCCTCCTGGGCGTGGTCCGCCACCTGTCCAACGCCGAGGCCGGCCACCCGCCGGACATGCGGGAGGGCATCGTGAAAGCCCACGTCAGCAGCATCCTGAACAAGCTCGGCCTGATCAACCGCGGGCAGGCGGCCATCCTCGCGCACGACGCCGGCTGGGTGCCAGGAGACGACAGGCCCAGGGCTGACCCACGCGCCCCAGAAGGTGATCGCCGACACGCCCGCACTCACGGCACGCAACCTGCACTACCAGGAGCAGAGCCGCAGGCTGCTGGCCGAGGCGCTGGTCGAGGAAGGCGCCTCGGAGCTGTCCGCGTCACTGATCGCGGCACAGATCCTCGCGGTACAGGAAGTCCTCGCCGCCACGAACGCCCACCGCGTCATCGCCGGAGACCCCCCGGCGCCGTGTACCCCGACGCCGTGGCGGCCACCGAACACGCCTTCCCCATGCTGGAGCGGGGCCTCGGCGATCTGCTGCGCCGCCCCGAAACGAGCGTCCCGCCCGTCGGGGCCGACTGACGGCCGGGTGCCCGCAGCAGCCGGGGCGCCCTACAGGTCGCGGCGCCATGCCGTCACAGCCTCCACGGCCTTCCGGGCATGCTGGGCCTTGAGCCGGATCCAGTACGTCCGGCCGGCCAGCACCAGCCGCACGAAACCGGCCGGAGCGTACCAGGGCGCCGTCGCACGGACACGCGCCAGCACCTCGCTGTCGATCTCCACGCCATAACTGGTCAGAAGCGTCAGCCGGGCCCCGCCGATCCGGAGCCTGCCGGCCCGCGTGAGCGTGCGCCACCATCCCCTGCGGACGGCGACCCCGTCTGCCTCAAACTCCCGCCCGGTCAAGGGGCCACCCTCCTTCGCCTGTATCTCACGGCGGTGGACCGCTTCCCGATGCGCGAATGTGCGGCACCCCATAAGGACTCTACCCTCACGAGAGGGTATGGATTGCCGCGGTCCACCCGTACGCCCACCTCGCCCGGCGATGTCGGATCGGGGGGTGGCGCCGGTGCCCGTCTGGGTGACGCGACGTTCGGATGTGCGGGCTTCGCGCGCGTGAGGGCGGACGATTTGCGTCGCTGTGAGGTGGTCTCGGCGGCTGGTGGTCGACCTCGACGCCACTACGGCCAAGGGCCGCACACCCCGCTGGCGATAACCGTCGGCGCCCGCCCGGGTCACACGTCTACCCTACTCTAACGTGACAGTAGGCTCGACGCGGACCCCTGAACAGGAGATGGCTTTGACGGACGTGCAGACACGCGACGAAGAACGAGAGCGTCAGTATCTGGCCGAGACGGTGCGTCTACTGAAACGGGAGCTGGAGCGGCTCGGCGCCTCCATCGACCGGACCGCCAAGACCATCCAGGAGCAGAAGGAGTTCATGTGGGAGAACTGGCGCGACATGGACTTCGCCGAGAAGGCCGCCATGCGCACGGAGGTCAACACCTCGGTCGGCGTGGGCGACAGTGCCGTGACGGTGCGCCGGCATGTTGAGCGCCTGCTGGAGTCGCCCTACTTCGGCCGGGTCGACTTCCGCAGGGCGGACGACGGGGAGGGAAAGGGCCACTACATCGGCGTCCATGACTTCTCGGACCCGGAGACACAGGAGATCCTGGTCCACGACTGGCGGGCCCCGGTCTCCAGCCTCTACTACGACTTCGAGTTGGGCGAGGCGCATTTCGAGGCCCCGACGGGGACCGTCCACGGAACGATCACGGGCAAGCGCCAGTACAAGGTCGCGGGCGATCGCCTCGAGTACATGTTCGACAGCGCGCTGACCATCGGCGACGAGGTCCTGCAGCGGGAGCTGAGCCGGTCCGCCGACGACAGGATGAAGAACATCGTCGCGACGATTCAGCGTGAGCAGAACGAGGTGATCCGCAACGAGTCGGCGAAGGTGCTGATCCTGCAGGGCGTGGCGGGCTCCGGGAAGACGTCGATCGCCCTGCACCGGGTGGCGTTCCTGCTCTACCGATTCAAGGACTCCCTGTCGTCCGACGACGTCATGATCCTCTCCCCGAACAAGGTCTTCGGCGACTACATCGCAGGCGTCCTTCCCGAGCTGGGTGAGGAGCAGATCGCGGAGATCGACTTCGAGAGGATCGCCGACCGGTTCCTCGCCAAGGTGACGGAGTACGAGACCTTCAGCGAGCAGGTGGTCAAGCTGCTCGACGGGGCGGAGGCGGCGGCGGCGGAGCGGATGCGTTTCAAGGCGACGCCGCAGTTCGTTACCCAGCTCGATGCGTGGCTGGCCGCGCGGGGGGACGAGGACTTCACCCCGCGGCAGATCGAGCAGCGGAACAAGCGGCTGTCGGAGGAGTGGGTCGCGGACGCCTTCGCGGCCTCGCGTGGACTGCCCGTCTTCACCCGGCTCGATCTTCTCGCCGAGAACGCCGCGAACACGTTGCGCCAGCAGGTGCTGGACAAGGGCGGCAAGTGGTCGGCGGCGGACACCAACGGCATCCGCAAGCAGGTGCGCGCCATGTTCCCGCACAAGGACGCGTTCGCCCTGTACAAGGCGTTCTACCAGGACCCCGGGCACCCCGAGCGCAGGGGCCTGTTCAAGCCGCTGGGCCGCAAGAAGATCGAGTACGCGGACGTCTTCCCGCTGGTCTACACCATGATCAGGACGTCCCGGCAGGAGGGCTACGGCCACATCCGGCACCTCCTGGTGGACGAGATGCAGGACTACACGCCCGTCCAGTACGCGGTGCTGCGCGCGCTGTTCTCCTGCAAGATGACGATCCTCGGGGACGCCAACCAGAAGGTGAACCCGTTCAGCTCCTCGTCGCTGCCGGTCATCCGCGACATCTTCCCGGAAGCGGACTGTCTGGAGCTGTGCAAGAGCTACCGATCCACGACCGAGATCACGGATTTCGCCCAGCACATCTCGCGCAACGACAAGCTCGTCCCGATCGAGCGGCACGGGCTGCCACCGCAGGTCGCCGCCGCCGCGGACCACAAGGCGCAGGAAGCGGAGATCTTGGCGCTGGTCGAGCGGCACCGGCGAAGCGAGTACCGCTCCCTCGGCATCGTCTGCAAGACCGTCGCGCAGGCGGAGGAGCTGTACCGGACCCTGTCGGCGGCGGGCGTCGAGCTGACCTTCCTCGACTACGAGAGCACGGAGTTCAACGCCGGCACCGTGATCACTTCGGCGCACATCGCCAAGGGGCTGGAGTTCGACGCCGTGATCGTCCCGGACGTGGACGACACGAACTACGCCACCGAGATGGACAAGTGCATGCTCTACATCGCCTGCACCCGGGCCATGCACGAGCTCCACCTGACCCACGTCGGACCGATCTCGCGCTTCTTGGAGTTCACCAAGGAGCCCGGGAGCCGCCTCGGTGTCGTCGAGGCGGAGACGGCGGAAACGCTCGATCGCGCGATCCCTGCCCGAGTGGGCTGAGCTCGGCAAGGAGCAGCACCGGCAGGTGAGTGCCCGTCTCGGGTGATGCTCGGCACCCCTTTCATCTGCGGGTACAGGGCGCGGTGGCTCGGGCACTCCTCGCCGGCGATCACCCTCGGTTACTATGCTCACTTCATGCCGGAGGCCGGCAGCAAGGGGCGGACGGCCCTTGACCGACTGCTGGAGAGGCAGGGAGATTTGCATGCCAGTCGGAACTCCCCAGATTCTCCCCAGGGCGGACGACGCGCAATTCCCGCTGCTGGGCACCTCCGAGGTCGACCGTGGATTGCAAGGTCAATGAAGTGGGTGGCCTGAGAAAATGCTGAGAGAGGTCACCGCAACCCGCTACATCACACCCCTGCGCTCCGGCGGCTCCGTCCCCGCCGTCGTCGAGGCCGACGACCTGGGCACGTACGTCGTGAAGTTCACCGGCTCCGCGCAGGGCCGCAAGGCGCTGGTCGCCGAGGTGATCGTCGGGGAACTGGCGCGGGCGCTGGGGCTGCGCTTCCCGGAGCTGGTCCTGGTGCACTTCGACCCGGCGATCGCCGGGGACGAGGAGCACCAGGAGGTACGTGATCTGCACACGTCCAGCGGCGGCGTCAACCTGGGGATGGACTACCTGCCGGGCGCGCGGGACCTCACGCCGGAGGTCGCGAAGACCTTCCGGGTCGATCCGCTGGAGGCGGGACGGATCGTCTGGCTCGACGCGCTGACCGTGAACGTCGACCGTACGGTGCACAGCTCGAACCTGGTGATCTGGCCGACGCTCGGCATCGCGCCGCCCCGGCTCTGGCTCATCGACCACGGGGCGGCCCTGGTCTTCCACCACCGCTGGGATCTGTCGGCGCCCGAGAAGTCGTACGACTTCCGCCACCACGCCCTCGGGCACTACGCGCCCGACGTACGGGCCGCGGACGCCGAGCTGGCGCCCAAGGTGACCGAGGAGCTGCTGCGCGAGATCGTGTGGGAGGTACCGGACGCCTGGCTGATCGGCGAACTGGACTTCGCCACGCCCGAGAAGGTCCGGGAGGCGTACGTCGGCTACCTGCACGCGCGCGTGCAGGCGTCCGGCGCCTGGCTGCCCACCGACTTCCCCACCCGGGAGGAGATCGCCGCCGAGGAGGCCCTGCGCGCGGCGCGGACACAGCAAGGCAGGCCGAAGTGGCTCAAGCAGGTCCCCGACCTGCACGGCAGACCGGCCGTGGAACAGGATGGGTCGGTGCACCTGGGATGACGTCCGGGATCCAGCACGTACGGGAGAACCAGCACGTCCAGATCGAGTACTGCACCCAGTGCCGGTGGCTGCCGCGCGCGGCCTGGCTGGCACAGGAGCTGCTGACGACCTTCGAGGCCGAACTGACCGAGCTGTCCCTCAAGCCCGGCACGGGCGGTGTCTTCGTCGTCCGCGTGAACGACGAGGTGGTGTGGGACCGGCGGGAGCAGGGCTTCCCGGAACCGACGGCCGTGAAGAAGGCCGTACGCGACCGAGTGGCCCCGGGGAAGTCCCTGGGCCACTCGGACAGGTGACGCGTCAGCCCTTGAGCTGCTCGTACGCCGGCAGCGTCAGGAAGTCGGCGTAGTCCTCGTCGAGGGAGACCTTCAGCAGCAGGTCGTGGGCCTGCTGCCAGTTGCCGGCCGCGAAGGACTCCTCGCCGATCTCGGCGCGGATGTTCACCAGCTCCTCGGCGGCGACCTTGCGGGCCAGCTCGGCGGTGACCTGCTCGCCGTTGTCCAGGACGACACCCGCGTTGATCCACTGCCAGATCTGCGAGCGGGAGATCTCGGCGGTGGCCGCGTCCTCCATCAGGTTGAAGATCGCCACCGCGCCCAGGCCGCGCAGCCAGGCCTCGATGTAGCGGATGCCGACCTGCACGGCGTTCACCAGACCCGCGTACGTCGGCTTGGCGTCGAGGGAGTCGATGGCGATCAGGTCCTCGGCCTTGACCTCGACGTCCTCGCGCAGCCGGTCCTTCTGGTGGGGCCTGTCGCCGAGGACCTTGTCGAAGGACTCCATGGCGATCGGGACCAGGTCCGGGTGGGCGACCCAGGAGCCGTCGAAGCCGTCGTTCGCCTCGCGGTCCTTGTCGGCCCGGACCTTCTCGAAGGCGACCTTGTTGACCTCGGGGTCCTTGCGGGACGGGATGAAAGCCGCCATGCCGCCGATGGCGTGCGCGCCACGCTTGTGGCAGGTGCGGACGAGGAGTTCGGTGTACGCGCGCATGAACGGGGCGGTCATGGTCACCGCGTTGCGGTCCGGAAGCACGAACTTCGGGCCGCCGTCGCGGAAGTTCTTCACGATGGAGAACAGGTAGTCCCAACGGCCCGCGTTCAACCCGGAGGCGTGGTCGCGGAGTTCGTAGAGGATCTCCTCCATCTCGTACGCGGCCGTGATCGTCTCGATCAGGACGGTGGCGCGGATGGTGCCCTGCGGGATGCCGACGTAGTCCTGTGCGAAGACGAACACGTCGTTCCAGAGGCGGGCCTCCAGGTGCGACTCCGTCTTCGGCAGGTAGAAGTACGGGCCCCTGCCCAGGTCCAGCAGGCGCTGGGCGTTGTGGAAGAAGTACAGGCCGAAGTCGACGAAGGCGCCCGGGACCGGTGTGCCGTTCGCGTCGACGAGGTGACGCTCGTTCAGGTGCCAGCCGCGCGGGCGCATGACGACGGTCGCCAGCTCCTCATCGGCCTTGAGCGCGTACGACTTGCCCGACCCGGGGTCCGTGAAGTCGATGGTCCGGGTGTAGGCGTCGATCAGGTTGAGCTGGCCGAGGACGACGTTCTCCCAGGTGGGGGCGGATGCGTCCTCGAAGTCCGCGAGCCAGACCCTCGCGCCCGAGTTGAGGGCGTTGATGGTCATCTTCCGGTCGGTGGGGCCGGTGATCTCGACCCGGCGGTCGTTCAGCGCGGCCGGGGCGGGCGCCACACGCCAGGTGGGGTCCTCGCGGATCTGTGCGGTCTCCGGGAGGAAGTCGAGGGCGGAGGTGCGGGCGATCTCGGCGCGGCGTTCCGCGCGGCGGGCGAGGAGTTCGTCACGCCGGGGCGTGAACCGGCGGTGCAGCTCGGCCACGAAGGCGAGCGCCGCGTCGGTGAGGACCTCCTCCTGCCGGGGCAGGGGCTCGGCGTCGACGATGGCCAGCGGAGACGGCGCTGGTGCGGACATGAGCTGTCACTTCCTTCAGCGGTGGCACCGGTGGCACCAGGTGCCAGGAGGCACGAATGGGGTGTATCGCACCCGTTGTGCGGTCGGGTGCTTCTGGTCAGTGGATATTAGTTTTCTCATCGTGGAACTTCAATGGTTTGTTGATGTCGAGATTCTCTGAGTCGAGGCAAGGTGGCGCTGCGTGCCACCCCGTTCACTCAAGGTGGCTCAGGTCGGCCGCCGTGTCGATGTCGTACGGCCGCGCCACGTCACCGCACTCCACGAGACGGATCCCGGCCGCGTGTTCCTTCAGGTACGCGCGTGCCCCCTGGTCGCCGGTCGCAGTCGCCGCGATGTCCACCCAGTGCGCGGCGCCGAAGAGCACGGGATGGCCGCGTACGCCGTCGTAGGCGGCCGAGACCAGCGAGGACTCGTCCCTGTAGGCGGCCAGGACGCGAGCGACCGCCTCCGGGCCGATCCCGGGCTGGTCGACGAGCGACACCAGCGCGGCCCGCGCTCCCGTGCCGACGAGCGAGTCCAGCCCGACGCGCAGCGAGGAACCCATGCCCTGCTCCCACTCCGGGTTCTCCACCAGCACACAGCCGGACAGCTCCGCCCGCTCCCGTACGACGTCGGCGCGCGCCCCCAGGACGACGTGCACGCGGGCGCATCCGCCCGCGCGCAGCACCGCGACGGCGTGTTCGATCAGCGGGTGGCCCCGGTGTTCGAGCAGCGCCTTGGGCCGGCCGCCGAGCCGGCGTCCACCGCCCGCGGCCAGCAGCAGTGCGGCGACCGGGCGTTCGTTCTGATCCGTCATGGGTCCCTGCATACCTGACACCGCGGGGGCCGCGCGGTGTCCATGGACTGAATTTCGGTCCCCGTGGTGGCGGATCCGCACCCGGTGGCGTTTACTGGCCCGCGTCCCCCGGCGCACGACCCGCGTCACGGGGGCGCATGGGGGAGCAGGGCGTGACTGTGCACCACGACGTGCCAGGGGGGAGCTGTGTTGCGGAGCTTGGGGCAGAGGCGAGTGACCGGCAGCGACGAGGACCCGAGGGTGGCGGAACTGCGGACCGCGGTGTCCCGGCTGCGCCGTGAACTGGCCGCGCACCCCGTGGAGTTCCCCGACCGTGCCGTCGCCGAGGACGAACTCGCGGCGCTCGCCGCGATGACCGCCGACGGCCCGCCCGAGGTGCCGCGACTGCGCCGGTCCCTGCTGCTGATCGCCGGGGCGATCGGGTCGGTGAGCGCGCTGTCGCGGGGGCTGTCTCAGGTGCGGTACGCGGTGGAGCTGTTCGGGGAGCCGCCGCGGCGCTGAGGCCCTCAGGGGGCCTCAGGCGGGCCTGGTCGGCGGCGCTCGGGTGGGGTCTGGTCGGCGGCGCTCGGGTGGGGCCAAGTCAGCGGCCCTCAGGGGGCCCGGTCGGCTGAAGCCCCTCAGGGGATCCATCAGCCGAAGCCCCCCATGACAGTCAGGCGCCCGAGCTGGCCAGTACCTCCGACAGCTCCGTCGCCACCTGCTGGAGCACCGGCACGATCCGGTCCGTCGCCGCCTCCGTCACCCGGCCCGCCGGGCCCGAGATGGAGATGGCGGCGGCGGTGGGGGAGTCGGGCACCGACACCGCAAGGCACCGGACGCCGATCTCCTGCTCGTTGTCGTCGACGGCGTACCCGAGCCGGCGGACGTCGTCCAGCGCCGCGAGGAAGCCCTCCGGCGTGGTGATCGTCTTCTCCGTCGCGGCGGGCATGCCGGTGCGGGCCAGCAGGGAGCGCACCTCCTCGTCCGGGAAACCGGCGAGCAGCGCCTTGCCCACGCCCGTGGAGTGCGGCAGGACACGCCGGCCCACCTCGGTGAACATGCGCATCGAGTGCTTGGACGGCACCTGGGCGACGTAAACGATTTCGTCCCCGTCGAGCAGCGCCATGTTGGCCGTCTCGCCGGTCTCCTCGACCAGCCGGGCGAGGTAGGGGCGGGCCCAGGTGCCGAGGAGGCGGGAGGCGGACTCGCCGAGCCGGATCAGGCGGGGGCCGAGCGCGTAGCGCCGGTTGGGCTGCTGGCGGACGTACCCGCACGCGACCAGGGTGCGCATCAGCCGGTGGATGGTCGGCAGCGGCAGCCCGCTGCTCGCGGAGAGCTCGCTCAGGCCGACCTCGCCGCCCGCGTCCGCCATCCGCTCCAGCAGGTCGAAGGCGCGCTCAAGGGACTGGACGCCGCCGTTGGTGGACTTGGCGGCGTCGGTGGTGGCGCTGGACGTCGGCACGGCGCGTTCCTTTCGAGGCTGACAGGAGGGCAGAAGCCTACCCGGCGGCCGGTTGACTCCCCGCTTGTGCGTAGCTACGTTCTGCTTGCTGGAATTGTAATTCCGCTTTGTGGAAATGTCCAGAGTGGGCGTCGTGGGTGCACTGTGAAGAAGTGTGCCCCTTGACGGTGTGCGGGCGGGGAGTGAAGACTCCTTCAACAGAACGTTGAATTCCGTTACGTGGAAGTAAATCCCGTTTCCCGGATGTCACGGGGCCGGGACGGCGGCGAGGAGAGGGGTCCGGGTGTCCGACGCTGAACTGGTGCTGCGCTCGACGCGCGTCATCACGCCCGAGGGGACGCGCCCTGCGTCCGTCGCGGTCGCCGACGGGAGGATCACCGCCGTCCTGCCGTACGACGCCCCGGTCGAGGCCGCCCGGGTGGAGGACTTCGGCGACGACGTCCTGCTGCCCGGCCTGGTCGACACCCACGTGCACGTCAACGACCCCGGCCGCACCGAGTGGGAGGGCTTCTGGACCGCCACGCGCGCCGCGGCGGCCGGTGGCATCACCACCCTCGTCGACATGCCGCTCAACTCCCTCCCGCCGACCACGACGGTCGACCACCTCCGCACCAAGCAGGACGTGGCCCGGGCGAAGGCGCACATCGACGTCGGCTTCTGGGGCGGCGCGCTCCCCGACAACGTCAAGGACCTGCGCCCGCTGCACGACGCCGGGGTCTTCGGCTTCAAGGCGTTCCTGTCGCCGTCCGGCGTGGAGGAGTTCCCGCATCTCGACCAGGACCAGCTCGCCCAGTCGATGGCCGAGATCGCCGCGTTCGGCGGCCTGCTGATCGTGCACGCCGAGGACCCGCACCACCTCGCCGCCGCCCCGCAGCAGGGCGGCCCCAGGTACGCCCACTTCCTCGCCAGCCGCCCGCGCGACGCCGAGGACACCGCGATCGCCCACCTGATCGCCCAGGCGAAACGCCTCCACGCGCGCGTGCACGTGCTGCACCTGTCCTCCAGCGACGCGCTGCCGCTGATCGCCGCGGCCCGCGCGGAGGGCGTGCGCCTCACCGTCGAGACGTGCCCGCACTACCTCACCCTGACCGCCGAGGAAGTCCCCGACGGCGCCAGCGAGTTCAAGTGCTGCCCGCCCATCCGCGAGGCCGCCAACCAGGACCTGCTGTGGCAGGCGCTGGCCGACGGCACCATCGACTGCGTGGTCACCGACCACTCCCCGTCGACCGTCGACCTGAAGACGAACGACTTCGCCACCGCCTGGGGCGGCATCTCCGGCCTCCAGCTGAGCCTGCCGGCCGTCTGGACCGAGGCCCGCAAGCGCGGCCACACCCTGGAGGACGTCGTCCGCTGGATGTCCACGCGGACGGCCGAGCTCGTGGGGCTTGGCCAGAAGGGCGCCATCGAGGCGGGCCGGGACGCCGACTTCGCCGTCCTCGCGCCCGACGAGACCTTCACCGTGGACCCGGCCGCCCTGCAGCACCGCAACCGCGTCACGGCGTACGCCGGGCGCACGCTCAGCGGCGTCGTGAAGTCCACCTGGCTGCGCGGCCAGCGCATCGTGGCGGACGGCGAGTTCACCGACCCGAAGGGGCGACTGCTCACCCGCACCCCCTGAATCCCGACGTCTGAAAGGCAGACCTGATCACCGTGACGGCGATACCCAGCTTCACCGGCGACGCGAGCCCCTACGGAGGCGGCGACCCGTACGCGGACTACCGCACCGCCGACTTCCCCTTCACCCAGTACGCCAACCTCGCCGACCGCCGCCTGGGCGCCGGTGTCATCGCCGCCAACGACGAGTTCTTCGCCGAGCGCGAGAACCTGCTGGTGCCCGAGCGCGCCGAGTTCGACCCCGAGCACTTCGGGCACAAGGGCAAGATCATGGACGGCTGGGAGACGCGGCGCCGCCGGGGCGCGTCCGCCGAGCACCCCTGGCCGACCGCCGAGGACCACGACTGGGCGCTGATCCGCCTCGGCGCGCCGGGCGTGATCCGCGGGATCGTGGTCGACACCGCGCACTTCCGCGGCAACTACCCGCAGTCCGTGTCCGTCGAGGGCGCGTCGGTCCCCGGCTCCCCGTCCCCCGAGGCACTGCTGGCCGACGACGTGAAGTGGACGACGCTGGTCCCGCGCACACCGGTCGGCGGCCACGCGGCGAACGGTTTCGGCGTCTCGGCCGAGCAGCGCTTCACACACCTGCGGGTCAACCAGCACCCCGACGGCGGCATCGCGCGCCTGCGCGTGTACGGCGAGGTGGTCCCGGACCCCGAGTGGCTGTCGGTGCTGGGCACCTTCGACGTGGTCGCCCTGGAGAACGGCGGCCAGGTCGAGGACGCCTCCGACCGCTTCTACTCCCCGGCCACCAACACCATCCAGCCGGGCCGCTCCCGCAAGATGGACGACGGCTGGGAGACCCGCCGCCGCCGCGACCAGGGCCACGACTGGATCCGCTACCGGCTGGTGGCCCAGTCGCAGATCCGCGCGATCGAGATCGACACCGCGTATCTGAAGGGCAACAGCGCGGGCTGGGCGTCGGTGTCGGTGCGGGACGGCGAAGGTGGCGAGGACGGCGAGTGGACCGAGGTGCTGCCCCGCACCCGCCTCCAGCCCGACACCAACCACCGTTTCGTGCTCCCGGCCCCCGCCGTCGGCACGCACGCGCGCGTGGACATCTTCCCGGACGGCGGCATCTCCCGCCTGCGCCTGTTCGGCTCCCTGACGGAGGAGGGCACGACGCGCCTGGCAGCGCGGCACCAGGAGTTGGGTGGCTGACGTCTCGTCCGGGGTGGGGCGGCTGTCGTCCCGTCCGGGGCTGGATGGCTGTTGTCCCGTCCGGGGCTGGATGGCTGTGGCTGTTGTCCTGTCCGGGGCTGGGTGGTTGTTGTCCTGTCCGGAGTGGGGTGGCTGACGTCTCGTCCGGGGTGGGGCGGCTGACGCCCTCGCCGGAGCCGGGCGGCTGACGCCCCATTCGGAAGGAGGCGGTTGACGTCCGCCCGGAACCGGCCGGGCTGGCGTCCGCCCGGAACCGCGGGCGCTGTTCGGTTTGCGGGGCGTGCTGGCCCGGGCAGCGTAGGTGCGCCCCGCGTGGCTCACGCCGCGTGTCCGCCGTCTGACGGTGAACTGGGCGTCGGTGATCGGCGGGGCGCCTGTGAGGCGGGCATGAGCTGGGCGCTGACTACCTCCTCGGACCCGGGCTGGGCGGCGCCGGTGCGCGCCGCGTGGCTCACGCCGCGTGTCCGCCGTCGACCGAGAACTCGGCGCCGGTGACGTACGAGGCGCCCGCGAGGTAGGCGACCATCGACGCCACCTCCTCCGCCGTCCCGAACCGCCCCAGCGCGGTCATCGCCGCCTGACCGGCCGCGTGCGGTCCGTCGGCCGGGTTCATGTCCGTGTCGGTCGGCCCGGGGTGGACGATGTTCGCCGTGATCCCCTGCCCGCCCAGCTCCCTGGCCAGCGCCTTGGTCAGCCCGATCAGCGCCGCCTTGCTGGTCGCGTAGAGCGTCCCGCCGGGCCCCGGCACCCGCTGGGTCATACACGACCCGACGGTGATGATCCGGCCGCCCTCCGTCATCCGCGAGGCCGCCGCCTGCGAGGCCAGGAAGACGCCCCGGACGTTCACCGCGAGAACCCGGTCCACGTCGGCGAGCGACAGGCCCTCCAACGGCCCCAGCACCCCGACGCCCGCGTTGTTCACCAGCACGTCGAGCCCACCGAGCGCCTCCGCCGCACGCTCCACGGCCCCCGCCGCCTCGGCCGCGTCCGCGAAGTCCGCCCGCAGGGCCACCGCCCGGCGCCCCAGCGCCTCGACGGCTCGTACGACGTCCGCTGCCGCCTCCTTGCCGTTCACGTACGTCAGAGCCACGTCGGCGCCCTCCCGCGCCAGCCGCACCGCCGTCGCCGCACCGATCCCGCGGCTACCGCCGGTCACCAGGGCCACCTTGCCTTCGAGGATTGTCCGAGAAGTTGGATCATGCGTCGCCTGAGAAGTCATACGCCCATTCCACCGGCGGCCCCACGAAACCGCTGGCGGCGAACGGACACCGAGGTGGCGCGCCCGGAACTCCTGGCTTCACCTCCCGCGTTCACCCCACGTGACTCTTCAGCAAGAGATCGTCGGCAACGCCATGCAGATGGCGGTCGTCACCCTGCGACCGGGCCAGACCGTGTACTGCGAGGCGGGAAAGTTCCTGTTCAAGACCGCGAACGTGACCATGGAGACCCGCCTGTCCGGCCCATCGGGCGCCGCGGCGGCGGGCATGGGCGGCCTGCTGCGCCAGGCCATGGGCACCGCCACGCAGGTCGGCCAGCGGGCGCTGGCGGGCGAGTCCCTGGCGTTCCAGTACTTCACCGCGCAGGGCGACGAGGGCACCGTCGGCTTCGCGGGCGTACTGCCCGGTGAGATGCGCGCCCTGGAACTCGACGGCACGCGCGCGTGGTTCGCGGAGAAGGACGCCTTCGTGGCCGCCGAGTCCACCGTCGAGTTCGGCATCGCCTTCGAGGGCGGGCGGACCGGCATGAAGGGCGGCGAGGGCTTCATCCTGGAGAAGTTCACCGGGCGCGGCACGGTGATCATCGCGGGCGCCGGCAACTTCATCGACCTCAACCCGGCCGACTTCGGCGGCCGCATCGAGGTCGACACCGGCTGCGTGGTGGCCTTCGAGGAGGGCATCGAGTACGGCGTCCAGCGCGTCGGCGGCCTCAACCGCCAGGGCCTGATGAACGCCGTGTTCGGCGGCGAGGGCCTGTCCCTGGCCACGCTGGAGGGCAACGGCAGCGTCATCCTGCAGTCGATGACCATCGAGGGCCTGGCGAACGCGCTGAAGAAGGCCCAGGGCGGCGACAAGCAGGGCCCCACGGGAGGACTGTTCTCGACGCACGGCGGCTGAGTTTCGCGCGGGCCACCGATGAGTCGCGGGTGCCGATGGGGTCTGACCTGATGAAAGCAGACCCCACTCCCTACGGATCTCCCAGGAAGAAGGCACCCCCATGGGCAAGCTCGTCCTCACCAGCTTCGTCACCCTCGACGGCGTCTACCAGGCCCCGGGCGGCCCCCAGGAGGACACCCGCGACGGCTTCGAGCAGGGCGGCTGGACCGTTCCGTACGCCGACGACGACTTCGGACGGTTCGTCGACGAGGTCTTCCAGCGCGTCGGCGCGTTCCTCCTCGGCCGCCGTACGTACGAGATCTTCGCCTCGTACTGGCCGAAGGTGACCGACGCCGACGACCCGGTCGCCTCCCGGCTGAACACCATGCCGAAGTACGTCGCCTCCGCCTCCCTCACCGACCCCGAGTGGGCCGGCACCACCGTCATCAGCGGTGACCTCGCCAAGGAGGTCACCGCCCTGAAGGAGAACACCGACGGCGAGCTCCAGGTGCACGGCAGCGGCGCGCTCGCCCAGTCCCTGCTCGACCTCGGCCTCGTCGACACCGTGCACCTGCTGACCTTCCCGGTCGTGCTCGGCGCCGGCCGCCGCCTGTTCACCGAGGGCACCGTCCCGACCGCCTTCCGGCACACCGGCGGCCGGATCACCTCGACGGGCGTGTCCATCCAGACGTACGACTTGGCCGGGCGCCCCGAGTACGGCTCGTTCGAGCTGCCCGAGAACGCGTAGGGATTCACGCCGTCAGGCTCACTGCGTCAACTCCCTGAAAACTCACAGGCCTTGACGGCGAACTCCGGCTCCGCCGCCCCCGCGGGCGCCGCCACCACGGCGGTCGGCAGCATCTGCTACGGCGACCTGCCGTCGCAGGCGTACAGCAGGAGCAGGCAGGGGCCCGCACGCCTTCCGGGTCAGCCGGGCCGGCGGCTCTCGGCGGCGGCGAACAGCGCGAACGCCAGCACGACGAGGGCGACGCTCGCGTAGATCCCGTGTCCGTCGAGGAAACCGACCCGCTGAACGAGGCCGATGTGCCAGTCGGTGAACTCGTGCACCAGGCCCATGACGCCCTGCACCAGGGCGATCACTCCGAGGAACTCCAGCAACTGCTTCATGGGCACGACCCTCGCCCCGCGGACCTCCCACCCGCATCGGCCGCGGGGCGAGGCCCGGCCTACCGAAGTCGGTGATCTCCGCCCCGCGACCGCGCCGAAAGTAGCCGGTGCGGCGACTTTGGTCGGCGATCCCGCGCGCGGGGAGGTGGCACGGTCCGGCCCTGCGTAGATTTGCCGACCGTGACAGACGACAGGACGGCACCGGTGGCGCCGGCGTTCGAGGGGCGCCGGTGGCTGTTCCCGTCCGCCCTGGTCCACGCGCTCGACCCGGACGCCGGACGGCCCGGCCGACGGCCCCGGCGCACCGCGCGCGACTGGCTCGTCGACTTCTCCTGCTTCTTCCTGGCCGGCGTCGTCGGCCTGCTGGCCGCGGACTCCATGACCCCGGAGAACACTCCGCGCGCCCTCCTGGTCGTCGACCAGTGGCTCGGCGCGCTGTCCTGCGCCGCGGTGTGGCTGCGCCGCCGCTGGCCGGTCGGGCTGGCGATCGCGATGCTTCCGGCCAACCTCGTCTCCGCCACCGCGGGCGGCGCCGGCCTGGTCGCCTTCTTCACCCTCGCGGTGCACCGGCCGTTCCGGTACGTGGCCTGGATCGGCGGCATCTCCATCGCCGTGATCCCGCTGTTCTTCTGGCTGCGTCCGGAACCCGACCTGCCGTATCCGGTGGCCGTGGCGTTCACCGTGCTGCTCAGCGTCTGCGTCATCGGCTGGGGCATGCTCGTACGGTCCAAACGGCAGCTGATGTTCAGCCTGCGCGACCGCGCCCGGCGCGCTGAGACGGAGGCGCATCTGCGCGCCGAGCAGGCGCAGCGGCTCGCGCGTGAGGCGATCGCGCGGGAGATGCACGACGTGCTGGCCCACCGGCTGACCCTGCTGAGCGTGCACGCCGGCGCGCTGGAGTTCCGGCCGGACGCGCCCCGCGAGGAGGTCGCGCGGGCCGCCGGTGTCATCCGGGAGAGCGCGCACGAGGCCTTGCAGGACCTGCGGGAGATCATCGGCGTCCTGCGGGCGGGCGAGCCCGATGACGCGGGCCGCCCCCAGCCGACGCTCGCCGCCCTGGACGCGCTGGTGGCCGAGTCCCGCGAGGCCGGTACCAAGGTCACCCTCGACGTGCGGGTCACCGACCCGGCCGCCGTCCCCGCCTCGGTCGGCCGCACCGCGTACCGCATCGCCCAGGAGGGCCTGACCAACGCCCGCAAGCACGCCCCCGGCGCCGAGGTCACGGTGTCGGTGACCGGCGCGCCGGGCGACGGCCTCACCCTCAGCGTGCGCAACCCCGCCCCCGAGGGTGACGTCCCGCACGTCCCCGGCTCCGGGCAGGGCCTGATCGGCCTCACCGAGCGCGCGTCGCTCGCCGGGGGACGGCTGGAGCACGGGGCGCGGCCGGACGGCGGCTTCGAGGTGCGGGCCTGGCTGCCGTGGGGTGCGCCCCGCCCCTGAGCGATCACGTATCCTCCCATCCCGCTGCCGGGGAACGGCAGTTGAGCAGTGCACGGCACACCGGAGGACTTCGGCGAGGTCCAGCAGCGGTACCTGCTGCGGCTGGCCGTCACCCGGCCGCTGCTGCTGGTGAGCGCCCCCCGTGGTGATCACCCTGCGTTCCGGGTGGCGTTGGCGGCGGCCAGAGCCGAGATGCGGTCGCGGGTGTGCGCGGCCGGGTGCGGCCCTGTGGTACGTCGGTGAGGTGACGGCGGTGCCGCTGTGCCTGGCGTGCATCACCCTGCCCGACCGGGAGACGACGGCCACGCTGGAACCCTGGTACGGCGCGGTGGTGACGTTGGCGCTCGCCCTGCGACGGTCTGGCTGCCGTTCGTCCTGCGCTTCGCCACCGGCCCGCGATCCGCGGCGGCTTCAACGCCGCCGATGTGCACGCCCTGCTCACCGCCGTCCTGGTGTGGGAGTTCGCGACCCTCACCCTGGCCGCGGGCGGGATACCGCCCGGTCCGCCGCCGATCCAGGTCCTCACCCTGCTCGGCGGTCCTGCCTCGCACCGCGGTGGCCCGTGGGAGACCGGCCGACTGTGCGACCGGTACGGAGTACGGCTGCGGGCCTGATCCTCGCAGGACCGTGCCGACGGTCGGCACGACCGTGATTACGTGAGGGCCATGACTGCGGTGACTGCGATCAGAGTGCTTCTCGTCGACGACGACCCCCTGGTGCGGGCCGGGCTGTCCTTCATGATGGGCGGCGCCGACGACATCCGGATCGTCGGGGAGGCCGCGGACGGCGGCGAGGTGGAGGCGCTCGTCGACCGTGCGCGCCCGGACGTCGTCCTGATGGACATCCGGATGCCGACGGTCGACGGCCTCACCGCCACCGAGCGGCTGCGCGCCCGCCCGGACGCCCCGCAGGTCGTGGTCCTGACCACCTTCCACGCCGACGAACAGGTGCTGCGGGCGCTGCGCGCGGGCGCCGCCGGATTCGTCCTCAAGGACACCCCGCCCGCCGAGATCGTCGACGCCGTGCGCCGGGTCGCCGCCGGCGACCCGGTGCTGTCGCCCACCGTCACCCGCCAGCTGATGGAGCACGCGGTCGGCACCGCCGCCGACACCCGGCGTGCCCGCGCGCGGGAGCGCATCGCCGCCCTCAACGAGCGCGAACGCGAGGTCGCCGTCGCGGTCGGCCGGGGCCTGGCCAACGCCGAGATCGCGACGGGGCTGTTCATGAGCGTGGCCACCGTCAAGACCCACGTCTCGCGCATCCTCGCCAAGCTCGACCTCAACAACCGCGTCCAGATCGCGCTGCTGGCGTACGACGCGGGGCTCCTGGAGGGAGACGGGCACTAAGGTCTGCTGTTTGGATCAGGCCGGTGTCGCGGCCCCACGGGACCGCGTGCCGCTCTGAGCGGGGGGACCGCCTCACGGGCGAGCTGGACCGTCATCACCCAGCTGTTCCATGCCACCAGCGCAGAACTCCTGCGTGCGCTCGGCCGTCCTGCAGGAGCACATCGCCTGGAACCAGGCGGAGGCGCCGTCCGTTGTCGTGGTGACGGGAGGGGGAGCGACATGGCGGAAGTGATCGACCTGGGGGATGAGCTGGGCGTGGTTTCCTGACAGATCCACACCGGTGCGGACCCTGCTGGAGCGCGTTCCGGGTGTGGCCCTGGACGGCCCGCCCGGCCCATACCCCTCGTGCATGCTGATGCGCGGTCTGCCCAGCTGGCCGGTGCGCTGGTAGGGCACGGCGGCCGGTGGGGCGGTCGCGGCTCGCCGCGGTGGTAGGGGCAGCGGCTGGTGGGCGGTCGCGGCTCGCCGCTCGCCCGCAGCGGTGGTAGGGCACGGCGGCCGCCCATGGGCTCCCCTGCGGCGTGGGGATGCCGAGGGAGATCCCGGCGGCGGACATGTTCGACATGCTGCGGGTGATGGCCGTCATCCCGGCTCGCCACTCGCCCGCCGCGCCACCAGCCCCCGGCGGCCCGCCGCCCTGGCAGCGCACAGCAGCCAGACGTCCCCGACCCCTTATCGCGGCGCGGGCTCTGGTTCGCCTGGCCCGCTTCCAACACGGCCCCGGCCCCCCGCCCGCCCGCCCCTACCGCAGCACGGGCCCGCCCCGCTCTTACCGCAGCACCGGCTCCGCCCCGCCCGGGACCTCCGCCAGCCGGACGGGTCTGTGCTCCCGGCGGGACAGTTCGCAGGCCTCGGCGATCCGCAGCGCCTGCAACGCCTCGCGCCCGTCGCACGGGTTGGCCCGCTCACCGCGCACCACCTCGACAAAGGCGTTCAGTTCGGCCTCGTAGGCGGGCCCGAACCGCTCCAGGAAGGTGGTCCAGGGCTTGCTGGCGGCCGGTGGCCCGGTCGGCTCGGTGGAGGCGATCGGCGTACGGTCGTCCAGCCCGACCACGACCTGGTCCAGCTCCCCGGCCAGTTCCATGCGCACGTCGTAGCCCGCGCCGTTCAGCCGCGTCGCGGTGGCCGTCGCCAGGGTGCCGTCGTCGAGGGTGAGCACCACGGCCGCGGTGTCGACGTCCCCGGCCTCGCGGAACATCGCGGGACCGGCGTCGGACCCGACGGCGTACACCTCCGTCACCTCGTGCCCGGTCACCCAGCGCAGCACGTCGAAGTCGTGGATCAGCGTGTCCCGGTACAGCCCGCCGGACAGCGGCAGATACGCCACCGGCGGCGGCGCCTGGTCGGAGGTCATCGCGCGCACGGTGTGCAGCCGGCCGAGCCGCCCGGAGCGGACCGCCTCGCGGGCGCCCGTGTGGCCCGCGTCGAAGCGGCGCTGAAAGCCCATCTGCAGGATCGTTCCGGCCGCCTCCACCTCCTCGATCGCGTGCAGCGAGCCGGGCAGGTCGAGCGCGATCGGCTTCTCGCAGAACACCGGCAGCCCCGAGCGTGCTGCCCGGCCGATCAGATCGGCGTGCGCCGCGGTCGCCGTCGTGATCACCACCGCGTCCACGCCCCACCGGAAGATCTCGTCCACGCCCGGCGCGACCGTCTCCCCGAGCCGGTGCGCCAGCTCCTGCGCCCGCGCGGGGTCGGCGTCCGTGAGGATCAGGGAGCCCACGTCACGGTGACGGCTGAGCGTGTTCGCATGAATGGTGCCGATGCGGCCCGTACCGATGACCCCGATGCGCATGAGAACAAAGTGGGGCTCGACTCACCGTACTGTCAATGCTTATGTCCGGACAATCGGACTTCACGACTTCCCGTCAACCCGTCACAGAGCTACGCTCAGGCCCGTGCCGAAACCAGACGTGGACCCGACCGTGCAACTCGACCTCAGCGTGGACCGGAGCTCACCCGTGCCGTTGTACTTCCAGCTGTCCCAGCAGCTGGAGGCCGCCATCGAGCACGGCACGCTCACGCCCGGTAGCCTGCTGGGCAACGAGATCGAGCTCGCCGCCCGGCTCGGCCTGTCCCGCCCCACGGTCCGCCAGGCCATCCAGTCGCTGGTCGACAAGGGCCTGCTGGTCCGCCGCCGGGGCGTCGGCACCCAGGTCGTGCACAGCCAGGTCAAGCGCCCGCTGGAACTGAGCAGCCTCTACGACGACCTCGAGGCCGCCGGGCAGCGTCCGGCCACGAAGGTCCTGGTCAACACCGTCGTCCCGGCGTCCGCCGAGGTGGCGGCGGCGCTCGCGGTGGCCGAGGGCGGCGACGTACACCGCGTCGAACGGCTGCGGCTGGCGCACGGCGAGCCGATGGCGTACCTGTGCAACTTCCTGCCCACCGGTCTGATCGAACTGGACACCGAACAGCTGGAGGCCACCGGCCTGTACCGGCTGATGCGCGCCGCCGGGATCACCCTGCACAGCGCCCGCCAGTCCATCGGCGCCCGGGCCGCCACCGCCCCCGAGGCCGAGCGGCTCGGCGAGAGCGAGGGCGCCCCGCTGCTGACGATGCAGCGCACGACGTTCGACGACACCGGCCGCGCCGTCGAGTACGGCACGCATACGTACCGCCCGACGCGTTACTCCTTCGAGTTCCAGCTGCTCGTACGGCCCTGACGGCCCTGACGGCCCTGACAGCCGCCCTGGCCCGCCGGGGGATTCGTCGCAATGTCCGGACAATGCGACCGAGTCGCGATCCCCGGTCGCGGCCCGCAGGATCCCTGTGTTCGATACTGGGGCGTTTGGGGTCGGTGGGATGACCGGCCCCTTGCGTACCGGAGAACACAGCAAGAAGGGCACGGCCTCGTGGCACGGTTTCGGACCGGGTTTCGGACCTGGGTAGGCATCGCGGTGGCAGGGGCGCTGTGTGCGTCCCTCGCGGGGTGCAGCAGCACCGGCGGCAAACGCGCCGAGGACGCCCGCAAGGCCGCGGCCGCGCAGGGGAAGGCGGCGGTGAACACGCCCCGCTGGACCTTCGCCATGATCACCCACTCGGGTGACGGCGACACCTTCTGGGACATCGTCCAGAGCGGCGCCGAGCAGGCCGCCGTCAAGGACAACATCAACTTCCTGTACTCGCACGACGACGAGGCACAACAACAGGCGCAGCTGGTGGACGCGGCCGTCGACAAGAAGGTCGACGGCATCATCGTCACCCTCGCCAAGCCGGACGCGCTGAAGGCGGCCGTCGCCCGCGCGGTCAAGGCGGGCATCCCGGTGATCACCGTGAACTCGGGCTCCGCCGAGTCCAAGGAGTTCGGCGCGCTCACCCACATCGGCCAGGACGAGACCGTCGCCGGTCAGGCGGTCGGCGAGGAGCTGAACAAGCGCGGCAGGAACAAGGCGCTGTGCATCCTGCACGAGCAGGGCAACGTCGGCCACGAGCAGCGCTGCGCGGGCCTGAAGGAGACCTTCGACGGCACCGTGCAGAACCTCTACGTCACCGGCACCAGCATGCCCGACGTGCAGTCCGCCATCGAGGCCAGGCTCCAGTCCGACAGCTCGGTCGACGCCGTCGTCACCCTCGGCGCCCCGTACGCCGACACCGCCGTCAAGGCCAAGCAGAGCGCGGGCAGCGACGCCGAGATCGACACCTTCGACCTGAACGCCAAGGTGGCCGCCGGGCTGAGGGACGGCACCCTCGGCTTCGCCGTCGACCAGCAGCCCTACCTCCAGGGCTACGAGGCGGTCGACCTGCTGTGGCTGTACAAGTACAACGCCGACGTTCTCGGCGGCGGCGGGCCGGTGCTCACCGGCCCGCAGATCATCACCAAGGACCAGGCGGGCGCGCTGGCCGCGTACACCGAGCGGGGCACCCGATGACCGCGATCACTGACGAAAGGATTCTGCACAGCTCTCCGCTGCGGAAGCTGCTCAGCCGCCCGGAGCTGGGCTCGGTCGTCGGCGCCGCCGCCGTCTTCCTCGTCTTCGCCCTGGCCGCCGACAGCTTCCTGAAGGCGTCGAGCCTGAGCACGGTCCTGTACGCGTCCTCGACGATCGGCATCATGGCGGTCCCCGTCGCGCTGCTGATGATCGGCGGCGAGTTCGACCTGTCCGCGGGCGTCATGGTGACGTCGTCCGCGTTGATCTCGTCGATGTTCAGCTACCAGATGACGGCCAACGTCTGGGTCGGCGTCGGCGTCTCCCTGCTCGCCACCCTCGCCCTCGGCGCCTTCAACGGCTTCATGCTCACCCGCACCAAGCTGCCGAGCTTCATCATCACGCTCGGCACCTTCCTGATGCTGACCGGCATGAACCTCGGCTTCACCAAGCTGATCTCCGGCACGGTCTCCAGCAAGACCATCGCCGACATGGAGGGCTTCCCCACCGCGCACGACGTCTTCGCCGCCACGCTCACCCTCGGCGGCGTCGACTTCAAGATCACCATCCTGTGGTGGTTCGCCCTGGTGGCCCTCGCCAGCTGGATCCTGCTGCGCACCCGCGCCGGCAACTGGATCTTCGCGGTCGGCGGCAACCAGGACGCGGCCCGCGCGGTCGGCGTCCCGGTCACCAGAACCAAGGTCGGCCTCTACATGGGGGTGGCGTTCGGCGCCTGGATCTCCGGCCAGCACCTGCTCTTCAGCTACGACGTCGTCCAGTCCGGCGAGGGCGTCGGCAACGAGCTGATCTACATCATCGCCGCCGTCATCGGCGGCTGCCTGATCACCGGCGGCCACGGCAGCGCGGTCGGTTCGGCGGTCGGCGCGTTCCTCTTCGGCGTGACCAGCAAGGGCATCGTCTTCGCCGAGTGGAACCCCGACTGGTTCACATTCTTCCTCGGAGCGATGCTGCTCCTCGCGACCCTGCTCAACGCCTGGGTCCGCAAGCGCGCGGAGGCAAACAAGTGACGCAAGCGGCGGGACGTACGGCACGCGTGGAGCTGTCCGACGTCAGCAAGCACTACGGCCATGTCCGCGCCCTCGAAGGCGTCTCCCTTCAGGTGCACGCGGGGGAGATCACCTGCGTGCTGGGCGACAACGGCGCCGGCAAGTCGACCCTGATCAAGATCATCGCCGGACTGCACCAGCACGACGGCGGCACCCTGCGCCTCGACGGCGAGGAGACCCGCCTCGGCTCCCCCCGCGAGGCCCTGGACCGCGGAATCGCCACCGTCTACCAGGACCTGGCCGTCGTTCCACTGATGCCGGTCTGGCGCAACTTCTTCCTCGGCTCCGAGCCCCGCAAGGGCGTCGGTCCCTTCAAGCGCATGGACGTCGACTTCATGCGCCGCACCACCCACTCCGAACTGCTGCGCATGGGCATCGACCTGCGCGACGTCGACCAGCCCATCGGCACCCTCTCCGGTGGCGAGCGCCAGTGCGTGGCGATCGCACGGGCCGTCCACTTCGGCGCCAAGGTCCTCGTCCTGGACGAACCGACGGCGGCGCTCGGCGTGAAGCAGTCCGGAGTCGTCCTGAAGTATGTGGCGGCGGCACGGGACCAGGGCCTGGGTGTTGTCTTGATCACCCACAACCCGCATCACGCGTACCTGGTGGGCGACCGCTTCGTGCTCCTGAAGCGCGGTTCGATGGCAGGAAGCCACACCAGGGACTCGATCACCCTGGACGAGCTGACACGGCAGATGGCAGGCGGAAACGACCTGGACGACCTGCGCCACGAACTGCAGCGCACCTAGCTTGATCTTTAACCTGTGCGGCGGGGTCGTGGGGTCGTTGACTTCTTCTTGCCGGGTTTCGCGGTGTCTGTTTTGCGTACTGTGTGCACGTCGTGGCGTGGGGTGGGCCGGGTGTTCTTGCGGCCGGGTGGCCGTCCTGGGCCGGGGCGGGAGCTTTTCGGTGCTCCGGCTGGGCAGGCGGTCTTCGGGCGGAGGTGCCGGAAATCGCGGCGGACACGGGCGGGGGTGAGCTTGTTCGGTGGGGTGGGCTTCTCCCACGGTCGGCGCAGGTCGGCTGCCGGCGGACGAGCCAGCCGCAGCTGGGTGTAGACGGCGAGGATCAGCCAGGTCCAGCGGTCGGCCGCCTCGGGGGTGCGGATCTTCGGGGCTGGTCCAGCCCAGGGTCTGCTTGAACAGCCGGAACGTGTGCTCGATGTCGAAACGTCGCAGGAACACCTGCCAGAGCAGGTCGACCTGGGTCGCGGTGGCGTCGGTGCCCGACCACCACAGCCATACCGGCTTCGGGATGGCGCCGCTGGGCAGGCGGTCGACCTGCAGACGGATTACGGTGCCCTCGATGACCGGCAGGGTGCCCAGCTGGCGGACCCATGCAGAGCGGTGGGTCAGCCTCGGGTGGAGCCGGTCCCAGGCCCGGGCGGTGGCGGTGCCATACAGACGGGTCTCGGTCACGGTCGCCGCGGCGGGAGTGTTCCAGGTGGCGGGGTCGCCGAAGACGAACTCGCCGCCGTGGCGGGGCGGACGACCACGAGTGCCCGGCTCGCGGGGCGGCGCCGCCCGGCGCAGGCCACGGTCCGAGCGCATCCGGCCCAGCACCTGCACCGGCAGATCCGCCAGCAGGAAAGCCAGGCGGGGCACGTCGTATCCGGCATCCACCACGACCAGCACGTCCGGATCACCAGGGCGCCACTGCCCGGCCTCGATCAGCCGCTCGACCAGCTCGCGCACCTGCCGGGCGGTGACCGTGGCGGCATCGTCGCCCGGCGCCAGACGCAGCGCGTCCAGCGGCGCGGCCCATGAACTGCGGCCCGTCTCCAGCGCGCAGATCACCGAGTACGGCCGGCCGGGGACGGGAATGTGCTGGTCCTTGCCACGGCCGTAGGTGTGGCACAGGATCCGCTGTGGCGAGGTGTGTGCGTCGGGGCGCAACCAGCAGGTGATGTCGGCGGCCAGCACAAGCCGCCCATCCGCCGCCCGAGGCAGGGGCACTGCGGCCAGCGCACGCCGCAGCCGGGCGATATCCATTCGGCCCGCGGCCAGGGCGTCATACAGCCCGCCGTGTCCGCAAACGGCTCCTGCCGGACAGCATGATGCAACAAACTCATCCCCACGGCCTTCGTGCTGGGCATGTGCGTTCCTTGGTCGGAGCACATGATCAGCCGAAGGCCGCCTGCACGTATGGCAGTCACCACTCTGAGTGATCAAGTACGAGACAACGTTCGACGCCTGAGCTTAAAGATCAAGCCAGCGGCGCAGGGCTGTGTCAATATGCGGCTCCGCCGCGTGGGCGCGACCAGCCACATCGAACCCGCACCCGGCAGACGATCCGCAGCCCCCCACGATCCCCTTGCCGCACCCCGAGGCACGGTGAGGCAGAATCGCCGGTGATGAGCACCTACCGCGACCTAGCCTTCCCGAGGTCACTGAGCAACACCCGCGTGACCGGCGCCCCCATCGGCTCCAGGCGCGCGACAGCGCTGCGCACCGTCGGCACCAGGGAGCGCCGTTCCCACCTGACCGCGCCCCGCGTGCCCACCGTCGGCATCGACATCGGCGGCACCAAGGTGATGGCGGGCGTCGTGGACGCCGACGGCAACATCCTGGAGATGCTCCGCACGGAGACCCCGGACAAGTCCAAGAGCCCCAAGGTCGTCGAGGACACCATCGTCGAACTGGTCCTGGACCTGTCCGACCGGCACGACGTGCACGCGGTCGGCATCGGCGCGGCCGGCTGGGTCGACGCCGACCGCAACCGCGTCCTGTTCGCCCCGCACCTGTCCTGGCGCAACGAGCCGCTGCGCGACCGCATCGCGGGCCGCCTCGCCGTGCCGGTCCTGGTCGACAACGACGCCAACACGGCCGCCTGGGCCGAGTGGCGGTTCGGCGCCGGCCGCGGCGAGGACCACCTCGTCATGATCACACTCGGTACCGGCATCGGCGGCGCGATCCTGGAGGACGGCCAGGTCAAGCGCGGCAAGTACGGCGTGGCCGGAGAGTTCGGCCATATGCAGGTCGTGCCCGGCGGCCACCGCTGCCCGTGCGGCAACCGCGGCTGCTGGGAGCAGTACAGCTCCGGCAACGCGCTGGTCAGGGAAGCGCGCGAGCTGGCCGCGGCCGACTCCCCGGTGGCGTACGGCATCATCGAGCACGTCAAGGGCAGCATCGGCGACATCACCGGCCCGATGATCACCGAGCTGGCCCGCGAGGGCGACGCGATGTGCATCGAACTGCTCCAGGACATCGGCCAGTGGCTCGGCGTCGGCATCGCCAACCTGGCCGCCGCCCTCGACCCGTCCTGCTTCGTGATCGGCGGCGGCGTCTCGGCCGCCGACGACCTGCTCATCGGTCCCGCGCGGGACGCCTTCAGGCGGCACCTCACCGGCCGTGGCTACCGCCCCGAGGCCCGCATCGTGCGCGCCCAGCTCGGCCCCGAGGCCGGCATGGTCGGAGCCGCCGACCTCGCCCGGCTGGTCGCCCGCCGCTTCCGGCGCGCCAAACGGCGCAGGGTGGAGCGGTACGAACGCTACGAGCGGTACGCGGAGGCCCGCCGCAGCCAGGAGTCGCTGTGACGGGTACGCTGCCGCCCCAGGCCGCTCCGGCGGACGAGCCGCAGATGCCGGCCGAGGACCGCCGCCATGTGATCCGCCGCAGGGCGCTCACCCTGCTGATCATCGTGCTGCTCATCGGGATCCCCGCCGGATACCTGGTGATCTCCGCCAACCAGAGCCGCAACAGCGGCAAGGACAAGGAGCAGAAGTACTCCGCACGGGGGCTGACCGAGGGCTGGCCCTCGAAGGTGCAGCGGCGGCTGTACCAGGTGCCGATACCGCGTCCGTCCAGCAAGGTCGCCTGGTACGAGACGAACAACTGGAAGACCAGCAGGCTGTACGTGCAGTTCCAGACCACGCACGCCGGGCTGGACCGCTTCCTCAAGCAGGTGGGCGTCAGCCGCAGCGAGCTGACGAAGGGCGACATCACCATCAGCTCGCGCGACCGGAACGTCACGGGCTGGAGGTTCTCGGGCCCCGGCGCCCGGCCCGGCGCCAACTGGGGCCTCGTCCACGAGCAGAGGAACCCCAGGCCGACGCAGGACATCGTGGTGAACACGGGCAGCCCGAAGTATCCGATGGTGTACGTCGTCTCCCGCCTGGTTCCCTGACCGGTCCGGTCGCCTCCGGTCCCGTCCGGTCGGGCCGCCGGGGCCGATTGTCAGACCCCGCCCGTAGAGTCGAAGACGACTGATCCGATGTGCGGGCGGGAGGTGACAGGACGTATGGGCGGATCCCTGCCTGCGGGGCTGGCGGCTGTCTTCCTTCCGGCACCGGTGCCACGCGAGGGACGCGTGGCTTTCTGGGACCCGGACGGCGGGGTTACGTCGACGGCGCCCGGCCTCGCGTCCACGCCACTGACCGTCGTACGACCCCATGGGGCGGGCGTCCGCCGCAAGGAGATCCCGGCGCTGACCCTGCCGGTCGGCGAGGCGCTGCCGTCGCTCGTCCGGGCCCGGCACGATCCGGCCGCCCACCCCGCCACCGCCTGCTGGGGTGCGGCGGCCCTGCACGCGCTGCGGCTCGCCGCCCGCGGGCGCCTGCTGCCCGGGCTGACGCCCACCGGGCACGACGCGTGGCGGGCCGGGCCCCTCGACCCCGACGACATCGCGCACCTGCGCGCGGTGGCCGCCGCGCTGCCGTACGAGGGGCATGCGGTGCCGCTGCCCGGGCCGGGCCCGCTGCGGCTGCCCGAGCCGGAGGCCCTGCTGCGGGCCTTCCTCGATGCGGTCGCGGACACGCTGCCACGCACCCCCGCCGCCGAGCACGCCTGCGGCAGGCCCTTCGCGGCCCGTGCGCCACAGCGCCTGCCCGCCGCCCACGACTGGGCCGCGGAGGTCGCCGCAGGGATGGACGCGGGCGTGCGGATCTCGTTGCGCCTGGATCTGTCGGCGTACGACCTGTTCGACGCGGGGGAGGACGGCGACCGGGTACGCCGGGCGGGCGCGGCGATCGTGCAGGTGCACAGCCTCGCCGGCCCGACGCTGGTCGTGGACGCGGCGGAGCTGTGGGCGGGGGACGCGGACGGCGACTTCGGGCCCCGCGCGCGTGTGGACGCCGCGCTCGCGGTCCGGCGCGCGGCGCGCGTCTGGGCCCCGTTGGACCGGCTCGCCGAGCAGGACGTGCCCGACGTGCTCGCCCTGTCCGAGCCGGAGCTGGGCGACCTGCTGGGCGCGGCGGCCGCCCGGCTCGCGGCGGCGGGCGTCGCCGTGCACTGGCCCCGCGACCTGGCACGGGACCTGACCGCGGCCGCGCTGGTACGGCCCGCGCCGGGCTCGGCGACCGACGGCACCGGCTTCTTCGAAAGTGAGGAACTGCTCCAGTTCCGCTGGCAGGTGGCGCTCGGCGGCGAGCCGCTCAGCGAGGCCGAGATGGACGCGCTGGCCGAGGCCCACCGCCCCGTCGTCCGGCTGCGCGACCAGTGGGTCCTGGTCGACCCGGCGCTCGTCCGCAAGGCCCGCAAGCGCGAACTGGGCCTGCTCGACCCGGTGGACGCCCTGTCCGTCGCGCTCACCGGCACCGCGGAGATCGACGGTGAGCAGGTGGAGGCGGTGCCGGTCGGTGCGCTGGCCGCCCTGCGCGACCGCCTCACCGCCGGGGTACGGCCCGCCGAACCGCCCGAGGGCCTGCGTGCCACCCTCCGGGACTACCAACTCCGCGGCCTGGCCTGGCTCGACCTGATGACCTCCCTCGGCCTCGGCGGCTGCCTCGCCGACGACATGGGACTCGGCAAGACGGTCACCGTCATCGCCCTGCATCTCAAACGGGCGCGCACCGAACCGACCCTGGTGGTCTGCCCGGCCTCCCTGCTGGGCAACTGGCAGCGGGAGATCGAGCGGTTCGCGCCCGGCGTCCCCGTCCGCCGCCACCACGGCACGGAACGCACCCTGGACGACCTCGACGGCGGCTTCGTCCTCACCACGTACGGCACCATGCGGTCGGCGGCGGCGACGCTGGCCCAGCAGAAGTGGGGCATGGTCGTCGCCGACGAGGCGCAGCACGTCAAGAACCCCTACTCGGCGACGGCGAAGGCCCTGCGCACCATCCCGACGCCCGCGCGCGTCGCCCTGACCGGCACCCCGGTCGAGAACAACCTCTCCGAGCTGTGGGCCCTGCTGGACTGGACGACGCCCGGCCTGCTCGGCCCGCTGAAGTCCTTCCGCGCCCGGCACGCGCGCGCGGTGGAGACCGGCGAGGACGAGGAGGCGGTGACCCGGCTCGCCCGCCTCGTCCGCCCGTTCCTGCTGCGCCGCAAGAAGTCCGACCCCGGTATCGTCCCCGAGCTGCCGCCCAAGACGGAGACCGACCACCCGGTGCCGCTGACCCGCGAACAGGCCGCGCTGTACGAGGCGGTGGTGCGGGAGTCCCTGCTGGCCATCGAGACGGCTGAGGGCATGGCGCGCCGCGGCCTGGTGCTCAAGCTGCTGACGTCGCTGAAGCAGATCTGCGACCATCCGGCGCTGTATCTGAAGGAGGAGCACGGCCGGTACGGCGGTGACCGGCTCGCCGCCCGCTCCGGGAAACTCGCCCTGCTGGACGAGCTGCTGGACACGCTGCTCGCGGAGGACGGCTCGGCGCTGGTCTTCACCCAGTACGTCGGCATGGCCCGCCTGATCACCTCCCACCTGGCCACCAGGGCCGTCCCGGTGGACCTGCTGCACGGCGGCACACCGGTGCCGGAGCGCGAACGCATGGTGGACCGCTTCCAGGACGGCGCCACCCCGGTCCTGGTCCTGTCCCTCAAGGCCGCCGGCACCGGCCTGAACCTCACCCGCGCGGGGCACGTCGTCCACTTCGACCGCTGGTGGAACCCGGCGGTGGAGGAACAGGCCACCGACCGCGCCTACCGCATCGGCCAGACCCAGCCCGTCCAGGTCCACCGCCTGATCACCGAGGGCACGGTGGAGGACCGCATCGCGGAGATGCTTCAGTCCAAGCGCGCCCTGGCCGACGCGATCCTCGGCTCCGGGGAGGCGGCCCTCACGGAGCTGACCGACCGTGAGCTGTCCGACCTCGTGTCACTGCGGAGGGCGTCGTGACGGGGGAGCGGGGGCGGTCCTGGGCGTGGGGTGAGGACGAGGTGCCCGATGACGGGCGGGTGTTGGACGCAGAGGAGACCCAGGAGGCTCAGGGCCCGCACGACGTGGCGGAGGAGGCTGAAAAGGCGGCACAGGAACGCCCCGCTGATGCGGCGCGTCGGGCTCTGTGGGCTGCTCGGGAGCGGGGAAGCCGGGAGGCTGAAGGGGACGGGGACGATACGCCGTCGGCGGGCGCCCGACGCCCGGGATCCGCTCCCGGCTCCCGGCCGGGCAGGCCGGTGAGCCCCGAGCCCCGGCCCAGTGACGCCGCTCGGGCCGCACTGCGGCGGGCGGTGTCGGCTCGACGGGGCGGCGCAGGGGACGCCGGGGCGGCCGAGGCAGGGGAGGGCGGACCGGACCGGGAGCCCGGTGACGCCGCAAGGTCTGCGCTGCGGCGGGCGGTGTCGACCCGGCAAGGTGTCGCCGAGGGCGCCGAGGGCGCCGAGGACTCCGGGGTGGCTGACGCACCGAGGGGCGGATCGGACCGGGACCCCAATGAGTCCTCCCCGGATGCCGCCGAGGCCGAACCGTCCACCCGACCCTCCGACCTCGCGCGCGACGCGTTGCGCGCGGCCCGGAGTGAGCGGGAGGCACAGGCGCGACAAGCGCGGGAGGACATCGGTACGACGGGCGTGGAGCCGGAGCCCCGGTCGGCGCACCCGTCGCACCGCACCACCCAAGCCCACCCCGCCCAGTCCCGACGCCCCCGCGACCTCGGGGAGTTGCTCCCGACGGCCTTCAAGCCACCGACCCCGGCAGCCGCGACGGAGGAGGCCGTCGACGACGACGCACACCACGCCGGTTCGCCCACCCCGTCCCCCGAGGCACCCCCGGAGCACGCAACCCCCCGCGTCCCCCGCTCCATGGCCTCCCCCCATCGCGACGGCGACCTGCGCCGCACCTTCCCCGCCTTCCCGCCCCGCCCCTCGGACGACGACACGCCCTTCGCCGAGACCTGGTGGGGCAACGCCTGGATCACCGCGTTGGAGCAGGGCGCGCTGGACGTCAAGCGGCTGGCGCGCGGACGTGGTTACGCCCAGCAGGGCCATGTGGACGCCATCACGGTGACCCCGGGCCTCGTCCTGGCCTACGTCCGCGGCAGCCGCCCCCGGCCGTACCGCGTGCAGGTGCGGCTGCGCACGCTGGACGACGCGGACTGGGAGCGGTTCCTGGACGCCGCCGCCGACCGGCCCGGCCACATCGCCGCGCTGCTCGACAAGGAGATGCCCCAGTCGCTCGCCGACGGGGACGTCCCGCTCCTGCCCGGCCCCGGCGATCTCGACCCGCGGTGCAGTTGCCCCGACCGCGGCCACCCCTGCAAGCACGCCGCCGCCCTCTGCTACCAGACCGCGCGCCTGCTCGACGCCGACCCCTTCGTCCTGCTCCTGCTGCGCGGCCGGGGCGAACGCGAGCTGCTCGACGCCCTCGCCCGCCGCAACGCCACCCGCGCGGCCCGCGCCGCCCAGGAGCGGGAACCGGCCCCGCTGCCGGGCATCCGGGCCACCGACGCCCTGGCCCGACGCGAACTCCCCCCTCCTCCACGCCCGTTGCCCGCCCCACCGCATCCCGAGCAGCCCCCGGTCTACCCCGCCGCCCCGGGCGGCCCGGACCCGTTCGCGCTGGACCAGCTGGCCACCGACGCCGCCGCCCGCGCCCACGCCCTGCTCGTCACCGGCCGCGACCCGGTGGCGGAGCTGACGCTGTGGCAGGACGCGGTACGCCTCGCGGCGGCCCGGCCCGGCTCCGGCCTCACCGCGGGCACGCGGGCCCTGTACTCCTCGCTCGCCTCCGCCGCCGACCGTACCCCGGCTGAGCTGGCGCGCGCGGTCGCCGCCTGGCGCCAGGGCGGCCTCGACGGCCTCGCCGTCCTCGAAGAACCCTGGGACCCACCGGCCGGTCGCTTCGATCGCGCCCGCCCCCTCCTCCTCGCCGCCGACCTCCCCGCCTTCCGCCCCTGGCGCAACCGCCTCACCCACCCGAACGGCCACATCCAGCTCCGCCTGGGCCGCGACGGCCTCTGGTACGCCTACGAGTCCGAGCCCGGCCAGGACGACTGGTGGCCCCGAGGCACCCCCGACCCCGATCCGGTCGGCGCCCTCACCGGCATCGACGCCACCGACGAGCTGTGAGCCCACGGACGAACTCCCAGGCACCGCGGACGGTCTCCGAGACAACCAGCCGGCACCACTTCGCCCGCGAGCAGCCGGTGCCTGTCAGGCGGGGTCCTTCGCGGTTCCGGCGACCTCGGCCGCGTCGGTGACCCGCTCCGCACCGCGCCAGAGGGCGTGCCAGAGCTGTGCTCGCCGGGCCAGCCAGGCATCTTCGAGGTCCGCCGCCAGCACCTCGTAGGAGAGGCCGGACGCGTACAGCGCCTCCAGATCCTGGCGGGCCGTGATGTGACGCCCGACGGAACGTCCCCGATCAGGACGGAGCCATGGGTGAGGGACGGCAGGGAGGTGCGGGTGAGGGCGTGGACCACGCCCCAGGCGACGAGGTGGTCCGTGTACGAGGGCCGGTCCGGTGGTTCGAGGGACGTCCAGACCAGGTGGGGCAGCTGGGCGCCGTGCGCGGCGAGCGCCTGCCGGCGGGGGGAGCTCATGGCCTGTTCGTGGCGGTGGTGGACGAGGCGGGCGTGGGCCCGGGCCGCCTCGCCCGTCGGACAGCGGGACGCGTCCAGACCCCGCTCACGCAGCCGACGGTCCGCGTGCCGCGCTGAACACGCAGGAGATGTCGACGCCGATGCCGTCGGCGACCAGGGAGCCCACCAGGCCCGGACCACCCGACCGCCATCCACCGACTGTGTCAGGTCTCCGCGCCGTCGGACGTTGGCGCAGGGCACGGGCGCTAAGCTGCGCTACCGACTGCTGCACGCCGCCGCCCGCATCACCCGCGGCCAACGCCGCCTGCAGCTGCGGATCTCCGCCACCTGGCCGTGGCGGCAGGCACTGGCGAACGCTTTCACCTGCCTCGCCGCCCTCCCCAGGCCGGCCACCTGACCTCGTCACCGCGGGCCTCCGGCTGCCTGGGCGCAAACGGGGAACCCGGCACAGGCACGGTCACCGTCGGGAGGTGAGGACCATGGCCCGGGCGGAGAAGGAAAGGGTCGTCGAGGCACTGCTGCAGCGGTACGGACGCCGTAGCCTCGCTGAACAGGCCGAGATCCACATAAGGAACTACCCGCACGCGCTGTATCAGCTCTTCCAGCTGGCGGCGCTGACGGATGCCAGAGTCGATCCCGAGGTGGCCGTCGACACGTTCACGACCCTGCGCGGACGCAGGTGGTCGACGGCCGGGCAGGTGCTGCAGGCAGGCCGCCAGCAGATCGAGCAGGTCCTCGCCGACGCCGGGTATCCGGAGGGCGACAGGAAGCGGATCAGTACGGCGATGACGGATGCCGCGCTGCACTTGCAGGAGGATCACGGCGGCGACCTGTCAGAACTGCGAGAGGACGCCGGGCGCGACCCGGAGAGGGAGCGTGAGTTCCTCCGGCATTTCGCCAACGTGGACGACGACGTCGTCGACGCCTTCTGCCGGGAGGCCCAGCTGATCTGGCAGGAACTGCTCCCCTTCGCGGACAAGAAGGCACTGGACGCGGCCGATCGGCTTGCTCTGGGCCACGACGCGAAGTCCCTGCACCGACTCGTGCGCGACGACCGGGAGTTCGTGCGACTGATCGACGCGTTGGTCCAGGTCCGGCACGACAAGGAGGGTTACCAGGAGATGCAGGAGCTGGCCGGGGCAGGCGCATGACCGTTTCATGACGTGGCTCCGTGGCACGGCTGTGCAAGTCGGCTCCAGGCCGACGGGTGCCGCTGCCCAGTCCTGCGCCCACGGTTTCTGGTGTCGCACGGCGGGAAACCCGATGCGGCACACGATAAGGAAGGGAAACATGCCGTGCCCGACACCGAGCAGGACCGTATGCGGACGGCTGCGCTGCCCCTGACGGACCAGACGTCGCTGGACCCGCTGGTGGACCGTATCGGTGACGCCCGCTATGTGCTGCTGGGCGAGGCGTCCCATGGCACTGCCGACTACTACCAGGTCCGTGACGTGCTGACGCGTCGGCTCATCGAGGAGAAGGGCTTCTCCTTCGTCGCGGTGGAGGGCGACTGGCCGGACTGCCAGGCCGTGCATTGCTCGGTGGTCGCAGCGCCGGACGCGCCTGAGGACCCCCAGGAAGTGCTGGCGGGCTTCCGTCGCTGGCCGACGTGGATGTGGGCCAACACCGACGTGGCCGCGTTCACCCGGTGGCTGCGCCGTCACAACGAGCAGCTGCCGCCCGAGCGGCGCGTCGGCTTCTTCGGCCTTGATGTCTACAGCCTGTGGGAGTCACTGCACGCGGTGCTGGACCATGTGCGCGAGCACGACCCCGACCGGGTGGAGCAGGCCCTGGAGACGTACCGGTGCTTCGAGCCGTACGCGGAGGATCCGCAGGCGTACGCGCTGGCCACCCGCTACCTGCCCGAGGGCTGTGAGCCGCAGGTGATCAGCCTGCTCACCGAGCTGCGCCGGCGGGCGGCGGGGGCAGCCGCCCTGGACGGCTCGCTCGCGGATTTCGCCGCGCGGCAGAACGCTGAGGTGCTGGCCGGTGCCGATCGCTACTACCGGGCCATGCTGGACAGCGGACCGGAGTCGTGGAACATCCGTGACCGTCACATGGTGGACACGCTGGACCGTCTCCTGGAGCACTACGGTCCGGACGCCAAGGCGGTGGTGTGGGCGCACAACACTCACGTCGGCGACGCCCGCGCCACGGATATGGCCGACGTCGGCGAGGTGAACATCGGCCAGCTGGTGCGCGAACGGCACATGGGCAAGGGCGTGGTGCTGGTCGGCTTCGGTTCGTACTCCGGCACCGTGATCGCTGCGGACACCTGGGGCGACGTACCGAGGATCATGAACGTGCCGCCCGCCCGCACCGGCAGCCTGGAGGACCTGCTGCACCGGGCGCTGCCCGACGAGCGAACGCTGTTCGTCTTCCCCCACGTGCAGTTCCAGCGGCCCCCCTCATCCGGCCGGCGCGAGTGGTTCCACGAAGAGCGCGGTCACCGCGCCATCGGCGTGGTCTACCGGCCGGAGTATGAGTGGGTGGGCCATTACGTTCCGACCGTCCTGGCCGAGCGGTACGACGCCTTTTGCTACCTCGACCGCACGCGCGCCCTCACTCCGCTGCACCCGATGGCGGCCGAGAGCGCGGAGGAGCAGACCTGGCCCGCGGGCGTGTGACACATTCCGTGCGCGGGAAGACCTTTCGCCGCCGCGAGGCGGAAAACCAGCGGGCGGGTCAGGTCAGGTTGATGAGCGCCAGACCGAGATCGGGACGGTGGATCTTCGCCAGTGCTGCCGGGCTGTCTCGCACGATGACCTCCAGTGTCGGCCAGACCTGGCCCTCCAGCAGGTGGCCGCCGCGGGTCGTACCGTCGGCGAGACCCAGTACGGCGTGGAGGTGCGGGGTCGGCCCGTCCTCCCCGATGACGATGTCCCCCAGCAGTGACAGCACCTCGCACTGCTCACCCACCGGTATCCGCCGGTAGTTCTTGGCCTCGCGGTCGAACCAACCCACCGTGGCCTGGGAGAAGGCTCCCACGGCCGTCACCTGGGAGGCACCCAGCGACTGGGCACGGGCGAAATCGGTGATCGCGGCAACGGCCTCCTCACCCGGAGCCAAGACCACCACGTATACCGCGGCCGGAGAGGCCTGTATCTGTTGCCATTTCATGGGGCGCCGGGTACCCCCTGCCGGACCCCGTCAAGCGCCGCGGTTGCCTCGGGAGGCAGTCGCACAGCGAGCGCCGGGACGGCCAGCCATGGGCGAGCGCACCGAGTTGCATCCGCTGATGCTCTGTGATCTGCGGGAACGCCTGCCACATACCGTGCGAGGTGAACACCGGCACCAGTTCGGTACCGTCCTGCTGCTCGTAGACGGGCAGGCTCACTGTCCCGGGACTGTCGGTGTCGTCGGTGACGGCTCCGGTAGGGATCAACGTAGTCAGTCATGGTTCGTCCATTCCGCCGGTCGGACGGGTGCGGGGCATCGCGTTACCTGAGGCGGCATCGACGTTGTGGTGACCGCACACGGTGCTATTCGGCAAGTAGCCTCCGTGCGGCTGGCTGGTCCTGCTGGTGGAGATGGCCCCGGCCTGCGGCAACGTGATCCGGCTACCCGACCACGCCTCCGTCAGACTGGTCGTGCCCGTGGGTGACCCGGATGGCCCACGTGGCGTTGGCGGATGCGTACGGACTGCTGGCCATGAAGGGACTCGTTCTCGACAAACGGGGCGAGCGTCCTGGCAGGCGCCCCGCACCGCGTCGTGGCGGCGCCGCCGGACAAGGAGTACGGGTGCCCTCCATCACCGCGCTCCTCACCCGGAAAACGGCTGTATCACGCAAGGCGAAACTCCGTGCAGCCCGCGCTGCGGCCTCGTGGGCACTGATCACCCTCAGCCGCACCCTGACGTGGGTAGTAGCGGGCTCGTCCATGGCAGGCGCCGGGTCGGCAACTGATCGAGTCTGGATTCCGGTCGGTGCGGTGGCAGCCACCCGGTCCCGGCTGTTTGCGGGACGCCAGTCAGGAGAACCCGGACAGGGACAAAATGGCGTCGCCCGGTCTGCCTTGAGACGTTGGCGCCACTGCCGATACGAGCAGAAACCCTGAGTCGGCAAGACGGAGTTCCCAGCGCCGGGGCCAAAGGACGGCACCGTGTGCCTGTCCAGCCCCGGAAAACCAGCGATCCCGGGACCTGATCACTGATCCCGCCGGAACGGGAGTTCTCCGCCGGCTACCCATGGAGGGAGCATCCGCATGAAGGCTGTGGTGTGGCACGGACTGGGGGACATACGGCTGGACGACGTGCCGGAACCGACGATCAAGGAGCCGTACGACGCGATCGTGCGCATCACCACCTCCGCCATCTGCGGCACCGACCTGCATTTCGTCCGCGGCACCATGCCGGGTCTGCAGGAGGGCCGGATCCTTGGCCACGAGGCCGTCGGGGTGGTGGAGGAAGTGGGTTCCGGTGTGCGGAACTTTCGGCCCGGTGACCGGGTGGTGGTGCCGTCGACGGTGGCGTGCGGGACATGCAGTTACTGCCGTGCGGGGTATTACGCGCAGTGCGACAACGCCAACCCCGGTGGGCCGCAGGCGGGCACGACCTTCTTCGGTGGACCGGAGGCGGCGGGTGGCCTGGACGGCCTGCAGGCGGAGTACGCGCGCGTTCCCTTCGCGCACGTCGGTCTCGTACCGCTGCCGGACACCGTCGATGACGCTCAGGCGATCCTGCTGTCGGACGTCTACCCCACCGCCTGGTTCGGCGCCCGGCTGGCCGAGATCGGCGAGGGCGACACCGTCGCTGTGGTGGGCGCCGGCCCGGTGGGACAGGCTGCCATCGCCTGTGCCCGGCTCCAGGGAGCTGGGCGGATCATCGTCGTCGACGGCGTGGCCGACCGGCTGGATGTGGCCCGCAGCCAGCACGCCGAGACCGTCGACTTCAACGCCGAGGATCCGGTCGAGGCGGTGCGGGAGCTGACAGGCGGGATCGGTGTCGACCGCGTCATCGAGGCCGTGGGCGTGGACGCGGAGCGGCCGCGGCGCGGGCCGGCCGCCGGGGCAGTGCGGGAGCAGGCCGAGCAGTTCGACCACGAGCTCAAGGACGCGGCCCCCGAGCAGAAGCCGGAGGGCGACACTTGGGTGCCGGGTGACGCGCCGTCGCTGGCCGCTCGGTGGTCAGTACAGATGGTGGCCAAGGCGGGCACCATCGGCACGGTCGGCGTCTATCCGCCCCAGGTGCAGCACTATCCGTTCGGTGAGGCGTTCATGAAGAACCTCACCCTGAAGTCCGGTAACTGCAACCACCGCCGCTACGTGCTCGCTCTCGTCTCGATGGTCGCGGCAGGGCGCCTCGACCCCACGCCCCTGGTCACTCGCTGGGGTGACGCGCAGAACGCGGTCCAGGCGTACCGCCGTTTCGACCGGCGGGAAGCGGGCTGGACCAAGGTGGTCCTCGGGGTCTCGGACGAGGGAGCAGTCGCCCCGGGTCTCGGCGAGGCCGCCGGCACCGGCGCGGCCACCACCGCTGGATCGCCGGGACCGTCGGCAGAAGAAGCGACGAACGTGGATGTGAGCGGACAATGACAGCGAACGCCGGCGAGAAGGCGCAGAAGACCGGGGACTTCTACTGCGCCAGTTGCAGCGAGAAGGTACACGTGAAGCAGGGCGACAAGATCCCGTCCTGCCCCAACGGCCACAAGCAGTTCGAGGCACGCCGGAACGAGCCGGACACCAAATCCTGACGGGCCGTGCCGGTATGCGGAAGCGGACGCCGGACGCCACACGACTGGTCCTTCATCCCCAGTCCACGGGGAAGCACCCACAAGCGGGCAGGCCCACACACACGTCCCATGCAAGGAAGACAGGTATCCAGATCATGCGATTCCACGACCGCCGCCATGCCGGGCAGGAGCTCGCGGTCCGGCTGATGGAGTGGGCAGCCGACGGGGACCTCGTCAACCCAGTCGTACTGGCGCTGCCGCGAGGCGGCGTCCCGGTGGCGGCCGAGGTGGCCCAGGCCCTCAAGGCACCGCTGGACGTACTGGTCGCGCGGAAGATCGGCGTACCGGGTCATCCGGAGACCGGCATCGGTGCGATCGTCGGGGATGATCCACCGCTGTTCGACCGGCGTTCACTGGAGATACTCGGGTTGGGCGAGGACCGGCTCGCCCCGGATGTGGCGCGCGAGCGGACGGAACTGCACCGTCGGGAGCTGCGGTACCGAGGTGACCGCTCCAAGCCCGAGATCAAGGACCGGGCCGTGATCCTCATCGACGACGGGCTCGCCACCGGCGCCACCGCACGCGCCGCCCTGCGCCACCTGCGCCGCCAGGGCCCGGCCCGGCTGATCCTCGCCGTCCCCGTCTGCGCTCCCGACACCGCCGCAGCGATGCGCTCGGAGGCCGATGACGTCGTCTGTCTGCACCAGCCCTCCGACTTCCGCGCAGTCGGACAGTGGTACGACGACTTCGACCAGCTCAGCGACGAGCAGGTCACGCAAGCACTGCACGAACACAGTGCGTCGGCAGGTACGAGCTGATCGGTCCCGGAACGGAACCGGTGGATCGAGCACACGGAAGGAGCCCTCGTCATGGTGCGCAAGAAGATGGAAGGCGACGAGGCGCAGCGGCGCCGGGCGGCCCATGAGGCCCACCGGTCGGCAGCACGCCGAGCGAGGAGAGCAGGACGACAGGCGCGTCCAAACAACCCAAGCACCTGCCCCACCGCGACGCGATCAGCCACGAGGAGCGGCTGGAAACACGCCACCAGGGCAAACAGGGCGGCGAGCGCCGGGAAGCGTCCCGTGCACGGGAGACGGCCGCGCAGGGCCGGTCCTTCACGGGCCGTGGCTCGGGGCCATACACCGAGGCACATGAGCAGGTCTTCCAGGCATTGACCCGCACGCAACAGGAACACCGGGGCGAGGCCGTCCAACTGGACGAGGTGGCGCGTGCCTCAGGGATGCCTCCCGAGAAGACCTCTGGGCTGCTGCACGACCTGGTGACCGTACACGGCCCCGCCACCGGGCTGGCCGGATCGGACAGCCCGGACCTGGGGCCCCGTTTGGAGGTCAGGCCAGGACTGTGAGCCCACCCGGCTGACCTTCACTGGGGCGGCCCGACTCGGGCCGCGAGTCGCCGCACCGGGTCGGACCATGCCTGGGGGTCGAGCCAGGGGAAGGTGTGTGCGCCTGGTACCTCGATGCACGCGCCCTCCGGCACCAGTCGGGTCAGGCGACGGCCCCAGCGTGCGGTACCGATCCGGTCGTCACGGCCCCGAATCACCAGCAGCGGCACGCCGAGCTGGGCGACCGAATCCTCGAGCGCGTCCTTGAGGTGGACGTGGACCGTGTGCACCAGCCGGCGCATGCCTGCCCGGCGCCACTCCGGGCGGTGCGAGTCGCTCAGTCCTTCCGGCTCGCGCCGTGAGTCCAGCCGCCAGCGGATCAGCAGACGCACCCATCCGCGTGCCACCGGGTCGACGGTCGGACTGGCCAGCACCACGGCGACCACGTCACGGTGCCACAGGGCGGCCCGGGCGGCGACCTGCGTTCCGCTGGAGTGGCCGACGAGGACGACGGGCCCGAGTTCCTGTGCGGACAGCCAGTCGGCGACGCAGCGACCGAACTCCGGCACATCCAGCTCGTGCGGCGGATCCCCGCTGCCGGCGAATCCCGGCAGCTCGACCAGGTGGGCCCAGGTCCACTGGCCGAACGCGCCCAGTCCGGGCAGGAGGTAGTCGGACACCGCCATGCCCTGAACCAGGACGACTTCCGGTACACCGGAGCGTGGCCGACCGACAGACCGGCTGCGCATCCGTCCCATCACGCCGTCGTGATATGTCGTCACGGTCCGCTCAGGGAAGGACGGGCCACCGCTGTCGGTCATGCTGTGCCCTGCCGAGTGGCCCGATGAAGCGTGTCGAGTCGCACGTGTCCACGGCTCCCTGCCGGCACCGCCGCCACCGGGGAATCGACGCCGCACACGCGCGTGTCGCCTTGAACCGCTGGCCCACCATGCCTCGTCCCTGTGTGTCGCGTCTAATCGTTGGGGCTGGCGGCGCTGATGTTGCCGAGGGCTGAGTCCGGATCCTGCTCCACGGCCAGGTCACCCAGCGAGACGATGCCCACGGGGCGGCCGCCCTCCACCACGGGCAGGCGGCGAACGGCCCGTTCCCGCATCAGCCGCACCGCCTGGTCGACGTCGTCGTCGGGGGAGATGGTGACCAGTTCCGTGCTGCAGGCGTCTCGCACGGCCTTGCCGGTGAGATCCTCCGTGTCGGCCAGGAGCCGCACCACGATGTCGCGGTCGGTCACGAGACCCCGAAGCCGGTCTCCTTCAACGACCAGGACGTCGCCGATGTCTCCGTCCCGCATTCGCCGGGCCACATCCCTCACCGGGGTCTGCGGGTCGACGGTCACCAGGTCGGTGGTCATGATCTCGCGTACCTGTTGAGCCATGGGAGTCCTCCGTGTATGCGCGGCCCCGATTCGACGGACAGGGACGGGTCGCGTGACGGCAGTTGCATTCTTTTCCCTGCCTCCTCGCTGTACCCGGCGCATCGCGGAAAGACCGTCAGGGAAGCGGACTTCCCCACGGATGGCCGCGGAGGCCGGTGACCGGGATCGGCACGACGTGGCGGTCCGGCGAGGTGGGGGAATGAAGCCGAGGCCGGCTGGAGGGCGCTGGTGCGAGCCTCACGCGCCACGCACCAGGGCACGGGTCCCAGCCCACCGATGCCGACCACGGCGACCCGGTCGCCGGGCTCCGCGCCGCCGTACCGCAGTGCGTTGAAGGCGGTGACCCCGGCACAGCCGAACGGCGCTGCCTCGGCCGCCGTCAACTCGCCCGGGATCCGAGCCAGGGCAGCGGCCGGCACGGTGATCGTGGTCGCCCAGCCGCCGGGATACGACAGGCCCGGCACCCGGCGATCCGGGCAATGCACGACATCGCACGAACGGCAGGCGGTGCAGTGTCCGCAGCTGCCGCCGAACCAGCCGACGGCCACCCGCTCACCCCGCTGTCATCCGGACACCTGAGCTCCGACGTCGGCGATCACGCCGGCGACCTCGTGGCCCGGGGTGATCGGAAAACCCCGCCGCGGGTTCCCGCGCCGCCACAGCCGCACCGTCGGCCACGCAGATTCCCGTCGCCGTGACATCGATGCGGACCTCACCGGGGCCGGGAGTACGCGGCGGCACCGCCATGACACGCAGGGCGGCGGCAGGCTCCGGTACCTGGGCGGCCAGGTGGATGCCTGCGGCGTCGGGAGACACGGAGAATCACTCCAGGGAAGGAAGAAGGTGCGCACACGGAGCTGTTCCGCGTGCATTTCACCGAGCGCGTCCAACGGTATGGTCCGGCCGAGGCGACCGGTGGAGGATCCTCGCGAATGCGGCCGTAGCAAACGGCTATGGCGAGAAGGATGGCGGAACAACCGCGTGCAGGTGCGTCCACCAACCATTCCCATTGGCCCGTCCCTCACGCGGCGCCGACGAGACTCGCCGCGTCGGATCAGGAGCCGGGCAGGACAGCGGCGAGCACGGAGCGACGACCGTGCGGGAGACCTGCGAAGGCCACGACGGTAAGAGCCGGGCCAATATGTCCCACTACCACTTGGTCCGGCCCACCGCGACGAGCCGGGCTACGCCCTGGTCCGCGACGAAGACACCCATCGCGGTGGGCCGCCGGCCAGGACGAGAAGGGGCAGGACCGTCTCGCGGACCCGGGCCGCGTCCACCACCTTCAACGCCCGGGCACCCGGCGCATCTGGCCGTAGCTTCCCAGGCTGAGAGCGCGAGTTCGGTTCTCGTCACCCGCTCCAACGTGAAACCCCAGGGCCCCCGAGTACAAGAAGATCGGGCACGCGGAGGGCATGAGGACACAAGGGCCGCGCACCACGGCGCGGGCCCTCGTGACCAGCCGACTGTTCCGCGGGACTCCGCCTCGCCTGTGATCCAACCGCTCCACAGTCCTGGATCAATCGACGACCCCATCCGGAAATGGAAGAGATTTTCCGTTAACGAGTCGGTTACGCGCCCGGCATTCCTGTGCAACGTCAGGGCCTTTGTCTGACGCACCAACCATCCGGCGCGCTGCCGGCAGGGGATGGGGTACAGCAAGAAGGAGCACGACATGACGGCCACGGACAGCGCGGGCGCGGACAGAGTCGCCGTACCACCGGAATACTCCCCGCGGCTCTACAACGCGGACCTCGCCCCGGCCACCGAGCGCAAGTGGGGCGCCTTCAGCATCTTCAACGTCTGGACCTCGGACGTGCACAGTCTGTACGGCTACTTCCTGGCCGCCAGCCTGTTCCTCGTCGCCGGAAACACCTTCAAGTTCCTCATCGGCATCGGTGTCGGTTCGCTGGTCATCTACTGGCTGATGACCCTCATCGGCAAGGCGGGCGTCAAGACAGGCGTCCCCTACCCGGTCCTCGCCCGTGCCTCGTTCGGCACCTTCGGCGCCAACGTCCCGGCTCTCGTGCGGGCCGTGGTCGCCACCTTCTGGTACGGCGCCCAGACCAGCGCGGCGGCCGGCGCCATCGTCGCCTTCCTCGTCCGCTACGACGGTCCGAAGCACCTGCACGAGACCACCCACGTCTTCGACCACAGCGGCCTCGAAGTGCTCTGCTACCTCGGCGTCTGGGCCGCCCAACTGCTCATCATCAGCAAGGGGATGGAAACGGTCCGCCGTTTCCAGGACTTCGCTGGCCCGGCGGTCTGGCTGATGATGCTGATCCTGGCGATCGCTCTGTCCGTGAAGGCCGGGGCGCTGTCCCTGTCCGTCGACATGCCGAGCGGCGACCTGGCCGCGCTCGCCAAGAGCGCCACCGGGCTCGACGTCAGCCCCGGCTCAGTCGCCGCGATCGCCGCGATCGCCGCCACCTGGGTGACCTACTTCGCGGCCCTCTTCCTCAACTTCGGCGACTTCGCACGCTTCACGCCCGACGAGAAGACCCTGAAGAAGGGCAACATCTGGGGCCTGCCCGTCAACCTGATCCTCTTCTCCCTCGTCGCGGCCATCACCACGGCCGCCGCCAGCAAGGTGTACGGGGAGGTCATCCTCGAACCGGCCAACATCTCCGCGAAGTTCGACAGCGCGTTCCTCGTCCTGCTCGCCGCCCTGACCTTCGCCGTAGCGACCCTGGGCATCAACGTCGTCGCCAACTTCGTCAGCCCCGCCTTCGACTTCGCCAACCTGGCCCCGAAGTACGTGACCTTCCGGCGGGGTGGCCTCATCGCCGCCGTCATCGCGCTGCTGCTCTACCCGCTTCACCCCTGGGACAACGCCCCCAGCTTCGTCAACGCCGTCGGCTCGACTATGGGCCCTCTCTTCGGCGTGATCGTCGTCGACTACTACCTCATCAGGAAGACCCAGCTGAACGTGCCCGCGTTGTACGAGGAGCACGGGGAGTTCCGCTTCAAGGGCGGCTGGAACATCCGGGCGTTCGCGGCCATCGCGGTGGGCTCCGTCTTCTCCAGCATCCTTCCCGTCTACGGCCCGCCCGGATACGGGGCGAAGCTGGGTCCGTACTCCTGGTTCATCGGCGTCGCCGTGGCCGGAGTGCTCTACTTCGCGCTGAGCGGGGGCAGGAGCCGGCTCACCGCGAGGACTGCGGCAACGGAAGCTTCGGAGGCGACGCAGGCATAGGAGCCGGGTTTTCCGGCATCCCGGGTAGGGCGCCTGAGCTGGGCCGATGCCTTTCAGGCGCCTTCCTCTGGAGTTGGCCCCCTGGAGACTCTTCGGCGTGCCGTCCCCGGCCGACGCCTCCTGACGACGTCGGCCGAGGGCGAATCGCGAAGCCGGCGTTCCGGTACTTCGCCGTCGTCACCCCCAGGGCGTCACTCCCAGGTCATCTCGCCCATGGCGACCTTCGCGCCGATCTCGGCGGCGATGACCATGCCGTAGTCCGGGTAGCGCTTGACGAGCGCCGCGGTCAGCGCGGCGCCGTCGGCGGCCTTGGCCAGTTCCTCCTCGAAGGTGAGCAGGTACTCGCGGGTGGCGGTGATGGCGGAGGAGTCCGCGGGAGTGCCGGGCAGGCGGTGACCGGGCACGACCAGCTGCGGGTCGAGGGCGGCCATCTCGTCCAGCAGCTTGACCCAGGCAGCACGGATCTCCGGGGTCGGGGTGTCCGCGACCCACACATGCTGCTTCTGGAACAGCAGCACCCCGCCGAGGATGGCACGCTGCTCCGGCTGCCACAGGTAGTGGCGGTCCGGCAGCAGGGCCGATCCGCCCTTGAGCTCGAAGCGGTGCCCTTCCAGGGCGAGACCACGGGTCAGAGGCTTGATCTCCACCAGACGGGTGGGCAGGTTGGCCCCGAGGTCGGCCCACGTCTTGAGCTTGCTCTCAAAGGTGCGCCGCATGTGCTTGATGACCGGCCGGGTGGCGACGAACCTGGCGTCGGGGAAGGCGTTCGGCCAGGGCCTCGGCGCCGAAGTAGTAGTCAGGATCGCCGGCGCTGATGAACACGGTGGTCAGCTTCTTGCCCGAGTCCAGCACCTCGGCCACCAGCCGGTACCCGTCGGCCCGGGTGAACCCGGTGTCGACCAGCAGCGCCTCACGCTCACCCGTGACCAGAGTGGCCGTCTTGTTCTTGCTGCCGACCGGGAAGTCCAGGTCGAGGACCTTGAAGTCGAGCTTGCCCGGGGGATGCCTTTCCTCGTGATGTCCTGCTCCGTGTCCGTCGGCGAGCGGGGTGGCCGACGCGCTGGCCGAGGTGAGGCCCAGGCCGATCCCCGCGGCCGTGAGCGAGCCTGCCGCGAGGAAGTGCCGTCTGATCATGGACATGTCCATTGCTCCCTGTTGATGGCGGGTGTGAGGGCACGCGCGAGAAGGTGCCGCGTGTCGGCCTCTCGTGTTTTCGCGGTGGTGCTGGTGCGCGGTACGGCCACCAGCGCCTCCGGGTGCGCCTACGTCCGGAGGGCGTGGACGATCGCGGTGGCGACGTTCATCGCACGACGACGGTCGGCCCCGGCTGCCTCCGTCGCAGGACCAGGAAGGCGCCGGGGAGTGATTCCGGCGACGCGCGGGCGCGCTTCCGAGGAAGACGGTGCCTTGCCGACGGTGGCCTTCACCGGCTTCCCGGAATTGTGTGAGTTCGCCTGCGAGGTGCTGCCTCGACTACGTCATGGCGTCGCGGACGAGGGCGGTGTCGACGAACTGCTCGAAGCGGACGATCAGGCCGCCGCGGACGACGAAGTGGTGGGCGACGCGTACGTCGATCGGCTTGCCGGTGGCCTTGTTGGTCGCGGTGTAGCGGGCGAGGACGACGACGTTCTCCCCCTCGACGACGTACGTGTCGTCGTGCGCGGTCCAGCCGTCCCACTCCTTGCCCAGCTGGTCCATGACGTGGGAGGTGACCCCGTCGGGGGTGCGGTAGGTGCCGGCGAGGGGGAAGCCTGCCATCTCCGTCCACTCCACGTCGGGGGCGAGGGTGGCGCGCAGGGCCTCCAGGTCGCCGGCCGCGGAGGCCAGGTACTGGCGGCGCACGACGTCGGCCGGGGCCGTGGAGGTCGCGAAGGCGGTGTGCTCGTACGTCATGGCACTCAGCCCCACTTCATCTCGCCCTTGGCGGCCTTCGCCCCGATCTGGGCGGCGATCAGCATGCCGTTGTCGGGGTAGCGCTTGACGAGCGCCTCGGTCAGCGCGGCGCCGTCGGCCGCCTTGCCGAGCTCCTCCTCGAAGGCGACGAGGTAGTCGCGGGTGGCGCTGATGGCTGTGGGGTCGGACGCCGTGCCGGGCAGGCGGTGGCCGGGGACGACCAGCTCCGGCTGAAGGGAGGCCATCTCGTCCAGCAGGTCGATCCAGACGGAGCGGTGCTCGGGGGTGGGGGTGTCGGCGACCCAGACGTGCTCCTGCTGGAAGAGCAGGACGCCGCCGAGGAGGGCGCGGTGCCCGGCCTGCCACAGGTAGTGGCGGTCGGGCAGGCCGGCCGGGCTGCCCTTGAGCTCGAAGCGGTGGCCTTCGAGGGTGAGGTCGCCGGTCAGCGGGGTGAGGTCGACCAGGCGGGTGGGCAGGTTCGGGCCGAGGGCCGTCCACGCCTTGAGCTTGCCCTCGTAGGAGTGCTGGATGTGCTCGATGACGAGCGGGGTGGCGACGAAGGTGGCGTCGGGGAAGGCGTCGGCGAGGACCTCGGCGCCGAAGTAGAAGTCGGGGTCGCCGTGGCTGACGAAGACGGTGGTCAGCTTCTTGCCGGAGTCGAGGATCTCGGCGGCGAGGCGGTGGCCGTCGGCGCGGGTGAAGGCGGCGTCGACCAGCAGGGCCTCCTGCTCACCGGTGACGAGCGTGGCGGTCTTGTTCTTGCTGCCGGCCGGGAAGTCGAGGTCGAGGACCTTGAAGGAGAGGGTGCTCATGCGGGGCCTCCCGGAGGAGATGGAATTCAGTGGGTGGGGGCGGTGGTCAGGGCGGCCAGCCGCCGGTCGATCTCGTCGGCGGTGGCGTGGCCATGGGCCAGGACGGCGACCCGGTCACCGTCGACGGCGAGCAGGGTGGGGAAGCCGGTGACACCCAGCTCGGCACAGCGGTGGAAGTCGTCCGCCGCCGCGTTGTGCGCCTCGGGCGCGTCGAAGGAGGCGACGACGGCGTCGGGGTCCAGACCGGCCTCCCCGGCGACCTTCCGGTAGGTCGCGGGGTCGGAGAGGCTGAGGCCGTCGACGTAGAAGGCCCGCTGGAGGGCGCCGGCCAGTTCCGCCGCGCGGTCGGGGGCCGCCCGGCGCAGGGCGGCGACGCCGCGCGCGGCGGCCTCGGAGTCCATGACGAACGATCCGTCGGCGATCAGCCGCTCGTAGCCCTCGCCGAACTCGGCGCCGGTCAGCTCGGCGATCTGGGCGTTGGCGGCCTGGACGTAGCCGAACTCGCGGATCGGCACCCGGCGTGGCCCGGTGAACAGGCCGCCGGAGACCACCTCGACCGGCAGTTCGGGATGACGGGAGACGACCTCGCGCAGAGTTCCGGAGAATCCGTGCGACCAGCCGCAGTAGGCGTCGAAGACGTAGACGAGCTTCATAGAAGGTCCCAGTGAAGGTGTGGCGCCCGCCGCATGGCGGGGCGGGCGGTTCGTCTGAGGAAACAGTAACTGACGTGTCAGATATTTCTTCGCCGGTGTGACGGCAGCCACACACCTGCAATCCTGCTGTCAGTGCATCGGTGAAACGGCACGGCCGCAGCCCGCAGGGGCCGTTCAGGGCAGGCGGGGCAGCTCGTCCCGTGCGGAGTGGCTCAGGATCCGCAGGTTTTCGGCGAACCGCTCCCGGTCCTCGGGTGGCAGCGGCGCCAGGAAGTAACGCCGGATGTTCTCCACGTGTACCCGGGACGCCCGCACGGTGGTCTCCTCCCCGAGCCGGGTCAGCCGTACCAGCCGCCCGCGCCTGTCACCGGGATCCTCGGCGCGCTCCACCAGCCCGGCCGCCTCCATCCGGTCCACCAGACGCGTCGCCCCGCCTGTGGTCAGCACCTGCTCCTGGGCGATGGCCCGCATCGACAGCCCGGGATCGCCCGCCCGCCCGAGGATGAGCAGCACCTCGAACATCAGATGGCTGATGCCGCACTCCAGCTCCAGCGACCGCCCGAGGATGTACTCCAACCGGTTCGCCGCCCCCTGCAAGCGCCCGAACGCCAGCACCAGCGCATTGTCCGCGGCCTCCTTCGGCGACGAGATCTCCGTCGGCTCTTCCACGTTCCCACCGCCCGACTGGTCCTCCACACCATGCATCCACCGATCATGCCTCGTGCGGCCTCGGGCGCTCACCTTGCCGGAACACGTCAGGCACGGGCCGCCAGAACACACCGGCCCAGGTGCACCGACAGGACGGGAAGCGGAAGATCCGGATCTTGTCGCCGAATGCCGACGACGTCACGTCCCGCGTGGCGGGCCTGATCCAGCAGCGCCAGGGCGCACACCTTGGCCCGCACCCGCCGGGTGATTCCGTCGGCCCCCGCCTCGTACCGAGCCGCTCCCGTGAGGGGCGTGCGCGGCCTGCCGCGCAGTGGCCTCGGCGGCCGCCGGCGCCCGCTGCACGGCGTCGGCGGCGCCGGGCCGCCCACGGTGCCGTCCTCGTCGGCCCGTCGGCGGCCCGCTGAAGTGCCTCGCCCACGGCGGTCGCCGCGCCTTCGGCATCCTGCTGAACCTTCATCGCCTGCTCGGCAGGGCATCTCGGGAGCGCTGCTGCATCCGGCGCAGGGCGGCGGGGCCGAGCACGGCCATGGCGGTGGCACAGAGGGCTGCCGGTCGTCCCCTGGCGCAGTTCGGCGACTCCGGCGACTCCACCAGTGCAGGCGGCAGTGGGCGCTTCACATCGGCCTTGTTCGGGTCGCCTTGACCCTGCCGGTCAGCGTGACGTCGAAACGGACGCCTCCGGGAGACGTCCGTCAGTACGCGACGGTGATGCGCCGGCGGAGCGCCGTGCTCTTCTCGGCCTCGTCGACCAGGGCGACCGCGTAGTCCTCGGCACTGATGAAGCTGGTGCCGTCCTCGGCGATCAGCAGGTCGTCGCCGCCGAGGCGGAAGGTGCCCGTGCGCTCGCCGGGGGCGATCTCGTCGGCCGGGGAGACATACGTCCAGTCCAGGTCGTCGCCCACCTCGGCGCGCAGCAGGCGCAGCACCTCGCGCTGGGCGAGCGCCTCGGCCTTGTACATCGCGGGGAAGTCCGGGGTGTCGACCCGGTCCTGACCCGAGGCGGTCTTCAGGCTGCCCGCCCCTCCGACCACCAGCAGGCGGTGCACCCCCGCGATGCGCAGCCCCTCGACCAGGGACCTGTACGTCGCCAGCAGCGGGGCGGCCGGGTCGGAGCCGTCGCGGGGCGGCGAGACGGCGGAGATGACGACGTCGTGCCCGGCAGCGGCCTGGGCGACCTTGCCCGGCACGGCGGCGTCCAGGGCGAGGACGGTCAGCGCCCGGTGCTCCGGCAGGCCGTCCGCACGGCCCGAGCGGGTGGCGGCGGTGACCTCGTGGCCGCGGCCGAGCGCTTCCGCCGTGATGCGGGAGCCGATCATGCCGGTGGCGCCGACAAGGAGGATCTTCACAGGTGACTCCGTTCGTACTCGTTTCGTATGCGTGGGTGTGGTCAGCGCTGGATCTCGAAGGTGACCTTCGCCCGCTCCACCGTCTCCTGCAGGACGCGCACCTCTCCGGAGGCGTTCTTGTACCTGCCGGTGCCGCCCGTGATGGCGAACCGCTCGTCGAAGACGGGTCCGGAGGCGGAGAGCTTCGCCGTACCGGCCGTGGTGATCTTGCCGCCGGGCAGCTCGTAGACGAAGGTCAGCAGCTCGGCGGTGCGCGGCTTGGCGTCGGTGGAGACGCCGACGAAGCTGCTGGTGCCCAGCTTGCGGCCGTCGCGGCCGATGAGGTCGCCGGTCCCGATCAGCTGGTCGCCGAGGGCGGAGTCGGCCGGGGCGACGTCGACCATGTTGATCGCGGTGCCCTTCTCGACGGCCTCGATGGTGATCGTGCGGTGCCCGTGCGAGGCGGGGGTGGCGTCCGCCGAAGCGGGTGCCAGGGACAGGCCGAGGGTGAGGGCGCCGGCCGTGGCGGCGGCGACACCGAACGCGGGGAGGGTGCGCTTACGCATGATCGGGCTCCACATCTGTGGGGGCGTACAGGGGAAGTATCTGCCGACGCAGACAATATATCTGTAGGAGCAGATATTGCAATGGCAGCTTCTTCCGCGCTCGGCTTTCTGTCATCCTCGTGGGGTGAACGAGCACCTGCTGAACGACGACGACGTGACGCTCTACGGCCTGTTCGTGGAGGCGTTCGCTCGCCTCAAGCCCCTGGTACACCGCGACCTGGGAGTCCCGGACACCTGGTTCGAGGTGCTGCTGCGGCTGGGCCGTACTCCCGGGCACCGGCTGCGCATGACGGACCTGGCGGAGGCCGTGTCCTTCAGCTCGGGCGGCTTCACCCGGCTCGCCGACCGCATGGCGAGGGAAGGGCTGATCCGCCGCGACCCCGATCCTGACGACCGACGAGCCGCACTCGCCGCGCTGACCGACAAGGGCGCCGAGGCGCTCGACCGCGCCATGACCGCCCACGTCTCCCATCTCCGCAGCCACGTCACCGGACCGCTCTCATCCGAGGACCGCCGCCACCTGGAGCGCATCCTGCGCACGCTCCGCGACGCCGGCGAGTGAGTTCCGCGCGGACGCGCAGACCCTCGGCGCAGGACGGACCGGGGTAACCGCACGGCCACCTGCAGCCGGTCGCCCGGACCGAAAGACAGTCGCCTTCGCCGTCATCGCAGAGGCCATGGGCCCGCCCCCGTCCGTCGGGACGGCACGGCGCGGGTGATGCGCGCGCCCTGGCACCCGCGGTCGCCGTCCGCGTCCTGGCGGTGGCGGGCGCCCTGCCTCTGGCTCAGGACCGAGCATCAGCCACGGCGGGCGGACAGCCGCAGGCCGCGGCCTGGGGCTTTGACGTCGACAGGTGCCAGGATCGGGCCAGCACCCGCCGAAGGCACACGAGCCAGTGGACACAGTCCTCGCCTGATGCGCGGGCGGTCATCGCCATCAGGATCGGGTGAGCCGTTCGACTTGGTGGTGGACGTGCTCCACATGGTGCTCGGATTCCGGTTTCATCAACACGCTGCGGAGGATGCGGGCGCTGTCGGCGTCCGCGGTGATTTTGGGGTGGCGTGCGGTGAACGCCCCGTGGTCGGCTCTCAGGGTGCTCAGGAACACCGGGTCGGGGCTCGTCATGCCGTCCGCCAGGATGCGGCCGGAGGCCATGTCGATGCCGCTCAGGGTGGCGGGGGAGACAAGGGGGAAGTAGCTGACGATGTCCAGTTCCGGCTGTTGATAGAGCTCCAGGTGGTCGGATGCGGTGATCAGTTGTGCCCACTTCAATGCGGCCCGGCGGCTCGCAGCCAGCACCCGGCCCAGGCCGTCGGTGGTGGGCGGGAGGAGCTGGAAGGTGAGCCAGAGGGCGGCGGCCGAGGCTCCGGCGCGTGAGCATTCCAGGCTGATCTCGCCGAGGTGGAGGTCGGTGGAGGTGAAGTAGGTGTAGGGCGAGTCGTGGAGGTAGAAGCGTCCCACCTCGGGGTCGCGGAAGATGACGGCACCGCAGCCGTAGGGCTGGAGCCCGTGTTTGTGCGGGTCGACGACGAGTGAGTCGCAGCGGGCGATCGCCTGCCATGGCTCGGGCGCGAGCCCCTCGGGCCCGTCGGCGCCGGCCAGCAGGGTGAAGAAGCCGCCGTAGGCGGCGTCGACGTGGATACGGACGCCGTAACGCTCTTTGAGGAGCAGGGCCTCGTGGATCGGGTCGACGGCCCCCAGCCCGGTGGTTCCGGCGGTCAGCACGACCGTGCCCACCCGGCCGCCGCGCAGCAGGTCCTCGAGCGCGTCGAGGTCCATACGCCCCCGGTTGTCCGTGGGCACCGCGTGTCCCTCCATGCCCAGCACACGGCACATGCGGCCGTGGGTGTAGTGGGCGTCCGCGCTGTAGGCGACTCCTCGGCCGGGGTGGAATTCCCGGGCGACGAAGAGGGCTTCGAGGTTGGCGATCGTGCCGCTGGTGGTGAGGTGGCCGAGCGGAGCGTAGTCGGAGCGAATGGGGGCACCGCCCGTGCCCGAAGGGCTACGGGGGAGGGTGTCGTAGCCGAACATGGCGGCCAGCTGAGCAACGGCCTCGCGTTCCATCCGGGCCGTGGCGGGGCCGCCGTCCAGGGCGTGGTTGTTGGGGTTGATGAGCATGGCGGTGAGGTAGCCGACCACCGCGGCGGGGTGCGGGGGCTTGAGCATCTGCCCCGCGTAGTGCGGGTGGAAGAAGGGGTAGTTGTCCCGCAGTCTCCCGGTGAACTCCTCGAAGGCTGTGGCGAAGCGGTCGTCGTCGACCTGGAGTGACGGGTGCGGCTGGTAGGGGCCGAAGGTGTCGGCCCAGTCCTGTATCGCGTGGGTGGCTCGGCCGAGCCAGTGCTGCAGGTCCATGGATGTCCCTCTCTCCGATGTGGCCGACGGGGTGGCGCCCACCATAGGATTTCGTTGACCAGTCAGCAATTGATTGCTCAGCAATTGAGACGTCAGTAGGTGATGTGGCAGTAAACTCGCGAGCCACGACCGTCAAGGATGGGAGGACCTGCCCAGGTGAATGCCACGACCAGGCGGGGCGACCAGGCCGCCCGTGCTGCCAACAGCCGGCTCGTTCACGACTTCGGGCTGCTGATCAAAGCCGCGACCCGCCTGGAGCAGCGGATCGACACCGCCCTGCGACGGGAGTGCGGGATCAGTCACACGATGCTGGAAGTCCTCATCAGGCTGTGCCGCGAGCCGGGCGAGGAGGTCTCCCAGCGCCGGCTGGCCGACGACCTCACCCTCACCAGTAGTGGCACCACCCGGCTGATCGACCGCATGGAAGAGGCCGGCCTGGTCCGCCGCGTCCCGTCACCGGAGGACCGCAGAAGCGTGCTGGTGGAACCGACTGATCACGGCCGTACCGTATTCCTTCAGGCCGCGACCGTTCACGCTCATGTCGTCGAGCGGTACTTCGTCACCCCCGTGGCCCGCGACGATTACACACGGCTGACCGGCGCGCTGAGCGACATCAACGAGGCGCTGCGCGACGCCGCCGACTGACATCGCTGGCCCATGGCGGTTTCCGCTGCGGGTGGTGCGCCGACAGCGCCGCGCGAGAGCGGAACCCGGTGGCCGGGCGACCGCGGTGACCGGCGTTCCGCCCGGGTACGTCGGGGTCCAGCACTGGATGGCGGTGCTGTGCCGGTTGGGAGCCGGATGCGACAGGCGGTGCGGTCGGTACGGTGGCTGCGCCCTGCCAGACGGCGAGCAGTACCAGCGCGCGGAGGACCGCACCTGAGGCGGACATCGCCCACCTTCCTCGCGTGATCCCGCGCGCGCCTCGGTCATTCGGCCACTGTTGAGGCGGCCCCGCTCGGGCGGCGATGGCCGTTCGGTCGATCCTGCCGGGCCGCAGGGTGCTTAGGGGTCCTTGCACTATGCCCGCCCGGGTCGCGCGGCCTGGCACCGCACCTCGCCGCGTTGCCGAAACGCCCAGGTAGCTCCGCTACCAGGGCGCTCCGGCGCCTTGCGATGCACGGCACCAGACCACGCGACCTGATCGGACGCTCATAGTGCAAGGACCCCTAACTCTGGCGCCGTGAACCTTTTGCCCGTGATCGACGGACCGGCCGTGCCAGGCGGCCGTCGGCGCAGTGGGCTGCGCGCGGTCGGCGTGGCCCTGATGATCCTGGCGGCCGGCACGGACCTGCTGGAAGCGGGCCTCGTGGCGGCACTGGGCACGCCGGGCAGGTACAGCGTGACGCCGTGGCTGCAGCCCACACCTGCCGCTGCCGCTGTCCAGCGATCGGCTGGCAGGGGTGCTGGACCGGCTGGACGGGCCTGCCTCCCGGATCATCGTCGGCCTGGTCGCCATCCATGCCGTGCGCGCCGTGGAGATCGCCCGCCTCGACCTGGCCGATGCCGACGTGGTCCGGCGGACGCTGGCGGTGCACCGCGGCGAGCACACCCACACCGTCTGTCTCGACGACCTGAGCGCCCGCCTCGTGGCCGACTGGCTGCGCGAACGCATACGCCGCTGGCCCCAGGCCAGTAACCCGCACCTGATCATCACCACCCACTCCTATCGGCATCCGGCATCGCCACAGCTCAGCTACTGTGCCCTGCGGGCTGCCTTCGACCAGGTCGGACTGCTGCCCCGGCAGGTGTGGGCCGACCGCATCCTCTATGAGGCACGAGAGACCGCCGACCCCGTACACCTCGTCCGTCTCTTTGGCATCCACCCCAACATCGCGGTGAAGTACGTGCACGCCGCACATCCGGACAAGGCCTGCCCCGCATCCGCTGACCGGGCGGCTGGTCCGGTGCACTTGCTGGTCACCAGCCGGTGACGCGCTGCCAGATGTCCTGGATCTCCGGTGCGGTGTTCGTGGTTCGGGTGCTGTCGATGACGTGGTAGCCGTGATGCTGGGCGGCGGTGGCGCAGGCGTGGTTGGGCAGGATGCGCAGGCGGGTGCCGACGGGCAGGTCGGGCAGGCGGGCGCCGTCGCGGGCGGTGAGGGTGCCGTGTTCCTGGCTTGCGGCCGTCATGACCAGGTCCGGGATGAGGTTGCCGTCCAGATCGGTGACCAGTCCGTAGCCCTGGTCCTGCGCCTGGACGGCAGTGCCGCGGTCGCGGGACATGGCCATCCAGCCGCCGTCAGTGACGACCCATCCGTACTCGGGGCGGTGTCCGATGACGGTGACGACGACCGACAGGGCGATGTCCTCGATGCGGCAGACGCCGATGCCGGCCATCACCAGGTCGAAGAAGACGAAGTTGCCGGCGCGCAGTTCGGTGACACCGGTGAGGTCCTCGGCGGCGTGGGCGGTGGGGGTGGAGCCGACGCTGACGGTGGCCACGGGCAGGCCGGCCGCGCGCAGCCGCTCGGCCGCGACGACGGCGGTGTCGCGTTCGTTCTTCGCCGCCAGGCGCTGTTCCTCGCCGGTGTAGGCGAAGTACGACTCGCCCGCGTGGGTCAGCACTCCGTCCAGACAGCCCGCGTCATGCAGGATGCGGCCGGTCTCGACGAGCTTGGGTGCGTCGGGCTTGAGGCCGCCGCGGTGGCCGTCGCAGTCGATCTCGATCTGGGCGGGGACGGGGAGGCCGGCCTCGCGGGAGGCTTGGGCGACGAACTCCGCCTGCTCGGTGCTGTCCAGCAGGATGCGCAGGGTGACGCCGCGGCGCAGCAGCTTGAGGACGCGCGGGAGTTTGTGGGGGTCGATGCCGACGGCGTAGGTGATGTCGGTGTAGCCGCCGTCGGCGAACGCCTCGGCCTCGGCGAGGGTGGAGACGGTGACGGGGCAGGGGGTGCCGTGGTGCAGGAGGGCGGCGGTGTCGAGGCTCTTGGCCGTCTTCAGGTGAGGGCGCAGGGCGACTTGAAGCCGGTCGGCCCTGGTTGCCAGTCGTTCGATGTTGCGCCGCACCTTGTGGGCGTCGACGACGGCGAACGGGGTGCCGGGATCGGCCAGGGTCCGGGGGGTGCCGGGGCCGGCGGCGGTTGCCGGGTTGTTCACAGGGAGATGTCCATCTTCTTCAGGAGGGCCAGGCCCAGATACAGGTCCTGCACGCCGATTCCGGAGCTGTCGAAGACCGTGATGTCGCTGTCGTCCGTGCGCCCCGTGGCGCGTTGGGTGAGGACCTCGCCGAGCGGGGTGAGGACCGTCTGGGCCGGGGCATGCTGGCTTTCGCCCATACGGCGGGCCTGCTCGGGAAGGTCACAGAAGACACGGGCGCGGGCGAACAGTTCGGGCGGGAGTTCCCGCTTGCCGGGGGCGTCGGCGCCCATGCAGGAGACGTGCGTACCGGGGCGGACCCACGCAGCCTCGAACAGCGGCGGAGTGTCGGCCCGGGCGGCCGTGGCGGTGACGATCACATCGGCCCGAGCGCAGGCTTCTTCGGCGCCGACGCTGCGGGCGGTATGCCCCTGGGCTGCCAGTACCGCGGCCATCCGCTCGGCACGCTCGGCGGTGCGTCCCACAACCAGGATCTCACCGATGGGCCGGATGCGGCTGACGGCCGCCACCTCGTAGCCGGCCTGGTGGCCGGTGCCGAAGATGGCCAGCGTGGTGGTGCCGGCGCGGGCCAGCAGGTCGACGGCGAGGGCGTCGGCCGCGGCGGTCCGGTAGGCGTTCGCGGCGCCGACCTCCAGGACGGCCGCGATCCTGCCGATCGTCTGGTCCAACAGCAGCAGGGTGGAGTGGTGGCGCGGCAGCCCGTGCTCGGTGTTGCCCGGCCAGTAGGTGCCGATCTTCACCCCGGCGTGGGTCGCGGACGCGGATGGCTTGAGGGTGAACTGGTTGCGCGGGTCGGACCCGTGTACGGCGAGACTGGGAAAGACCGTGCCGTCCACCGTCGCGGCGAAGGCGGCGCGGGCTGCTTCCAAGGCCAGATCCTCGTCCACGAGCGCGGCGGTCTGCTCCTCAGTGATGTGCAGCAGAAGGCGCGCGGCCGGTGACGGGCCGGAGCCGGTCGAGGAAGCGGGCACGGGGCCGGTGGCCGATCCTGCGGCGTGCACGAAATGCCCCTTCACTTGGCGTAGTTGTAGACGGTCGCCCGGGACACGCCCAGCAGGTCCGCGATGGCCTGTGCGGCATCACGCGAGTCGAAATAGCCGTCCTGGTGCAGCTGCCGCACCAGTGCCTTCTTGTCCTCCCGCCCCAGCGACCGGGGAGTCGCTCCGCGCTCCGCGGCCAGCTCCTCCACCGCCTGGCGCAGCTCGCGCGCGCTGCGGTCCCGCAGGGTCTCCAGGGCCTGCTCGCGGTGCTCGGTGTCCGTTGCCACGAGGTTCGACAACGCGAGCGTCACCGGTGACAGCACCGACACGTCGAGGTTCAGGCAGAGAGCCGCGATGTACTCGCCGGCGGCGTTCTTGATCCCGATGGACGTGCTCTTCGCCGGGCGACCGTCGGGGAACTGGTTGGGGTAGTTCTGGATCACGCTGGGGTAGCCGGAGTCCTCGATACGAGCCAGGCCCAGCTCGGTGACGGAGTCCCCGACCTCGCGGCCCGAAAGGTTGTTCTCGATCACTCGGATCGCGTGCTGCGGATCCCGCAGGTCGTGCAGAACGACCTCGCACAGGCCCGGGAACATGCGGCCCAGCGCAACAGCGATCTTCTCGGCCTCACGGATGAGGTGCTCGTCCGCCTCAGCCGAGGCCGAGGCGACGATGCCCTCGCGTTCGCCCCTCTCCACACCATCAACAACGCGTGCCACAAGGCCCCCATCTTCAAAACCTGACTAGATTACTATTCTATTTCTGGATAATGAGTCTAAGAATCCTCTCGGTGATTGTCCAGCAGCCCTTCAGGGGTTCTTTCAGAATGCTGGGTGCTTGCGGGCGAGGGTCATGCAGTGGGCGAGCTGGAGGAAGGCGTCGTGCATGTCGTCTCGGGCTTCCCAGCGGGTCCGTAAGCGGTGAGGGCCGTGGAGCCAGGCGATGGCGGATTCGGCAACCCACCGCACAGGGCCCAGGCCCGAGCCGTGTGGCTGTCCGCGCCGGGCGATCTTCGGGACGATGCCGCGCTCGCGCAGTCGGCGACGGTTGCTGTCGTGGTCGTAGCCACGGTCGGCATACAACGCCCGGGGCTTGCGCCGGGGCCGGCCCCGCTTGCCCCGCACCGGCGGTACGCCGTCGACCAGCGGCAGGAGCTGCGTGACGTCGTTGCGGTGTCCGCCGGTGTGCGACACCCGCAGCGGGGTGCCGTGCGCGTCGGTCAGCACATGGTGTTTCGAGCCCGGTCGCGCACGGTCAACGGGACTCGGACCGACTTTTGGGCTGCTTCGCCCCCGCCTGGCCTGCACCTGCGAAGCGTCAACGGCGACGCGGGAGAAGTCCAGGCGGTCTACCGCCCGCAGCCGGTCCAGCAGCACCCGCTGAAGTTCCTCCCACACCCCGGCCTGCTGCCATTCGGCCAGCCGCCGCCAGCAGGTAGGTCCCGAGCCGAAGCCCAACTCCTGCGGCAGGTACTCCCACTGAATGCCGGTGTAGAGCACGAACAGCACACCCTGCAGCGTCTTGCGGTCATCGATCCGCTTACGCCCCGGATACCGGAACCGCCGCTCATGCTTCGGCAGCAACGGCTCGATCACCGCCCACAACTCGTCACTGACCTCCCACGGCTTCCGCCGCGACATGGCCACCCCCACACAGCACGGGATCACATACCTCTCCACCGTGCCACAAGGAGATCATTCTCCAAGGACCCCTAAAATCTGGGACGGTCAGCCCGGAGCTCTGCTCTCCCTGCCTGGTCTCATCCACCGACCGCGGGGCGGGTCAACGGCCATTTGTAATCCCCGGTGGCGGCCAGATGTTCCACGCACTCATGGCCGACTCGGCGGGCTCTGATCCACTTCTTGTGGGGCGGTGACGCGGCGTCACAACTGGCTGGAAGGATGGCAGTTCGTGTGATTGCAGCGTGTTCTCAACGACCTTCTCCCATCTGGAGTCCGTGGTGGTGGAGGAGACCACGGTGGACGGCGACGGGGTTGCCCTCGCGGCGCGTACGGTGACCCGGGAGGCGGCCTGTCCTGGGTGCGGGTCAGTGTCCAGCCGTGTCCACGGCGGATACCGGCGGCGTCTGGCCGACCTCGCGGTTGCCGGGCGGAAGGTCGTGATTGATCTGCTGGTGCGGCGGTTCCTGTGCCCGGTGACCGAGTGCGGTCGCCGTACGTTCGTCGAGCAGGTTGAGGGGCTCACGGAGCGGTTCGCTCGGCGGACACCGTCTCTGCGGCGAACGCTGGAGCAGATCGCGCTGGCTCTGGCTGGACGCCCGGCGGCGCGGCTGGCCAAGCACCTCTCCGTCCCGACGAGTGTGAACTCCCTGCTCAGACTGGTGCGCAGGCTTCCGGACAAACAGGTCGGCGCGGCACCGCGAGTGCTGGGTGTGGACGATTTCGCCCTGAAGAAGGGCCACGTCTACGGGACGATCATCTTGGACATGGAGACCGGGGAGCGAGTGGACGTCCTGCCTGACAGGACCGCGGACACCCTCGCCGCCTGGCTCCGCGCACACCCGGGAGCGGAGATCGTCTGCCGGGACCGGGCCAGCGCCTACGCCGAGGCCGTGCGCACCGCCTGCCCCGACGCGATCCAGGTCGCGGACCGCTTTCATTTGTGGAAGAACCTGTGCGAGGCCGTCGAGAAGTGCGTTGTCGCGCACCGAAGTTGCCTCGCCGAGCCTACCGAGGACGCGTCCCCTGACGACTCCGCCACGCAGGAGCCCGAGTCGGTGCACCAGGAGGTGCCGGCTCCGATGGAGGGGCTGCGCGCGATACAGCGTCGCGAGCGCCACGCCGCCGTGCGCGCCTTGTACGACAAAGGTGTGCAGATCCAGGTGATCTCCGAGGTGCTCGGGCTGGACCGCAAAACGGTGCGCCGGTACGCACACGCAGCCACCCCCGAGGATGTTCCCTCCGGGACCGGCGCACGTCGTAGCGGACGCATCCACCCCTACCTCGCTTATCTGTACCAACGCTGGAACGAGGGCTGCACGGACGCGGCCCGGCTGTGCACAGAGATCCGCGAACAGGGCTACCGCGGCAGCGAACGTACCGTCCGCCGCCACCTGCAAGACCTCCGCGCCAGCGGCAAACCCGCACCCGCCAAGCCAGATGAGCTGACGGTCCGCAAGGCCACCTGGATGCTCACCGTCCACCCGGACAAACTCGACGAGAACGACACGCTCAATCTCAAGCAACTCCTGTCCCGCTGCCCCGAACTGGACGCCGTCGCCGACTGCGTACGCTCCTTCGCCCAGATGATGACCGAGCGCCGCGGCAACGACCTCGACGACTGGATCACCCGCGCCGGGAACACCGGGCTCAAGCCGCTGTGCAGCCTGGCCCGTGGCCTGCGGCAGGACTTCGACGCGGTCACCGCCGGACTCACCCTGGACTGGAGCTCGGGCAAGGTCGAGGGCAACATCAACAGGGTGAAACGGATCAAGAGGGACGGGTACGGCCGGGCTGGCTTTGACCTCCTCCGCCGACAGATCCTCCTTGCGGACTGACCACCGTGACGCTCCGCGATCAGACCACCCGAAGTGGAATAGCGTCTGTCGCGGCCACGTCCCCCCGCCAACGTCCGTCATGTGGACCTCTTGGTCATCATCTTGCTTATCGTTTCCCACCCTCCTTGCTCGCAGCATAGGTTGATGGAGATTTCCAGTGCCTCCTCGCCCCACGAGACGTCGATGTCATCGTAGGACATCGCAAAGTCATGGGTAGGACATACGTAGGGTGAGGTCAGGTTTCGAGCGAAGAATCTCTCGAAGGTCAACTGTATTTCGCTTTGTCGGATGTCTCCCGGAGGATCGGTTTGGTAGACGTTCTGCATCCAGTCCAGGGAAATCCTGCCCTCCCCTTCCTGAAGGCTGGGAAGGCGGGCGCTGGGAAGCCATTCGAAGTGCCGGTACTGGAAGTTCACACTGCCGTACTCGTGGTGGGCATACCAGTTTCTGAAGGCGCGGGCGAGGGGTGTGGTCGTCTTTATGATCGGCGGTAGGTAGCGTCTGGGCGCGAAGCAGTCGGCGAGGGACGTAGGTGGGGGCGAGGAGGCGCCTGCGGAGATCGCTACCGTACGCACGGTCAGTTTGAGGAGTTCTTTCGCCGAGGCGGTGCTGAGCAGACGGCGCGATGCTGACCAGGTGCGTTCGAGCATGGCCTCGGCGCGTGCGGGATATCCGAGCTCGGATCGGATGGCCGTGTACTCCTGATAAGCGACCTCTTTGATGTAGTCCTCGAAGGTGTCCACCCACGGACTGCCAAGGCTGGAGGCCAGCGGAGAGACAGCGCCCACAAGTTGCGGGTGGTAACTGGCCGCGACGGCGTTCAGGAATCCGAGCATAGTGGCAGAGACTGAACTTCGCGCCGCACGTCTGAGTCTTCGTACAGCGGCGGAGAAATCCCGCAGCGGCACGTCGATTTGCACCCGAGCGTCGATTCCAAGGAGCAGGTGATACGTCGTGCTGTGCACCAGCAGAAGGTCCGACCACGACCTCTGCTTCTCGGGTGCCAGCTCTGTCACATGGCCCTGAGGGCCTCCGAACGGGTGACCCACTACATCGATGCGCTCCGGGTCGAGACCAAGGTCGGAGGCAATGGGGCGGAAGGCGAGATTCACCCTTTCTCTTATCTCGTTGGTCGCGTCTAGGACGCGGGTCAGTCTCCGCACCGCCGGGGGAGTGTCAGCTCTGGCTTCGGCAAGGGAGCTGCCCGGATCGGCCCCCACAGCGGTCGCGCCCTGGCTAACGAGTTCGCTCACCAGGAAGGGTAGGGCCCCGGCGTTGAACTCGAACTCTATGCGACCATCCCAGTCCATCTGGGACGTGATCGGGAAGAGCAGTGCATCGAGACCGGCCGGTAGCAGTACGCAGCCCGTGAGCGGGGGAGTCGAGTCCGAACCGGGGCCATCTTGCGCCAGCTCCGGGCCAGCTTCGGCTCGGCGGGGCACCGCCTCGGTGCCGGAGGAGGGCGGACCGGGCACCGGTGGGCGTAGGGAGTCCGAAGCACTCGCCAACGGTAGCGAGGTCTCCCGCGCCTGCTCCCACAGGGCGCACCACTTCTTCCGGCGGGCGGCTAGCACGGCCTCGACGTCCCGACGCCGCCGTGGATCCGCAGCGATGCACCAGCGCTCCAGGACGGAAATGAGCGACCACAGGTCGTCGAAGTCACCAGGGACGCTGATGCCGTTGAACCAGTCGGACGCCGTCGAGGTCTTCCGACCGGCTTCCCGGCACGCCCGAGCGCGCGTGCGGCCCGGATCGCCACGCAGGGCGGCCCTTTCCAAACCGGCCAGCTCGCGTTGCAACGCCGCACGTCCCGGATGACAGTTGTCGTCCCGCGTCTTCACCTGTTCTCCCGCCGAATGGTGGCTGTGCGCCAAGCTTCCCCGCCCGGGGGCCGCTTCGCACGACCTTCCCGGCAGAGGGCAGCTGGCGACCGCTCCGCCAGCGGCCATTTCCCGACTGAGTACGCCCCGGATCGTCCGGCGCGTCCGGTCCGGTTGGCCGGACCGGACGTCCAACGTGGCCACTCTTCCCAGTCCGTCCGGCGTGTCCGGATCGGCTGGCGACGTGCTCCGCCATGCCGTGTCCTAGCACCCGACACCGCACTGAGGATGTGAGTACGAGGAAGCGGAGGGCGTGTCTGTGGTTGCTTTCACGGTGCTGTTGGCTTGTGCATTGGTGGTGCTGGGGGCTCTGCTGGCGGGGGCTGGTGCGGGGTATCTGGCGCGTCGGGATGGTGCGTCGTACCCCGCGGCGGTCCTGCGGGCGGGAGCTGCGTTCGGGGCCACCATCGGGGTGGTGGCTGCCGTGACCACGGCGCTGGTGGCTGTGGCCGCCTTGCTGAGGTGATCCCGCGGATGGGCCCCGACCGGGCGCCCGGTTCAGTACCGGTGAATGGGCGGAGCCAGCAGCTTACGGCAGGCGGATTTGGCCGATGCCCCAGGCGCGCAGTGAGTGGAATGAGATGGCCGGGCCGGCTTCGACCTCCTCCGCTGAGAGATCCTCCTCTCGGACGGACCACCGTGACGCTCCGCGACCGGTCCACAAGAAGTGGATCTTCGGCATGATCTCGTCGAAGCCGGACGGGTGAAGGTTGCTCGAGACGGCCAGGGCCCGCCGTTCGTAGGCGGCATCGACCAGGCGGTAGAAGCCCTCGGCGGCGTCCGGTGAGACGGGCAGGAGTCCGATGTCGTCCACGATGATCAGGTCGGTGCGGATCAACCGGGTCATCGCCCGGGCCAGGGAATCGTCGGCGCGATGACGGCGGATGAGGGCCCCGAGGTCTTCGATGGTGAACCAGGCGACGGTCAGGCCGGCTTCGACGGCGGTCTGTCCCAGTGCCTCCGTGAAGTGCGACTTCCCGGTGCCGCTTGGGCCGCAGATGCAGAGGTTCTCCAGGCGCCCGACCCATTCCAGCGTCTTCAATGAGTCCTGGACCTGGCGGGTTATGGAGGACTTGGTCTCGTCCCAGTCGCCGAAGGTCTTGCCCGCGGGGAACCCGGCTCGCTTACGTCGGGTCCGCAGGTTCGCGGCATCGCGTCCGGCGGCTTCCTCGGCGAGGAGGACACGGACGACCTCGGCGGGGTCCCAGCGTTGGGCCTTGGCGGTGGGGATCAGGTCGCTCAACGCCCGTCGCAGGTACGGGAGTTTGAGCCGCTTGGTCAGCTCGATGGCCTCGGCCAGAGGATCGCCGTGGGCGCCGGAGATGGTGCGGATCGGGGTGGCCATCAGTGCTCGTCCTTGTCGTTCATGATGCCGAAGCTGGACCAGGCGGAGGTGTGCCCGGCTGGAGGCTGTGCTGTTCGGTGGCCCGGCTGGGCTCGACCGAATCGAGTCCGGCCTGATAGCTGAGGATGGAGCTGAGGTCGTTCTCCGCGAACCGCCCGGCGATCGCCGCGGCCCCAAGCGCCCGGTCGACCTCGGCGACCGAGTGGAGCTTGGCCAGGGCGACGGCCTCGGCCATCTTCGGCTTGAGGCGTCGGGCTCCGGCGGCAGCCGCCTCGATCAGCCAGGAGGCGGCGCCCGGGCCCAGGGCGAGGAACGCTGCCTCTTCCGCGGTGTTCGCCCGCGGGGTGCGGTCGGCTTCCTTGTTCTCGCGGGGCGGATAGTGCTCGGCCTTGATCGACGGATGTCCCGGAGCCGAGCGGTCGTGCCGGGCGACCTCGGCGGGGCCGTCCTCGCCGACGGCGGTGACGATCAGCTCGTCGCCGTGGAAACGGGCCCAGACCCGGGTGTCGACCAGGTGGTGCGGGACCGAATAGCGCACGCCCTCGACGGAGATGGTGGACTCCCAGTTCACCCGCCGCGTGGTGCCGAAGGCGACGGTGAAGGGCTCCTTGGGCAGCGGGTGCAGCCGTTGCTGTTCCTCGAGCAGGGCCTCGGCGGGCTTGCGGCGGCTGGCGCGGTGGACCCGGTTGTTGACCGTGTCGCAGAACTCCCGGCAGGCCGCCTCGAGTTGGCCCATCGTCTTGTACTGGGGCAGCAGGTTCGCCGAGGTGGGCACCAGGTCCGCCTTCGCGATGCGGACGGTCGCCTCGCTGCCGCCCTTCGTCTCGGGATCCGCCGGCAGGCAGGTGCGGATCGTCATGCCGTAGTGCCGTCCGACCTCGACGATCTCCGGGTTGCGGACCGCGATGTTCGCGATGTGCTCGGTCGTGACGGTCTTCTCGTTGTCGGTCAGCGCATAGGTCGGGACCCCGCCGATCCGCCGCAGCGTGGCATCCAGGCAGGCCACGATGGTCGGCAGCGTCTTGTCGAACACCGGGATGACCACCCGGAACCTCGACCAGGCCAGCCAGGCGCACCACAACGATGTACGTCTTCCGCCGATGCGCGGCCCCTCACCCCAGTCCCATTGCAGCCAGAGCGCTGGCTCGGCGATCCACGGCCGATAGACCCGGTGGTGGCCCGACCGCAGCCTCGCCTTCACCTCGGCGACCGCGCGGCGGGTGGTGCGGTCCCCGCCGGTGAAGCCCATCGCAGTGATCCGCCGGTGGACGATGTCCGCGCGTATCCGCCCCTTCGAGGCGGCCACCAATTCCTCGATCTTGTCCATGAATTCATCGATCGGGCGGGCCCGGTGCTGACGCTCGGCGGGGCGTTCGCCCGTCTCGCGCAACTTCACATACTGACTTCGGCTCGTCAGGGTGACGCTGGTTCGTCGAGGGTCAGGCCGGTGCCGGCTATGAAGCCGTCGAGGGTGCCGGGCCGGTACTGAAGGCGCTTGAGTCGGTTGCGTACGAGTGCTTCCAGCCGGTCGAGGGCTACGACCGCGAGGTTGGCCAGACTGCGTTTGACGTGCGCCCATACCCACTCAACCGGGTTAAGGTCGGGTGAGTAGGCGGGCAGTAGGAACACCGTCAGCCACTCACGCTCGGCGATCAGCTCGCCCATGGTGCGGGAGACATGGGTGTTCAGGCGGTCCCACACCAGCACGACCGGCGCCTTGACGAGCTGATGGATGCCGTCGATCAGCTCGATGAAGTCCCGCTCGCCCATGCTGCGGCGTTTGCCTTTGCCCGCCTGGTGGGTGCGCAGGCGATGGCACAGCCGGGTTCGGGAGCCGGGTCGCATGGCGATCAGCCCGGCTACGGACAGGCGTCCCGAGCGTCGACCGCTCACCGTCACCTGCGGGGTGCGGCCGCGCCGCCCCCAGGTGCGTCCCCTGGGCGGCCGCCGGGTGAAGCCTGCCTCGTCCTCGAAGCAGATGTAACCCCCGCAGGCCGCCCGGGCTCTTTTACCTCGGCCCAGGTCGCCTCCTTCCACGTGGTCACGGCCTGCTCGTCGCGCTCGGCGACCCGCCGCGCAGGGACCTGCGGGCTGAAACCGAGCCGGTGCATCAGCCTTGTCGCACCCGAGACGCTGTAGGAGACGTGGAACTTCCTGCCGATCAGCGTGGCCACCCTCGCCGCGGTCCACACCTGGTCCTCAACCCAGCCGTGTGCGGCCGGGCCCTGCTCCAGATACACGGCCAGCTTCTCCAGACAGCGCGGGGACAGACGGCACCGCGAACCGCTCGGGCCACGCGAGACCAGAGCCTGCACACCACCGTCCCGCCAGAGCTGGTGCCACTGGTAGGCCGATTTCCGGCTCACCCGCAGTTGCCGCGCGACTTCCGATGGCCTGACCTTCTGCTCGAACAGCTCGGCCGCCTGCATCCGCACGGTCTCCCGGCGCTGGCGTCCCGCAGCAGTCAGCCCGCCCCCATCCGCGTATCTCACACAGCACGTGATACGGCCACCACCCCAGACCCATCAGGGACTTCGCCAAAGTTCACCCTGACGAGCCGAAGTCAGTAACGGGCCACCGTGTGGTGGTCGACGCCGGCCAGCTCGGCCGCGGCGCGGTAACTCCCCGTGAGGTCGTACGCCTCCAGGATTTCCATGATCTTCCCTGCTGTTCTTCACACCGGCCAGCTTCGCTGGCCGGTGTCCGTCCAGGTCCGGGGAGGTATCCGGCCGCCAGTGGGGAAGCTCGCGGCCACAAAGTGCTAGATAAAAGACCGCCTACGGGGAGTATCCACAGGCCGCCGTCAGGGGCGAGCAGGCTCTCTGATCGAATGCCGTTGGGCGAACTCATCGGCGAGCATGCCCATCACGACGAGATCATGGTGTCGGCCGGCAAGGAACGCGCGATCGCGGAGGCGCCCCTCCTCGACGAAACCGAGCCGACGATGAAGTGCTA
>NZ_JAHUXH010000001.1 GCF_019219825.1 Streptomyces sp. TRM70350 | reverse complement strand
ACCGTCATGGGGCCGTTGGACATCCTGTTCCCGGGCGTCTCCCCGCTTCCTTCTCAGCCCCCTCGGTCCGATGCACAGCATCACGAGGAAGAAGATGAACCCGAGCAGGCCGACGTCGTTCCAGAACGCCGGGTAGGACAGGGTGTTGGCCTGCTGCATGGCCGACAAGCACAACACGAGTCCGATCGCTGACTGCCAACGCTTCATGGGGACAGGCTGACAGCGTCCGTCGGGGACCCCTCCCGGCCGGAACCATCGGGCTCCGCGTCCTGGTGGACCACCGTGATGTGGCGCTCGGGACCGGGGTCGTCCAGTTCGTCGACCACGGCGACGGCCAGGTCCTCGGCGCTGATCCACGACCGGCCGTCGGCGGTGGTGAGCAGGGTGTCGGTGCCGCGCCGGTAGCGGCCGGTGCGTTCACCGGGTTCGAGCAGGGCCGGCGGGCTCAGGTACACCCAGTCCGCGCCGCCGTGGGCCCGGCAGGCCCGCAACTGGGCGACCCCGGCGACGGCGACGGCCCGGTACTCGGCGGGCACGTATGCGGCGTTGTCGGCGACCAGCAGATCCCCGTCGCCGGGGCTGCGCAAGGCACCGGCGCCACCGACCACAAGGACCCGTATACCCCGTGGAGCCGCGATGTCCAGCACGGTACGGGTCGTACCGACCAGGAACTCCTGGTCGGCCGGGAAGGTCCGGACGGTCACCACGACGGCGTCCGGGACGGCGCCGTGGGCCGCGGGGCCCGCCAGCGCCTCACGCAGGGCGTGCGGGTCGTTCGCGTCGACCGCGACCGGCGTCACGTTCGGGTCGTCGCTCGCGGGCTTCCGGGACAGCGCGAGCACCCGGTGCCCGCGTGCACGGGTCTCGTCGATCACCCGGCTGCCCACCATGCCGGTGGCACCGAGCACGGCGATCGTCCTGCGGGTCGCCCTAGAACCGGTCTCCATGAAACCTGTCCTCATCGAACCTGTCCTCATCGAACCTGTCGTCATCGAATCCGCTCCTCTCGGAGGTGGTCTCCCACAGGCCCACCACGCGCGACGCGGCCGCGCGGGATCGGGGAGTTGAACTGCGCGGCGAGCAACGCGGTCAGGGCGACGACGAAACCGAGGGACTGCAGCAGGCTCAGCGACTCGCCCAGCCCGATGCCGACGACCGTCGCGACCAGCGGGGACAGCAGGACCAGCGGTGCCGACGCGCCGACGGGCAGCCGCCCGATCCCGCGGAACCACAGCGTGTACGCGATCAGCCCACCCATGCTGCCGAGCCACAGGTAGCCTCCGGCCGCCGCGGCGTCGATCCGCTGCGGCACCCCGTCGATCGCGAGGGCGAGAGGGAGCAGCAGCAGTCCGCCCGCCGTCAGTTGCCAGCCCGCCAGGGTCAGGGCCCCCACCCCCGCGGGGCGGCCCCAGCGCTTGGTGAGGACGACCCCGGCGGCCATCGCGGCCGTACCGCCGAGGCCCGCGAGGATCCCGACGGCGTCCAGCCGTGCCTGCGGTCCGAGCACGACAAGTCCGACGCCGAGCGCGCCGAGCACACCCCAGGTCCACCGCCAGGCCGTCGGCCGGTCGTGCAGCACCGCGATGGCCAGCCCGGCGACCAGCAGCGGCTGGGTGGCGCCGAGGGTGGCGGCGACCCCGCCGGGGAGCCGTTCGGCCGCCAGGAACAGCAGGGGGAACAGCGCGCCGATGTTGAGCACGCCGAGGACCACGGCCTTCCACCACCAGTCCCCGCGCGGGAGCACCCGGGTGAGCGCCAGCCCCACCAGCCCGGCGGGCAGGGCACGCATCAGCCCGGCGAACAGCGGATGCCCGGGCGGGAGCAGTTCCGTGGTCACGGCGTACGTGGTGCCCCAGGCCGCCGGGGCGAGCGCGGTCAGTGCGACGGTCGCCATCCGCTGCGCGGACGCGGTCCGCGGCGGGCCCGGTGACCGCTCGGTCAGAGTCTCCATGCGAGGAAGTCTCGATCCCCGGTGCCATGAGTCCAAAGCATCCTTGTCATGGCAGCCATGAACGACAACGATGGATGTGTGGATCTGCAGCAGATGCGCTACGTCGTCGCCCTCGCCGAAACCCGTAACTTCACCCGCGCCGCCGAGCGCTGCTCGGTGGTGCAGTCCTCGCTCAGCCACCGGATCGCCGGTCTGGAACGCGAGCTGGGGGTCCAGCTCTTCGCCCGGTCCAGCCGCCGCGTCGAACTGACCAGTGCCGGAGCGGCATTTGTCGCCGGTGCCCGTGAGTGCCTGGCCGCCGCCGAGCGCGCGGCCGCCGACGCCGCCGCGGCGACCGGCGTGGTACGCGGGCGGCTCGCCGTCGGGGTGATCGTGACGGCGGCCGCGGTGGACGTACCCGAGCTGCTCCAGCGGTACCGCGCCCAGCACCCTGAGGTCCGCGTCGCCCTGCGCTCCGGCCGCAGCGACGACCTGGTGACGGCGATCCGCGCGGGCGACCTGGACATCGCCTTCCTCGGCCTGCCGGAGGGCGAACGGCCGGCCGGGGTGGAGAGCGTCGTGCTCGATCACGACCGGCATGTGCTGGTGGTGCCGACCGGGCACCGGCTCGCGGGCGCGCCCCGGGTCACGCTGGAGGAGATCGCCGGGGAGACCTTCGTGGACTTCGCGGCCGGGACACCCGCCCGGGCCCAGTCCGACCAGGCGTTCACCGCCGCCGGCCTGGTCCGCGACGTCGCCTACGAGGCCGCCGTCGTGGAGCTGATGACCCGGCTGATCGGCCGGGAACTCGGCATCGCGCTGATGCCGTCGGCGTACATCCGCCCGCTGGCCGCCGACGATCCGGAACTGGCGCTGGTCCCGGTGGTCGACGGCCCGCGCCGGGTCGAGTATCTGGCGTGGAGCCGTTTCAACCCCAGCCCGGCGACCCGGGCCATGCTCGGCGTCCTGGGCGTCGGATCACCGGCAGGGCGCGGGCGCCCGGCGACCGGATGATCCGACGCCGCCGCCAAGGGCCTGTGCGGCGGATCATGCCGGGATCGCGGGGCTTGGCACGCCGATCCGCGCTGATGAGACACCGCCCCTTGGAGCTGCCCGATCCGCCGGACAGGCCCTGGTCGACGGGCGCGAGGAACTCCTTCCGGGACAGCGGCCGGTCGACGATGCGGGTGTCGCCCCGCTACCGGTGTGTGTGAGTGCCGGTGCTGACGTCCCAGGGCGCGTAGGCGGTGAGGTGGTACGTCAGGGTGGCGCCGGAGTCGTAGCGGACGAGGACCGCCATGTCGTCCTCGATGGTCACGCCCGGCGCGAAGACGTTCTGGTCGCGGTGGTAGCCGTCCTCCGACTCGGCGTCCAGGTAGAGGGACTTGAGCAGCGGTTCGTCGGCGAGGCGCAGGGCGAAGGGGTCACCCTCGGCCGCCGGTGCGCCGCCCGGCGTCCGGGATACGGCGGGCGCGGTCGGTGTCCGTCGTCATCAGTTTCTCGGTGACGACGTCGCAGCCCGTCTCCAGGGCGCGCACGATGCACTCGTCGTGCGTGCGGTCCACCGTGCACACCACCACGAGGTCGATCCGCTCGGGGCGCAGCATCTCGTCGAAGTCCTCGGCCCGTTACGCCGGGACCGCCCCGGCGGGCGCGATCCATGCGTTGTGCACGGCCATGCGGTGCGCGTTGACGTCGCAGAACGCCACGAGTTCGGCCCGGTCGGCGTGCGGGCCGGTGAGCGCCTGGGTGTGGAGCCGGGCGCGGGCGCCGAGGCCCACCACGGCACAGCGGCGTCGGGGCGCGGGGTCCAGGGGCATGCGGAGCCTTTCGTTCCGATGATGCGTGCGCGGGTCTTGTCGTGACATCCGGACGTCCCTAGGGTCCCAGAAGGGCGCAAGCGCTTTCTACAGTCTGGAGAGGGGTGACCCGCATGCCCGGAAACAGGACGAGGAGGTCCTGTGTCACGGCGGTCGTGCTCGCACTGTGCGCGGTGCTGTCCGGCTGCTCGGGTGGGACCGAGTCGGGCAGCAGCGGCGGCAAGGTCGTGCTGCGCTACACCTGGTGGGGCAATCCGGACCGGGCGGCCAGGACCGAGGAGGCGATCGGGCTCTTCGAGAAGAAGTTCCCCGGCATCGAGGTGCAGTCGTCGTTCTCCGGCTACGACACCTACAAGCAGAAGCTGGCCACGCAGGCCGCCGGCGGCGACGCCCCCGATGTGATGCAGCTCGACTACCGCATGATCGACCAGTACGCGTCGGGCGGTGTGCTCTACGACCTCGGCCGTCAGAGGTCCGTGCTGCGGACCGACGAGATCGACGCGGGCCTGCTGGCCACCGGCGCGTCGGACGGCAGGCTGTACGCCGTTCCGCAGGGGCGCGGCACCGAGGCGGTGATCTACGACGCCGAGCAGTGGAAGGCGACCGGCGTTCCGCTGCCGAGCGGGGCGTGGACGTGGCGCGAGTGGGCCGACGCGATGCGGGCCCTGGCCGAGAAGACGGGCGCGCCGGCGGCCACCGATCCGGGGCAGAGCGAGGACGCCTTCGAGGTGTGGCTGCGCGGTCAGGGCAAGGACCTCTACACCGAGGACGGCGGACTCGGTTTCACCGCCGACGACCTGACGCGCTGGTGGACCTTCACCGACCGGCTCCGCCAGGAGGGTGTGGTCTCCCCCGCCGAGCAGACCACCCAGCTCGACGGCACCGTGGAGAACACCCCGCTGGGCCGCGGCAAGGCCATCGTGGACATCAACTGGGACGCGCCCGCAAGCGGTTTCGTCGCCCTGGTCGGCGAGGGCGTGACGCTCGCGCCGATGCCGTCCGGCGAGGACGGCACGCCCGGCCAGTACTTCAAGCCGTCGATGTTCATGGGCATCGCCGCCAACACCGAGCATCCCGAGGAGGCGGCCCGGCTGATCGACTTCATGCTCAACGACCCGGGCGCCGCACGCGTCCTCGGCGCGACGCGCAGCATGCCGGTGAACGAGACCCTGCGCGAGGAGATCGCCCCCGACCTCACGGACTTCGACAAGGTCATCTACGAGTACCAGGCCACCGTCGAAGGCAAGCTCAACGCCCCGCCGCAGGCGCCGCCTTCGGGCGACAGCGCCCTGCAGACGACCTTCCAGCGGGACTACGACCAGGTCTCGTACGAGCGGATGTCGCCCCGCGAGGCGGCCGAGAACTACATCACCGAGGCGAAGGCGGAGCTGAGGTCATGACCACCACGGAAGTGCCGACGGCCGCACCCCCGAAGCGCGTTGCCGTGCCGGGCAGGCCCGCGCGCCGCCGACGCGAGGGCGCCGCCTGGGTGTTCCTGTCCCCCTGGGTGCTCGGCGCGTGCGTGCTGACGCTGCTGCCGATGGCCGTCTCGCTGTACCTGTCGTTCACCGACTACGACCTGTTCAACCCGCCGAGCTGGGTGGGCCTGCGCAACTACACGCAGATGTTCACCGAGGACCCGCGCTACTGGCGTTCGGTGGTCGCGACGCTGACGTACGTCGTCGTCGCCGTACCGCTGCAGCTCGCGCTCGCCCTGACCGTGGCGCTCGCGCTGAAGTCGATGCGCCGCGGCCGGGCCTTCTACCGCTCGGCCTTCTACGCGCCCTCGCTGCTGGGCGCCTCGATGTCGATCGCCCTGGTCTGGCGGGCGATCTTCAACGACGGCGGCACCGTGGACAACCTGTTCGGCACCGGCGGCTGGGTCAACAAGCCGGGCTGGGCGCTGTTCGCGGTCGCGCTGCTGACGGTGTGGCAGTTCGGCGCGCCGATGGTCATCTTCCTCGCGGGACTGCTGCAGATACCCGGCGAGCTGTACGAGGCGGCCGCCGTCGACGGGGCGAGCCGCTGGCGCCAGTTCGCGCACATCACGATCCCCATGCTGTCGCCGGTGCTGTTCTTCAACCTCGTCCTGCAGACCATCCAGGCCTTCCAGGTCTTCACCCCGGCCTTCGCGGTCAGCGCGGGCAAGGGCGGACCGGCAGACTCGACCCTCTTCTACACGCTCTACCTCTACGACCGCGGCTTCGTCGCCTCCCACATGGGCTACGCCTCGGCCATGGCCTGGGTGCTGCTGATCGTCATCGGCGCGGTCACGGCCGTGCTGTTCCGCACCTCGCGCTCCTGGGTCTTCTACGCCTCCGAGGGGGACCGATGACTACGGCAACTCCCGCCGTCCGCAACTCTGTTCCGTGGCGTCGTGTGGCGCTGCACGTCGGCTGTCTGGCCGCCCTGCTGGTGATGCTGTACCCGCTGGCCTGGCTGCTGGCGACCTCGCTCAAGCCCGCGGACGAGGTGATCGCCAGCCTGCGGCTGCTGCCGAGCCGCCTGGAGTGGTCGAACTACTCCACCGCCCTGGACGGCGTCAACGACGTCTCCGTGGCCCGGCTGCTCGGCAACTCCCTTTTGATCGCGGGCGGCGCGGTCGTCGGCAACGTGCTGTCGTGCTCGCTGGCCGCGTACGCCTTCGCGCGGCTGCGGTTCCGCTTCCGGGGCCCGCTGTTCGCGTTCATGATCGCCACGATCATGCTGCCGCACCACGCGGTGCTGATCCCGCAGTACATCATCTTCAACCAGCTCGGCATGGTGAACACCTACTGGCCGCTGATCCTGCCCAAGTTCCTGGCGACGGAGGCCTTCTTCGTCTTCCTGATCGTGCAGTTCATGCGCGGGCTGCCGCGCGAGCTGGAGGAGGCGGCGCGCATCGACGGCTGCGGTCCGTTCCGCAGCTTCTTCCTGGTGATCCTGCCGCTCACCCGGCCCGCGCTGATCACCACGGCGATCTTCACCTTCATCTGGACCTGGAACGACTTCTTCACCCAGCTGATCTACCTCTTCTCGCCGGAGAAGTTCACGCTGACGCTGGCGCTGCGGACGTTCGTGGACGCCTCCAGCCAGTCGTCGTTCGGTCCGATGTTCGCGATGTCGGTGATCGCGCTGCTGCCGATCGTGCTGTTCTTCCTGGCCTTCCAGCGGTTCCTGGTGGAGGGCATGGCCAGTTCGGGGGTCAAGGGATGAGCGTGCGCACGCCCCGGGAGCCGGGCGAGCTGTTCGGTCCCCGCGCGACGCTGTTCGCGGATGTGCTCAGCGTGGGCCTGGCGACGACCGTGGCGTGTCTGCCGCTGGTGACCGTACCGGCGGCGCTGTCCACGGCGTGCGCGGTGCTGCGCGGCGTACGCGAGGACCGGCCCGCCACGGCCGGGCGGTACTTCGCCCTGCTGCGGCAGCGGCTGCGGGGCGGGGATCTGGCCGCCGGGGCAGTGCTCCTCGCCGGGGTGCTGCTGCTGGTCGCGGATCTGGCGCTGGCGGGGGCCGGGCTGCCGGGGGCGCGGCTGTTCGCCGTGCTCGCGGGGGCGATCGGGGCGGGCGCGACGGTCGTGGGACTGCGCGCGTGCGCCCGGCCGGCCTCGCTCACCGACTGGCCCGCGGCCGTGCGCGAGGCGGCCCGGGACGCCGTACGGGATCCGGGCGGGAGCGGCCTGGTCCTGCTCGCTCTCGCCGCGGCCGTGCTGTGCGGATGGATGCTGCTGCCGCTGGCCCTTCTCGCGCCGGGGCCGCTGGCCCTGGCTCTGACCGCCGTCGACGTACGACAGGAGAGCGCATGATCGCCCGTAGAACCTTCCTCGCCACGACCGCGACGGCCGCCGCGGCCACCGGGATCAGCGGCGCGCCCGCCGCGGCCGGATCGCGTACGGACGCCGCCTTCATGTCCCTGCTGACCGAGACCGCCGACCGGCGGGCCGCCGAGCTGCGCACGACGTACGGCGACACCGTCACCGACCTGCGCGACCGGGGCCGGGCGCGGGCCGCCGCCCGCGCGCTGCGGACGTTCACCTCCGTCTACGTCCACGAGGACTCGGCGTACCACCACGCCCGCGACCTGCTCGGGCCGCTGGGTGAGCTGGCCGACGTGCTCGCGGCGGAGCAGTACGACGACGGCCTGTACGACCAGGGGGCCGTGCACTCGCCGCCGGACACCGCCTTCTCGGTGGTCGATCTGAACCTGGCGTACGCCCTGCTGGAGCGGGACGGGCACCGGGCGACCGAGGGCGTGCGCCGGACCGTCGCGGGGGTGCTGCGCAAGGCGGGCCCGGGGCTCGCGCACGGGGGCGTCCACACGGCCAACCACCGCTGGCTGGTGTGCTCCGCGCTCGCCCGGATCCACCGCCGCTGGCCCGACCCGGCGTACGCGCGGCGCATCGACGCCTGGCTGGCGGAGGGCATCGACCGACTGCCGGGCGGCGAGTACAGCGAACGCAGCCCCACCTACTCGGCCGTCGTCACCAACCCGGCGCTGCTGACACTGGCCCGCCACTATGGTCGTACAGATCTGTACGACCATGTGCGGGCCAACCTGAAGGCCACTCTCTTCGTCATCGAGCCCAACGGCGAGGTGGAGAGCGTGCATTCGCGGCGCCAGGACCAGACGGCGTTGCGTTACCTGCCGGAGTTCTGGCTCCAGTACCGGGAGATGGCGATCCGCGACGGCGACGGGCGGTTCGCCGCGGTGGCCGCGCTGCTGCACGAGCGCGGCACGGAGCAGACGTTCGGCGAGACGCCGCTCGGCGACCGGCTGGCGGAGGTGCTGGACCGGCCGGAGCTGGCCCGGCCGCTGCCCGAAGCCGCCCCGCTTCCCGAGGAGTTCGTGCATCACGACACCGACTGCCGACTGGTCCGGGTGCGGCGTGGCACGGACACCGCGACGATCTTCGGCGGCACCGACTTCCCCGAAGAGCAGGCGATTTCCTCGGGGCTGTCCACCAATCCGACGTTCTTCAAGATGCGCAAGGGGGCGGCGATCCTGGACTCGCTGCGGCTGTCGCCGCAGTTCTTCTCCCTGGGGCACTTCCGCGCCGAGGGGCTGCAGCGGGTGGACGGCGGCTGGCGGCTGCACGCCGAGGTGCGGGCCGCGTTCCACCAGCCGCTGCCGCCCCAGCACCGCCGGGCCGACGGCGACTATCCGCTCTCCGACGACGGGCGGTTCTGGTCGGCGATGGACTTCCCGCACCGTCCCAAGGAGTGGCGGACCCTGCGCACCGAGGTGCTGGTGCGGCACATCGCCGGTGGCGGCTGGCAGTTGGACTTCGACGTGTCGCAGTCGGCGGTGCCGCTCGCGCTGGAGCTGTGCTTCCGGCGCGGCGGCTCGCTGACCGGCGACGGGCTCACGCCCGTGGCGGGGCAGGCCGACACCTACCAGTTGGTGAGCGGGGAGGCCGCGTACACCGTCGGTGACGACCGGATCGTGTTCGGGCCGGGCAACGGCGCGGGCGGCAAGCAGCCACCCGTCGTCGACGCGGGGGAACGCTACTCGTGGATGAACGGCTCCCTCACGCCCGACGGCATCCGCGTCCTGATCACCGGGAGGTCCCCACTGCGGTACCGGCTCACCATCGCCTGAGTCACTGCGCGGGCTCGGCGGGCCGCCCCATGCGGCAGTAGCAGGACGACTCGATCGGTACGTCCGCCAGGGCAGCGGCGATCTTCAGCTGCTGCGCCACGATCCCGGCCTCCGCCGTCTTGCCCAGCCGCATCAGGCACTCGTGGAAACCGTGCAGGGACCAGACGTTGCCGGGGTGCTGCAAGGGGCGGGGCAGGGTCTCGTCGAGTCCGAGGTCGGCCCGGTAGACCGCCTCGGCCTCGGCGACCCGGCCCTGTTCGAGGAGCAGGGCGCCGTAGGCGTGGCGGGTGGGCTGCATCCAGCCCCAGGGCTCGTCGTAGGGCAGGCTGTCGTCGAGTTCGATCGACCGTTCCAGCGCGGCGAAGGCCTCGGCGTGGTTGCCCTTGCGGTACTCCAGCTCGCCGTCGAGCATCTCCGAGGCGACGGCGAGGATGTCGACACAGGTGTTGTTGAACAGGGTGCGGGACTGCGGGACCCGGGCGGCGGCCTCGCGGAACAGCAGCCGTTCGGCCTCGGCCTCGTCGATCCGGCCGGTCGCGGAGAGGGCGATGCCGCGGGCGTAGTGGAGCATCGCGGTGGTCACGCAGTAGAGCTGCGCGTCCTCGGGGAAGGGCAGCTCCAGGATGTCCGTCCAGCGGCCGAAGCGGATCAGGACGTGGACCCGCATGGCGAGGAAGCCCTCCAGCCAGTCGGCCATGGGCGGGCTCTGCACCCGCAGCAGTTCCTCCGTGATGGTCTCTTCCAGCTTGGCGGCGGTCTCCAGGGCGGTCCGGGACTGGCCGAGGAACATCGCGCCGTAGATCTTGAAGTGGTAGTTGTGCGACCGGTACAGGGTGTAGAAGTTCATCGCGCCGGAGCGCGCGAGGAACTTCTCGTCGGCGGCGATCGCGTCGCTGTTGCCCGCGACGACGCGCCGGTAGTCGCCGCACAGGACGTCCAGGTGCGAGGGCATGTGCAGAAGGTGCCCGGCGTCGGGCACCAGGCCGCGCAGCCGGTCGGCGACGGTCAGGGCCGATTCGGGGGTGGCGGACATCTCCATCAGGTGGATGTACAGGTGCAGCGCGCCGGGATGCCGTGCCCCGTCCTCGGTGGCGATCGCCCGGTCGAGGACGGCCTTGGCCTCCGGGGTGCGGGCGCCCTCGGCGGGCTCTCCGGTGCGGATGTCCCACAGCTGCCAGGGCGTGAGGTTCATCAGGGCGTCGGCGTACAGGGTGGCGATGTCGAGGTCGTCGGGGGCGAGGTCGTACACCGCGCGCATACGGTCGGCGTAGGGCTCGTTCCACACCGAGCAGTCCTCGACGGCCTCCGACCGCGGGTAGCGGGCGCGCAGGGCCTCGATCAGGGCGCGTTCGACGGGCGTGGCGTCGGCCGACTTCTCGTGGGCGCGTTCCACGGCGGCGTGGGTGCGGTCGACGGTGCGGACCAGTTCCTGGGCGTCGAAGGCCTCCCAGGGTTTGTTGTAGTTGGGGCCGAGGGCGTAGGCGATGCCCCAGTGGGCCATGGCGCAGTCCGGGTCGGCGGCCGCGGCGGCCTCGAAGCAGGAGACGGCCTCCTCGTGGTGGAAGGCGTACGTCCAGATCAGGCCGCGGTCGAACCACAGCTGGGCTTCGGGGGACGAGGTCGTCACCGGACGGGTGTGGGTGCCGAGGGCGTAGTAGTCCATCCGTGTCTCCTGTGATCGCGCGGGTATCGCGGCACCGGCTCGCCGGCTCCCGACCTGGATGATTCTCAGGTGCTGCCAGGGCGTCGGCGGGCCGTACGCACGCGTGGGCGACAGCGACGACACGAAAGAGGGATCATGCGCCCCGGATCGCTCGGAGACGTCGGGCCAAGTCCGTCCCTCGTGTCCGCCAAGGACGGATCAACCCCTGGCCATGAATTCACCATGCCAGACCATGATTCAGTATCGTGAACCCGGCGGCTCCGCCCCAGGCATACGTTCATGGCCGTGAACCTCGATGACACCCTCCTCAGAGGCACCGGCCTTGAGCCGACCTCGTCCGCCACGGCGGCGCCCGCCCGCCGTGGCCTTCTGCGCGCCGCTCTGACCGGCGCCGCGGCGCTCGGTGCCGGCCTCGCCCTCGACGCCTCCCCCGCGTCCGCAGTCACCGCAGCGCCGCACCACCGCCCCAGCACCCCCGCGCAGGCCCTGCGCGCGCTGGAGGCGGGCAATCGGCGCTGGCGCACCTTCCGGGAGCGGCACCCGGACGAGACACCGGCCGTCCGGCAGGCGCTGACGTCGGGTCAGCATCCGTTCGCGGTGATCCTCAGCTGCGTCGACTCCCGCGTCCCCCCGGAGCTGGTCTTCGACCAGGGGCTCGGCGACCTGCTCACGGTGCGCAGCGCCGGTGAGGTCCTGGACGAGGCCGTGCTCGGCAGCATCGCCTTCGGGGTCCTCGAACTGGCCATACCGCTGGTCCTGGTCCTCGGCCACCAGTCCTGCGGTGCCGTGGGGGCCGCCGTCGCGGCGGAGGAGTCCGGGGAGCGGCTGCCGGCCCACATCCAGTACCTGGCCGACGAGATCAGCCCGGCCATCGACCACACCAAGGAGGGTGACGCCCGCGTCGACGCGAGCATCGACGCGAACATACGGCTGGTCCGGTCCCGCCTCGCCGCCGAGCCCGACCTGGCGGCCAAGGTGAGGTCCGGTGAACTCGCCATCGTGGGCGCCCGCTACGAGCTGACGACCCAGCGCGTGCATCGCATCTCCTGACGTGCGTGCCAGGGGGCGGGCGGCCGGTGCGGTCCGCCCGCCCCGGCGGCGGGTCGGGGCGGGTCATGCGTGAGGGTCTCCCGGGCCACGAAGAGGTTGTTGCTGCCGGACGGGCGGTTGCGCCAGGTCAGTAGAGGTCCTGGCCCTGGATGCGGCTGGTCTCGGCGACCTGGGAGATGGCCGAGATGCCGTAGGTGCCGATCGCGGCCTCCATCATCGACAGCTCCCCGTTGCCGTGGGAGTTCGAGCCGTTGATGACCTCGGGGAGGCAGACGGTGCGGAGCAGGGTGGCGAAGCGGCCGGAGTTCGCCCAGCCGCCCGGGTAGGTGTACTTGATGATCTCGGCGGCCTTGGGCCAGGAGGAGCCCGCCCAGCCGGTCTGGAGCGGGGCGTTGCTGTTGGTGTGGTCGCGGATCACGGCCGACCAGGCGCCCATCAGCTTGATGGCTTTCCTTCTGCCCATCATCCGGTCGAAGGCGCCCTTCCAGGGCCGGGCACCGGCGTTGACCTTGCTCGGCGAGGAGCGGGCCGCGACGCCTGCGGCGGGGTCGAACGGGTGCGCAAGGAAAGACGGGGCGTCGGGAGGTGGGCGCGAAAAGTTACCTATAGGTATGTCGTGACTTCGCATGCCGACGGCAGTAGAACCCGTTTCGATCCACTCGAAAACGAGGAGTGCCGTATGAGCGCTGACCTCCAGATCAAACCCCCACCAAGCGGAATCTCCCGCCGCCGATTCATCGCTGGAACCAGTGTCATTACGGGCGCGGCTGTGATCGGCGGCCACAACTCTCCGTCCCTGGCGGCCCGGCAACAGAACACCGCCGTCATCGAACCGGGCGCGCGGATTCCGGTCCTCGTGATCGGCACCGGATACGGCGGCTCGGTCGCCGCTCTCCGGCTCGCGCAGGCCGGTGTCGCAGTGCATATGGTCGACATGGGAATGGCCTGGGACACCCCGGGTCCGGACGGAAAGATCTTCGCCAACACGACCAGTCCCGACTATCGGTCGTTCTGGCTGCGCACCAGAACCAAACAACCCCTCAGCACCTTCCTTGGCTATCCGCTCGACAAGGACGTGCCCCGCTACACCGGCATTCTCGATGCCGAGGAAATGGGCGGGATCACGGTCTATCAGGGACGCGGAGTCGGCGGCGGATCACTCGTCAACGGCGGCATGGCCGTGACGCCGCAGCGCGAGAACTTCGGCGCCGTGCTGCCGTCCGTCGACGCCGACGAGATGTACGACGTGTACTACCCGCGCGCCAACGCCGAACTCGGCGTCAGCACCATCGACCCGGCGTGGTTCGAGACGACCGCCTGCTACCAGTACGCCCGCGTGGGCCGCAGACACGCCCAGCGTTCCGGGTTCCCCTTCGTCTTCGTCCCGGACGTCTACGACTGGGACTACATGAAGCAGGAGGCCGCCGGTACGGTCCCGAAATCGGCGCTGGCCGGAGAGATCCTCTACGGCAACAACCACGGCAAGAAGACGCTCCAGCAGACCTATCTCGCCCGGGCCCGGGCCACCGGAAAGGTGACCGTCTCGGCGCTGCACAGGGTCGTCTCCGTCGCTCCCGCCGCCTCCGGCGGCTACACGGTCGGCATGGAGCAACTCGACACCGGCGGCGCCGTCGCGACCACGAAAACGGTGACCGCGGGCCGCGTGTTCTTCGCCGCCGGAAGCGTCGGCACCAGCAAGCTTCTGGTCCGGCTGAAGGCAATCGGCGCGCTGCCGGGCCTGAACGGCGAGATCGGCAAGGGCTGGGGCGACAACGGCAACGTGATGTGCGGGCGGGCCAACCACATGTGGGATCCGACCGGCGCCCTGCAGTCCGCGATTCCCACCGCCGGTATCGACAACTGGGCCGCGGGCGGAGCATTCGCCGAGGTCGCGCCGCTGCCCACCGGAATCGAGACGTACGCCTCCTTCTATCTGTCGATCACCAGGAATCCGCACCGCGCGGAGTTCTCGTGGAACCCGGCGAGCGGAAAGGTGGAACTCAACTGGCGGACGTCCTGGAAGCAGCCGTCCATCACCATGGCCAAGTCGATATTCGACCGGATCAACGCGAAAGAGGGCACGATCTACCGCACCGACCTCTTCGGCGCGTACAAGATCTGGGGCGACCACCTCACCTACCATCCCCTGGGCGGCGCGGTGCTGAACAAGGCGACGGACAACTACGGCCGCCTGCACGGCCATTCCGGCCTCTACGTCATCGACGGGGCGCTCATCCCGGGCAACACGAGCGTGAACCCCTTCGTCACCATCACGGCGCTCGCCGAACGGAACATCGACGAGATCATCGCCGCCGACCTCTGAACCGCCTCAACGCTGGGGCAGGGCGCAGACACTGTCCAGCCCCAGCACATGGTTGAGCCGGCCGAACACCAGCCAAGAGCCGATGCTCATGCTGAGTTCCACGATCTCCGCCTGGCTGTAGTGGGCCGTCATCCGGCTCCAGAAGTCCTCGTCGAGGCCGTGGTGGTCCAGGGCGTAGCGCTCGGCGTACTCGGCGGCCAGGCGGGTGCGTTCGTCGAAGGCGTCCGTGGTGCGCCAGGCGGTGACCGCCTCCGCGAAGTCGTCCTCCACCTTCTGCCCGTCGCGTTCGGTGCGCCAGTCCAGGCAGAAGGCGCAGCCGTTGATCCGGGCGACGCGCAGCCGCGCCGCCTCGAACTCGCGCAGGCCCAGGGTCGTGTGGGCGTACACGGCCAGCGAGAAGTTCGACGCCGCCGCGCCGATCTCGGGGACCAGCTCGCCCCACACGTACGGGACGGGGTCCGCTCCCTCGGGGATGTCGATGCGCAGGGTCACGGGTCGGTCCTTCCCAGTCGGCCTGCCGCGGGGCGCAGCGGGACGTCGAGTGCGTCATAGAGGCCGGGCCCCGCCTCGGCGAGCCAGTCGATGGCGTTGACCAGCCGGCCGGCAGCGGTGGCGTTGCCGCCCGCCGACCGGTTCCCGCCCTCGTCGCTCGCCTCGACGGTGACCTCGACACGGGGGCGGCCCTCGATCACGACCCGGTGCGCTCCGGCGCCGCCGCCCGCGGCCCGCGGCCAGTCCGGGGCGCAGGAGGCGTGGATGCGGGTGACGTGCTCGACCACGATACGGGGCCGTCCGCCGACGACGCCCTGCACCTCGAAGCGCACCGCTCCCTGCGTACCGGCCGCGAACTCGCCCATGGTGGGCGTGGTGACGGTGGCCTCCAGCGGGCGCCGCTGCAAGGTCTCCCGTATCCCGTCCAGTTCCACGCCCAGGCCTCTGGCCATCATCCGCAGCTGCCCGCCCCACACCATCGTCGGCACGCCCTCGGCGAGCATCGGCGGCTGGTAGTCCATCGGATGCCCCATGCCGACCAGGTGCCGTACCGAGTCCTCCTGGTCGTACGTGGCGTAGTCGAAGATCTCCTGGCAGCGCACCGCGTCGATCCGCGAGCCGAGGCCGGTGATCAGCAGGGGCAGGGTGTCGTTCGCCCAGCCGGGGTCCACGCCGGAGACGAACAGGGATCCGCCACCGGCCGCGACGGCCTCCAGCAGCGGCTCCCTGATCTCGGGCGGGGCGCTCCGGTGGTCGTACATCCCGTAGACGGACGGGGTGACGACGACCGCCCCGGCCCGGACGGCCCGTTCGATGTCCCGCAGGGCCTCGTCGGGTCGTACGTCCCCGGAGGCCGCGTACACCACCGCGCGGGGGCCGGTGGCGAGCACCGCGGAGACGTCGTCGGTCGCCGGGACGCCCAGGGGGCGGCCCAGTCCACTCAGTTCGCCCGCGTCCCGGCCGACCTTGGCGGGGTCGGCGACCAGCACGGCCGCGAGGCCGAGCGACGGATGCGCGTCGACGGCACGGATGGCCGCGCGGCCGACATTGCCGGTACCCCACACAACCGTGGACATCATGGGCGGAGGGTAACGATGCGCGGCAGAGGTTCCCAGAGCCGTGCAGGGAGATATCCGGGTGGTGACGGAGAGCCGTCAGTGAGCGGCTGCCGCCGGGTGTCACATCCGCGGCGGCTTCACCGCCACGTCCAGGTAGAACGTGTCGATGCTGCGTACCGCCTCCTCGAACTCCTCCAGGTTGACCGGCTTGGTCACATAGGCGTTCGCGTGGTGGCGGTACGCGCCGGAGACGTCGTCGGGCGCCGAGGAGGTGGTCAGCACCACCACGGGAATGGTGCGCAGATCGGCGTCCTCCTTGACCACGGCCAGGAACTCCCGGCCGTTCATGCGGGGCATGTTGAGGTCGAGGACGATCAGGTCGGGGCGCTGGTTCGCCGGGTCGCGCAGATACTCCAGGGCCTCGATGCCGTCGGCGACCTGGGTGAGGTTGCGGGCGCCGCGCTCGGTCAGGGCGTCCCGGATGAGCATCGCGTCGGCGATGTCGTCCTCGACCAGCAGCACGTCGTAGGGGCGGGTGGGGGCGGGGACGGACATGGCTGTGAACTCCGGGGGACGCAAGGGGTATGACGTGAGGTGCCGCTGGTGGTCAGGGCCGCCCGCTCCACCTGAACCAGCACGTGCAGTTGGGGGAGGGCGTCGTGTCGCGCCGAGCCTGCCGGGTCGTCCGGACCGCCCCTCGGGAGCGCGTACTGGGCACAGCGAAGGGCGAGTTCGTCGACCGCTTCGGTGACGAGATCGGTCATCTCCCCTTCAGTCCTGGGCAGAGAGAAGTGGGAGGCAGACATGGCACTACCCTAAGGGGCCGTCACATGGCACGACAACAGCTGTTGTCGGACGTGGGTAAGGTGCGTTCCGCATGGGCCCTCGACGCGGCCCTGTCACAGGCGAAGGAGTTCAGCACGCCGTGAGGACCGAGCAGCCGCCCGGCGCCCGCAACGTCACCGTCGGTTGGACCACCCGCCGCTGGCTGCGGGTGAGCGTCGCCGTCACGCTGACCGTCCTGGCCGTGCTCGGCTCGCTGGGCACGTGGGCGATGACGCGGACGTCCCAGCTGACCGACCAGATCATGGACCGGCGGCTGCCCGCGCTGACGTACGCGATACGGCTGGAGACCGCACTGGTCAACCAGGAGACCGGCGTACGCGGTTACGGCCTGTCCGGACAACGGGACTTCCTCCAGCCGTACGGCCGGGGGGTGACCGAGGAGAAGGAGGCGCTGCGGCGGCTGGGGGCGCTCCTGGCGGACGACCCGCGGGCCAGTGAGGAGCTGGCGACCGTACGGCAGTTGTCGGAGCGGTGGCAGAACCGCGTCGCCGTGCCCATCGCGAACGCCGCCCCGGACCGTGCCGTGTCGCTGGCCTCGTCCCGGGCGGAGGAGGGCAAGGCCGGTTTCGACGCCCTGCGCCGGGCGCTGACCGCGCAGCAGACGCATCTGGAGCAGGAACGGGCGGCCGCGTCTCGTGAGCTGCGGCGGGCCACGAGTCTGCGCAACTGGACGTTCACAGGGATCGCGCTGGTCATCGTGCTGGTCGCCGCGCTGGTCTTCGAGGCGCTGCGGCGCGGGATAACCACTCCGCTGAGCCAGCTCGGGCACACGGCGCGGGAGGTGGCCAAGGGCCGTTTCGACCAGCCCATCGCCGTCAGCGGCCCCGCCGATCTGCGGCAGTTGGGCTCCGACGTGGAATCGATGCGCGGGCGGTTGCTGGAGGAACTCGAATTCAGTGAGAAGTCACGCCAACTGCTCGATGAGCAGGCGGCCGATCTGCAACGCTCCAACACCGAGCTGGAGCAGTTCGCCTATGTCGCCTCCCACGATCTGCAGGAGCCGCTGCGGAAAGTCTCCAGTTTCACCCAGCTGCTGCAGCGGCGGTACGGCGGGCAACTCGACGAGCGGGCCGACCAGTACATCGCGTTCGCCGTCGACGGGGCCAACCGTATGCAGGTCCTGATCAACGACCTGCTCGCGTTCTCCCGGGTGGGACGGGTGCTCAACGACCACGAGGAGGTCGACCTGGAGGACGTCGTCGGCCGCACGCTGGACAACCTCGGCGTGGCGATCGAGGAGAGCGGCGCGGAGATCACGCACGATCCGCTGCCGAAGGTCGTCGGTGACGCGACCCAACTGGGCATGCTCTGGCAGAACCTGCTGTCGAACTCCATCAAGTTCCGTCGGCCCGACCGGTCCCCGGACATCCGGATCAGTGCCCGCACCACCGACGACGGCCTCTGGGAATTCGCCGTGACCGACAACGGCATCGGAATCGACCCGGAGTTCCAGGAGAAGGTCTTCGTCCTCTTCCAGCGGCTGCACACCCGGGACGCCTATCCGGGCACCGGAATCGGACTGGCCATGTGCAAGAAGGTCGTGGAATTCCACGGCGGAACCATCTGGATCGACCCCGATCACACGGCCGGTACCCGTGTCGTGTTCACCCTTCCCGTTGAGCATTCCGCCGCGGCGGACGGCGCGCGAGAGGCCCATACGTGACAGAGTCAGCCGTCGAGCAGGAGACGCACTACCGCATCGCGCTGGTCGAGGACGACGACGGCGATGCCCTGCTGGTCGAGGAACTGCTGTACGACACGGAACTCCCGCACACCCTCGTGCGCTGCCGGACGCTCGCCGAGGCACGCGTCCAGCTCATGGCACGTCACTTCGACTGCGTGCTGCTCGACCTGCACCTGCCCGACGCGCTCGGCCTCGGCACGGTCGAGGCGATCCAGCGGACGGACACGCACGCCGCGGTCATCGTGCTCACCGGCCTGGCCGAGTCGCACGCGGGCGTGGACGCGTTGGCCGCCGGTGCCCAGGACTACCTCGTCAAGGGCAAGGTCGACGCGGACCTCCTGCAGCGGGCCGTGCGGTACGCCGTCCAGCGCAAGCAGGCGGAGCGGGCCAGCGCGGACCTGCAGGTCGGCCGGCTGCGCGCCCAGGAGAACGCCCGTCTGGAGCGTGGCCTGCTGCCCACGCCGATCCTGTCCACGGCCTCCGTCACGGCCACCAGCCGCTATCTCCCCGGGCGGGAACAGGCGCTGCTCGGCGGCGACTTCCTGGACGTCGTACAGACCGACGACGGGCAGGTCCATGCCATCATCGGCGACGTCAGCGGGCACGGACCGGACGCCGCCGCCCTCGGCGTCTGTCTGCGGATCGCCTGGCGGGCGCTGACGCTGGGCGGGCACCGCGGCCGCCGGCTGCTGCATCTGCTGGAGCAGATCCACACGGCGGAGCGCACCGGCAGTGACCTCTTCACCACCTGCACGCTCATCACCCTCGACCCGGCGACGGCCACGGTCACCCTGCACCTGGTGGGCCATCACGAGCCACTGCTCGTCGGCCCCGCCGGCGCCGAGGTCGTGGCCGCACCGCACGGCATCGCCCTCGGCATCGTGCCCGGCCTCGGGCAGTGGCCGTCGACGACCGTGCCGCTGCCGCCGGACGGCGCGCTGATCGCATACACCGACGGCCTGATCGAGGGCTACGAGGGCGATGCCGGGGCGCGGCTCGGGGTCGACGGGCTGCTGCGCATCCTCGACGAGACACGGGAGGCGGACCCCGGCAAGCATCTCGACCAGCTGATCGGCCGGGTCCGCGGCCTCAACGCCGAGCGCCACACGGACGACCTGGCAATCCTGCGCCTCGACTGGACGGCACTGCGGGCCTCCGGTCCGGGCGATCAGCGTACGGTTCCGGCGCAGTCGTACGGGCGGGCGGGGAAGCGCTGAGGGCCCGGGGTGCCTGCGGGGAGCGACACGGCGGGCGACGGGTCGGCGGCTCCGGCGGGGCGGACAGCGCTCGGCGACTGGGCGTCTGGGCGGTCGGCCACGTCGGCCTCGGTGGGGCGGCGAGGTGCCGCTCGGCGACTGGGCGGCTCGGCGGTCGGCCACGTCGGCCTCGGTGCGGCGGCGAGGTGCCGCTCGGCGGCTGGCCCGGCAGCGAGCGGCCGCGCCAGCCCCGGCACGTCGGCAGGGCGGCGCGTCGTCACCGAGTCTGCAGGGCGGGGCGGCGCAGCTCGGCGGGGCGGCGCTCGGCGGGGCGGCGCTCGGCGGACCGGCACTGGCAGCTCAGCTTTCGACGGCTGCCCAGCAGCGAACGGACACACCAGCCCTCCGCACGTCGGCGACAGCCGGGCACCGGTCGGCCGAGCAAGCCCCCGCCGTCGACACCTCGACAGAGCGGCACGCCGTCACCAAGGTCTGCAGGGCGGGGCGGCGCTTGGCGGCTGGCCCGGCAGCCCTCGGCGCGTCGGTGATGGTCCGGTGGCGGTCGGCCACGTCAGCCCTCGCGGGTCGGCAGGGCGGCACGTCGTCGGCGAGTGGGCAGGGCGGCTCGGCAGGCCGGTGGGGGCGTGGTCCGCTGTGCGGACGTGGGTCGGCGGCGAGCGGTAGGCTGCGGACAGGGCAGCCGAGCCGGTGACCGGTCGACGTTGTGAGCAGCCGGGTCGGACGGGCGGGTCCCGGCGTTCGGCCTTCGGGCGTCCGACGCGAAGGTACGACGAGCGGGACGGTGGACACAGATGGACTGGCGTGCGTTTGCCGAACATATGGCCGAACTCGCCCGGCATCTGCTGGCGCAGGGCTCGACGCAGGAGACGCTCGACGCGATCGCCGAGCGAGGTGTCGAGCTGCTCGACGGGTGCGACGCGGCCGGTGTCCTGGCCCTGCGCAAGGGCCGCGCGGTGACACTGGCCTCGTGCGGGGACCTGGTCGAGGCGTCCGACCGGTTGCAGGGCGAGCTGGGCGAGGGCCCGTGTTTCGACGCCGCCCGTCGCACCAACGGCGAGCGGCTGTTCCGGATCACCGACATGACCAAGCCGCAGCCGCAGTGGCCGCGCTTCGCGCCCGCCGCCCGGGACCTGGGCGTGGGCAGCATGATGGGCTTCCTGCTCTACACCCGGGACGACGACTTCGGCGCGCTGAACCTCTACTCCACCCGGCCCGGCGCCTTCACGCCGGAGATGGAGACGGCCGGCTGGCTGCTCGCCTCGCACGCCGCCGTGGCCCTGGCCAGCGCCCGCACGGTCGACCAGCTCGAACACGCCCTGGACACCCGGCACGCCATCGGCGAGGCCATGGGCATCCTGCGCGAGCGGCACCACCTGAGCGAAGAGGAGGCCTTCGACGTACTGCGGCGCATCTCCCAGACGCACAACGTCAAGCTGCGCGAGGTCGCCCAGTCCATTCGCGCCAGGGCCGTCCCGGAACGCTGAGCCGTCCGCGTCCGCCCACGCCCACACGGCGATGTCCGAAGTGCCGACAAAGGCGATTCAGCCGCGCACGAGGAGGGGTACGTGGAGGGCAGACGAAACCGATGCCGCGGAATCGGCTTCGTCAGGTGTCGTGGTTCGGACCAGAGCCACGGCACCGCCGCGTTCCCCCACAACACCGTGACCCAGCACCCTTGGGACGGCGCGCACGGGTTACTCGGTGGCCATGGCGAAGCTGCATCTCCCAGGGCGGAAACATCAGCGCGACGGAGCGAATCCGGCGCCGGAGGAGGCCGGGCCCCGGCCTGAGGTGGAACGGGCGGCGCCCGACTCGCCGACGCAGCTGCCGATGCAGTCGTGGGGCGCGGTGCTGAAGGGGAGCCTCCGCGAGTTCAAGGACGACGAGCTGGCCGACCGGGCGGCGGCCCTGACGTACTTCACGGTGCTGTCGCTGTTCCCGGCACTGCTGGTGCTGGTGTCGCTGCTGGGCGTCACCGGCAGGTCCGTCACGGACCGGCTGCTGGACGAACTCCAGCAGTTCGCCCCCGGCGCCGGCCGGGACATCATCACCCAGGCCGTGCAGCAACTGCAGAACAACGCCGGGATCGGCTCGATCATGGCCATCGTCGGCCTGGTGCTGGCCGTGTGGTCGGCGTCGGGCTATGTGGCGGCGTTCATCCGCGCCTCGAACGCCGTGTACGACATCCCCGAGGGCCGGCCGATGTGGAAGATCCTGCCGGTGCGCCTCGGGCTGACCGTCGTCCTGATGGTGCTGGCCACGATCAGTGCGGTGATCGTGGTCTTCACCGGCGGTCTGGCCCGCCGGGCCGGGGAGTTCCTGGGCCTGGGCGACACCGTGCTGACGGTGTGGTCGCTCGCCAAGTGGCCGGTGCTGGTGCTCCTGGTCACACTCATGATCGCGCTCCTGTACTGGGCCAGCCCGAACGCCAGGGTCGGGGGGTGGCGGTGGATCACCCCGGGCAGCTTCCTGGCGCTGGTGATCTGGATGATCGCGTCCGCGGGCTTCGCTTTCTACGTCGCCAACTTCGCCTCGTACAACAAGACGTACGGCACGATGGCCGGCGTCATCGTCTTCCTCATCTGGCTGTGGGTGACCAACCTGGCCATCCTGCTCGGCCTGGAGTTCGACGCCGAAACCGCTCGTCAGCGAGCCATCATCGGCGGCCATCCCCCGGAGGCCGAGCCGTACACCGAGCCGCGGGACACCCGCGCCTGGGACGAGCAGGACCGGCGGAGAATGGACGGCACGTCGTGAGCGCGTGCTCCCGGGGACCGGGTCGTATGGCGGCCCGGCCCCCGGGAGTGCGTCTTCTACGACGCCGCGGTGCGGTCGCGGCGTACGAGCCGCTTCAGCAGGGGCCACGCCAGCAGCACGACGATCACCGCGTACACGGTCACCGCGAACGGCGTGTTGACCAGGCCGGTGACGCTGCCGTCGCTGATCTGCAGGGCGCGGCGGAGCTGCTGCTCGGCGTTGGGGCCGAGGATGACGCCGATGACGGCGGGCAGCACGGGCAGCCCGTAGCGGCGCATACCGAAGCCGATCAGCCCGATGATCAGCAGGATCACCAGGTCGATCACCTCGCCGCCGACCGCGTACGCGCCGACCGCCGCGAAGAAGAGGATCCCCGCGTACAGGTACGGCCGCGGAATGCGCAGCAGCTTCGCCCACAGCGGCGCGAGCGGCAGGTTGAGGGCGAGCAGCAGCACCATGCCGACGAACAGCGAGGCGATCAGCCCCCACACCAGCTCGGGCTCGCGTTCGAAGAGCAGCGGGCCGGGCTGGATGCCGTACTGCTGGAAGGCGGCCAGCATGACCGCGGCGACCGCCGTGGTCGGCAGGCCCAGCGTCAGCATCGACACCAGCGTGCCCGCCGCCGAGGCCGACGCGGCGGACTCGGGTCCGGCGACGCCCTCGATGGCGCCCTTGCCCCACTCGTCCTTGTGCTTCGAAAGGCGTTTTTCGGTGACGTAGGAGAGGAAGGTGGGGATCTCGGCGCCGCCCGCCGGGATCGCGCCGAAGGGGAAGCCGATGAACGGGCCGCGCAGCCAGGACTTCCAGGTGCGCCGCACGTCGCCGCGGCCCAGCCACGGGCGGCCCACCGGGATCGGCTCGGCCGGCCGGCGGCGCAGATGGGCGGCGACCCACAGGGCCTCGCCGATCGCGAACAGGCCGACCGCGACGATCACGACGTCGATGCCGTCGGCGAGCTGGAGGGAGCCGAAGGTGAGTCTTTGCTGTCCGGTCATCTGGTCCAGGCCGACCAGGCCCAGCGTCAGCCCGATGAACAGGGACGCGAGCCCTCGGATGCGGGACGAGCCGAGGACGGACGTCACCGCGATGAAGGCGAGCACCATGATGGCGAGGTAGTCGGGCGCGCCGATGTCGACGGCGAGTCGGGCGACCGTCGGGGCGAGCGCGACCAGCAGGATCGTGCCGACCATGCCGCCGGCGAAGTGGCCGATGGCGGCGGCCGCCAGCGCCTGTGCGCCGCGCCCCGACTTGGCCATCGGGTTGCCTTCCATCGCGGCGACCACGGCGGCGCTCTCGCCGGGGGTGTTGAGCAGGATCGAGGTCGTCGAGCCGCCGAACATGGCGCCGTAGTAGATGCCCGCGAACATGATGAACGCGCCGATGGGGTCGAGTCCGTACGTCACCGGCAGCAGCAGCGCGACCGCCATGGCGGGGCCGATGCCGGGCAGGACGCCGATCGCGGTGCCGAGCAGGACGCCGATGGCGGCCCAGAGCAGATTGATCGGAGTCAGCGCGGTGCCGAAGCCGTCCATCAGGGAGTTGAGGGCGTTCATCTCACAGCGCTCCCATCAGGGGGCCGCCGGGCAGCGGCACTCCGAGCAGGTTGTTGAACACGGCGTAGGTGACGAGGGACAGCACGGCCGCGATGAGCGGGTCGCGGTCGATGCGGCGGCTGCCGAGGGCGAACGCGGCGCCCCAGAAGAGGAGGGCGCCCGCGATGGGGAAGCCGAGCGGTTCGATCAGGACGGCGGCGCCCAGGAACACACCGGCGAGCAGCAGGACCGTACGCCAGTCGGCGGGTTCGGACAGGTCGATGTCCTCGCCGGTCTCGGCCTGGCCGCGGCCGCCGCGCAGCACGTCGACGGCGAGCAGGGCGGCGATGAGCAGCAGCCCGGCGCCGACGACGACGGGCACGGTCTTCGGGCCGACGGGGCCGCGCTGGGTGATGTCGACGTCCATGGTGAGCGCGTCGGTGAGGACCAGCACGCCGAGGGCGAGCAGCAGGACGCTGACGCCGATTTCGGAGTGGTCACGCAGCCAGGAGCGGCGGGCCGGGGCGGGCGCCGGAGAGAGGTCGGTGGTCCGAGTCATCACAGTCCCAGCTCCTTCAGTACCGAGACCACCCGCTGGTCCTCGGCGTGCAGGAAGTCCCCGAACTCCTCGCCGGACAGGAAGGCGTCGTCCCAGCCGTTCTGCTTCAGGGACGCCTGCCACTCGGGCGAGTCGTGGAGTTCCTCGATGAGGCGGACGAGTTTGTCGCGCTCGGCGTCGGTCAGGCCGGGCGGGGCGACGATGCCGCGCCAGTTGGTGAAGTTCACGTCGTAGCCCGCCTCCTGCAGGGTGGGCGCGTCCAGGCCGTCGACCCGCTCGGGGCCGGTGACCGCGAGGAGGCGCAGCTCGCCCGCCTTGATCTGGTCGAGGTACTCGCCGACGCCGGAGACGCCGAAGGCGACCTTGTTGCCGAGGATGGAGGCGAGGAGTTCGCCGCCGCCGTCGAACGGGATGTAGTTGACCTGCTTCGGTGAGATCCCGGCGGCCTGCGCCATCAGCATCGGCGCGAGGTGGTCGGGTCCGCCGGGTGAGGAGCCGCCGCCGACCGGGAGCTTGCCGGGGTCGGCCTTCCAGGCGTCGATGAGGTCGTCGATCGTCCGGTACGGGGAGTCCTTGGCGACCACCACGACGTCCTGTTCCTCGGTGAGGCGGGCGATCGGGGTGGTGTCGGCGAGGGTCTTGGGCGCGTCGTTGGAGCGGACGGCGCCGACGACGCCGAGCCCCATCGACATCGCGAGCTTGCCGTTGCCGTGCTCGCTGACCAGACGGGTGAGGCCGACGGTGCCGCCGGCGCCGGGCAGGTTGAACACCTCGATGTTGGGGGTGAGTCCGGCGTCCTCGGCGTTCTTGGCGGCCGTCCGCGCGGTGATGTCGTATCCGCCGCCGGGCGTGTTGGGAACCATGAAGCGCAGGCCGGGGATCTGGGTGCCGGTCTCGGTGCCGCTGCCGGTGGTCAGCAGCGGCGGTCCGAGGAGGACCAGCACGGCGGCCCCGAGCAGGGCGAGGGGTGTGCGCAGGCGCACGAGTGCCACCACCTGTCGGTTGGTCGATGCGGTTGGGGAAAGCCCTGTGGGGGAGGGTGAGGTGGGCCACATGTTGCCTCCGCGTCAACGGGCTGTCCCGCTTGCGGAACCAACGAAGGTTTTGGTCTTTGTGTCAACGCCGCCCAGGGGCTACCGGTCGGCCGATCTCTTTCCTGCAGCGCAGGTGGAGGCCATGATGGGGCGACCCCGCCCCTGAAGCCTCCCTGTCGAGAGATCGAGTCCGCCGTGGTCGCCACCTTCCGTCGTCAGACCCTCGCCGGCGAGATGCTGGTGCTCCAGCTCGCCATCGTGGTGGTCGTGCTGGTGGCGGTCGCCGCGGTCTCGCTGGCGCAGTCGGAGGCGACCTTCGACCGGGTGGAGGGCCGCCGGGTGAGCGCGCTGGCCGAGCAGCTGGCGGCGAACCCGCTGGTGCGCGGCCAGCTGGTGCTGCCGCTGCCGCGGGAGGCGCTGGCGCCGCTGGTGAACGCCACGCAGTCGCAGTCCGGGGTGACCTCGGTGACGGTCGCGGACGCGGACGGGCAGATCGTCAGTTCGACGGACCCGACGGCGATCGGCGAGGCGCTGCCGCTCGGGGACGGCGCAGTCGAGGGGCGCGGCTGGTCGGGCGAGCTGACGCTGGACGGCGGGCGCGAGCGGGTGGCCCAGGTGCCGGTGCTGGGGGCGACACGGGAGAACCTCGGGCGGCACCTGGGTACGGTGATGATCGGCGAGGCCTCCCCCACCGTGTGGCAGCGGCTGAGCGGCGCCTCCTCGTATCTCCTCGCCTATCTCGGCATCGCGAGCGGGCTGGGGCTGGCGGGCTCGCTGCTGCTGGCCCGGCGGGTCAAGCGGCAGACGCTCGGCCTGGAGCCCCGGGAGATCGCCGGGCTGGCCGAGCACCGGGAGGCGATGCTGTACGGGATCGCCGAGGGCGTGGTCGCTCTCGACCCGCAGCACCGGCTCACGCTGGTGAACGAGATGGGGCGGCGGCTGCTCGACCTGCCCGAGGACTGCGTGGGGCGGAGCCTGGCCGACCTCGGGGTCGAGGGGCGGCTGCGGGATGTGCTGGCGGGGGACCGGGACGGCGCGGCCGACAAGCGGGACGAGGTCGTCATCCGGCACGGCCGGGTCCTGGTCATGAACCGGATGACGGTACGCAAGGACGGGCGGCTGCTCGGCTCGGTCACCACCCTGCGGGACCGTACGGAACTGGCGCGGCTGGAGCGGGAGATCGGCTCCTTCCGCAGCTCCTCCGAGCTGCTGCGCGCCCAGGCGCACGAGTTCGCCAACCAGCTGCACACCATCTCCGGGCTGATCCAGATCGGCGAACAGGAGGAGGTGGTGCGTTACATCCGCGCCCTGAACCAGCGCCGCCAGTCCCTGGACATCACCCTGAGCCGCCGCGTCCGTGACACCACCGTGGCGGCCCTCCTCATGGCGAAGTCCTCCCAGGCCGCCGAACGCAAGGTCCACCTGCGCATCTCGGACAACACGGCCCTGGACCGGCTGACACCGGAGGACGCGGCGGACGTGGCGACCGTGGTGGGCAACCTGGTGGACAACGCGGTGGATGCGGCGGCGGTGGGGGGTGATGTCCGGCCAGAGGGCCGGGGTGGGTCTTGGCGCGGCAGCCTGCGCGGCGGGGGTGGCGAGGACCGGCGCGACGGTCGACGCAGCGCTCCGGACGGGGACCGGCGGAACGGCCCCACCGACGGGCCGGGCGGGAACCGGCACGACAGCCAGCCCGGCGGGCGCGAAGACGACCGACGTGACAGTCAACCCGGCGAGCACGACGACGACCAGCGCGACGACCAACCCGGTGGTCCGGACGAGGAACGACGGAACACCCACACCGGCGGGCCAGGCGAGACCCGGCACGACAGCCAACCCGGCACCCCGGGCGAGACCCGGCACGACAGCCAACCCGGCACCCCGGGCGAGACCCGGCACGACAGCCAACCCGGCACCCCGGGCGAGACCCGGCACGACAGCCAACCCGGCACCCCGGGCGAGACCCGGCACGATGGCCGACCCGGCGGCCGTGGCACGCCCCGGCGTGGCGGTCGGCCCAGCGGCCCGGACCAGGAGCGGCGTGGTGGTCGGACCGGCGGTCGTGATGGGGGCCCGGGTGGTGGTCGGCGGGATGGGAGCCGTGGGGCTTGGGTCGAGGTCGAGTTGCGGCAGGACGCGGCCAGTGTCGAGATCGCCGTGCGGGACTCCGGGCCCGGTGTGGCGCCCGAGCTGGCCCGGGAGGTGTTCTCGCACGGCTTCACCACCAAAGCCGCCCAGAACGGTGAGCGCGGTATCGGCCTGGCGCTGACCCGGCTCGTCTGCGAACGTCACGGCGGTGAGATCTCGGTGAGCAACACCCCCGACGGCGCCCTGTTCACCGCACGCATGACCGTCAGCCACCTCACCGACGCGGTGGCGGAAGGAGCGGACCGATGACCGGCAGAGACGAAACGTCCGGGACGCCGGACGCGATCGACGTCCTCGTGGTCGACGACGACTTCATGGTGGCCAGGGTGCACCGCACCTTCGTCGAACGGGTCAGCCCGTTCCGCGTCGTCGGCGTCGCCAGCAGCGGTCGGCAGGCCATCGACGCCGTCGACGAGCTGCGCCCCGACCTGGTCCTGCTCGACCTGTATCTGCCGGACATCTTCGGCCTGGACGTCATCCCCCGGCTGCGCACCGCGGGCCACGACTGCGACGTCATGGTGATCAGCGCCGCCCGCGAGGCCGACACGGTGCGCGGCGCCGTACGCCACGGCGTGGTCGACTACCTCCTCAAACCGTTCGAGTTCGAGGACCTGCGGGCCCGCCTGGAGCGGTACGCCGCCCAGCGCGGCCGCCTGCTCACCACCGTCGTCCGCGGCCAGGCGGACGTGGACCGGGTCCTGGCCGGAGCCGCGCCGACGCCCGCCGGAGGACTGCCCAAGGGCATGAGCGTGGAGACCGCCGAACTGGTCGAACGCGCCCTGCGCACCACCGACGGCACCCTCTCCGCCACCGAGTGCGCCACCCTGACCGGCGTCTCCCGCGTCAGCGCCCGCCGCTACCTGGAGTACTTCCACACCACCGGCAACGCCGACGTGTCCCTGCGGTACGGCGTGGCCGGACGGCCCGAGCGGCGGTACAGCTGGCGCGTGTGACGCGCGGCCCCTCCTGTGTCAGTCCGCCGGAGCAGGGCACTCGGTCGCCGTGGCGGTTCTCATCCGGAGCCGCCGTCCTCACGCAGGAGGCAATGATCATGGGACATGGTGGAAACGTCATCGACGAGCTGGTGACCGATCACCGTGAGGTCGAGGAGCTCTTCGGTCGCATCGAGGCCCTGCCGCCCGGTGAGAAGAACCGCAAGCTCCACGCCGACCAGGTCACGATGGAGCTGGTCCGGCACTCCGTGGCCGAGGAGGCCTACCTCTACCCGGCAGTACGGGAGCACGTGCCGAACGGCGACGCGCTGGCCGACAAGGAGATCGACGACCACTCCAAGGCCGAGCAGATCATGAAGGACCTGGAGAGCTGCGACGCGGACGATCCCGAGTTCGACCGCCTGATCGGCATGCTGATGACCGAGATCCGCGCGCACGTGGCCGACGAGGAGGAGAACCTCTTCCCCAAGCTGCGCGCCGCGTGTTCGCCGCAGGCCCTGGACGAACTGGGCGACAAGGTCCGCCAGGCGAAGACGATGGCGCCGACCCGTCCGCACCCCTCGGCCCCGGACAAGCCGCCGCTGAACAAGCTGCTGGCGCCGGGCGCGGGGCTCGTGGACCGGGTGCGGGACGCGCTGACGGGTCGCGGGAAAGAGTCGTGAACTGACGGCAACGGAGTAAGGCGCCGAGGCTGTCCGGTCGGCGGACGCCCTCCGCCCGTCGGCCGCCGCCTCAGGCGATCAGCGCCTGCCCCGGCCCGAGCCGGTCCAGCAGCCGGTCCTGGTGCAGCTCGGCGACCGGTGCCAGGAGGTCGGGGTGGCGCAGCAGCACCGCCGCCTGCCGGTCGTGAGCGTCGGGCGCGACCAAGCGGCGGAACTCCGTCGGCGTACCCGCCGTATGACCACCGCCGACCAGCGCGGCCACGGCTTGGCGGGCCAGCTCCGGGTCGGTGAGCAGGCACGCGGCCCAGCTCGCCACGACCTCGTCCACCCAGGTCCGCCAGGCGTGCGCCTCGGGGTCCGCTGTACCGCCCGGGTCCGCGCCGGTGATCCAGTCGAGCCGGTCGGAGCCTCCGGGCCCCGCCATCCCGACCAGCGCGGCGTCCATCTGCGTCGGATACCGCAGCCACGCCGCGACCGTCACGGCCTGCCGCGCCTGCACCTCGCACAGGGCGGAGGCCAGGGCACCGCCGGACGCCGGGTAGGCGCGCGTGAGCCACTGGGCGGTCGCCGCGATGAGCGGGGAGAGATCTGCGAGCACTGCCGAGCCGTCCGAGTCCGGGGCGCGTGAGAACGTCCGCGCCGCTGTGCGAGGGGAAGGGTCTGGGCAAAAACGGTAGCCCGCGACCCTGCGGAAAGGACATGGCCTGAAGGGCATCAATGGCGTGGTTTCGGCCACATGTCGGCGGCCGGGTCAGCGGTGGACCCTGCGCTTGGCCCCTTCACCGGTCCTGTCACACGGTCGCTTCACCCAGGTGGCGAGGCGTCGGGCGGGACCCAGTAATGGTCAGGGACATCGCGTGTCGCGCTTCGGCAGCGCAGGAGCGGCCGCACGACTCCCTTGGAGCTCAGGATGACCACGCGCTCTTCACCACAGCAGTCGAACCCGTCCGACATATTCTTCGGCGAGCCCGCCCCCGCCTCCGCGGGCGAGCCGCCGTCCGGTACGGCCTTCGTCGGCGAAGCGCCCCCCAGCACCGCCCCCCTCGGCGAACCGTCACCCGGCACGGCCCTCGTCGGCGAACCGCCCCCCAGCACCGCCCCCGTCGGCGAACCGCCCCCCAGCACCACCCCCGTCGGCGAACCGCCCCCCAGCACCACCCCCGTCGGCGAACCGCCCCCCAGCACCACCCCTCTGGGCGAGCCACCGATCAACACCGCCCTTGTCGGCGAGCCACCGATCAACACCGCCCTTGTCGGCGAGCCACCGATCACCACCACCCCCACCGACAAGCCACCGACCAGCACCACCCCGGCCGCCGACACGGCGTTCGGCGTCGGCACCGCGCTCGGCGACGGCACGTCGGCACTCCCCGACCCCGCGGGCCCGCTGGACGACCCGGCTCGCCAGCGCCCCGCGGCGCCGGACCCGGCGTTCCTGGACCCGGTCGGTGACCTCGTCCACGCCGCCGTCAGCGATCGGCCGCTGGAGGAGATCGTCCGGCTGATCACGCTGATGGAGCAGTCGCCCGAGTACGCCCAGACCGTCGTCGCGGTGCTGCGGGCGGTCGCGGTGGACCGTCCCGTCGAGGACGTGGCCCGTCTGGTCGTCGAGTTGACCCGGCCGCCGCGCGAGGCGGACAGCGCGGACGAAGCGATCCGCGCGGCGGTCGAGCGGCGGTGCCTGGAGGACGTGTCCCGGCTGATGGCGCTGCTGCACCAGACCTCGCTGCAGCCGCACTGCGGACAGGAGGCGGTGCGCGCGGCGGCCACCGGGCGGCCCATAGAGGAACTCGTGGAACTGATCGGCCGACTGGCCCAGGAGCGACAGCGCGGCACGGAAGCGGCCGGGCTGCCGCCGTCCGTGGCCGCCTCGGAGACAGCTTTCGCACGGGCCGCGTCCGCGCCGGACCCCGAGGTGGCACGTCCGCGCGCCAGGCGGCCCCTGCGCGTACGGCGTGCGCGGCCCCCGGAGCAGCCCAGGAGGGCGGTCTTCTGGCCGGGTTGGCTCGCCGCCGCGGCCCTCGTCGTGTGCGGTGCGGCGTACTTCCCGCTGCGCCGGGACGGCGCGCCGCTCAGCGTCTTCGCGATCACGCTCGGCATGTCCGGGATGTGCCTGACGCTCGCCGTGGTGCTGGCGCTGCGGACCAGCGTCCCGGCCCTGGTGACGGGCATGCTGCTGCCGGCGGGGCTGGCGGGGGCCGGGCTTCTGGAGAGCCGGGTCCACTCGACGGGGCTCTCGCAGGCGATGCACCTCACAGTGGCCCCGCCCTGGAGTGCCGGCCTCACGGCGGTGTGCGCCTCGCTGGCCTCACTGGCGGCCCTGCTCCTGCTGCTGATGGTTCAGGTGGCGGAGCGCTATCCGGCGGTGCAACCGGCGGCCGGGGCGAGCCGGGCGACGGAGTGATCGGCACCGTCGGGGTTGGCGACGACCACGGCGGCCGGGCGGGGGCCGTCGGCTCCGCCCCTACGGCTCCATGAGCCCGGCCGCGACCGTCGCCCCCAGCTCCCAGCACCTCTCGATGTCGGCCCGGTCCGGCTCGCCGGTCACGGTGACCGCCTCGGCCGTGCGTCGCCAGCCCAGGCCGGTGGTGATCGACTCGATGCCGCGCACCGCGCCGGTGACGTCGTTGCCGCCGTGCACGTAGTAGGCGAAGGGCCGACCGCGCGTCTCGTCCAGGCACGGGTAGTAGACCTGGTCGAAGAAATGCTTGAGAGCGCCGGACATGTAGCCGAGGTTCGCCGGGGTGCCCAGCAGGTAGCCGTCGGCGGCCAGCACGTCGGAGGCCGTGGCGGACAGCGCCGCCCGTCGCTCGACCCGGACGTTCTCGATCTCCGGGGTCGTCGCACCGGAGATCACCGCTTCCAGCATGGCCTGGCAGTTGGGCGAGGGCGTGTGATGCACGATCAACAAGGTGGTCACGCCCGCACCCTGCCGTGACGCCCCACCCGACCGCAACCGCCCCGGCGCCGGACGCCACGCCCGGCCCCGCACCCGGCCCCACGCCCCGCCCGGCCGCGCACCACAGCCCAGCCCCACGCCCCACCCCGCCACGCACCACAGCCCCGCCCGCCGTAACCCTGTTGTGGCCCCGGCCCGTGAATGGAACGATGCCCGGCACACCCGTGACGAAGGGGAAGCATCGTGACCGACGGGGATCACCGGCCGCCCGCCGCAACCGCGTTCGACGCGATCGGGGCGGCGTACGAGAAGGCGTTCGCGGGGTCGGAGGCGCACCGGGCGTCGCTGGAGTGGTTGCTCGGGCAACTGGAACCCGGCAGCCGGGTGCTGGACGTCGGCAGCGGGACCGGGCGCCCCACGGCGCGGACGCTCGCCGAGGCGGGCCACGACGTCCTCGGCGTCGATGTCTCGCCCGTGATGGTGGACCTCGCCGTCCAGCAGGTGCCGGGCGCCGCCTTCCAGTGCGCCGACATCCGCGAAATGCCGCTCGCCGACGGGTCGTTCGACGCGGTCTGCGTGTACTTCTCCCTGCTCCAGATGTCCCGCGAGGAGCAGTCCGCGCTCGTACGGCGGCTGGCGCGGGCGCTGCGGCCCGGCGGTCATCTGGTGCTCGCCACCGTGCCGCTGGACGTGGAGGACGTCGAGGCCGTCTTCATGGGGCAGCCCGTACGAGTGACCAGCTTCGGCGCCGAGGAGTTCGCCGAGATGGCGAGCCGGGCCGGGCTCACGGTGCTCCGGCAGGACCGCACGGTCTTCACTCCCGCACATCCCGAGGCGACCCCCGAGCCGCACCTGTTCCTGTACTGCCGACGTGACGGCGACCCGGCCGACTGACCGGCGCATGCCGGGCGGCGTCCCCTTTCCTGCGCGACGATGGCCAGGTGGACGCCCACCGGCGAAGGGACTGTGACGTGCGGGAACTGGCGATCGTCGAGGCGCCGTCCGTCCTGGGGCTGCAGCCGTCCGGCGTCGAGGAGCTCCCGGGGGCCCTGTTCGCCGCCGGTCTGCTGGACGTCCCGGGCGCGGTGCGGGTCGGCCGGGTCGAACCGCCCGCCTACGACCCGAGGCGGGACCCCGGCACCGGAGTCCTCAACAGCACCGGCATCGCGGAGTACTCCCAGCGGCTCGCCGACGCGGTCGGCGCTGTGCTCGACTCCGGCCGCTTTCCCGTCGTGCTCGGCGGCGACTGCAGCATCCTGCTCGGCAACCTGCTCGCCCTGAAGCGGCGCGGTCGGCACGGCCTGCTGTTCCTCGACGGCCACACCGACTTCTACCAGCCGGAGGCGGAACCGGCGGGCGAGGCCGCCTCGATGGAACTCGCCCTGGTCACGGGCCGCGGCCCCCGGTTGCTCACCGACCTCGCGGGCCGCGGACCCCTGGTGCGCGACGAGGACGTGGTCGTACTCGGCTACCGTGACGCCGCGGAGTCCGCCCAGTTCGGTATGCAGCCCCTGCCGCCCGAGCTGTACGCCGTGGACTTCCACGGGGTCCGTGCCGTCGGCGCCGGCACGGCCGCACGCCAGGCGGTCGAGCGGCTGGCCCGCGTGCCCGGCGGCTACTGGGTGCACCTCGACGTCGACGTCCTGGACGACGCGATCATGCCGGCCGTCGACTACCGCCAGCCCGGTGGACTGACGTGGCGGGAGCTGGAGGATGTGCTGAGCACGGCCCTGGCCGACGAACGAGCCGTCGGCCTGGACGTCACGATCTTCAACCCCCGCCTGGACCCCGACGGGAGCATCGCCGCCGACCTGACCGAGTGCCTGCGCCACGCTCTGTCGGCGCGCGCGGACGCGGGCTGACGGCCGACGACGACGCACAGGCCCGGTTCAGCGCAGGCCCAGCGCCTTCAGTACGGCCTCGGCGGTCGCCGTGCTGGACTGCGGGTTCTGACCGGTGATCAGGTTGCCGTCCACCACGACCGTGGTGCTCCACGCGGGGCCGGTCTCGACCCCGGCGCCCCGCTCGCGCAGCCTGCTCTCCAGGTAGTAGGGCATCTTGTCACCCAGACCGCCCTGGCGCTCCTCCTCGTCGCTGAACGACGTCAGCGTGCGGGCGGCGAAGGTGAACCCGCCGTCCTGTCGCTCGGCGCTGAGCAGCCCGGCGACCCCGTGGCACAGGGCCGCCACCGTCCTGCCTGCCGCGTCGGCCTCGGTGAGCAACCGGCCGAGGTCGGCGTCCTGCGTGAGGTCGGCCATCGGGGCGTGGCCGCCGGGTAGGTAGAGGGCGTCGTAGTCGTCGAGGCGTACGTCGGACAGGGCGAGCGGTGCGGCCAGCTGGTCGGCGAGGCCGTCGAGGTAGGTGCGGAACCGCTGGGCGTCGGCCTCCGGCACGCCGCCGCGCTCGTCGAGGCTGAGGGCGTCGACGGTGGGGCGTACGCCGCCCGGGGTGGCGATCGACACCTGGGCGCCCGCGGCGGTGAGCACCTGGTGGGAGGCGGCGACCTCCTCCGCCCAGTAGCCGGTGGGGTGGCTGGAACCGTCGGCCAGCTGCATGCTGTCCGCACCCGAGATGACCATCAGAATCTTCGTCATGGCTCCAGGGTCCATCAGCGATCAGAGAAGCGCATGCAGCAGGCCATAAGAATGCTTATGGCCTCGGGCAGGGAGGGTGAAGGTCAGAGCGTGCTCCAGCGGCGCGCGGCCTGCTGGAGGCGGTCGCGGAGCACGGTCACGGCGGGGCCGGCCGGGGCGCCCCGCCGTACCGCCAGATACAGCGTGTTGAGCGGCGCCACCTCGGGGTGGTGGAGCTGTACGACCTCCTCGGCGGCGAGGGCCGGGGCGGCGATGTAGCGGGGCAGGACGGAGATCCCGGCGCCCGCGACCACCGCCGCCAGGACGGCCCTCAGGTCAGGGACGACCATGGCCACCGGGTTCGGTGGGCGGCGGCCGAACTCGCTGCGCCAGTAGCGGCGCACGATGGGCAACTCCTCGGCGTACGCCACCAGCGGCAGATGGGCGAGCGCGGCCACCGGTTCGGCCCGCAGCCGGTCGGCGTCGATGGTGTGGGCCAGCGCGGGCGGGGCGACCAGGACGAACTCCTCGTCCACCAACGGCACCGCGAGCACGGCCTGGTGGGACGGCCGTACCGCCGAGACGACGAGGTCGAGCCGGCCGTCGGCCAGCTGGGACAGCAGGTCGTCGGCGAGCCCCAGGACCACCTGGACGGTCACGCCCCGGCCGACCAGTTCGGCCAGCACCGGCAGCACCCGCAGGGTCATCACCTCGGCCGCTCCCCCGACCCTCACCGTCCCCTGCAGGGGCGGCTCGGTGTCGGCCGGGTGCAGGGCTTCGCGCAGGCCGTCCACATGGACGCCGATGCGGGAGGCGAGCGCGGCCGCCCGCTGGGTCGGCGTGACGCCTTTGTGCGTACGGACGAACAGCCGCTCGCCGATCTGCTCCTCCAGCCGCGCGAGTTGGCCGGTGACCGCGGGCTGGGTCACGCCGAGCCGCTGGGCGGCGGCGGACAGCGAGCCCGACCGGTAGATCTCCAGGAACGTCGACAGCAGATCGAGGGGCGGCATACCGCCGCGGGATTCGTTCACGGCCACAGGCAGAAGGAAAGCACCGCGGCGGGTGGCGTGCCCGGAAGCCCCGTGAGCCACCTTATGGATCCCATAAGGTGGCCTTATGGGGTCATAGGCCGGACCCGTGTACCAAGTTAGGCTTGCCTCAGCTTAGGCTTCCCGTCGAGTTGCTTGTCATCGCTCGAAGGGAACCTGATCATGCCCCGCCCCCTGCGGGTAGCAATCGTCGGGGCCGGCCCCGCCGGTATCTACGCCGCCGACGCCCTGCTCAAGTCCGACGTGGCCGCCGAACCCGGTGTGTCCATCGACCTCTTCGAGCGGATGCCGGCGCCGTTCGGGCTGATCCGTTACGGAGTCGCCCCCGACCACCCCCGGATCAAGGGCATCATCACGGCCCTTCACCAGGTCCTGGACAAGCCGCAGATCCGGCTCTTCGGCAACGTCGACTACCCGACCGACATCAGCCTGGACGACCTGCGCTCGTTCTACGACGCCGTGATCTTCTCCACCGGCGCGACGGCCGACCGCGCGCTGCCGATCCCGGGCATCGACCTCGACGGCTCGTACGGCGCCGCCGACTTCGTGTCCTGGTACGACGGCCACCCGGACGTGCCGCGCACCTGGCCGCTTCAGGCCGAGAAGGTCGCCGTCCTGGGCGTCGGCAACGTCGCGCTCGACATCGCGCGCATCCTCGCCAAGACCGCGGACGAACTGCTGCCGACGGAGATCCCGCCGAACGTCTACGACGGCCTGAAGACCAACCCGGCCAAGGAGATCCACGTCTTCGGCCGACGCGGCCCGGCGCAGGCGAAGTTCAGCCCGATGGAGCTGCGCGAGCTGGACCACTCCCCCACCATCGAGGTCGTCGTCGACCCCGAGGACATCGACTACGACGAGGGCTCGATCGAGACCCGGCGCGGCAACAAGCAGGCCGACATGGTCGCCAAGACGCTGGAGAACTGGGCGATACGCGACGTCGGCAACCGCCCGCACAAGCTGTTCCTGCACTTCTTCGAGTCGCCGACGGAGATCCTGGGCGAGGACGGCAAGGTCGTCGGCCTGCGCACCGAGCGCACCGAGCTGGACGGCACCGGCAACGTCAGGGGCACCGGCAGGTTCACCGACTGGGACGTCACCGCGGTCTACCGCGCGGTCGGCTACCTCTCCGACAAACTGCCCAAGCTGCCCTGGGACATCGACTCGGGCACGGTCCCGGACGAGGGCGGCCGGGTCATCGAGGAGGGCGGTACGCACCTGCAGTCGGTGTACGTCACCGGCTGGATCCGGCGTGGCCCGGTCGGCCTCATCGGCCACACCAAGGGCGACGCCAACGAGACGGTGTCCAACCTGCTGGACGACTACGCGGGCGGCCGTCTGCACACCCCCTCGGCGCCGGACCGCGAGGCCGTCGACGCCTTCCTCGCCGAGCGGAACGTCCGCTTCACCACGTGGCAGGGCTGGTACCGGCTGGACGCCGCCGAGAAGGCCCTGGGCGAGCCGCAGGGCCGCGAGCGTGTGAAGATCGTCGAGCGTGAGGACATGCTCCGGGAGAGCGGCGCGTAGGCGAGCCCGTTCCGCAGGGGTCCGGCGGCTGTGCCGCCGGACCCCTCGCGTGTCTTACGGACCTGTGACGTGCCGGGCGCGGATCGGCGGCGGGGCCGGTCCGCGGACCTAGCGTGTGGGCATGCGAGTACTGGTCACCGGCGGTGCCGGGTTCATCGGGTCCCATGTGGTCGAGGCGCTGACGGCGGGCGGACACGAGCCCGTCGTGTACGACGTGCGCGTGGACGCCGGTTCGGACGTGCGGGACGCCGACGCCGTCCGCCGTGCGCTGTCCGGCGTCGACGCCGTCTGCCACCAAGCGGCGATGGTCGGTCTGGGGACCGGTTTCTCCGACGCGCCGGACTACGTCCGCGTCAACGACCTCGGCACGGCCGTACTGCTCACCGCCATGGCCGAGACCGGCGTACGGCGGCTGGTGCTTGCCGGGTCGATGGTGGTCTACGGCGAGGGCCGGTACAGCTGCGCCGGGCACGGCGTGGTGCGGCCCGGGCCCCGGGCCGTGGCCGATCTGGCGGCGGGACGCTTCGAACCCGTCTGCCCCGCGTGCGGCGCCGAGCTGGCGCCCGGTCCGGTCACCGAGGACGCGCCGGTCGATCCGCGCAACGTGTACGCGACGACGAAGCTCACCCAGGAACATCTGGCGGCGGCCTGGGCGCGGGCCACGGGCGGGTCGGCGGTGTCGCTGCGCTACCACAACGTGTACGGGCCCCGGATGCCCCGCGACACCCCGTACGCCGGGGTGGCCTCCTTCTTCCGCTCGGCGCTCGCCCGGGGCGAGGCCCCGCGCGTCTTCGAGGACGGACGCCAGAGGCGGGACTTCGTGCACGTACGCGATGTGGCAGCGGCCAACGTGGCGGCCCTGGAGGCGACTTCGGCGCCGGGCGCGCTCACGGCGTACAACACCGGCAGCGGTGAGCCGCACACGGTCGGCGAGATGGCGCGGACGCTGGCCGAGGCGTACGGCGGGCCGGAGCCCGTGGTGACCGGGGAGTACCGGCTGGGGGACGTCCGCCACATCACCGCCGACTCCTCGCGGCTGCGGTCCGAGCTGGGCTGGAAGCCCGAGGTCGGGTTCGAGGACGGGATGCGGGAGTTCGCGCGGGCCGGGCTGCGCGAGGGGTGAGGCGAGGGCTGCGCCCGCCCTCCGACGTCCGTGTTTCGTAAGCAGCCAAAGTCCGATATGCCCGCTTTCCATTCGTAGGGTGAAAGCCGTGACAACCCCTCCCCCACCGCCGCCCGTCGACGTGGTCCTGCCGTGCCTCAACGAGGCCGAGGCCCTGCCGTGGGTGCTGGACCGCATCCCGGCCGGATGGCGTGCCCTCGTCGTGGACAACGGCTCCACCGACGGCTCGGCGGACCTCGCCCGCGCACTCGGGGCGACCGTCGTCCACGAGCCGCGCCGCGGATTCGGCGCCGCGTGTCACGCGGGCCTGACCGCCGCGACCGCCGACATCGTGTGCTTCTGCGACTGCGACGCCTCGCTCGACCCGTCCCTCCTCGTCCCGTTCGTGCGTGAGGTGCGGGCCGGTGAGTCCGACCTGGTGCTGGGCAGGCGCCGGCCGCGGAGCCGGGGCACCTGGCCCGCCCACGCGCGCGTGGGCAACGCCGCGCTGGCGCTGCTGCTGCGCCGGCGCACGGGGCTGCGGCTGCACGACCTGGGTCCGCTGCGGGCCGCCCGGCGTGCGGCGCTGCTCGGCCTGAGGCTCACCGACCGGCGCAGTGGCTATCCGCTCCAGATGGTCGTGCGCGCCGCCGACGCGGGCTGGCGCGTCGCCGAGCACGACGTGCCGTATCTGCCCCGCGCCGGCGCGTCCAAGGTCACCGGCACTTGGCGCGGCACCTGGCAGGCGGTACGGGACATGCGCCGCGTTCTGGCCGAACCGCCCGCCGCCCTCGAAGGGAGCCGCCGGTGACCACGCTGCTCGTCATCGCCAAGGAGCCGCGCCCGGGGCGCGTCAAGACGCGGCTGACGCCGCCGTTCACGCCCGGCGAGGCGGCCGCGCTGGCCGAGGCGGCCCTGGCGGACACCCTGCGCACGGTGGCCGCGACCCCGGCGCGCCGCCGGGTCCTGGTGCTGGACGGCCGTCCGGGACCCTGGCTGCCGCCGGGCTTCGACGTCGTACCGCAGTGTGCGGGCGGGCTGGACGAACGGCTGGCCGCGGCCTTCGCCGGGTGTGCGGGACCTGCGCTGCTGATCGGGATGGACACGCCGCAGGTGACGCCGGAGCTGCTCACCGTGGACTTCGCCGGGTGCGACGCGTACCTCGGTCCGGCCGAGGACGGGGGCTTCTGGGCGCTGGGGCTCGCCGAGCCCGCCCCCCAGTTGCTGCGGGGAGTCCCGATGTCGACGCCGGTCACCGGGGCCGTCCAGCGCGACCGGCTGATCGCCGCCGGGCTCCGCGTGCGGGATCTGCCCCGGCTGCGGGACGTCGACACGGCCGCCGACGCCTACGCGGTGGCCGGGCTGGCGCCGCGGGGCCGGTTCGCGGCGGAGCTGGCCCGGGTGCGGGCGGCCACCCACCGATGAGCGCCCCCTACGAGACCCGGCGCCTGCTCCCCTGGACCGCCGACGACCCCTATGTGCACGCCCTGCGCACCGGCCGCGGCCCGCTCTTCCTGCGCCGCAGCGACGGCTGGCTCCTCCCGCTGGACGTGGAGCGGTGGTGCGCCCGCCCGGACGAGGCCGACCTCACCGTGCTGGACCGCTGCGAGGGCGCCGTGCTCGACGTGGGCTGCGGCCCCGGCCGGCTGGTCGCGGAACTCGCCGCCCGGGGCCGTACGGCGCTCGGCATCGATGTCAGCGAGGCCGCCGTCGCGCACACCGCGCGCCTCGGCGGCCAGGCCCTGCGTCGCTCGGTCTTCCAGCCGCTGCCCGGTGAGCGCCGGTGGGGCACCGCCCTGCTGATCGACGGCAACCTCGGCATCGGCGGCGACCCGCACGCCCTGCTCGACCGGCTGGCCCGGGTTCTCGCGCCCGGCGGTCTGGTGATCGCCGAGACGGTCCCCGCGGACGTCGACGAACGCGTCCAGGTCCATGTCACCGACGGGCGGGGCACGGCGGGCGCCCCCTTCCCGTGGGCCCGCCTCGGCACGCCGGCGCTGCTGCGGCACGCGCGCGTGCTGGGCCTTGCCGTGGACGGTCAGTGGTCGGCCGGCGGCCGCTGCTTCGTCGCCCTGCGCACCCGCAGCGCCAGCAGCAGCGCCGAGCCGCCGAACAGGACGGCCGTGATCAGCAGCCAGCGGGTGAGGAAACCGTCCGCCGACAGCCCGGTGGCCAGCCGGTAGCGCTCGTCGACCCGGCCGCTGATCAGCGGGAACCACACGAGCAGCAGCAGCCCGGACAGGGCGGCCGGGACCCGGACGTACCCGGTCCACTCCCGCCGCCGCACCGCGCCCAGCGCGCCCGTCAGCGCCCGGTCGGCCGCCGTGTACAGCGGGACCAGCACCAGGTCGTGCAGCACGGCCGCGCCCACGAACCAGAGCACGACCTGGAACCAGTCACCCGCGAGCAGCCGTACGCCCGCGTACCCGGCGAGCGCGAACGAACAGCCGAGCAGCAGCAGCTGGAACGGGCTGCCGACGACGAGGCGCGGCCGGGTGAGGATGGGGCGCATCAGAGGTCTCCGAACGTCATCCGTGCCACCCACTTGGTGTTCAGCACGCCCGGCGCGGCAGGCACGATGATCCTCGCCGGGTAGCCGTGGTCGAGGGTCAGCGGCTCGCCGTTGACGTCCAGGGCGAGCAGGGAGCGCGGGTCGGCCACCTGGTTGGCGCGCAGCGCGGCCCGGCGGAAGGCGCCGCGCCGTTGCAGGGACTCCACCAGGACGTCGGCCGGGTCGTCGTACCCGACGAGGGCGGCGAGGTCCCGCAGCCGGACGCCGCGCCACCACTGGTCGGACGTCGACCAGCCCTCCACGCAGGCGATCGGCAGCGCGGCACTGTGCAGCGGCAGCCGCAGCAGTTCCTCCCGGCCGAGCCGGACGACGCCGGTACGGCCGGTGACGACCAGCTGCCAGACGTCACCGGCCGTCTCCCGGGTGTCGATCCCGGCGTAGGCGGCCGTCTTGTTGATCTGGAAGCCGCCGGGACCGCTGCCCGGTTCCGGTCCCCCGTGCGGGGTCAGCAGGGCGGTCCGGCGCAGCGGCCCGTCGAAGTTGCGGCCCGCGGACGTGGCGAACAGCAGCAGGGAGGCGCCTCCGACCAGCCCGAACGCACCCCTGCGCGAGACGGTGGGCTCGGCGGGGCGCGGCGGGACCAGGTCGCCCTCTTCTCCGCGGAGTCGGCGCAGATTGCGCAGGGCCGTCGGCAGCTTCAGGGCGACGTGCGCGACGAACGCGGCGAAGAAGACCCAGGCGCCGTAGAAGTGCAGCGTGTAGAAGGAGCCCGGGAAGACGTAGTCCAGCTGGACGTTGAGCACACCGGTCGTGAACTGGAACAGGGCGCCCCCGACCAGCAGGAGCAGCGAGATCCGCTCCAGCGCGTGCGCCAGGGAGCGGGCCGGGGGCAGCGTGAACAGCCTCGGCATGACCGACCACAGCTTGGCCAGCAGGACGGGGATGAGCGTGATCCCGAGGGTGACGTGGACGCCCTGGTTGAGCCGGTACAGCCAGTGCGGGCTCGTCGGCCAGGAAAACAGGTAGAAACCGAGGATCCCCTTGTCCGGAGTCTTGTCGTTCACCGGCGACAGGTTCGGGTTGTAGGCGGCGTACGACAGCAGTCCGGTCACGAACAGCACCGTGATGCCCACCAGCAGCACGACTCCGAGCACGGCGGTGAACCGGGGGCCGCGCAGGGGGCTGCGCCAGAAGCCGGGCGAGGAGGGAAGCCGTTGGTCTCGCATGTCCTGACGGTAGGCCGGGACCGGCGCGAAAGGGGCCGCGCAACCCATGACGAAACGCTGACATCGGGGCGCCGGACGCCCTGGCCGGGCCGGGGGCGGCCTAGCGTCCTGCGTGTGATCCGCTCCTCTCATCTCCGTGACCTGGCCGCCGCGCTGGCCGCCGTGCTGTTGTTCGTGGCGGCGGTGCTGGTCGGCCGCCACATCCAGGACACCGACGGCACGCTGTTCCTCAACTGGCCTCCCCTGTTCGCCTCCTGGGGCCCGCACGTGGGCCCCGGCACCCCGGCCGCCGTGGTGGTGGCGGTGGCGGTGGTGGCGTACGGGCCCGGGCTCGCCGCCCGGCTGCCGTGGCGGGCGCTGCTCGCCGTGGCCTGTGGCGCCGCGATGGCCTGGACGTGGTCCCTGGCGCTCATCGACGGCTGGCACCGGGGCGTCGCCGCCCGGCTGACCACGCGGTACGAGTACCTCCAGGTCATCGACCGGTTCCACGACATTCCGGCGGCCCTGCGGAACTTCACCCAGTACATCGTGATCCAGGGCCCCGACCACTGGCCCGCGCACGTCGCCGGTCACCCGCCCGGCGCCACCCTCACCTTCGTCCTGCTCGACCGGATCGGGCTGGGCGGCGGTGCCTGGGCGGGCGTCTGGTGCATCACCGTGGGGGCCACCACGGTGATGGCCGTGCTGGTGACGGTCCGGGCACTGGCCGCGGAGCGGCTCGCGCGGCGGGCGGCGCCGTTTCTGGTGCTGGCGCCGGGCGCGGTGTGGATGGGGACGTCGGCCGACGGGTACTTCACGGCGGTCGCCGCCTGGGCGGTGGCCCTGTTCGCCCTCGCGGTGACGGGGCGACGGCCGCGGGCGGCGGCGTTCGGGGCGGGACTGCTCTACGGGCTCACCTGTTACCTGTCGTACGGGCTGACGCTGATCGGGATCATCGGGGTGGGCGTGCTCGTCCTGGGGCGGAATCGGCGGGCGGTGGTGCTGCCCTTGGTGGCCGGGGTGATCGTCGTGCCGTTGGCGTTCACCCTCGCCGGGTTCAACTACTGGGAGGCGTACCACCTGCTGGTGGAGCGCTACAACCAAGGGGCGGGGGGTGTTCGGCCGTACTGGTACTGGGTGTGGGCCAATCCGGCGTGCACGGTGCTGGTCGTGGGACTGGCGACGGTGGCGGGGCTGGTGCGCGCGGGTGGGGTGCTGCGGCGGCAGCGCGGGCGGGACGGCTTCCTGAGCTCGCCCGAGCCCCGTCTCGCCGTCCTCCTCCTCGCCGCTCTCCTCGCTCTCCTCGTCGCCGATCTGTCGGGGATGAGCAAGGCGGAGACGGAGCGGATCTGGCTGCCGTTCGCCCTCTGGCTGCTGGCCGCCTGCGCCTTCCTGCCCCGCCCCCGCGGCTGGCTCGCGGCGCAGGCCGTGGTCGCGCTGCTCGTCAACCACCTGTTGTGGACGGGCTGGTGAGCGGCTAGGGCAGGATCGAGTCCACGTATCCCCCGTCGACCCGCACGGCCGCGCCCGTCGTGGCGGACGCGAGCGGGGAGCTCAGGTACACGACGAGGTTCGCGATCTCCTCGGGTTCGATCAGGCGTTGGAGCAGTGACTGCGGGCGGTGGTCCCGCATGAAGGCGCGCTGGGCCTCGTCCCAGGGCAGGTCGCGGTCGACCAGCCGGTAGACGAAGTCCTCGACGCCCTCGGTGTGGGTGGGGCCCGCGATGACCGAGTTCACGGTGACGCCGCTGCCCGCCGCCTCCTTCGCGAACCCGCGGCTCACCGCGAGCAGCGCGGTCTTCGACATGCCGTAATGGATCATCTCGGCGGGGATGACGACGGCGGAGTCGCTCGCGATGTTCAGCACCCGGCCCCACCCCTGGTCGATCATCCGGGGGAGGTACGAGCGGATCAGCCGGACCGCCGACAGGACGTTGATCTCGAAGTAGCGGCGCCACTCGTCGTCGGTGATGTCGAGGGCGGGGGTGGGGCCGAAGATGCCGAGGTTGTTGACGAGGATGTCGGCGTCGGGCAGGGCGGCCACGGCGCGGGCGGCGCCCTCCTCGGTGCCCAGGTCGGCGGCGACGGGCACGAACAGGCCGTCCGGCACCTCGGCCCGCAGTTTCTCGACACTCCTTTCGAGGCGTTCGGCGTCCCGTCCGTTGACGCCGACGCGGGCGCCGGCCCGGGCCAGGCCCACCGCGATCGCCGCTCCGATGCCCTGGGAGGAGCCTGTCACCAGCGCGGTTCGCCCGCCGAGGTCCACGTTCACAGGAGTCACTCCTTGTCCGGTCTCCACCGTACGATCGGCCGATGTCCTCCTGCCCACCATCGCTGACCTTGCACATGACCGCAGGCGGACCGCCTCCCGCCGGGTGCCCCCGGGTGATCCCGACCGTCCGCGGCGACGATACTGGCAGTCACACGTCGCCCCCGTTCACAGATGGACCCATGTCGACCTCCACCTCTGTCCGCCCCATGACTCCCCCCACGGTGTGGCTGGCCCGCGGCCGCCATGTCGGGCCCGCCGCGGAAGACGTACTCCGACGGCATGTGCAGCAGCTCAAGGACAGCGGGGTGATCCGCGACTGGCTGGAGCTGCCCGAGGCCGTGGGCGCGCGGGAGCGGGTCTTCGAGGCGCGCTGGGAGACCGGCGAAGGGGTGACCGTGCGGGCCAGGCTGTCGCTGGCGCACGGCCCGGCCGAGGGGCGGGAGTGGGTGCTGGTGGCGGAGGCGGAGGCCGCTTGGGATCCGCGGTGGCCGTCGCCCGCGACGGTGTTCTGGCCGGACGATTCCGACGCGACCTGGGACCACGAGGCGGAGACGGGCGCGGAGCTGCGGTTCCGGGACGTCAACCCGCTGCCGTCGGACGACAAGGAGCTGCGCCGCGTCCTCAGGGCGGCCGCGCGCAGCGGGTGGTCCGTCCACTGCGTCGTCCACGAGGCCATGACGCCCGACGCGCGCGGCCGCCTGCCGCTGGCCCGGCTGCTGCCGCCGGGGCTGCGGCACCGGGTGGTGGAGCACCGGGCCGCGCCGCAGCAGTTGCGGGCCGTGAACTGGGCGCTGCGGGACTCGGGGGCGCAGGTGCCGCGCGGTGGTGCCGTGGTGCTGCCGGGCGCCCCGGCGCCGGAGGGCTACGACGGTGACGCCTTCGCCGTGCGGAGTGTCTTCCTGGACGGCTCGGAACCGGCCGAGCTGATCGAGGCGCTGAGCCGGTTCACCGCCGCGGCGCGGCCGCTGCCGGACGGGGCCGAGGAGGTGCTGACCGTGCTGCGGGAGGACTGGCATCTGCTGACTTTGGAGGAGGAGCTGGCGCGCGAGCGGGCGCTGGTGAAGATGTACGCCGAGGCGCTGGAGGCCATGACCAGGTCCCGGGACCTGTACCGGGAGGCCGCCGAACGCGCCCATGAGGCCCTCGCCGCCTACCGCGAGTCGGCCGCCGTCATCCCCGAGCCGCCCTCCCGCGAACAGCGCCAGGACCCGCCCCCCGCGTCCCCACTGCAGCAGCTGACCCGCACCCTGGAACGCCTCAAGGGCGGCGGGAAGGCCCGGCGTGCGACGGATGAGGGCGGCGGGGAGAGCGGCTCCGGCGGCCCGGCCGGCTGAACGGCCGCGTCCCGACGGACGCACCAGCGGGGCGCACGCCGCGGCCGGGCGGGCTCGGCCACAGCAGGCGCGCGCGGCGGGCGGGCGCACCCGCGCAACGGACGCGGCCACCTGAACCGCGCCGCGCGGCCGCGCCGCCCCGGCAGCCCCGTTCCTCGCGTTCACGGGCGTCAGCCCAGGCACTCCCGTACCGGGACGGGACGTGCCGAGGGGCACAAACGCCGCAACGGAGGCAATACCGGAGCCGTATCAGGGAATCCAAGTAGGGCACGCGCGTAGCGCTGCACCGGATTCGAGGAGGGCCCGTGGATTCCACCACTGCAGTGCTCGCCGTCGTCGCCGTGATCGCGGCGCTTCTGCTCGCCGCGGCCGTGGGGCTGTTGGTACGGCTGGTCCGGGCCCGGCGCGGACTGCGGCGGGCCGGGCTGCCGACCGGGCCACGCTGGGTGTTCTGGGGCGCCGTCCTGTACTTCGTACTGCCGACCGACCTGTTGCCCGATCCGGTGTACCTGGACGACATCGGCGTACTCCTGCTCGCTCTGCGCACCCTGCGCGCCCCCGTTGCCGCACGAACGCACCGCACCCCTGCCGAGGTCGGCCGGCCCGGCGAACCCGCCTGACGTTTCCGGACGGATCCCCGCACTCCGCACCCTCACTCAAGGGCGCGGCCCGAGCCACGCGCCCCCGCGACCGCCCCGATGCGCCCCACCGCCGCCGCGTGTGCGCGGCTCCCGACCCCACGACCAGTCAACCGACCGAATCCGTCGGCCGTCTCAGGTTCAGAGCGGCCAACTCGCCCGCAATCACGGAGCGTAAGGAAACCAACCACCCGTTCGATTCGTATAAGTCCATGGAAGCCCCGGACAACGAGCGGGAGATGCCACCACACGGCAGGCCGACGGCCTGACCGGGGCAGCACCGAGAGGGAGAGACGATGCAACCGTTCGCGCTCAACTACGCACGCCCGGCGGCGGAGTTGGACGTCGCCACGCCGTACGCGTACGACCCCGGCCTGCAGGTGAACGTGCTGTTCGACGGGCGGATAGCCGCCACGGACCTCGCGCTGCTCAGAGAGCTGGCGACAACGACCTCCACGGCCGGCTCGAAGACGCACTTCGACGACTGACCCCGGGCCGCCGACATGACCGTACTGATCCTGACCAACGCCGAGGACGTCACGGCGGACATGGTGGTGGTCCACCTGAACGCGTCCGGGGTTCCGGTGGTCCGCCTCGATCCCGCCGATCTGATCGGCGGGGCCGCCCTGTCGGGCGAGTTTGTGCACGGCACGTTCCGCGGACACCTGTGGTCCGCGGGCCGGCTGGTGAGCATGGACGGACTGCGGTCCGTGTGGCTGCGCCGGCCGGGAACTCCGGCCACGCGGGTGGCCGAGCCGTCCGCGTGGCTGACGGAGGAGTCCTCACAGGCGCTGTACGGCATGCTGCGCAGCTCCGGCGCGCGCTGGATGAACCACCCGGACGCGGCCCGCCGGGCCCGGCACAAGCCGTGGCAGCTGCGCCTCGCCCAGCGCTGCGGGCTGCCCGTGCCGGCCACGCTCATCACGACGTTCCCGCAGGCCGCGCGGGACTTCGCCGAGCGCTTCCCCGACCTTGTGGTCAAACCGGTCTCAGGGGCTCATCCGCAGGAGCCGCCGAGGGCGGTGCCGACGAGCCGGGTGGCACCGGACGCCGACTTCGCCGCGGTCGCCTTCGGACCGACGCTGCTGCAGCGGCGTATCGCCAAGCGGGCCGACCTCCGGCTCACGGTGGTCGGCGAGCGGCTGCTGGCCGCCCGCAAGCCGACCGCGCCCGACGCCGATCCCGACGAGGTGGACGTCCGCTTCGCCGCGGACAGGACGCCCTGGCGGTGCACCGAGGTGCCGCCGCGGGTCGCCGAGGGCGTGCGGGCGTATCTGCGGGACGCGGAACTCGCCTACGGTGCCTTCGACTTCGTCGAGGACGCCGACGGGACGTGGTGGTTCCTGGAGTGCAACCAGTCCGGGCAGTTCGGCTTCATCGAGGCCGACACGGGGCAGCCGATCGCCCGGACCATCACCGAGTGGCTGGCGAGACCCGCCGCCGACAAGCAGCGGCGGATCAATGGCACCACGACGGCCGTGCCGTGATTCAGACGGCCAGCGACAGTCCGCTCTCTCCGTCCGGATCGGTGGGGCGCCCGTTCATCAGCAGGGCGTCCGCCTTGGCGATCGCGTCATGGATGCTGGTGGTGCCCATCATCACGCACAGTGTGTAACTGACGTCCTCCAACTCCCGTGCAGTCGTCGACGTCTCGCTCTCCGCCTGGGCGATGCGCAGCGATGCGTACCTGGTCAGCAGCTTCCTGACGACCTTCGGGTCCGGAACAAGCACGGGGCGCCCCTCTCTCGACTTTTGCGCACCGTATGCCCGAACGGAGCCGGACCATTCACCTCCCCGAGTCCGGGGCACCCATTTGGCGCAATACCGTTGCCTACCGGGACAGCCCCGCCGGCCCGCCGTTCACATCTCAGGCCACCTGACCGCTGTGCAGCGCCGCGTACGCCCCGCCCCGGCGCAGCAGCTCCTCGTGGCTTCCGATCTCCTGGATCCGGCCGTCCGCCATGACCACGATCCGGTCCGCGCCGCGCACGGTGGACAGCCGGTGGGCCACCACGAACGTGGTACGTCCCCGCATGAGCCGGGCGAGCGCCTGCTGGACCAGGGCCTCGGAGCGGGTGTCCAGCGCCGAGGTCGCCTCGTCCAGGACGAGCACCTTGGGGTCGCGGATCAGGGCGCGGGCGATGGCGAGGCGCTGCCGCTGCCCGCCGGACAGCCGTGCGCCGCGCTCGCCGACCAGGGTGTCGAGCCCCTGCGGAAGCGCGTCGACGAACTCCAGCGCGTTGGCGTCCCGCAGCGCCGCCCGGACCGTCTCCTCGTCGGCGTCGTCCATGCCGTAGGCGACGTTCTCCCGGACCGTCCCGTCGAACAGGATCGACTCCTGCGGCACCACCGACACGAACCGCCGGTAGGTGCGCAGGTCGAGGGTGGTCATGTCGGTGCCGTCGAGCAGCAGGCGGCCGGAGGTGGGCCGGATGAAGCCGATGACGAGGTTGAGCACCGTGGACTTGCCCGCGCCCGACGCGCCGACCAGGGCGACGGTCTCGCCGGGGCTGACCGAGAGGGTGAAGTCGCGGACCGCCGCCCGGCCGCCGTCCTCGTACGCGTGGCACACGGTGTGGAAGGTGACCTGCCCGCGCAGTTCGGTGAGCCGGGCCTTGCCCTCGTTGTCCTCCAGTTCGGGCGCCTGGAGCACTTCGCCGACCGAGCGGACCGATTCGAGGCCCTTGGTGATGACCGGGGCCAGGCCGGCGAGGGTCGTGGTGGAGTTGGTGAGGGTGGTCAGGAAGGCGCTGAGCATGACGACGCCGCCGGGGGTGACGCCCCAGACGTCGTAGTACGAGATCAGTGCGGCGCCCGCGAGGACGAGGACGCCGATCACGTTGAGGACCACCCAGGCGAGCGAGCCGAACCGGCCGTTGACCAGGTCGAGGCGCATGCCGGAGGTGAGCAGGCGGCGCAGGGTGCCGTCCATGCGGCGCAGCGCCTTGCCCTCCAGGCCGTGCGCGCGGGTCACCGGGATGAGCCGGGTCATCTCCGTGACGCGGGACGACAGGGTCTCCGCTGATCGGCCCGTGCTGGACGACGGTGTCGATGATGGACGCGGTGATCAGCGGCAGCAGCCAGATGGGGCTGTGCTTGACGGTGAAGACGCCGACGGCTGCGGCGAGCCGCAGGCGGTCGGCGCGGAAGAGGTAGGCGAGGGTGCGTATCGGGTGTTCGCCCCGGTAGTGATGGTCGAGCGGTTGCTCCATCGACGACGCCATCCGCGGTGGTCCTCTCCGTTGGCCGAGTGCGTGCGGTGAGCGCAAGCGCGGTGCGGTGAGCACAAGCGCGTGAAAGCGCTTACTCCCCTCGTTCGGCCAGGGGTGTACCAGGAGCGGGTGGACTGGCGGCGCGGTGCGGCTACTCGCCGAGAGAACGGGCGAGTTCGGTGGAGGCACGGGCGATCTCCGCGTCCTCCTCGGCCATCAGCTGCCGGAGGACACCCCTGTGGGCATGGACGGCGCAGCGGGCGGCGCGCTCCCAGACCACGTGGTTCTCACGGTGGTTGAGCAGCTTGGGGTAGGCCGAGGCGGTGTGCTCCCACTGGCGGGCGTCGGCGATGTTCTTCAGCAGCTGGATGATCCGGGCGCGGCAGGTCACCTGGGGCAGCTGGGCGAGTTCCCACAGGAACGGCACGGTTGCGGCCGTGGCCTGCTCCACCACGAAGCCGTACTGGCAGATGCGGTCGCGCAGTTCGTGCAGCGCGCCGCTCGCGGCTTCGGGGCCGCCCCACGCGATGGTGTTGAGCAGCAGCGGGATCGCGGCCGCGGATCCGGTCGAGTCCTGGATCTCCCGCCACGGCACCTCGCCCAGCGCCCGGAGCGGCGTCACTTCGCCACTCGGCCGCGTCTCGCGGTCGGTGCGCTCGTTGCTCGGCTGCTGGGTCGAAGCGGTACGCATGGCGTCGGGCCTTTCCGCGGCAGTCATGTCGGACGGGGAGACAGGTCCGTGGACCTGCTCTTTTCCCTGAGGCAGCGTCATGATCGGGCGTCTTCCGGCGGGTTGACGCCACGGCTATTATCCACGCCGTGAGCGCCCGCGTGCAATTGCACGAGAAATTGCGCGAAAATCGGGTAGGGAACTCAGCACCGTGAACTGAGGGAGGACGCCATGCCAGTGATGCCGAACGGAGTGCGGGCAAGTTCGCTGGACGCCCGTTGGATCAAGAGCCGGCACAGCAACGCCGAGGGCAACTGCGTCGAGGTCGCCCCGCTGGTGGACGGCGGCATCGCGCTGCGCAACTCCCGCGATCCCGACGGGCCGGCGCTCGTGTACACGGCGGCCGAGGTGGCGGCGTTCCTGGCCGGTGCGAAGGAGGGCGAGTTCGACCATCTGGTGTGAGCTCCGCCTGCTGCGGATCGGCGAAGTGCGGTAGCGTGATGGATACTTCTGCCGGTCCGCAGGGAGCCATGATGTCCGCCGAGTCACAGCGCATCTCCCGCCTCCGACCCTATCTCGACCGGGCGGAGCCCGCCCCGACTCTGCTGAAGATGCTCGTCGGTGTGCAGTTGGCGGGTTTCCGCGAGGACGCCGGGCTCGCGCAGGACCAGGCGGCGCGCGCCCTGGGGTTCAGCCCGGCGAAGCTGTCGCGCATCGAGTCGGGCAAGGGCCGCAGGCCGCCGACCGAGACCGATGTCCAGGCGCTGCTGAAGCTGTACGGCGCGGACGAGTACGAGGCGTCGGTGCTGCTCCAGCTGCTGCGCCGGGCCGGGGAGCCGGGCTGGTGGCAGCGGTACGACAAGCGGCTGATGCCCGAGTGGTTCGACCGGCTGGTGGGGTTGCAGGAGGCGGCCGCCTCGATCCGTACGTTCGAGATCCAGTACGTGCCCGGACTCCTCCAGACCCGGGACTACGCCCGGGCGGTCGTGGAGCGCGGGCTGCCGATCGCGCCGTCGCACGAGGTACGGCGCCGGGTCGAACTGCGCGAGCGGCGTGCCCAGTTGCTGCTGCGGGCGGACGCGCCCCAGTTGTGGGCGGTCATCGACGAGTCCGTGCTGTTGCGGGTGCTCGGCAGCCGGGCGGTGATGCGCGAGCAGCTCGCGCATCTGATCGAGATGGCCCAGCGGCCCCATGTCAGCGTGCAGATCGTGCCGTTGGACGCGACCAACGCGTCGGCACCGTCCATCCCGATCACCTACCTCCGCTTCGACGGCCTCGATCTGCCGGACGTCGTCTACCTGGAGCACATCAGGAGTGCGAACTTCCTGGAGGACCGGGACGAGACGGAGGAGTACCGGGTCACCCTGGACCGGCTGGCCGACGAGGCGCTCACGCCGCGCGAGTCGCTGGCGCTGCTGCGGGAGACGATGGAGCGGCGCTACCCGCAGGAGTGACTGCGGGGAGCGCCTACGGGATCGTGACGGCGGGTGACGCCTACGGGGTCCTGCCTACGGGATGACTACGGGATCGGCATACGGCCCACGCCGCCGAACTCGATCCACTCGTGGGTGAGCTGACGGGGTGCCACCTCGCTGTCCGGCCGCCAGGTGGACACCTCCACGAGGCCCGGTTCGAGGATCTCCAGGCCCTCGAACAGGTCGGCGACGTCCTTCTCCTGGCGGACCCGGCCCCAGTGTCCCTGGGTCACCTGGTCCATGAAGTTGGTGACGAAGTCACGGACCTCGGGGTCCTCGCTGACCAGCTGGCACATCACCAGGAAACTGCCCGGGGCGAGCCGTTCGGTGACACGCCGGACCACGGCCCGCGGTCCGTCGGTGTCGCTGTCCGGGATGCAGTGGAAGACCGAGTTGAACAGCACGGCGACCGGCTGCGAGAAGTCGATCAGGCGCTGGGTGTCGGGGTGGGAGAAGATCGTGTCCGTGTCCCGCATGTCGGCGTGGATGACACAGGTGCGCTCGTCCTGCTCCAGCAGCGCGCGGCCGTGCACCAGCACCATGGGGTCGTTGTCGACGTAGACGACGTGCACGGTGGGGTCGTGGCTCTGGGCGACCTGGTGGACGTTGTCCTGGGTGGGCAGGCCGGAGCCGTGGTCGAGGAACTGGCGGACGCCGTACTCGCCCGCGAGGGTCCGTACGACGCGCTGCAGGAAGCGGCGGTTGTTGACGGCCAGTCGGCGGGTGCTGGGAACGACCTTGTCGAGCTCGTCGCACGCCGCGCGGTCCGCGGCGTAGTTGTCCTTGCCCCCGAGGTAGTAGTCGTACATCCGCGCGGCCGTCGGGACGTTGGCGTCGATCTCCTTGGACAGCGGCTTGTCGGTGTGCATGGATCCCCCTGTTCGCGCCGAGCGCCAACTCGACTGGCCTGACAGGGAGTACATCCTAGGGATGCGGTGACGGCCGGTGCCAGCCCATCTGCGAAACGGGTACGTTGTCGCGGGCGCGGGCAGCGGGCGTGGGCCCGCGGCCGGTTGCCCGCGCCCGTCGACACAGGCGGCGTCCGCCTCGGCGAGTTCCTCGGGGAGGGCGGACGAGGCCGGAGGCGGCGGCGCAGTCGCGGAGGTTCTCCGGGCGGCCGACACGCGGAACGGGGACGACCACGGGGCGACTTGGCGAGCGTCCAGGCCGGGCACACGCACTGCGGGCTCACGCCGGGGGCCTCGGCGATCCGGAGCAACGCGGCCTGCGCGGAGCCCGGCTCACCGACCCGGGCGAGGCCGCCGAGGGGCTCCAGGGCAGGAGACGATGCCGAGTTCGTCGCACCGGCGCAGCTCGGGCCGGCTGGAGCGGAACGCCGGGGAAGACTCGTTCTGTACGGAGACCGGGTGGCCGCCGAGGATGTCGTCGGCCACCCGGATCTTGCCCTCGTCCCACAGGTCGCGGACCTCGCCGACGGACCAGGCCGCCTTGATGTGGGCCGGGCTGCCGTCGAGGGTCCAGCCGCCGTCGCCGGGGCGCAGGTGGCCGCCCTTGGCGGCGACCAGGACGTCGCAGGCGCCCCGAGCCTTGGCCACCAGGGCCTCGTTGTGGCCCACCTCGTCAGCAGGCAGGTGGTGGGCGTCGGCGGTGTCGATCGGCGTGACGCACGTCCAGGGCGGCGTGCACGGTGGCGAGGGAACGCGCCGCCCGACGTCCCCCCGCGTATCGTCGGCGCCCTACCCGCACCCCGCCGCCGTCCGCGGGCCGGGTGGGCCGCCGCTGTTCAGCACTCGCAGCACTGCATCCGTTCCCATTCCTGTATTGGACCGCGGCCGCACGGTCAGTCACGCTGGCGGAGCCAGGGTGTCCACCCGGGGGCCCCAGCCACACCGGTACCGCGCGACAGCCGGAAGAGATCACGAACCCATGCACACTCGCCGCATCGGTGACGTGGAGGTCGGCGCGGCGGTCCGGGCGCGCTGCCCATGTCGATCGAGGGCCCCGAGCCCCGTGCCGTACGCCCCGCGGGCCCCAGTGCACCCGCGGCGTCGGCGCACTTGGTGGGACACTCGGTGGCATCCCCGCGCCCGCGCACCGGCCGATCCGCCCACCAAACGCCCACGCCGGCGCAGTCCCCGAACGCCCCCGCTTACGCCCCGGCCCCAGTGTGATCCCCGACGCCCGCGCACCCACCCCCCACGTCAGCACGCGGTACCCCTTTCCCCCGTCCGTGTGACACGCTCACCCCGACCGGCTCCCACGACGCCGGTCCTCGCAGGATTCCGCACCGTGGGAGAGGCGACGCATGCGTATCGGACTGCTCGGCACCGGCCCCTGGGCACAGATGGTGCACGCCCCCGCCCTGAGCGGGCACGACGGGCTGGACTTCGTCGGTGTGTGGGGGCGCCGCCCGGCCGCCGCCAAGGAGCTGGCGGACCGTCATGGCACACGTGCCTACGACGACGTGGACGCCCTGCTCGGCGAGGTGGACGCGGTGGCGGTCGCGCTGCCCCCGGCGGTGCAGGCGGACCTCGCGGTGCGGGCCGCGCGGGCGGAGTGTCATCTGCTGCTCGACAAGCCCCTCGCCCCGACGGTCGCCGAAGGGCAGGCCGTGGCGGAGGCCGCGCGCCGGGCCGGTGTCGCCTCGGTCGTCTTCTTCACCACCCGCTTCCAGACCGAGCCCGAGGCCTGGATCAGCGAACAGGCGGGCGGCGACGGCTGGTTCGTCGGCCGCGCCCAGTGGCTGGGCGCGGTGTTCACCAGCGGCGACAGCCCGTTCGCCGCCTCACCGTGGCGGCGGGAGAAGGGCGCCCTGTGGGACGTGGGCCCGCACGCCCTGTCCGTCCTGCTGCCGGTGCTCGGGGACGTGACCGGCGTGTCGGCCGCGGCGCACGGTCCGCAGGACACCGTGCACGCCGTCCTCGACCACGTCACCGGCGCCTCCAGCACCCTGACGCTCAGCCTCACCGCCCCGCCCGCGGCGGCGGGCGCCGTCGTCGAACTGCGGGGCGCGAGCGGGGTGACGTCCCTCCCGGAGAGCTCCGAAGGCGCGCTGCCCGCCTTCTCCCGGGCCGCCGACGCGCTGCTGACCGCCGCCCGCACCGGCCGCCCGCACGCGTGCGACGCGGCGTTCGGGCTGCGGGTCACCGAGATCCTGGCGGCGGTGCAGGACGTGCTCGACCGGCCCGTCGACTGAGCCGCAGGTCGTGACAGTGCGGGGGCGCGGAACGGACGTCCGTTCCGCGCCCCCGCACGGGGGGCTCTCGGGCCGCGGCCCGCTCTGCTCGGGGGTCACGCCTCAGGCGTGCCGGTGCGAACGCCGGCCGCCGGTGAACGCCCGGTACAGCAGGAGCAGGATGAGCGAGCCGACGATCGCGGCGACCCACGTCGACAGGTCGAAGAACCCGCCGATCGAGTCGATGCCGAAAATGACCATCCCCAGCCAGCCGCCGAGCAGAGCACCGGCGACACCGATCAGCATCGTGATGATGATCCCGCCCGGGTCCTTGCCCGGCAGCAGCAGCTTGGCGATGGCACCGGCCAGTAGCCCGATCAGGATCCAGGCGATGATGCCCACGTCTCCTCCACCATCCGTCGGAACTGTGTTCCCCTACCGGATGCACCGAAAAGCCGTTGTCAAACCAGAAACCGGACGACCGTTGCGCCCGCCGTGCACCGTCTCCCGGTGCCCTCGTCGTTTCGCTTCGCCAGGGCGGGTTCGCGGGCGAACAGGTCCTGTACGGCGGTGCAGGCCGCATGACACCCGGCACCGACACCCCCGGCCCGGCGTAGCGTGGTGCTGTGGATACGGCGCACGTCCTGTCACCGCTCCGGCGCCCGGACCGGCGGGGCTGGCTGCGGGGCGCACCGCCGCCACGCTGGGTGCGGGTGCTGCCGGTGGCCCTGATCGCGGGCGTGGCCGTGGCGACGGCGGTCAGCCACGATCCGCTCGACATCGGCTTCCTGCTGGGCGCCATCCCGCCGCTGGCCGTCCTGTCGTACGGGCCGCTGGCGACGGCGCTCCTCGGCACGGCGGCGATCACGCTGCTGAACATCCCGGCGCTCCAGCTGAACCGGCCCGGCGACACCGACCTGTGGACGCTCGGCTTCGTCGCCGCGCTGAGCGTGTTCGTGTCCTTCGTCCGCAGTCACCGCGACGCCCAGCTCGACCTCGAACGCACCACCGCCGAGGCCGCGCAGCGCGCCCTGCTGCCGCCGCTGCCGGAGGCGGTCGGCCCGGTGCGCTGTACGGGCCTGTACCGGGCGGCGCAGCGCGGGACGCTGGTCGGCGGTGACTTCTACGACGTGCGCGACGGCCCGTACGGGGTGCGCGCGGTGCTGGGCGACGTCGAGGGGCACGGTCTGGCGGCCATCGGCACGGTGGCCTCGCTGCTGGGCGCCTTCCGGGAGGCGGTGCTCGACCAGCCGGACCTGGAGTCGGTGGCCGGCCGGCTGGACCGCCGGCTGACGGTGGACTCGGCGGCCGCCCGGCACGCCGATCTGTTCGCGACCGCCGTGCTGCTGGAGTTCGCCCGCGACGTGCGTTCCGTCCGGGTGCTGGCCTGCGGGCATCCGCCGCCGGTGCTGCTGCGCGCGGGAACGGCCACGGACATCAAGGTCGAGGCGTGTACGCCGCTGGGGCTGGGCCTCGCCGACAGCACCCCGCACCGGGGGGTCACCGTGCGGCTGGAGCCGGGCGACCGGCTCTTCCTGGCCTCGGACGGCGTCTTCGAGGCCCGTGACCCGGCCGGCGCGTTCTACCCGCTGACCCAGCGGCTGGCGCTGCTGAACGGGGACGACCGCGCCACCCTGCCCGACCGCGTGTGGGAGGACCTGCTGCGGCACACCCGGAGCATCCACGACGACGTCACGATGCTCGTTCTCGCTCCCCGGCCGCCGGAGCGGCCCTGATTCCCTCGGCGCGGATGCGCGGCAGCACAGGCTCTCGACGGGCACCCTCCCGGGCCTTCAGAGAAGGCCGGGCGCGGAGCCTTCCGGATGCAGGGTGTGCTCCGGCGTTGAATGGTGTAAGTGGACCCGATGACCGCACCGGGTCCACAGCAGAACCCCCGGACCGGAGGAGCAGAGATCATGTCTACGCCACAGCCCGACGCGTCCCGGAGGCCCGCGGACCGCGTCACCCCGGACGCCCTGCTCCACACCCGCACCGGCACGGACGTGTCGCCGGAGGACGTGGTGCTTGCCTCGGGCAAGGACCTCACGCCGAAGAACCTGGAGTGGGCGCGGCGCAAGCTGGCGCAGGAGGGCGACGCCGCGCTCGACAAGCTGCTGCCGTAGCCCTGCGTAGGTGAGCGCCCGCAGGTCCGGCTCCCCCGTGGCCCGCGGGAGTTGACCCACGCCACGTAGAGGTTGCGCCATGGCTGTCGCCCTTACGGAGGGACCGGTCGGGCTGTCACACTTCCGAGGGTGCCCGACTTCGACATGCTCGTCCTCGGATCCGGCCCCGGTGGCCAGAAGGCCGCCATCGCCGCGGCCAAGCTGGGCCGCCGTGTCGCCGTCGTCGACCGCCCCGACATGGTCGGCGGGGTCTCCCTCCACACCGGAACCATCCCCTCCAAGACGCTGCGTGAGGCGGTGCTCTACCTCACCGGTCTCACCCAGCGCGACCTGTACGGACAGAGCTACCGCCTGAAGGAGGACATCACCGTCGCCGACCTGACCGCGCGCACCCAGCACGTCGTCGGCCGCGAGGTGGACGTCATCCGCAGCCAGCTGTCCCGCAATCACGTCGCCCTGTTCTCCGGCACGGGCCGCTTCGTCGACCCGCACACCGTCGCCCTGCACGAGGTCGGCGGCCGGGAGCGGCTGATCAGCGCCGAGCACATCGTGATCGCCACCGGCACCCGGCCGGCCCGGCCGGACAGCGTGGAGTTCGACGGCCGCACGATCATGGACTCGGACAACGTCCTGGCCCTCGAACGCGTCCCGCGCTCCATGGTCATCGTGGGTGCGGGGGTGATCGGCATGGAGTACGCGAGCATGTTCGCCGCCCTCGGCAGCAAGGTGACGGTGGTCGAGAGGCGGGCCGGGATGCTCGACATGTGCGACGTCGAGGTCGTCGAGTCGCTCAAGTACCACCTGCGGGACCTCGCGGTGACGTTCCGGTTCGGGGAGACCGTCGCCGCGGTCGAGCGGCATCCCCGGGGTGCCCTGACCGTGCTGGAGAGCGGCAAGAAGATACCGGCGGACGCGGTGATGTACTCGGCGGGCCGGCAGGGCCTCACGGACGGCCTCGACCTCGACAGGGCGGGCCTGGCCGCCGACGCGCGCGGCCGGATCGCGGTCGACGAGCACTACCGGACGCAGGTGCCGCACATCTACGCCGTCGGCGACGTCATCGGCTATCCGGCGCTGGCCGCGACCTCCATGGAGCAGGGGCGGGCGGCGGCGTACCACGCCTTCGGGGAGCCGGTGGGGCGGATGCACAACCTCCAGCCCATCGGTATCTACACCATCCCGGAGATCAGCTTCGTGGGGCGTACGGAGGACCGGCTCACCGAGGACCGGGTGCCGTTCGAGGTCGGTGTCTCCCGCTACCGGGAGCTGGCCCGCGGGCAGATCATCGGGGACTCGCACGGCGTGCTGAAGCTGCTCGTCTCACCCGAGGACCGCACGCTGCTCGGCGTGCACTGCTTCGGCACGGGGGCGACCGAGCTGATCCACATCGGGCAGTCCGTGATGGGGTGCGGCGGCACGGTCGACTACCTGGTCGATGCGGTGTTCAACTACCCGACCTTGGCGGAGTCCTACAAGGTGGCCGCACTGGACGCCACGAACAAGCTCCGCCAGATCGACCGCATCGCCGACTGACGGGTCAGGTCGTGTCCTCGTCCACGACGTGCACGGCCGCCTCCTCGGCGCCCGCCGCACCGGCGTCGACGCCCTTGTCCTCGGCGACCGCCTCCTTCGTCGTGTCCGGGTGCGCCCCCTCGTCCGGGGCCACCAGGCGCCCAGCACGCTCGGCGCCCGCCTCGGGGTCGACCGGCTCGCCCTCGCCACCGGGGAGGTCACCGATGTCGTCACCGGCGGGCTCGGCCACATCGGGCCGCTCCTGGGCGAGGCGCCGGCCGAGGGTCTCGCCGGTGTGCTGCTCGGCGGCCGTGGTGCCGTGCTTGCTGACGCCGAGGGGCTTCTCCGGCGGCGAGTAGCCCTCGTCCAGGGTGTCGTCGTACGTGCGCTCGTCGACGGCGTCCTGCAGGTCGAGGGGCGCGGCGTCCTCCTGCTCCTCGTTGGTCCCGGTGGGCTGGTAGACGTCGTCGGCCATCGCGTCGTCCGCCACCGGTTCGGGGCGCGTCCCTTCGCTGCCCATGGCTGCCTCCCTGCTGCGTCGGCTCGTCGGTCTCGGCGTTGGTCCCTGTCCGCGTTTCCCGTCGGGCGCGCTCCATGCGCGCTTCCGGCACGGCGGATCGCACCGCGCCACGCCGGTTCCGCTTCTCGGGCGGCAAGGCACCTGACCGGCATCGGAGTTGGCCAGGTGGCGGTCCGCGAGATTTCCACGGAGATCAATCGTGCACGGCCGACGCGCGGGGCTATCATCACTCGCACACACGGTGTGACCGTCCGACAACAGGGCGGCCATCACCGCACCCTCCCCTTTTCTGCCGCCCCGGGCCCGAGGCCATCCCTCTTGGTCGGTGGCGGGTTCACCCCCCCCACACTCCTTACGCCGTCGGGGCGTTCGCCCTCGCGTCGTGCAAGTCGAAAGCAGCGCAAGGCATGAGCAAGAGCACGGGCAGAGGGCTGCAGGCAGGCGCCCTGGGTACGTTCGACACCGTGGTGATGGCGGTCGCGGGCAGCGCCCCCGCGTACTCGCTGGCCGCGACCACGGCCGTTCTGTTCGCGGCGGTGGGGCTGGCGGGCCCGGCGGCTCTGCTGTACTGCGCGATCCCCATGCTGGGCATCGCACTGGCGTTCAGCCGTCTGAGCCGTATCGACGTGAACGCGGGCGCCAGTTACTCCTGGGTGGGCCGTACGCTCCACCCGTTCCTGGGGTTCATCAGCGGCTGGGCGCTGGTGGTGTCGGCGACCATCTTCATGGTGGCCGGTTCGCTGCCCGCCGGGTCGATGACGCTGGCCCTGTTCGACGAGGACCTGGCCGGCGACACGGCGCTCGCCTCGGTGGTCGGCGCGGGCTGGTTCCTGCTGATGCTGCTGGTGGTGCTGGGCGGCGCCCGGCTGACCGTGCGCGCGCAGCTGCTGATGTCCGGTGTGGAGCTGGTCATCCTCGCGGTCTTCGCGGTGCTGGCCCTGCTGCACTCGGACAACGCCCGCGCGTTCGACTGGTCCTGGCTCGGGTTCGGACACTTCGACGGCCTGTCGGGCTTCGCTTCGGGCGCGCTGGTCGCGGCGTTCTACTACTGGGGCTGGGACGTCGCCTGCAATCTCAGCGAGGAGACCCGCAACAGCCGCCGTACGACGGGCCTCGCGGGGCTCATCGGCGTCGGCATCGTCTTCCTGCTGTTCCTGGTGTTCACCATCGCCGTGAACATCGTGCTCTCCACCCGGCAGATCGAGGAGAGCGGCTCGGACGTGCTGGCCGTGCTGGGCGACGAGATCTGGCCGGGCTGGGGCGGCAAGCTGATCGTCGTGGCGGTGATGCTGTCCACCATCGCCACGCTGGAGACGACGCTGATCCAGGTCACGCGGTCACTGTTCGCGATGGGCCGGGACCGTACGATGCCGGCCGCGCTGGGCCGGGTGCACCGCCGGTGGAACACGCCGTGGGTGGCGGTCACCGTGGTCGGCGCGGTGGCGCTGGCGTTGTTCGTCGCCGCCAATGCGCTGGGCTCGGTGGGCGACATCCTGTCCGAGGCCATCTCGGCGATCGGTCTGCAGATCGCGGTGTACTACGGCCTGGCGGGCCTCGCCGCGGTCGCCGCCTACCGGGGGATGCTGCTCCGCTCGCCGGCGCACTTCCTGCTCGGCGGGGTGTGGCCGTTGCTGGGCTCGCTGTTCATGTTCTGGGGCTTCGTGGAGTCCCTGGGCGAGTTGAGCGCGGCGGCGGTCGCGATCGGCGTCGGCGGGCTCGCCGTGGGCGTGGTGCCGATGCTCTGGTACTGGCACCGGGGCAGCGACTACTACCGCCCGTACCGGCTGGACGCTACCCGGGCCATCGCGCCGGACTACCCACCCGACGGCCACGCGGCCGCGGGCGCCCGCAGCCACGAGGGTCTCTCCACCGACTTCTGAAAGAGACCCCGATGGCGCGCGACCGCTTCGCCCCCGACTTCGACCCCGACTGCGGGGACGCGGACCTCACCGCGGCCCGCCACGACATCGTCATCGGCCGCTGGCAGGGGCTGCGCGAACTGCTGCGGTCCACCGGCCCCGACTGGCTCCTGCGGGGGCACCGGGTGCGGATGCTCGCGCAGGCCTGCGCGAGCAGTTCGGCGGTGGAGTCCTGGCTGGCCGCCGAACCGCACAGCGCCGACGCGCTGGTCCTGCGGGCCGCGACCGAGACGGCCCGGGCGTTCAACCTGGCCATCGCGGCGGGCCGGGGCGTGCCGATCGACCGGGAACGCATCGACAGCACGGTGCTGGCCTGCATGCGCGCCACAGAGGCGTACCCGGCGGACCCGACGCCGTGGACCTCGCTGATCTCCGTGGCCCGCCTGTACCCGCAGGGGGTACGCCGACGCGAACTGGCCCGCTGGTGGGACGAGTTGCACCAGCGCGACCCGTACAGCATGGAGGGCCACCTCCAGATCCTGCACTACTACTCCGCGCGCTGGCACGGCACCCACGGCCTGATGTACGACTTCGCCCGCGACGCCGCCGGAGTGGCCCCGCCCGGCTGCGCGCTGCCGGTGCTGGTGCAGTACGCCCGCGTCGAGGAGTTCCGCTACGCCCTGGACGCCGCGCGCGGCCACCGCTCCGCCGTCGGTCTCGGCCAGCACTGGGACCACGACGGCGCCGTCAGCGACGTACGCCGCACCTGGCAGCGCTGGATCCTCGAGCGCCCGGACACCCCGGTCACCCCGGTCGAGCTGCGCGACGTCAACTACCTGACACACGCCGCCTGTCACGCCGGAGCCTTCGACATCGCCGCCGAACTGCTCCGCGTGCTCGGCCGCCGGTGCACCCGGACTCCCTGGTCGTACACCGGGGACCCGGCGAAGGAGATCGCCAAGTGGCGGGGACAGCTGAGGGTGTGAGCACTGGCAGACTGGGTCTTCCCCCGACGTTCCCGTCCCGCGCCCGGGAGGCATGCTCGTGACCGCCGCTCCCCCTCGTCGTCTGGCGCTGCTCGGCGGAGGGTTCTCCACCGACGAGGACGGGCTGCTTGACGACTGGGTGCTCGGCCAGGTGCGCGCGTCCAGGCCGAGGGTGTGCTTCGTCCCCACCGCGAGCGGCGACGCGCTCGGCTACGTCGAGCGGTTCCTCGCCGCGTTCGGGCCCCGGCGGTGCGAGCCGTCCGTGCTGCCGCTGTTCCGGCGGGAGTCGGACGACTCCGCACTGCGCGAGTTCCTCCTCGGACAGGACGTGGTGTACGTCGGCGGCGGCAACACCGCCAACCTGCTGGCCGTCTGGCGCACACACGGCGTCGACCGGGTGCTCGCCGAGGCCTACGACCGCGGGACTCTGCTGTGCGGGATCAGCGCCGGCGCCAACTGCTGGGCCGAGGGCTCCCACACCGACTCGTTCGGCCCGCTCACCTCTCTGCCGGACGGGCTGGGTCTGCTCCCCGGGTCGGTCTGCCCGCACTACGACAGCGAGCCCGGCCGCCGTCCCTCGTACCGGGCGGCCGTGGCGGCCGGTGCGCTGCCCGCCGGGTGGGGTGTGGACGACGGAGTGGGGGCGTTGTTCAGGGAGGGTACGCCGGGCGCCCGGCTGTACCGGGTGGAGCCGGACGGTCGGGGTGAGGCGGTGGAGCGGGGCGTGACACCTCGGCGGCTCGCTCACTGAACCCCGCTGTCAGGGCGCCGCGTTGGGCCCGTCGGGGCGGGTGCGGCGTTGTTCGACCATCTCGTGGGCCAGTTCCCCCGTCTCCTGCGCGGGCAGGCGTTCGAAGCCGTCCTCGGTGATGACGGAGACGACCGGGAAGATGCGGCGGCTGAGGTCCGGGCCGCCGGTCGCGGAGTCGTCGTCGGCCGCGTCGTACAGGGCCTGCAGGGCGGCCAGGGCGGCCTCGCGCCGGGACATGCCCGGGCGGAACAGCTTCTTCAACGCGCCCCGCGCGTACGGCGAGCCGGAGCCCTCGGCGTGGAAGTCCGACTTCTCGTACGCGCCGCCGGCGACGTCGAAGCCGAAGATGCGGCCCCGCGCGCGCCCGGCGCCCCTGACGTCGTAACCGGCGAGGAGCGGCACGACGGCGAGGCCCTGCATGGCTTGACCGAGGTTCTGCCGGATCATGCCGGCCAGCCGGGTCGCCTTCGCGCTGAAGGTCATCGGGGTGCCCTCGATCTTCTCGAAGTGCGTCAGCTCGACCTGGTACAGCTTCACCATGTCCACGGCGAGCCCGACGCTGCCGGCGAAGGCGACGGCGGTGTGGTCGTCCGCGGGGTGCACCTTCTCCAGGTCCCGCTGGGAGATGACGTTGCCCATGGTGGCCCTGCGGTCCCCGGCGATCAGCACGCCGTCCCGGTAGGCGAGTGCCAGCACGGTGGTGCCGTGCGGGAACCGGCCGTCGGCCGCGCGGACGCCGTCGGGAAGGGGGCGGCGCATGGGCAGCAACTCCGGGCGGTGCGCCGCGAGGAACTCCGTGAAGGACGAGCTGCCGGGGACGCGGAACTCGTCCCCCAGTCGTCCGGCGCTGTCATGTCCTGCCATGCCACTCCCCCTCGTCCGAGCCGACTTCCGGAGTCCTACCTGAGGTGGGCACGGCGAAAACGCCCCGGCCGGGTCACAGTGGCGTGGACCGCCGGATGTCCGCCGGCCGCGACGTGAGGGGCGGCCGGGTATGCGCCGGGGACGTGCGGTAACCGCAGGACACCGGGGCAGGCCGGAGCGTGTACGGCGATCAGGGCGCCGCGCACCAGTCCGCGCGCCCTGGCCTTGACCGCGAGCGTGGCCGCCCAGCGGGCCGCTGCGCGCCCCAACGCATGAGGAAGCGCGGGTTCACCGCACCCGCGCCAAGTCCGGCGGGCAGCCCATGCGCAACCGCTGCCCTGCTGGCGAGCACCGCACACGACCGGGTCGCGGCGACAGTGGTGGCGCCGGGCAGGACGGCGCGGGTGAGGAGGGCCTGCCACTGGGGCAGGGCCGGTGGGGCGTCACGTCGCTCCGCCACTGCGGGCCGCCGGTGCGACGTACACCCGGAGCCCGTCGAGGCGGTGCACGGTCCAGTCACGGGCGTAGGCCGGTGGGCGGCCGTCGGCTGTGGTCAGGGCGGCGACGGGGATACGGCGGGCGCTGCTCAGGATCTCCGCCTCGGTGGTGTTGGCGTTGTGGCCGCGGACCGCGCCGGAGGAGCAGCCGGTGTAGTACGCGAGGGGGATGGCCTGGTGGCCGGTGAGCAGGCAGGGCGGGCGCACGCCGAGGTGGTGCAGTCGGTCGGCGGTGCGCGCCCAGTCCTCGCGGTCGGCGACGGTGCGCTGCGCGGTGCGGTCCAGGACGACGTACTGCACCGCCAGATGGCCGACCAGCCCGAGCGCGACCAGTGTCGCCGCCACGGGCCGCCATCGGCCGTCCGGTGCGGTGACCTGGTGCCACAGCGCGTCGGCGATGGGCAGGGCGAGGAGGGCGTAGGCGGGCAGCAGGAAGCGGGGCGCCGCGTACTCGATCAGGAAGAGGTAGGGGACGGCGGCCGTCGTGGCGCAGGCCAGGGCGACGAGGGTGGTTCTGGTGCGGCCGGCGCGGATCGCGATCACGAGGCCGAGCGCGGCGAGGAGCGGGAGGGCGTACCACCACAGGGTGATGACCGGGTGGGGCATCGGGGCGGTGCACGGACGGCACAGGGTGCGGCCGACCAGGCTGCGCAGCTGGTCGTCGACGGCGAAGTTCAGGCCGAGTCCGCCCTGGATGCGGGAGCCCTCGGCGAGGCGCTCGCCCAGGCCGCCGTAGCTGACGTACGCCTCGACGATCCACTGCGCTGCCCCGACCGCGAGGCCCGCCAGCAGTGCCGCGAGGGCCCGCCACCGCCGTACGCACACGCCGAGGACGAGCAGCGGAACGGTCACCCACACCGCGTCCGTGGGCCGCATCAACGCCATCAGCGCGGCGCTCGCGCCGATCCCCCACAACGCCGCTCCCCCGGCCCGCAGGAAACAGCCGACGCAGATGAGCGCGCCGACCGCCACCCAGTAGTTGGGCATGGCCTGCGGGGCGTAGAAGAGCGTCACCCACAGGGTGCCGAACAGGGCGCCGGCGGTGGCCAGGACGCGGGGCGGGAACAGGCCGCGCCAGGAGCGCAGGGCGAGGTAGAGGCCGAGCCCGGCGAGGAGGGCGAGGTAGACGCGGAGCAGGGCGGTGGACGTCGACCAGGACGCGATCGGCGCCACCAGCAGGGAGACGCCCCGGGCGCGGGGTGCGCTGAAGAAGGCGGCGGGAGCCTGGTCGCCGACCTGGCTGACGTACACCGTCTCGTCCCAGCCGAGGCCCATGCCGGGTGGGACCAGCAGGAGTTGCGCCACGGTGAAGGCGCCCGCCACCAGCGCCGGGGCGCCCGGCGAGCCGAGGCGCGGCGTTCCGACACGGGTGACCCTCGTACTGTCGGCCATGGTCCGGCCCCTCCCCCAAGTTCACCGGGTTGCTGAAACCCCCCACCATCCATGAACTACGGGCGAATTCATGGAAAACAGCAAGAACCCTAGCTCACGGGAGCGGCTCAGCGGGCGTTCGGTGCGCGGTGCGGGGGTTGTTCCGGGGCCGGGCGCGTGGGCGTCGGGGGGACCGTGCGCACGGCGGGGCTTTCGGGGCTGACGCTCAGGGGCTCGCCGTGGTGACTGATCGCCAGGGGCGGGCCGGAGAGCAGGGTGTACGTGGCCTTGTCGGGGGTGATCTCCACGCACAGGCGGCGGTCGAGGAGCTGGATCGTGAAGGCCAGCCTGCTGAACTGTTCGGGCAGGCGGGGCGCGAAGCGCAGGGTGTCACCGTCGTGGCGCATCCCGCCGAAACCGGCGACCAGGGCCATCCACGTACCGGCCAGCGACGCGATGTGCAGTCCGTCGCGGGTGTTCTGCTGCAGGTCGGCCAGGTCCATCAGGGCCGCCTCGACGGTGTAGTCGTAGGCGAGGCCCAGGTGACCCGCCTGGGCGGCGATGACGGCCTGGACGCAGGCCGAGAGCGAGGAGTCCCGCACCGTCAGCGGCTCGTAGTAGGCGAAGTTGCGGGCGATGTGCTCGTCGTCGAAGTGGCTTCCGCAGGTGTACATCGCCAGGACCAGGTCGGCCTGCTTGACGACCTGCTTGCGGTACAGGTCGAAGTAGGGGAAGTGCAGCATCAGCGGGAACCGGTCGGGGCCGGTGGCCGCGAAGTCCCAGCGCTGGTAGCGGGTGAAGCCCGCGTGCTGCTCGTGCACGCCGAGGTCGTCGTTGTACGGGATGTGCATGGCGGCGGCCGCGTCCCGCCAGGCGGCGCTCTCCTCGGCGTCCACGTCCAGCCGCGCGGCCTGTTCCGGGTGGCGTTCGACGGCGTCGGCGGCGGCCAGCAGGTTCGCCCGGGCCATGAGGTTGGTGTACGTGTTGTCGTCGGCGACGGCGCTGTACTCGTCCGGGCCGGTGACACCGTCGATGTGGAAGGCGCCGTGGTGGTCGTGGTGGCCGAGCGAGCGCCACAGCCGGGCGGTCTCCACCAGCAGTTCCACGCCGGTGTCCCGCTCGAAGTCGTGGTCGCCGGTGGCCGCCACGTACCGGACCACGGCGTCGGCGGTGTCGGCGTTGATGTGGAAGGCGGCGGTACCGGCGGGCCAGTATGCCGAGCCCTCCGAGCCGTCGATCGTCCGCCAGGGGAACGCCGCCCCGCGCAGGCCGAGTTGGGCGGCGCGTTCGCGGGCGGCGGGCAGGGTGTTCTGCCGCCAGCGCAGCGCCTCGGCGACGGCACCGGGCGAGGTGTGGGTCAGCAGGGGCAGCACGAAGGTCTCGGTGTCCCAGAAGGCGTGGCCGTCGTAGCCGGACCCGGTCAGTCCCTTCGCCGGGATCGCCCGGCCCTCCGCGCGGGCGCCCGCCTGCAGGACGTGGAAGAGGGCGAAGCGGACCGCCTGCTGGATCGCCTCGTCGCCGTCGACCTCGACGTCGGCCCGCGCCCAGAAGTCGTCCAGGTAGGCCCGCTGTTCGTCGAGCAGCCCCTGCCAGCCGCTGTGTGCGGCCGCCGCGAGCGCCGCCTCGACCTGGTCGCTCATCGCGGGCCGGGAGCGGACGCCGGACCAGCCGTGCGCGACCAGCTTCTCCAGCCGCAGCCGCTCGCCGGGGCCGAGCACGGAGGTGACGGTCAGGCGGGCCACGTCCACGTTGCTCTCGCCGCTCGTGGTCGTCCGCTCGGGGCCGGTCACGACGTGGTCGGCGGCCACGGCGACGCGCAGGCCGCTGCGCCGGGTGCGGTGCACGAGGCGCAGCCGGGGGCCGTCGGCGAAGTCCTCCTCCTGCTCCAGCGGCGACTTCAGCGCCCGGGCGGCACGCGGGTCGCCGTTCGGCTCGGGCAGGCTCTCGTTGGCGACCAGCTCCGACTGGATCACCACGCGTGTACGGCGGTCGACGGGTTCCACCTCGTACGCCACGGCGGCGATCGCCCGCTGTGTGAGCGACACCAGCCGCGTCGAGCGCACCCGGACCGTCGAACCGGCCGGTGAGGTCCACTCGCAGACCCGCTCCAGGACACCCCGGCGCAGATCCAGCGTGCGCTCGTGCGCGACGAGCCGCCCGTAGCGCAGGTCGAACGGCTCGTCGTCGACCAGCAGCCGGACGACCTTGCCGTTCGTGACGTTGATGACCGTCTGACCGGACTCCGGATAGCCGTACCCGGCCTCGGCGTACGGCAGCGGATGCAGCTCGTGCACCCCGTTGAGGTACGAGCCGGGCAGGCCGTGCGGCTCGCCCTCGTCGAGGTTGCCGCGCCAGCCGACATGGCCGTTGGACAGCGCGAACACGGACTCGCTCTGTGCCAGCACGTCCAGCTTGAGGTCCGTCTCCCGTACGGTCCACGGCTCGACGGCGTACGCCCCCTGTGCGATCACTCCTTGCCCCCCAGTTCGGCGAGATCCTGTACGACCCGGTCCGCGCCGTGCGCGTACAGGGCCTTCGCCTGTCCGGCGCGGTCGACGCCGACGACGTGACCGAAGTCGCCCGCGCGCCCCGCGTCCATGCCGGCCAGCGCGTCCTCGAACACGGCCGCCTGCCGCGCCTCGACGCCGAGGTCGCGGGCGGCGGCCAGGAAGGTGTCCGGTCGCGGCTTCCCGGGCAACCTGCGTTCGGCCGCCACGACGCCGTCGATGCGTACGTCGAACAGGTCCTCGGCGCCGATCGCGCGCAGCACGTCGCGGCAGTTGGCGCTGGACGAGACGATCGCGGTGCGCAGGCCCTGGGCGCGCACCGCCGCGATGTAGCGCAGGGTGCCGTCGTAGGCCTCGACGCCGCCGGTGCGGATCCTCTCCAGGAGGAGGTCGTTCTTGCGGTTGCCGACGCCGTGCACGGTCGCGGCGTCGGGCGGGTCGCCGGGGCCGCCTTCGGGCAGGTGGATGCCGCGGGCGGCGAGGAAGGTGCGCACGCCGTCCGCGCGGGGGCGGCCGTCGACGTACTCGTCGTAGTCGGCGACGGGGTCGAACGGCCGGAAGTCGGCGCCCTCCCGCTCGCGCAGGAAGGCGTCGAAGGTCTCCTTCCAGGCGGCGGCGTGGACCACGGCCGTCTTGGTGACGACCCCGTCGAGGTCGAAGAGGCAGGCCAGGATTTCTTCGGGAAGACCGAGCTCCGTCATACAGGACCGGTTCCCCGCACGGCGGGGTCCAGTGGGTGGCGGAGGCCACACGGGACGTTTCCCCGCCGAACGACGGCCGTACGACGGTCAGTCAAGTGGGAACGAGTGGTGCTCGTGCGCGACCCGCCAGCGGCCGTCCTCCTTGCGCAGGCCGATGGTCAGCCGCAGGCGCAGGGTGGGCTGCGCGGCGAGTTCCTTGGGCGTGCCGCAGCGCAGCAGGGCGTGCGCGTAGGCCACGTCGGTGCCCGCGGTGACGTCCAGGGACTCGATCTCGAAGGAGGCGCCCTGGGACTGCCACTCGAAGAACGGCGGCCAGCTCTCACGGTAGGCGTCGATCCCGCGGACGCCCTCGTGCGGCGGCGGCACGTCGAACATGACGATGTCCTCGGTGTGGTCCGCGAGGACGCCGTCGAGGTCTCCGCGGTGAACGGCTTCGGCCCACCGGGTGATGAGGTCGCGGATCCGGGTCTCGTCGTCGGACATGTCCGTGGCTCCCTTCCGACTGGTCTCTCCTGCTTGGTCCGACTCCGCCCGGAGCCGGAACTCATCGCCCGTCGGCCGGGTGACACACTCTGCTGTGTGCCGGTGACCTTCGACGACCTCCTCGCCCGCGCCCGTGCCCTCACGGCGGACGGCCACCGGGCCGTGCTCGGCATCACCGGCGGCCCCGGCGCGGGCAAGACGACCCTCGCCGAACGCCTGGTGCGGGTACTGAACGACACCGTCCGGCCCTGGGTCGCGCACGTCCCCATGGACGGCTTCCACCTCGCCGACATCGAACTGGACCGGCTGGGCCGCCGCGAGCGCAAGGGCGCGCCCGACACCTTCGACGCGGCCGGGTACGCGGCCCTGCTGCGGCGGCTGCACGAGGACGGTGACGACGTGGTGTACGCGCCCGGATTCGAGCGTGTCCTGGAGCAGCCGATCGCGGGCGCGATCCCGGTCCCGCCGACCGCCCGGCTGATCGTGACCGAGGGCAACTACCTGCTGCTCGACTCGGGCGCGTGGGCGCGTGTCCGGCCGCAGCTGGACGAGGTGTGGTTCTGCGAGCTGCCCGAGCCTGAGCGGATCCGCCGCCTCGTCGCCCGGCACGAGGAGTTCGGCAAGGGCCACGAGGAGGCGGTGGCGTGGGTGCTGGGGACGGACCAGCGCAACGCCGAGCTGGTGGCCACGACCCGGGACCGTGCGGACCTGGTCGTGGCCACGGGCTAGGACGGCTCCAGCGTCAGCTCCGGTTCGCCGTGGGCGTCGCCCGCCGCGTCGCCGATCAGGGCCGTGAAGGCCTCGGTGCACGCCGTCAGACCGCGCGGGCAGGGCTCGAAGGCCGGAGCGAACGGGGTCGCGTCGCCAAAGCGCACGGCGAAGACATGCAGGTCCGCCGGTGCCCCTGGGGCCGGGTCCGCCTCCAGGGCGGTGGAGGAGACCAGGTGCCGCCAGCTCTCGTCCGGGTTGCCGAAGACACGCGGGTCGGCGGCGAGCGCGAACGCCGCCTGCTCCTGGGTGGTCTCGGCGCGGGCGTCGAAGTGGTCGGTGCCCGGCAGCGGCGGATGAGTCAGCCGCAGCGCACCGGCGCAGGACACGTGGGCCGCTTGTGCGGTCCTGCGCACCCGGTCGCCGTCGTCCGCCGCGTACGGCATTCCGGCCAGCAGATACGGCGTCCCGGCCAGCCGCTGCACGGCGACCGTCACCCACAGACGCGTGCCGTCGGTGACGTACAGGGACCGCACATGGCGCAGGACGTGCGCGCGGTCCACGACCGGCTGGGTGACCAGCTTGCCGGTGAGGCCGCCGGTGCGGAGGTCGCGGACGCGGACCTCGCCGAAGGGGCGGCACAGCAGGAAACCGTCCGTCACCGGGCCGAAGCCGTGCCGGCGGTGGACGGCGGCGGGGAGGTAGTAGGTGCCCGCCGCCTCGATCAGTGACGGGGTCATCCGGTCGTCGAACGCCACCGAGACGCCGCCCGCGCGCAGTTGGTGGCGGGCCGGGGTCGTCGAGGGCGTGCGGTGCCAGCCCGGGGTGTCCTGGATCTGCCAGACGAGCATGAAGGCGAAGTGGCCGTCGAGGCCGCCGTCGGGCTGTGCCGCGTGCCGGGCCCAGCGGGTGTCGCCCCGGTAGCGGCCCAGGTCGGCACCGATGCGGCGGCCGAAGTGGCGCAGGCCCAGGACCGCCTCGAAGCCGCAGTGCTGTTCGCTGTAGCGGGGCCCGCCGATGTCGAACCCGCCGTTGGTCAGGCGGGCGTCGAGATAGCGGGCGAGCATGTCACCGTCCTCGGCGAAGACCTCCTCGCCGCTGACCCGGTGGGCCTGGGCGAGGAAGGACAGGGAGATCGGGCCGTAGTTGTTGTCGTACGCCCCTCCGTGCTCGGGGGGCAGCAGGGCGCCCCGGTCGCGGATCCGGCGGGCGCGGATCTCGTGGTCGTACAGGCGCATGGCGCGGAGCCGGACCGCCTTGCCCTCTCCGGCCGGGAGGTGGCGGGCCAGCATCAGGCCGCCGACGACGCAGGCGATCGCCTGGTTACCGGCCCGCTGCGGGTTGAAGAAGGTGGCCTCGGTCAGCCAGTGCCAGTAGCCGTGGGCCAACTCCCGCAGCTCGCGGACTGGTTCGCCGTCGAGGAGGCCGTCCGCCGCGTCCAGCACGTTGACCGGCGAGGCTGCGGTGCACCGCCTCCGGCAGGCGGGGGTCCCGGCCGAGCTGCCAGGCGAGCGCGAGCAGGGAGGTGACGCCGAGGGAGGTGTCGCCGACGTCGAGGACGGCGGCGGGGTGTTCGAGGTTGCCGTCGGGCGTGATGCGCGCGAGGGCCTGCTCGGTGACAGCGGCGAGGACGGCGTCGTAGGCCTCGGGGGTGTCCGGCAGATCGTGCAACGGACGGCGCTGGTAAGGGAGATGCACGTCGGTCAGCTTTTCCGCGCGGCCGCCTCCGCGAACGTGGGACCGAGTACGACCGCACCTATCCGCACAGCGGACATCAACGTCCGCCAGGGGGAACGAACGCGTCCGCACAGAGATCACCAGATCTCGTTCACCCGCAGGACATGCCGCCGTCGCCGGACCCTCCCCGGGCCGACACAACTCGCCCGTAGATCTTCGCTGGCACGCCTTACGGGCCTCCCCCGTCGCCACCGCGCCCACCCACCTGAACTCCAGAGAGGCACTCTCATGCCGTCACCAGCCGGACACCCGTCCACCGCGTCGGCGGGTCAGCTCGCCCTCGACCGCCGGGGTTTCCTCAGGACCTCGCTGGGCACCTCCGCGGGGCTGCTCGCCGCCCCGACCTTCGCCGGCTGGCTGGCCGCCGCGGACGCCAAGGCCGCCACCCCGCTCGCCGCGTTCGTCGACGACTACAAGAGCAACGTCACCGCGAACCGGACGCCCGAGACCAACGCCGTGGTGCGGATCCTCGGCGGGATGGCCGAGGTGTGGAAGACCGGTGACGCCTGGAACACCGGCACACCGCTGCGACCCGAGGTGCTGCGCGCCAACATGCGCTACTGCGCCCGGATCACGGCCGGGCGCACACCGGAGCAGGCCAAGCAGGCGTTCATCGTCGACCGGCAGCACCAGAGCTACGCGATGATCGCGGGTCTCGGCCCGCTGGCCGACCTGTACCGGGAGGGCGCCAAGGCGGTCACCTCGATCACCAGCGCCCCGGACGGCACGCCGGCCACCAAGATCAGCGACGCGGTTCCGGCCGACGCGCCCGCCGGATCGGCGCTCGGCGCGGGCTCGACCACCTCGGAGCTGGGCAAGGTGGCCGAGCTGGTCAACACGGTGCGCGGCCCGTTCGCCTCCAGCAACCCCGCCAAGTCCACGTTCCAGTACCCGCGCCCGTGGCGCCTGAACGAGGACAGCGAGGTCGTCGACACCGGGCGGACGGACGCGCTCGGCTACCCGGTGTACGACTCCGAGGTGATCGTCGCCCCGCAGCTGCTGCGCCAGCGCAGCACCAGCCCCGCCGACGACGGCGGCTTCCCCAGCGGTCACGCCAACGCCCTGCACCTGGCGTGCCTGGCGTTCGCCTACGCGATACCCGAGCGGTTCCAGGAGCTGGTGACGCACGCCTTCGCGCTCGCCCACACCCGGATCGTGGCCGGTATGCACTCCCCCGTCGACGTCATCGGCGGCCGCGTCATGTCCACCGCCCTGGCGGCGGCCGCGCTGGCCGACCCGGCGAACGCGGAGCTGAAGGCCGCGGCGCGCGCCCAGGCCCTCGCCTACTTCCGGGCGCGGACCGGCACCACGGCCGACACCCTGTACGCCTACGCGCACTCGGCCGACACCGACTCCGACCCGTACGCGGACCGGACCGCCAACGCGCGTTCCGTGCGGCCCCGGTTGACGTACATCCTGACCCGGCACGGCCGCGGCAAGCCGATGACCGTACCCAAGGGCGCGGAGGTGCTGCTGGAGACGCGGCTGCCGTATCTGACCGCCGAGCAGCGCCGCGAGGTGCTGCGCACGACCGCGCTGCCCTCGGGGTACGTGCTGCTGGACGGCTTCGAGCAGTGGGGCCGGCTCAACCTGTTCGCCGCGGCGGACGGTTACGGCGCCTTCGACTCCGACGTGACGGTCACGCTGGACGCGGCGGCCGGCGGCTTCGGCGCGGCCGACGCCTGGCGCAACGACATCGACGGGCGGGGCGGGCTGACCAAGCGGGGCACCGGCACGCTGACCCTGACGGGCCACAACAAGTACACCGGCGGCACCGAGGTCGCGGGCGGTGTGCTGGTGGCCGGTTCGGGCCACGCGCTGGGCCACGGTGACGTGCGGGTGACCGGCGGCACGCTGAGGCTCACCAAGTCGGTGCAGGTGCACGGCACCTACGCCCAGGAGTCCGGCACGCTGGAGGTGACCCTGCGCTCGGGCAAGGAGCCCGTGCTGGAGGTGACGCGGCGGGCGATGCTCGGCCGGGGCAGCACGCTGTCCCTGCGGCTCGACGCGGACAAGCCCCCGGCCGCGGGGAGGACGGTCCGCGTGCTGGACGCGCCGGTGCTGCGCGGCCAGTTCGACCGGGTCGAGCTGGACTCCGACACGGTGCGGGCCGTGCCCGTGTACACCGCGCGCGGTCTGTCGGTGCGGCTGCTGAAGCGGTGACGCCCGGCCGGTGCGGCAGCGGGGGTGTCGCCCCGGCTCCCGCACCGGCTCCGGCCGCCCCCGTGATCGGTGTGCGCCCCTGGTCGCCACGGTGCGTGAGCTATGTTGAAGCTCCGTGGGAAGCAAAGGAGGCGCACCGGTGCCATCGCCGCAGCAGGCACGCGCACAGGCGTCCGCGATCACCTCGGGGAAGACCGCACCGGAGGCGGAGGCCGCCCCTACTTCCCAGCTCAGGGCGCTTTTCGACCAGCCCAGACTGTCGCCGGGGCAGCGGCGCATCGCGCAGTACCTGATCGAGCACCTCACCGAGGCGGCGTTCCTGTCGATCACCGAGCTGGCCGACCGGGCCGGGGTCAGCCAGCCGTCGGTGACGCGTTTCGCCGCCGCGGTCGGCTTCAGCGGTTACCCCGCGCTACGGGAGAAGCTCCAGTCCATCGCCCTCGGCGCGCTGGCCGGTGGCCACGCGACCGCCGAGGAGGACCGCGGCAACGAACTCCAGGCGGCGGTGGACGCCGAGATCGAGAACCTGGAGAACCTGCGCCGCGACTTCGCCGACCCCGACCAGGTCATCGATGTCGGTCGGCAGCTGTCGGCGTCGGCCCCGCTGACGGTCCTGGGTCTGCGCATCTCCGCCTCGCTCGCCGAGTACTTCGCGTACGCCGCGCGGCGCATCCACCCCGACGTACGGCTGGTGACGCGGGGCGGCAGCGTCGCCTACGACGCGCTGCTGCAGTCCCGCGAGGCCGGCGGCACCTGGGTGCTGGCGTTCTCGATGCCCCGGCACGCCCACGAGACCCTCGCCGCGGTACGCCTCGCGCGGGGCGCCGGGCTGCGCGTCGCCCTGATCACCGACCTGGCGCTCGGACCGGTCGCCGACGAGGCCGACGTCACCCTCGCCACCGGCACGGGCTCCCGGCTGGTCTTCGACTCCTACGCCGCGCCCGGTGTGATGGCGGCCGCGCTGCTCCAGGCCATGACGGACGCCGACCCCGAACGCACCCAGGCCCGGCTGGAGGCGTACGAGCAGGTCTCCGACCAGCACCAGTTCTTCCTGCGCGACTGAGCCCCCCTCTTGCCCGAGCGGCATTACAAAGGGACCTTTCATTTCAAAGCACGCATGAATGTTTTCATACGTCTTGCAAAGTGATCGGCATATATAAATACTGCTCGCGGATCCGCACCGTCCGAGAGAGCCGACCATCTGCCCATGCACTGGCCTGCTTTCCAGGGCGCCCGCACGAACACCCGAAGCCGATGACCCCTACCCGCGTCGGTGCCCTGGGTGTTCGGTCGGGGCGGCCCCGGTCATCCCCTAGGCCGGGGCCGCCCCACCACCGCGGACCACCGCCGCACCGCAGCACACCGGAAGCGATGATCATGCCCCTGACGTCCCCGCGCACCAGCCCGGACTGGCCGTGCCAGGTCAAGACCCCCGGCAGCTACGACTGGGAGCGGTCGGCGGCCAAGTGGCTGCGCGAGCTGGTACCGGCACGGTACGCCGGCTATCCCGCGCTGATCCGCCACCCCGTGCTGCTCGCCCGGCACGCGCAGATCCAGGTCCAGCACGAGATCCGGGTCGCCCGCACCGCCCTGCAGACCGCCCGCGCCGACCTGCCGCGGCTCGGCATGCCGGAGTCGGTCATCGAGCACACGATCAAGCTGTACGCCGCCGAGGTGCTGCAACTGCAGCACATCGCGCGCAGCGTACGCGCGGTGACCGACGCGCTGGTGGAGCGCAACTCGGGGCGCTGAGGGGCAGTCCCAGACGACCTTCGCAGCGCGCCGGGCTCGATCGGGGGCGGCGACGCACGGGCCTTGCCGCGCGCTGCCCGAGCGACGGCCCCGTGGGCACCTCCCTGGGCAGCCCCCCAGACCACGGCACGCCCACCCGAGGCGGCCCCCAGTCCGTAGCGTGCGCCCGAGGGCGCGCCCAAGACCGGCACACACGAAAGGCCACCGCGATCCCGGCACGGACTTACCCGAGCGCGGCCCCGTCGCACCCCCACCCAAGGCGGTCCCCCACGCCCTGCCCTGCACCCGAGAAGGCCAAGACCGGCACACACGAAAGGCCACCGCGATCCCGGCAAGGGCTTGCCCGAGCGCGGCCCCGCGGGCTGTCCGCCCACGTCCGAGGCAGCGCCGGGTCCGGGCCTGCGCCGCTTTGGGGTCGGCCCGCGTCGGGCGGTCCCTGTCCTCGCTCGCCATGACCGGCCATGGCCACGGCTTGCACTTTCGAGTGGATCCGTGCCGACGACCTTGCGCTCTGAGGGGGGTCTCTGTGCGATGCTCGACGCGTGACGAGCGACCCCGCGATCCCGGCGGAGAACAGCACCGGGTCCGAGACGGTCACATCGGCCGGAGCCGTGACCGGGCCACGCGCCGAGCCGGACCGGCTGCGGGACCTGGCGACGACCTCGGCTGTTCTGGAGCGGGCCAAGGGCGCGGTCATGGCGCTCACCGGGTGCTCCCCGGACGCGGCGCACAAGGAACTCCTCAGGCGCGCACACGCCGGGAACCGCACGCTGATCGAGGAGTGCTGGATCACGCTCGGCAGCGGCTCCCCCGGCAAGGCCGTCCCGGCCCCCGACCGGGCCACGCAGCCGCCCGACCGTGGCGTCCCGGTCTGCCCTCCCGCCCGCGAGCCGTCCGACGACGGGTCCACCGCCCTGGGGCGGCTGGGCAGAGCGCTCGTCGGCGTCCGCACCCCGCAGGAGCTGGCAGGCTGCCTGCTGGAGCATCTCGCGGAAACCGCCGCCGCCGACGCGGTCATGATCTTCGCCCGGCTCCCCGCCGGCGGCCTGGAACTGGTCGGGCACGCGGGCGTCGACGCCACCCTGGCCGCCCAGTGGCGTCAGGTGCCCCCACTGACCGGCATCGCCGCGCTGGACACGCTGCGCACCCGTCAGGCGCGCTGGCTGGAGGACCTCGAGGAGGACCGGAAGCGGTTCCTGCTCATCGGCGACCCGCCCGAGCGCTGGCGGTCGCGTGCCTGGCTGCCGGTGGTGACCGGAGACACCGCCGACATCTCCATCGGCGTGCTGCGCACCCGCCCCGGCCCGTTCACGCCGCGCACCCGCGAGCATCTGCGGGCGGTCGTCCGGCTGTGCGCGGGCCGGCTGCGGGCCTTCGGCGCCCGGCCGGAACCCGCCGCCAACGGCCCCGCCGACGCCGTACAGGCCGTGTTCGACACCCTGCCCGGCGCGGCGATGCTGCTCACCCCGCTGCGCGCCCCCTCCGGCGACATCGAGGACTACCGCATCGACGCGGCCACCCCGGAGGCGATCGACGTCGTCGGGCGCAGCGGCCGTGAGCTGGTGGGCCTGCGGATCCTGGAGTGCTGGCCGCCGGTCGCGGACGAGTCGCTGTGGCAGCGGTGCCTGGACGTGCTGAGCGCCGGAATGCCGTACGAGGGCGAGCCGTTCGCGCAGCAGGACGTGGTGGCCGGTGTCGCCGAACTGTCCACGTACTCGGTACGGGTGGCGCGGCTGGGCGACGGGCTGGTCATCAGCTGGATCCGGCACGATCCTTCGGACCGGCAGGAGCAGCGGCTGGCGGACGTACAGCGGCTGGGCAACCTCGGCTGGGCCAACTGGAACCTGGCCACCCACGAAGTCACCTGGTCCGCCCAGATCTTCACCGTCCTCGACCGCGACCCCGCGCGCGGGCCGGTGCGGCTCCTCGAACTGCCCGGCCTCGCCGTGCCGGAGGACGTGCCGGCCCTGACCCGCGCCATCGGGGCACTCGTGCACGAAGGGCGTCCGGTCGACGTGCCGTTCCGGATCCGGACGGCGCGTGGGGTACGCCATCTGCGGGTCGTCGCCGAGGCGGTGGCCGACCTGCACGGCACGCCCGTCGAGGTGCACGGCTTCGTCCAGGACCTCACGGCACAGCGCAGCGCCGAACTCGCCCTGGTGGCGAGCGAACGGGCGATCCTCACCCAGCACGGGGTGCTCCAGGCCGAACGCGCGCTGGCCGCCCGGCTCCAGCACGCGCTGCTGCCGCTGCCGGACAAGCCGTTGCGACTGGCCGGGCTGCGGGTGGAGGTGGCGTATCTGCCCGCGCAGTCGGACATCCACGTCGGCGGCGACTGGTACAGCGCCATCGAACTGCCCGACGGCACCGCGCTGTTCGTGGTCGGGGACGTCGCCGGTCACGGCATCGAGGCGGTCGCCACGATGGCCCAACTCCGGTTCACCGCCAAGGGCATGGTCATCACGGGCTCCTCACTCACCGGTGCCCTCAGCCGGCTCAACACGCTGCTGCTGCACTCCCGCGACCCGCACGGCACGGCGACCATGGTGCTGGCCCACTACCTGCCCGGCGAACGACGGCTGGTCTGGGCCCAGGCCGGCCATCCCCCGCCGCTGCTGCTGCGCGCCGGTGAAGTACGGCGGCTCGGGCGACCCGGTGGCATGCTGCTCGGGGCGAGCACCACGCCGGTCTTCGAGGAGGCGGAGTGCCGACTGGAGCCCGGCGACCGGCTGTTGCTGTACACGGACGGTCTGGTGGAGCGCCGTTCGGAGGGCATTGACCGAGGCCTGGAACGGCTCGCGCAGGCCCTCGTCACCCATCACTCCGACGAGCCCGGATCACTCGGCCCGCTGCTGGCGGCCGTGTTGGAGGAAGAACGACGGGACGACGTCTGCGTGGTGGACATCCGCGTGCCAGCCGACCCGACGAACCCCGCGCAGGGGTGACCGCCGCGTGTGATCCCACGCCGGAACGGCCGCTGTGCGCGGTCCCGGGCAAGGAAGCGGGCGTCGCGGGTCTCAGCTCTCGCGGGCCGACGCCCCGCTGTCCGCGGAGTCCCGGTCGCGGTGCGCCTCGTCGCGGGCGAGCAGGGTGAGCAGCGACGCCACGGTCAGCCCCGCCTCGGCCGGGTGCCGCAGCACCTTGGTGGGCTCGATGCGGTACCTGTTGCCCCGCCCCTCACGCCGGTGGGACAGGTAACCGGCCTGCTCCAGATCGACGATGATCTTCTGCACGGCTCGCTCGGTGAGCCGGCAGTGCGCCGCGATGTCGCGTACGCGGACGTTGTGGTCATCGGCGATGGCGGCCAGCACCCGGGCGTGGTTGGTGAGGAAGGTCCATCCGGTATGCGGCTCAGGCACTCCACCCATGGCCCCATCATAGGACCGGCGTTTCCCGCATTCAAAAACGCGAATCATATTTCATGTATCTCTTGACGTATCCCAGCGTGAGGTCGACTCTGATGGAGACGGCAGGCAGTAGTTTCGAAGGAGTGTCGGCCATGCCGGAGCCTGCGCACTCCGCGCAGCCCGCTACCCCCGCGGCCGTGCGGCCGCGGCCGCTGTCGATCGCCACACAGCCCGACGGCGGCCGCTCGGTCGTGACCGTGAGCGGGGAGTTGGACCTGCAGGCGGCCGACGAGCTGCGTGCCACCCTGCACCGGGCGCTGAAGAACGCGACCGACGGCATCGACCTCGACATGCGAGGCGTCACCTTCTGCGACTGCTCGGCCCTGAACGTCCTGCTGGCCTTCCGCGAACAGGCCCTCGTGGAGAGCAGGACGGTGACGATCCAGTCCCCCAGTCCCGTGACCGAACGGCTCCTCAGCCTCACCGGAACCCTGCCGCTGTTCACCGCCGAGCCCGGCGACGGCACCGACCACGAGCTCGGCGTGGAGGTCGTACAACTGCGCCGGGCCATGCAGACCCGGCCGACCATCGATCTGGCCCGCGGGGTCCTGATGGCCACCTTCGGGCTGAGCCCGCAGGACGCGTGGCACGTGCTGGTGATGGTGTCGCAGAACACCAACACCAAGCTCCATCGTCTCGCCCAGGACCTGGTGACCGCCGTACGGGGAGAGCCACTGTCCGACTCCGTACAGCGTCAGGTGGCCGCGGCGGTGGCCCGGCTGTCGGAGCCCGACGGCCGGGGAGCACAGGGCGACGGGGAGACATAGAGCCTTCCACGCGCAGGGCACTCAGTTCCCCGTCTGCGCTGCACTGAGTGCCATCGGGCCTGTTCAGGTGCTACGTTCCGTCCCATGAGCGCGAAACCGCCCATGCGGGAGGCCCTGGTCGCGGCGGCGTTCCAGCTGTTTCTGGAGCGGGGCTACGAACAGACCACCGTCGACGACATCGTGGCCCTCGCGGGAGTCGGGCGGCGGTCCTTCTTCCGCTACTTCCCGTCCAAGGAGGACGTGGTCTTCCCCGACCACGAGCGGTGCCTGGCCGACATGACGGCCTTCCTGTCGACCGGCGGCGAGGAGGACGAGCCGGTCGGGCGGGTCTGCGACGCGGCCCGGCTGGTGCTGCGGATGTACGCCGAGAACCCGGCCTTCTCCGTGCAGCGCTACCGGCTCACCAAGAAAGTCCCGGGACTGCGCGCGTACGAGCTGTCGGTGGTGTGGCGCTACGAGCGCGCCCTCGCCGAGTATCTGCGCGGGCGCTTCGCGGGCCGGCGCGACGGCACCCTGCGGGCGGACGTGATCGCGGCCGCCGTGGTCGCGGCCCACAACAACGCGCTGCGGTCCTGGCTCCGTTCGGACGGCAAGGGCGACGCGACCGCGGCGGTGGACCACGCCCTGGGCCTGGTGCAGGCCACCTTCGGCGGCGGGCCCACTCCCCCGGTGGACGAGCGGCCCGAGGACGTGGTGGTCGTCGTCTCCCGGCGCGGGGCTCCCCTGTGGCGGGTGGTGCAGGAGATCGAGACCACGCTCGGCCGGGACTGATCCCCGGGATTTTCGGGGTACGGAGTGCCTTTACGAGTGGCACTCAGTGCCATACGCTGGGGCCGTGCACGGTGGCACGGTGAGCCGCGCACAGGCGTGCGCGCGGCGACGCGCACGCGGGATTTCCGGCCGAGCGCAGGGAGTTGACCAGCGTGTACCACCACTCAGGAAGCGTCGCTCAGCAGGCATCCGGCTCCGCCGCGGGCGTTCTCGGCCATCGGGCCCCCGACCGGGAGGCCATGCTCTTCCAGCGCTGCACCTGGTGCGGCACCGCCATGTACCACCGGCTGCTGTGCCCGGTCTGCCAGGGCAGCGATCTGCGGACGGAACGCAGCGAGGGCACCGGCACGGTCCGCCACACGACGGTGGTGCACCGCAACACGCCCGTCGCGCGCAATGTGTCCCTGATCGAGATGGCCGAGGGATTCGTGGTGCGGGGCCGGGTGATGGGCCCGCCGGTCGGCATCCACAGCGGTGACCGGGTGCGGCTGTCCACCGCGAAGGACCCGGTCCGGGGCGAGCCGGTGTTCCAGCTGGTCGACGAGCCGTACCGGGCCTGGACCTGACGGGCCGTTCCCTCAGCCCTTCAGCGTCACCCGGATCCCGACCGTGCCGTCCGGGCCGCGCCGCAGCCGGCTGCCGAGCAAGGTGAGGCGGCCGATGATGCCGTACTTGCGGGCGATGAGCTGCCGATAACGGGCCGTGGTCGCCGCGTCGGTGATCTCGGCGGTGGCCGGGACCTGCTCGCCGGTCGGGTTGCCGCGCAGGTCGCAGGGGCCGACGAGGACGTCGGAGCGGCGCCGGATCCGCTTGACCTTCCAGGAGTCGGCGACCGTCCAGATCCCGAGCGCGTCGCCGTCGGCGACCACCCAGACGGGTGTCGGCACCGGGGTGCCGTCCTTGCGGTAGCTGGTGATCAGCAGGTACTTGCCGGCACCGAGCCGGTCCGGCGACGTGGCGTCCATGGCCGGAAGTGTAGGCAGGCCGCCCTCACTCCAGCGCGGCGGCCATGCGCCGTACCGCTTCCGTGACGATCTCCGGCGATGTGGCCAGGTTCAGCCGTACGTGCCCGGCGCCGCCCATGCCGAACGGCAGGCCGGAGTTGAGGGCCACCCTGCCCCGGTGCAGGAAGACGTCGGCCGGGTCGTCGCCCAGGCCGAGCGCCCGGCAGTCGAGCCAGGCGAGGTAGGTGGCGTCCCCGGGACGGTAGGCGATGGCGGGCAGGTGCTCGGCCAGCAGTTCGGCGAGCAGGCGCCGGTTCTCGTCGAGGCCGGCGAGCAGGGCGTCCAGCCAGGCGGTGCCCTCGCGCAGGGCGGCGGTGTGGGCGATGACGCCGAGATGGCTGGGGCCGTGGCTGACCTCCTCGGGCATCAGGGCTAGGTCGGCGGCGGACTCGGGGCCCGCGATGGCGAGGGCCGCCTTGAGCCCGGCGAGGTTGAAGGCCTTGGAGGCCGACATCAGCGACAGGCCCCTCCCGCCGCCCGGCACGCCGAGGTACGGCACGAAGTCCGTGTCGCCGACGACCAGCGGGGCGTGGATCTCGTCGGCGACGACGCGCACGCCGTACTGCTCGGCGAGGTGCGCGACGGCGGACAGTTCCTCGGTGGTGTGCACGGTCCCGGTCGGGTTGTGCGGGCTGCACAGCAGGAACGCCGCCCGGCGCCCGCCCGCCACCGCCTGGCGGAACGACTCCTCCAGGACGCCGAAGTCGATCCGCAGGTCGGCGCCCAGCGGAGCCTGCAGAACGCGCCGGTCCATGTGCGCGACGAACTGGAAGAACGGCGGATAGACGGGCGGGTTGACCACCACCGCGTCCCCCGGACCGGTCACCAGCCTGAGCATCTCGACCACGCCGAGCATCACGTCGGGCACGATCGCGGTGCGCCCCACGTCGAGCCCGGTCCAGCCCCACCGCTTCTCGGCGAACTCGGCGAGCGCCTCGGCGTAGGGGGTCCCCGCCGGATAGCCGGTGTCGCCGAGCGCCAGCGCGTCGGTGAGCGCGCGGACGACGGGTTCGGCGAGCGGCACGTCCATCTCGGCCACCCACAGCGGCAGCACGTCGTCGGGGTAGGTGCGCCACTTCATGCTCGTACGGCGCCGGAGCCGGTCGAGGTCCAGTGCGCGCAGCGGGTTCGGTTCACCGGACGTTCCGTGCGGGATGCTGGTCATGGGCACACGATAGGCGGCACGGCTCGGACCGCCCACCGAAAACGCGGGCAAGGCCCGGCAAAGATCAATTCAGCGGTTTAGATTGCGTGTTGACACCGCACGAGGCGTCTTCACGCCCCGCCACCAGGCACCCCCAGGAGCTGATTCCGTGACCGAGAACCCGCCAGCCGCGGACGGCATGGCCGAGTCGCTGCGCGAGCGCATCAACACGTCCCAGCCGCACACGGCCCGGATCTGGAACTACTGGCTCGGCGGCAAGGACAACTACGAGGTCGACCGGGCGGCCGGCGACCAGATCCGCCAACTGCACCCGGGCATCGGCGAGTACGCCCGCGCGGACCGCCTGTTCCTGGGCCGCGCCGTGCGGCACCTGGTCTCCGACGTCGGCATCCGCCAGTTCCTGGACATCGGCACCGGCCTGCCCACCGCCGACAACACCCACGAGGTCGCCCAGCGGATCGCCCCCGACGCCCGGATCGTCTACGTCGACAACGACCCGCTCGTCCTCGCACACGCCCGCGCACTGCTCACCAGCACGTCCGAGGGCCGCACCGACTATCTCGACGAGGACCTGCGCAATGTCGACGTGATCCTCCAACACGCTGCGAAGACGCTGGACTTCACGCAGCCCGTGGCGCTGATGCTGCTCGGCGTCGTCATCTTCCTCGGCGACGACGAGGACCCGTACGGCGTGGTGCGCCGGCTGATGGACGCGCTGCCGTCCGGCAGCCACCTGGTGCTGTCGCACACCGTCACCTCGCCGTCGATGCCGGACGTGGACGAGGCGGTGAGGTTCTGGAACGAGCACGGCACTCCGAAGCTGACCCAGCGCACCCCCGAGGCCGTGACGCGCTTCTTCGACGGTCTGGATCTGCTGGAGCCGGGTGTCGTGTCGTGCTCGCGCTGGCGGCCGGAGCACACCCATGGCGCCGAGCCGGAGGAGGTCGCCATGTACGGCGGGGTGGCCCGGAAGAACTGAACCGATCGCCCCTCGGGGTGAACGCCGCCGGACCCCGGCACGTATGGAGAGAGGGCGCTCGACGACCCGGGCGCCCCGCGGCGCAGACGCGCCGCGTGTTCGGGGTTCGGGAGCCATGCATGAGGCACGCACGACGACGGATCGTCCGGCGAGTGACACGGCTGGCGTCAGTCGGCGGAATCGTCCTCGGGGCGGCCATGGTCACGCAGGCGGTCGCGAGCGAACCCCCTGTCGCCTCGCCCCGAGTGCTCGCCGAGGACACCGGCGCGGACCTCGTCGAGCGGCTCGGCGCATCCCGTACGGCGGGCAGCTGGATCGACGACAAGGGGCGGCCGGTCGTCGCGGTCACCGACGCCAAGGCGGCCGCCGAGGTCCGCGAGGCGGGCGCGACGCCCAAGCTGGTGCGGCACAGCATGCGCGAGCTGAGGTCGGCCACGGAAACGCTGCGTTCGGCGCCGAGGGTGACGGGCACGGCGTGGGTGGTGGACTACCGGTCGAACGAGGTGGTGGTACGAGGCGACAGCAGCGTCTCCGCCGACGACTGGTCCGAGCTGACCGACCTCGCGGACGGCATCGGCGGCTTCGTCCGCATGGAGCGCACCGAGGGCACCTTCACCACCCGGATCAACGGCGCCCTGCCCATCCTCTCCACGGCCGGGCGCTGCTCGGCCGGTTTCAACGTCACCGACGGGGAGAGCGACTTCATCCTCACCGCCGGGCACTGCGGGCCGAGCGGTTCGGTCTGGTTCGCGGACAACGGGGGCAACCGGCCGGTGGGCCGGACGGTGACCGGCAGCTTCCCGGGCAACGACTACTCCCTCGTGCAGTACACCGGGGGCCGGGCGGGCGACGGGGCGGACGTCGTGGCGATCGGCGACGGGCAAGGGGTGCGGATCACGGGTGTGGGTGAGGCCTCCGTCGGGCAGCGGGTGTTCCGCAGCGGCAGCAGCAGCGGGTTGCGGGACGGCGAGGTGACCGCGCTCAACGCCACGGTGAACTACCCCGAGGGCACGGTCTCCGGTCTCATCGAGACGAACGTGTGCGCCGAACCCGGCGACAGCGGTGGCCCGTTGTTCTCCGAGGGCATCGCGCTGGGTGTGACCTCGGGCGGCAGCGGGGACTGCGAGGCGGGCGGGACGACCTTCTTCCAGCCGGTGCCGCAGGCGCTGTCCGCGCTCGGCGTCCAGCTGATCACGTCGGCCGCTCCGGCGCCGTCCGCGTCCGGCACCCAGAGCGCGGTCGCGCCCCCGCAGGCGGCGGCGCCGATCTCGGGGGAGGCGGGCGGGGAGCTGCTGGCCCGGCTGGCGGACCCGCGCAACGTCGGGCCCGGCCTGCTGGTCATCGGGGGCAGTCTGACCGCGCTGGTGGCCACGCGGTGGATCCGTACGGAACAGGACCGCAAGGCCTACCAGCGGTACTACTCGGCAACGTGGGGCTGACGGAGAGGTCCGGGGGCCGAGGGGGCACCGGGGCCGTCGCGAGGGTCAGGCGGCCCGCGCCGGATGCGGCGTCGCGGCGGCCCACTCCATGACCAGGCGCTGGTACTCCTCGCGCTGCTCGGTGCTCAGTGTCCCGCCCGACCGGCGCCACAGCGCCCGGATCTCCTCGTTGACCTCCGCTGCCGATCGCTCGGTGGCGGCTTCAACACTGGTGGACATGCTGTGAAGCATACGGCGCCCGAGGTGAAGACGTTGTGAGTAATCACTACCTAAACGGACATATCGGGCCGTGTTGCTGATCACGTCCATTTCCCCGAACCGGCCGGGCAGTTCAGGCATCCGCCGCAGGGATCTTCTCCGGTGGCCCGGATCTGGTAGCGGATGCCGGGGACGGTCAGCAGCGAGACGGCGCTGCCGCGGTCGCCGTCGGGGCCTCGGCCGTCGGCGCGGTCAAGGCGACCGGACTGACGTACATGATGGGCGAGACCAGCCGGTACAACCCGGCGACCGTGCACGCCCGCAACCAGATCGCCAAGGGCAGAAGAGGAGAACTGGAAGGCGACCGCGAGCTGTCCGCCGCTGCTGTACCCGACAGAGGCACGCGGTCGGCGCGTCGGTGATCTCCCCGAAGTGCTGGAGCCCACGCCGACGATGTCCCCCGACGACCCGTCGCCGCAGCACATCGCACCGGTTCTGCGGGCGGCCTTCACCTCGGGGCTCGGCGCCGGTGCACTGGGTGGCGGCCCGCTACACCCTGCCGGGCATCATCGCGCACAAGTCCGCGCGGCAGGGTGGCGTACGACGGGAGATCCCGGACTTCGGCGACGCGCCCGAGGCCTGACACCTCCGCGCGGCCCGGGTCCCGTCAGGTGCCCGGCTTGCGCCCGTACACGTAGACGTCGTCGCCGTTCTTCAGCAGCGACCAGTACTTCTTGGCGGCGGTCTTGGTCATGTTGACGCAGCCGTGCGAGCCGGGCGGGTTCCACATGCTGACGCCGACGGAGTGGAAGGCCTGGCCGCCGTCGAAGAACTGGGCGTAGGGCATCGGCACGTCGTAGATGGTCGACACGTGGTCGATGTTGCGCCAGTAGATCTTCTTCAGGCCGGTGCGGGTCTCGTAGCCGTCGCGTCCGGTGCGGACCGGGACGGGACCGTAGACGAGCTTCTTGCCGTCCTGGATCCAGCTCAGCTGGAGCGTGAGGTTCACACAGGCGATGCGGCCCTTGTTGACCGGGCACTTCCCGGCCTTGTTCGGGTTCTTCCCGACGGCCTTCTGCTTGTTCATCAGGTCCATCACGCCCCAGGTGATCGGACCCGCGTAGCCGATGTTCGGCTTGATGCCGTGCTTGGTCTGGAACGCCTGGATCGCCTTGCAGTCGGCGGCGGACTGCCTGCCGTCGACCGGGCGGCCCAGGAACTTCTCCACCTGCTTCTGGTACGGCCCGGTCTGTGTGGTGCAGCTCGCCGCCTGCGCCGGGCCGGAGCCCAGCGCGAGTGTGAGCGGCGCCACGAGTGCGGTGGTCCCCAGAACGACGGTCGCCCGTCTGCGTGTCTCCCCCATGGGTGGCCTTGTCTCTCGCAGGGAATGCGCGTCGAATCGCGCGGTCTCTGCCAGCTAGACCGGTTCCGGGCGGAAGGGGTTGTGGGGGCGGGCCGACCGCGACGAAACGGTGACATTCGGGCCCAGTGGGATCGGTCACCGGTATCCGGTCGTGTCCGCCGGTCTGTCCGCGTCCTGGACCTCGACAAGGTAGCGCCAGGCATCCGGCCGGCTGCCGTCGAGGTCGGTGAAGCCGTACTCCCGGGCGAGGGCGCCGCTGGAGAGGGAGCGGCCGTTGAAGCGGGAGACGTGGGGGTCGGCGGCGAGGGCCACGACGGCGCGGCCGACGTAGCGCGGGGTCTCCGAGATGGCGAAGTGCGGGACCTTGTCGAGGGCGTCCCGCCAGTTGTCCTCGCGGACGCCGAAGTGTTCCAGCATCATCTCCGAGCGCAGCCAGCCCGGTGTGAGCGCCACGGCGGTGGCGCCGCGCGGGCCCAGTTCGTGGCCCAGGGAGAAGGCCATCCGCAGGACCGACGCCTTGGCCAGGTCGTAGAAGAAGTTCACCCGGTAGTTGTCGCGGTTGTAGTCGGCCGTGCCGTCCGTCATCTCCACGACCAGACCGCCGGGGCGGCGGAGCAGCAGAGGCAGGGCGGTGTGGTTGGTGATCGCGTGGGTCTCGACCGCGAGGCGGAGCAGCCGCAGGCCGTTGTCGAGGTTGTGCTCCCAGACGGTGGTGTCCCATGCGAAGAGCTTCTCGCCGCCCCAGATGTCGTTGACCAGGATGTCGAGGCGGCCCTGCTCGTCGTCGACGCGGTCGACGAGGGTGCGGACCTGCGCCGGGTCGAGGTGGTCGGTGGGTACGGCGATGCCCTGGCCGCCCGCCTCGGTGACCAGGTCGGCGGTGTCCTCGATGGTCTCGGGGCGGTCGTACTCGGAGCGGCGGGCGCGGGTGCTGCGGCCGGTGACGTAGACGGTGGCGCCGGCCGCGCCGAGTTCCACGGCGATCCCGCGGCCCGCTCCGCGTGTCGCTCCGGCGACCAGCGCGACCTTGTCCTGCAGCGGCTGTGACATGTCCGACCTCCCGTGTGGCTGTTCCCGGGAACGAGCCTGACGCGAAAGCCGGACATCTTCTGTCGCCTTTTCCGGCCGGTCACTCCACTGTCCCGGCGGGGCACTCCACTGTCCGGGCGTGGCACTCCGCTTTCTTCGCGGGTCACTCCCCCGGGCGCAACTTCGCCGCCAGCTCGTCCTGGCTGGGCACGAACCAGATGTGACCGCCGCGGTTGGTCTCGTGCAGGAAGTCGCGCAGGGCGGTGCTCTCCTCGACATGGCGGGAGACGTCCCCGACGATCGCGAGCCGCAGCCGGTAGTTCACGAACTTCTGCATCACCGCCCCCGCCACGCCCGAGCGCAGCCGGAAGAACTCGTCGGCGACTCGTTCGACGGGCACGGCGACGACCTCGGCCCCCTGCCCGAGCGCGTCGCCGATCAGATCGAGCGCCGCCTGCTCACCGTCGAGCGGCGGACCGTCGGGGGCGCAGCGCAGCACGCGTACGTCGTGCAGGGTCACGAGCGAGTGGGACGTCATGACGCGTGATCGTACGGGCGTTCCCGCCGAGTTTCGCCCGGTTTTCAGTGGCCCCGTGCGATCCACTGCTCCAGGTGCGGTGCCTCGGCCCCGATGGTCGTCGAGTCGCCGTGCCCGGTGAGGACCTTGGTCTCCGGCGGGAGGGTGAGGAGCCGGTCGCGGATCGAGTCGATGATCGTCGGGAAGTGGGAGTACGAGCGGCCGGTCGCGCCGGGGCCGCCCTGGAAGAGGGTGTCGCCGGTGAAGACCACCCCGAGGCCCGCGTCGTAGAGGCAGATCGCGCCCGGGGCGTGGCCCGGCGTGTGCAGGACCTGCAGGTCGGCGCCCGCCGCCTCGATGACCTGGCCGTCGAGCAGCCCGGCGTCCGGGTCGCGGTCGGGGTGGGTCTGCTTCCACAGTTGCAGGTCGTCGTGGTGCAGCCAGATCAGGGCTCCGGTGCGCTCGGCGAGCGCGGGCGCGGCGTTGATGTGGTCGTTGTGGGCGTGGGTGCACACGATGGCCGTCAGACGGCGGCCGCCGACCGCCTTCACGATCGCGTTGACGTCGTGGGCGGCGTCGATGACGACGACCTCGTGGTCGTCGCCGACGAGCCACACGTTGTTCTCGACGTCCCAGGTGCCGCCGTCGAGCGTGAACTGCCCGGCGGTGACGAGGCGTTCGATGCGGGCGGTCATCACAGCACCACCACCGAGCGCAGCACGTCACCGCGATGCATCCGCTCGAACGCCTTCTCCACCTCGTCGAGCTGGATCGTCTCGGTCACGAAGGCCTCCAGGTTCAGCCGCCCCTGCAGATGCAGGTCGATCAGCATGGGGAAGTCGCGGGACGGCAGGCAGTCGCCGTACCAGGAGGATTTCAGCGCGCCGCCCCGGCCGAAGACGTCGAGGAGCGGGAGTTCCAGCTTCATTTCCGGGGTGGGTACGCCGACCAGGACGACCGTGCCGGCCAGGTCCCGGGCGTAGAAGGCCTGCTCGTACGTCTCCGGGCGGCCGACCGCCTCGATGACGACGTCGGCGCCGAAACCGCCGGTGAGTTCGCGGATCGCCTCGACCGGGTCGGCCTTGGTCGAGTTGACGGTGTGGGTGGCGCCCATCGTGCGGGCGGTCTCCAGTTTGCGGTCGTCGATGTCGACCGCGATGATCCGCGCCGCTCCGGCCAGGTGCGACCCGGCGATGGCCGCGTCGCCGACGCCGCCGCAGCCGATGACGGCGACGGTGTCGCCGCGGCCGACCTCGCCCGTGTTGATCGCGGCACCGAGGCCGGCCATCACACCGCAGCCCAGCAGTCCGGCGACCGCCGGGGAGACGGCCGGGTCGACCTTGGTGCACTGACCGGCCGCGACCAGCGTCCTCTCGGCGAACGCGCCGATGCCGAGCGCCGGGGAGAGTTCCTGGCCGGTGGCGGCGAGGGTCATCTTCTGCTCGGCGTTGTGCGTGTCGAAGCAGTACCAGGGCCGACCGCGCAGACAGGCCCGGCACCGGCCGCACACCGCACGCCAGTTGAGGATCACGAAGTCGCCGGGCGCCACGTCGGTGACACCGTCGCCGACCGTCTCGACGACCCCGGCGGCCTCGTGGCCGAGCAGGAAGGGGAACTCGTCGGTGATGCCGCCCTGCTTGTAGTGCAGGTCGGTGTGGCAGACCCCGCAGGCCTGCACCCGCACCACGGCCTCCCCCGGCCCCGGGTCCGGCACGACGATCGTCTCGACCCGCACCGGCTCGCCCTTCCCCGGTGCGATCACGCCGCGTACTTCCTGCGCCATGGTGCCGACCCCTTCCGTGTCCGGGCGTCCGTCCCGCTCCCGACCTTACGTGTGACTGATCGGTAGGGGGGCGGTTCGTGGGGCCGGAGGAGGTGGGGCGGTTGCTTCCGGCCGCCTCCCTCGATACCCCCGGGGGTACTTGTGCTACGGTGCTGAACATACCCCCCGGGGTACCAGTTCCACTAGGAGAGGAGCGCTGCCGTGTACTTCGTCGACACCATCGACGTGCCGGGTCTGGGCAACCGCGGCTATCTGGCGGGTGGTGCGCACCGCGCCGTCGTGGTCGATCCCCCGCGTGACATCGATCGGGTGATCGCGGCCGCCGCCCGACGGGGCGTGCGCATCACGTACGTCGTCGAGACCCACGTCCACAACGACTACGTGACCGGCGGCCTGGAGCTGGCCCGGGTCACCGGCGCCCGCTATCTGGTACCGGCCGGAGCGCGGGTGGCGTACGAGCGGACAGCCGTCGAGGACGGCGACCGCACCCGGATCGAGGACGGCCTGGCGCTGCGCGCGCTGGCCACACCCGGCCACACCCCGCACCACATGTCGTACGCCCTGGAGGACGACGGGCGGGCGGTGGCCGTCTTCACCGGCGGTTCCCTGCTCGTCGGCACCGTGGGGCGGCCGGACCTGGTCGAGCCGCGGCTCACCGAGCGGCTGGCGCGGGCGCAGCACGACTCCGCGCACCGGCTGGCCGCCGCGCTGCCGGACGAGGCGGAGGTGCTGCCGACGCACGGCTTCGGCAGCTTCTGTTCCGCCGCGCAGAACGACGGCCGGACGCACACCACGATCGGCCGGGAGCGCACCGCCAACGAGGCGCTCGTCAAGGACGCCGACACGTTCGTCGCCGATCTGCTGGCCGCGCTGGACGACATACCGGCGTACTACGCCCACATGGGTCCCGCCAACGCCGACGGCCCGGCGCCCGTGGACCTCACGCCGCCGCGCAGGGCCGACGCGGGGGAGATCGCCGCCCGGCTGGCCGCCGGTGAGTGGGTGGTGGACCTGCGCAGCCGGGTCGCGTTCGCCGAAGGGCATGTCGCCGGGGCGCTGAACTTCGAGGCGGAGGGGCAGCTCGCCACCCATCTGGCCTGGCTGTTGCCGTGGGGCAAGCCGGTCACGCTGCTCGCGGAGTCCACCGAGCAGCTGGCCGACGCCCAGCGCGAACTCGTCCGGGTCGGCATCGACCGCCCCGCCGCGGCCGCGACCGGCACCCCCGCCGACTGGCTGCCCGCGGGCGAGCGGCCGCGCTCCTTCCCGCGCGGCACGTTCGCGCAGCTCGCCGCCCGGGAGGACGTCGTGATCCTCGACGTACGGCGCGACTCCGAGCGCGCGGCCGAGCACATCCCGGGATCGCTGCACATCCCGCTGCACCAGCTGCGCGACCGGCTCGCGGAGGTGCCGGACGGCACGGTGTGGGTGCACTGCGCCGGCGGGATGCGGGCGGCCATCGCGGCCTCGCTGCTGGACGCGGCGGGGTGGGACGTGGTGGCCGTCGACGACGGGTTCGACGCGGCGCGGGAGGCGGGCCTGACGCCGCACCGCACGCCCCGCACGTGACCGCCCTGGCGCTCGCCCTGCTCGCCGGTGCCGTCACCGGTCTGGCCCTGGGTGCCCTCGGTGGTGGCGGCAGTGTGCTGGCCGTACCCGCGTTGATCTACCTGCTCGGTTTCACCCCGGCCGCGGCGGCCACCGCAAGCCTGCTGGTCGTCACCGTCAGCTCCGGCATCGCACTGCTCGGGCACGCCCGCGCGGGCACGGTCCGGTGGCGTCACGGCGTGCCGTTCGCACTCGCCGGTCTGGTGCCCGCCGCCATCGGTGGGGCGGTCTCCGTGCGGCTCCCGGCCGGGCTGCTGACCGGCGCCTTCGCCCTCCTCGCGGCCGTCGCCGCGGTGCGGATGCTGCGCCCCTCGACACCGTTGCGCGAGGACGCGCCGGTCCGTCGTCGGCGCGTCGCCACCGCCGGGGCCGGGCTCGGCGCCGTCACCGGGGTGCTGGGCGTGGGCGGCGGCTTCCTCGCCGTACCGGCGCTGGTGAACGTCGTGGGCCTGCGCATGCGAGCGGCCGTCGGCACCTCGCTGCTGGTCATCACCGTCAACTCGCTGGTCGCCCTGGCGGCCCGCGCGGGAGCGGCCGTGGGCGTCGACTGGGCGCGCGTCGCGCCGTTCGCGGCGGCGGCCGTCCTCGCCGCGTGGGACGGCAGGCGGCTGGCGGCCCGGGTCTCCGCGGGTTCGCTGCAGCGGATCTTCGCCTGGGCGCTGCTGGCGGTGGCCGCGTTCATGCTGGCGGACGCCGTCCTGTGAGGAGCCTCGGACGAACGCACCTGTGCGGCGGCTCGGAGCGACGACCTGCGCGGCCGCTCAGGCCAGCGACAGGAAGAGCTTCTCCAGGCGGGCCTTCATCGCGTCCGTGGTCTCCTCGTCCTGCGCGTCGGCCAGACACTGCTGGAGCCCCGTCGCAATGATCGCGAACCCGGCCCGGTCCAGGGCACGGGACGCCGCGGCGAGCTGGGTGACGACGTCCTCGCAGTCGCGTCCCTCCTCGATCATCCTGATCACTCCGGAGATCTGCCCCTGTGCCCGGCGCAGCCGGTTCAGCACCGACTTGAGCTCATCACCCTCGAACCGCAACTCCACAGCCACCCACTCCTCCACCTACCGGCCCATATACCGGTGGGGGTATTTTACCTCCCCGCTCCACGGAAGGATCGCACCATCATGACCGCTCCCGTCGCCCTCAGCCCGGAAGAGGCCCGTACCCGGCTGCCCCACCTCAGCGTCGTCGACGTCCGCACCCCTGCCGAGTACGCCGCCGGCCACCTCCCCGGCGCCCTCAACATCCCCCTGGACCAGCTCCACCGTGCCCTGCCCGCGCTGCGCGAGGCGCGCGGCGACCTGCTCGTCGTCTGTGCCTCCGGCCGCCGTTCGGAGCAGGCCTGCGTGGCCCTCGCCGAGGAGGGCGTACCCGCCATGACACTGGCGGGCGGTACGCAGGAGTGGGCGCGGCGCGGTCACGAACTGGGCCGTCCTCACCAGACCCCGCGCACGACCTGGTCCATGGAGCGCCAGGTCCGGCTCACCGCGGGCGCCCTCGTCCTCACCGGCCTCGCCCTCGGACTGCTGCACCCCGTCTGGCAGTTGCTCGCCGCGGGCATCGCGGGCGGGCTGGTCTTCTCCGCGCTGACCGACACGTGCGGCCTGGCCGCCCTGCTCGGCAGGCTGCCGTACAACCGGCCGCGCCCCGCCGACCTCGCCGCCACCTTGGCGGCGCTCAGGGCGCGGTAGCGGCCGACGGTGAAATCCGGAGGTCGGTTGTCAGTGCTCCCCCGTAGTCTCTGACCATCCCGCCGGACCCGTGAAGGAGCAGCGTGAGCATCGCACAGACGGAGACCGCCCCGCCCCCGTGGCGCATGCTCCTCGGCTATGTAAGACCCCACCGGTGGGCCCTGTTGGTGGGCGCGGTGCTCTCGCTGGTCACCGGGGCCACCGGGCTGCTGTTGCCGCTGGTGGCACGGGAGTTGATCGACGACCTCGCCCACGACCGGGCCATCACCGGCGCGTTGCTCGCCATGTCGGGCCTGGTGGTGGCCAACGCCGCGGTCGGCGCGCTGGGCGCGTACGTGCTGCGGCGCACCGCGGAGTCGGTGGTGCTCGGCGCGCGGCGCACCCTGTCGTCGTATCTGCTCCGGCTGCGCATCTCCGCGGTGGACCGCAGCGAGCCGGGCGATCTGATGGCCCGGATCACCTCGGACACCACCCTGTTGCGCGAGGTCACCACCGACTCCCTGGTCGGCCTCGGCACCGGCGGGCTCACGCTGGTCGCGACCGTGGTGATGATGGGCCTGGTCGACCCGGTGCTGCTCGGCGTCACGCTCGCCGTGGTGCTGGGCGCGGGCACGGTCCTCGGTGTCATCGTGCCGCGCATCAACAAGGCCAGCCGGCGGGCGCAGGACGCGGTCGGTGTGATGGGCGCCTCGCTGGAGCGGGTGCTGGGCGCGCTGCGCACGGTGAAGGCGTCCGGTGCCGAGCACCGCGAGGAGCAGACCCTGCACGCGGCGGCTCAGGAGTCGTGGCGGCAGAGCGTACGCGCCGCCAAGTGGTCGGCGGCCGCGGGCAACACGGCCGGGCTGGCGATGCAGATCGCCTTCATCACGGTGCTCGCGGTCGGCGGCGCGCGGGTCGCGACCGGCGCCGTCGACGTCGGCACGCTGGTCGCCTTCCTGCTGTACGTCTTCTACCTCATGGCGCCGATCCAGCAGGTCGTCGGCGCGATCACCCAGTACCAGACGGGTGCCGCGGCCCTGGCCCGCATCCAGGAGGCGCTGCGGCTGCCCGCCGAACCCCCGGCGTCCGCCGCCCCGTTGCCCACGGCCGGCGCGCGCCCGGCGGCGCTCGCCTTCGAGGACGTTCGCTTCCGCTACGGCGACGACCTGCCGTACGTCCACCACGGCGTGAGCTTCGAGGTGCCGGCGCAGGGCATGACGGCGTTCGTCGGCCCGTCCGGCGCGGGCAAGACGACCGTCTTCTCGCTCATCGAGCGGTTCTACGACCCCGAGTCGGGCGTGATCACGCTGGACGGGCGGGACCTCACGGAGTGGGAGCTGCCGCAGCTGCGCTCGGCGATCGGCTACGTCGAGCAGGACGCGCCGGTGCTGTCGGGATCGCTGCGCGACAATCTGCTGCTGGGCAATCCGGAGGCGGACGACGACGCGCTCACGCGGGTGCTGAAGACGACCCGGCTGGACGGGCTGGTCGGGCGGCTGCCGAACGGGCTCGACACGCTCGTCGGGCATCGCGGCACCAAGCTGTCCGGCGGGGAGCGTCAGCGGGTGGCGATAGCCCGGGCGCTGCTGCGCCGCCCGAGACTGCTGCTCCTGGACGAGGCGACCTCGCAGCTGGACGCGGTCAACGAGGCGGCGCTGCGCGACACCGTCGCCGACGTGGCCCGTACGACCACCGTGCTGGTCGTCGCGCACCGGCTGTCCACGGTGACGATGGCCGACCGGATCGTAGTGATGGACTCGGGAAAGGTCCGTGCGGTGGGCACCCACCGCGAACTCGTGACCGCCGACCCGCTGTACGCGGAGCTGGCGGCCACACAGTTCCTCGCCACCGCGGGCTGACCGGCCACGGCGGGCGGGCTCACCGGACGGCGGGGAGCAGGCCGGTGACCGGGGCGACCAAGTCGGTGACCGGTCCGAGCCGCCCGGGGCCCGGGGCGTCGGCGTCGGCCGCGTTCACCGACCGGGCGGCGAGACCGGTGACACCGGCCGTGAGACCAACGGCGGTGCCGCATCGACGTGTTGAGGTCGCGTTTTCGGCATTTTCCGCCGGACGCGGTCGGCCCAGCCCCCTCATCCGTCAGGCGCAGCCGCCGTTGCGCTTGCCGAGGGCGGCGGGGCGGAGGAATCTCGTAGGAGAGGCCCTCCGCGGCCCGCGTCCCCGTGGGCCGCGGCCCTCGAAGGAGGTCACGATGGGTACTGCGGCAAGTCCAACCTTCGACGCCGAGACATTGCGCCGGGGCATAGAAGGCAATCCGAACACCCTCCTGTCGCTCTACGCCGACGACGCCGAACTGCGCGTCGTGGACCACAACACACAGCCCAGCCACCCACGGGTGCTGCACGGCCGCGACGAGATCAGCACCCTGCTCGACGACGTCTACGGCCGCGACATGACACACAAGCTGGAGGACTGCGTCGTCCAGGGCGACCGCGCGGCCTACAGCGAGTCCTGCGAGTACTCGGACGGGGTCCGGGTCTTCGCCGAGTCGATGATCAGGCTGCGCGACGGCAAGATCACCGAGCAGACCCTGATCCAGGCGTGGGACGAGCAGTAGCGCAAGAGCAGGAGAGCAGGTGCGGCACGGCCTCGGTTACGCTGGTCCGGGGCCGTGACTGGCGCTGAGGTGGGGTACCACCGGGGAGCGGTCCACGCAGAGTCGATGCCGCGCGCCTGGGCGATTCCGTAGATCGACCCAGGAGTGGATCATGTCTGAGGCCCGGCTCATGGACGGCACCGCGCCCGCCCGGCGCGTCGTCGAGGACACCACGGAGCGCGCCGCCGCTCTCACCGACCGCACCGGCACCGCGCCGTGTCTGGCGACGGTGCTGGTGGGCGAGGACCCCGCGTCCGTCACCTACGTCCGTATGAAGCAGAACCGCTGCCGCAAGGCCGGGATCACCTCCCGGCATGTGGCGCTGCCCGCTGCCACGACCACCGAGGAACTCGTCGGCACACTCAGGGCCCTCTCCGCCGACCCCGAGGTGCACGGCATCCTGCTCCAGCACCCGGTCGGCGAGCACATCGACGAGCGGGCCGCGTTCGAGGCGATCGCGCCGGAGAAGGACGTCGACGGGGTCACCTTCGCGTCCTTCGCGACGATGAGCTTCGGACTGCCGGGGTTCGTGTCGTGTACGCCCGGCGGGATCATGCGGCTGCTCGACGAGTACGACGTCGACCCGGCCGGCAAGCGGGCCGTGGTGGTCGGCCGCAGCGCGATCCTCGGCAGGCCGGCCGGCATGCTGCTGCTCGCCCGGGACGCCACCGTGACGTACTGCCACTCCCGCACCCGGGACCTGTCGGCGGTCGTCCGGGAGGCGGACATCGTGGTCGCCGCCGTCGGCCGCCCGCGCCTGATCCGGGGCCAGGACATCAAGCCCGGCGCCGTCGTGATCGACGCCGGTTACAACGCCGGGAACGTCGGGGACGTCGACTTCGACTCGGCCGTGGAACGGGCCGCGCTGATCACCCCGGTGCCGGGCGGGGTCGGGCCGATGACGATCGCCACGCTGCTGGAGCAGACGGTCGACGCGGCCGAGCGGCAGCTCGGGGTGGCCTGAACCACGCGTCCGGCCAGGACAGTTCACCACCGAGCTGGTCGCCGCACCAGCCATACCGACCGGCGATGACAAGGGCGGCGGGGGGGCTCACCCGGCCCCCGGCCGCCACCCCGCGGGCTGCAAGATACCCAGCAGCTGTCGCACCAGCTCGTCCACCACCTCGTCCAGCGTCGCCGGAACCCACCCCGCGCTCCAGTCGTGGATCAGGCCGTTGACGCTGCCGATGAAGGCGGTCGCCGCCAGGCGGTAGTCACGGCGGGCCGCCTCTCCACGCTCGGCGGCCGCCTGGGCCTCGGCGCAGATCAGGTCGACCCAGCGGGCGCGGCGCGTGAGCCGCTGCTCCTCCATGCGCGGGCTGACACCGACGATCTCGACGAAGGTGATGCGCATGCGGCGGGGGTCGGCGGTGACATTCCCGGCGTAGGCGCGGAAGATCGCGGTGGCCCGCTCGGCGATCGGTGAGTCCTGTGTGGCGGCCGCCGCCGTCAGTACGGCTTCCTCCGCCCAGGCGTTGACCTGGAGATGGAGGGCGGCCAGCACATCCTCCAGGGTGCGGAACTCCTCGTAGAACTGCCGGGTGGACAGTCCCGCCGCCTCGCTGAGCGCGGCGACGGTCGTGGACCGGTAGCCGGGGCTGTCGCCGAAGAGCTGGAGCGCCGCGTCCAGGAACCGCCGGTGCCGCTCGGCCTGCCGTTCCTCCGCCGACCTGCCGCCGTAACGGCCCGTCGGCGCCCTGAGCCTGCCCGCCAACGCCCCTCCTGTCCCCAACCGTTGGCCAATTTTGTCGTGTACGCAGTCTTGTGGAGAAGGGCGCCCCCTCCTTACTTTCCAGTAAGTCAAATTCTGAACGACCTCGTATTCAGAATCCAGAGGAAAGAGCCGTCATGCCTGCCAGCAGCCCCAGGCACCTCTGCGCCATCGCCGCCGCCCTCGCCCTGACCCTCACCGCCCCCGCGACCACCGCCCTCGCCGACACCCCCGACTCCGCCGCCCTGCGCGAGGTCCTGTTCGTCGGCAACAACTGGGACGGCACCGCCGACGTCATCAAGTCCACCGGCGACTTCGCCAAGATCGGCCGGATCAACGTCATCCCCGACAAGGACGAGCGGATGGCGGAGATCAACGCCGACCCGATCAAGTGGATCTACTTCATGGCGATCCGCAACAGCGTCGGCGAGGGCCACGACCAGTTCGTCGACGACATGTACGCCACCCCGGACGGCACGGCGATGGTGGTCTCCCGCCCGAGCTTCGCCGACGTCGTCTCCATCGACCTGGCCACCGGCGACATCAACTGGCGCTTCCCGGTGTCGGGTTACCGCTCCGACCACATGGCCGTCTCTCCCGACGGCACCCGGGTCGCCGTCTCCGCCTCGACCTCGAACACCGTGCATGTCCTGGACATCGGCACGGGTGAGCAGGTCGGCTCGTTCACCACCGGCGACAAGCCGCACGAGAACGTCTTCAGCAAGGACGGCAAGTACATCTGGAACATGTCCATCGGCGACGTCAATACCGCCCTCGACGCGCCCTGGCTTGACTGGACGAAGGGCGACCGCCGGATCACCGTCGTCGACGCGACCACGTTCCGGCAGGTCAAGGTGATCGACATGCGCGAGCGGCTGGACGCGATCGGGCTCGACGACTACTCCGACGCCGTCCGCCCCGCCGTCTTCAGCCCCGACGAGAGCAAGCTGTACTTCCAGGTGTCGTTCTTCAACGGCTTCTTCGAGTACGACATCGCCGCCGACCGGATCACCCGCACCAAGACCCTGCCGGAGAACCCGGACACCAGCGAGGACCGCACCACCTGGGTCAACGACTCGCGCCATCACGGCATCACCATGAAACCCGACGGCACCAAGCTGTGCGTCGCGGGCACCATGGACGACTACGCGGTCGTCGTCGACCGCGCCACCCTCCAGCAGGGCCCGCTCGTCCCCGCCTCCAAGCCCTACTGGTCGACCGTCAGCGGCGACGGCAAGGCCTGTGTGGTCTCCGAGAGCGGCGCCGACCAGGTCACCGCGATCGACTTCGCCACCGGCAGGAAGCTCGTGTCGGTCCCGGTCGGCGACCACCCCCAGCGCGTGCGGCTGGCCCGGGTGCCCGCCGACTGGACCGGTCCGTCGGCCAGTTGACGGCTAGTTGATGGCCTGCGCGGCCCACGCCGTGAGCTCCGTGCGGGCCGCGCTCAGCAGCTCGGCGGAGGGAGCCGTCGCCCCGTTGGTCACCAGCGCGTAGTGCAGGACCCCCGAGTCCGGCGCGGTGAGCAGCAGGCGGCGGCTGCCCGCGCCGCCCGGCTCGGCGGCCACGCCGATCGGGGTCGTGCCGGTGTACGCCGGTGGCGCGTACGCCGTGCCGAGGTCCGACACCACCGTGGTGGCCGAGGTGGGGAAGGACGCCGGGAGGTGCAGTTCGGTCGGCGCGGAGCCGCCGTTCGAGCGCCACAGCAGCAGCGCGTACTGGCCCGGCCCCACCAGTCGTCCCACGTTCGGCAGTGAGCTCGGCACCGGGTTCCAGGTCAGGGTGGTCGAGCCGTCCCGGGAGCGGTCCTCGTAGGTGAAGGCGACCGTCGTGCCGGAGGTGGCGCTCGGGTAGACGCGGTCCAGCAGCCGGGCGTCCTGACGCAGGGTCACCGCACCGGAGTCGTCGAGGTGGACCGCGGACAGGTCCTCGTCGTTCCAGGCGTCGCCCTCGGTGAGCACCTTGCCGGGGTTGCCGTTCATCAACTCGTGGTGGCGGCCGTTGTAGATGTCCCACTGCCACTGCGTGCCGGACAGCACGGGTCCGGACGCCGTCGGGTCCGACCACCAACGCGCACCGGGCAGGCGGGAGTCGAGGGCCTGGTACATCGCCTTGAGGACGGTCGGCGCCTTGTCGGAGACGTTGCCCGACAGTGGATGGCCGAACTCGCTGACGATGGCGGGCGTCCCCGTCGCCGCCGCCCGGTCCCGGACGGTGCCGAAGTCCCCGGCGTACTGGCCGTCCTGCGCCTTGCCCCACATGAAGACGCCGGAGATGGCCTTCTGGTCGTAGAAGTGGGTGTTGAAGACATAGCGCGGCCCGAGCGTGCCCGCGTCGAGCAGGCCGCCCTCCTCCTTCTGGAAGCCCAGGTTGGCGTTCCAGAAGAGGTTCGGTTCGACGAAGGCGGGCTTGGACCGCCAGCCCGCCGCGTCCATCCGGGCGCGGAACCGCTCGTAGAACGGCCACAGCACGTCCCGCTCCCAGGCGCGGCTGGTCTGCCCGGAGTCGTACACGCCGGCGTGCGGCTCGTTGTAGGGGTCGAAGCCGACGACACCGGCGAAGTCCTCGGCGGACAGGTGCTGCCTGACGTACGCCATGGTCTTCTCGGCGGTGGCGAGGAAGGCGTCCTGGAGGCCGTACGCGTTGTGCCAGAAGTCGTACGTCGCCTGCTTGACGGCCTCGTTCTGGGTGATGTTCTGGCCCCAGAAGAGGCAGATCCCGCAGAACTCGTCGGGGTAGTTCCCCAGGTCGACGGCCCACTTCGGGGCGCCGTCGCCGGTGTACCAGCTGTCGGGGTCGAAGAGGTACCGGGAGTAGAGGTCCTGGTGGAAGTCGGGGTAGACGCGGATGCCGGCGTCGAGGAACGCGCGCATCTGGTCGGTGGCGGCGGCCAGGTACGCCGTGTCGACCTGGCCGCGTACCGGCTCGGCGTAGGCCCAGGAGAGCAGGAAGCGGACGGTGTTGCCGCCGCCGAGGGCGCGCAGCGCGGTCGCCGACTTGCGGGCGTCGGCGACCGAGGCGAAGGGCAGGCCGTTGTTCTCGGCGAGCTTGGTCTCGCCGGAGACGTTGTAGCCGCGCAGGACCACCTCGCGGCCGGAGGCGTCGGTGAAGCGGCCGCCCTGCACGGTGAGCGGGGAGCCGTCGAACCAGAGGGAGTCGGGGAGGGAGTCGGCGGGGGCGGGACGGGTGCCCGCGACCGACAGGAATCCACAGAGGACAACCAGAACAACGAGCAAACGCGCACGCTTATTCGGCATGTCCACTACAGTCCGCCCAATTCCGGACATCGTCAACACTTCTGACTCGGGAGTAAGTTCGTTCTCGGCCACCTCACGGGCCCAGGCGGCGCGTCACGTTCAGCAGATACTCCTTCCGGTTCAGCGGGTTGTGGTCGGTGCGCGGCCGCTCGGGCACCGGGGTGCCGGAGGTGACGGGCGCGTAGTGGTCGAAGGCGCTGTCCAGCTCGCCCTCGCCCCGGGTCAGGCCCGGCAACTGCTGCTCCAGGGCGTGCACCCGGGCCGCGGGCACCGAGCCCTCCAGGACGCAGGCGGCGCCGAGGGTGCCGGTCGTCTGCGGTACGGCCCGCAGCGCGGCCAGCGTCGGCAGCAGGGCGCCGAGGGTGTCGGCCGGGGCCTCGATGCGGAAGCGGTGCATCGGTTCGTGCACCCGGGTGCCCGCGCGCCGCAAGGCGTCGATCAGCACCAGCGGGGTGAGGCCGCGGAAGTCGTGGCCGGTGCTGGACATGCTCTTGTCGAAGCCCTGGTGGGCGTGGCTCTGGCGGGGCGAGTAGCCGGAGTGGGTCATGGTGACCGTGCAGTCGGGGATCCGCCAGCCGTGCAGGCCCTGCCCGAGGGTCTCCCGGACGGTGTCCTCGACGGCCTTGAAGAAGGCGTACGGCATGGAGCCGAGCTCCACCTCCAGCCGGAAGTCGACGCCCGCACCGGGCGGCGCCGGGGCGACGCGCAGCCCGACCGTGGCGAGGAACGGGTTGGCGTCCTTCTTGTTGAACTCGACCGCCGCCCCGGTCCCGGTCAGCCGCTCGATGCACAGCGGTGTGGTCTCCCGGAAGGTGACGTCCAGTCCGTAGTCGTCGGCGAGCGTCGCCTGGACGACCTCCTTCTGCACCTCGCCGTACAGGGACACGGAGGTCTCCTGGCGCACCTCGTCGTGCCGCAGGGCGATCAGCGGGTCCTGCTCGGCGAGCTGGGTGAGCGCGAGGTGCAGGGCCCGCCGGTCCGTCCCGGGGCCCGGCACGACGACCGTCTCCAGGGTCGGCGGGGCGAAGAAGTGCCCGTACGGCCCCCGCGGTACGCCGATGGAGTCGCCGATCCTGATGTCGGCGAGGCCCCTCAGCCGGGCGATACGCCCCGCCGGGACGGCGTCCTGCCGGGCGTCCGTGCCGTGGTCGAAGACGCTGATCGCGGTGATCCGGCCCTCCGTGCGCGCCTCGCCGTACGGCACTCGGTCGCGGGTGCGCAGCGTGCCGGAGAACATGCGCGCGTAGGCAACCTTCTCCCCCGCCGGGCCCCGCTCGACCTTGAAGACGGTCCCGCAGACCGGGCCCTGGGGGTCGCCGTCGGCGGTGGGCAGGAGGTCCCTGATGCCGCCGATCAGGGCGTCCACGCCCGCGCCCGTGATGGCCGAGCCACAGTACGCGGGATGGACCAGGGCCCGGCGGGTCTGCGCGGCGAGGGACGTGCGCACCAGGTCGTCCGAGACGGTGCCCTGGACGTAGGCGGCGAGCAGGCCGTCGTCGTGGTCGGCGAGGACGTCGAGCGCGGTCGGGCCGAGGCCGGGGACGAAGTCGGCGGCGCGGGTGCCGAGGGCGGTGGCCGTGCCCATGGGGACGGCGGGTGCGCCGAGCCGTTCGCAGACCGAGCGCAGCACGTCCTCGTACCGGGCTCCGCGGCGGTCGATCTTGTTGACGAAGAGGAGGGTGGGGATGCGCAGTCGTCGCAGGGTCCGCATCAGGACGCGGGTCCGGGCCTGGACGCCCTCGACGGCGGAGACGACCAGGACGGCGCCGTCCAGGACGCCGAGCACCCGCTCCACCTCGGCGATGAAGTCCGGGTGACCGGGTGTGTCGATGAGGTTGACGGTCACGCCGTCGACGGGGAACGAGACGACGGCCGACTTGATGGTGATGCCGCGCTGCCGCTCCAGCGCGAGGGTGTCGGTCCGGGTGCTGCCGGCGTCGACGCTGCCGATCTCGTCGATCACCCCGGCGGTGTGCAGCAGCCGTTCGGTCAGGCTGGTCTTACCAGCGTCGATGTGCGCGAGAATCCCCAGGTTGAGCAAGTGCACGAAGCGTCATGTCCTTTGTGGTGTGGGTCAGTGCGACGGCGGGGGACATGAACGCTGCGCGCATCGAATCGGCTCCTTGCTCTGTGACGACGTGACGACGTGACGACGTGACGACGTGACGACTGGTCGGGTGCAGTGCAGCAGAAGGACGGGCGGCGCGACAATGGATTAACGCTCAACCATGCGAGGGTCGGAGCATGCGTGAGATTCTTCCGGCGCTGCGCCGCTGGTACGCGGCCTCGACCCCGTTCGGCCTGGCCACGGTCGTGGAGGTGAGCCGCAGCGCGCCGCGCGACCCGGGGGCGGCGATGGCGGTGGGGCCGGACGACGAGGTGGTCGGCAGTGTGTCGGGCGGCTGTGTCGAGGCGGCGGTGTTCGAGCTGGCCCAGGAGGTCGTGGCGAGCGGCGAGGCGCGGCTGGAGACGTTCGGGTACAGCGACGACGACGCGTTCGCGGTGGGGCTGACATGCGGCGGGGAGATCACCGTGCTGGTCCGGCCGGTCACGCCCGAGCGGGATCCCGCGTTCGGGGCGGTCGCACAGTCCGTCCTGGAGGGCCGCCCGGTGACCGTGGCGACGGTGACCGACGGACCGGCGCCGCGCGGGGCCACGCTCGCCGTCTGGCCCGATCGAGTGGCGGGCACGCTGGGCACGAGCGGCCTGGACGTGGCGGTCACCGCCGACGCGCGCGGCGAACTCGCCCTCGGCGCCACCGGTGTACGGCACTACGGGCCGCACGGGGAGCGGCGCGAGGACGAGGTCTCGGTCTTCCTGCATTCCTTCGCACCGCCGCCGCGGATGCTGGTGTTCGGCGCGATCGACTACGCGGCGGCGGTGGCCCGCGTCGGCGACTTCCTCGGCTACCGGGTCACCGTCTGCGACGCCCGCCCGGTCTTCGCCACGCCGAAGCGTTTCCCGCCCGGCGTGGAGGTGGTCGTCGACTGGCCGCACCGCTATCTGCGCGGCACCGACACCGACGAGCGCACGGTGATCTGCGTACTCACGCACGATCCGAAGTTCGACGTACCGCTGCTTCAGGAGGCGCTGCGCCGCCCCGCGGCCTACATCGGGGCGATGGGCGGCCGCCGTACCCACGACGACCGCGCGAAGCGCCTCACCGACGCCGGGCTCACCTCCGGCGAGCTGTCCCGGCTGCGCTCCCCGATCGGGCTCGACCTGGGCGCCCGTACGCCGGAGGAGGTGGCCGTGTCCGTCGCCGCGGAGATCGTCGCGCTGCGGTGGGGCGGAACCGGGGCGCCGCTGACGGTGACCGGCGGGGCGATCCATCCGTCGCAGTGACAGCGGGCGGGGTCTCTCGGGCGTTCTCCTGCCGGTGGTCGGCGATGAGTTGCTCCAGCTGGTCCAGTGCCGCCGCGGTCCGGTCCGGGTGATCACGGAAGCAGGGGTCGTCAGGGACCGGGAGCGACCCCGCCAGGGCCCAGCCCCGGCCGCGTGCCCAGGTCGCGTCGTCCGCGCCGACGGCCTCCCGGAACGTCTCGCGGGCGGACGCGGGCAGGAACAGCCAGGCGGGCAGCAGGTCGACCGCCGGGTCGGCCACGGCCAGGGTGCCGAAGTCGATGACGGCGCTCAGGTGGCCGTCCCGGGCCAGCAGGTTGCCGGTCGCGAGGTCGCCGTGGATCCACACCGGCGGCTGGTGCCACGCGGGCGCCGCGAGGGCCGCCTCCCACACCTCGGTCACCGCGTCGGCGTCGACGAGTCCGGCTGCCCTGAGCGCCTCGATCCTGGGCCGCACCCTGGCCTCGGCGGCGATGGAGTCGCGCTCGTCGCCCAGTGGCACGCCACGGAAGGCGTTGCTCTGCTGCGGGCCGGGCCCGCCCGCCGGGTCGATGTTCTGCAGCGCGGTGATGAACCCGGCGAGGTCACGGGCCGCCCGCACGGGGTCGGCCAGCGCCTGGGGGGATGCTCGCTCGCCGTCCAGCCAGCGGTAGACGGACCACCGGTACGGGTAGCCCTCGCCCGGCTCGCCCTGCGCGAGCGGTTCGGAGACGGGCAGCGGGAGATGCGGGGCCAGCCGCGGCAGCCAGCGGTGCTCCGCTCCACCTGGCCCTCCCAGTACGCGTAGCGCGGCAGCCGGACGGACAGTTCGCCGCCGAGCCGGAAGGTGGCGTTGTCCAGGCCGGAGATCGGAACCGGGGTGATCGGGAAGTCGGCCCACTGCGGGAACTGGGCGGTGAGCAGGCGGCGTACGAGGGCGGCATCGATCAACACCCCGACATGGGACCGCCGCGCACGCCGGTGCGTCCACCGAATGAGCGCGGCGGCAGCCGGTGCAGGGTCACGTCCGTGAGGCGGCCGTCGGTGACGGTGGCGGTCATGTAGGTGCAGTGAGACTGGCGGCGGCGGTCGGTTGGGGAACCGGGGTTGAGCAGGCGCAGGCCGGTGGGGGCCGTGGTGTCCCAGGGGATGTGGCTGTGGCCGAAGACCAGGACGTCCAGGTCGGGAAAGCGGGCGGCGCAGCGGGCCTCGCGGCCCTGGGCGGGGCCCGTTTCGTGGACGACGCCGAAGCGCAGGCCGCCGAGTTCGGCGTGGGCCACCTCGGGGAGCCGGGCGCGCAGGTCGGGGCCGTCGTTGTTGCCGTACACGCCGATCAGCCGGCGGCAGCGGCTCTCCAGCAGGTCGAGGGTGGCCGCGTCGACCCAGTCACCGGCGTGGAACACGACGTCGGCGTGCGGGAGTTCGGCGAGCAGCGGGTCCGGCAGCGCCTTGGCCCGTTTGGGCAGATGGGTGTCGGACATCAGGAGCAGGCGCACGGCTTCAGCGTAGGACCGCGGCCGTCCGTGGGGCGCGTCGACAGCCTGTCAGGGTCAGCATCCGGCGACGCGCGGCGAGCCGTCGCCGGCCGTGTGAAGGCCGGGCCACGCGTGTGCCTCAGTCCTCACCCCGCACGATGTTCCACTCCGGCGCCGTGTGCGAGGTCCGCGGCCCGTCCGGGCTCTCCACGGCCGGGAGCCAGGTGCACAGTTCGCTCTTCACGCGCAGTCGGCGCGCTTTCGACCAGCCGGTCTCCGGACGGCGGACGACGGGTTTGTCACTGGTGGACGTGGTCACGACGCAACCTCTTCCTTCTGCGTCCCCTCGTACGGGCGTTTGGAACTGGTGACCGGGTCCCCGTCTCCGCTGCTGGTAAACGCCCTGCCGGTCAGGCGCCGCCCGGTCCGCCGCTGCCGAACGAACCGCCGGACCCGCGGTTCCAGCGCGGCCGGCGCTGGTCGCCGCCGCGCGTCCCGCCGGAGGGCCTCAGATCGTGCGGGGTGAGCCGTTCGTCCCCGGCCACCTCGTGGGGTTCGCGCTGCTCCCGCGTCTCCCGGACCGCGCCGGAGGCCGGCAGCCTGGGCTGCTCGTCGGGCCGGGGGCGTCGGGGCTCGCGCTTGAGCACCTTGATGCCGAGCAGGACGGCCCAGATCAGCACCGCGGTGACGACGACGCCACCGACGAGGACCACGACGAATCCGGCGGCAGAACCGGCTGCAGCTACTTCCTGAGCGATGAGATTCATGTGCTCCGAGTACCCGGTCACGAGCGGTGAATGACTCCGGTCGGTATGCTCGACGAGCGGCTCGGCAAGCTGCACTTCTGGCTGCTGTTCCCCGCCTTCCAGCTGACCTTCCTGGTCCAGCACTGGCTCGGCGAGGAGGGCATGCCCCGCCGCTGCGCCGACTACCTGCCCGCCGACGGCTTCATCCTCCTCCACGCCCTGTCCTCCGTCGGGGCGTTCCTGCTCGGCGTCTCCACCCTGCCGTTCCTCTACAACGTCTGGCGCACCGCCAGATACGGCAGGACGCTGACCATGGAGGACGCGCTGCCCCGCGTACGGTCCGAGTACCCGGCCTTCGACCTGCGCCATCCGGCGGTCGCCCGGCGGAGGCAGCTCAGGAGGGGGGAGAAGACCCGATGAAGACGGAGGCGTTGCTGTTCGGGGGCGTCGCGCTGGTTCTTCGCGGGGATCTCCGGGCTCTACTGCCCGTGGTCCGAGGAGTCGGCCGGCACGGCGCTGCTGGTGATCGCGTTCCTGATGGCGGGCCTGGTGTCCTTCTGAGGATCGAGCCGTCGTAGAGACCTCGGTCATCTCCGGTTTGAAGAACTTTGAAGAACAGCGTCGGCCATACGCCCGTCAGCAGCAGGACGAGCAGGCTGTAGAGGGCCTGCTCACCGAGCAGGAAGGACCAGTGGTCGGGGAACGCCTTGCGCAGGGCCGCCGCCTTCGTGCACCGGCAGCCGGGCGTCCGCCGCGTCGGCCAGCCGGGCCCCTCGGGAAGGGGGGGCGCCGCCTCGTCGCCTCCTGCCACGCCACGCCACCTCGGACTGCCGCCCGCACCGTCCCGTGCCGTCTATCCCGCGCCGGGACGGCGCCGAGCGCCCGTGGGGCGTGAAAAACCCCGTTCGGGGTGTGCGACGTATCAGGTGTTGGGCTTGGCGGCGCTGATGTCCCCCAGGGCCGACTCCGGGTCGCGCTCCATCGCCAGGTCGCCCAGGGCGACGATGCCCACGGGGTGGTCGTCCTCGACGACGGGGATGCGGCGCACGGCGTGTTCGCGCATGAGTTCCACCGCGTGGTCCAGTTCCTCGTCGGGCCGTACGGTCACCAGGTCGTCGCTGCACGCGGCGGCCACGGTGGTCTCGTCGGGGTCGGCGCCGTCGGCGATCGACCTCACCACGAGGTCACGGTCGGTGACCAGCCCGCGCAGGTGGTCGCCGTCCGTGACCAGGACGGCGCCGAGGTCCTGGTCGCGCATGATCCGGGCCACCGCCGCGACGGAGGTCTGCGGTTCGACGGTCACCGGGTCGCCGGTCATGATGTCGCGCACGTACTGGGCCATGACGTACCTCCTCGGCTGCTGTTCCTCGGCTCCGGGTACCCGGGGCGGCCGGGTCGGCACGTGCGGGTCAGCGGTCCAGGTCGAGTTCGCTCCAGACCTGTTTGCCGCCGCTGACCGGCACCGTGCCGCAGGCCGCCGACATGGCCTCGACGAGGAGGAGGCCGCGGCCGCCGGTGGCCTCCCAGCCGATGCTGGTGGGCTTGACGGGGGTGCGCGGTGAGGTGTCGGCGACGGCGACGCGCAGGCGGCTGTTGACGAGGGTGAGGTCGAGGCGGACCGGTCCGCCGGTGTGCACGAGGGCGTTGGTGACGAGTTCGGAGACGACCAGCAGGACGGCGTCGGTCTGCGCGGTGACGCCCCAGTCGCGCAGGGTGCGCAGGGTGAAGCGGCGGGCGTGCCGGACGGCCTCGGGAAGCCGCCAGACGGTCCAGGTCTCGCGCCGCGGGAGTACGTCCAGGCCGTCGTAGCGCATGAGGAGCAGGGCCACGTCGTCGCCGCGGTGGGCGTCGCCGAGCAGGTCGTCGGCGACCAGGCCGAGGTGGGCGGGGTCGGAGGCGGCGAGCCGGTCGGCGAAGCCCGCCATGCCCTCGTCGATGTCGGCTTCGGCCGACTCGACCAGGCCGTCGGTGGTCAGGGCGAGCAGGGTGCCGGGCTGGAGCCGCAGCGGGCTCATCGGGAAGTCGGCCTGCGCCAGCACGCCGAGCGGCGGGCCGCCCTCGGCCTCCGCGATGTGGGTGCGGCCGTCGGGGTGGCGCAGTACCGGGGGCAGATGCCCGGCGCGGACGCTCCAGGCGGAGCCCTCCTCCATGTCGACGTCGACGTAGGTGCAGGTGGCGAAGAGGTCGGTCTCCATGTCGGCGAGCAGCCGGTTGGTGTGCGAGACCACGACGTCGGGCGGGTGGCCCTCGACGGCGTAGGCGCGCAGCGCGGTGCGCAGCTGGCCCATGAGGGTGGCGGCGCCCGCGCTGTGGCCCTGGACGTCGCCGATGACGAGGGCGACGTGGTTGTCGGGCAGCGGGATCACGTCGTACCAGTCGCCGCCGACCTCCAGGCCAGCCGTGGCGGGCAGATAGCGGGCGACGGCGACCGCGCCGGGCAGTTTGGGCAGGCGGCGCGGGAGGAGCTGGCGCTGGAGCGTGCCGACGAGTTCGTGCTCGGCGTCGAAGGCGCGGGCGCGCATCAGGGCCTGCCCGGCGAGCCCGGCGGAGGCGGTGAGCAGGGCGCGTTCGTCGGGGCCGAAGTCGTGCGGCTGGTCCCAGCCGATCAGGCAGGCGCCGGCCATCCGGCCCGCGGCGGGCAGCGGGAGGACGGCGAGGCCGCCGGGGCCGACATCGGCGAGGGCGGGTTCCAGGGCGGTGCCCGCGGGCCAGATCTGGGCGCGGCCCTCGCGCAGCGCGGCGGCGAGGGTGGGCATGGCGCGCACGGGCGCGTCGGGCCATTCGGTGCGCCACTCCAGGCGCCACAGCTCGGGCCAGGCCTCCGGTTCGGGCGGGTCGAGGACGGTGACGACGAGCCGGTCGTGCTCCAGTTCGGCGAGGGCGATCCGGTCGGCCTGCAGCGGTCGGCGCAGGGCGGCCACCACGGCCTGGCTCACATCCCGGACGGTGCCCGCGGTGGACAGGGCGGCGGCCAGGCGCTGCACGCGGGCCACGTCCGTGACGTCGGACCGCAGCGTGGAGGCGTCGTCGACCGTGCCCGCGAGCCGGGCCGGGACGCCCTCGCCGCCGGGCATGAGACGGCCGCGCAGCCGGAGCCACCTGGGCGGTGCGTTGGGCCGGAGCACCCGGAACTCCAGTTCGCGCTCGCCGATCGTCATGTGGTCGGCCTCCACCACGGACATCAGCGACGGCAGGTCCTCCGGCACGGTCATGCCGAGCAGCGTCTCGATCCTGCCGTCGAAGTCGTCTCGGGTGAGGCCGAACAGCTCCAGGATGTCGTCGCCGACCTGCACCCGGCCGGTGTCCATGGCCAGGCTGAACGCGCCCGGCGGCAGCTCACCGGCCTCCGGGGGCGCGGCCGGGACGGGGGCGGCGACCGCGTCGGCGATCAGCTCCAGGCACTTGCGGTCCTCGGTGTCGAAGCCCTCCGGGCACTCGCTCACGGCGAGCAGACAGCCCCCGTCGCCACCCTGGCGGGCGGGCAGCGCGGCCAGGGAGAAGTCCCGCGCGGGGGTACGGCGGGCCTCCGCGCGGTCGGCGAGTTCGCCGGGGCCGAGCCACACGGGGCGCCCGGTGTGGTGGGCGTCGGCCACCGGGGAACTCCCGGTGAGCGGGTAGCCGTCGCGCAGGCCGTACAGGGTCCTGGGCACACCGGCCGACTCGGCGAGGCACAGCAGCTCGCCGTCCTCGCTGGGCGTGTACACGGCGACGAAGGTGGCTCGCGCGAAGACGAGCGCCTGTTCGAGGAGGCGGCGCCTGCGTTCGGGGGTGTCCGGGTCCGCCATGAGCGCCGAGAGGGCGTCCTCGGCACGCGGCACTCTCGCCCTGCGTCCGGCAACGCCCTCACTGACCACGTCGGTATTACAGCGCTTATGACGGCCGCGCGCAGCCCCTGTGAACGCGGTCCGGCCGCCGGATGCCGAGCGGGACGGGTGGCGCTCGGGACTCACCGCCCACCTCGTCCCGGAACTCACCGCCCACCTCGTTGACGAGCGGGGCGCGCTGCCGTACCGGAGGGCATGGGTCGGGCCGGTCGGGGTACGCGGTTGCTTTGTCCAGTCGCCGCCGGTGCCCCCGCGGAGGGGGCGCTCGCCGTGCGCGGTGGGCCGTGACGCGGGAGATTTGATCCCTGGGACTCGTCCCGCGGCGCTGCGAGGAGGTGGTCGGCGTGTCCGACAAGCAGGCGCCCGCGGCGCGCCGGGCCCCGCCCGGCAGCTCCCTGATGTCGCTGGCGCTGGCCTCGATGATGGACGACGTCCACGCCCACTCCGGCGCGGTGTATCTGCTGTCCGCCGACGAGTCCGTACTGGAGATGGCGGTCATGGCCGGGCTGCCCCGGGCGTTCGCGGCGCCCTGGGAGCGGGTGGGACTCGGCGCCCCCATCCCGGTCGCCGAGGCCGCGCGCGAGCGGCGGCTGGTCTGGGTGAGCGGCGAGGACGACATGGCGCGCCGCTATCCGCGGGTCGCCGTGGTCCTGCCGTACCCCTTCGCGCTGGCCGCGCTGCCGGTGGCGACCGAGACCAAGGTCTACGGGGCGGTGTTCGTGACCTGGCCCGGCTCGCACCCCCACGAGCTGTCGGACCGGGAGCGGGACCATCTGACCTCGGCCTGCGAACGGCTCGCCGTGCGGCTGGAGCGGGCCGCCGCGGAGAGCCGCCCGGTGCTGCCGGAGGCCGATCCGCTCCCCGCGTCGGGGAGGGTGGCCGACACGCTGGGCTCGGTCGAGGCGGCGCGGATGGTGGCGCGACTGCCGTACGGGCTGTGCTCGCTGGATCTGTACGGGCGGATCGTCTTCGTCAACGCGGCCGCGGCCGAGCTGATCGGCGTACCGGCCGGCCGGCTGCTCGGCACCCACCTGTGGGCGGCGGTGCCGTGGCTGAACGACCCGGTGTACGAGGACCGGTACCGGGCGGCGCTGATCAGCCAGCACTCCACGTCGTTCGTGGCGCTGCGGCCGCCGGGCGAGTGGCTGTCGTTCCGGCTGTATCCGAGTACCACGGGGCTGAGCGTCCGGGTGAGCAGGGCGCGGTCGGTGGCGACGACGGCCCGGACCGTGCCGCCGCCCGACGACGGACCGTCCCGTCTGGTGACCATCTCGCAACTGCTGAGCCTGGCCGGTGCGCTGACGGAGGCGGTGAGTGTGCAGGACGTGGTGCAGCTGGTCGCCGAGGAGATCGCGCCGGCCGTGGGCTGCCAGGCGCTGGTCGTGCTCGGCTCGCGGGCGGGGCGGCTGCATGTGCTGGGGCACCGCGGCTATCCGGACCCGCATGTCGTGGAGCGGTTCGACGGTACGCCGCTGAGCGCGCCGACGCCGGGCGCGCACGCGCTGAACAGCGGGGTGCCGTCGTTCTTCGAGTCCCGTGCGGAACTGGAGCGGCTGTATCCGGTCCGGCACGCCACGCCGGACGGCTTCGCGGCCTGGGCGTATCTGCCGCTGATCGCCTCCGGGCGCCCCGTGGGCACCTGTGTGCTCGCCTACGCCGAGCCGCACTCCTTCCCCGCCGACGAACGGGCCGTGCTGACCAGCCTCGGCGGGCTGATCGCCCTGGCCCTGGAGCGGGCCCTGCTGTACGACGCCAAGCACCAGCTCGCGCACGGGCTGCAGGCCGCCCTGCTGCCGCCGTCGCTGCCGCCGCTGCCCGGCATCGACACGGCCGCCCGCTATCTGCCGGGCACCCGGGGCATGGACATCGGCGGCGACTTCTACGACGTGGTGCCGGTCGAGGGGCTGGCGGCCGCGGTGATCGGGGACGTGCAGGGGCACAACGTGACGGCGGCCGGGCTGATGGGGCAGATCCGTACCGCGATACGCGCGTACACGACGGTGGGGCAGTCGCCGGCGGAGGTCATGCGCAGCACCAACCGGCTGCTCATCGACCTCGGGTCCGACCTGTTCTCCAGCTGTCTGTATCTGCGGCTCGACCCGGGCCGCGGGCGGGCCGTGATGGCCCGGGCCGGGCATCCGCCGCCGCTGCTGAGGCGGCCGGACGGCCGGGTCCGCGTGCTGGACCTGGCGGGCGGTCCGCTGCTCGGGATCGACGGCTCGGCGACGTATCCGACGACCGAGGTGGACCTGGCGCCGGGTTCGGTGCTGGTCCTCTACACCGACGGGCTGGTCGAATCCCCCGGCGTCGACATCGAGGACGCGCTCGTGGAGCTGGGGCGGCGGCTGGCCGAGGCCGGGGACCGGCCGCTGGACGAGCTGGCCGACGTGCTGGTGGGGCAGGAGGAGCACGCGGAGGAGCGGATCGACGACGTGGCGCTGCTGCTGTTGCGGGCGCGGGGGGCTGTGGGGGACGTCTGAACGGCGGACGCGCAGGGCGGTCCGGCCCTCCCGCCGGAGGGCCGGACCGTCGGGCTCCGGGTCAGTTGGTCCCGGTCAGCCCGGAGCCGTCCTCGGCACCGGACTGGTCGCCGACACCGGCTTCCTCACCGGCCCGCTCCCCGCCGACGGCGTCACCGCCGCCCGCCTGCTCACCCGCACCGGCACCTTCACCGACGCCGTCGCCCGTACCGGCGCCATCGCCGACACCTTCACCCTCACCGGCACCTTCGCCGACACCTTCACCCGCACCGGCACCTTCGCCGACGCCCTCACCGGCACCGGCCCCCTCACCGGCGCCGCCCGCGTCCCCCGCGCCCAGCGTCGCGCCGACCGCCGCCAGTGCCGTCGTGACCGGCTGGAAGAACGTCTCGCCGCCGACCGTGCAGTCGCCGCTGCCGCCCGAGGTCAGGCCGATGGCGAGGCCGTCCCGGGTGAACATCGAGCCGCCGCTGTCGCCGGGTTCGGCGCAGACGTTGGTCTGGATGAGTCCGGTGACCGTGCCCTCCGGGTAGTTGACGGTGGCGTCGAGCCCCGTGACCGTGCCGTCGGCGAGGCCGGTGGTGCTGCCCATCCGGAACACCTCCTGGCCGACGGCGGCTTCCGCGGCCTGGAGGATCGGGACGGTCTGCCCGCCGCCGACGTTGACGTCGCTCGGCGCCTCGGTGGCCGGGTCGTTGTACTTCACCAGTGCGAAGTCGCCCTGGCCGGGGAAGACGGCCTGGTCGACGGTGGCGATCGGGGCGCCGTTCTGCGCGTCGGACCACTCGGCCACCGCGACCCCGCAGTGACCGGCCGTCAGGAAGGCGGGAGAACCGTCGCCCGCGGTGACGTTGAAGCCGAGCGAGCACCGGGAGCCGCCGCCGAATATCGCGTCGCCGCCGGAGGCGAACGTCTTGAAGGTGCCGGCGGACTTGTGGATGGTCGCCATGCCGGAGCCGAGGCTCTCCACGGTCGCCTCCAGCGTGTCCCACTTCTCGCCGGTGACCGTGGAGTCGGCGGTGACCCGGATCTTGTTGGTCCTGGGGTCGACGGCCCACGCGGTGCCCGGGATGGTGGCCTCGGACTTCAGCGTCTGCGCCGCAGACTTCAGTTCGGCCGTGCTGTTGTCGACCTGGCGGACCGCGGCACCGGCCTTCTTGGCCTGAACGATCAGCTGGTTGTTGTCGCCGACCACGTTGACGACGAGCTGCTGGCTGTCGGCGTCGTAGTAGGAGCCGGCGAAGGCGTCGCCGAGCAGTCCGGCGAGCTGTGAGGCGAGGTCCGAGGCATCGCCCGCCTTCAGGGTCTTGGCGGCGGCGGCCGTGTCCTCGGCGCCGTCCTGGGACGCGTTGGCGTTCGGCAGCAGGAGTGCCGCCGCTCCGAGCGCCGCCACGCTGCCCGCCGCGATCGCGGCCTTGCGCTTCGGAATTCGCTTGTGACTCAAGGGTTCTCGACCTCCTGGAGGACGGGGTCTGTGCCGCCGTCGCTCGACAGCTGTTGGGGCGCCTGGATGGCCACTGGTACGCACGGGGCGCGCGGGACGTTCAATTCCGGTTCGCCGCGCGCCCGTACGGACACTGATTCGGCCATCGCCGGAAGCCTCTTGCGCCCTCTGGGTCTCTGCTGGGCCGATACGACTGGTAATCGATCAGCAACGGTCCGTTCAGGGCGGTGAGCGGAATCCTCGCTTCAGCGAATCTGCACATCGAATGCGCAACCAGGTCACCGGCACCCGGGGTTCTGCACAATCGCGCGCCCCGGCGCACGCCTTTGGGGCGGGAGTGCCGGATTCGCCGAGCGGACGGCAAGGGGTCGGTGCGGGGCGATGCCGGGCGGCGTGTGAAGAAGTCGCCGACAAGCCGTGCCCACACCTGCACGGTTGGAGGCCGCTGTGACTCAAGTGCCCTGGTGAGGCTGGTGATTGATTGGAAGCCCACGGTCGCCGCGTGTTTTGATCCATCGCACCGCGCGGTCCGCGAAGGGCTCCCCGGCCAGGGGTGCCCGGCGCCCGCGGTCGCGGCCGTCCATCTGTCCCCAGAGGGGGCCGCTCCCCCCTTGTGAAATTGCCATACGAAGGGAAGTTCCATCATGAACTCCACCCCCCAGGTTGAGACCGTCGAGATCTCCGACGCCGAGCTCGACAACGTCTCCGGCGGCCTCTCCGTGAACGCCGTGAACACCGTCGTCGGCGCGGTGGACGGCATTGCCCCGGTTTCCGGCCTGGTCGACACGGCCGTCGGCACCGTGGAGGGTGTCACCGGCCTGAACACCGCCCCGGTCACCAACCTGGTCGCCGGTCTCTGATCGCACACCAGTGCCGCCGAGTCCCGGAGCCGCCTCCCGGCTCCGGGCTCTTCGGATGTCGTAACGGGATGTCGTAACGCTCTTCACCCGGTGAGGGAAATTCCGTGCAGTTCCGCCAACAGGCCCTCGCCAAGCTCCAGTCACCGGAGGAGCTCGACCTTCCGGTGCGCCTCGCCCGCCCGCAGGGCTGGCTCGTGCTGTCCGTGACCGTGGTCGCGATGGCCGCCGCGTCCGTGTGGGCCGTGACCGGCTCGGTGACCTCCACCGTGAGCGCGCCCGCCATCCTCACCCACGGCGAGGGCAGTTACATCCTGCAGAGCCCGGTCGCGGGCCAGGTCACCGCGATCCTCGCCGAGGAAGGCGAGCGGCTCCCCGCGGACTCGCCCGTGCTGAAGGTCCGTACGAGCGACGGCGAGACCGTCGTGCGCACCATCGCCCCCGGCCGCCTCACCGCGCTCGCCGCCACCATCGGCCAGATCATCGCCACCGGCGCGAACGTCGCCGCCGTCGAGAAGGTCGCCGACGCCGACGACCCGCTGTACGCCACGGTGTACGTGCCCGCCGAGAACGCCGGTTCCATCCCCGCGGACGCGGCAGTGGACCTGACCGTGCAGACGGTGCCCACCCAGGAGTACGGCGTCCTGCGCGGCCATGTGAAGTCCGTGGACCGCTCGCCGCAGTCGGCCCAGGAGATCGCCGCGTTCCTCGGCGACAGCCAGCTCGGCGAGCAGTTCACCAAGGACGGCCGCCCGGTCGCCGTACTGGTCCGCCTCGACAGGTCGTCCGGCACCAGGAGCGGCTACACGTGGTCGTCGGCGGAAGGACCCCCGTACACCCTCACCTCCATGACGATGGCCACGGGCTCGATCCGGCTGGCCGATCAGCGTCCCGTCGATTGGCTGCTGCCGTGACCACCGCCGCACCGGAAACCCGGGGCCGGCGCCGGGCCGCCCCGCCCAGGCGCACCGTCCCCAAGGCCCGCCGCAAGACCGTCCGCACCCCCACCGTGCTCCAGATGGAGGCCGTGGAGTGCGGCGCCGCCTCCCTCGCCATGGTGCTCGGCCACTACGGCAGGCACGTCCCGCTGGAGGAGCTGCGCATCGCCTGCGGTGTCTCCCGCGACGGCTCGCGCGCCAGCAACCTGCTGAAGGCGGCGCGCAGTTACGGCCTGACCGCCAAGGGCATGCAGATGGACCTCGCCGCCCTCGCCGAGGTGACGGCACCGGCCATCCTGTTCTGGGAGTTCAACCACTACGTCGTCTACGACGGCATGGGCCGCCGCTTCGGCCGCCGCGGGGTGTTCGTCAACGACCCCGGCAAGGGCCGCCGATTCGTGCCGATGGAGGACTTCGACGGCAGCTTCACCGGCGTCGTCCTCACGATGGAGCCCGGCGAGGGCTTCTCGCGCGGCGGGCGCAAGCCCGGCGTCTGGGGCGCGATGCCCGCCCGGCTGCGCGGCACCGCAGGCACGATGCCCGCCGCCGTGCTGGCGAGCCTGCTGCTGGTCGCGGTCGGCGCGGCCGTGCCCGCGCTCAGCCGGACCTACATCGACATGTTCCTGATCGGCGGACAGACCTCGCTGCTGGACGTGCTGTTCGCCTCCATGGGCGCGTGCGTGCTGCTCACGCTGGTGCTGACCTGGCTGCAGCAGGCCAACCTGCACCACGGCCGCATCATCTCCTCCACCCTCTCCAGCGCCCGCTTCCTGCGTCATCTGCTGCGCCTGCCGGTCACCTTCTTCTCCCAGCGCAGCCCCGCCGACCTGGTGCAGCGCCTGCAGTCCAACGACGCGGTGGCCGAGACGCTGGCCCGTGACCTGGCGGCGGCGGGCGTGGACGCGGTGGTCGTGGTGCTGTACGCCGTGCTCCTCTATACCTACGACCCGCAGCTGACCTTCGTCGGCATCGGTGTGGCGCTGCTGAACATCGTCGCCATGCGCGTCGTCATCCGGCTGCGCGCGACCCGTACGGCCAAGCTGCGCGCGGACAACGCCCGGCTCACCAACACCGCGTACACCGGCCTTCAGCTGATCGAGACGATGAAGGCGACCGGCGGCGAGGACGGCTACTTCCGCAAGTGGGCCGGACAGCACGCCACCACCCTGGAGGAACAGCAGCGGCTCGGCGTGCCGAGCGCCTGGCTGGGCGTGGTCGCGCCGACGCTCGCCACGCTGAACAGCGCGCTGATCCTGTGGATCGGCGGCATGCGCGCGATCGAGGGCCACATCTCCGTCGGCCTGCTGGTCGCCTTCCAGGCGCTGGTCACCCGGTTCACCGCCCCGCTGACCCGGCTCAACGGCGTCGCGGGCCGCATCCAGGACTTCGCGGCGGACGTGGCCCGGCTGAAGGACGTGGAGAACTTCCGCACCGACCCGCTGTACGACCGCGCGGGCGGCGACTCCACGCGGCGGCTGCACGGCCACGTCGAGTTGCAGAACATCACCTTCGGCTACAGCCCCCTCGACAAACCCCTGCTCACCGGCTTCGACCTGACCGTCGGGCCGGGGCAGCAGGTCGCGCTCGTCGGCGGCTCGGGCAGCGGCAAGTCGACCGTCTCCCGGCTGATCTCGGGCCTGTACACGCCCTGGGAGGGCGTGATCCGCATCGACGGGCAGCGGCTGGAGGACATCCCGCGCGGCGCGCTCGCGGCCTCCGTCTCCTTCGTCGACCAGGACGTGTTCCTGTTCGAGGGCTCGGTGCGGGACAACGTGGCGCTGTGGGACCCGTCCATCCCGGACGAGGCGGTGGTGGAGGCGCTGCGGGACGCGGCCCTGTACGACGTCGTGATGCGTCGCCCCGGCGGCATCCACAGCTCGGTCGAGCAGGACGGCCGCAACTTCTCCGGCGGGCAGCGCCAACGCCTGGAGATCGCCCGGGCGCTGGTCCGCCGCCCCAGCATCCTGGTGCTGGACGAGGTGACCAGCGCGCTCGACGCCGAGACCGAGCTGGTCGTCATGGACAACCTGCGTCGGCGCGGCTGCGCCTGCGTGGTGATCGCACACCGGCTCAGCACCGTGCGGGACAGCGACGAGATCGTCGTACTCCAGCACGGCACGATCGTGGAACGCGGCCGGCACGACGAGCTGGTGGCACGGGGCGGCGCGTACGCGGCGCTGGTCAGGGAGCGGTGAGATGACGACCGTGCACGGCGACGACTACGTCCTCGGCGCGCTCGGCTCGGTGGGCACGCCCATCGACTGCGCCGGGTTCGGCCGCCTGGACCTGCAAGGGCCGCAGGTGCTGTGGCTGGTCGCCGCGGGCGCCCTCGACCTGTTCGCGGTGGACGCCGCCCAGCAGGGCCACTGGCACCACCTCGGCCGCCTGGAGGCGGGCTCGCTGCTGCTCGGCCCGGTCACGGGCCCGCAGCACACGCTGATCGCCCGCCCGGTCAGGGACTGCGTGGTGCACCGCATCGGACTGCGCGAGCTGTACCAGCCCGCCGTCACGCAGACGTGGTCGTACGACGAGTACGGCACCCCCCAGTACGTCCCGCCCACCACGAGCCCGCTGGAGTACGCCCTCGCGCTCGGCGTCGGCCGCGGCCTGTCCGTCCTCTTCCAGGCGCCGACGGCCGGTGAGCGGGCCGCCGAGATGACCGACGACGACGTGTTCTGGATGCAGGTACCGCCCGGCAGCGTCCAGTACGGCTCGCTGTACGGCGCGGAGGCGGCAGCCGACCTGCTGATGGACCCGGCTCTCTGGCAGAGCATGGTCGACCAGCAGTACCGCCTGCTGACCACGCTGGACCGCTGGATCGAACAGCTGGAGCGCACCCACGAGACCCGTACGGCCGCCGGTATCAAGGCCGGTGAGCAGGTACGCGCGCAGGCCGACCGGACGCTGCTCGCGGCGATCGGCAAGCCGTCCGCCAGGCGCGCCACCGCCGCCGACGCGGACGCCACCTACGCCGCGTGCAGGCTGGTCGCCGCCGCGGCCGGGATCACGCTGGCCGACCCCGGGCGCGGCGGCACCGACAGCGACCGTCTCGACCCGGTCGAGCGCATCGCCCTCGCCTCACGCGTCCGTACCCGCGCGGTACGGCTCGACGGCAGCTGGTGGCGCGAGAACGTGGGACCGCTGGTGGGCCACCGCGCCCTGTCGGGGGCGCCGGTCGCGCTGCTGTGGCGGCGCGGCGGCTATGTGGCGGTGCATCCGGCGACCGGACGTGAGACGCCGATCGAGAAGGCCAACGCGCCGGAGTTCGAGCCGCGCGCGGTGATGTTCTACCGGCCGTTGCCGGAACGCCCGCTGGGTCCGCTCGGGCTGCTGCGCTTCTGCATGCGGGGCACGCGCGGGGATGTCACCGGGCTGGTGCTCAGCGGGCTGGTGACGGTGGCGATCGGCGCGCTGGTGCCCCTCGCGACCGGCAAGGTGCTCGGCGAGTTCGTGCCGAAGGCCCAGGCGGGGCTGATCGCTCAGGTCTGTCTGGCGGTGATGGTCAGCAGTGTCGTCGCGGCGGCCTTCATGCTGCTGCAGAACATGACGATCCTGCGCCTGGAGGGCCGTATCGAGGCGACGCTCCAGCCGGCGGTGTGGGACCGGCTGCTCAGGCTCCCGACGAAGTTCTTCACCGGCCGCTCCACCGGTGAGCTGGCCAGTGCCGCCATGGGCATCAGCGCGATCCGCAGGCTGCTCGCGGGAGTCGGGCCCACGGTCGCCCAGTCCGTCACCGTCGGTGCGATGAACCTGGGGCTGCTGCTCTGGTTCAGCGTCCCGATGGCGCTGGCCGCGATGGGCATGCTCGTCGTCATCGCCGGTGTCTTCCTCGGGCTCGGGCTGTGGCAGGTGCGCTGGCAGCGGCGTCTGACGGTGCTCACCAACAAGCTGAACAACCAGGCCTTCCAGACCCTGCGCGGCCTGCCCAAGCTGCGGGTGGCGGCGGCCGAGAACTACGCCTACGCCGCCTGGGCGAGCGAGTTCGCGCGCAGCCGTGAGCTCCAGCAGCGCCTCGGCCGGATCAAGAACCTCACCACCGTGCTCGGCGCGATCTATCTGCCGCTGTGCTCGCTGGTGATCTTCATGCTGCTCGCGGGTCCGGCGCGGGGCTCGATGTCCGCCGCCGCCTTCCTCGCCTTCAACACCTCGGTGACGATGCTGCTCACCTCCGTCACCCAGATCACGGGGGCGTTCGTGTCGCTGGTGGCCGCGCTGCCGCTGTACGAACAGATCAAGCCGGTGCTCCGGGCGACGCCGGAGGTGCGCACGGCCAGCACCCGGCCGGGCCCGCTCACCGGCGCCGTCGAGGCGCGGCGGCTGTCCTTCCGGTACTCCGACGACGGGCCGCTGGTCCTGGACGATGTGTCGTTCGAGGCGCGGCCGGGGGAGTTCGTGGCGATCGTCGGGCCGTCCGGCTGCGGCAAGTCGACCCTGCTGCGGCTGCTGATCGGCTTCGACAAGCCGGTCTCCGGGAGTGTGCTGTACGACGGTCAGGACCTGGCCGCGCTCGACCAGTCGGCCGTACGGCGGCAGTGCGGGGTGGTCCTCCAGCACGCACAGCCGTTCACCGGGTCGATCATGGACGTCATCTGCGGCACCGAGCCGTACACGCCGGAGGAGGCGATGGCGGCGGCCGAGATGGCGGGGCTCGCCGAGGACATCCAGCGGATGCCGATGGGGCTGCACACCATCGTCGCGGGCAACGGGGCGATCTCCGGCGGCCAGCGGCAGCGGCTGATGATCGCGCAGGCGCTGATCCGCCGGCCGCGCGTCCTCTTCTTCGACGAGGCGACCAGCGCCCTCGACAACGAGACGCAGCGCAAGGTCATCGAGAGCACCAAGGCCCTCAACGCCACCCGCATCGTCATCGCGCACCGTCTGTCGACGGTGCTGGACGCCGACCGCGTCATCGTGATGGAGGACGGCAAGGTCGCCCAGCAGGGGCCGCCGGTGCAGCTGCTCGCGGACACCGGCGGGCGGCTGCATGAGCTGGTGCGGCGGCAGCTCGCGTAGGGCGTGTTTCGAAAGCGGCGTCACGGGCCGGACGGGACTTTCGAAACACGCCCTGGCAGTCGGCGCCCACGGGGGGTGCACTTCCGGCGTACGGGTGCACGTCCGGCGGCGCACGGGGGCGGAGACAGTTGGAGCAGGGCGTAACCGGGTACCCGCCAGCCCATGCGAATCAGCGTGGTGGATGTGGGGTCGAACACGGTCCGGCTGGTGGTGGCGGACGCGGACGGCGGCGTGCCGCTGCCGGTGCACACCGCCAAGTGGCGGCTGCGGCTGGCCGAGCACGTCAAGCCCGGCGGCGTGGTCCCCGAGGAGGCCGTGGAGCGGCTGGTGGACGCGGTCGCCGAGGCGAGCCGTACGGCGGCCCAGTGGGGTGCGGCCGGTCCGCTGGCCTTCGCCACGACGGTGGTACGCAGCGCCCCGAACCGCCTGGACGTGCTGCGCACCGTCCGCGCCCGGACCGGCGTGGAGCTGTGCACCCTGCCCGGCGAGGTGGAGGCCGAGCTGACGTTTCTCGGCGCGCGGCGCTGGATGGGGTGGCGGTCGGGGCCGCTGGCGCTGCTGGACATCGGCGGCGGCTCGCTCGAAGTGGCCTTCGGGCGGGGGCGGCTGCCGGACTTCGTGGCCTCGCTGCCGCTCGGCGCGGGACGGCTGACCCACGAGTTCTTCGCGGAGCAGGATCCGCCGTCGCCGGAGCAGGTACGGGCGCTGCGCCGCAAGGTCCGGCACCAGCTGCGGGACGTCGGGGCACGGATCCGGTGGGAGGGGCCGCGGTCGGCGGTGGTCACCTCACGGACCTTCCAGCAGCTGGGCCGGTTGTGCGGTGCCGCGCCGGGGCGGTACGGGCCCTTCACGGAGCGGCGGTTGCGGCGCGCCGACCTGCGGGAGGCGATCGCCCGGCTGGCCGTCCTGCCCGCCGCCGAGCGGGCGCTGCTGCCGGGGATCTCCGCGCCGCGCGCCAGGCAGAGCCTGGCCGGGGCGGTGGTCGGCCACACGGCGATGAAGGTGACCGGGCTGAAGACGGTCACCGTGTGCCCGTGGGCGATCCGTGAGGGAGTCCTGCTGCGGCACATCGAGGACGGCGCGGCCTGGTGGGCGGAGGTGTGCCGACTGAGCGAGGAGGTCGCGCCGCCGGACCCGGTACCGCTGCGGATCGCGTCCGCCACGTCCTGACTTTTCGACCTCTCAGAAAGGAGTCACCGTGACCAAGCGCGACGAGAACGGCGAGCACCCCGAGGAGCGCGCCGAGACGGCCCACGAGAAGGTCCTGCGCGAGATCCGGGACGCCAAGCCGCGTGACGCGCAGTCCCCGGAGGAATCCCCGCGCTGGGGCGAGGCCGGGGACGCGATCACGCCCAACACGGAGGCGCAGGAGCGGACACAGGAGGACTGACGGGCGGCCCCGGGGCGGCGGCCGCAGCCCGAAGTCGGCGAGACGGTCGGCCGGGGCCCGGGCCGAGGTGCCAGTCGGGGTGGGAGGCCCGGCGTCCCGGGTACTCGCTCCCGTATGACGCACGACCACCAGGAACCACGGCTGCCGTCCGCCCGCGGCCCGCTGTCCGCCGCGGTCATGGAACACCTCCGAGGTGCGGGCCCGCTGCCCGGCACCGAGGAGATCGCGAGCGCGGCCGCGTACGGCGACGACCTCCAGCTCGCCCTCTACCTCTGCTACGAGCTCCACTACCGAGGCTTCCACGGCGTGCCCGAGGACAAAGAGTGGGACCCCGACCTGCTGCGCACCCGCGCGGCGCTGGAGGACCGCTTCCTGGCCGCCCTGCGCACCGACACGCCGGTCCACGACGGCGTCGAGGACGCCCTCGCGGAGATCCTCGTCGAACCGGTCGACGGCACCGGTGTCACCCACTACCTGTGCGAGAAGGGCGAGCTGTGGCAGCTGCGCGAGTACGCGGCCCAGCGCTCCCTGTACCACCTCAAGGAGGCGGACCCGCACGCCTGGGTGCTGCCCCGGCTGTGGGGCAGGGCGAAGGCGGCGATGGCGGCGGTGGAGTTCGACGAGTTCGGCGGCGGCCGCCCCGACCGGGTGCACGCCCGCCTGTTCGCCGACCTGATGACGGACCTGGGCCTGGACACGACGTACGGGCGCTACCTCGACGTGGCCTGCGCCGAGACGCTCACCACGGTGAACCTCATGTCCCTGTTCGGCCTGCACCGCTCCCTGCGTGGCGCCCTGGTGGGCCACTTCGCCGCCGTGGAGGTCACCTCGTCGCCGGGTTCCCGGCGGCTCGCCGAGGCCATGCGCCGGACCGGGGCCGGACCGGCCGCCGAGCACTTCTACGACGAGCACGTGGAGGCCGACGCCGTCCACGAGCAGGTCGTACGGCACGACGTCATCGGCGGTCTGCTGACGGAGGAGCCACGGCTGGCCCGCGACGTCGCCTTCGGTATCGACGCCACGGGGTATGTCGAGGACCGCCTCGCCGAGCGCCTGCTCACCGACTGGGGGTCGGGAACGTCGTCGCTGCGCAGCCCGCTCTCATCCGAAACCTCCCATATTTCGTGAATGCCGGGGTACCTGAGTGCCGTGAATCCTCTGGTGCCCCCCGGCGTCTACACGCCCCAGGAAGACACCGCCCTGCTGGCCGAGGCCCTGGCCGAGGAGCCGCTGCCACAGGGTGCGGACGTGCTCGACGTGGGCACGGGCACCGGCGCGCTGGCGCTGCACGCGGCGCGGCGCGGAACGCGGGTGACGGCGGTGGACGTGTCGTGGCGGGCGGTGGGTGCGGCCCGGGTCAACGCCTGGCTGTCCGGCCTGCGGGTGCGTGTCCGGCGCGGGAACCTCTTCGACCCGGTGCGCGGGCAGACGTTCGACCTGATTCTGGCCAACCCGCCGTACGTGCCCGCGCCGGACGAGGGCGCCGAGCCGCGCGGTACGGCCCGGGCGTGGGACGCGGGCCGCGACGGGCGGCTGGTCCTGGACCGGATCTGCCGGGAGGCGCCCGCCCTGCTGCGCCCGGGCGGAGTCCTGCTGGTCGTCCACTCGGCCCTCAGCGGACCCGAGCGGACCCTGGAGCTGCTGCGCGCGGCGGGCCTGAAGTCGAGCGTGACCCGTCGTCGCCGGATCGCCTTCGGTCCCGTACTGCGGGAGCGACAAGGCTGGCTGCGCGAGCGGGGACTGCTGTCCGCCGCCGAGAACAAGGAAGAGCTGGTGGTCGTCCGTGCCGAACTCCCCGTCTGACACCCCGCGCCGGATCACCGTCCAGCGCCGCGGCCCCCTGCTGGTGGAGGGCCCGGTGGAAGTGGAGCTGGAGGACGGTACGACCGTCTCCTCCGACCGCTTCCGGGTCGCGCTGTGCACCTGCCGGCGCAGCCGCCGCTACCCCTGGTGCGACACCAGCCACCGGGACCGGGCGCAGCGGCACGACGAGTGATCCCAGGGGTCGGCGGGCGGCCCCACTCCGCCCGGCCGACCCCTGGGGCGAGACCACAGGGCCCCCGCGACGACGGCCCGCACTCCCCAACTGCGGGTCGCTCGCGGCATTCACGGGGGCCATGCGATCCCGGTCCCTCAGAACGCGAAGACGCTCGTCCCGTACGAGTTCTTCACGCACTCGTTTCCGAAGGTGCGCTCATAGGAGACGTACTGGCCCTGCCAGACGCCGTCGACCCGGACGACCACGGGGTCGTACTCCCGCGTGCACCACACGCCGGGCCGGCTCTCCAGGGCATCGAGGTTTCCGTCGACACCGCGCAGTTCGGCACAGGCCGCGGCGGCGTTCGGGTGCGTCCCGGCAGGCGTCGGGGCGCAGCTCAGCGTCACCGCGCGCTCAGGGGTGACGGTGGCCGAGCTCTCCCCGTGGCCCGTGGTCAGCACCAGGGCGGACGGGGCGTAGAGCGAGGCCGGGGTGGCGGCGGGGGCGGCGTGCGCGGCTCCGGTCAGGGGTCCGCAGACGGCGGCGGCCGTGAGGCCGAGGGTCGCTGCCCAGCGCGCGGGGTTCCGCATTGTGTGCATCCTTCCGCTCGATTGCATGAGTCGCCGGACCGGGCTTGTGGTCGGTGCCCGACCGGCGAGCGCGAGTCTGCCGACTCCGCCGCCGAAACTCACCTCCACCCCATGCGTTTCAGTAACCTTGCGTATTGAAGCAGTGGCGCGAAGTCACGGAATTCGAACGTTACAACCGGCCCGAGACGCGGCGCTTGATCGCCCCGCGTGGCCGAATGGCTGGATTTCTGCGGTTCTTTAATCGGCCTGAAACATTCCGGATGCGCCTGGGGCGCGGTCCGTTTTGACCCCTTGTGTTCATGGGCGGGTCGCGTAATCGTCATTACATGATTACGACAGAGCAGCAACAGAAACTGCGTGGCTGGTTCACCGGCCGACTCCCCGACGACCTCTTCGAGGAACTGACCGAGGTGACGGTCGACCGCGAGGAGATCACCGTGATCGGCCGCATCCCCGCACCCCGGCTCGCCGAGGAGGCCTCGGCGGGCGAGCGGGAGGCGGCCGTACAGGGCCGGATCGAGGAGTTCCGGGAACGCACCCGGGAGGACCGGATCGCGGTGGCCCGCGAGGCCGAGCACCGGTTCCGCCGCAAGGTGTCCTGGGGGGTGGAGTGCGGCGGGCAGCGGGCGCTGTTCACGCACGTCGCGGCGCCGGTCATGACCCGGCTGCGGCAGCCCGAGCGCCAGGTCCTGGACACCCTGATCGCCGGTGGCGTTGCCCGCAGCCGCAGCGACGCGCTCGCCTGGTGCGTGCGCCTGGTCCAGCGTCACGCCGACGACTGGCTGACCGAGCTGCGGGACTCCCTCGAACACGTCCAGCGCGTACGGGCGCAGGGCCCCGACGCCGAGCCCCCGCGGGAGACCACCCAGGACGGAGAGTGATCGACGACGGTGCTCGAATGGCCATGACGGACGCGAAAGATGGATGAACCATCCTCCGGTCCGGCACCGACGCCGTACCGTCGGCGGCCTTCCGGCGAACGGCACCCGTCCACGACGCCCCCGCGCTGCCCCGCAGCCACCACCCCGCGCGCCCGCCGCCCCGCCCGGGGTTCTCTGCTGCCCGGCGACCTGATCCCGCAGCACCTGCCACCCGGGCGACCCTGATTACCGGGGTCTCCTACTACCCGGGCACCCTCCATCCCGGGGTCTCCCAACACCCAGGCACCCCTCCATCCCGGGGCCTTCTAACGCCCAGCACCCCTCCATCCCGGGGCCCCCTGCCACCCGGCGACCTGATCCCAGCGTCCCCTGATACGCGGGCTGCCCCCATCCCTGAATCCCTGTTGCTCGACTGCCCCGATCCCAGGGTCCCCTGAAGCGCGGGCGACCCCGATCCCGGGATGCCCCGGATACGCGGACCACCCAAACCCGAATCCCTGCTACCCGACAGCCCCGACCCCAAGGCCCCCCGACGCGGACCGCCCCAAACCCCGGAATCCTGCTGCCCGGCGATTGTCAGTGCCGCGCGCTACGTTGCCGCCATGACTGAATTCGTGCTTGTGGCAGGTGCGTGGCTGGGTGCGTGGGCGTGGGACGAGGTGGCGGCGGAGCTGCGCGGGGCCGGGCACGGGGTGTATCCGCTGACCCTGTCCGGCCTCGCGGAGAAGCGCGGCGTTCCCGCGGGGCAGCGGACCCACGTCCAGGACGTCGTCGACCAGGTCGAGCGCCTGGACCTGCGGGACGTCGTGCTCGTCGGGCACAGCTACTCCGGCATCCCGGTCGGCCAGGCCGCCGAGCAGATCGGCGACCGGCTGGCCAGGATGGTGCTCGTGGACGCCAACGTTCCCGTCGACGGGGAGACCTTCCTGTCGGGGTGGCCGAGTGAACAGGTGCGGGCGGCGGTCGAGAAGAACGGCGGCTTCTGGCCCCCGCTCACCGCCGACGAGTACGCGGGCCAGGACATGACGGACGACCAGATCGCCCGGTTCCTGCGGGACGCGACCCCGCACCCGGGCGCGACGCTCACCGAACCGGCGGTCCTGTCCCGCTCCCTGGCCGAGCTGCCGACGACGTACATCAAGTGCCTGCTCGACGGGGAGGAGCCCCTGGACGCCGTGCGGGAGCTGCTCGGCAGTGAGCGCTGGGAGCTGGTGCGGATGGACACCGGGCACTGGCCGATGTTCTCCCGGCCGCGCGAACTGGCCGCGATCCTGCACCGGTCGGTCGCGAGGGAGTGAGGGCGCACCGCTGGACGGACCTGCCCTTACTCGCCAGTATCGTCGGGACGACGCGGCTCGACGGCGAGAGGCGGGGACCTGGCGATGGCGAAGCACTGGGCCGACTTCCAGTACGAGATCTATCTGAACGGGATGACGGGAGCAGTACCGCGACTGCCCACCGATCTGACCCGGCTGGAGGAACTCACCGAACAGCGGCTCGGTCCCGGCCCTGTCGGCTATGTCGCGGGCAGCGCGGGCGACGGCAGCACGGCCCGCGCCAACCGGGCCGCTCTGCGCCGCCGCCGGATCGTGCCGCGGATGCTGCGGGACGTGCACGAGCGGGACCTGTCCGTCGAGGTGCTGGGCCGCGCGCTGCCCGCGCCGGTGGCGCTGGCGCCGGTCGGGGTGCTGTCGATCATGCATCCGGACGCGGAGCGCGCCGCCGCCCGGGCGGCCGCCGCGCAGGGCGTGCCGTATGTGCTGTCCTCGGCGTCCAGCACCCCCATCGAGCAGGTCGCGCAGGCGATGGGCGACGCCGAGCGCTGGTTCCAGCTGTACTGGGCCAAGGACCGCGAGGTGACCCGGAGCTTCCTCGGCCGGGCGAAGACGGCCGGGTTCAGCGTCCTGGTCGTCACGCTGGACACACCGCTGCTCGCCTGGCGGCCGCGCGACCTGGACCAGGCGTATCTGCCGTTCCTGCACGGGGTGGGCACCGCCAACTACTTCTCGGACCCGGCGTTCCGGGCGGGCCTCGCCAAGCCGGTGCACGAGGATCCGAACGCGGCGGTGATGCACTTCGTCGGCATGTTCGCCGACCCCGCCAAGACCTGGCCGGACCTGACCTTCCTGCGGGAGAACTGGGACGGCCCGATCGTCCTGAAGGGCGTCCTGCACCCGGACGACGCCCGGCAGGCCGTCGACGCCGGGATGGACGGCGTGGTGGTGTCCAACCACGGCGGCCGTCAGGTCGCCGGTGCCATAGCGGCGGCGGACGCGCTGCCCGGCGTGGCGGCGGCGGCCGGCGACCGGCTGACGGTGCTGTTCGACAGCGGGGTGCGCACCGGGGACGACATCTTCAAGGCGCTCGCGCTGGGCGCGCGGGCGGTCCTGGTCGGACGGCCGTACGTCTACGGTCTCGCCCTCGACGGCCAGGCGGGCGTGGAGCACGTGATCCGCTGCCTGCTCGCCGAACTCGACCTCACCCTCGCCCTGTCGGGCCACTCCAGGCCCGCGACCATCGGCGCGGCGGATCTCGTGGAGGGGCCCGCCTGACGGCTGATCGGGCGAGCCCTGGCCGACACCGCAGGCCCTCGTTCGGCCAGGGCCTGCGGGCGCGCGTGCCTGCGCACCCGCCTCGGAGTCCCCTAGGATCCGCTCCCCAGCCCCGCCTGCCGCGCCGACGGGTCGCCCGTCTCCGCGACCGACAGCGAGCCCGCGTCGGCCGGCTGGGGGTCGGTCAGCCAGCGCTGGGCGTCGGATCCGTCGCGCACCTTGACGACGATGTCGGCGCCCGGATCCCCGGTCGTGGCGGCGAGCGCGAGCTGCTCGTCCCAGCGGGGCAGCAGCTCCCCCCGGACGGTGAGGTCGTACCGCACGTCGTCGGCACGCTCGTCGTCCTCGTCGGCGCAGGTGCCGAGGATGACGACACCGGCGTCCGCGTGCGAGTCCAGGCACAGCCCGGGGTCGGCCACGCTGCGCAGCAGCCCGTCGTTCTCGTACGACCACTGCTGGGTCGGTTCGGACGAGCATCCCGCCAGTACGGCCCCGGTCCCCGCCTCGGCCTCGTCACGGATGTCGAGGCACAGCTCGCTCGCGGCGTTGCGCAGCCGGGTCTGCCCGGGTGTGGTGGGGAGTTGGGCGGTGCCGGGGGGCGTGGGCTGGGCCTGGGTGCCGGTGCCGGGCGCCGCCCCCGTGCCGTCGGTGGCGCCCGCGGACGCCGTGGGGTCGGTCTCACCGTCGTAGGACGACAGGCTGGTGGCGAGGACGGTGCCGAGCAGGGCGGCGCCGGCGATGCCCACACCCGTGCGCAGCGCACGGGAGGAGCGCCCGGCCACTTTGGGGAAACGGGCCAGGATGCGGTGGCGTGCGGCGCTGCGGGCGCGGGCGGAGTGGCGGGCGGCGGCGCGGGTGCGCGGTCGGTGCTGGGTGCGGCCGGGCCGGGAGTCGAGATAGCGGCGGCTGCCCCAGCCGAGCACGGCCTCGGCGAGCAGGACGTCCAGCCCGCCCTCGAAATGGCTGAGTTGTTCGGCGGCGTCACGGCAGTAGCGGCACTCCGCCAGATGCTGCTGGACGTCCGGCAGCAGGGCGCCGCCACGGCGGATCGGGACATCGAGGAGACGGTTGTAGAAGCCGCAGTCCTTGGACGGCGCCAGTTGCTGATGGGCCCGTACACAGCCCTCGCGGAATTTGTCCCGGGCCTGTTCGAGGGTGGCCGCCGCGGTGTCGGTATCCATGCCGAGCAGACCGGCGGGGAAGGCGATCGGTTCGGCCTCGACCTCGGTGTGCCACAGCAGAGTGCGGGCGGCTCCGGTAAGGCCCTGGAATGCGCGCCCGGCCAGCTTGCGGTTTTCCGGCGTCATCGACTTGGCGGCGCGCATACCGCGCCCCCCGGCCGGTTTCTGCAACTCCGGCAGTGCGCCCGTTGTTCGTTCCTCGGCCGACCACAGCCGGACGGTGTCCCGCACGGTCACCAGCAGCCGCGGCCGCAGCGCGTCGACCGCCTCCCCGAGGGTGAGGCGGTCGAAGACCTGGTGGAAGGCCGCCGCGGTGACCATGGACGCGATGCTCGCCGAGGAGGCGAGGCAGATCACCGCGTAGTCGTGCGCCGGCTGCCAGTGCCGGGCGATCAGCAGGGCGGTGGAGTGGGCGACTTCGGCATCCGGGGCGCCGGTCAGCCGGGCGGCGAGGGCGGCGTCGGATTCGCCCGGATCACCGCCGGACGGCGGGTAAGGAGGACGAGGGGGGTGGGGGGTGGGCACTGAGCGTATTCCTTCCCACGCAAGGTGACACAAAGAGTTCTGTCCGCCGAAAGGGGAAGCCGGGATGAACCCGGATTGGTGCATACCTTTGGGCGGGTGCGAGGGGCGTGAATTGTGCGCGTGAGCCCGGCCATTACACCCCCCGCCGGATGCTTCACCCTTGCACAGCTCACTCTGGGCCAACAAGGCACTTGAGCAACATCAGCGCCACTGACAGACGGGGCACGGTCGCGGAGTGATATGGAACCGGCCCCTCTCGCCAGGTCCCCGCGCAGGACGGCGGCACTCCCGCGCGGGGACCGCTCAGATCTGCCAGGACCGCAGCCGGTCCGCAGCCCCGTACACATCCGTCTTGCCGTCGATCAGGTCCCGGGTGAGATCCACGAGGGCGCCGTAGGGCGGGTCGATGCCGACGCCGCTGACGAACATGTAGGCCACGGCGGTCGCGCAGGCGAAGCGGGCGTTGGCCGAGGGCAGCGGCTTGAGCAGGGCGAGGGTGTGCAGCAGGGCGGCGGCCCGCCAGGCGGCGTCGGAGTTCACGCCGAGGCGGGGCGGGTCGACGCGGTGCCGGGCGACTGCGGCGACCAGGGCGGAGAAGTCGTTGATCGTCGGCTGGTCCGGCAGGACCTCCTCGTGCCGCTGGAGGAGCCAGGGCACGTCGATGTGCAGGACGGGTGCCATCGGTCAGGCGACCCGTCCCTCGCCGCCGGCGGACGGCTCGTCGTCGGGGAAGGCGGCCGCGAACTCGTCGGCGTGGGCGGCGAAGAACCGGCGGAAGGCCTCGGCGCCCTCCTGCAACGCGCGGTGCCGGGCTATGTCGGCCGCGGCCGCCTCCCGCACGAGGGCCTTCATCGACGTACCGCGCTCCTTGGCGATCTGCCGCAGGTCCTCCAGCTCACGATCACTGAACTCCACGTTGAGGGCTGGCATGCGGTTACGGTACCGCTGGGGGTACTTACTCGTAAATACCCCCAGCTCAGAGGCACCGGAAGACGGTACCGGACGGACCGGCGGGGCTCAGCCCTGGTCGGCCACGAAGGACGCCATCCGGGCCAGGGCGGCGTTCCAGTTGATCGTCGTCTCGTTGGTCGACCAGGACTGGATGTCGTCGATGTAGCAGAACTGGCCGACGCAGCCGGCGAGTTTGCTCTGCGCGTAGGGGTCCTGAATGCTGGAGTTCGGGCCACCGGCGAGCGTGCCCCGCGGCGGGTTCGGCAGGCCGGGGTCCAGCTGGCGGGCGTACCAGCGGCTGTGCTGGTTCTGTGCGCTGACCTCGCCGTAGCCGGTGACGTACGAGATGTTCAGGGCGTTGCGGCCGAGCACGTAGTCCATGCTCTGCAGCGCGCCGTCGCGGTACTTGGCGGCGCCGGTCAGGTCGTAGGCGGTGGCGATGATCACCGCGTTGTTGAGGACCTGGTGGGTGGAGCCCCAGTCGTAGAGGTTGCCGTCGGGGGCGTAGGGCATGCCGTACGGCTGGGCCCTCAGCGTGGCCAGATAGCGGTCGGCGCCCTTGATCACCGACTGGCGGACCTTGTCCCGTCCGGGGAGCCGGTTCGGCACGGTCGCGAGGTCAAGGCGGCCCGCGGCGGCCGTCCGGGCCCAGTCGAAGCCGAGGGGGCCGAAGATGTCGGCGGTGTGCACGGGCGAGGTCAGGATGTGCCGCTCGAACTGCCGCTCGCCGGTGGTGAGGTACAGCTCGGCCGCGGCCCAGTAGAACTCGTCGGTCGCGTCACTGTCGGGGTAGGCGCCGCCGCCGATGCCGTCGTTCGGGTCGGCGTACATCTCGGGGTGTGCGAGGGCCGCCGTCCAGGCCTTGCGTGCCGCCGCGAGCGCCCGCGCCGCGAACGCGCGGTCGTAGGGGCGGTACAGCCGGGCCGCCTGCGCGGCCGTCGCCGCCAGGTTGAGGGTCGCCTGCGTGGAGGGCGGGTGCAGCTCGCGCTTCTGCGGGTCGTCGCTGGGCAGCAGCGGCAAGCCCGTCCACTGCTCGTCGTGCATCTTGTGGTGCGCCATCCCGGCCAGTGGCCGCCCGTCCGGCACCTGCATCTTCAGCAGGAACTCCAGCTCCCAGCGCACCTCGTCCAGGAGGTCCGGCACCTTGTTGCCGCTCTCCGGGATGGCGAGGGTGCCGTCGCGGAGCGGGCCGGTCCGGCCGGTGCGGGCGTGCAGAGCGCGTTCGTACGTGCTGAGCAGCTCCCACGCGGAGATGCCGCCGTTGACGACGTACTTGCCGTGGTCCCCGGCGTCGTACCAGCCGCCGGTGACGTCGAGGGTGTAGTCGCACACGCCGGGCTGACAGGGCACGTTCGTGTCGCCCTGGTTGGGCGCGACACCCACGTGCCCGGCGGGGCGCCCGTAGCCGGGGCGCAGATCGTCCCGGATCTCGATGCCGCTGCGCTGTGTGTAGTAGAACTTCAGCGCGTCCCGCCGCAGCCGCTCGTACACACCGGCGTCGATGTCGAACGGCCGGCTCCTCTCGCCGTCCGCGAGCAGCGTGAGGCCCTGGCCGCGGGCCCGGTAGGAGCCGAAGTCGATCGAGTGGACGTTCTGCCCGGAGGAGACGTCGACGCCGCGCGGCACGGTCCGCCCCTGGGCCACCACCGCACCCTGGGCGTTCTTCAGCTGCCAGGGCAGCGCCTCGGTCGCGTCGGTGACGAGGGTGGCGTTCTTCGGTCCGGCGGGCAGGTAGGCGACCTGGTTGACGCGGACCCGTGGCCCGGTGTCCGGCTCGTACGGCTCCGGCGGCACCCCGCCCAGCAGCGACACGTCGTCCATGCAGAAGCGCCAGCCCTCCACTCCCCCGCCGAGCTGGAAGGCGACCTGGCCGTGCGCGGTGTCGACGGGTGAGGTGAAGGTGTAGGCGTACGCGTCACCGGAGACGCTCAGCTGCGGCTTCACCTCGAACCAGGTGTCGTACGGCGCCTGAGACAGCCCCACGATCGCGCGCACGGCGTTCCCGGCGGGCGCGCCGGAGGCGGTGAAGGAGAAGCGGTACGACTCCCCCTTCACCAGGGTGAGGTCGTTCTGGCCGACGGCCGCGTCCCACGGGTCGGTGGTGCCGCCGGGGACGTCCGCGCAGAGTCGGCCCTCGGACAGGCCTGCGGTGACGTTGCTGGTCCACCAGGGCTCGGTGGTGCTGTCGAAGGTGCCGTTCCTGACCTGCTCGACCTCGTCGGCCGCGGCCGGAGTGGCACTGAGGGCCGCTCCCAGCAGGGCCGTCAGGGACAGCAGGGCGGTTCTGCGTCGTTTCACGTCGGGGCTCCTCGGGGTGCTGGTGGCGCCCCCGGTGATGGGAGCGCTCCCAAGTTGCGGACCCCCGCCATGCTTGTGGGAGGGGTGACATGCCGTCAACGGTCCGGACGGTACTGCTTTTCCGTCCGGACCGTCGGGACCGTTCGGCGTAGGACCGCGCTCAGCCGGCCGGGACCTCCAGCTTGCCGATGCGCACCGCGCCCCGGGCCTCGCCCGGGTACCGGCTGGTGAGGGTGAGGCGCAACCGGGAGGCGCGGACCGGCGCGAAGGTGATGACCGTCGGCGCGCCGGAGGCGGTGGCCCAGTCGACGGACACGTCCTTGACCGGCACGTACCGGCGCCCGTCCCACACCTCGGCCTCGACGGCCGCGGGCAGGCTGTGCGTCGCGTCCGCGGTGAACCAGACCTCCGCCCGGTCGAAGGTGCGCGCCCGGCCCCAGTCCACCGACACCCAGTCCCGCGCCCGGGCCCCGTCGAAGGCGGGCAGCAGGGCGGTGGCCGCCTTGTGGAAGCCGTTGGACCAGCCGGTGGCCGGGTCGCCGTCGAGCATGGCGGCGGGCAGGGTGTCGGGGCGGCCGGAGTAACTGGCGTCGGCGTGCGGGTAGTTCAGCGGGGCCGGGTGGTCGGGCGCGAACTGCGGCGCCGGGGTGGTCGCGGCCGACCGGGCGCGCGTCGTGCGCACGGTCACGGTGCCGGTCCGCAGGCCCTTCACGCGGGCGGTCACCTTCAGGATGCCGGGCCTGCCGCCCGCGCGGACGACGGCGAGTGCCTTGCCGTGGAAGGCGGTCCGCGTGCTCGCCTGGTAGCGCTCGGCGCTCTCCTGACGGCCGTTGTCGAGTCCGGCGAGGGAGCCGCCGCTCACGTCGAAGGCGATGAGATGCCCGGCGTCCGGCACCATGACACCCCGGGCGTCGACGATCTCGGCGGTCACGAAGACCAGCGAACGCCCGTCCGCCGCCAGGGACGTGCGATCCGTGGTGAGGCGGACGGCGTGCGGGGCTCCGGCCGTGCGCAGCACGTCCGTGGCGACCACCTTGCCGTCGCTGCGCGCCACCGCCTTCAGCTCCCCCGGCTCGAAGGGCACCCGCCAGGTGAGGTGCAGCTTGCCCGCGCTGCCGTTCGGGCTGGTGTAGCTGCCGGGGTAGGGGCCGTCGGTGAAGGTCTTGTCGTCGCCCGTGGCCTCGGTGGTCTCCAGGTAGGTCCGCCCGTCGGTGGTCTTCTTGGTGTCGAACCGCCGCACGCCCAGCGACCGGCCGTTCAGGAACAGCTCGACGGTGTCGACATTGGCGTACGCCCAGACCTCGACCGTCTCCCCCTTGGCGTGGTTCCAGCTCATCGGCAGCAGATGGACCATCGGCTCGCTCGTCCACTGGCTCTTGAACAGGTAGTACATGTCCTTCGGGAACCCGGCCGTGTCGACCGCGCCGAAGAAGGACGCCTTCACCGGGAACACGTCGTACGGCGTGGGCTCGCCGATGTAGTCGATGCCCGACCACAGGAACTGCCCCGTGAACCACTTCCGGTCCCGGTCCTTCTTGTGCCCGTACTCGCCGCTCATCGTCCAGGAGGCGAGGTTGTTGTCGTACGAGGAGGTGGCGCGCCTGCCCGGTGTGTGGTTCTCGCCGGTGTTGAGCCGCTCGGGCTCCTGGTACGTGCCGCGCGTCGAGGTCTCCGACGACGACTCCGACTCGAAGAGGAACAGGTGCGGGTAGGCCGCGTGCAGGGCGTCGGCGGACTTGGCGGTGTTGTAGTTGAGGCCGAGGCCGTCCAGCTTGGCCAGCATCAGGTCGGCGGCCGAGCCCTTCGCGGGCAGGCGGCGGTACTTGTCGGAGCCGATGACCAGCGGGCGGGTGTCGTCGGCGGCCTTGATGGCGGCGATGATCCGGTCGGCCATGGCGAGCCCGGCGGTGGAGGTGGAGTCGGGGACCTCGTTGCCGATGGACCACATGATGACGGCGGGCGAGTTGCGGGCCGCGAGGACCATCTCGGTGGCGTCCCGCTCGCACCACTCGTCGAAGAACCGGCCGTAGTCGTAGCGGTTCTTGCCCCTCCGCCAGCAGTCGAAGGCCTCGACCTGCAGCACGATGCCCAGCTCCTCGCAGACCCGGATCACCTCCGGTGAGGGCGGGTTGTGGGAGGTGCGCAGGGCGTTGACCCCCATCGACTTCATGATCGTCAACTGTCGGCGGACGGCGTCGATGTGGGTCGCCGCTCCGAGCGCGCCCAGGTCGTGGTGGAGGTCGACGCCCTTGAGCTTGGCGTAGGTGCCGTTGAGGTGGAAGCCCTCGTCGGGGTCGCAGCGGAAGGTGCGGATGCCGAAGGGGGTGCGGTAGGTGTCGGTGGTCTCGCCGTCGACGCGCAGCTCGGTGACGAGGGTGTAGCGGTGGTGGGGGGTGTCGAAGTCCCAGAACTCGGGCCGTGGGACGGTCAGTTCGTGGGTTTCCGTGGCGCGGTCGGTCACGTCGGCCGTGGAGCTGGTCCGGGCGACCGTGCGGCCGTCGGGGCCGGTGATGCGGGAGCTGATCTCGACGGGTCTCGCGGTGCCGGAGGCGTTCACCACGTCCGTGCGCACCCGCACCAGGGCGCGCTCCTCGGTGACCTGGGGCGTGGTGACGTATGTGCCCCAGCGCGGCACGTGCACGGGTTCGGTGACGACGAGGCGGGCCTCGCGGTAGATGCCGCTGCCGGAGTACCAGCGGCTGCTGGGGAGTTGGTTCTGCACCTTGACGGCGAGGACGTTCTGGGTGGTGCCGTCGGTGTGCACCAGGTCGGTGAGGTCGAAGGCGAAACCGGTGTAGCCGTAGGGGTGGCGGCCGAGTTCGCGGCCGTTGCAGTAGACGTACGCGTCCATGTAGACGCCGTCGAACTCCACCGCGATCCGCTTGCCCGCGCAGCCGGGCGGCAGGGTGAAGGCGAGGCGGTACCAGCCGAGGCCGCCGGGGAAGAAGCCGGTGCCGCTGGTGGTGCCGTGATCGGTGGTCGGGATCTGCTCGATGCTCCAGTCGTGCGGTACGGCGACCTCGCGCCACGCCGAGTCGTCGTACCCGGGGTCGGCGGCGTCGGCGTAGGCACCGGTCGGGTCGGTGGTGCCCCCCGGGTTGACCAGCGCGAAACGCCAGCCGTCGCGCAGGGGGACGCCACGGCGGCCGGTGGCGTGCCCGGCGGCGTCGGCGGCCCGGGCACCGGGGGTGCCCACAAGCGCGCCGGCGGCCGGGGCGGCCGTACCGGCGATCAGAACCGATCTGCGCGTGACCGTCATGGCGACTCTCCCTCATCAGGGCCCAGAAGTACTCACAACTGATCGTGAACAAACAGATTCTGACGGTCTGCCACTCACGCCCGTCAAGGGTGCGGTGAGGTCCTTCTGTCCCGCGGGTCACATCGGCCGGATCCGGCTCTTGACCGGTGCGTCGGACGGCCCCTGCGACCAGGTTCGCGCCGGAGCGCGACGCACTAGGCTGGAGCCTGAGTGACTCGATTGTTCACTGTGCGTATGCGCGACGGAGTGACGACGATGACCTCGGAGTACCCGATCGACGAGGCCGCAACGGCCCGGGCCGTCATCGACGCCGACGGCCGGGTGACCGAGTGGGGGGAGGGGGCCCGGCGGCTGCTGGGCTGGGCGGCCGACGAGGTCGTGGGGCGGCTCGCCGCGCGGCTGGTCCAGGGCAGGGCGCCCACGCTCCGGGGATCCCGCTGGGACGGAACGCTCACTTTGCGCCACCGGGACGGCCGTACGGTGTCCGTGTGGCTGCTCGCCCACCAGCGGCCGGGGCCGGGCGGGGGCGCCGGGGACTGGCTCGTCGTCACCCCGTTGGAGGGTGCCCGGGCCCGCCCGGACGACGATCCGCTGGACCGGGCCGAGCTCACCCAGTCCCCCTGTGCCGTCGCGATCTACGACGAGCGGCTCCGGCTGCACCGGATGAACGACGCCTTGGCCGCGGTGCTCAAACTGCCCGAGGAGCGGATCCGGGGACTGCGCGTGACCGAGCTCAGCGGCCGGCTCCAGAGCGAGGAGATCGAGCAGCAACTGCACCGTGTACTCACCACCGGCCGGGTGCACGACTTCTACACCTCCGTCCCGGTCGGCGAGGACGGCCGGTCGAGCGCCTGGCTGGGCCGGATGGCGCCGATCTCCGACGCGGCGGGACGGGTGTGCGGGGTGTGCGTCGCCGTGCACGACCTCACCGAGCAGCACCTGGCCCGCGAGCGGCTCCGGCTGGTCAACGAGGCGAGCGTCCGGGTCGGCAGCACGCTCGACGTCACCCGGACGGCACAGGAACTGGCGGACGTCTGCGTGCCCGGGCTCGCCGACTTCTGCAGCGTCGACCTGCTCGACCCGCGGGAGCCCACGGGCGAGCCCGCCGCCGGGCCACTGACCGCGCCGATCACACTGCGCCGGGCAGCCCACCAGTCGATCAGTCCGGGCCCCGAGGCGGTGGTGCAGCCGGGCCGGCCCGACGTCTACCCCGCCGGCTCGCCGCAGGCCGACTCCCTGCTGGCCGGCCGGACGATCATCGCGGACATGTCGTCCGAGGCCCTCGCCCAGTGGCTGTCCTGGGACAGGGCCCGGAGGGAGCAGGTGCGGAAGTACGGCATCCACTCCACGATGTCCGTGCCGATCCGGGCGCGCGGCACGACCCTGGGCGTCGCGGTGCTCACCCGGTTCCGCCGCCCCGCGCCGTTCACGCCGGACGACCGGATGCTGGCCGAGGAGATAACGGCCCGCGCCGCCGTCTGCATGGACAACGCCCGCCGCTACTCCCGGGAGCGCGAGACCGCCCTCGCCCTGCAGCGCAGCCTGCTCCCGCAGTCGCTGCCGAGCACGGCCGCCGTTCAGGCGTGCTCGCGGTACCTGCCGGCGGCGCGGGCCGGGGTGGGCGGCGACTGGTTCGACGTGATCCCGCTGTCGGGGACGCGGGTCGCGATGGTGGTCGGGGACGTCGTCGGCCACGGCATCCAGGCCTCGGCCACCATGGGGCGGCTGCGCACCGCCGTGCGCACGCTCGCCGACATCGACCTCGCGCCCGACGAACTGCTCACCCACCTCGACGACCTGGTGCTGAGGCTGTCCGACGAGGCCGGTGCCGACGGCAGCTCCGGCGAGGTGGGCGCGACCTGTCTGTACGCCGTGTACGACCCGGTGTCCCGGTGCTGCTCGCTCGCCCGGGCAGGGCATCCCTCGCCGCTCATGGTGCGGCCGGGCGGGCTCGTAGAGGAGGTCGAGCTGCCCACCGGGCCGCCGCTGGGCCTCGGCGGGCTGCCGTTCGAGGCGGCCGAGCTGTATCTGCCCGAGGGCACCGTGCTGTCGTTCTTCACGAACGGGCTGACCGAGTCCCGCGCCCGGGACGCGGGCGGCAGGCACGAGCTGTTGCGCGAGGCCCTGTCGCAGTCGTCCGCCTCCCTGGACGAGACCTGCGACCGGATCCTGCACCTGATGCTGCCGACCGGCGGCGTCGGCGACGACGTGGCCCTGCTGCTGGCGCGCACCCAGGGGCTGCCCGCCTCGCAGGTCGCGACCTGGGACATCCCGGCCGATCCGGCGCTGGTCGCCCCGGTGCGCAGGCAGGTCGTCGACCAACTCGGCACCTGGGGGCTGGAGGAGGCCTCCTTCACCACCGAGCTGGTGGTCAGCGAACTGGTCACCAACGCCATCCGGTACGGCTCCCACCCGATCCGCCTCCGGCTGATCCACGACGCGGCCACCCTGATCTGCGAGGTGTCCGACACCAGCCACACGGCCCCCCATCTGCGGCGCGCCAAGATCTGGGACGAGGGCGGCCGCGGCCTGCTCCTGGTCGCCCAGCTCACCCAGCGCTGGGGCAGCCGGCACACGCCCGAGGGCAAGACGATCTGGGCGGAACTGGCGATGGTGGAGGCGGAGTAGGGCTACGGGACGGTTTGCGCGCTGCCGCCGTACCGGGCGCCCGAGCGGCCGGTGTTCGCGCGCCGACGCCCTCGGGCAGGCGCTGTCCGGGAGCGGTGCTCGCGGTGCTGCTCGGTGTGGACATCGGCCCGAACGTGGGTGTCGCTCCGGTCGTGGGAGGGTGAGCCGCGTGACCGCAGCGGGGCCCGCTGTCACCCGAGTCGCCGAGCCCCGCGTCACCGGTGCGCGGCACGGTACGCGCCGGGAGGGCTTCCGAAGCGCTCGTGGAACACCCGGTTGAAGTGGAACGGGCTGGCGAACCCCGAGGCCGCCGCCACGCGTTCCACGGACAGGTCGGTGCCCTCCAGCAGCCGGGCGGCGTGCCGAAGGCGCGCCGCGCGCAGGGCTCGCATCGGGGGCTCGCCGACCTGTTGGGCGAACAGGTGCGCGAACCGGGACGGGGACAGCGCGACCGCCTCCGCCAGCGAGCGGACGGTGTGCGGGGCTCCGGGGTCGGCGGCGATCAGCGCCTGGGCCCGGCGTACCCGGGCGTCGACGCCCGGCGGGGGCACCGGGGTGCGCGCGGCGGCGGCGGTGAGCAGGACGACCTCCTCCAGGGCACAGAGCGCCAGCTCATGGGCCGCCGTGCCGTGGGCGACGGCGACCCGGTCGTCGGCGGGCGTTGTCGCGGGCGGTGCCGCCACGCCCGTCCAGCGGGCGTCGGCGAGCATCCGGCGGAACGCCGACTCCACGCGGCCGTGCAGCAGGGCGGGGACGGGCGCGACGACATGGACGCCGTCCCCGGCGTCGTACGGACGCAGCCAGGGCAGCCAGGACGGTCGCGCCTGGCAGTGCGCCCACCAGAAGCGCCAGCGGCGCGCGCCCGGGGCGACGCCGTAGCCCTGCGGGACGCCGGGCGCGAGCACGACCAGGTCTCCCGCGCCCGCCCGTGTCTCGGTGCCGCCCTGGCGCAGTCGGCCCCGGCCGCCCGTCGTCCAGGTGAACAGCCAGCTGTCCGCGCCGCGTGGCCGATCGACGGTGTAGCCCGGAGACTGGTCGAAGTGGCCGACCACCACCAGGCCGGGCGGCGGCGAAGGATCGCCGGGGGCAGCAGTCCCGGGCAAGCCGTCAGTGTTCATGGACATCCTCCCGGGCGGCGTACCGGCCTAGCGTGGTGCACCGAGGACACCTCACCGAGGAGTGGACGCATGACAGCCACGGACATGGGCGCCGCCGGTCATCCCATCCTGACCCAGGAGGGGCTCGCACGGTTCCAGAAGGACGGCTTCACGGTCGTCCGCGGGCTGTTCGGGTACGACGAGATCGACCGCCTGTGCGCGGAGTTCGCGGCGCTGCACGCGGCCGGGCCCGTGCCGGGGCACTTCGAGCCGCGTGCGGGCGACGATCCGCTCGCCGCCCACCCGAGGGTCATGCACCCGCACGAGATCAACGACCTGGCGCTGCGGTTCCTGCTGGACGCGCGGCTGCGCGCTGTGCTGGAGGTGCTGCTCGGCGAGGAGGTGCTGGCCGCGCAGAGCATGTTCTACTTCAAGCCGCCGGGCGCCCGGGGGCAGGCGCTGCACCAGGACAACTTCTATCTGCGGGTCGAGCCGGGCACGTGCGTGGCGGCGTGGGTGGCCTGCGATGTGATCGACCGGGAGAACGGCGGTCTGGAAGTCGTGCCGGGCACGCACCGGATGGACATCTTCTGCCCGGAGGAGGCGGACGCGGAGGTGTCCTTCGCGCGTGAGTACGTGCCGCCGCCGCCCGGGCTCACGCCCGTACCGGTCGACATGCGGCCGGGTGACGTGCTGTTCTTCAACGGCAGCCTGGTGCACGGCTCCGGACCGAACCGCGCCACCGACCGCTTCCGCCGCTCGTTCATCGGCCACTACGTCGGCCGCTCCACCGAACGCATCGGCGGCTACTACCGCACCCTGACGATGAGCGGCGACCGGGTGGCGCTGCCGGAGAGCGAGGGTGCGGGTCCGTGCGGGACGGAGTTCGACCCGCCGGGCCCGCACTGAGCCTCGGTGACCCGAGACGGGGTGCTGCTGCTCGCGTCGGGTGTCACCTCCCCGGGGGACGGTTCGTCAAGGGAGGGACGGAGCAGACCGGAGCGCGCTGACCCATCGGCGGCCAGGAGGAACCGGCGGCGCGGTTCGAGGCGAAGCGCGGCGCTTGCGGGCGGTCGCGTTCCGGATGCTGGGCCCGCCCGACGAGGCGGACGGTGCCGTCCGGGAGGCGTGGCTGCGGCTGAGCCGCGCGGGCGGCGGCGTCGGCAACCTGGCGGCCTGGCTGACGACGGTGGTGTCCCGGATACGCCTCGACATGCTGCGGGGCCGCACGGCCCTGGCCGCCGCCCGCGGCGGTGACATCGGCGCGCTGCTCGACGTACTGGCCCCGGACGTGGTCCGCCGGGCCGACCCCGCCGTCCTGCCGCCCGGCGTGGCTCCCGAGCTGCGGGGCGCCCGTGCGGTGGCCGAGGGGACGGTGCGGTTGCGCGAGCGGTCCCGGTACGCGGCCACCGCTCTCGTCGACGGTCACGTCGGCATCGTCGTCGCCCCCCCCGCGGACGGCTGCTGTACGTCCTCACGGTCACCGTCGAGGGCGACCGGATCGGCTCCTACGAGGTCGTCGCCGACCCGGCGCGGCTGCGGCGGCTGCGCCTGGCAGTGCTCGACGGCCTCGGCTCGCCGCGCTGAAGGCCTGGGCCACCGCCAGGCTGTCCCCGTACACGTGGTGACGGACGATCCGGCCGTCCTCGACGGTGAGGTGCAGGGCGAACCGGGCGCGGTAGGGGCGTCCGGTGGGGCGGGCCGTCGGGCGGATCTCGCCGAGGACGACGGCGTCGGCGCCGTCGACGAGGATGCGCTCGATCCTGGTGTCCGCTCCGCCGGGGACGTGGTGAGCGGCCAACTCGCGGTGTGGGCGGCGGCGTGGCCGCGGGTGCCGCGCCGCGTGATCCACGGCGCGGCGGCGCGGCGGTGCTCGTCGTCCGGCCAGCTCAGCTTCCAGTCGGCGTGTGCGGCGTACAGCTCGGCGATGTGGTCGGGGTCGCCCTGGCCGATCCTGCGCAGCAGCTCCTCGACCGTGGCGCGATTTACCCGGGAGGTCATCGCGGGCGCCGGGAGTGTCGGCCGGGGTGGATGAATCCCGCGTTTGTCAGTGTTGAGGCACGGTGATAGCCGGGTTCGGTACACGAGGATGGGACGGTTGCCATGCCACTTGAGGGCGAGTACGAGCCGAGTCCGACGCAGTGGGTGCGTGAGCAGGTGGAGTTGTACGAGAGCTCCGGCGGTACGAGGGGAACGACCCTGATGGACACCGGGTTGCCCGTCGTCGTGCTGACGACCCGGGGCGCGCGGAGCGGCAAGATCCGCAAGACGCCGCTGATGCGGGTGGAGCACGAGGGGCGCTACGCCGTCGTGGCGTCGCAGGGCGGGGCGCCCAAGCACCCGGTCTGGTACCACAACCTCAAGGCGGATCCGCACGTGGAGCTCCAGGACGGCCCGGTGAAGCGGGACATGACGGCCCGGGAGGTCACCGGGGCGGAGAAGGCGGAGTGGTGGGAGCGTGCCGTGGCCGCGTATCCGCCGTACGCCGACTACGAGCAGAAGACCGACCGTGAGATCCCGGTGTTCGTGCTCGAACCGGTCGACAGGGACTGAGCCGGATCCTTGTGGGTTTTTTGGCCCCGTGACGCATGAAGGCGTAGGTGCGGGGCACCCGCACGTCAGGCCCCGCCGCGTTCCCCCGTCGCGGCGGGGCTTTCGTATGCCTCCCGGGCGGGCCGGTCGGTCACGTCGAGAAAGATCTGGTCGGCCTCGGGCACGGTACGGGCGATCGACCGCTTGATGCGTACGGCGACCTCCTCGACCCGCTCGCTGTCCAGGCCGGGGACCAGGTCGACGCGGGCGGCCACCAGCGCCGAGTCGATGCCGGTCTTCATGGTGAACAGGGCCTCGACGCTGTCGATCTCGGGCTGCGCCCGGAGCAGTGCACGGATCCTGCCGCTCGCCTGCGGGTCCGCGGCCTCGCCGATCAGCTGGGTGCGGGCGTCCTTGCCGAGGCGGTAGGCCACGTACACCAGCAGCGCGCCGATGGCCAGCGAGGCGGACGCCTCCCACACCACCTCGCCGGTGGCCAGGTGCAGCGCCATGCCGGTGACGGCGAGCGTCACGCCGAGCACCGCGGTGCCGTCCTCGGCGACGACGGTGCGCAGGGCCGGGTCGCGCAGGCCGTCGGCGACGCCCTGCCGGCGCAGCTGGTGCAGCGCGCGGAGCAGGGACGCTCCCTCGGCGAGGAGGGCGACACCGAGGACGATCATGCCGGCCACATAGCCGTCGAAGGTCTCGTCGGTGCCCTGGGTGAGCGCCTGGAAGCCCTGGAAGAAGGAGAAGCAGCCGCCCATGACGAAGATCCCGACGGCCGCGAGCAGCGACCAGAAGAACCGCTCCTTGCCGTAGCCGAAGGGATGCCGCCGGTCGGCGGGGCGGCGGCTGCGACGCAGGGCGGCCAGCAGGAAGACCTCGTTCAGACTGTCGGCCACGGAGTGCGCCGCCTCCGACAGCAGGGCGGGCGACCCGGCGATCACGCCGCCGACCGCCTTGGCGACCGCGATCACCAGGTTGGCCGCGAGCGCGACGAGCACGGTCACGCGGGTCCTGCGATCGGAGTTGCGGTCGGTCCTGGGGCCGGTGCTGGGATCCGGACTCCTCCTCCCGGCCTTGGCCCCCTGCCTTTGTGCGTCCTTCGATGCTTCCGTGGATGTCCCGCTCACCACCGCCGGTTGCCCCCGTCGGGACGGATCACACCGTGGCGGGGGCGGAAACAGGGAAACTCGGGGAACCCGGTCGGCAGCACTGCCCACAGTAGGGAGGATCGAGGCCATGAGCGGCCAGGGTGACGGAAACGGTGACGGCAACAAGGCGTACGGCCGGAAGCCGTTCCAGCGGTCCAAGAGCCACTTCGCGGACCGGATCACGGCGGACGGGCGGGACGGCTGGCCGGTCGCGGCGGCGCGTTACCGTCTGGTGGTCAGTCGTGCCTGTCCGTGGGCGAGCCGCGCGGTGATCTCGCGGCGGCTGCTGGGGCTGGAGGCGGCGGTGTCGATGGCCGTCGCCGACCCCGTCCAGGACGACCGCAGCTGGCGCTTCACCCTCGACCCGGACGGCCGTGACCCGGTCCTCGGCATCCGCTTCCTCAGCGAGGCGTACGACAAGCGGGAGACCGACTATCCGGGCGGTGTCAGCGTGCCGGCCATCGTCGACGTACCCACCGGGAAACTGGTCACCAACGACTATCAGCGGATCACCCTCGACTTCGCCACCGAGTGGACCGCCCTGCACCGGGAGGGCGCGCCGGACCTGTACCCGCAGGGACTGCGGGACGAGATCGACGAGGTGATGGCGGACGTCTACGAGGACGTCAACAACGGCGTGTACCGGGCCGGTTTCGCCACCGGGCAGGCGGAGTACGAGGCCGCCTGCTCGGCCGTCTTCCGGCGGCTGGAGCTGCTGACCCCGCGGCTGGCCCGGCAGCGCTATCTGGTCGGCGACACGATCACCGAGGCGGACATCCGGCTGTTCACCACGCTGGGCCGGTTCGACGCGGTGTATCACGGCCACTTCAAGTGCAACCGGTGGAAGCTGACGGAGAACCGGGTGCTGTGGGCGTACGCCCGCGACCTGTTCCAGACACCCGGCTTCGGCGACACCGTCGACTTCGACCACATCAAGCGGCACTACTACCAGGTGCACACCGGCATCAACCCCACCCGGATCGTGCCGCTCGGCCCGGATCTCGCGGGCTGGCTGACGCCGCATCACCGGGAGGAACTCGGCGGGCGCCCGTTCGGGGACGGCACCCCGCCGGGGCCGGTGCGCCCGGGCGAGGAGGTCCCGGCGACCGGCCGGCCCTGACCCTGCCGCAGCGCGCGGCCCGCACAGTCCGTACCGCTCCTGCCCGTCCATCACGAACCAAGGAGACCCAGGTGGCCAAGAAAAAGAAGAAGCAGAAGCTCCCCCTCGCGTACCAGCCCGTCGGATGGATGCTGGGGTGGGCCGGCGGTTGGCTGGCCGGGCTGGCCTTCCGCAAGACGTGGATGGCGATCCGGCACGAGGAGGACGCGCCGGACGCGCTGGACCCGGACCGCGGCTGGGGCGAGATCCTGCTGGCCGCCGCGGTTCAGGGCGCCATCTTCGCCGCCGTGCGCAGCGCCGTGGACCGCGGCGGGGCGAAGGCCATCGAGCGCTCGACCGGCGTGTGGCCGTCGGCGCAGAGGGGTGGCCGGGACTGACCCCGAGGGCGACCCGGCCGGGCAGCACCGGCCCGGCTCAGCCCTGCTTCGGCGCCGTGGGCAGGGCATGGCGCAGGGTGAAGGAGTGGCCCGCCGGGTCGGCATAGCCGCGCTCCTGAAGCGGCCCGGCGGAGTCCTTCGTGTCCACGGGACGCCCGCCCAGCGAGACGATCCGGCGCTCGGCCGCGTCCAGGTCCGTCACCACGAGCTCCAGATGGGCCTGGAGGGAGTTCTCGGGGCGCGGCCAGCTCGGCGGCGTGGCGTTGGCGTCGCGCCGGAACGCCAGGCGGGTGCCGTCCGCGCTCCTGATCTCCACGCGGTTGGCGGTCGCGTCGGTCTCCTCGGCGTCCATCAGCTCCTTGTAGAACTGGGCAAGCTTCTCGGGCTGGGCACAGTCGAGCACCACGACGCCCGCGGTCACCACTGACATCTCTCCTCCGAAGGGTCCAGGGGCCCGGGACGGTGCTGTCCCGCCGCCCTGTCCTTGCGGATATCCCGGCCCGCCGGTTTCAGGCACCCCTGAGCGTCTGTGCGGTCCGTCAACTGCCGGGTGTGCTGGGGGAGGTGGGATTGTACGCGGCTCAAGTGCCTTGAGCAGTAACCCAGATCACGGTCGTGTCACGGTGTAGATCATTTACGCTCTGGGCAGCCTTCGAACGCTTCTCGGGTCAACTTTCGGCCAGCGAAGCTCAGTTCGAGTGCGTGGGCGGTCGTGCGGGCCGTCCGCTCGCAGGGCGGGGGGACTCTGCGGTCCGTCTCCCGAAAGGAAGCGCATGCCTCAGGACGTCCGGTTCGACCTCCCCTTCGAGACCCCCGTCAGCGACCATCTGGAGTACGCCCGCGAGCGCCATCTGCGCTGGGTGCGGGAGAGGGGGCTGGTGCGCAGCCAGGCCGGGTTCGAGGAGTACCAGTCCTGGGACCTGCCCCAGGCCGCGGCCCGCACCTACCCGTACGCGTCGGCGGACGACATGGTCGTCCTGATGAACTGGTTCTCGCTGGCCTTCCTCTTCGACGACCAGTTCGACGCCGGCCGGCCCGACCGTGCCGACCGGATCGCGGAGGTGGCGCGCGAGCTCATCGTGACGCCCCTGCGTCCGGCGGGCAGCCCGCCCCGGGTGGTCTGCCCGATCACGGTGGCCTGGGCCGAGGTCTGGGAACAGCTCTCGGATGGCATGTCCCTGACCTGGCAGACGCGGTTCGCGGCCTCCTGGGGCCGCTTCCTCGCGGCGCACGTCGAGGAGGTCGATCTGGCGGCGCAGGGACGGGCCGGGTCGCTGGGGCCGGACGCGTACGCCGTCTTCCGGCGCCGTACGGTCGGCATCCACCACAGCATCGACGCCGGTGAGCGCAGCCGCCGCTTCGAGGTGCCGGCGCAGGCGATGGCGCATCCGCTGATGGAACGGATGCGCGACCTGGCCGCGGACACCATAGGTTTCATGAACGACATCCACTCCTTCGAGCGCGAGCGACGCCGGGGCGACGGCCACAATCTGATAGCCGTGCTGCACAAGGAGCGGGGCGGCTCGTGGCGGGAGGCGGCGGACGCGGCGTACCGGATGACGACCGACTGCCTGGACGAGTACCTGGAGTTGGAGGCCGGGGTGCCGCGGATGTGCGACGAGCTGGGCCTCGACGAGGACGAGCGGACCCGGGTGCGGATGGGTGTGGAGGCCATCCAGCACTGGATCAACGGCAACTACGAGTGGGCGCTGACCACCGGCCGCTACGCGGCGGCGAAGGACGGCCCCGTGGCCACGGCGGAGCGGGCCGGGCGGGGCTCGGTGGACGATTTGCTGGCGGTGTAAAACCAGCCGACCGCCCGGTACGCCGACCGGACCACCGCGGTTGGGCCGACCCGGCGGGTCAGGCGGGGATCGGGGCCCGCGGCGGGTCAGCCCCGGCGGCGGATCAGCGCCACGACGGACCCGCGATGGACCGGCGCCGCGACGGGTGCGGCCTCACGGCAGATCAGCGCCACGACCAACCGGCCCCACAACGGACCAGCCCCACGACGGGCGCGGCCTCACGGCAGATCAGCGCCACGACCAACCGGCCCCACAACGGACCAGCCCCACGACGGGCGCGGCCTCACGGCAGATCAGCGCCACGACCAACCGGCCCCACAACGAACCGGCCCCGCAATGGACCAGCCTGACGACGGTGCGGCCTCACGGCAGATCAGGGCACGGAGGGGGCCCTCGGCAGAGGAGGCCCCTATGGCGGAGGGGGCACCACCGGCGGATGGGGGGGCACCGCTGGCCATGACGCCGCACTGCGGGCGAGGCCCCTACGGCGGACGGGGCCCACGACGCCTCACGCCCCACCGCGGATGAAGCCCACCGCGCATCACACCCACCGGGGACCCAGCCCCACCCCGCACCACACCCCACCGCGGATGAGGCCCCCACGACAGACGAGGGCCCCACCGCACATCACACCCCACTGTCGACGGAGCCCCACCCCGCATCACACCCCCACCGCGGACCGAGCCCACCCCGCACCACACCCAACCGCGAATAAGCCCCCACGACAGACAGGGCCCACAGCGCATCACACCCCACCCCGCACGGGGCCCCACCACGCATCACACCCCACCCCGCACGAGGCCCCCAGCAGATGGCACCCAACCCCCGCACGAGGCCCCCAGCAGACCCCTTAGACAGGGAACTCCACCGGCAGGCTGTCCAGTCGTGACTCCCAGGTGGACGCCGTTGAGGTCAGCTCCTCCGGGGGGACCGCCAGGCGCAGGCCCGGTAGTCGGTGCAGCAGGACGTCGACGGCGATCTCGATGATGGCCTGGCCGATGTTCTGCCCGGGGCACTCGTGCGGGCCCGAACTGAACGCCAGATGCGACTGGTTGCCCTGGACCGACACGCCCTGGTCGGGACGGACCTCCGGGTCGAGGTTGCCGGCCGCGAGGCCGAGGACGAGCAGGTCGCCCTCCTTGACCGGGCAGCCGCCCAGCTCCAGATCGGCGGTGGCGAACCGCCCCGGCAGCACGGCCAGCGGCGGGGTGTCCCACATGACCTCCTCCACCACCGAGGAGACCGTCAACTGCCCGCTGACCAGGCCGGAGAGCCGTGAGACGTCGGTGAGGACGAGCTGCAGCACCCGGGCGAGCAGATTGCTGGTCGTGGTGTGCCCGGCGATCAGCACCAGGCGGAGATGGCTGACGACCTCGTCCATGTCCAGCCCGGCCGGGTGCTCCAGCAGGGCCGTGGTGAAGTCGGCTCCCGGTTCGTCGCGCTTGCGCTCGGCGAGTTCGCCGAGGATCTGCCGGATGTGTCCGTCGTGCACGACGGCGTCCTCACCGCCCTTGAGCACATGGGCCGAGGACTCGACCAGCCGGCGCCCCTCCCCCTCGGCGAGTCCGAGCACCCGGGTGAGGACGAGCATCGGCAGGTACTCGGCGTAGTCCGCCACCAGGTCGGCGCGCCCGGCGTCCGCGAACGCGTCGATCTGCTTGGTGGCGAAGTGCGTGGCGTGCCGCCGGATGCCGCGCGCGGCCGCGGCCTGCAGTCCGTCGGTGACCGCGCCGCGCAGCCGGCGGTGCGGTTCGCCGTCCTGCGAGACGCAGTCGGGGCGCCAGCCGAGCATCGGGATCAGCGGCGAGGTCTCCCCGACCCGTCCCTCCCGCCAGTCCCGCCAGGTCCGGGCGTCCCGGGTGAACTGCAGGGGGTTGTCGAGGACCCGCCGGTTGTCGCGGTAGCCGAGCACCAGCCAGGCCGGGACGTCGCCCTCCAGGAGCACCGGCGCGACCGTGCCGTGTTCCTTGCGCAGCCGCTCGTAGATGGCGACCGGGTCGGTGGCCGCCTCCGGCCCGTACAGGCGGGTGAGGTCGCCGGAGCCGTGGGCGACGGGGCATCCCCGCGGGGTGTCGGGACCGTTTAAGGTCTGGTCGTTCATCGGGACTCCAGTGCGACGGCGGAGCGTTCCTTCAAGTGACGTATCAGGGCGACGAGCACGTCACGGCTGGAGGTCCGGTCGCGGGCGTCGCAGGCCACGACCGGGGTGTGCGGGGAGATGTCGAGGGCGTCGCGGATCTCCTCGACCGGATAGTCCCTGGAGTCGGGGAAGACGTTGAGGGCGACGACGAAGGGGACGTTCTGTCGCTCCATCTCCTCGATCGCGCGGAAGCTGGAGGCCAGGCGGCGGGTGTCGACCAGTACGACCGCGCCGAGCGCGCCTTTGAACAGGCCGTTCCACAGGAACCAGAACCGCTCCTGCCCCGGGGTGCCGAACAGGTACAGCACCAGGCTGTCATTGATACTGATCTTGCCGAAGTCCAGGCTGACGGTGGTCTCCGCCTTGTCGGCGACGCCGATCAGGTGGTCGACGTCGGCGCTGGCCTGCGTGAGGGTCTCCTCGGTGGTGAGCGGCTTGATGTCGCTGACCGAGCGGACCATCGTGGTCTTCCCGGTGCCGAACCCGCCGGCGATCATCACCTTCACCGAGCGGGTGTCCCCGGCCGCCGCACTGCCGGGTTGGTCAAAGCCTTTCAAGTCCACTGAGTACCTCCTCAAGGAGCGCCAGGTCGGGCCCGCGACCGGCGTCGTGCGCCGGGATGGGGTCACGGGCTTCGACGCGGCCTGCTTCGAGCAGGTCCGCCAGCAGCACCGCGAGAATGTTGAAGGGCAGGTGGAGATGGGCGCCGAGTTCGGCCACCGACAGCGGTTCGCGGCAGCGCCGGACGATCTCCGCGTACTCGTGCTGCATGCCCGGGGCGGGGGCGGCTCGGGAGACGATGAGGGTCGCCACGTCGAGGCTCGACGCCGAACCGCCCGGTCCGCTGCGCCCTTTGGTGAGGACGTAGTAGCGCTCAAGACCGGACGGGTCCGTCGGCCGGCGGGGAACACTCATCCAGAGTGCTCCTCCAGGCGCGGAGTGGTGCCCAGGAGTTCGCCCATCCTGCGGGCCAGGTCCCTCATCTGATGCCCCAGCAGGCCCTGGTCGAGGCCTTCGCGCGCGAGGACACCGAGGTACGTCTCGACGCCCGCGCGGACCACGAAGAGGTGACCGCCGTCGACCTCGATCATGGCGAGCCGAAGCTGTCCCGCGTACTTGGGGAACTGCTCGGCGACCGGCTGGGCCAGCGCCTGCAGTCCGGCCACCACGGCGGCGAAGCGGTCCACGTCGTCGGGGTCTTCGGCGCCGTAGGAGGTGATGGCCTTGCCGTCGCTGGAGGCCACGAGGGCGAAACGGATCTCCTGGATGCTCTCCACCAGATCGCGGAGCGCCCAGCTCACGTCGGTTCCCTGTTGCGTCATGTGGACTAGTCGCTCTCTTCAGTGCGGTGCTCTGCGGACTCGCGTACGGCGGTCGACTCGCGGTCGCCCGGCCCGGATCCCTCGCTGTGCTCCCGTCCGGCGGTGGCGAACGCGGCCAGGCCGGTGAAGGACGTGTCCGGCGGTACGGCGGAGACAGCCGTCTCCCCGGTCCGCGCGGCACGGGCGGCCGGGGCGGGCTCGTCCTCGCCCCGCCTGCTGCGGCGCCGGGGCAGTCCACCGGGCGTGGTGTCCTGCGCCTGGGCGGCGTCGGGGGCGGGCTCGGCGGTCGCCGGCTGCGGTGCGGTGGCGGGGGTCTCCGATACGGCCGGGGCGGTGGCCGACGCGGTGGCCGGGCCGGCCGCGGGCAGCGGGCTGAAGTACTTGTGCGGGACCACGACGACCACCGAGGTGCCGAGCCAGGGCGAGTCGGCGAAGGTGACGCGAATGCCGTAGCGGCGGGCGAGGATGCCGACGACGCGCAGGCCGATGTTGGCGTCCTCCGAGACGCCGCCCAGGCCGGGGCCCGCGGCGGTGCCGGCGAGGGCGTGCTCGGCCTCGCGCTTCTTCTCCTCGCTCAGGCCCTTGCCGGAGTCCTGGATCTCGATGCCGACGCCGTTGGGGACCTCCTTGCCGGAGACGACCACCGGCTCGGTGGGCGGCGAGTAGCGGGTGGCGTTGTCCAGCAGGTGCGCGAAGATCAGCGTGAGGTGGTCCACCAGGCCGCCGTCGACGCCGAGTTCGGGCAGGTGGCGGAGTTCGACGCGGTGGAACTCCTTGATCCGGCCGATGCCGCCGCGCACCACGCTGAGGAGCCGCTGCGGCTCCTGCCACTGCCGTCCCGGACGGTCCGAGCCACCGAGCACACCGATGCTGGCGGCGAGACAGTCGGCGGGGCCGATCGCCTGGTCGAGTTCCATCAGGCCGCGCGCGACGGACGGGAGCCGGCCGTGCTCGCCCTGCATCTCGTGCAGCCGGCCGCGGAGCTTGCTGGTGAGCACGTGGATCCGGTTGCCGATGCCGACGACCGCCTGCTCGGCGGAGGTGGAGCGGTTGAACTCCTCCTCGACGCCGATCAGCGCGGTGCGCAGCACCTTGCGGAGGTCGGCCTGGAGTTCGGCGGAGACCTTGGCGCACTGGTTGGTCGAGGGCAGCAGGTCGTCGATCGCGTCACCGGCGCGCAGGCGCCGCAGCGCCTCGGGCAGCTGCTCGTTCGCGAGCCGGGCGACCGCGGCCTGCTGGTGGGCGAGGCGCTCCTGCCAGGTGGCGGTCTGCTCGGCGAGCTGTGCCTCCAGGCGCTGGGCCTGCTCGGTGAGCTGCGCCTGGTAGCCGTCGGCCTGTTCGGCGAGGCGGGCCTCGTAGTCCTCGGCCTGCTCGGCCAGCTGGGCCTCGTACGCCCGTGCCCGGTCGGCGAGTTGGGCTTCGTGGGCGGCGCGTTCGGCGGCGTGCTTGCGCTCCAGGCCCGCCACGTGCTGCTGCCACTGCTGGGAGTGCTCGGCCTGCGAGGTGCGGAAGGTGCCTTCCGCGCGCCGCAGTTGCGTCCGGGTGCGGATCAGGAGCCGTACGCACACGGAGCCGGCCGCCGTCGCCGCGATACCGGCGACGGCCACGGTTATTCGCTCCGAGCTCATGAACGTGGCGGCAACCGTCCCACCTCCTAAGGCCAGCGGCATCAGCCACCAGCTGTACCAGGCGACAGGGGCCCGCGCCGCCGGGGGCGGAGTGGCGAGTTCCATCTGCATCCTTCGAAGCAACACGATCGAACAGGGGGGTGTGCAGGGCGACCGCACTCATGAGTGCGCACTGCTGGGTCGACCCGTCGCAAACGTGTCAACTCGCAGCGCCGGATGGGAGCTTATCGGGTTTCAACCCGAAAGGATCAACCTCGCGGGCCGAGCGGACGTGAGGGTTCCGTCACTCTCCGCCAAGAAACCGTTGATCGACAAGTCGGCAGCTCAGCTGCGTTTGATCAACGCGTCCGCTGGAACGTGCGGCGGTACGCCTGCGGTGTGACGCCGATCGCGGCGTGCAGGTGCTGGCGCAGGGACGCGCCGGTGGCGAAGCCGACCTGGCCGGCGATGTGGTCGACGGGGAGGTCGCTGGACTCCAGCAGGTGCCGGGCGCGCGCGACGCGCTGCTGGATGAGCCGGCGGCCGGGGCTGACGCCCACTTCGTCGTGGAAGCGGCGGGCGAAGGTGCGCAGGCTCATCCGGGCGTGGGCGGCGAGGTCGGACAGGGTCAGCGGTTCGCCGAGGCGTTCGAGGGCCCAGGCACGGGTGGCGGCCGTACTGGCGGCACCGGTCTCGGGTACGGGCTGCTCGATGTACTGGGCCTGGCCGCCGTCCCGGAACGGCGGCACCACGCAGCGCCGCACGACGGTGTTGGCGAGCCGGCTGCCGTGGTCCTGGCGCACGAGGTGCAGGCAGACATCGACGCCGGAGGCGGCTCCGGCGGAGGTCAGCACGGGGCCGTCGTCGACGAAGAGGACGTCCGGGTCGAGGTCGACGTGCGGGAACATCCGCCGGAACCGGTCGGCGACCTGCCAGCGCGTGGTCGCCCGGCGGCCGTCCAGCAGTCCGACGGCGGCCAGCACGAAGACGCCGGTGCAGATGGAGACGATACGGGTGCCGGGCCGGATCAGGCCGAGTGCGGCGCGCACCTCGTCCGGGAGGTCGGCGGTGACGGACTCCGGCGCGATGGGCGCGATCACCACCGTGTCGGCCGTGGCCAGGGCCTCGGGGCCGTGCTCGACGGTGACCGAGAAGTCGGCGTTGGTGCGCACCGGCCCGCCGTCGACGCTGCACGTCAGCACCTCGTACCGGCCGTCGGCCGCGCCGAGGATCCGGCTGGGGATGCCCAGTTCGAAGGGGTACACGCCGTCGAGGGCCAGCACCACGACCCGCTCCACACGCTGCATGGCACGATCCTGACGAAGAGTGGCCATCATGCCATTTTCCGAACGGGCGGGCGCGGGCAGGCTGGGTGACCATGAGCGATGTGAACACCATGCGAGCCATCAGCCAGGACGTCCTCGGCGGTCCCGAGGTCCTCAAAGAAGCAGAGGTGCCGCGGCCGACTCCGCGACCGAACGAGGTGCTGGTCCGGGTGCGGGCCGCCGGCGTCAACCCGACCGACTGGAAGCACCGTGCCACCGGCGGCTTCCTCGGCGAGCCGCCCTTCATCCTCGGCTGGGACGTCTCCGGCGTCGTCGAGCAGACCGGCATCGGCGTCGCCCTCTTCCGGCCCGGCGACGAGGTCTTCGGCATGCTGCCCTACCCCTTCGGCCACGGCTCGCACGCGGAGTACGTCATCGCCCCGGCCCGCGCCCTCGCCCCGAAGCCCGCCGGAATCGACCACACGCAGGCGGGTGCGCTGCCGCTGGTCTCGCTGACGGCATGGCAGGCGCTGGTGGAGCGGGCGGACCTGCGACCGGGGCAGCGGGTGCTGATCCATGCCGCGGCGGGCGGCGTGGGGCACGTGGCCGTGCAGATCGCCAAGGCCCGGGGAGCGTACGTGATCGGCACGGCGAGCGCGGGCAAGCACGACTTCCTGCGCGAGATCGGCGTGGACGAGCCGGTCGACTACCGGGCGACCGACTTCGCGGAGGCCGTGCACGATGTCGACGTCGTGCTCGACACCATCGGCGGCGACTACTCCGTCCGCTCGCTGCGCGTACTGCGCCCGGGTGGGATCGTGGTGTCGATCCTGCCGATCGGGTCGGACGACTTCCACGCGGAGGCCGAGCGGCTCGGCGTACGGGCGATCCGGATGCTCGTCGACGCCGACCACCACGGCATGAGGGCCATCGCCGGGCTGATCGAGGACGACCGGCTGCGGGCGACGATCGCGGGGACCTTCCCGCTGGCCGAGGCCGCCAAGGCGCACCAGGTCGGCGACACCGGCCGCACCACGGGGAAGCTGGTGCTGCTGGCCGACTGAGCCCGGTCAGAAGGTGAGCACGGGCTTGACGGTCTTGCCCGCGCTCATGTCCCGCACCGCCTGATCGATCTCGGTGAAGCGGTAGGTGCCGATCAGGCGGTGCAGTGGGAGCCGCCCGTCCTTCACGAGCCGGACCAGGGCGGGGATGGCGGTCCGGGTCTCGCTGTCGCCCAGCGTCAGGCCGACGATCCGCTTCCCGGCGAGCAGTCCGTTGACGTCCAGGGAGACCTCGGTGCCGAACGGCGGGGCGCCGACGACGACCAGCGTGCCGCGCGCGGCGAGCGCGTCGACGCCCTGCCGGAGCACGGCGACGCTGCCGGTGGTCTCCACGACACCGTCGGCGCCCTGACCGCCGGTGATGTCGGCGATCGCGGCCCCGGCGTCTGCCGTCCCGGCGTCGACGGTGTGCGTGGCGCCCAACTCCTTTGCCAGCGATAGGCGCTGGCCGACCTTGTCGACGGCGATGACCGTGGTCGCGGGGGTCAGGGCGGCCGCCATCACCGCGGACAGGCCGACGGCTCCGGTGCCCAGGACGACGACGCTGCTGCCGGTGACCGGACGCAGGACGTTCCAGACGGCGCCGACGCCGGTCTGTACGCCGCAGCCGAGCGGGGCGATCGACGCGAGCGGCACGTCCGGGTCGACCTTGACGAGGCTGCGCTCGTCCGCGAGGGCCCGCTCGGCGAACGAGGACTGGCCGAAGAAGTGGCCGCCGAGCGGTTCGCCGTCGCGGGTGATGGTGCTGGTGCCGTCCGCCCGTCGGCCCCCGATGAGGTTCATCGGCAGCCAGGTCGCGCAGTACGCGGGGTGTCCGGCGCGGCAGTTGCGGCAGTCGCCGCAGGAGGTGAAGGACAGCACGACGTGGTCTCCCGGCGCGACCGCGGTGACGGCGGACCCGACGGCCTCGACGACTCCGGCTCCCTCATGGCCGAGCACCCCGGGCAGCGGGAAGGGCAGGGCGCCGCTCGCCACGCCGAGGTCGGTGTGGCACAGGCCGGTCGCGACCATGCGGACGAGGGCCTCGTGGGGGCCGGGTTCGTCGAGGACGACCTCGGAGAGGGTGAAGGGCGCCCCGCCGGACTCGACGACGGCGGCGCGGGTGGGGGTGGGCATCGCGGGAACTCCTTGGCGAACGCGCTCAGTCGAGCGAGACGACGACGGACTTGACCTTGGTGTAGGAGGCGAGCGCCTCGGGGCCGTACTCGCGGCCGAAGCCGGAGTCCTTGACGCCGCCGAACGGGACCGCGGGGTCGAGCATCGCCCAGTCGTTGACCCAGACGATGCCGGCCTGGAGGCGGTCGGCGAGGCGGTGGGCGCGGGCGAGGCTGCCGGTCTGCACGCCCGCGGCCAGGCCGTACGGCGTGGAGTTGGCGAGGGCGACGGCCTCGTCCTCGGAGTCGAAGGGCTGGACGGTGAGGACCGGGCCGAAGATCTCCTCCTGGACGGCACGGGAGTCGTTCGGCAGGTCGGCTATCACGGTGGGCCGGTAGTAGTAGCCGCCGTCGAGGTCGAGGCGCTCGCCGCCGCAGACGATACGGCCGCCCTCCCTGCGGGCCAGTTCGACGTACTCCTCGACCTTCCGCAGATGCCGCTCGCCCGCCATCGGTCCGACGACGGTCTCCGGCTTGCGAGGGTCGCCCACGGGTACGCCGGGGACCGCCTCGGCGAGGATGCCCAGCAGGGTGGCGTACACCGGGCGGGCGACCAGGAGCCGGGGTCCGGCCATGCAGAACTGGCCGGTGTTGAAGACGAACGCCTTGATGACCGCGCCGACCGCCTTCTCCAGGTCGGCGTCCTCGAAGACGAGGTGGGCGGCGTTGCCGCCGAGTTCCATGGTGACGGGCCGGAGCGCCTGCCCGGCGACGCCCGCCACATGCCGGCCGACCGTGGTGGAGCCGGTGAAGGCGACCTTGTCGACGCCGGGGTGGCGCAGCAGGGCCTCGCCGGTCACCGGGCCGGTGCCGGTGACGACGTTGACCACGCCGTCCGGGACACCGGCCTCCTGCAGCAGCCGGGCCATGTACAGGGCGCTGAGCGGGGTCTCATCGGCGGGTTTGTGGACGACCGTGTTCCCGGCGGCGAGCGCGGGGGCGAGCTTGGTACCGGCCAGGATGAGCGGGAAGTTGTACGGCGTGATGGCCGCGACCACGCCGAGCGGCTCGCGGCGGGTGTAGGCCAGGGCGTTGAGCGGGGTGTCGCGGGTGGCGCCGTCGAGACAGTGGGCCAGGGCGGCGTAGTGCTCGTAGTCGTTGGCGGCGTTCGTGACGTCGACGGCGCGGCACAGGGTGATCGGCTTGCCGACGTCGAGGCTCTCCAGCTCGGCGAGTTCGTCGGCGTTGGCGCGGATCAGCTCGGCGACGCGGTGCAGGATGCGGCCCCGTTCGCGGCCGCTCAGCCCTGCCCAGTGTCCGGCGTCGAAGGTCTCGCGGGCGGCCCGCACGGCGGCGTCCACGTCGGCGGGGCCCGCCTCGGCGACGGTGGTGAGGACCGTGCCCCGCGACGGGTCGACCACCTCGCCGCGCGCTCCGTCGGCGGCGTCGTGCCACCGGCCCCCGATGAACAGTCGACCGGGTTCGATCTCGAAGGTGGTCATCGCCACTCCCAGCTTCATTGCCAAGATCAGGAAACCAACAGGATCTCCAGAATTCAATAAACAGGATTCCTGTTGGTCCGCAGTCTGATTTCAGACAGGTTTCCTGTCAATGCTCTAGTCTCGATCCATGGTCGGCACCCAGGCAACGAAGACGTCCCCGTCCCTGCTCTACATGGTCAAGCAGGTGGAGCTCGTGGTCCGCTCGCACCTCGACGAGCTGGTCAGACCGTTCGGGATCACGGCGCTGCAGTACACCGCGCTCACCGTCCTGGAGCGGCACGACGGACTGTCGGCGGCGCAGCTGGCCCGCGACTCCTTCGTCACCGCGCAGTCGATCGCCGACCTGGTCCGTTCCCTGGAGGGCCGTGGCCTGGTGCGCCGGGAGCGCAACCCGCACAACCGGCGGGAGCTGCTGATCCTGCTCACCGGCGAGGCGCGCGAGCTGCTCACCCGGCTCGCCGGGCCGGTGCGGGAGCTGGAGGAGCGGATGGTGCGGGAGTTGACGGCCCATCAGACCGAGCAGTTCCGCCAGGCCCTCAGCAAGGCCTGGCAGGCCCTGTCGTAACACTTTGCTCACGCCGCGAAGAAACTCGGTCGCAATTCGAAGACATATGTCAACCGAACATGCTGAAATGCTTTCCAGCGAGGGTAACTTGCAGGGCGGGGCCCGCAGTTGCGGGTCCACCGGCAGCCGGTGGGAGGTGAGGTCGACGTGGAGGGGAACGCCGCGCCGCTCACCCGGCACCTGCGCATCCACCGGGAACAGGGGCACACGGTGCTGGAGTTCCGCGGGGAGATCGACATCGCCGCCGCGGCGGAGATCCTCCCGCACCTGGACGACGTGACCGCGCTCCCCGGCGCCCGGATCGTGATCGACCTCAGCCCCGTCGAGTTCTTCGACTGCTCCGGGCTGCGGCTGCTGTACCGGGCGCGCGGCCGGGTGCTCGCCCATGACGGGCGGCTGCATCTGGTGTGTGCCCACCCCATGACGCTGCGTGTCCTGCGGGTCACCGGGCTGCACCGGCTGCTGCCGCCGCTGCCCACGCTGGACGCGGCCCTGCGGCAGTCCGGGACGCCCACGGTCTGACCTTCCGGCGTAAAGGGCATGGGGAGAGTAGGAAGGAGGACCGTCACCCATGACGACTTCCATCAAGCGACTCCCCAGGCGCATGCCCGGCTGGGCGAAGGCGCTGAGCGCCCTCGTGCTGGTGCTCGTCGTGCTGTTCGCCGGGATCCGGCTGAGCGTGCTGCCGGGCCTGAAGGACCTGTTCGGCACTCAGACCCACGACCGCTCGGGGCCGGCCCTGCTCAAGTCGATCCAGGACATCAGCCGTTACGACGCCGCCTCCGGCAACTTCCAGGTCGTCGTGGACCTGGAGAAGGACACCAAGTACCTGCCCGACGCCATCCGCGGCACCCGCACCCTGTACGTCGGGGCGGGCACCGTCGACGCCTACGTCGACCTCGGCAAGGTCGGCGAGGACGACGTGACGGTCAACGAGGACCGTACGTCCGCCACGCTGCGGCTGCCGCACGCGGCACTCGGCGAGCCCGCGCTCGACCCCGACCGCTCCTACGCCGTCTCCAAGCAGCGCGGTCTGCTCGACCGGCTCGGTGACCTGTTCTCGGACAACCCCAACGGCGAACAGGCCGTGCAGCAGCTCGCGGTGCGCCACATCCAGGACGCGGCGAAGGAGAGCGAGCTCACCGCGCGCGCCGAGAGCAACACCACCGACATGCTCGAAGGGCTGCTGGGCTCCCTCGGCTTCAAGGAGGTCGACGTCACCTACGGAAGATGATCACGAGGTGAGGACGCCGGGCAGGGCGAGGGCGCCGAGCACGGTGGCGCCCACCAGCAGCCAGGCCACGTAGTCCCCGACGTGCCCGGACTGGGCGCCGCAGCCGCAGCGCCCAGTCCGGGGCGGCGAGCAGCCTCGGCCGGGTCGCGGCCGGCGCGGCCAGCCCCACGGCCGCGCCGTCGCCCACGGCGCCGGCTCACGGCGGGCTCACGGCCGGGAGCGTCGTACGCCGGGTCAGCGGGCAGCACCTCGACGGGCTCTTCAGGTCACTCTGCGTCATCAAAGCACCGGCCCATGAGGAGGGCGGGGCGGCGCGCGGGTCCTCGCCGGAGTGCCTCGGCAGGACAAGGGGAGACCGGCGCCGCATCTCTGCCGTCTCCGGGGGTAATCGCCTTGTTGCCAAGGGAAGTTGAACCCTGGAGGACCGAGTGGGTCGTGCCGCCCTGCTGTCCCGCGTTCTGTCGCGCCCGCGACTCGCCAAGCGACTCGCCAAGCGGCCCGCCAACGGGTTCGCGAAGCCTTCGGCCAAGCCGGAGCCGAGGAAGCGGCGCCCGCTGCTTCCACTGATCGGCCGGACACTGGCGATGGCGTGCGCCTTCGCCTTCATGGTGGCGTTCGCCGTGGTGCTGGCCCGGCTGACCCTGCAGCCCTCCCCGGCGTCGGAGGCGCTGACGCACAGCAACCTGCGTCCCGGCAGCTCCCTGCGCGCCTATCTGGACCAGCCCGAACTGCGTGACGCGGTGAAGCAGATCGGCGGCAACCTGCTGCTCGGGGTGCCCTTCGGGGTGCTGGTGCCGGTGCTCGCGCCCCGGGCGCGCGGGATCCTGCGGGTGCTGCTGCTCACCGCGGTCGTGATGCTGGCGGTGGAGCTGGCGCAGGGGGCGATGGTCACGGGCCGCGCCTTCGACGTCGACGACGTCATCCTCAACACGACCGGTGCGCTGGCCGGGTATCTGCTGCTGGGGCGCAGGCTGGGGCGGGCGGTGCACGCGCGGCGCTGAGAGATCCGACGTCCGTCGCGACGCGGGCTCCAACTTCTGGTCTGTACCAAGGTATTGACGCACCCTTACCTCACCTCTTGAATCAAGGGGAATCCTTCACCCCCCACCTCAGTCGGCGCGCCCGTGCGCGGGACGCCGTACGGAAGGGAAGGCCGTGGCTTCCCCACGACTGCTCCGCAGATGCCTGCTCGGCGCGCTGTCCGCCGTGCTGCTCGCCTCCGCCGCCGTCGCCGCGCCCGCCCGGGCGGAGCCGGCCGATGTCCGGGCGGTGACGTTCTCCGACACCTTCGACGGTCCCGCCGGTGCGGCGGTCGACTCCTCGAAGTGGCAGATCGAGACCGGCGACAACGTCAACAACCACGAGCGGCAGTACTACACACCCGGCACGAACAACGCCGCGCTCGACGGCCAGGGCCATCTGGTGATCACCGCCCGGAAGGAGAACCCGGCGAACCACCAGTGCTGGTACGGCCGCTGCGAGTACACCTCGGCCCGGCTGAACACCGCCGGGAAGTTCACCGCGCAGTACGGACATGTCGAGGCCCGCATGAAGATCCCGCGCGGGCAGGGCATGTGGCCGGCGTTCTGGATGCTCGGCAACGACCTGGGCGACGTCGGCTGGCCGGACTCGGGCGAGATCGACGTCATGGAGAACGTCGGCTTCGAGCCCTCCACGGTGCACGGCACGATCCACGGCCCGGGCTACTTCGGCTCGGGCGGCGTCGGCGCGGCCTACTCCCTGCCGAACGGGCAGGCCTTCGCGGACGGCTTCCACACCTTCGCCGTCGACTGGGCGCCCGACTCGATCGCCTGGTCCGTGGACGGCAACGTCTACCAGCGCCGTACACCCGCCGACCTGGGTGGGAAGCAGTGGGTGTTCAACAAGCCGTTCTTCCTGATCCTCAACCTCGCGGTCGGCGGCTACTGGCCGGGCGACCCGGACGGCTCCACCGTCTTCCCGCAGCAGCTGGTGGTGGACCACGTGTCGGTGACCACGAGCGACTCGGCGACCGGCGTGGCGATCAGGGGGCTGGCCGGCATGTGCGTGGACGTCGCCGGGGCGAACTCCGCCAACGGCACGCCCGTCCAGCTCTACGACTGCAACGGCACCGCCGCGCAGCAGTGGACCGTCGGCGCGGACGGGACGATCCGGGCGCTCGGCAAGTGCCTGGACGTCGCGAGCGGCGGCACGAGGGACGGCACCGCCGTCCAGCTGTGGGACTGCAACGGCACGGGCGCGCAGAAGTGGGTCGTCACGGCGGCACACGACCTCGTCAACCCGCAGGCCGACAAGTGCCTGGACGTCACCGGCAGCGGTTCGGCCAACGGCACGCGGCTGCAGATCTGGACCTGCACGGGCGGCGCCGACCAGAAGTGGACGGTGGGCTGAGCGCAGGCCCTAGCGGGGTTTCCAGGTGAACTTGTCGCCGCCGACCCAGCGCACCACGTCCGGGTCGTCCAGGTCGTGGACCGTGATGCCGAAGGCAGCGGCAGTCTCCAGGACATCGGTGACGGCCCGCGCCGCACCGACCACTTGACCGTCGATCTCCACGATGCGGAACGGCGGACTGCCGGGCTGGACGCCGAGCACCGTGATCCGCGGATGGGAGATGTAGGGGCTCGCGATTTCGGTCATGTCATAGAGCGTAGAGCGGATCCGGCCACTGCGGCCCCTGCTGCGGCGGCCGGTGGCGGCGCCCAGGGGCTGTGCGGGCTCAGGGGCGCCGCCAGTCGTCCGAGGTCAGGTGGGAGCCCGCCTGCGGGCCCATGCGGAGCATGCCGCCGTCGACGGTCCAGGACGCGCCGGTGACGTACGAGGCGTCGGGCCCGGCGAGGAAGGCGATCACGGCGGCGACCTCCCGGGCGTCGCCCGGCCGCCCCAGCGGCACGCCGGGGCGCCGCTCGCTGCGGACGTCCGTGTCCTCCTGGCCGGTCATGGGCGTGGCGATCTCGCCGGGGGCGACGGCGTTGACGGTGATGCCGTGCTCGGCGAGTTCCAGGGCCATGACCTGGGTGAGCAGGCCGAGGCCGCCCTTGGCCGCGCAGTACGGCGCGGCGCCCACCCTGGGCTGGTGCTCGTGCACGGACGTCACGTTGACGATCCGGCCCCCGTCGCCCTGCCGGATCATGTGCCGCGCCGCCCGCTGCCCGCACAGGAAGGGGCCGACGAGGTCGACGTCGAGGACCTCGCGCACCTTGGCGAGCTCCAGGTCGAGGAAGGGTGTGGCCGTGCCCGTTCCGGCGTTGTTGACGAGCACGTCCAGCCGGCCGAGCGTCCCGCACAGCTCGTCGACGGTGTCCGCGGCCTCGGGCAGCCGTGTGAGATCCATCCGGGCGACGGCCGCCCGCCGGCCTGCGGCCCGCACCTCCTCGGCGGTCTCCTCGGCGCCCTTCTCGTCACTGTGCCAGGTGATGCCGACATCCAGCCCCGCCTCGGCCAGCCGGACGGCGGTGGCGCGTCCGATGCCCGAGTCGGCGCCGGTGATCAGGGCGACCTTGGGGTGGGGTGCGGTGGGGGCGGTCATGAAGGCCTCCGCTGGACGACTGCAGGACGAGGCATCGCAGTACCCCGGCGCGTACCGGACAAACCGCGCAGGGCCGCCGAGAGTCCGCCGTGCGGCCCCCGTGGGGCTGCGGAACCCTGGAGGGTGACCCGGAGGAGGTGGCGATGGATCCCGTCGAGGCACTGGGCCGGATCGCCTTCCTGCTGGAGCGGTCGCTGGCGCCGACGTACCGCGTCCGTGCCTTTCGCACCGCCGCCCGCGTGGTGGCCGAGCTGCCCGAGGACGAGCTGCGCGCGCGGGCGGCCGCGGGGTCGCTGGAGTCACTCAAGGGCGTCGGCCCGAAGACCGCGCAGGTGGTGCGGGAGGCGCTGGCGGGGCAGGTGCCGGGCTATCTGGTACAGCTGGAGGGCGAGGCCGGGCAGGAGCGGCCGGTGCGGGGCGGGGAGGGGTTGCTGGCGCTGCTGCGCGGGGACTGCCATGTGCACTCCGACTGGTCGGACGGCGGCAGCCCGATCGACGAGATGGGCCGGGCCGCGGCGGCGCTCGGCCACGAGTGGACGGCGCTCACCGACCACTCCCCCAGGCTGACGGTGGCGCGCGGGCTGTCGGCCGAGCGGCTGCGCGAGCAGCTGGACGTGGTGGCCGCCCTCAACGCGACGTGGGCGCCGTTCCGGCTGCTCACCGGCATCGAGTGCGACATCCTGGAGGACGGCTCGCTGGACCAGGAGCCGGAGCTGCTGGCGCGGCTGGACGTCGTGGTGGTGTCCGTGCACTCCAAGCTGCGCATGGACGCCCGCTCGATGACCCGCCGCATGGTGCGGGCCGTCCGCGATCCGCACGCCGACATCCTCGGGCACTGCACCGGGCGGCTGGTGACCGGGCGCGGGCGGCCGGAGTCGGAGTTCGACGCGGAGGAGGTGTTCGCCGCGTGCGCCGAGTCCGGTACGGCGGTGGAGATCAACAGTCGCCCCGAACGGCTCGACCCGCCTCGCCGACTGCTGCGTCAGGCGCTGGCGGCGGGCGTGCTCTTCTCGATCGACACCGACGCGCACGCGCCGGGGCAGCTGGACTGGCAGATCAACGGCTGCGCCCGGGCGGAGGAGTGCGGGATACCCGCGGAGCGGATCGTGACCACCTGGTCGGCCGAGGAGCTGCTGGGCTGGACGCGGGAGGGGCTGGTGCCGACCGGGGTGGGATGAGGCCCGGTGTCCGCTTGGCGGGCCGCTCGCGTGGTACTCGTGCGGCTGACGAAGCCTGACGAGGGGTGAGCGGAAGGGAGCGGAAGGACCGCCATGGATCGCGCCGCCGTGTTCGACGTCGACGGAACGCTCGTCGACACCAACCATCTGCATGTCGCGACCTGGTGGGAGGCCTTCCGGCAGGCGGGCCATCACATCCCGATGCACGCCATCCACCGGGCGGTGGGCCTGGGCTCGTCGGACCTGATCGCGCATCTGCTCGGCGACGACCGGGACAAGGACCGGGACGACGAGCTGAGCACCGCCCACAAAGTCCTCTACGGGCAGTACTTCGACCGGCTGCCCGCGCTGCCCGACGCCGGCCCGCTGCTGCGCCGGCTGCACCGGGACGGCTGGAGCGTGGTGCTGGCGACCTCGGCGGGCGGCACCGAGCTGGCCGCGCTGCGCCGCGCGATCGACGCGGACGAGGCGATCACCGCGACGGCCAGTGCCGACGACGTGGAGCAGGGCAAGCCCGCACCCGAGCCCGTCGAGCACGCCCTGGAACTCGCCGGGGTACCCGCCGAGCGGGCGGTGTTCGTGGGCGACACCGTGTGGGACATGCGGGCGGGCAGCCGGGCCGGGGTGCGGTGCGTGGGCGTGCTGTGCGGCGGGATTCCACGGGCGGACCTGGAGGAGGCCGGGGCGGACGCCATCTACGACGATCCCGCTCATCTGCTGGCGTCCCTGCCGGAGCTGAGCGGGGCGGCAGGGTGACACGGATCACGGCATTTCGGGGCGCGCGACGGAACGCCCGAGGACAGTTACCCGTTGAACAACTCGTGGCGCCGAGAGGCGACCGCCATCCGTGCCCACCCTCATACCGCCCCGACCGGCCTCCCCCGTCCGGTCGGGGCTTTCTCTCACCCGTACTCGTACGCGTGCGAGCGGCCGCGACCGGGTACTCGGTGCCCTCCACCGCCAGGAGTACGCCCGAGAGGAGCGGAACGTGAGCAGCGAAGCGGGCAGCAGGATCGTCGTCACGGGCGCGACCGGCAATGTGGGCACCAGCGTGGTGCGCCTTTTGTCCGAGGATCCGCAGGTCGGGTCGGTACGGGGCCTGGCGCGGCGGCTTCCCGAGTGGTCGCCGCCGAAGACGGACTGGGCCGCGGTCGATGTGGCGTCCGAACAGGCCGATCTCGTCAAGGAGTTCCTCGGCGCCGACGCCGTCGTCCATCTGGCCTGGGCGTTTCAGCCGACACACGACCCGGCGACCACCTGGCGCACCAACGTGCTGGGCAGCATCCGGGTGTTCGACGCGGTCGCCTCCGCGGGCGTGCCCACCCTCGTCCACGCCTCCTCGGTGGGCGCGTACTCGCCGGGGCCCAAGGACCAGGCCGTCGACGAGTCCTGGCCGACGCACGGCTGGCCGGACGCCGCGTACTGCCGGGAGAAGGCCTATCTCGAACGTGCTCTCGACGCCTTCGAACGGGACCACCCCGGGATCCGGGTGGTGCGGATGCGGCCCGCGTTCCTGTTCAAGCGGGAGTCGGCGAGCGAGCAGCGGCGGATCTTCGGCGGCAGGTTCCTGCCGGGCCCGCTGGCACGTCCCGAGCTGCTGCCGTTCCTGCCGGACGTCCCCGGACTGCGGGTGCAGGCGCTGCACACCGACGACGCGGCCGCCGCGTACCAGCTGGCGGTGGGCTCGGACGTGCGGGGCGCCTTCAACCTCGCGGCCGAGCCGCCGGTCGACGCGGAGCTGCTGGCTGAGATGCTCGGCAGCCGTCCGGTACGGCTGCCCCGGACCGCGGCCCGCTCGGCGATCGCCGCCGCGTGGGGGCTGCATCTGCTGCCCGCCTCCCCGCACCTCTTCGACGCCGTGCTGCGGCTGCCGCTGATGGACTGCACGCGCGCGCACACCGAACTGGGCTGGCGGCCGACGCGCACGGCGACCGAGGTGATCGAGGAGTTCCTCCAAGGGCTTCAGCAGGGGGCGGGGGCGCGGACGGAGCCGATGCGGGGGCGGAAGGTGGGCTGAGCTCCCGGGGCGGGTGGGCTGAGCCCCCCTTGAACGGCGCGTGCCGGTCCACGTCCACCGGTGTGTTCAGTCCGGTGACTCGTCCGGTGCCGGGTGCACGGGGTGGACCGTGGCCGACTGCGGGGCGCCCTGTCTGCCCGAACCCGCCTCGTCCGTGTCGGGTACGTCGGCGGCGGCCCGGTCCTTCTCAGCGCCCTCGGCGCCCTCCGCCTGCTTGGCAGCCTCGGCAGCGCGGTCCCCCTCGGCCGAGGACACCTCCCAGGGGTCCTCCTCGTCCGGCACGGCCTGCTGGTCGGGCAGGTCACGCGGTACGGGACCGGGACCGCGGCCCGGCTCCTCATGGCGATGGTCGGTCACGACATACTCCCTTCCTGGCGTTTCGAGAGCCACGCGAGTACCTCCGGCAGCGGCGGCGAAACCGCACGTCATGGACGTCGCCCGGTCAGTGCGGCGCCCGCTCCCTCAGGACCGCGCGCCAGGCCGGCGGCGGTCCCTGCGGTGTGGGCTCGGGGCGGCGGCCGCCGCGGGCGAAGAAGTCGGCCAGCGGCAGGATCGCCGCGCCGACGGTGACCGCGTCGGGCCCGAGCCGGCCCAGCTCAATGGTGACCTTCTCGGCCGGATGCCGCAGGGCGTACGCCGCCGCGTGCCGGCGTACGGCGGGCAGGAACCCGGCGCCGAGCTGAAGGCCCGCCCAGCCGCCGATCAGGATCCGCTCCGGCTGGAAGAGGTTGATCAGGTCGGACAGGCCCGCGCCCAGATACTCGGCGGTCTCCTCCAGCACGGCCAGCGCCGCCGGGTCCGCCGTACCGCCCTCGGGCGGGTAGGCGGCGGCCAGCATCGCGGTGAGCGCGGTCTCCTCGTCGGTGCCCTCGGGCGGGCGGCCGCCCTCCTCGCGCCAGCGCTCCAGCAGCGACTCGGCGCCCGCGTAGGCCTCCAGGCAGCCGAGCGCACCGCACCGGCAGCGGCGCCCCCTGACCCGTACCGTCAGATGGCCCCACTCGACGGCCCGCCCGTGCTCCACCTCGGGCGTGACGAGACAGGCGCCGACGCCGGAGCCGAACAGCACGACGACCGCGTTGCGGGCGCCGCGTCCGCCGCCGAACCACATCTCGGCCTGGCCGAGCGTCTTGGCGCCGTTGTCGATGAAGTACGCGGCGGTCTCCGGGAGCCGGGAGGTGGCGCGGAGCAGCGCCTCCAGCGGGACCGCGTCCCAGCCGATCGTCTGGCCGTGCACGACGGCGCCCCGGTCCGGGCGGTGTTCGACGATGCCGGGGACGCCGATCCCCACGCCGAGCAGCCGCTCGGGAGCCACATCCGCGGCGGCGAGCACTTCGGCGACGCCGTCGCGGAGGTGGCCGACGATCACCTCGACGTCGTACCGCTGCTGCTCCAACGGCCGTTCCGTGCGGGCGAGTTCGGTGAGGGTGAGGTCGAACAACTCCACGCGCACCCGGGTCTCGCCGACATCGACGCCGATCATGTGGCCGCTGCCGGGCGCCACCCGCAGCAGCGTGCGCGGGCGGCCGCCGTCGGAGTCGACGCTGCCCGCCTCCTCCACCAGTCCGTCGGCGACCAGGTCGGCGACGACGTTGCTGACGGAGCCCGAGCTGAGGCCGGTCGCCGGGCCGAGCTCGAAGCGGCTGAGCGGGCCGTCGAAGTACAGTCGTTGCAGCACGGCCGTCCGGTTGGCCCGCCTGAGGTCACGCACCGTGCGCCCGTTCCGCCCCGCCATGTGGCTCCTTCCCCACCCCGCCCGACCGGCGACACACCCCGCCGGCCCACCGGGATATTACTCCGACCCTTAATTCAGGTCCTGAGCTAAGGCGCCCGGGGCGCGCTACAGGGTACGGAACGCCTCCCGCACGCCGGGCGCCACCCTGACCCCGCGACTGAACGCGCGGGGCGGCCCATGGGAGTCACCCTGCGCTTCCCGCCCCCGCAGCGCGGCTGTCTGTACCGCAGCCTGTGCTCCGGGGCTCGTTTCGAGGAGAGCCCGGCGCTGGAGGAACAGATCGACCGGACCACGGGCAACGATACGTTCGATGCCGCAGGGGACGGGGAACAGGCCAAGGGATGCGAGTGGAACGAGACCGGTCGGCGTACCGCACGCGCCTGACGAAGTGGCGGCGCGACCCCGTGGTCGTCCAGACCCTGCGGTCGACCGTCGCGGCGACCGTCGCGTACGTCATCGCGCTGCGTCTGAGCCCCGAGGCCGCGCCGCTCACCGCACCGCTCACCGCGCTGCTGGTCGTCCAGGTCACCCTCTACGCCACCCTCACCAACGGCGTCCGCCGGGTGAACTCCGTGGTGACCGGCGTCCTCGTCGCCATCGCCTTCAGCCTGCTGGTCGGCCTCACCTGGTGGAGCCTCGGCCTGGTGATCCTGGCCGCGCTGGCCGTCGGGCACCTGGTACGGGTCCACGAGTACGTACCCGAGGTGGCGATCAGCGCGATGCTGGTGCTCGGCGTCACCACCGTCGGGGACACCGCCTGGGCGCGGATCGTGGAGACGCTGATCGGCGCGGTCGTCGGGCTCTCCTGCAATCTGCTGCTGGCGCCGCCGGTGTGGGTCGGCGAGGCCGGCGAGTCGATCGAGGGGCTCGCCCGCCGGATGCGGCAGTTGATGCTGCGGGTCGGCGAGGAGGCAGGAGGCCACACCCCCGTCGAGTACGCGGCCGAGCGCCTGCACGAGGCACGCCGCCTCGACCATGACATCGTGCAGGTGGACGCGGCACTGCGGCAGGCCGAGGACAGTCTGCGGTTCAATCCGCGGGTGCGGGAGGGGCTGCTGCACCGGGTGGTGCTGCGTACGGGTCTCGACACGCTGGAGATCTGCACGGTGGTGCTGCGGGTCATCGCCCGCACCCTCACGGACCTGGCGAAGGAGCGCGACCCGGAACCGCTGTTCAAGGGCGAGACCGGGTCCGTCGTGGAGCAGCTGCTGTCCGAGATCGGCGACGCGGTGGTGAGCTTCGCGGTGCTGGTCACCACCAGCGTCAGCGCGAGCGCCGAGTCGGCCGAGGACCGGCTCGCCGCCGAACTGCACGCGGCCGCGACCACCCGCGACAAGCTGGCCCACCTCCTGCTGGAGGAGGTCCAGCGCGACGCGCGCGAGTGGCAGCTGTACGGCGCCGTGCTGACCGAGGTCAACCGCATCCTCGACGAGCTCGACACCGAGCACCGCTCGCGCCGGCTGCTGGAGGAGCTGGACCGTCACACCCGTGAGCTGCGCGAGCGGAGGCCGCGGCTGACCCGGCTGCGCGAGCGCCTGGGCGTTCAGGAGCAGCTGTGGCGGAACCGTACCGGGGCCGGCGGGCGTTCTTGGTGAGGGAGCGCCGGGACTCGATCCGGCACGGGACGGGAGGGGCGTGCGGATGAGCGACACCACCGTGCGGATCGACGGAAACACGCTGCGCCTGCCGGGGGGTGTGGCGGTGCGCTTCATCCGCACGCTGCGCCTGCCGGAGACGGGCACGCATCCCTTGCCGCCCGGCCTCGGCGAGTTCCCGATCCGGCGGGTGGCGGACCACGCGGACACGGTGCCCGAGCAGTGGCTGGCGCGCGGTGGTGTGATGCTGCCGGTATATCTGCGCGAGGCGATGTGGCTGAGCTTCGCGGGCACCGCCGAGCCCGCCGCCCTTCAGGTCGGCGTGGGCAAGGTGTGCGCGGTCTCGGGCCGGCCGTGGAGCGACCGGCTCGCCCGGGAGCCGCAGAACTACGTCGTGCTGCCGCGTCAGCCCTGGCTGGACGGCATCAACTCCGGCAAGGGCACGGTCCGCCAGTTCGTGGCGGTGCCGCTGGGCCTCGGCGCGACCGTGGAGGGGCAGGTCACGGGCGAGGAAGTGTGGGGCGGCGTACAGCTGCAGTCGTTCCCGCTGAACGACGTGGCGCTGGCCGCCTGGCGCGAACACCAGCGGCGCAGGGCGGAGCGGGCGCGGGCGATGCCCTTCGCGGCCCCGGCAAGCCACGGGGCCGCGATGGCGGCTCCAGCGGCGGCGCCCGGAGGTCCGCCCCGGGCCGCCGCGGCGATGGGGCTCGGCGCCGGCGGCTCGATGCGCCAGGAGGTCTACCGGGACGACCGGCCGCTCGCGGACTGGGCCGAGCGGCCCGCCGGGCGGGTCTTCGTCCACCTGGTGACGCCGCCGGAGTGGCGCCGGATCACCGGCGAGGCGCCCCCGCCGTCGCCCGTGGACCGCGCGGCGTACACGCGCGCGGGACTGCCCTGGTACGACTACTACGACCAGGACGGGGAGGATCTCGCCGCCCCGGACACGCTCTCGGCCGTCAAGCCCGTCGGCGACTGGCTCGGCGACGACCACGAGCCCTGGCAGGAGCCCGCGCCGCACCAGGTGAAGCCGCTGGGTGACGCGCCGGGCAAGCCGGTCACGGACGGCGACTGGTAGACCCGCCCACCTCGTTGCGGTGCACGCAACGCCTGTTGCCGTTCTTGCACTTGGCGGGTGATCCGCGCCAAGGTGGCTGTCACGCCCGGGACCACCGACGAGTTCCGCGGCGGGCGACGAGCCGGGGTGCGGAGATGAGCGGGGACGCGCGGGGACGCGGCGGCTGGAGCAGGCGGCGCTTCGTCGGGGCCGTCACGGGGACGGCACTGTCGGCATCGGCCGCCTGCGGGACCCAGCCGACCCCCGAAACGCCCGCCGAGCGCTCACCGGCCGCCACGGGCGAGCCGACCGACGCAGGTAAGCCGACCGCCGGGGGCAAGCCGACCGACGGGGGCGAGCCGACCGGCCCCCGGCCGCTCTACCTCGGCACCTACACCTCCGTGGACGGCGGCGGCACGGGCATCGGCCTGGCGACCTACGATCCGGCGACGGGCCGTGTCACCGGGTCCGGCACCCTCACCGGCGTGCCGGACCCGTCCTATCTGGCGGTGCATCCGGACGGCCGGACGCTGTACGCCGTGAACGAGCGCGAGGACGGCGCCGTGACCGCCGTACGCCTGGCCGACCGCGAGGTCCTCGGCAGCCGCGGCACGGGAGGCGCGGCCCCCTGCCATCTGTCCGTGCACCCGGGCGGACGCTGGCTGCTCAGCGCCAACTACACCTCCGGCAGCGTCGCCGTGCACCCGATCGAGGCCTCGGGCGCGCTCGGCGAGCGCACCGACCTGGTCACGCACTCCACTCCGGCACCGGGGCCCGGCCAGGAGGGGCCGCACGCCCACCAGTTCGTCACGAGCCCGGACGGCCGCCACGTCCTCGCCGTCGACCTCGGCACGGACACCGTCTACACCTACCGCCTCGACCAGGAAAAGGGCACGCTCCGCGAGGTCGCGCGGGCGCGCACCCGGCCGGGGGCGGGTCCGCGTCACCTCACCTTCCACCCCGGCGGTCGGCACGCCTATCTGGCCAACGAGGTCGACAACACGGTCGCCGTCTGCGGCTACGACCCGGCGACCGGACGTCTCACGATCGGCGAGCCCCAGTCCACCGGGACCGGCGCGGGCACGCACTACCCGGCGCAGATCCTGGTGACCGCCGACGGCGCCTACGCGTATCTCGCCAACCGGGGCCACAACAGCCTGGCCCGCTACGCGGTGGAGGCGGACGGCGCCCGGCTGCGGCTGCTCGACACGGTTCCGGTCGCGGGCGACTTCCCTCGGCAGATCGCCTTCTCCCCGGACGGGCGGCTGCTGTTCGCGGCGAACCAGCGGTCCGGCAGCGTCAGCGTCTTCCACGTGGACGGCGCGAGCGGCGAACTGCGGCTCGCCGGTGAGCCGTTCGCCTCACCCGTCGCCGTCTGTGCGCTGCCGCTGTAGCGCGCGGGGGCAGGAGGCGGCGCTCGCCTGGGCGAGCAGCACGTGCATGCGTTCGGTGAGCTGCGCGACCCCGTCGGCGGGCATGTGGAAGGGCAGCCGTACGTCGCCGTGGGCGCGGCGGCGTTCGATGCGCAGGGTCAGTCCGTGCCGGTCGACGGCGAGCGGCTGGACGCGTACCACGCCGTGCAGGCTGCCCGGTTCGACGAGGCGGGTGAGCCGCTCGACCGCGTCGGGGTGGGCCTCGGCGAGGTGGGTCAGCAGCCGGGCCTCGGCGGTGGCCAGTGGGTCGGGCGAGGCGGCGGCGAACTCGTCGAGGTCGATCACCACGGCACCGGACGGCCGGCGCAGCACCACGCGGGTGGCCTGGAAGGCGAGGTGGCCTTCCTCGATGGTGAACCAGCCCGCCAGCCAGAGCCGGGCCCGGATACGGTTGCGCATCGGGACGGGGGCGACGTCCGCGAACTCCAGGACGGCGGACGGCTCACCGCGGGGGGCACAGATGGTGGCCGCGAGCAGGGCGCTGTCCTCCGGCACGTGCAGGAGGATCCGGCCGTCCTCCTCCACGGTGTGCGCGCCGACGAGTTCCTCGCGCACGCCCTCCGCGGTCACCGCGCACGACCACGAGGTGGCGAGCACCGATCGGGCCCGTTCCGCCGCGGCGGGCGCGGCCGTCCAGGCTTGGCTGTCACCCATCCCAGTTCCTCCTCATTAGGTAAGGCTCACCTAACCTACCGAAGATCCAGGCGCACGCCAACCGTGAGTGCCGCAGGTTCTCCCGTGCGTCAGTGAAGGGCCGTCCAGTGCGGGGGCCGTGACACGGACTCCGGCAGCTTGGTGGCGGCCGTGCCCCCGGCCGCGTCGAGCTGAGCCTGGGTCAGGAAGAACGCCCCGGTCAGGTCGGCGTCCGTGAGGTCGGCGTCGCGCAGGTCGGCGCCGATCAGGTCCGCGCCGCGCAGATCCGCGCCGGTCAGGTCGGCGGCGATGAGGTAGGCACCGCGCAGGTTCGCGCCACGCAAATCGGCTCCTTTGAGCCGCGCCCCGATCAGGTCCACGCCCCGGCGGTCCTTCTTCCGGCCCCGCGTGCCCGCCCGGGCCAGCTCACTGGTCTTCAGGAGCAGGACGTTGACCTGCTGCCGGTGGGCGCCGACATCCAGCGCGGCGAGCTCCTGCGGAGTCTGTCCCGCCAGCCGTCCCGTTTCGTCGAGGGCACGGCGCAGCTCGGCGTGGAGCGGGCGGGCGGCGGGCAGGGCGAGGGCCTCGGTGAGGTACCAGAGCAGCTCGTGCAGCTGCCGTACCACGGGGAACACGTCGAACATCCGCCGGGCGTGCGCCCGGGAGCCGGTGCGCCAGTCCTGCCCGCCGAAGGTGACCTGCGAGACCCGCTGTCCGGCGCCGAAACAGTCGTAGACGGTGCAGCCCGTGAAGCCCTTGTGCCGCAACTCGGCGTGGATGCCGCAGCGGTGGTCGCCCCGCAGGTGGGGGCAGGGCTTCCCGGCGTCCTTGTCGAGCGCGAAGTCGGCCGAGGCGGCGAAGGGCAGCGCCACACAGCAGAGGCCGAAGCAGTTGGCGCAGTCTCCGCGCAGGGCGGTGAGGTCGCCGGGGTGGCGGTGCATGCCACCAGCCTAATGACCGGTCCGACCTAGTGGCTGAACAGCTCGAACGCCACGGCAGGCCGGCCCCCGAACCGCTCCCCCGTGCTCTTCGCGTATCCGGTCAGGAAGTCCCGCACGTACGATTCGGGGTCCTCATCCGTCAACGCCTCGATGTACGTGCGGTGTTCGAGCAGCGAGCGCACCGCGCGCTCCATGCCGGGCGTCGCGTCCACCGCGTGCGTCGGCGTGCTGGACCCGGCGACCGCGACCCAGCGGACGCCCTTCCAGGGTTCCAGGCCCTGTTCGGCCAGCTCGGGGAAGATCCACCGGTTGCCCGCGTCGCCCGCCGCGTCGAGCGTGGCACGGCCGACGGCCACGTGGTCCGGGGTGTTCCAGGCGACGCCACCCCAGGTGTCCCGGTGGTTGAGGGTGATCACCAGCTCGGGCCGGTGCCGGCGGATCGCGGCGGCGATGTCCCGGCGCAGGGCGGTGCCGTACTCGATGACACCGTCCCGGTGGTCGAGGAACTCCACCACCGACACCCCCACGACCGCCGCGCTCGCCCGCTGCTCGCGCTCCCGCAGCGGGCCGCACTGCGCGGGCTCCAGCGTGTCGATGCCCGCCTCGCCACGGGTGGCCAGGACGTACGCCACCTCACGGCCGGCGTCGGTCCAGGCGGCGATCGCCGCCGAGCAGCCGTACTCGAGGTCGTCCGGGTGGGCCACGACGGCGAGGGCGCGCTGCCAGTCGTCGGGCATGGGCATCAGCTGAGTGGTCGTCGGCTCGGTCATGCCCGCAGACTAAGGGGTTCTTGCACTATGCCCGCCCGGGTCGCGCGGGCATGGTCCAAGGACCCCTAAGCGCTCCGCGGGGAGTGCCGCGATGGGCCGACGTTCGTCTGCAGGCTCGTCGTGGCTGGTCGCGCAGTTCCTCGCGCCCCTTCAGGTGCGCTGCCGAACCGTACCGGACTCAGACCTCGTCACGTGCCAGCCCCAACAGCCGGTCCAGGACCCGAGGCCCGCCCGCCCGTACGCCGTCGTGCTCGAACTCGTCGGTGACCCAGGTGCGCAGACCCCTGACGGCACGGGCGGTCCGCAGCGAGTGGGCCGTGTCGACGTACATGTCGTCGTGGTAGATGGCCGCCGCGACCGGCACCTCGTTGGCGGCGAGGCGCGCGGGGTCGTACAGGGGCCGCCAGCCGGTGTGGGCGGCGAGGAGTTCGGCGGTCTCGCGCAGCGGGCGCAGCGCCGGGTCGCAGTCGAACATCCAGGGGTGGATCGTTTCTCCGGTGAACAGCACCGGCCCGTCGCCCGCGAGCGACTTGGCCGCGTCGAACTGCGGGAACTCGCCGCGCACCCGCTCGGCCGACCACGCCGTGGGGCGGTGGTCCTGGCCGTAGCAGGCCTCGTGGACGAGCGCGTACAGCGGATGTCCGGCGTACGACAGCAGGCCCTGCACCTCCTCCTGGAACGCGTCGGAGAGGGCCATGCCCTGCGGCGTGCGGACGAAGGCGTCCTCCAGGAGGTGGTGCAGCCGGTGGCTGCCCTCGCCGCCGCCGAGGAGGATGCCGAGGGACTGGAAGGCCTCCACGGTGAGCCGGTAGCCGCTGGGAAGGACCACGTCGTGGCTGAGCAGGTGGTCGGCGATCCGGCGGACCCGCTCGACGTCCTGCGGGTAGCGGGCGTAGTGCGCGGTGACCTTGCGCTCGATGCGCGGGTAGGCGGCGCGGTAGACGTCGTCGGCGTGCGCGTCGAGGGAGGGCAGGCCGCCGGTGATGACGGCGGTGGCGAGGCCCTCCGGGGCGGTCGACAGGTAGTGCACGGTGCAGAAGCCGCCGAAGCTCTGGCCGAGGACGGTCCAGGGCGCGCCGCCGGTGACCTCGCGCCGGACGGTCTCGCAGTCGCGGACGATCGCGTCGGCGCGGAAGTGCGTGAGGTAGGCGGCCTGTTCGGCGGGGCCGCCGCGCAGCGGGAGCGTCTGGCGGTTGGCGGGGGTGGAGTGGCCGGTGCCGCGCTGGTCGAGCAGCAGGACGCGGTACTCCTTCAGGGCCCGGCCGAGCCAGGCCTGCTGCCCGACGAAACGGTTCGCCCCGAAGCCGGGGCCGCCCTGGAGGTAGAGCAGCCACGGCAGGTCCTGCCCCTGCCCCGCCTTGTCGGCGGCGACGACCTCACGGGCGTAGAGCTCGATGGTCTCCCCGGCCGGGTCGTCGTGGTCGAGGGGCACGGTGAAACGGCGGTCGGTGAGGACGACGCCGGGCTGGCGGTAGCTGACGTTCAACAGGGCTCCCGGGACGGACGACGGTGCGGACCGCGTCCCAGTTCAGCACATCGCGGGCCGCCCGCCACCGCCTCGGATCATGAACGGCTGCTGAACGCCGGGTCAGTGGCCGGATCTCTGCGGTGCTGAACGCCGGGTCAGTGAGCGGGCCCCGGCGGTTCAGCGGCCGGACAGGCTGGAGCGGCGCACCACCAGTTCCGGCTGCAGCACGACCCGGCGGTGCTCGTGCCGGGGCGGGCCGTTCTCCGTCTCCGTCTCCTCCAGCAGGAGTTCGGCGGCCATGGCGCCCATGGTGACGGCGGGCTGCCGTACGGACGTGAGCGGTACGGCGGCCGCCGCGGCGAACTCGATGTCGTCGTAGCCGACGATGGCGAGGTCGTCGGGGACGCCGACACCGGCCGCGTACATGGCCTGCAGCACGCCGAGCGCGAGCAGGTCGTTGGCGCAGAAGACGGCGGTCGGGCGGTCGGCGAGGCCGAGCAGCCGGGCCCCGGCGTCCCGGCCTGCGGCGACGTCGAGCCGCTCGGTGGGCAGCTCGCGCAGCGCGTCGGGGCCGAGGCCGGCCTCGGCGAGGGCGTGCAGGGCGCCGGTGCGGCGGTCGCGCACCTGGTTCAGGCCGGGCGGGCCGCTGACGTAGGCGATGGAGCGGTGCCCGGCGTCGATCAGATGGCGTACGGCGAGGGCGCCGCCCGCCACGTCGTCGACGGAGACGGAGCACTCGGTGGCGCCCTCCGCGACCCGGTCGACGAGCACGAAGGGGATGCCGTGGCGGCGAAACGTCTCGATGTTGCGGCCGGTCGCGTCGGCCGGGGTGAGCAGTACGCCGCGTACCCGCTGCTCGGCGAAGAGCGAGAGGTACTCGGCCTCCTCCGAGGCGTCCTGGGCGCTGTTGCAGACCATCACGCCCAGGCCGGCCTCGCGGGCGGCGCGCTCGGCGCCGCGCGCCACGTCGACGAAGAAGGGGTTGCCCATGTCCAGGACCAGCAGGCCCATGATCCGGCTGCGGCCCGCGCGCAGCTGGCGCGCGGACTCGCTGCGGACGTAGCCGAGCCGGTCTATGGCGGACTGCACGCGCGCCCGGGTCTCGGTGGCGACCGTCTCCGGCCGGTTGATGACGTTCGAGACCGTGCCCACGGAGACACCGGCGGCGCGGGCGACGTCCTTGATACCCACCGACTGGGCCATCAGGCAGCGACCTCCAGGAGAACGTGGGGCGACGGGAAGGCCTTCACAGTACCCTCACGCCGCCCCGGGACAGCAGTGGTCATGCGGGCAGCCGGAAGTCGACGACATGCAGCGCCGACGGCGTCGTACCGCTCGACTTCTGCTGGTACATGAAGGACAGCACGCCGTCCTGCGCGACCCGCGTCTCGTCGATCACGACCTCACCGAAGGCATTGAGGCCGCTGCCGTCGAAGAGCAGCTTCCAGTCGGTGTACCCGGAGGCCGCCGAGGCGCCGGCGATCCGGCCGAACGGGAAGATCGCGTAGGCGTTGTCGTACTTGTCCAGGATCAGCTTGGTGCGCTGGCTGGAGTTCAACGGAACGGGGATCTCCGTCTTCTGCCAGGCGCCGGAGGCGTTCCGGCGGACGTGGAAGGCACGGCCGTTGGCGGTGCGGTTGGCGACGTAGTTCGTGGTGCACTGGCCGAAGCGGCCGGGGACGTAGGAGATGATCGCGTGCGGGCGGCCGGCGGAGTCGGTGAACTGGCTCTCCTGGTTCATCAGGGAGTGGTCCGGGTTGAGCGGGTCGACGACCAGGCGCGCGTCGTTGACCGAGACCCGGTCGGAGCCGCCGGTGATGCCGACGACCGTCCCGGCGTTGTTGCGCCAGGTCCGGCCGCGGTCGTCGGAGTAGACGTAACCGGTGTCGTGGTTGGTGATGCCGCCACGGTTGCACATCACGGCGGCGTTCTGCTCACGCCAGGTGAAGAAGGCGTGCAGCCGCCCGTTCCGGTCGTAGTCGATGCCGTGCAGGTACATGTTGCGGGCGGTCGACGAGCCGTGCTCGCTGGTGTAGGTGCCGGTGGAGCTGGTCCACTCCCCCAGCGCCGTCCACCGCGAACCGTCGTACTCGGCCAGCGCGTTGCGGCCGTTGCCGGAGATGCCGACCCGGTAGCTGAGCTGGAGTCGGCCCTCCGGGGTGGCCACGAACTGCGGATAGGTGAACTGGCTCGTCAGGGTGAGCCCGTCGAGCGTGGACTGCGGGGCGCCGAAGCGGCTCGCCGTCCAGGACAGCCCGGCCGGGTTGTCCATCAGACCGGCGACGGACTTGACGTAGGTGAAGCCGTCGCTGTGGGAGTCCATGTTGAGGTGCAGTCGGCCGTCGACCCGGGAGACGCCCATGGAGATGACGTTGTGGGAGTCGTTGTAGCGCAGGGTGTGGCCCACCTTGACGGTCTGCCAGGTGGTGGCGCCGAGGGCGCGGCGGCCGACGACGGCGTTGCGGTCGGCGGTGTACCAGGCGGCGTACTGGTAGCCCTTGTAGGTCAGCAGGCCGTTCTTCTGGAAGGAGTTGTTGTTGACCAGGCCGTCGTAGGACACGAAGTAGATGGCCTGGGCGTCGAGTCGGGTGGTGGCGATCCGGGTCACGGACGGGCCGGGGTCGGCGGCTCGGGCGGTGCCGGTGGCGAGGGCCGGACCGGCCACGGCACTGAGCACGGCTCCGGTCAGCAGCGTACGTCTTCTCATCTCGGGCGACTCCGTTGTCAGGCGAGGTGGAACACTTCGGTGAGCGGTTTCATGGCCTCGTCGGGCCGGGCGCCGTCCAGCGACTCGAAGAACGGCGCCATCTCGGCCTGCCAACGGGCGTTGACCTCCGTGGCCTCCATCCCGGCGAGGGCGGCCGCGAAGTCCTCGGTCTCCAGATAGCCGACGAGCAGGCCGTCGTCGCGCAGGAAGAGCGAGTAGTTGTGCCAGCCGGTGGCCGAGAGCGCTTGGAGCATCTCCGGCCACACGGCGGCGTGGCGTTCGCGGTACTCGGCGATCCGGTCCTGGCGGACCTTGAGCAGGAAACAGACGCGCTGCATGAAGTACCGCCCCGGGGCTAGAAGTTGTACTGGTCGATGTTGCCGGCGTCGAACACGGTCGGCTTGCCGAGGCTGATCACGCCGTCCTTGCCGATGGTGTACTGGCCCATGTCGCCGGCGGTGAAGGTCTCGCCCTCCTTGCCGGTGATCTGGCCCGACACCAGCGCGACGGCGGTACGGGCGGCCAGCTCACCCAGCTTCGCCGGGTCCCACAGCTCGAACGCCTCGACGGTGCCGTTCTTGACGTACTTGCGCAGGTCGTTGGGGGTGCCGAGGCCGGTCAGCTTGACCTTGCCCTTGTACTTCGAGCCGGACAGGTACTGGGCGGCGGCCTTGATGCCGACGGTGGTCGGGGAGATGATCCCCTTCAGGTTCGGGTACTCCTGGAGCAGGCCCTGGGTCTGCTGGAAGGACTGCTGGGCGTCGTCGTTGCCGTACGCGATCTTGACGAGCTTCATGTCCTTGTACTTGGGATCCTTGAGCTCGTCCTTCATGAACTCGATCCAGGTGTTCTGGTTGGTCGCGGTCTGCGCGGCGGACAGGATCGCGATCTCGCCCTTGTACCCGATCTGCTCGGCGAGCAGCTGCACCTCGGTGCGGCCGAGGTCCTCGGCGGACGCCTGCGAGACGAAGGCGTTGCGGCACTCGGGCTTGGTGTCCGAGTCGTACGTCACGACCTTGATGTCGTTGCTCATGGCCTGCTTGAGCGCGGTGCACAGGGCGCCCGGGTCCTGCGCGGACACGGCCATCGCGTCGACCTGCTGCTGGGTGAGCGTGTTGACGTAGGAGACCTGCCCGGAGGTGTCGGTGGCGCTGGAGGGTCCGACCTCCTTGTAGTGGGAGCCCAGCTCCTTCAGGGCTGCCTCGCCGCCCTTGTCGGCGGTGGTGAAGTAGGGGTTGTTGACCTGCTTGGGCAGGAAGCCGACGGTGAGGCCCTTCTTCAGTTCGGCGTTCGGGTTCGCCTCACCGGCCGCGGCGGCCGAGCCGCCCTCGTTGGCCACGTCCTCCTTGGTGGTACCACCGCAGGCGGTGGCGGCGAGGGCGAGCGAGGTGACGGCCGCGAGGGCGGCACAGCTACGGCGGAGGGATGACTTGCGCATAGGGGTTCCTTCTTGACGGAGGTGAGCGGAGGCGCCCCTTTCAGGGGCGCGGGGAACTGCGCGACCAGCCACAGACCACGGGTCAGCCGGTCGATTGGGCGCGCACGACGGCGATCTGCCGTGCCACGCGCGGCCCGAGCACGGAAAGAACGAGCAGGACACCGGTGACCACGATCTGCGACTGGGCGGACACGTCCTGAAGGCTCATCACGTTCTGCAACGCCCCGAGGAGAAACACCCCGGCGATCGCGCCACCCAACGTGCCCTTGCCGCCGTCGAAGTCGATACCACCGAGCAACACGGCCGCGACAACGGAGAGTTCGAGCCCCATGGCGTTGTCATAGCGAGCGCTGGCGTAATGCAGCGCCCAGAAGATCCCGGTGAGTGACGCCATCAGCCCGGTCACCGTGAACAGAATCAGCTTCTGCCGCTTCACCCGGACCCCGGCGAACCGCGCGGCCTCCTCACTCGCGCCGATCGCGAACACCGACCGCCCGAACGGCGTGGCATGCAACGTCACCACCGCGATCGCCAGCAGCACGAGGAAGGGCAGGAAGGCGTACGGGACGAACGTGTCGCCGATCCGCCCGGCCGCGAAGTCCAGGTACGGGGAGGGGAAGTCGGTCACCGCGTCGGAGCCGAGCACGATCTGCGCGATGCCCCGGTAGGCGGCAAGCGTACCGATGGTCACCGCAAGCGACGGCAGCCCGAGCTTGGTCACCAGCAGACCGTTGATCAGTCCGCACACCACGCCGAGCAGCAGGCACAGCGGGATGATCGTCTCGATGGTCATGCCCTGGTTCCACAGGGCGCCCATCACCGCGCCGGACAGCCCGGCGGTGGAGGCGACGGACAGATCGATCTCGCCGGAGACGACGAGCAGGGTCATCGGCAGGGCGATGAGAGCGATCGGCAAGGTGTTGCCGATCAGGAACGACAGGTTCAGGGCGTTGCCGAACCCGTCCACGAACCCGAAGGACAGCAGCAGGACGACGATCAGCAGCGCGCCGACGACCGTGTCCCAACGGACCGCGCGCGTCAGGGACTCAGGCATGGCGGGCGTTCCTCTTCTTCAGAGCCGTCTTCTTCAGGGCGGACGCCACACGCAGGGCGACCACACGGTCCACGGCGATGGCGAGGATGAGCAGGATGCCGTTGATCGCGAGCACCCACACCGAGCTGACGCCCAGGGCGGGCAGCACGCTGTTGATGGAGGTCAGCAGCAGCGCGCCCAGCGCGGCACCGTAGACGCTGCCGGAGCCGCCGGTGAAGACGACGCCGCCGACCACGACCGCGCTGACGACGGTGAGTTCGTAGCCGGTGCCGGTGCCGGAGTCGACGTTGCCGAACCGGGCCAGGTACATCGCTCCGGCGAGCCCGGCGAGCGCGCCGCAGAAGGTGTACGCCGTCAGGATCCGCTTTCTGACGGGGATGCCGGCGAGCCGGGCGGCCTCGGGGTTGGAGCCGAGGGCGTACAGCTCGCGGCCGCTGCCGAAGTGCTTGAGGTAGTACGCCGTGACCACCAGGACCGCGAGGGCGATCAGCGCGAGATACGGCACCGCCGAGATGCCGCCGGAGCCGAAGTCGACGAATCCGCCGGGCAGGTCGGCCGCGGTGATCTGGCGGGAGCCGACCCAGATGGAGTCGATGCCGCGGATGATGTACAGCGTGCCGAGGGTCACCACCAGTGCGGGCACCTGGCCGAGGCTGACCAGCAGACCGTTGAGCAGGCCGAAGGCGATGCCCATCAGCACCGCCAGGAGCACGGCCACCACCGAGTTGCCGCCGCCCTGGAGATACGTACCGGCGGCGAAGGCGCTGATGCCGAGTGTGGAGCCGACCGACAGGTCGACGTTCCTCGTGATCACCACCAGCGACTGGCCGGTGGCGACCAGGACCAGGATCGTCGCGTTCAGCAGCAGGTCCTTGATGCCCTGCTCGGACAGGAACTCGCTGTTGCCCGCCTGGGTGACGGCGATCATCACCAGGAAGACGACCAGGATGGCGAGTTCGCGCATCTTGAAGACGCGGTCGACGAGGCGGGTGCCGCTGGACTTGGGGACCTCTTCGGTCGACGTGGGAGTGGGTGCGGTCACCGTCATGCGGCGGCCCTCCCGGTGGCTGCGGCCATCACGGTTTCCTCGGTGGCGTCGGAGCGTGGGATCTCGGCGGTGAGCCGGCCCTCGTGCATCACCAGCACGCGGTCGGCCATGCCGAGGATCTCGGGCAGGTCGGAGGAGATCATCAGGACGGCCACACCGTCGGCGGCGAGCTGGGACAGCAGCCGGTGCACCTCCGCCTTGGTGCCGACGTCGATGCCGCGGGTCGGCTCGTCGACGATCAGCACCTTCGGCTGCGTGGCGAGCCACTTGGCGAGGACGACCTTCTGCTGGTTGCCGCCGGACAGGGTGGAGACGGCGTCGGCGATCCGGGCGTACTTGACCTGGAGCTTGACGGCCCAGTCGAGCGAGCGGCTGCGTTCGGCGCCCCGGTCCATCAGGCCTGCCCTGACGGTCGTACGAAGGCCGGTCAGCCCGATGTTGCGCTCGATGGACATGTCCATCACCAGGCCCTGGGCGCGCCGGTCCTCGGGGACCAGGGCGAGCCCGGCGGCCATGGCGGTGGAGGGGGCGCCGTTGATCAGCTTCCGCCCGTCCAGCTCGACCTCGCCCGCGTCCCACCGGTCGATGCCGAACACGGCTCGCGCGACCTCCGTACGCCCGGCGCCGACGAGTCCGGCGAGGCCGACGATCTCACCGCGCCGCACCTCGAAGGAGACATCGGTGAAGACGCCCTCCCGGGTCAGCCGGCGCACGCTCAGGGCGACCTCGCCGGGCCGGACGTCCTGCTTGGGGTACAGCTCGTCGAGGTCGCGGCCGACCATACGGCGGACCAGGTCGTCCTCGGTCATGCCGTCGAGGAGTTCGGAGGCGATCCAGGCGCCGTCGCGCAGGGTCGTGACCCGGCGGCAGATCTGGAAGATCTCCTCCAGGCGGTGCGAGATGAACAGCACGGCGGCGCCCTGCTCCCTCAGCGTCCGCACGACGCCGAAGAGGCGGGCGACCTCGCTTCCGGTGAGCGCTGCCGTGGGCTCGTCCATGATCAGGACCCGGGCGTCGAAGGAGAGCGCCTTGGCGATCTCGACGATCTGCTGGTCCGCGATGGACAGACCGCGGGCCGGGCGGTCGGGGTCGAGCTCGACGCCCAGGCGTTGCATCAGCGCGAGTGTCGCGGCATGGGTGGCCTTGTGGTCGATGCGGCCGAGGGCGCGTCGGGGCTGGCGGCCCATGAAGATGTTCTCGGCGATCGACAGGTCGGGGAAGAGCGTGGGTTCCTGGTAGATCACGGCGATACCGGCGTCACGCGCGTCGCCGGGGCCGTGGAAGACGACGGGCTCACCGTCGAGCAGCACCTGGCCGGCGTCCGGCCGGTGCACCCCGGCGAGCGTCTTGATGAGGGTCGACTTGCCCGCGCCGTTCTCGCCGGCGAGAGCGTGCACCTCTCCGGGGAACAGCTCGAGGGACACGTCCCGCAGGGCGCGTACCGCGCCGAAGGACTTGGAGATGCCCTTGAGCGCCACTACCGGGGCCGGTCCCGTGTCGGACGGGTGGGTCATGAGGGGCTCCTCGACGACGCGGCGAGGGCGGCCGGGCGGCCCCCGCGGCGTCGTGAAAGGTTTCAACTGGATTGCCGGGACGTTAGGCGGGGCAGCCATGGCACGTCAATGGGTGCGTGTCGAAAAGTTTTCGATAGACGAAGGTCACGACCGGGTCACAAAGAGATGGGTTGGTCAGAGCGCTTGACACCCCTTGCGGCGGCTCATAGCTTGCCGTTCTGAATCGTTTCATCCATCGTGTCGTCAAGCGCAGGAGCCCAGCAGTGACCGAACTCGCCGCGGTGAAGGCCGCGCTCAAGAGCCAGGCAGTCGAGACGCCGTCGTGGGCGTACGGGAACTCGGGGACCCGTTTCAAGGTGTTCGCACAAGCCGGTGTGCCGCGCGATCCACACGAGAAGCTCGACGACGCGGCGAAGGTGCACGAGTTCACCGGCGTGGCCCCGACCGTCGCCCTGCACATCCCCTGGGACAAGGTCGACGACTACGCGGCGCTGGCGAAGTACGCCGAGGAGCGCGGACTGAGACTGGGCGCGATCAACTCCAACACCTTCCAGGACGACGACTACAAGCTCGGCAGCATCTGCCATCCCGACGCGGCGGTGCGGCGCAAGGCGGTCGATCATCTGCTGGAGTGCGTCGACATCATGGACGCGACGGGCTCCACCGATCTGAAGCTGTGGTTCGCCGACGGGACGAACTATCCCGGGCAGGACGATGTGCGCGAGCGGCAGGACCGGCTGGCCGAGGGGCTGGCCGAGGTGTACGCGCGGCTGGGTGAGGGGCAGCGGATGCTGCTGGAGTACAAGTTCTTCGAGCCCGCGTTCTACACGACGGATGTGCCGGACTGGGGGACGGCGTACGCGCACTGTCTGAAGCTCGGGCCCAAGGCGCAGGTGGTCGTGGACACGGGGCACCATGCGCCGGGGACCAACATCGAGTTCATCGTGGCGACGCTGTTGCGGGAGCAGAAGCTCGGGGGGTTCGACTTCAACTCGCGGTTCTACGCGGATGACGACCTGATGGTGGGGGCGGCGGATCCGTTCCAGCTGTTCCGGATCATGTACGAGGTCGTGCGTGGGGGTGGGTTCGGGTCCGGGTCCGGGGTCGCGTTCATGCTGGATCAGTGTCACAACATCGAGGCGAAGATTCCGGCGATCATCCGGTCCGTGATGAATGTGCAGGAGGCGACGGCGAAGGCCCTGCTCGTTGACCGGGGGGCGTTGGCCGCGGCTCAGCGGGACGGGGATGTGCTGGGGGCGAATGCCGTGCTGATGGATGCGTACAACACGGATGTGCGGCCGTTGCTTCGTGAGGTGCGGGAGGAAATGGGGCTGGATGCCGAGCCGCTCGCTGCGTATGCCCGGTGCGGGTGGGCCGAGAAGATCGTGGCTGAGCGGGTTGGAGGGCGGCAGGCCGGGTGGGGCGCCTGAGCATCTGCCACGTTCTGAGTTGTTGGCGGGTGCGGGTCGTCTGTGGCTTGTCACGCAGTTCCCCGCGCCCCTGGGGACATGCACTCACCGTCTTTTGAAAAGGAACCGACTTCTATGGCAACCCATCCCGAAGCCGCCGCTCTGCTCGCTCGGTCGCATCGGCTCGGCTCTGATCCCCGTAACACCAACTACGCCGGTGGCAACGCGTCCGCGAAGGGCACCGACACCGATCCCGTCACCGGTGGTGACGTCGAGCTGATGTGGGTCAAGGGGTCCGGAGGGGACCTCGGGACGCTCACCGAAGCGGGGCTCGCCGTGCTGCGGCTGGACCGGCTGCGCGCGCTCGTCGATGTCTACCCCGGCGTCGAGCGCGAGGACGAGATGGTCGCCGCGTTCGACTACTGCCTGCATGGCAAGGGCGGCGCCGCGCCCTCCATCGACACCGCGATGCACGGGCTCGTCGACTCCGCTCACGTCGATCATCTGCACCCCGACTCCGGGATCGCGCTGGCCTGTGCGGCGGACGGGGAGAAGCTGACCGCCGAGTGCTTCGGGGACAGCGTGGTGTGGGTGCCGTGGCGGCGGCCCGGGTTTCAGCTCGGGCTGGACATCGCCGCCGTCAAGGCGGCCAACCCGCAGGCCATCGGCGTGATCCTGGGCGGGCACGGCATCACCGCCTGGGGCGACACCGCCGAGGAGTGCGAGCGGAACTCGCTGCACATCATCCGTACCGCCGAGGCGTTCCTCGCCGAGCGGGGCAAGCCTGAGCCCTTCGGGGCCGTCATCGAGGGATACGAGGCGCTGCCCGAGGGCGAGCGGCGGGAGCGGGCGGCCGCGCTGGCGCCGTACGTACGGGCCGCCGCCTCGCAGGACAAGCCCCAGGTGGGGCACTTCGACGACTCCGAGGTCGTGCTCGACTTCCTCGCCCGCGCCGAACATCCGCGGCTGGCCGCGCTGGGGACCTCCTGCCCCGACCACTTCCTGCGCACCAAGGTCCGGCCGCTGGTGCTCGACCTGCCGCCGACGACCCCGCTCGACGAGGTCGTCGCGCGGTTGCGGGAGCTGCACGCCGCCTACCGGGAGGAGTACGCCGCCTACTACGAGCGGCACGCCCTGCCCGACTCCCCCGCCATGCGCGGCGCCGACCCCGCCATCGTGCTGGTGCCGGGCGTGGGCATGTTCAGCTTCGGCAAGGACAAGCAGACGGCCCGGGTCGCGGGCGAGTTCTACGTCAACGCCATCAACGTGATGCGCGGCGCCGAGGCCGTGTCGACGTACGCGCCGATCGAGGAGTCGGAGAAGTTCCGTATCGAGTACTGGGCGCTGGAGGAGGCCAAGCTCCAGCGGATGCCGAAGCCCAAGGCGCTCGCGACGCGGGTGGCGCTGGTGACCGGCGCGGGGAGCGGGATCGGCAGGGCGATCGCCGGTCGGCTGGTGGCCGAGGGCGCGTGTGTCGTGGTGGCGGACCTCAATGCGGAGAACGCCGCCAAGGTCGCCGAGGAGCTGGGCGGGGCGGACAAGGCCGTCGCCGTCTCCGTCGACGTCACCTCCGAGGAGCAGATCGCCGAGGCGTTCAAGGCCGCGGTGCTGGCCTTCGGGGGCGTCGATCTGGTGGTCAACAACGCGGGGATCTCGATTTCCAAGCCGCTGCTGGAGACGTCCGCGAAGGACTGGGATCTTCAGCACGACATCATGGCGCGCGGGTCCTTCCTCGTCTCGCGGGAGGCGGCACGGGTGATGATCGCCCAGGGGCTGGGCGGTGACATCGTCTACATCGCGTCGAAGAACGCCGTCTTCGCCGGGCCGAACAACATCGCCTACTCCGCCACCAAGGCCGACCAGGCTCATCAGGTGCGGCTGCTGGCCGCCGAGTTGGGTGAGCACGGGATCCGGGTCAACGGGGTCAACCCGGACGGTGTGGTGCGCGGTTCGGGGATCTTCGCGGGGGGCTGGGGCGCGCAGCGGGCGGCCGTGTACGGGGTGCCGGAGGAGAAGCTCGGGGAGTTCTACGCCCAGCGGACGATCCTCAAGCGTGAGGTGCTGCCGGAGCATGTGGCGGGCGCCGTGTTCGCGCTGACCGGCGGGGAGCTGACGCACACCACCGGGCTGCACATCCCGGTCGACGCCGGCGTGGCCGCCGCGTTCCTGCGGTGAGCAGCGCCATGAAGTCGTACGCCGCGGTCGACCTCGGCGCGTCCAGTGGGCGGGTCATGGTCGGCCGCGTCGGGCGGCACGAGCTGGAACTGACCGAGGGGCACCGCTTCGCCAACCGGCCGGTGCGGGTGCCGGAGGGGCTGCGCTGGGACGTGCTGGCGCTGTACGCCGGTGTGCTGGAGGGGCTGCGGACGGCAGGGCCGGTCGACTCGGTCGGCATCGACAGCTGGGCCGTGGACTACGGGCTGCTGGACGCCGACGGGGCGCTGCTCGGCAATCCGGTGCACTACCGGGACGGGCGGACCGACGGGGTCGCCGAGACGGTGTGGGCGAGCCTGCCCGCCGCCGAGCTGTACGCGGCGACCGGGTTGCAGTACGCCCCGTTCAACACCCTCTACCAACTGGTCGCCGCCCGCTCCTGCGACCAACTCGCCCACGCCAAACGCCTGTTGCTGATCCCCGACCTGCTGTCGTACTGGCTCACCGGGGAGCAGGGCACCGAGCTCACCAACGCCTCGACGACCCAGCTCGTCGATCCCCGGACGCGGGACTGGTCGTACGACGTGGCGGCTCGGCTGGACATCGACCTGAGCCTGTTCGCGCCGCTGCGGCAGCCGGGCGACCCGGCGGGGGTGCTGCGCCCCGAGGTGCTGGAGGAGACGGGCCTCACCGGCCCCGTGCCGGTCACCGCGGTCGCCTCGCACGACACGGCGTCCGCGGTGGCCGCCGTACCGGCGTCCGGTGAGCGCTTCGCCTACATCTGCACCGGCACCTGGTCGCTGGCCGGTCTTGAACTGGACGCGCCGGTGCTGACGGAGGAGAGCCGGGCCGCCAACTTCACCAATGAGCTGGGCCTGGACGGCACGGTCCGCTATCTGCGCAACATCATGGGGCTGTGGCTGCTCCAGGAGTGCGTACGGACCTGGGGGGACCCGGACCTCGGTGAGCTGCTGCGGGCCGCGGCCGGGGTACCGGCGCTGCGGTCGGTGGTGGACGCGGGCGACGCGCAGTTCCTGGCGCCGGGGCGGATGCCGGAGCGGATCGCCGAGGCGTGCCGCGCCTCGGGGCAGCCGGTGCCCGAGACGCCCGCCGAGGTCACGCGCTGCATCCTCGACTCGCTCGCCCTCGCCCACCGGCGGGCCGTCGAGGACGCCCAGCGGCTGGCCGGGCATGCCGTGGACGTCGTCCATGTGGTGGGCGGCGGGGTGCGCAACGCGCTGCTGTGCCAGCTGACCGCCGACGCCTGCGGGCTGCCGGTGGTGGCGGGCCCGACGGAGGCGGCGGCCTTCGGGAACGTGCTGGTGCAGGCGCGGGCCCACGGGCTCGTCGGCGACCGGGCGGACATGCGGCGGCTGCTCGGCCGTACCCAGCCGCTCACCCGTTACGAACCGCGCGGTGACACCGCGCCCTGGCGGGCGGCCCAGGCCCGGCTCGCCGGAGGGTGAGCCGGGTCTCCCCCGGCCCGCGCCACCGCACTACCCTGCACACATCGGATGACCAACCCCAAGGAGCCGCGATGCGTGTCGCCCTGTTCCTGACCTGCGTCAACGACACGCTCTATCCGGACACCGGGCGTGCCGTGGTGAAACTGCTGACCAGGCTGGGCGTCGAGATCGACTTCCCGATGGCCCAGACCTGCTGCGGGCAGGCTCACTACAACACCGGCTACCGGCGTGAGGCGGAGCCGCTGGCCCGGCATTTCTCCGATGTCTTCGGGGAGTACGAGGCGATCGTGACGCCGTCCGGGTCGTGCGGGGCGATGGTGCGGGAGCTGTATCCGCGGATGGGTGCGCGGGCGCGCGCCGAGGGGCGCGGGAGCACGCTGGCGACCGCGCTCGCCCCGGTGGTGCCGAAGACGTACGAGCTCACCGAGTTCCTGGTGGATGTGCTGGGGGTGACGGACGTGGGCGCGTACTACCCGCACCGGGTGACGTACCACCCCACCTGCCACGGGCTGCGCGGACTGCGCCTGGACGACCGTCCGCGCAGGCTGCTGCAGGCGGTGAAGGGGCTGGAGCTGGTCGAGCTGCCGGGCGCGGACGAGTGCTGTGGGTTCGGAGGCACCTTCGCGCTGAAGAACGCCGATGTCTCGGCGGCGATGGGTGCCGACAAGGTGCGCAACGCCGAGTCGACCGGCGCCGAGGTGCTGTGCGCGGCGGACAACTCCTGTCTGATGCACATCGGCGGCACCATGACCCGGCTCCGCACCGGGATGCGGCCGGTGCACCTCGCGGAGATCCTGGCGAGCACGGAGGAGGAACCGGCGCTGTGAGCGGAACGTTCGTCGGAATGCCCGCCTTCCCCCGGGCCGCGCACGAGGCGGTGCGCAATCCCACCCTGCGCGGCAATCTGCGGCACGCCACGCACACCATCCGCGCCAAGCGGGAGAAGGCGGTCGCCGAGGTCTCGGACTGGGCGCAACTGCGGGAGGCGGGGCGGCGGATCAAGGACCACACACTCCGCCACCTCGACCGCTACCTGGTGCAGTTGGAGGAGTCGGTGACGGCGGCGGGCGGCACCGTCCACTGGGCCGTCGACGCCGACGAGGCCAACCGGATCGTCGCCGACCTGGTCCGGCGGACCGGCGAGTCGGAGGTCGTGAAGGTCAAGTCGATGGCCACGCAGGAGATCGGGCTCAACGAGGCGCTGGAGGCGGAGGGGATCCGGGCGTACGAGACGGATCTCGCCGAGCTGATCGTGCAGTTGGGCCAGGACCGGCCCTCGCACATCCTGGTCCCGGCGATCCACCGCAACCGCGGCGAGATCCGGGACGTCTTCGCCCGCGAGATGGGCGAGTGGGGCCGCCCGGCACCCGAGGGCCTCACCGACACGCCCGCCGAGCTGGCCGAAGCCGCCCGGCTGCACCTGCGCGAGAAGTTCCTGCGCGCCAAGGTCGGCGTCTCCGGAGCGAACTTCATGGTCGCCGAGACGGGCACGCTGGTGGTCGTGGAGTCCGAGGGCAACGGCCGGATGTGCCTGACCCTCCCCGAGACGCTGATCTCGGTCGTCGGCATCGAGAAGATCGTGCCGACCTGGCGGGACCTGGAGGTGTTCCTGCAGACCCTCCCCCGCTCCTCGACCGCCGAGCGCATGAACCCCTACACCAGCATGTGGACCGGCACCACGGACGACGACGGCCCGCGCACCTTCCACCTGGTCCTGCTCGACAACGGCCGCACCGACACCCTCGCCGACGAGGTCGGCCGCCAGGCCCTGCGCTGCATCCGCTGCTCGGCGTGTCTCAATGTGTGCCCGGTGTACGAGCGGGCGGGCGGCCACGCGTACGGCTCGGTGTACCCGGGCCCGATCGGCGCCATCCTGAGCCCTCAACTCCGGGGCACCGCCAGCGAGATCGACGCCTCGCTGCCGTACGCGTCCTCGCTGTGCGGAGCCTGCTACGAGGTGTGCCCGGTGGCCATCGACATCCCCGAGGTGCTGGTGCATCTGCGGGAGCGGGTCGTGGCGGGCGGGCAGGTGACACGGGACGGCAACAAGGTGCTGCTGAAGCCCGCGAAGGGACACGCGGCCGAGCGGGCGGCGATGCGGGCGGCCCGCTGGACGCTGACCCATCCCGGCGCCCTGCGCACCGGGCAGCGGCTCGCCGCACGCACGCGGCGCTTCCATCCGCGCACGCTGCCGGGTCCGGGCAGGGCGTGGAGCGGCAGCCGGGATCTGCCGTCCGTGCCGGCGGAGTCGTTCCGGGACTGGTGGCAGCGGACGCAGGGCGGAAAGGACGCTTCGAAGTGAGCAGCAGGGAGCGGATTCTGGGCCGGGTGCGACGCGCCCTGGCCGACGTACGGGACGACGACACGCCGTACGAGCAGGCGGTTCCGCGCGACTATCGGCGCGAGCACGGCGAGCGGAGCGTCGCGGAGACGGTGGAGCTGCTCGCCGAGAACCTGGCGGACTACCGGGCGATCGTGCACCGCTGCGCGGACGAGGAGCTGCCGGACGTGCTCGGGCGGCTGCTGGCCGCGCGGGGCGCGCGGACCGTGCTGGTCCCGCCCGGGCTGCCGGAGCGCTGGCTGGAGGCTGTGGACGCGACGCGTGTGCCCGATCGTGCCGCGAGCACCCCGCACGAACTGGACCAGGTCGACAGCGTGGTCACGGGCTGTGCGGTGGCGATCGCCGAGACGGGCACCATCGTGCTGGACGGCTCGCCGGACCAGGGGCGGCGGCGGATCACCCTCGTCCCCGACCATCACATCTGCGTCGTACGGGTGCCCGCCCAGGTCGTGTCGTCCGTCCCGCGGGCCATGCCCCGGCTCGACCCGGCACGCCCGCTGACCTGGATCTCCGGCCCGTCCGCCACCAGCGACATCGAGCTCGACCGGGTGGAGGGGGTGCACGGTCCGCGCATCCTTGAGGTGGTGCTGGTGAGCGGGGACGAGGTGGCGCCGCCGGCGTGACACCATGATCCGGTTCGAGCAGGTCACCAAGCGGTATCCGGACGGTACGACCGCGGTGGACGGGCTGTCCTGCCGCCCGCTTCCTCGGCGTGCTGACGCCGGCGAAGCTCCACGAGGCCCTGCGACGCTCGGTGGACGCGGATGCCCTCGGGGTGGCGCGGGGTCAGGTGGAGTTCGACTCGGTGGCGGACGCCTGAGCGTCACTTCAGCAGTCCCTTGTCCTCCAGATACGTCCGGGCCACGTCCGTCGCCAAGCGGCGCCAGCTGTCCACCTGCTGGTTCATGGCGGCGAGGTCGGCCGTGGTGAGGACGGCGTTGAGCTTGCCCAGGGCCTTGGTGACGCCGGGGGCGCCCGCGCGGGCGCGGTTGACGACCGGGACGACGTGGTCGGCGTTCTGGAGGTGTCTGTCGTCGGCGAGGAGCACCAGGCCGAACTCGTCGAGGGTGGCGTCGGTCGTGGTGGTCAGCACCATCTGGTCCTGGCCGCTCTGCACCGCCCGCTTGGCCTGGGTGGTGCCGACGCCCTTGGGGTCGACGGCGGTGATGTCGATGCCGTAGGTCTTGCGCAGGCCCGGAGCGCAGTAGGGGCGTTGCACGCATTCGTCGCCCGCGGCGAGCCGTACCTCCAGGCCGGACCCGCCGAGGTCGCTGAGGGTCTTGAGACCGTGCCGGTGTGCGTACGAGGCGCTCACCGCGAAGGCGTTCTGGTCGACGGCCCGGCCGGGGTTCAGGACGGCGAGTCCACGGGGCGTGGCCAGGCGGCGCAGGGCCTTCATCGTGGCGTCGAGGTCGGGTGAGCCGACCGGCGGGGCATCGGGCCCGTTGGTCTTGGCGTTGAGCCAGTCGGCGAAGGTGGCCGCGTACTCCGGGACGACGTCGATCCGCCCGGACTCCAGGGCCGGTTCGTACAGTTCGCGGTTGGCGACCGTGATGAGGGACGTCTCGTAGCCCGCCTGGTTCAGCAGCAGGGCGTACATCTGGGCGAGCAGGTCGCTCTCGGTGAACCCCGCGGAGCCGACGGTCAGGTGGCGGCTGTCGCCGGGCGGCGCGGTGACCTTGCCCTGGTTCTCCAGGGAGGGGCCGGTGGAGCAGGCGGTCGCCAGGAGCAGGAAGGCTGCCGCCAGCGGCGTACGGCCGCTCATGGGGTGCCCCTGGCCCACGCCGGTGCCAGGCGTTCGGCCACCTCGAAGAGGCCCTCGACGATCAGCGCGAACACGGCGACGAGCACCGCACCGGCCACCACCTGCGGCGTACTGGCGAGGTTGAAGCCCGCCGTGATGATCCGGCCCAGGCCCCCACCACCCGCCAGGGCGGCGATGGTGGCGGTCGCGACGAGTTGGACGGCGGCGATCCGCATGCCGTTCAGGATCATCGGGGCGGAAAGGGGCAGTTCCACGTGAAACAGCACCTGGCGTCCCGTCATCCCCATCCCCCGCGCCGCCTGCACGGTGCCGCGGTCGACCTCGCGCATGCCGACGTACGCGTTGGTGAGGAGGGGCGGTACGGCGAACAGCACCAGGGCGACGACCGTGGGGCCCTCGCCCCATGCGCCGACGGGGGTGAGCAGCAGCAGGACCAGGACCGCGAAGGTGGGGACCGCGCGGCCGACGTTGGAGATGTTGACGGCGAGCGCCCCGCCCTTGCCGAGGTGGCCGAGGACCACCGCGACGGGCAGGGCGATCAGGCAGCTGACGGCCAGGCAGACCACCGTGAGGACGAGGTGTTGCAGCAGCCGGTGTCCGATGCCGTCGGCACCCGACCAGTGCGCGGGGTCGGTGAGCCAGTCCCAGGTGGCGGTGAGCGTGTTCATGTACGGGCCCTCGTCCAGGGCGTGATCAGCCGCTGGACGCCCAGCAGAAGTACATCGGCCGCGACCGCGATGACCACGCACAGCACCGACGCGGTCAGCACCTGGGCCTTGAAGTAGGTGTTCATGCCCGAGTAGATCAGATTGCCGAGTCCGCCGAAGCCGACGATCGCGCCGACCGTCACCAGTGACACCGCGGAGACCGTGGCGATGCGCAGCCCGGCCATCGCGGCGGGCAGGGCGAGCGGCAGTTCGACGGTGAGGAGGAGGCGGACCGGGCCGTACCCCATGCCGCGGGCGGCCTGCCGGGTCTCCTCGGGGACGGCCCGCAGACCGGCGAGGATGTTGCGTACCAGCAGGGTCAGTGAGTACAGCACGAGCCCGGCGATCACGAGTGTCGCCGACAGCCCGTACAGGGGCAGCAGCAGCGAGAACATCGCCAGGGAGGGGATCGTGTAGAGGATCGTCGTCACGGCGAGGACAGGACCGGCCGCCCAGCCCCAGCGGCGGGCCAGCACCGCGAGCGGCAGGGCGAGGGCGAGGGCGATCAGCACCGAGACGGACGTCAGCTGCAGGTGCTGGACCGCGGCGTCGAGGAGGATCTCGCGGCGGGTGCTCAGATAGTCGCCGCAGATCCACTCGTTGCGCGCGAGGCAGTCGTCCGGGGGCGCGGTCACGCGTCCATTGCATCGGGCGGTCCGGCGGGTCGGCTCGTTGTGGTGACCCGTCCGGGGTGCTGCGCCCCACCTGGTCCGCCGGTGGCTACGTCACACCCGCCGCGTCGAGCAGCGCGCTCACCGTCGCCGTCGCCAGCCCGTCGTCCAGCGCCTCCACCCGCGCCCCGGCCCGCGCGCTCGCCCCGTCGAAGACCAGCAGCAACTGGCGGGCGAGCAGCTCGGGATCCCGGGCGCCGCCCAGCTCGGCCTGGGCACGGAAGGCGGCCTTCAGCCGTTCCTTGACGGCGCGGGCGACCACGCTCGCCGGGTGCTCGGGGTCCTTGAGCTCGACCAGCGCCGCGAGGTAGGGGCAGCCGTGGTAGCCGGCGTCCACGGAGGCCTCCTCCAGGCGTTCGAAGACGTACAGGATCCGCTCCCGGGGCGTTCCGGCGTCCTGCGGCCCGGCCGCGAGCTGCGCCTCGTAGCGCGGGATCTGCCGCTCCAGGCTCGCGGCCAGCATCTCGTCCTTGCTGTCGAAGAGCTGGTACATCGAACGCTTCGACACCCCGGCGGTCCGGCACAGCGCCTCCACGCCGATGGAGACGCCGTCGCGGTAGAAGAGCTGGGCCGCCGCGTCGAGCAGCCGATCGCGCGGGGACGCCTTGTCTGTCGTGGCCATACGGCGAGGTTACCGCGCGGCGACCACGGAGGAAACCGATCGGTATACCGCTGCCCGGATCAGCCGGACGTGGGTGACAGCAGCACTGAACAAGCGCTTGGATAGGAGTCGGATCCCGTTACGCCGCCACCACCGGAGGCCCGGTTGTTCACTTCCGTCGACGATGTCCGCGCACGCCTCGCCGAGACCGGCTACCTGGCGTCGCCCGCGGTCGCCACGACCGTCTTCCTCGCCGACCGCCTCGGCAAGCCGCTCCTCGTGGAGGGCCCGGCGGGCGTCGGGAAGACGGAACTCGCCAAGGCCGTCGCCCAGGTCGCACAGGCCCGGCTGGTACGGCTCCAGTGCTACGAGGGCGTCGACGAGTCCCGGGCACTGTACGAGTGGAACCACGCCAAGCAGCTCCTGCGCATCAGCGCGGGCCGCGACGAGACGTGGGACGAGACACGCACCGACATCTTCAGCGAGGAGTTCCTGCTCCCACGCCCCTTGCTGACCGCCATCCGCGGGGACGACCCCAAGGTGCTGCTGATCGACGAGACCGACAAGGCCGACGTCGAGGTGGAGGGCCTGCTGCTGGAGGTGCTCAGCGACTTCCAGGTCACCGTCCCGGAGCTGGGCACGGTCACCGCGACGCGCCGCCCGTTCGTGGTGCTCACCTCGAACGCGACCCGCGAACTGTCCGAGGCGCTGCGCCGCCGCTGTCTGTTCCTGCACATCGGCTTCCCCGAGGAGGAGTTGGAGCGGCGGATCGTCCGGCTGAAGGTACCCGGCATCGACGCGGCGCTGGCGGAGTCGGTGGTCCGGGTGGTGGGCGCGCTGCGGGCGATGGATCTGCGGAAGGTGCCGTCGGTCGCGGAGACCGTCGACTGGGCCCGCACCCTGCTCGCGCTCGGCGCCGGCACCCTCGACGAGACCGTCGTCCGCGACACCCTGGGCGTGCTGCTCAAGCACCAGGACGACGTCCTGAAGGCCGCGGCCAAGCTGGACGTGGAGGCCCTATGACCGCCGATGCTGGTGTGAGCGCCGATGCCGGTGTGAGCGCCGATGTCGCCTCCCGGCTGACGGACCTCGTGGCCGCGTTGCGGGCGCACGGCGTCCGCGTCGGCACCGGGGAGACCGTGGACGCGGCCCGGGCGGTGGAGGCGCTGGGACTCGCCGACCGCGAGCTGCTGCGCGAGGGCCTCGCCGCGACCCTGCTGCACACGGCGGGCCAACGGCAGGTGTTCGACCCGGTCTTCGACCTGTACTTCCCGCGCGGTGTGGGCGGGCCGGAGGGCTGGCCGGAGGGCGAGGCGGCGGACCGGGACGGTCTGCGCGACCGGCTGGCGGCGGCGCTCGCCGCCAACGACGGCGCGCTGCTGGGCCGGTTGGCGATCGAGGCCGTCGACGGCTTCGGCGGGTACGGGAGTTCACCGGCGTCGGACGGCTGGTCGTCGTACCAGACGCTGGACCGGATCCGCCCGCAGACGCTGCTCGCCCGGGTCCGCGCCGAGGTGCGGGACCGGTCGGGGCAATCGGGGTTCGCGGACCGGCTGCTGGACGACGAGATCCGGCGGCGTATCGAGGTCTTCCGCGCACTGGTGGCGGCGGAGGCTCGCCGCCGGGTGGCCGAGCGGCGCGGCCGGGACGAGATCGCCCGGCGGGCGGTGGCGCCCACCGCCGACCGGGTCGACTTCCTGTACGCCGGCAAGGACCGGCTGGCCGAGCTGCGCAGGACCGTTCAGCCGCTCGCCCGCAAGCTGGCGACGCGGCTGGCCGCCCGGCGGCGCCGGGCCGCCCGGGGCGGCATCGACCTGCGGCGCACCCTGCGCGGCTCGCTGTCGACGGGCGGCGTGCCGATGCGTCCGGTGCTGCGCCGACGGCGTCCGGTCCGGCCCGAACTGGTGCTGCTGTGCGATGTGTCGGGCTCGGTGTCCGGCTTCGCGGACTTCACGATGCTGCTGGTGCAGGCGCTGCACGACCAGTTCAGCAAGCTGCGCGTGTTCGCGTTCGTCAACCGGATCGACGAGGTGACCGGCCTGCTGGAGCACGGCGCCGCCGACGCGGAGGGACTCGGCGCGCGCATCCGCTCCGAGGCGACCCTCACGGGCTGGCACGGCAGCAGTGACTACGGCGTCGCGCTGGGCGAGTTCGCCGAGCGGCACGGCGACGCCGTCGGCCGACGCACGACGGTGTTCGTCCTCGGCGACGCGCGAACGAACATGAGCGACCCGAACCTGGCGGCCGTACGCCGGATCGCCGAACGGGCCCGCCGCGTCTACTGGCTGAACCCCGAGCCGCGCGCCCAGTGGGGCACCGGCGACTCCGCCGCGCCCGCCTACGCCGAGCTGGTCGAGATGCACGAGTGCCGCAACGCCCGCCAGCTCGGCGCGCTGATCGCCCGCCTGCTGCCGGTCTGATCAGGCGGCAAGCCGGGGATACGGCTCAGGCGGCAAGCCGGGAACACGCTCAGGCGGCGAGCTGCGGGTACAGCGCCGCGAGGTCGCCCGACAGGCCCGCCTTGACCTGCCGCGACACGTCGTCGGCCAGCACCTCGAAGGCGCCGGACTCGATGCCGTCGAGGGCCTGGGCGGCGACGCTCTCGGGCGTGGACTTGGGCGCGTCGATCCCCGCGGTCATGTCCGTGTCGACATAGCCGACGTGCAGCCCGGTGACCTCGATGCCGCGCGGCCTGAGGTCCAGGCGCAGGGAGTTGGTCTGTGACCAGAAGGCGGCCTTGGAGGCGCTGTAGGAACCGGCGAGGCCGATCCACGACAGCGCCGAGTGGACGTTGAGGAGGTGACCGCCGCCGTTGCGTTCGAGGACCGGGACGAAGGCACGGGTCACGAGGAGCGGCCCGTAGAAGTTCGTCTCGAATTCGCGGCGCACGTCCTCGACGGGCGAGTCGAGGAAGTTCGCGTTCACCGCGGCGCCCGCGTTGTTGATCAGGACGGTGACGTCCTGCGCCTGTGCGGCGGCGGCCTCGACGGACGCGGGATCGCTCACCTCCAGGGCGAGCGGCACGGCGTCCGGGTGCGTGACGGTGCGGGGGTCGCGGGCGGTGGCGTACACCTTCTTCGCGCCGCGTTCGTACAGGGCCGTCACCAGCGCCTTGCCGATACCGCGGCTGCCGCCGGTGACGAGGGCGACGGAGCCTTCGAGGATGGTCATGGGAGTGTCCTTGCGCCAGGGAGCCAACGGGGAAACCGATCTGTTTCCCACCGGTCGCGAGAAGAGTAAACCGATCGGTTTCCCCGAGGCAAGGCGCAGGCGCAGCGACGCACGGAGTCGTCCGTACGCCCCTCGCCCTGCTCGCCCTACTCCTCCTTCGCGTACTCCCTGGCCATGGCGCCCGCGAAGTCGTACGCGACGACCTGCTCGTCACCCACCACCCAGGCGTCGTGTCCCGGCGGGCAGACGAAGACGTCGCCGGGGCCGACCTCCTGCTCGGCGCCGTCGTCCATGCGGATGCGCATACGGCCCTGGACGACATAGCCGTTGTGGTGGATCTGGCAGGTGTCGGTGCCCGCGATCGGGCCGACGGACTCCGACCAGCGCCAGCCCGGCTCGAAGGTGGCCACGGCGAAGTCGAGCCCCGAGAGATGGACGGCTTCCAGGTGGCCGCGCGGGAAGTCGCGCCGCTCGTCCGGCTTGTCGAGCGTCTTCACCTCTAGCATGACCGCTCCTCCTTTCCGGCCGGGTGTCGGTCTCCGTCGCCCGCTCCGGGATGTCGTGAGCGGCACCGGCGGAGGCCGAGCCCTCCCTTTCATCGTCCGCCCGTCCGGCCCCGGGCCGCCACCCCCTACGGCCTGTCGCCGCCCGCGCACAGCCGGGCGAAGCGGTCGGCGTCGATGTTGCCGCCGGAGATGATCACGCCTGTCCGGCGCGGGAGGCGCTCCACGCGGCCGGAGAGCAGGGCGGCCAGCGGGGTGGCGCCGCTGGGCTCGACGACGATCTTCAGCCGCTCGAAGGCGAACCGCATCGCGGCCCGGATCTCGTCGTCGCCGACCAGCGCGATGGCGTCGACGAGCCGCCGGTTCACGGAGAAGGTCAGCTCGCCGGGTGTGGGCACCGCCTGCCCGTCGGCGATGGTGCGCGGCACCGGGACGCTGATGCGCCGGCCCGCCTGAAGCGATCGCCTGGTGTCGTCGCCGGCCTCCGGCTCGACGCCGATCATCCGGATGCCGGGGTGCAGCGCCTTGGCGGCCGTCGCGCTTCCGGCCATCAGTCCGCCGCCGCCGACCGGCGTGATCAGGGCATCCAACTCCCCCGCTTCTTCGAGGAGTTCGAGTGCCGCGGTGCCCTGCCCGGCGAGTACGTGCGGGTGCTCGTACGGCGGGATGAGGGCGAGGCCGCGCTCCGCGGCCAGGGCCTCGGCGATGGCGGCGCGGTCGCCGGTGTAGCGGTCGTACGTGACGATCTCGGCGCCGTATCCCGCGGTGGCGTCCCGCTTGGAGGCCGGGGTGTCCTCGGGCATGACGATCACCGCGGTGGTGCCCAGTTCACGGGCGGCGAGGGCGACGGCCTGGGCGTGGTTGCCGGAGGAGTAGGCCGCGACACCCCGGGCCAGCTGCTCGGGCGTGAGCCGGGAGGCGGTGTTGTAGGCGCCGCGGAACTTGAAGGCGCCGGCACGCTGGAAGTTCTCACACTTGAGGTGGACCTCGGCGCCGACCAGGGCGTCGAGGGTGCGTGAGCGCAGGACGGGGGTGCGGTGGGCGACGCCCTTCAGTCGCGCGGCGGCGTCCCGGACGTCGTCGAGGGTGACGGGCGGGGTGGTGGTCGTCACGGGCGGGCTCCTTCGGAGGCGGGGTCGGTCGTGGCGCGGGCCTGGGAGAGGTAGCTGTAGGCCGACGCGCGGGAGATGCCGAGGCGGGCGGCGACCTGCTCGACGGCGCGGCGCACCGCGAACACGCCGTGCTCGTCGAGGCTGCGGAAGAGTCGGAGGCGCTCGGCGCGGTCGAGACCGGCCCAGCTCTGGCGCTGCAGCAGCTGGTGGGCGTCGAGGATGGCGTCGACGACCGAGTCGATGTCGTTGCCGAACGTGGTGACGGGCACCTGGCCCGCGTCGCCGACCCCGGCGAGCGCTCCGAGCAGGGCGTGGGCCTGCTGGGCGGCACCGGCGTCCACGTTGACGCACAGGGCGCCGAACACCGCGCCCGTGGAGTCGCGCAGCACCATCGTGGACGACTTGACCAGCTGCCCGTTCCGGGTCCGGGTGAGGTAGTTCAGCTCGTCACCGGCCTCGTCACCGCGGGCCAGCATCCGCATGCCGATCTCGCTCATCGCGCCGCCCACCGCCCGCCCGGTCACCGAACCGGCGACGGCGACCACCGACCTCTCCGGCCGCCGGTAGTCGTGCAGCACCACCTCGCACACCGGCCCGAAGGTCGCGGCGATGCCGTCGACGACCGGCGTGAGCGCCGCGATGATCGCGTCCCGCTGCGCCTCCAGGTCCTGCCCGCCCATCGGCCTCCCCTCCTGGACTGAGAATCCAAGCACTGGACTGGGAGTCTAAGGCATCGGCGCAACCTGCTCATCGGCGGCAAGGACACGCCCGCCGCGTCCGGACGCACCGCCGGTACCGAGGACGTCGGCCGTGCGGTGGCGGCCGCCGATCTGCTCGACGCACGCGGTGAGCAGGTCGCGCGGCCCACGGGCGGGAGGCCGGCTCCCGCCCGTGGGCGTTGTTCGATGTCGCGCTCGCCGCCACCATCCTGCGTGAGGCGGCCGCCGCCGTCACCGCACCGCGCGGTGAGGCGCTCAGCGCGCAGCAGGAGGGCGTGCTGGGGCTGGCAGGCTCGGCGTGGCCCTGAGCGGCAGCAGCGGCTCGTACGCGCTCACGCTGCTGATCTGGTGCCCGCCGTGAGCCGCTGCTGTTTCGCCGCCTGCCCGAACCGGCCGCTCCCGAGCGCCTGCTGGGCGGCGAACGAGCGCAGGAGAGCCCGCCCGAACGCCGAACGGCAGCCCGGGCGGGCCCGGTCTCAGCGCTGGTACAGGCCCACCAGCGTTCCGTCGGCGACTTCCCGCTTCTCGACCGCCTCGTGCACCTGCGCGGCGTTCGGCGCGTCGGGGAGCACGCACGGTTCCGACAGGGCGTAGAGCCGGAAGAAATAGCGGTGGGCCTCGTCCCCCGGCGGGGGATGCGGCCCGCCCCAGCCCCGCTCGCCGTAGCCGTTGACGAGTTCGGTGCCGCCGGGCGGGACCTGCCCCGCGTCGACGCCCTCGCTGTGTGGATCGATGCCGACGACGATCCAGTGCGCGAACGTGCCCGACGGGGCGTCGGGGTCCTCGCACAGCAGCACCAGCTCGGTCGCGTCGTCCGGTACGCCGCTCCATGCCAGCGGAGGCGACACGTTCTCCCCCTCGTACGCGTAGTGGCGCGCGATGAAGGAGTGGTCGTTGAATGCGCTACTTCTGATGTCGATGCCAGCCATGTTCCCCGAGTAACCGCAGTGGGGCCGGAACTCACGTGAACGGGAGCGCGTACGTGCGGCCCTCCACGCCCCACTCACCGGCCGGCGGCCGCGCCCCGGCGTCGATCGCCCGCAGGGTCGGCCGGCCGACATGGGCGTACACCAGCCGCCGTACTCCCTGCCGCTCGGCCTGCTCGGCGACGGCGAGCACCGGCAGGTGGCCGCCGACGCCCCCGCGGAACCGGATCGGCCGGTCCCAGGCGGCGGCCTCGGCGAACATCAGGTCCGCCCCCGCCGCCCAGCCCGGGAACTCCCAGAACTCCGGCGCCCACACCGCCACCACACCCCCCGCCTCGATGCGGTAGCCGTACGCGGGATGCGAGGTGTGTGCCACGGGGCGGCACCGCACGCGTACGGCCGCCCCCGCGACGTCCAGCTCCAGGTCACCGGCGCGCGGCCGCACGTCCCGCGCCGCCGCGCTGCGGCGCAGCGCGGATCGCAGTTCCGCGCGCTCGTCGGTGACCAGCCAGCCGTCGAGGCGCCCGGGCGGCGGTTCGGCGCCGGGGCCGCCGTCGAAGGCGACGCGGTGCCCGGCGCAGCTCAGCAGCAGGCCCGCGGGGGCGAACCGGGGCGAGTTCATGGCGCCGACGCCGAGCAGGGTCAGCCGCAGTCGGCGGTGCATCGGCCGGTCTCCGCGGCGTGGCGCAGCGCGAGCGTCCCGTCGGGCTCCAGGTCCACGTGTACGCCCGCGCTGATCCGGTCGAGGGTGGTGCACAGCCACGCGCAGTCCCGCGCGGGCGCGGGCTCCAGCCGCATCCTTCGGGCCTGCAGCGGCACCATGCGCAGGCCGGTGAGTCGCCCGGTGTCCGCCTCCAGCGTCGCGAGGTAGGCGAGACGGAGGTCGTCGCGGTACTCCTCGTAGCCGGGGATGCCCTCGTAGTCGTCGACGAAGTCGCCGCAGCCGTAGAGGATCAGCCGGTCCCGGTAGACCTCCAGCGGGCGGGGGTGGTGCGAGGAGTGGCCGTGGACGAGGTCGACGCCGCCGTCCACCAGGGCGTGGGCGAAGCGGACCTGGTCGCGGGGGACGAGATAGCCCCAGTTCGAGCCCCAGTGCACGGAGAGGACCGCGAGGTCCCCGGCCCGCTTGACCCGTCGTACGCGCTGGATGACGGCTTCGGCCGTGCCGGGCGAGAGTCCGGGGGCGTACGCGACACCGGCCTGCTCCTCGGTCGCCGCCCAGTCGGACGGGATGCCGCTGGACCGGGTGCCGAGGGCGAACACCAGGACGCGGCCGCCTGCGCGGAGCGGGACCACGGCGGGCGCGTACGCCGCGGCGGCGTCGAGTCCGGCGCCCGCCGTCCGCAGGCCCGCGCCGCCGAGCGCGTCCAGGGTCTCGGTCAGGCCGGGGCGGCCGAAGTCCAGGACGTGGTTGTTGGCCAGGACGCAGACGTCGGGGCGGGCGACGGTCAGGGCGGGCAGGTTGGCCGGGTGCATGCGGTAGTGCACTTCCTTGCCGGGCGTGAAGGCGCCGCAGCTCGTGACCGCCGTCTCCAGGTTCACGATCCGGACGTCCGGCGCGGCCTCGTCGAGCACCCGCAGCGCCTCGCCCCACGGCCACGCCGGTTCGACCAGAGCGGGGATCGGACCGCTGACGCCTTCGGCCAGCGCCACATAGTCGCGTGCGTCCGCGACGTACCCCTCACGCAGCTCCGGATCGCCGGGGTGCGCGAGGATCTGGTCGACGCCGCGCCCGAGCATCACGTCCCCGCACAGGAACAGCGTCACGACACCGCCGCCCATGCCTCCACCCTAGGGCGTGTTTCGCCCTGGGCGTCATCGTGCGGGCACGAGGTCCCCGGTGAGGGGTACGTCCGGATGCCCCGCGTTGCTGACGACGGCGAGCCGGGGCCCGCGCGGGCCGGGCTGCCACTGGCCGCCGACCAGCGGCAGCAGCGCGATGTTCGGGGTCGGCCCCCGCGTCCAGTCGAGGGTTCCGGCGATGGTGTCGAGGGCGGTTCCGGCGAGGGCCTTGGCGACGGACGCGCGGTCCGTGGGGTCGGCCGCGACGGTGAGGGCGTGGTGGGCGGTCTCCAGGAGGGCGTGGGCCAGGCCCAGGGGCTGGAGCCAGGGCGCGCCGGTGTCCTGCTGGTAGGCACGGGCGAGTTCCGCGCAGGTCGTGCCGTCCAGGCCGGAGCGGTAGGGGTGGTCGGGGCTCCAGTAGACCAGCGTGGCCACGCGCGCGTCGGCGAGTTCGCCGTGGACGTCGGGGGCCGGGGTGGTGTGGGTGTGGGGGTACGTCAGCCAGCGCGAGCAGGTGATCAGCCGGGGGCGCAGCCCCGCGTCACGGGCCTGGCGGTGGAAGAGGGCCAGGTCGGATGCGGTGGCCGCGCTGGTGACGAGGTCGGCGGCGCCGTGCTCGCGCATCCGGCCGACCTGCGGGTGGAAGTCACCGGCGGGTTCCCCGTAGGCGCCGAGGTCGACCAGGGTGCGCCCCCGCGCGGACGCCACCGGAGCGAAGCCGTACCGGTCGTGGCGCAGCAGCCCGCCCTGCAGGTCGTCGTTCCAGAGGCACCCCACGGGAGACCGGCCGTCGATCCCCTCCCACAGGTCGGCGAAGACGGACGCGATGTCGTCCAGTCCCCAGGCGAAGTGGTACGTCCACCGGAAGCGATGCCCGGGGACGGCGCCCCGCGCGTGCACATACGCCTGCCAGGGGAAGGTGGTCGACACGCAGGGGACCTCCGCCTCCTCGCAGGTGTCGGTCACCGCGGGCAGCACCCGGGTCCCGGCCATGGTCAGCACGACGTGCGCCCCGTCGAGGCCGACCAGATCACGCACGGCCTGCCGGGCCGCCTCCGGGTCGGAGCGGCTGTCGCGCACGGCGATCGTCACGTCGTAGCGGCGGCCGCCGTTGCGGACGTGCGCGAGCCGGGGGGCCAGTGCGCGCAGGACGTACGACAACGGTGCCCCGAGGGGGGCCAGTCGCCCCGTCAGCGGCGCTACGACCCCGATGCACAAGGAAGTTGACGTCATCTCGGTTCGCACCGGCCCTCTCCTTGGACTCGTGCCGTCAGTGGCCGGACCGGTCCACGGTGACGCAGGTGGTCCGGCTCAGCACCGACACCGTCTCGTTGCCGCAGTTGTTGCTGTGGCCGGAGGCGTTACGGGCGAACAGGAGGTTGGACAGGACGCCACCGCTGGGACCCGCCTGGTCTCCGCCGCCCGTGCCGTTGTCCTCGGTCACACAGGTGCGGTCCTTGAAGAGCGCCAGTTTGCCGGTGCCGCAGAGGTTGGCGTGACCGGTGGAGTTCCGCCCGGAGAGGTTGGAGAGCACACCGCCCGCACCTGCGTCGCTGTCACCACCATGAGCCGTGGCCATGCCGACCGGAACCGCCATCAGCATTCCCACCATCGAGGCCACCACCGCGATACGCCGCGCGCCGTACATGTCTGTCGGTTTCCTTCCGCCGAATCGGTCCCGGCCCTCTCGGCCGGGATCACCAAGCCCAACGACGGCGCGGATGATCGGCATGGGCAGCGTCACGGTGATTGATCGGGAAAATGGTTGATCGGGTACTCCGATGGGATGCCCGAGCCGGTGGCGTTGACGACTCAGGAGACGGCTGCGCAGCCGTCCGCGCCCGGCTAGGTTGTGCCGCATGAGCAACCTTGACCGCGCGCCCGTACCGAGCGTGTGCGGCGGCCGCGGATTCGTCGTCGCCGAACCCGTCCGCGAGCTGCTGAGTCCTCGACACGTACAGCTCGGCGAGTCGACCGAGGTGCGCAGGCTGCTGCCGAACCTCGGCCGGCGCATGATCGGCGCCTGGGCCTTCGTCGATCACTACGGTCCCGACGACATCGCCGACGAGCCCGGCATGCAGGTGCCGCCGCATCCGCACATGGGGCTGCAGACGGTCAGCTGGCTGCACGAGGGCGAGGTGCTGCACCGCGACTCGACCGGCAGCCTGCAGACCATCAGCCCGAAGGAGCTGGGGCTGATGACGTCCGGCCGGGCGATCAGCCACTCGGAGGAGAGCCCGAAGTCGCACGCCCGGTTCCTGCACGGTGCGCAGCTGTGGGTCGCGCTGCCGGACGCCCACCGCCACACCGACCCGCGGTTCGAGCACCACGCCGAGCTGCCCACGGTCACGGCGCCCGGTCTCACCGCGACCGTGATCCTCGGTGACCTCGACGGCGCGCGGTCGCCCGGGACGACGTACACCCCGATCGTGGGCGCCGATCTCGCGCTCGCCCGTGGCGCCGACGTCCGGCTGCCGCTCGTACCCGACTTCGAGTACGGGGTGTTGTCGATGTCCGGCGAGGTGCACGTCGACGGCGTGCCCGTGCTGCCGGGTTCGATGCTCTATCTCGGCTGCGGCCGCGGTGAACTGCCGCTGCGCGCCGAGTCGGACGCCGGTGTGATGCTGCTCGGCGGCGAGCCGTTCGCAGAGGAGCTGATCATGTGGTGGAACTTCGTCGGCCGCACGCAGGCGGAGATCGAGCAGGCCCGCGCCGACTGGATGACGGGCAGCCGGTTCGGCGAGGTCAAGGGGTACGACGGTGCCCCGCTCGCCGCCCCCGAGCTGCCTGCGACGCCCCTCAAGCCGCGCGGGCGCGTCCGGTAGCCCCCTGACCACCCGCATGACCACTTCACAAGAGTGGAATGCTCAACCACTCACCGTGGCTGCAGTGCGTCGAAGGAGGTCACGATGGTGGTGGCCCGGCCTCCCCCCGAGAAGGCCGGGCCGGTCTTCACTGGGCTGCCGCCCCGTCGGCAGCCGCTCTCCCGTCGCGGTCCGTCCGCCGCCCCCGCCGGTGCGCGATCTCCCCCAGGATCACGTCCACCGCGATGAAAGCGGCCAGCGGTATGCCGAGCAGCGGCACGAAGTAGCCGACGACGGCGACCACGGCCATCAGCGGGACCAGGACCTGCGGCGGCACCTGCGCCCAGCCGCCGCGCGGGATCGGCCGGCCGAAGGCGGAGCCCCGGCCGCGCTGCCACCACATGCGGTAGCCGAGCACGGTCAGCACGATCAGGGACAGCGCGAGCAGCATCAGGGCGATCTGGCTGACCAGCCCGAACAGGATGCCGGTGTGCAGGTCGATGCCCCAGCGGGTCAGCTTCGCGAGCAGCGGATAGTCGGCGAACCGCAGCACGTCGGTGACCTCGCCGGTGGCCGGGTCGATCGCGACCGAGTCCTGCTTCGTCGGCCAGCTGCGCTGCACCTGCTTCACCACGTACGCGGACTCGGCGTCGGCGGGCGGAACGATCTCCACGGGGTCGCTCAGCCCCTCGGCCCTTGCGGCGGCCAGCACCTTGTCGAGGCCGACGCCGTGCTCGCCGCTCCCGCCGGAACCCGCGGCGGCGCCGTGGTCCCCGTGGTCGCCGCCCACCGACGCCGAGACCGACGGCGTGGACTGGCCGAGCGAGGTGCGCAGTTCGTCGATGTTCGCGCCGGCGTACGTCGACCAGGTCAGGCCGGTCGCCGACAGGAAGAAGAACCCGATCGCGGCCCAGACGCCGATCGTGCCGTGCAGGCCGAGGGCGCGGCGCAGCCCGCTGGTGCCGCGCACCTTGCGCAGGGCGCGGCGGCGGGAGAACCACAGCACCAGGCCGCCGGCCGCGATCACCCACAGCCAGCTGGCGGCGAGTTCGCTGTAGAGGCGGCCGGTGTCGCCGAGATGCAGGTCCCGGTGGAACTCGTCGATCCAGGTGCGCAGCGGCAGCGCCCCCGTGGAGCCGTACTGCTCCAGGGCGCCGCGCACCTTGCCGGTGTACGGGTCGACGAACACGGCGAGTTTGTGGTCCTCGTCGACGCCCGGCACGCCGGACAGCAGGACGCGCGTGGTGGCGTCGTCCGCCGGGGAGGGCCGGACGGCCGACACCGTGCCCTGCGGGTGGGCCTCGCGGGCGGCGGCCACCTGCTGGGACATGGGCAGCTTGGTGTCGCCGACCGCGGGGACGGTCATCTCGTCGGCGTACACGATCTTCTCGGCCTGGAACGACCCGGCGTACAGGAAGCCGGTGGTGGCCGCGACGAGCAGGAAGGGGGCGACGAGCAGTCCGGCGTAGAAGTGCAGACGCAGGACGAGCGGGCGCAGGGGCGCCCAGGGGCTGGGTTTCGGTTGTGCGGCGGTCTGCTGCGGGGCCTCGTCCGTGCTGGTCGAGGGAGCGGTGGTCATCGGTGGTTCTCCGGGGAGGGGGACGGTTTTCGGCCGTAGTGGTGCAGTAGTCGGGGTGGGAGAGCGGGGAGTTCCCGGAGAGTTGAGTGACCTGCGTCACGTGATGGTGGGTCATGGCATGCTGGCGCCATGGCAACTCCCCGTGACCGTATGCCGCTCGCCGAGCGCGTCGAGCAACTCCTCGCCACGGACGGCCCCTTGCCCATCGTCGCGGCCGGCGATCCGGTGCTGCGGCAACCGGCCGAGCCGTACGACGGCCAGCTGGAGCCCGCGCTGCTGGCCCGGTTCGTCAGGGCGCTGCGCGTCACCATGCACGCGGCCCCGGGGGTCGGCCTGGCGGCGCCACAGGTCGGCGTGCCGCTGCGGATCGCGGTGATCGAGGATCCGGCGCCGGTGCCGGAGGAAGTGCGGCTGGCGCGTGGGCGGGTGCCGCTGGCGTTCCGGGTGCTGGTGAATCCGGCGTACGAGCCGGTCGGCGCGGCGCGTGCCGGGTTCTTCGAGGGCTGTCTGAGCGTGCCGGGCTGGCAGGCGGTGGTGGCCCGGCCCACGCGGGTGCGGCTGACCGGCTCGGATGCGGACGGCCGTTGCGTGGACGAGGTGCTCGCCGGGTGGCCCGCCCGGATCGTGCAGCACGAGACGGACCACCTGGACGGCGTGCTCTACGTCGACCGAGCCGAGTTGCGCTCCCTGTCCGCGAACCACACCGTGGCGGAACGCTGGGCGCAGCCGACGCCGGTGGCGGCCGCGCGGGAGCTGGGCTTCGACCTGCCGGAATGAGCCTCGGGTTCAGTTGTCCCGGTAGCTCTCCAGCAGCCGCAGCCACACCTCGCTGATCGTGGGGTACGACGGCACCGCATGCCACAGCCGGCTGACCGGCACCTCTCCGGCGACGGCGATGCTCGCCGAGTGGATCAGCTCCCCGACGCCCGGGCCGACGAAGGTCACCCCGCGCAGGATCTCGCGCTCCACGTCGACGACCATGCGGGCGCGCCCCCGGTAGCCGTCGGCGTACAGGCCCGCTCCGGCGACCGAGGAGAGGTCGACGTCGATCGCGCGGACGCGGTGTCCGGCCTGCTCGGCCTCCGCCAGCGAGAGCCCGACGGCGGCCGCCTCCGGGTCGGTGAAGACGACCTGCGGGACGGCCGCGTGGTCGGCGGTGGCGGCGTGGGCGCCCCAGGCGTCGGACTCCAGGGCGGGTTCGCCGGATGCGCGGGCGGCGATGGCGGCGCCCGCGATGCGGGCCTGGTACTTGCCCTGGTGGGTGAGCAGGGCGCGGTGGTTGACGTCACCGACCGCGTACAGCCAGTCGGTGCCGGTGACGCGCAGGCTGTCGTCGACGGACATCCAGGAGCCCGGTTCCAGGCCGACGGTGTCGAGGCCGATGTCGTCGGTGCGCGGGGCGCGGCCGGTGGCGAAGAGGATCTCGTCGGCCTCGATGCGGTCGCCGTGGTCGGTCACGGCGACGACGGTGCCGTTGTGGCGGGTCACCGACTCGACCGAGGTGCCCGTGCGGACGTCCGCGCCGGCCTCGGTGAGCGCCTCGGCGACCAGTTCGCCGGCGAACGGCTCCATGCGGTTCAGCAGACCCTTGCCGCGGACCAGGACGGTGACCTGGGAGCCGAGGGCCTGCCAGACGGTGGCCATCTCGGTGGCGACCACACCACCGCCCACCACGATCAGCCGGCCGGGCACCTCCTTGGCGCTGGTGGCCTCCCGGCTTGTCCAGGGCCGCACGTCGGCGAGTCCGGGCAGGTCGGGCAGCTGTGCGCGGCTGCCGGTGCACACGGCGACGGCGTGCCGGGCGGTGAGGGTGCGCTGCCCGCCGTCGGGGCCGGTCACGACGACCGTGCGCGGTCCGGCGAGGCGGCCGTGGCCGCGGTGCAGGTCGGCGCCGATGCCGTCGAGCCACTGGACCTGGCCGTCGTCCTTCCAGTGGGAGGTGTAGTAGTCCCGGTGGGCGAGGACGGCGGGCGCGTCGAGGTCGCCCTGCACCGACTGGCGCAGGCCCGGCACCCGGCGGGCGTCCGCGCGGGCGATGACCGGGCGCAGCAGGGCCTTGCTGGGCACACAGGCCCAGTACGAGCACTCGCCGCCGACCAGTTCGCTCTCCACGACCGCGGTGGACAGGCCGGCCGCGCGGGTGCGGTCGGCGACGTTCTCCCCCACGGGCCCGGCGCCCAGCACCACGACGTCGTAGGCGATGGATTCCTTTTCCGTCATGGGGCTCAGTCTGGTGGGTGGTGTGGCGCGTGGCCACAGGGGTAAGCGCGCCGTTGCATGATCGGCCGGGCGGGTGCGGAACACCCGACGGAATACTCGACGTCCCGGCCGTGTTTTTGCCGACGGCTTCGCCCCCACACCAGGAAGTAGGGATCACGCCATGAGCCACACCGTGGAACTCACCAAGGAGAACTTCGACCAGACGGTCACGGACAACGACTTCGTCCTGATCGATTTCTGGGCGTCCTGGTGCGGGCCGTGCCGTCAGTTCGCGCCGGTCTACGAGAAGGCGGCGGAGGAGAACCCGGACCTGGTGTTCGGCAAGGTGGACACCGAGGCGCAGCCGGAGCTGGCCCAGGCCTTCGGCATCCAGTCGATCCCCACGCTGATGATCGTGCGTGACCGGGTCGCCGTGTTCGCGCAGCCGGGTGCCCTGCCCGAGGCCGCGCTGGCCGACGTCATCGGCCAGGCCCGCAAGCTGGACATGGACGAGGTCCGCAAGGCGGTCGCCGAGCAGCAGGGGCAGCAGGGGGGCGAGTAACCCCTAGAACGGGTACGTCGCCACGTCCGCGCGTACCGTCGTCCAGCGCAGGTCGGTGAACGCCTCCAGGTTGGCCTCGCCGCCGAAGCGGGCGCCGGTGCCGGACGCGGCGACCCCGCCGAAGGGTGCCACGGCCTCGTCGTTCACGGTCTGGTCGTTGATGTGGACGATGCCGGTCGGGATCCGCTCGGCCATTTCGAGCCCGCGGGCCGCGTCGCGGGTGACGATGCCGAGGGCGAGGCCGTACGGGGTGTGCGCGGCGAGGTCGGCCGCCTCCTCGACGCTCTTGAAGGACCGTACCGGCGCGACCGGGCCGAACACCTCCTCCGCATAGGCCGGGGTGTCGTCGTCGACACCGGCGAGGACGGTCGGCCGGTAGAAGAGGTGCTCGTAGCTGCCGCCCGCGGCCAGCCGGGCGCCCTCGGCCCTGCTCGACTCCACCAGCCCGTGCACCTTGGCCAGCTGCTCGCGGTCGATGACCGGGCCGAGGTGGACCCGGTCGCGGTACGGGTCGCCGACGGCCAGCGAGTCGGCCCGGGCGGCGAGGCGCTCGACGTACTCCTCGTACACCGACGCGTGCACCAGATGGCGGCCGGTCGTCATGCAGATCTGGCCCTGGTGGAAGAACGAGCCCCAGGCCGCCGTGGAGATCACCGCGTCGAGGTCGGCGTCGTCGAGCACGATCAGGGCGGAGTTGCCGCCGAGTTCCAGGTGGGCGCGTTTGAGGTGGCGTCCGGCGGTCTCGCCGACCGCGCGCCCGGCCGCGGTGGAGCCGGTGAAGGAGATGACCGGCACCCGCGGGTCGGCGACCAGCGCCTGGCCCGCTTCAGGGCCGCCCGGCAGCACGTGCAGCAGGTCCTCGGGCAGGCCCGCCTCCGCGAGGACGGCGGCGAGGGAGAACCCGCCGCAGACGGCGGTGCGCGGGTCCGGTTTGAGCACGACGGCGTTGCCGAGCGCCAGGGCCGGGGCGACCGACCGGATGGCCAGGATCAGCGGCGCGTTGAACGGGGCGATCACGCCCACGACGCCGACCGGGGCCCGCCGGGTGTACGACAGCCGGGGCATCTCGCTGGGCAGGACGTGCCCGGTCGGGCGGGAGGCCAGCCCGGCGGCCTCGTAGCACTCCTGGGCGGCGACATGCAGCTCGAAGTCCGCCTTGCCCGGGATGGAGCCGGACTCGCGGACGAGCCATGCGCGCAGTTCGTCGGCGTGCGCGGTGAACAGGTCCCCGGCTCGCCGCAGCACCCCGGCCCGCACGAAGTGCGGAACGCGGGCCCACTCGCGCTGGGCGGCGAGGGCGGCCTCGGCGGCGGAGGCGATGTCGTCGGCGGTCGCGAGGCGGGCGTGGCCGAGCGTGTCCCCCGTGGCGGGCTCGATGACGGCGTACTCGTCCCCCGCCGGAGGGCGGGGCTGCCAGGTCCTGGGATCGAGCAACGGCATGGCGGCGCTCCGTTCGGGTCACCGGCGGTCATGTGGGTACGGCAAACGCACCCCCGGCCGCACGACGTTCCAGCACACCTTCGAGTATGCGTCGGCGGTCCGGGCGGAGCAGGACGTCAGCTGGAGTCGCGGTGCACCACCTCGGCGCCCAGTACCTCGTGCCGCTCGGGCGCGGCGCCCGGGTCGCGCACCGCGCGGTCGACCAGTTCCGCGAGTTCCCGGCCGGACGGCAGCTCGATGTGGACGGTGCTGAGCCGGGGCCGCAGCAGCCGGCCCAGCATCAGGTCGTCGGCGCCGATCACCGCCGTGTCCTCGGGGATCCGCACGCCCTTGTCCTGCAGCGCGCGCATCAGCAGCATCGCGTACTCGTCGTTGTACGCGAAGACCGCGTCGAGGCCGAGCGACCGCCAGCGCGCGGCGAGGCGGGCGGCGGCCGCCTCCTCGTGGGCGAGGGGCAGTTCGGTGACGACCGCGTCCGTGCCGTGCAGGGCCTGTCGTACGCCGTCCAGGCGGGGCTTGGAGTAGACCTCCAGGCCGGGCTCCTCGGGGACGACGACGCCGATCCGGCGGCGGCCGCGTTCGTACAGGTGGCCGCCTGCCACCTGGCCGACGGCCGCGTGGTCCATGAGCAGGGCGTGCGCGCCCTCGACGCTCGCCGGGCCGAGGGTGACCACGGCCCGGGCGCCGGAGCGCTTGAGGACCGCCACGCCCTGCGGGCCGAGGCCCTGGCCGGGCACCAGCACGGCCACCGGCCGCAGTTCGGCCCAGGCCCGGGCGGCCTCGTCGCCGTGCAGGCCGAGGGTGCCGTACTGGACGACCGTGTAGTCGAGGCGGCTGAGGGCCCACTGGAGTTCGTTGATGAACCGGCTGTAGAGCGGACCGGCCGGGATGGCCGGGGCGGGCATGAGGACCATCCGGCTGTGCCCGGCGCGCAGGCTGCGGGCGGCCGCGTGCGGGACGTACCCGAGTTCCTTCGCGGCCTCGTGGACCCTGCGCCGCGTGGGCTCGCTGATCCGGACGGCGCTGGTGTTGTTCAGGACGTACGAGACGGTCGCGCGCGAGACGCCGGCCAGCCGGGCCACATCGGCGCTCGTCGGCACGGAGCGCTGGGCGGGCGGCGCGGACGCGGGCGTGTTCGGTATCTGCACCATGACGTACCGCATCTTGGCAGAGGCGGTGGGGCGTGGCTCGGGCGGGGGAAGGTGCTCTTCCCTTCAACGAACGTACGCGTTCGCGACGAGCGTTTGTGCAACGCGGCAGCCGGTCGCCGACGAGGTGGTCGGCGGCGGCTCCCTCTTCGCGCTCGGTGCGGGCCGGGGCTTTCTCGCACACTGGCGCACGTGCTGGAGCGGCACCCTCGGACCGGGAGGCCGCCCTCGCGCCCACGGCCGACCATCGGCCCGCCGCGCCTCTCAGCAGGGCGGCTCGACGCAGGGCGGCTCCGCGGAAGGCAACTCGACGCGGACCCCGGCGGGCGGGCACTCGGTCCGCGTCACCCGCGCCACCAGGTCGATCCACCCGGTCTCCAGCCGCTCCAGCGGCATACCGCAGTGCTTGATCAGGTGATGGACCACGGCGGGGTCGAGGTACCCCATCAGCGTCTGGGCGAGCACTTCGCAGTCCGCGTCGGGGACCACCTGCCGCAGCAGCATGAGCAGGTGCCCGTTCAGCAGCAGCCGGGGCGGCGCGGTGTAACGGCGGTCGGGGCCGCGCTCGGCGGCGAGCTGGAGGTCCAGTTGCTCCACCGACCGCCGCAGCGACGCACAGCCGAACGCGCGCAGCCGCTCCACCGGTGGCGCGCCGGGCCCGAGCGGCGGCGGCCCGCCGAGGAACGCGGCCTGGAACTTCTTCTCGGAGTGGTCGAGCAGTGCCGTCAGCAGCCCGACCCGGTCCCCGAAACGGCGGAAGACCGTGCCCTTGCCCACCGACGCGGCCGCGGCCACCGCCTCCATGGTGAGCGCCGCCGCGCCCTGCTCCGCGACCAGCCGCCCGGCGGCCTCCAGCAGCCGGGCGCGGTTGCGCGCGGCGTCCGCGCGCAGGCACTGCTCCTCGACCGACGGGCCGAGTTGGAGCAACGCGGGTGTGCCCAGGGACTCGTGGGGTTCCGGGAGGGGTGGCAGGGAGGCGGACATGAAGACAGCGTAAAGCACCGGGAAGAAACTGGACCGCGGTCCGGTTAGGGTGCTACAACATTAAACGGACCTCGGTCCGGATACCTCGCTCGTGTTGCATCCCCCAGGAGTTCCCATGTCTGTACGCATCCTCGCGCTCGTCGGCAGCCTCCGCGCCGGTTCGCACAACCGCCAGCTGGCCGAGGCCGCCGTCAAGCTCGCGCCCGAGGGCGTCGACGTCCAGCTGTTCGAGGGCCTGGCCGAGGTCCCCTTCTACAACGAGGACATCGACGTCGAGGGCACCGTCCCGGCGCCCGCCACCCGCCTGCGCGAGGCCGCGGCCTCCGCCGACGCCCTGCTGCTGTTCACGCCGGAGTACAACGGCACCATCCCGGCCGTACTGAAGAACGCCATCGACTGGCTGTCCCGCCCGTACGGCGCCGGCGCGCTCACCGGCAAGCCGGTCGCCGTGGTCGGTACCGCCTTCGGCCAGTACGGCGGCGTCTGGGCGCAGGACGAGACCCGCAAGTCGCTGGGCATCGCCGGCGCCAAGGTGCTGGAGGACGTCAAGCTCTCCATCCCGGGCTCCGTGACCCGCTTCGCCGAGACCCACCCGGCCGACGACGCCGAGGTCGCCGCGCAGCTCACGGAGGTCGTGGCGCGCGTGCACGGGCGGGCGACCGAGCAGGCCGCCTGATCGCGGGCCCTGAAACCCGGCCGGCTCCGACCCGACTGAGCGGGGGTCGGGGCCGGCCGACTGCGTCCGGAGCGGGGACCGCCGTGGGCGAGAGTCAGGAGACGCCGATCTCGTCGCGGGGCTGCTGCTTGCGCGTGGCCCTGAGGCTCGTGAACGTCGTGACCGCGAGCACCAGCACGATGAAGCCCAGCGAGAACGGGATGCTGATCTCCGGGACGTGGACCCCGGACTCGTGCAGCGCGTGCAGCACCAGCTTGACGCCGATGAAGCCGAGGATGAGCGACAGGCCGTACGACAGGTGGACCAGCTTCTTCAGCAGGCCGCCGATGAGGAAGTACAGCTGCCTGAGGCCCATCAGCGCGAAGGCGTTGGCGGTGAAGACGATGTACGGGTCCTGGGTCAGCCCGTAGATGGCGGGGATGGAGTCCAGCGCGAACAGCACGTCGGTGGAACCGATGGCCAGCATCACGACCAGCATCGGGGTCATGACCCGCTTGCCGTTCTGCTCGATCCACAGCTTGGTGCCGTGATACCGGTCGGCCACACCGAAGCGCCGCTCGACGGCCTTGAGCAGCTTGTTCTCCTGGTACTCCTCCTCGTGCTGCTCCTTGCGCGCGTCCTGGATCAGCTTCCAGGCGGTCCAGATCAGGAAGGCGCCGAAGAGGTAGAACACCCACGAGAACGCCGAGATGATCGCCGCACCGGCCGCGATGAACACCGCGCGCAGCACCAGCGCCATCAGCACACCGATCATCAGCACCCGCTGCTGGTACTGCGCCGGTACCGAGAACTTCGCCATGATCAGGACGAAGACGAAGAGGTTGTCGACACTCAGTGACTTCTCGGTGATGTAACCGGCGAAGAACTCCCCGGCCGGCCCGCCACCGCCGTAGAAGACGAGCCCGACCCCGAACACGCAGGCCAGCACGATCCATACGATCGTCCAGGTGCCGGCTTCCCTGATCGACACCTCATGGGGTTTGCGGCCGATGAAGAAGTCGACGGCGACGAGGACACAGAGGACCGCAACGGTCAGCAGCCAGACGGTCGGCGAGACGTTCATAGGGTGGTACTCCAGGCGCTGGTGAGGAATCGCCAGCGTTGCCCGGCTGTTTGATCACTACCACCCGGAGAAGATGAACAAATGGTCTAGGAAATCTAAAAAGCAGGTCACTGGGTCCCCACCGTGGAGTGGCGGCGGAGGAACAGGTCGAACGCCTCCCCGACCTCCTCGTCCGTCGCCCCGGAGATCACCAGCACGTCGTCGCCCAGCGTCAGGCGCAGCGACGGGTGCCTGCCGTGGCACCGGCCCCACCACTCGCGGACGACGTTCAGGACCTCGCTCAGCCCGGAGGCGCCCGTGCCCAGGTTCACCATCAGGGCGCCGATCAGAGCGGTCTCTTCCGCCCGTGCGCCGGGCGGGACCGGTGGGCCGGGGACGGCCGTCACGTCGGCCAGGTCGAGCTGGAGCAGTTCCTCGCGCAGATATCCGGTGAGTCTCGCGACGTGCTCCGCTTCCGCCCCCTCCTCGGACAGGAGGATCTGCAACTGATTTTCCACCGGAAGCCCCTTGGTTCGTTGTGTATCAGTCTCTGCCGTCCGGCCTGCCGCGGCAAACCAGCCAGTGACCCAAGGCGCGGCGCTGGCGCGACGGCCGTTTCGGGCGCACGGTGGGGAGTGGCGGGGAAGAACCGTCGTACGGAAGTGATCACGATGGAAGCCAAGCAGTGGACCGTGCAGATCTACATCACCGAGGACGGTGACGACACGCGCGCACGTGCGGTGCTCACCACCGGCGAGACGTCGACCGTCATCGGCAGGGGCGTCGCCCGGCGGAACCCGGTCGACCGGCCCGTTCCCGAGATCGGCGACGAACTCGCCGCCAGCCGTGCCCTGGAGGATCTCGCCATCCGGCTGCACGACGTGGCCGCTGACGACATCATCGAGCTGGCGGGTCCGCTCCGCACGTGACGGCGGAGACGGGCACAGGGGGCGGCGGGCCCGCCGGGAAGGTCCGGGTTGCGGTGACCGGCGTTCATCGTGGCACACCGGCCCGTCATCGCACGCTCCGGCCGGTCATCCCGGCTGCGGCACCACCGCCACCGGGCACGCCGCGTGGTGCAGCAGGGTGTGGCTCACCCGGCCGAGTTGCAGGCCGAAGTGGCCGGACCTGCGCCGCGCCCCGAGGATGACGAGGTCGGCGGCGGCCGAGCGGTGCACGAGCACCTTGCGGGCCGGGCCCTCGACCGTCGTACGGCTCGTCCGCACCGCCGGGTGGTCGGCCGTCGCCCCGGCGAGCAGCGCGTCCAGCACGGCGGAGGCCCGCTCCTCGTACTGCCGCGCCGACTCCTGGGCCGCCGCCCGATGGCCGGGGGGCTCGTACGCCGGGCGGCGCCAGGCGCGTACGACGTCGAGGGTGCATCCGCGTGCCTCGGCCTCCCGGAAGGCGAACCGCACCGCCTCGCCGCACGCCTCGGGCTCCCCGGCGCCGAGCAGGATCCGCCCGTGGGTGCCGGCCAGACCGGCCCGGTCACCCCGGACCACGATCACCGGGCAGGGCGCGCGGCCCGCGACGGCCAGGCCGACCGAGCCGAGCAGCAGTCCTGTCAGTTCACCGCGACCGCGCGAGCCGGTCACCAGGGCGGTGGCGCGACGGCCCTCCTCCAGCAGGGCGGACACCGCGTCCGCGGGGATCGTGTCGGTGGCGATCCTGGCGTCGGCGTTGCGCCGTCGGGCGCGCTCGGCGGCAGAGCCGACGATGTACTCCGCCAGCGCCTGCTCCGAGGGGCGTTCGGGGCTTGTCGCCGGGACGACGCCCTCGTAGCGCTCCCACAAGGAGGCGTAGATCAGCCGCAGCGGCAGACCGTGCCGGGCGGCCTCGTCCACCGCCCAGTCGACCGCGTGGAGACTGCCGTTCGATCCGTCGACGCCCACGACCAGGGGCAGTTCCATCGTCCCCACCGCCTTTCACCGGCAGCGACCTGGTCCTCCTGTCACGGTCGCATCCCACGCTCGCGGCAGGTAGGGCGTCGGCCCGGGACCGAACGGCCCTGGCGCCCGCGCGGTCCGCGTGGTGTGCTGTAGGGGGACGGGAAGGACCAGAGAAAGACGCGGGGAAGCGGCCCTCACCGCGCACCGCGCAATCAGGATCCGCGAGAAGTGGATGTCCTTCCCGTCCCTCAGGCCGAGGCGCTGTTCTCCCGCCCCTTTTGGGCCGAAGGACCCACGCTCAGGGCCCGTGCGGCCCGTGGTGCTCCCGCCCGGGCGGGAAGAGCCTGGCATCAGCAGGCCCCACCGCTCCCGGAGAGCACGACGACCGGTCGATCCTGGGCCGGTCGCGGCGGCCGGAACGAAAGGAACGGAGCGGTGACCTCCACCACCACCTCGGCCGGAAGCCTCCCGGCCAAGCACCGCGAACGGCTGATGCGGACCGCCCGCGAGGTCTCCTTCGACGAGGGCACCCGCCTGTTCGCGGAGGGCCGGCGCGCCGACCGGTTCTGGATCATCCGGACCGGCATGGTCACGCTCGACCTGTACGTACCCGGCCGCCGCGCCGCCGTCATCGAGTCGCCGGGGCCCGCCCAACTGGCCGGCTGGTCCTGGCACTTCCGGCCGTACCCCCGGTATCTGGGCGCCGAGGCCCTGAGCCCCGTGCGGGCCTGGGAGTTCGACGCGGAGGCCGTACGGGCCCTGTGCGCACAGGACGCGGAGTTCGGCCGGGCGATCGCCGAATGGGTCGGCCATGTGGTCGCCGACCGGCTGCACGCGGCCCGGATCCGGCTGCTGGATCTGTACGCCCCGTACGGCAGCGGGAGCCGGATATGAACACCCGACGAAGCCCGGCGTCGCGCCGCCTGCGGGATGCCCCGGCTGGCGCGGCGCTGCGTGTGCGGGCAGCGTGGAGCTGAAGACATCGACTGCTGAGTGAGGTGGCCATGCATACCTCTGAGCCGGTACCGCGGGTGGTCGTGGGCGTGGACGGTTCCCCGTCGTCGTACGCGGCGCTGCGCTGGGCGGCCCGGTACGCGCAGTCCGTCGGCGGTGTCGTGGAGGCGGTACACGCCTGGGACACACCGTCGTCCGTCGGCTGGAGCGGACCCGCGATCGACCCGGCGTTCGACATGGAGCAGGCCCGAGAGCGTTTCACGGAGGAGCTGCGCACCGTCTTCAAGGACGAGCACCCGGCCGGGCTGCGCGAGGAGCTCGTGGAGGGCGACCCGTCGGAGGCGCTGATCCGGGCCTCGCAAGGAGCCGAGCTCCTCGTCGTCGGCAGCCGCGGCCGGGGTGGCTTCGCCCGGGCGATGCTGGGATCGGTCAGCCAGCGCTGCGCCCAGCACGCGGCGTGCCCCGTGGTCATCGTCCGGCAGGACCAGGACCCGGCGCACTGATCGTTTCGTCCTCGCCGCAGCTCACGTTGGTCACCGTGCAGTGCGAGACCACCGCACGCAGCGCGGCCAGCCGTTCGGACGGCAGGGAGGGCGCCCGGACGGTCAGCGCGAGGGCGGCGACCCGGGCGGGCCGGTCGTCGGCCTTCCGGAACTCCGCCGGCACGGACAAGGCCACCGGCGCCACGAAGAGCTCCACGGGCGTGGGTGCGGTGTCCGTTCCCCTGGCGGACTGCGGTTGGTCGGCCATCAGGACGTGGCCACGGGTCCGTATCTCGAAGGCGTCGCCCGCCACGGGCACCGCCTCGACCTCTCCGGGCAGGGCGGCGGCTCGTGGGTCCACGGCCGCGGCCTGGCAGAGCAGCGGTCCCGCGAGGCGCCGGGCCTCCTCGGCCGTGAGGGACGCCCACAACTCGCCCTCGTCGTGGGGCGCGCACGAGGTGTCCAGTACGACGCGTCCCATGGGGGCGGGCAGGCCGTGCGGCGCGAATCGGGTCACGTTGATCGTGCGCCCGCAGCGCGTTTCCATCCTCATCACCTCTCCCCTCTCGGGCGACGTGGCCGACGCCGTGGCGACCGCACTGCAACGAGCCGACGGCGTACGGCGGCTGGAGGTGCGGGCCAACGCCGACACCTCCGAGGACGCCGCACGCGCCCGCCGGTTCGGCGCTCAGGGCATCGGTCTGTGCCGCACCGAGCACATGTTCCTCGGCGAGCGCCGCAAGCTGGTCGAGGAGATCGTCCTGGCCCGCACGGCCGCCCGCCGCGACCGCGCGCCGGCCGCGCTGCTGCCGCTGCAGCGCCAGGACTTCATCGGCATCCTGGAGGCGATGGACGGCCTTCCGGTCACCATCCGCCTCCTCGACCCGCCGCTGCACGAGTTCCTGCCCGACCGCACCGACCTCGCGGTGCGCATCGCGACCGCCGAGGCCCGCGGCAGCCTGCCCGACCCGCACGACGTGGAGTTGCTCGCAGGGGTGAGCCGCCTGCACGAGGCGAACCCGATGCTCGGCCTGCGCGGCGTACGCCTCGGCCTGGTGGTCCCGGGCCTGGTCGCCCTGCAGGTGCGGGCCGTCGCGGAGGCGGTCGTGGAGCGCACCAGAACGGGCGGAACCCCGATCGCGGAGATCATGGTGCCGCTGATCGGCTCCGTCGAGGAACTCCGGCTCGAACGCGACGAGGTGGAACGGGTGCCGGCCGACGTCTCCGCGGAGACCGGCGTCCCCGTGAGCTGCCCGGTCGGCACCATGATCGAGCTGCCCCGGGCCGCGCTGACGGCGGGCCGGATCGCCGAGCAGGCAGACTTCTTCTCCTTCGGCACGAACGACCTGCCGCAGACCACCTGGGGCTTCTCCCGTGACGACGCCGAGGCCGAGTTCTTCTCCGCCTACCTCGACAAGGGCGTCTTCCCGGTCTCCCCGTTCGAGACGATCGACCGCGAGGGCGTCGGCCGACTGGTCGCACTCGCCACCGCCACGGGCCGCACCGCACACCCCGGCCTGAAGATCGGCGTCTGCGGCGAGCAGGCGGCGACCCGGACTCGATCCACTTCTTCCACGCCACCGGCCTGGGCTACGTCTCCTGCTCGCCGTTCCGTGTCCCGGTCGCCCGACTGGAGGCGGGACGGGCCGCGCTCTGATCGTGAGTGAATCGCTGATCAGCCCAGCGGTTCTTCGAGGTCTCCGTCGTTCCGCAGGGCCTGGTCGGCTGTCTCGCAGGCTAGGCCCAGGCGGTCACCGGGACGAACGAGCTGTCCTGGCGGAACAGGTCCGTGCCGTCCGGCAGGTCGACGCGGAGCTGGTAGTCGTAGTGGCGGAGGTAGCGGCCCGGGAAGTTGTACGACTCGAAGCGGATCGAGCCCGACGCGGTGCCGGTACGGGCGATGAACGTGGCGTCGCGGGCGAACGTCGTCGTGCCGTCGTTCGGGTCGAAGCGGCCGCGGAAGCCGTAGTGGCGCAGGTAGTTGCCGGTGGAGTCGCGGAACGAGTACGCGCCCGCGTCGGCCAGGCCGGGGACGACCGTGAAGGTGGCGGCCTGCCGCTCGGCGGTGGTGCTGGAGGCGGTCACCACGGGGAGGTTGAGCAGGGTGGACTGCTTCTGCCAGTAACGGGTGGTGTAGTTGGCCGAGCGGAAGGAGCGGGTGACGTTCCTGGCCAGGGTCACGCCGCCCGGCACCGTCTCCTTGAGGACCGTGAAGTGGCGGGCCGTGCCGGAGATTCCGGGCAGGGCGCGCGGTGCGGTCCAGGTCGCGAAGGTGTCGTAGCTGTCGCTGTAGTAGTAGGTGCCGTCGCCGTAACCGTCGAAGAAGATGCGCCAGGCGCCGTTGTCGAGCTGCACCAGCGCCGGGCCCTCGCGGTAGCTGCCCCAGCCCGCCCAGTCGCCGGTGCGGTGGATGGTGTAGGGGCCGGTGAGGCTGGAGGCGGTGGCGTACTCGATGTACTTGGTGGTCTCGTTCTTCGGGAAGGCGTGGTAGGTCGAGCCGATCCGCACGATGAACGTGTCGATGTGGTTGGCGCCGATGCCGGACAGGGCGACCGGTGAAGTCCACGCGGACAGCGCCGAGTCGGTGGCGCGCAGCCGGTACGGGGTGAAGATCCACTCGTTGTCGGTGGTGGAGCAGGACACGATGACGTTCACGCTGCCGTCGCTGTCGACGAACCACTCCGGCGCCCACGCGCGCGACAGGTTGGCGATCGGGACTGGATAGTCGTAGAGGAAGGTCCAGTTGACGCGGTCCGTGCTGCGCGCGAAGCCGATGGTGGTGCTGGTGTCCTGCCAGGTGTGCGTGGTGTAGGTGATGTAGTAGTAGCCGTCGGTGTGCCGGAAGATCGCGGCGTCGCGGATCCGGTTGCTGGGCGGGGTGTACGCCGACGAGCGCACGAGCCGGAAGTCGGTGGCGTCGTCGGACTGGTAGACGTTCACCGTGCCGTCGTTGCTGTTGAGGAACGGGACGATGGTGTAGCGGGTGGCGGAGCCGCTGGGCGGGGCGGCGGCCGCGGCGGTGCCGAGCGTGCCGGGCAGTTCGCCGAGCACGAGCGCCGAGGCGGGCAGGGCGGCGAGGGTGCGCAGCAGGGTGCGGCGGGACGGGGATGCGGGGCGGGGTGGGGTCATGCGCGGCTCTCCTCTGACCCAGGGTTCGGTATTCCGAACAAAGTTCGGCAAGTCGGTCAGAAAGTAGAGGTGGGGTCGCAGGGCGTCAATGCTTCGCGCACGATGGAACGAGGCATGCGGGAAAGTCCTGGTCGATGTGGCGGACCGGAGCACGCAACCGGCTTTCTTTCAAGCCCGTTCCCCCGAAGCCCTGCTGACGTTACCGTTCGGTAGACCACCCGCTCCGGAGGTGTCCCGCATGACGCCCGCCCCTTCCGCCGGCCTGGCGGAGACCGCCCGTGCGCTCGCCGACGGCGAGGTGACCTCGCGCGCCCTCGCCGAGGCGGCCCTGGCCCGGATCGAGGCGACGCAGGGCACGCTGAACGCCTTCCGGATCGTCCGGGCCGAGGCGGCGCTCGCCGAGGCCGAGGTCGCCGACCGGGAACTGGCCGCCGGGGCGCGCCGCCCGCTGCTCGGCGTGCCCGTCGCCGTCAAGGACGACATGGACGTGGCCGGTGAGCCGACCGCGTTCGGCTGCCCGGGGTCGTTCGCGCCGGTCGCCGAGGACTGCGAGGCGGTACGGCGGCTGCGCGCGGCCGGCGCGGTGATCGTCGGCAAGACCAACACCTGCGAACTGGGACAGTGGCCGTTCACCGAGGGGCCCGCGTTCGGCGCGACCCGCAACCCGTGGAACCCCCAGCACACGCCGGGCGGTTCGTCGGGCGGCTCGGCGGCGGCGGTCGCGGCGGGCCTGGTGCCGGCCGCGCTCGGCTCGGACGGCGCGGGTTCGGTGCGCATCCCGGCGTCCTGGACCCATCTGATCGGCATCAAGCCGCAGCGCGGGCGCATCTCGACCTGGCCGCGCGGCGAGTCGTTCCAGGGCATCACGGTCAACGGCACCCTGGCCCGTACGGTCGCGGACGCGGCGCTGCTGCTGGACTCGGCCGGCGGCAACCACGACCTGGACCCGCACCGGCCGCCCACGCTCGACGTGTCCGAGGCGGTGGGCCGCGACCCCGGCCGACTGCGCATCGCCCTCGCGCTGAAGCCGCCGTTCACCGCGCTGCCCGCCCGGCTGCATCCGGAGATCCGGGCCCGGGTCGTCGAACTCGCCGAGAAACTGGCCGCGTTGGGCCACACGGTCGAGGAGGCCGACCCGCCCTACGGTCAGATCGGGCTGACCTTCGTCCCGCGCGCCACGGTCGGTGTCGCCGAGCGGGTCCGCGAGGCCCCCGACCCCGCGCTGCTCGACCCGCGCACCAGGGACGCGGCACGGCTCGGGCGGCTGCTCGGCGGGGCGCCGCTGCGGGCGGCACGGCGTGCGGAGGCGGTCCTGCACCGCCGTATCGGCGCGTTCTTCACGTCGTACGACGTGATCGTCGCGCCGACCACGGCCGCTCCCCCGCCCCGGATCGGCGCCATGCTGAGGCTCGGCGGACTGGCCACCGACCGGGCGGTGATCGCGGCCTGCCCGTATGCCTGGCCGTGGAACGTGCTGGGGTGGCCCGGCGTCAACGTTCCGGCCGGTTTCGTCAGCGGCGGACTCCCGGTCGGGGCGCAGCTGTTGGGTCCCGCGCACAGCGAGCCGCTGCTCGTCTCCCTCGCCGCGCAACTGGAGGCGGACCTGCGCTGGCACGAGCTGCGCCCGCCGGAGCCGGTCGCCTCTCAGTCCCCTGCGGCACAAGGGTTTTCGCCGCCCGTTACCGTGACCCCCGTGACTGCCTTCACGGATGAGACCGCCCCCGGCCGCTTCGGCCCCACCGCGACCACCGAGGCCGACCCGCGCGAGGTCGGCCGGGTGCGCACCGAGTACTCGCCCGCGCACGACGGCGACCCGGACCCCGGGGAGATCGTGTGGACGTGGGTGCCCTACGAGGAGAACGACGGGCGGGGCAAGGACCGCCCGGTGCTGGTGGTGGCCCGGGAGGCGGCGGGTACGTTCCTCGCCGTGCAGTTGTCGAGCAAGCGGCATGACGGTGAGACAAGGGGCGCGGCCAAGCCGCTCCAGGGGAGCCGGGGCTCGGCCCGGTGGGTGCCGATCGGGAACGGGCCGTGGGACCGGTCGGGACGGGACTCCTGGGTGGACGTGGACCGGGTGCTGCGGCTGCACGAGGAGGGCATGCGGCGGGAGGCGTGCGCCCTGGACCGGATGCGCTTCAACCTGGTCCGGCACCGGCTGCGCGAGCGCTACGGCTGGAGCTGACGTTCCGGGAACGCGCGGACGAACGCCTCCCGGGTCACCGCCCCGGGCGTCCGGTCCAGCACCGCGAACGCCACCTGCCCGAACCGTCCCGCGAACCGTCCGCCCGGCCCCAGCAGATCCCGGAAGGCGCCCGCGACCTGCGCCGGATCGTTCTGGAACACCCCGCATCCCCAGGCACCCAGGACCAGCCGGCGGTAGCCGTGGCAGGCGGCGGTCTCCAGGACGCGCTCGGCGCGTACGGCGAGGGCGTACGGGACTTCGGCCGCCCGCTCCGGCGCCGTACGGCGCACCACCCCGGCGTTCGGAGCCGCCGCGGTCAGGAACCCGGCCGTGTACGGCTCGTCCAGCAGGCGGCCGCGGTCGTCGCGGAAGACGGGCACGGCGGGCGAATGGATGACACGGTCGGAGTAGAACGGGTCGCGGTGGGCGCGGTGATGGTCGTAGAACTCCGGGACCCGCAGCAGGCACGTGTACAGCGCGGAGGCGCGGCACAGGGCCTCCTCCTGGGCCTGGGCGCCGTTGAGGAAGCCGCCACCGGGGTTGCGGGCGGAGGCGAAGTTCAGGACCGCCGCGTCACCGATCCGGCGGGCCGCCTCCAGGCTGCTCTCGCCCGTGACCTCGACGAGGGTGTCCACCGGCGGCGCGGGCGCCACCGGCACCGGCACCGGGCCGTACATCCGGGTCCCGGCGCGCGCGGCCTCGACCGCCTCGGCGATGGACATCGTACGCCCGTTCGACGCCTGATAGGCGCCCGTGGCCACGATCTGCTCGGTCTCCCGCGCGATGGCTCGCAGGCGCGCGCTCATGGCGCCACCCCCGTGGGCGCCACGACCGCGCGCCCCGCGATCTCCCCCGTCGTGCTCATGAACGCATCGTGAGCGACGCTGGTCCTGCGGTGCAACAGAGTTTCCCGGACCCCCGGGCGCGGGCATCCGGTCCGCAAAGTCCCGGTGTGCACCCTTGTGCGAAGCGACGCGAGGGTCTTGGGTGGGACGGGTGTGCCGGTCCGGCTTGCCCTTCGCCGGATCGGCGGCATGGTGGAATCTCAGGAGGATCCCGACATGTCCGAATCAGTCAACGGCTGTACGGCGCCCCGTACAGCCGTCACAGAACCGGAAGTGGAGGCCCTGGTCCGGGGCATCTGCTTCAAGACCGGGCCGCCGCGCACCGTCGGCGTCGAAGTGGAATGGCTCGTCCACGAGCTGCGCACTCCGCAGCTCCCCATGACACCCGAACGACTCGAAGCGGCCTACGCCGCACTGCGCACCGTCCCTCTGAGGTCGGCGCTGACCGTCGAACCCGGCGGACAGCTGGAGCTGAGCTCCCCGCCCGCCGCCTCCCTGATGGAGTGCGTGGACACCGTCTCCACCGACCTGGACGCCGTTCGCGCCGAACTGCGTGAGCACGATCTCGGCCTCCTCGGCATCGGCCACGACCCGTGGCACGCCCCCCGCCGGTTCCTGCGCGAGCCGCGCTACGAGGCGATGGAGACCTGCCTCGACCGCACCGGCCCGGCCGGTCGCGCCATGATGTGCACCTCGGCCTCGGTCCAGGTGTGCCTGGACGCCGGGTACGAGGAGCCGGGCCCGCTCGGCCATGTGCGGCGCTGGTGGCTGGCGCACCAGTTGGGCGCGGTCCTGCTGGCCGCGTTCGCCAACTCCCCGCTGGCCGGTCACCAGCCCACCGGCTGGCGGTCCACCCGGCAGCTGCGCTGGGTGGAGATCGGCGCGGACCGGGCGGGTGCGCCCGTCCTGGACGCCGATCCCCGGGGCGCCTGGGCCCGGCATGTGCTGGACGCCCCGGTGATGTGCGTGCGGCAGGACGGCGGCCCCTGGCACGTGCCGGACGGGGTCACCTTCCGGGACTGGACCCGATCGGGGGCGCCCAGGCCACCGACCTGGGACGACCTCGACTACCACATGACCACGCTGTTCCCGCCGGTCCGGCCGCGCGGCCATCTGGAGCTGCGCATGATCGACGCGCAGCCCGGCGAGAACGGGTGGATCGTGCCGCTCGCCGTGACGACGGCCCTGTTCGACGACCCCGAGGCCGCGGAGACCGCGTACCGCGCGGTGAAACCCCTGACCGAGCGCACCGGGGCACGGCCCGCGCCGCACAACCCGCTGTGGCTCGACGCGGCCCGGCAGGGGCTGGCCGACCGGGAGTTGCACGAGGTGGCCGTCGAGTGCTTCGCGACGGCGCTGCGGGCGCTGCCCCGGCTCGGCGCGTCCACCGAGGTCACGGACGCCGTCGCCGCGTACATGGACCGCTATGTCATCCGGGGCCGCTGCCCCGCCGACGACCTGCTCGACAGCCCGCGCGGCGAGGACCGCCGCGCGCACGGGAAGGACCTGCGCACATGACCGACCCCGCCACCGACACGGAGACCGAGACCGACACCGAGACCGACACCGAGGCCTTCCGTGAGCGCGCCCTGACCTCGCTCACCACCGCGCGGGACCGCACCACCCTGCTGACCAGCTGCGTGGAGGAACCCGACCTGACCGCCCAGCACTCGCCGCTGATGTCCCCGCTGGTGTGGGACCTCGCGCACATCGGCAACCAGGAGGAGCTCTGGCTGCTGCGCGCGGTCGCCGGCCAGGAGGCGATACGGCCCGAGATCGACAGCCTGTACGACGCCTTCGAGCACCCGCGCGCGGAGCGCCCGTCGCTGCCGCTGCTGCCGCCCGCCGAGGCCCGCCGGTACGCGGCCGAGGTGCGCGGCCGGGCCCTGGACGTACTGGCGGACACCGCCTTTCACGGAACGCGGCTGACGGAGGCGGGTTTCGCCTTCGGGATGATCGCACAGCACGAACAGCAGCACGATGAGACCATGCTGATCACCCATCAGCTCCGCAAGGGTCCGCAGGCCCTGCACGCCCCCGACCCGGAGCCCGTGCCGCTGTTCACCGGTCCGGCCGAAGTCCTGGTGCCCGGCGGCCCGTTCACCATGGGCACCTCCACCGAGCCGTGGGCGCTGGACAACGAACGGCCCGCGCACCGGCGGGAGGTGGCCTCGTTCTACATCGACACCACACCGGTCACGAACGGTGCGTATCTCGCGTTCATCGAGGACGGCGGCTACGACGACCCGCGCTGGTGGACGGCGGACGGCTGGGCGCACATCCGCCGCACCAACATCCACGCCCCGCTGTTCTGGCGGCGCGACGGCGGCCAGTGGCTCAGGCGGCGTTTCGGTGTCACCGAGGCCGTGCCGCCCGACGAGCCGGTACTGCATGTGTGCTGGTACGAGGCCGACGCCTACGCCCGCTGGGCCGGGCGGCGGCTGCCCACCGAGGCGGAGTGGGAGAAGGCGGCCCGCTTCGACCCGGCGACCGGCGGTTCGACGCGCTACCCGTGGGGCGACGCCGACCCGGCGCCCGAGCACGCCAACCTGGGCCAGCGGCATCTGCGCCCGGCACCGGCGGGCAGCTATCCGGCCGGTGAGTCGCCACTGGGCGTACGGCAGTTGATCGGCGACGTGTGGGAGTGGACGGCCAGCGACTTCCTGCCGTACCCCGGTTTTCAGGCGTTCCCGTACAAGGAGTACTCCGAGGTGTTCTTCGGGCCCGAGTACAAGGTGCTGCGCGGCGGTTCGTTCGCCGTGGACGCGGTGGCCTGCCGGGGCACCTTCCGCAACTGGGACTATCCGATCCGGCGGCAGATCTTCTCCGGCTTCCGCACCGCCCGCTCGGGGGACGTCTGATGTGCCGTCACCTGGCGTACACCGGGCCCGAGGAAACCCTCGGCAGGCTGCTGGTGGAGCCCCCGTTCGGCCTGTACCGGCAGTCGTGGGCGCCACGCCGCCAGCGGTACGGCACCGTCAACGCCGACGGCTTCGGGGTCGGCTGGTACGCGCAGGGCGATCCGCTGCCGGCGCGCTACCGGCGGGCCGGGCCCATCTGGGCGGACCTGTCCTTCGCCGATCTGGCCCGGGTCGTGCGCACCCGGACGCTGCTCGCCGCGGTGCGGGACGCGACGCTGGCGGGCGCCGACGCGGAGGCCGCGGCGGCGCCGTTCGCCGCGGGATCCTGGCTGTTCAGCCACAACGGCGCCGTGACGGGCTGGCCGCACTCACTCGCCGGGCTCGCCCACGGTCTGCCCCCGGTGGACCTGCTGTCCCTGGAGGCCCGCAACGACTCCGCGCTCGTGTGGGCGCTCGTCCTCGCCCGGCTGCGCGCGGGCGACGACCTGGGCCGGGCGCTGGCCGACACGGTCCCGGAGATCGCCGCGGCGGCCCCGGACTCCCGGCTCAACCTGCTGCTGACCGACGGCGAGTCCATCGCCGCGACGGCCTGGGGCGACACCCTGTGGTATCTCCCCCGGCCGGGCGGCGGAACGGTCGTGGCCTCGGAACCGTACGACGACGATCCGCGCTGGCACGAGGTGCCCGACCGCACCCTGCTGGCGGCGAGCGGCACCGACGTGCAGCTCACCCCGCTGAAGGAGCCGAGCGACACCTCGGCGGCCGCACCGTTGAAGGAGCCCCACACGTGAGTCCGTTCCTGCTCACCCGCACCCTGCCCGAGGACGCCACGGAGGCCGCGCTGCGCGCCGACGTCCAGCAGGGCCTGACGAACTCGCCCAAGACGCTGCCGCCGAAGTGGTTCTACGACGCCCACGGCAGCGATCTGTTCGAACAGATCACCGAACTGCCCGAGTACTACCCGACGCGCGCCGAACGGGAGATCCTCGTCGCCCGTGCCGCCGAGATCGCCGTGGCGACCGGCGCCCGCACCCTCGTCGAGCTGGGCTCCGGCTCCTCGGAGAAGACGCGGTACCTGCTCGACGCGCTGACCGGGCTGCACACGTACGTCCCGGTCGACGTCAGCGACAGCGCCCTCACCCAGGCCGGGCACGCGCTCATCGCGGAGCGGCCCGGCCTGAACGTGCACGCGCTGATCGCCGACTTCACCGTGGCGCTCGAACTGCCCGACACGCCGGGCCCCCGGCTGGTGGCGTTCCTCGGCGGCACGATCGGCAATCTGCTCCCCGACGAGCGCGCAGTGTTCCTGGCAGCGGTCCGCGCCCTGCTCTCCCCCGGCGACGCGCTGCTGCTCGGCACCGACCTGGTCAAGGACGAGCAGGTGCTGGTCCGGGCGTACGACGACGCGGCCGGGGTGACGGCGGCGTTCAACAAGAACGTCCTGGCGGTCGTCAACCGTGAGCTGGGCGCCGACTTCGATCCCGGCGCCTTCGACCATGTGGCCCTGTGGGACGCCGGGAACGAGTGGATCGAGATGCGGCTGCGCTCCCGTACCGCGCAGACCGTGAAGATTCCCTCGCTCGATCTCGCCGTCGACTTCGCGGCGGGCGAGGAGCTGCGCACCGAGGTGTCGGCGAAGTTCCGGAAGGAGGGGGTGCGCGCCGAACTGGCCTCTGCAGGGCTGGAGTTGTCCCACTGGTGGACGGACGGCGAGGGCCGTTTCGCGCTCTCGCTGAGCACCGTCGGCTGATCAGCCGAGGGGGACCGCCAGCGCCTCCGTGATCCGGCGGGAGGCGCGGCGGGCCTCCGCCTGCGGGTCGGCGCCGGTGAGCACCCGGGTCATGTACTCCTTGATCGGGTTGTCCGCCTCGACGGCCGCCCACTCGGGCGTGCTGGGGGTCGCCCGCCCCTGCGCGGCACCGGCCGCCATGGCGGCGACCCCCTCCTCGCCCGCGACGGCCCCGGCGAGGGTCGTCTTGTTGGGGACGTAGTTCATGGTCCGGGCCAGTTCGGTGTTCCACTTGGCGCCGGTGAGTTCCTCGACGACCGCGATGGCGCCGTCGCGCTGGTCGGTGTTCTTCGGTACGACGAGGTCGGAGCCGCCGGTGAAGACCGCGCCGGGCTTGTCGGCGGACTTGCCCGGGACGGGGAAGAAGCCCAGCTTGCCGTCGAGTTCGGGGTTCTGCTGGACGATCGCCCGGGCCTGGCCCGGTACGGCCACGATCTGGGCGACCTTCCCTTCGGCGAACACCCCGGCCTGCGGCGGGTGTTCCTCGTCGGCGTCGACCGGGCCCTCGCCGAGCGCCTGGAGCCGGCGGTAGAAGTCCATGCCGCGCAGGGCGGCCGGGGTGTCCAGGGTGCCGGTCCAGACGCCGCCGCTCTCCTGCGCGAGGTCGCCGCCCTCGTCCCAGATGAAGCCGGAGAGCGTGTACCAGTCCTGTCCGGCCAGGTAGATCCCCTGGGTGCCGCCGGAGTTGAGCTTCTCGGTGGCGGCGAGCCACTCCTCGCGGGTCTTCGGCGGGTCGGCGATCCCGGCCTGCTCGAAGAGGTCCTTGCGGTAGATGACGACGCGGTTCGCCGCGTACCAGGGGATGCCGTACTGCGTCGACCGCTGGCGGCCCGGTTCGGCGAGGCCGGGCAGCCAGTCGCGCATGCCCCAGTCCCGCAGCGACTCCAGCGTCAGGTCGAGCAGGCCGCCGCCGTCGACGTACTGCGGGACCTGGGTGTTGCCGACCTCGATCACATCGGGCCCGTCAGGGGTGTCGGCCTCCAGCACGGCCTGCACCTTCTCGCCGATGCCGGTCCACTCCTGGATGCGGATGTCGAGGTCGAGGGCGCCGTGCGTGCGCTCGAACTCCTCGGTGAACCGCTCCAGGAACTCCGAGGAGGCGCTGTCCTTCATCAGCCACACGGTGACCGTGCGCCGTTCGGTCCCGCTCGACGGGACGAGCGCGCACCCGCCGAGGAGGGAGGCGGACACGCAGGCGAGGGCGAGGAGGCGAAGCTTCACGGCGGTCCTGTTCTGTCTGGCGGACAGGGGGAAAGGGCCCGACGTGGGGGGAACGAGCCGTGGGCTCGTACGGGTGTGCTGGATTTTGGTATGGACCAATACGGGAGGTCAAGGGATTCCGGGGAAGGCGGGCGACGCCTCGCGCTCCGCTGCCGCTTGGGGCACGGTGGAGTGACGCGGGACACACAGGACGCCGTCGTCACCGCGCGGAGAGGAGCACCCGCATGACGAACCACACCTACCGGGTCACGGACATCGTCGGCACCTCGCCCGAGGGCGTGGACCAGGCCATCCGCAACGGCATCAACCGCGCCTCGCAGACATTGCGCAACCTCGACTGGTTCGAGGTGACGGAAGTGCGGGGCCAGCTCGACAACGGGCAGATCGCGCACTGGCAGGTGAGCATGAAGGTCGGCTTCCGCCTGGAGGACGCGGAATGAGGACCTGCCCCGTCAGGTCCGCCCCTCGCGCTCCTGCGCGACCTTGAGCTCGGCGGAGGGGGTCGCCCAGCGCGCCCGCACGACGGCGAACCCGGCCCGCTCCGCGTCCTCGCACACCAGTTCATCGTCGTCCACGAGCACCCGGATCTCCCGGGTCCGGGCGAGCCGGCGCAGGATCTCCAGCTTGGTGTGCCGGGCGGGCCTGCGGTCGGCGTCCCGCCGCATGTAGACCCGCCCTTCGGGCAGCCCGTGGGCGGTGAGCCAGTCGAGCGTGTCCCGCCGGCACCGCTCGGGCCGCCCGGTGAGGTACACGACCTCGCACTCCTCGGCGCTCGCCCGCGCCATCGCGATGCCCTCGGCCAGCGGCGGATCCGCGGGGGCGGCGGCGAAGAAGCCGTCCCAGTCACGCGGCCTGCGTTCCAGGAAGCGCTGCCGGTGGGCCGTGTCGGCGAGGGTGTTGTCGAGGTCGAACACGGCGACCGGGCGTTCGTCACGAGCTGTCACAGGCCCACCCTAAGACGCGTTCCTGTGGCGTGGGCCCGCAGGACCTCAAGGAGGCGATCTCCGGCGGCATCGGCGACAGCCCACCGCGGCCGGACGGAACGCTCAAGGTACGTGTACGGCCCGGCGTGCGCCGGCGAAGACCGTGGTCGACTACGAGGTGCTGGAGCCGATCACCGATCCGGAGCGGGCCGCGCACGACGACACGCTGCCCAAGCTGCACCCCGACCGCATCGACTACTGACGTCGTAGCTCCGGCGTGCCGCGCCCGGCATCCGCGCGGACCGGACACGGTGGGAATGCCGAGCCCCGCCAGGCGTTGAACCCTGATGTGACCTCCGTGATCGCCTCGACCCCGTTCTCCGTGCTCGACCGCTCCCGCACCCGCGAGGGGCATCCGGCACCGGAGGCGTTGCGTGACACCGTGCGGCTGGCGCGGGAGCTGGAGGAGCTCGGCTACCACCGCTTGTGGGTGTCGGAGCACCACGGCGTGCCCGGCGTCGCCGGTTCCGCGCCGACCGTGCTGGCCGCCGCCGTGGCCGGGGCGACCCGGACGATCCGGGTGGGCACCGGCGGGGTGATGCTGCCCAACCACCAACCTCTGGTCGTCGCCGAGCAGTTCGGCGTGCTGGAGTCCCTCTTCCCGGGCCGGATCGACATGGGGCTCGGCCGCTCGGTGGGCTTCACCGACGGCGTGCGCAGGGCGCTGGGCCGGGGCAAGGACGATGCCGAGGACTTCGCCGCCCAGCTCCAGGAACTGCTGGGCTGGTTCCGCGGCACCTCCCCGACGCGGGTCCACGCCCGTCCGGCGGAGGGCCTGACCGTGCCGCCCTTCGTGCTCGCGATGGGCGAGGGCGCCGCGATCGCGGCCCGCGCGGGCCTGCCGATGGTGATCGGCGACCTCCGCAACCGGGAGAAGACGCAGCGCGGCATCGACCACTACCGCACGCACTTCCGCCCGTCTCCGTGGGCGCGGGAGCCGTACGTCGTCATCTCCGGCACCATCGCCGTGGCCGCGACCCCCGAGGAGGCGCGGCGGCTGCTGATGCCCGAGGCCTGGTCGATGGCGTACTCGCGCACGCACGGCACCTTCCCGCCGCTGCCGCCCGCCGAGCGCGTCGATGAGCTGCGGATGACGGACAAGGAGCGCGGCTTCTACGAGTCCGGCCTGACCGGCCACATCGCAGGCACCGAGGAGCAGGTCGCCCACGAGCTGGAGACGGTGCTGAAGGAGACGGGCGCCGACGAGGTGCTCGTCACGACCAGCACGTACGACCGCGAGGCGCTGCTGGACTCGTACCGGCGGCTGGCCGGGATCGTCCGCTCATAGCTCGGCTGCTGCTGCGCCCGTACCTGAAGCGTCCGTCGGCCGTCCGGAAGAAGGCCTCCGGCCGCCGGTGGGCGTCCGGCGGCCGGAAAGGCCAGGTACGAGCGGCTAGGACGCCAGCACTGCGTGGGTCCATCCCGGCTCCGGTGTCGCGGAGGGCTGGGCGGCGCGGGCCAGGGACCGGCGGTCGGCGAAGGTGCCCGGCGGGATCGGGTCCCGGACGTCCACCTCGGCGACCAGGCCGCGAGCCGTCGTCACCCGCCACAGGGAGGCGAGCAGGGAGTCCTCGCCGACGAAGGCCGGGGCCGTGCTGGCGAGGCCGTCGGCGAGGCGGTAGTGGATGCGGACCGGCTGGACGGGGACCTCGGCGTCCAGCGCGGCCTGGAAGACGGCCCGGCGGAAGGTGCCCTGGGCGCGGCCGCACCAGGTGCTGCCCTCGGGGAAGACGCCGACCGCGGCCCCGGACCGCAGCAGTTCGGCGATGTGCGCGACCGTGTCCGGAAGGGCACGCAGACGGTCGCGTTCGATGAACACGACCCCGGCGCTCGCGGCCAGCGGACCGGCGACCGGCCACTTCCGTATCTCCGTCTTGGCGATCATCCGGGCCGGGCGGACCGACGCGAGCAGCGGGATGTCCAGCCAGGAGATGTGGTTGGCGACCAGCAGCAGGCCACCGGTGGGGGCGGCGGAGCCGGTGATGCGGACCCGGACCCCCGCGGCCCACGCGATCGTCCGGGCCCACCGGCGTACCCAGCGGGCGGGGACGCGCCGGCCGAGCGGCAGCAGCGTGATCCCGCCGAGCAGCAGCACCAGCACCGCGGTGAGCCGCAGCACGGCCCACAGCGCGGCCGCGCCCCGCCCCGCGGGCTCCACGCACGCCCTGGGGGTGCAGGGCGCGCTGGGCAGCCAGACGCTCATCAGGCCGGGACGAGGGAGAGGAAGTGCTTCAGATAGCGCGGGTTGACCCGGCGCATCGGCAGCAGCACGTACAGGTCGGCCACGCCGAAGTCGGCGTCGTGGGCGGGCTCGCCGCACACCCAGGCGCCGAGGCGGACGTAACCGCGCAGCAGCGGCGGGAGTTCGGTGCGCCCGGCGGGGCGGGCGACGCCGTCCGCGGACCACGCCAGCAGCGGCCGTACCCGGTACTCCTCGGGGGCGAGGTTCTTGGCCTGGACCCGGTCCCAGGTGGCGGCGGCGAGGGCGCCGCCGTCGGCCAGCGGGATGGAGCAGCAGCCGGCCAGCCACTCGTGGCCGCGGTCGACCATGTAGCGCGCTATCCCCGCCCAGATCAGGCCGATGACGGTGCCGTCGCGGTGGTCCGGGTGCACGCAGGACCGGCCCACCTCGACGAGGCCGGGGCGGATCGCGTCGAGGCGGGTCAGGTCGAACTCGCCCTCGGAGTAGAGCCGGCCGGCCACGGCGGCACGCTCGGGCGGCAGCAGGCGGTAGGTGCCGACGACCTCGCCGGTGAGCGTGTCACGGACCAGCAGATGGTCGCAGTACGCGTCGAAGGAGTCGATGTCGAGCCCCGGCTGCGGGGTGGACAGCATCGCGCCCATCTCACCGGCGAAGACGTCGTGCCGCAGCTTCTGCGCCGCTCGCACGTCGTCCTCGTCGCGGGCGAGGGTGACGGTGTAGCGGGTGGGTGCCGCTGGCTGCGGGGGACGGTCGAGGGTGGAAACGCCGGTCATGGCACACTCCTGGTCACGGGCCGGTTCGACGACGGCAGCGGGCGGGCCGGGTCGTTCGGCCTGCCGCCACAGTTCTTCCTACGCCGGTTGGCGTGCGCGTGACCTGTGGCCGGAGCGGGGATGTGCGGATGTTGAATGCCCGGGGTGGCCGGGAAGCGAGACGGGACCGGGGATGAGCACCACTCCCGGTCCCGCCCGTCCGCACCTTTACGGCGAACGTCTCTTCCACCTGGGCGGCCTCACCTCTTGGCCGCCTTGCGGGTGGCGCGCAGCCACTCCTTGTTCATGCCGGTGATGGACATCAGCGGGATTCCCTTCGGGCAGGCGGTGGCGCACTCCCCGGTGAGGGTGCAGCCGCCGAAGCCCTCCTCGTCCATCTGCGCCACCATGTTCAGCACGCGGGTCTCGCGCTCCGGCGCGCCCTGCGGCAGCACGTTGAGGTGGTTGACCTTGGCGGAGGTGAACAGCATCGCCGCGCCGTTCGGGCAGGCGGCCACGCAGGCGCCGCAGCCGATGCACTCGGCGTGTTCGAAGGCGAAGTCGGCGTCCGGCTTGGGCACCGGCGTGGCGTGCGCCTCGGGCGCGGAGCCGGTCGGCGCGGTGATGTAGCCGCCGGCCTGGATGATCCGGTCGAACGCGGACCGGTCGACGACCAGGTCCTTGATCACCGGGAAGGCGGCGGCCCGCCACGGCTCGATGTCGATCGTGTCGCCGTCCTGGAAGGACCGCATGTGCAGCTGGCAGGTGGTGGTGCGCTCGGGGCCGTGCGCGTCGCCGTTGATGACGAGGGAGCAGGCGCCGCAGATGCCCTCGCGGCAGTCGTGGTCGAAGGCGACGGGGTCCTCGCCCTTGAGGATGAGCTCCTCGTTGAGCGTGTCGAGCATCTCCAGGAAGGACATGTCGGGCGAGATGCCGTCCACCTCGTACGTGGACATGGCGCCGTCGGCGTCGGCGTTGCGCTGCCGCCAGACGCGCAGGGTGAGCTTCATGCGTAGCTCCGCTGGGTGGGGTGGACGTACTCGAAGACCAGGTCTTCCTTGTGCAGGACGGGCGCCTCGCCGGTGCCGGTGAACTCCCAGGCGGCCGCGTAGGAGAACTCGTCGTCCTTGCGGGCCGCCTCGCCGTCCGGGGTCTGCGACTCCTCGCGGAAGTGGCCGCCGCAGGACTCGGTGCGGTGCAGCGCGTCGAGGCACATCAGCTCGGCGAGTTCCAGGTAGTCGACGATGCGGTTGGCCTTCTCCAGCGACTGGTTGAACTCCTCGCCGGTGCCCGGCACCTTGATCCGCCGCCAGAACTCCTCACGGATCTGCGGGATCCGCTCCAGGGCCTTGCGCAGCCCGGAGTCGGTGCGGGCCATGCCGCAGAACTCCCACATCAGCTCGCCGACCTCGCGGTGGAAGGAGTCGGGCGTGCGGTCCCCGTCGACGGCGAGGAGCAGGCTGATCCGGTCCTGGGTCTCGGCCAGCACCTCCTGGACCACCGGGTGTTCGTCGGTGACCGGGTCGTGGTGCGGGTGGCGGGCGAGGTAGTCGTTGATGGTCGCCGGGAGCACGAAGTAGCCGTCGGCGAGGCCCTGCATCAGCGCGGAGGCGCCGAGGCGGTTCGCGCCGTGGTCGGAGAAGTTGGCCTCGCCGATCGCGAACAGGCCCGGGATGGTCGTCTGCAGGTCGTAGTCGACCCACAGGCCGCCCATCGTGTAGTGCACGGCGGGGTAGATCCGCATCGGCACCTCGTACGGATCCTCGTCGGTGATCCGCTGGTACATGTCGAACAGGTTGCCGTACTTGGCCTCGACGGCCCCCCGGCCCATCCGCTTGATGGCGTCCGCGAAGTCGAGGTAGACGCCCTGCCCGCCGGGCCCCACTCCCCTGCCCTCGTCGCAGACGTTCTTCGCGGCGCGGGAGGCGATGTCGCGGGGGACGAGGTTGCCGAAGGACGGGTAGATCCGCTCCAGGTAGTAGTCGCGCTCGCCCTCGGGGATCTGGTGCGCGGGCCGCTGGTCTCCCTTGGCCTTCGGCACCCAGATACGGCCGTCGTTGCGCAGCGACTCACTCATGAGGGTGAGCTTCGACTGGTGGTCGCCGGTGCGAGGGATGCAGGTGGGGTGGATCTGGGTGAAACAGGGGTTGGCGAAGTACGCGCCCCGCCGGTGTGCCCGCCAGATGGCGGTGGCGTTGGAGTTCATCGCGTTGGTCGACAGGTAGAAGACGTTTCCGTAACCGCCGCTGGCGAGGACGACCGCGTCCGCGAAGTACGTGTCGATCTTCCCGGTGACCAGGTCCCGGGCCACGATGCCGCGCGCCCGCCCGTCGACGACGATCAGGTCGAGCATCTCGGTACGGGGGTGCATCTCGACGTTCCCGGCGGCGATCTGCCTGCTGAGCGCCTGGTAGGCGCCGAGGAGGAGCTGCTGTCCCGTCTGGCCACGGGCGTAGAACGTCCGCGACACCTGGACGCCGCCGAAGGAGCGGGTGTCGAGCAGACCGCCGTACTCGCGCGCGAACGGCACGCCCTGCGCCACGCACTGGTCGATGATCTCGACGGAGATCTGCGCGAGCCGGTGCACGTTGGACTCGCGCGCCCGGAAGTCGCCGCCCTTGACGGTGTCGTAGAACAGCCGGTGGATGGAGTCGCCGTCGTTGCGGTAGTTCTTCGCCGCGTTGATGCCGCCCTGCGCGGCGATGGAGTGGGCGCGGCGCGGGGAGTCCTGGTAACAGAACTGGACGACGTGGTAGCCCTGTTCGGCGAGCGTGGCCCCGGCGGAGCCGCCCGCGAGGCCGGTGCCGACGACGATGACGGTGTGCTTGCGCCGGTTGGCGGGGTTGACCAGCTTGGCCTCGAAGCGGCGCTTGTCCCAGCGCTCGTTGATCGGCCCGGTGGGGGCCTTGGTGTCGACGACCGGTACGCCGGTCTCGTAGTCGGTGTAGGTCATCTCAGCTCACGACTCCAGTCATGACACCCACCGGCACGGCGATGAAGCCGACCGTGAGCAGCAGCGCGAGGACGTTGGCGACGGTCTTCAGGGCGCGGTCGCGGGTGCGGCTGCCGACGCCGAGGCTCTGGGCGGCGCTCCAGAAGCCGTGCCGGACGTGCAGGCCGAGGGCGAGCATCGCGACGATGTAGATGACGTTGCCGTACCAGGTGGAGAAGGTGTCGACGACGTTCTGGTACGGGTGGCCGGGCTGGAAGCCGGGGTGCACGGTCCCGGTCGTCAGGTCCAGGATGTGCCAGACGATGAACAGGCCGAGGATGATCCCGCCCCAGCGCATGGTGCGCGTCGCGTAGGAGGCCCGCGGCTTCTTGTGGACGTACTTGCTGGGGCGTGCCTTGATGTCGCGGCGGCTCAGCTGGTACGCGGAGACGGCGTGGGCGACGACCGCGACGACGGGGACGACGCGGACCAGCCACAGCGTCCACTCGTAGTGCATGAAGGGCTCGCCGAGCGTGCGCAGCCAGTGGGCGTAGTGGTTGAACTCGCCGGCGCCGAAGAAGATCTTCAGGTTGCCGATCATGTGGACGACCAGGTACAGCAGCATGATCAGGCCGCTGACCGCCATCACTGTCTTCTTGCCGACGGAGCTGTCCCACATCGTGCGCGCCATGGACGGCCGTCGGTCCGTCCGCGTTGCCAGAGCCATGGAAGGCACGCTATGCGTGCGCCACCTCATCGGTCCAAGACATGGTCCGGCTTGATTCAATAGCTCCGGCCTATGCTGGATGGGTGCAGTTCCAGCAGCTCCAGTACTTCGTGGCGGTGGCCGAGACCCGGCACTTCACCCGGGCCGCCGATCTCGTCCATGTCGCCCAGCCGTCGCTGTCCCAGCAGATCAAGGCGCTGGAGCGGGAGCTCGGCGCGGATCTGTTCCTGCGGGCCCGCGGCAACATCACGCTGACCGACGCGGGCGAGGCGCTGCTGCCGCTGGCCCGGCGCATCCTGGCCGACGCGGACACCGCGCGGCACGAGGTGCAGGAGCTGGCGCAACTGCGGCGGGGGCGGGTGCGGCTGGGCGCCACGCCGAGTCTGTGCACCGGCCTGCTGCCGGATGTGCTGCGCGCCTTCCACGACCGCTATCCGGGGATCCGGCTGCTGATCGAGGAGGGCGGCTCGCACGATCTCGTACGGCACCTTGCGCGCGGCGCGCTCGACCTGGCGCTGGTCGTCCTTCCGCTGCCGACGCCGTCGCCGGCGCTGACGACGGTGGAGCTGCTGCGGGAGGACCTGGTGGTGGTGTCGTCGCCGGAGGCGCCGCGGCCGGGTGGGGGGCGGCGGACCGTGCGGATCGCGGATCTGGAGGGGGAGCGGCTGGTGATGTTCCGGCACGGGTACGACCTGCGGGAGCTGACCGTCGCGGCGTGTCGCTCCGCTGGGTTCGAGCCGGACTTCGCGGTGGAGGGTGGGGAGATGGACGCGGTGCTGGGGTTTGTGCGGGCGGGGTTGGGCGTGGCTGTGGTGCCTCGGATGGTTGCCGCGCGGTCCGGGCACGGGCTGCGGGTCACTCCGTTGGCCCTGCCCGGACTGCATCGCACCATTGCGCTGGCGCACCGGAGTGATGTGGCTCCGCCTCGGGCCGCTCGGGAGTTGCAGCGGATGTTGCTGGAGCGGTGAGGGTGCCCTGTCGCCGGTGGCGCCGTTCTGCTGCAGCGCCGTTCGGGAGTGCGGGTTCGATGTGGCTGGTCCCGCAGTTCCCCGCGCCCCTGAGGGCGCTGCAGCTCAGGGCGTTGCGTCTGCCAGCGCCAGTTCGTGCAACCGTTCCGGTGGGCCCGGGCGGGCGTAGTACCAGCCCTGGGCCGTGTCGCAGCCGAGTATGCGGAGCTGTTCGGCCTGGGCGCCGGTTTCCACGCCCTCGACCGTGACCGCGAGGTCGAGGCTGTGGGCCAGGGAGACGATGCCTTCGACGATCTTGAGGTCGACGGGGTCGGCCGGGAACTGCTGCATGCTCTGGGTGAAGGAGCGGTCCAGCTTGAGGACGCTCACCGGGAGGCGGCGGAGGTTGGCCAGGTTGGAGTAGCCGGTGCCGAAGTCGTCCAGGGCGATGTCGACGCCCATCTCGGCCAGTCGGCGCAGCGGCTTGAGCAGGTCGTCGTCGGCGCCGATCAGGGCGGATTCGGTGACCTCCAGGCACAGGGCGTCGGGCGCGACGCCCGCGGCCTGAAGGATCTCGACCGTGTCCTGGACCAGCCCGGGGTGGGTGAGCTGGCACGGGGAGAGGTTGACGTTGATGCGCAGCGGCGCGGAGGGCGTCCCGGCGTAGCGCTCCCGCCAGTCACGGGCCTGGCGGACCGACTGCTCCAGGACCCAGCGGCCCAGCGGAACGATCAGCCCGGTGTGTTCGGCGAGCGGGATGAACCGGTCGGGGCCGAGGACGCCGTGCTGCGGGTGGAGCCAGCGGACCAGGGCCTCGGCGCCGCGCACACTGCCGTCCCCGAGGTGGACCAGGGGCTGGTACTCGATGAAGAACTCGCCCCGCTCCAGCGCGGTCGGCAGCGCCGTGGTGAGCCCGTGCCGGGTGATGGCGCGGGCGTCGGCCTCGGCGTCGGCCACCTCGAAGCGGTTGCCGCCGGCCGACTTGGCCCGGTACATGGTGATGTCGGCGCTGCGCAGCACCTCGGCCGCGCTGCGCTCCCCCGCCGCGCCCTCGACGACGCCGATGCTGCCGCGCACGGTCAGCTCCCGGCCGTCCACGCTGATCGGGGCGACCAGCGCGTTCATGATCCGGGCGGCGAGCTCGTCGACCTCGCGCTGGGTGTCGGGGCCGGTGGTGAGGGCCACGAACTCGTCGCCGCCGAGGCGGGCGACCATCTCGCCGGGCGCGGTGGCGCAGGCCTGAAGCCGGTCGGCGACCTCGACGAGCAGCCGGTCGCCGGCCGCGTGGCCGAGGCTGTCGTTGATGGTCTTGAAGCCGTCGAGGTCGAGATAGCACAGCCCGAAGCGCTGCCCCTCGCCCGCGTTCAGCACCTTCTCCAGGCGTTCGAAGAACAGGGTGCGGTTGGGCAGTCCGGTGAGGGCGTCGTGGGTGGCCTCGTAGCGCAGCCGGAGGTTGAGCAGCCGCCGTTCGGTGGTGTCCTCCATCAGCGCGAGCTGGTACTGCGGGTTGCCGTCGGGGTCGCGCAGCAGGGAGACGGTGAGGTTGGTCCACAGGACCGTTCCGTCGGGCCGGTAGAAGGCCTTCTCCACGTGGTAGTGCTCGCGTTCGCCGCGCACCAGCTCCTCGTAGAGCCGCCAGACCTGGGGGGCGTCGTCGGCGTGGGTCCACTCCCGGACGTTGCGGCCGCGCACGTTCTGCTCGGAGCCGCCGAACATGCGTGTCAGCGCGCCGTTGACCTCCAGGACGTTGCCGTCGAGGTCGGCGATGCCGATGCCTATGGCCGCGCCCTCGAACACCGCGCGGAAACGGGCCTCGCTGGCGTGCAGCGCCTGCGCCACCACGCCCTGGGCGCGCAGCGCGGCCTGCGCGATGGACTCCTGCTCGGCCAGGGTGCGTACGCGCAGCGCCTGGGCGAACCCGGCGGCCATGGCGTGCTGCAGCCGGGCCGACCGGGCCCGCAGGTCCTCCTGGGGGCCGTCGTCGCCGCAGTAGAGCACCAGGTAGGCGTCGACGCAGTCCAGGGCCCGGCTGAGCGCCTCCGGGTCGGTGCAGTGCGCGTCGACCAGGGCGGCGCCGACCGCGCGGCCCTCGGCCGCGTCGAAGGTCCGGGCGCGCAGCGCCGCGCTCAGCCTCCGGGCCAGCGGCAGCAGCAGCTCCTCGAACTCCGGTCTGGTCAGCGACGTCGAGGTGGCCGGGTAGACCGCCCGGCTCCAGATCGTCGCGAACCGCCGCAGTCTGTCCTCCGGCCCGTCCGGCTCCGCGATCACGCCGTACGCCCCACGCCCGCGAAACCGGAGAAGGCATAGGGATCCTCGTCCTCCGGCGCGGTGTCCGGTCGCCAGACGGGCATCGGCACCAGTCCCGGTTCCACCATGTCGTACCCCTCGAAGAACCGCGCGATCTCCTCGCGCGAGCGCATGATCAGCGGGTTGCGGAGGTCCTTGTATACGTCGACCGCGCCACCCGCCCGCTCGGGTGGCAGCGGGATTCCCTCGTACGAGGCATGTGTGAGAACCAGCATGCTGCCGGGCGCCAGTGCGTCGCTCAGGTGAGCCACCGCCCCGTACGGGTCGTCCGCGTCCTCCACGAAGTGCAGTATGGCAACGAGCAGCAGCGCCACCGGCCGCTTCAGGTCGAGCAGTTGCTCCACCTGCGGGCTCGACAGGATGTCCTCGGGCTTGCGCAGATCGGCCGCGACCACGCCCGCGTTCTCGTTGCCTTCGAGAACGGCCTGGCTGTGCGCGACGGCGACCGGGTCGTGGTCGACGTAGACCACCCGCGCGCCGGGGCTGGCCGTCTGGGCCACCTCGTGGACGTTGCCGTACGTCGGGATGCCCGAGCCGATGTCCAGGAACTGCGTGATGCCCTCACCGGCCGCGTAGCGCACCGCGCGGCGCATGAACGCCCGGTTCGCCTGCATGATCTTCGGCAGTCCCGGCATGAACTCCATGGCCCTGCGGGCCGCCTCCCGGTCGACCTCGAAGTTGTGCGAACCGCCCAGGTAGTAGTCGTAGATCCGCGCGACACTGGGCACCGAGATGTCGATGCTCCGTGGGGCCCAGGCGGGACGCTCCATCTATCTCTCCAAGACGTAGGCGATCCGGTGTTCGAGCAGAGGCTACTGATCGCCCGCCAATGGAGCGAGCGGAAACGGAAATTGACCATCCGTTCCCGGTCACTGCCTGTGGCACGTGCCGAATCGACCTACGTGAACCACGGCAAAGCGGTCCGCCTGCCGCGTGGTTGCGGGGAAGCGGACCGCTGGGTCGTGCGGAACCGGGAAGTCTGTTCTGCTACTGCGCGGGTGCGCCGACCGGCTTGCCGTCGGGGGCCACGGCGAACCAGGTGCCGCCCACGCCCTGACCGTTGGTGTCACCGGGCTTCTTGTCGCCGGCGAAGGTGTAGATCGGTACGCAGTCGATGGTCTGCTGCTTGATGCCGTCGGGGCGGTCGAAGACGACGTAGCCCCGGTTGGGGGTGGAGCCCTGCAGGTCGATGCCCTTGGTGTCCTTCGCGTCGACCGGCGCGACGACGGGCCACTTCTCCAGGCACTCGCCGGTGCACGCGGTCTTCATCGGCCACTGCGAGTCCTTCATGAAGCGGTACACCGTGTGGCCGTTCTTGTCGACGACGATCTCGCCGAGTTCCGGGTCCTTGCGGGTGGACAGTCCGGGCAGGTCCTCCAGCGAGGCCTTCTTGCCGTCGGGGGCCAGCGCGTACCAGGTGCCGCCCACGCCCTGGCCCTTGGTGTCACCAGGGTTGACGTCCTTCGCGTAGCGGTACGCCGGCCAGCCGCCGACGGTCAGCTGCTTGGTGCCGTCGGGGCGGGTGACCTCGCCGAGCAGCGACTCGTCAATGCCCTCGCCCGCGGTGGCGTCGTCCGCGGGGACGGGCGGCCAGGCGGTCGCGCAGTCGCCCTCGCAGTTGGTCTTGGGCGGTTCGGCCGTGTCCTGGTCGAACCGGTAGAGGGTCCGGCCGGCGCTGTCGGTCAGCACCTGCCCGAGTTCGGCGTTGGCCGAGACCGACAGCTTGCCCGCGGCGGCGGCCTGGGCCCCGGCGTTCTGCTGGTCCGTCGCGGCACCCGCGTCGGCGCCGGTGCCGGTACCCGTACCGGCGCTGGTGCCGAGCCCCGCGCTTCCGTATCCGCCGGCCGGGGCCGTCGCGCCCACGTTCTGACTGGCCGACGGGGTGCCGCTTTCCTGACCGCACGCCGTCGTCAGCGCCAGTACGGCCGCGGCGCTCGCCACGAGCGAGGCGCTCCGCCAGGAGGTCTTCATCGTCAACTCCCCATAATGACAAGGATTGCAGCGCCCTGCTGTGCCGCCGCACGACCATGGGTACGCACGCGGACGCCGGTTGTGTTCAACCGGATCGGAGATTTCTTTCCGGAACCTGTGATCGGGGGCGTCTGCGCGTCCGGGCGCTCCGTCCGCCGTTCAAACCCCGCAGCGCCCGCTTCCCCCGTTCGGGGCAATCCCCCGGCGCCCGGGCCTGTGGTGGCCCGAGAAGCCTCATGATCTCGAAACGTGCATGGTTCCGAACCGACCCAATCGTCCATCGGCGTACGGATGTTGGTCCTGGTGGCGCTGACCGCGGCGCTCGTCGGCGCCCCGGCCGGTGCGGCGGTGGCCGACTCCTGCGCGTACGCGTCCAGCGGACCGGGCGGCACGGAGGCGGTGGCGATCGCGGGGAGCCAGACGTGGCCCACTCCCCCGACGTGCCCCAGCCCCACGCCCAGCCCCACGCCGACCCCGACCCCGACCCCGAAGCCGACCCCGACACCGCCACCACCACCGCCACCACCGCCTCCACCGCCACCGCCACCGCCGAAACCGACGCCCACCCAGCGGCCCGAGCCACCGCCCCGGCCCGCACCGCCGCCACCTGCTCCCGCGCTCCCCCCGGCCCCGGCTCCCACGCCTCCCCCACCTCCGGCGCCGACTCCGACACCCACCCCCACGCCGTCACCGTCGCCGTCCCCGCACGTCAGGACCACCCCCCGTCCGACCGTGGCCCCGGTGAGCTACCCGCGCTATCGCACCCCGCCGCGCAACCGGCCGTCGCAGGGCGGTCGGTCGCCCGTCACCTACGTCCTGCTCATCACCGTGCCCGCGCTGCTCGCCGTCGCCGCGCTGCGTCCACGCTGACCCTGGAGGCATCCGTTGCCGGAATGGCTTGTTCTCACCCTCGCGATGCTGGCCGCCTGCGCCCTGGTGGTCGTCATCACCCTGCTACGGCACCGGGCCGCGTCCGAGGACGAGGATCCCTCCGAGACGCCGGACGTCATCGAGTACATGACGATGTGGATCGGCGTGGTGTACGCCATCGTGCTCGGCCTGGCCATCGCCGGTGTCTGGGAGGCGCGCGGCGTCGCGCAGGATCACGTGCGGGCGGAGGCCCAGGCGCTGCACGAGATCACGGAACGGGTCCGGGTCTATCCGCCCGAGGTACGTGACCGCATTCGGGAGGATGTCAACACCTATGTCGGACACGTCGTCACCACCGAGTGGAAGGCGATGACCGACGAGGGCAGGGTCACCGAGCGCGGCACCGAGCTGCTGGACCAGGTGCGCGCGACCGTCACGGACTACGAGCCGCGGACCGACTTCGAGGCCCAGGCCTACCAGCCGCTCGTCGACCAGGTGGCCGAGGCGGACCGGGCACGCCATGCGCGCGCGGACTCGACGGGGCCGACCATGCCGGGCGTGGTGTGGTTCGGGCTCATCAGCGGGGCCGTGGTCACCATCGGGATGATCCTCGCCCTGCAGATCCGGCGCACCCCGCGCGAGTTGGTCCTCGCCGTGCTGTTCTCCGCGCTCATCGCCTTCCTGCTCTTCCTGATCTGGGACTTCGACTCGCCCTACAGCCGGGGCGTCGCGGCCTCGTCCGAGCCGTTCCTGGATCTCTTCCCGGACGCCAGGCGCTGACGTCGGGGGGCGTGTGGCACGCCGCCGCCGTCCCCCGGCCACAGCAACGGCGTACCCCGGTCGGCCCACAGGGTTGCCCCGTTCGCACGACTGCGATCGCGCGCGGGCACTCCCGTTCCTAGCGTTTCGGTCAGCGAGGAGCATTTCCGGCGCGATCGGAATGAAGATCTGCAGCTGCTCCTCGGGGACCGGAGGATCCACATGCGCGCACCAGACCTTGCACATGACGTCGGCCCCGGAACCTCCTGGGCTCCGGGGCCAACGCCCGTACGTGCGATCAGGTCTCCAGGCGCGGGGCGGCGCGTCAGAGCCGCTTCTCGGAGCGGCGGCGCATCCAGAACACGCCGCCGCCGATGACGGCAGTCGCGACCAGTCCGCCGCCGATGGCCATGTCGGTCGGTGTCGCCCCGGTGGAGGTGCTGCCGCCGAGGCCGCCCCGGACACCGCCGATGACGGTGAAGGCGTTCGGGCGGATCAGCCGCCGGCCCGAGCAGTGGACGAAGATGTCGTAGGTGCCGGGGCGGGCGTTGGTGTCGATCGTCGCGTAGCCCCTGGAGGTCTGGTTGGCACCGTTGACCGGCACCAGGGTGGCCGTGCGGAAGGCGTCGGAGTTCATGGTGCCACCCCTCGGACAGCCGTCGACGGTGACCGTCATCTGGCCCCCACGGGCGATGACGCTGGGCAGGGCGACGATATTGCTCGGGGTGTTCCCCGCGACGGCCGCCGGGGCCGCGACCCCGACTACGGCGGCCACCGCGGCGGAGACCGCCAGGGCACGAGAATTTCGCATGTCATCCTCCGCGGAAGACGCCCCGGGGCCCGTCCCCGGTCTGTCGGCGAGAAAGCGTCTCCCAGCAAAACCCTCAGTTGCCGCGCAAAAACCCGCATTTCGGCGCTGGTCCGTCCTGGTGAGGCAACACGCCGGAGGTACACCACACAATCAGATATTGCCGCAGGTCACGGACCGTCAGAAAAATCCTGCGCGCGGCAACTCGGATGGCTCACCGTCCCTTGGCCGGGACCACCCATTCGTATCTCTCCCGTCGCCGGTTTCCCGCCACGGTCTTAGCGTGCTCCCATGCGCTGAATGACGTGGCGACGGCCGCGTCGAGAGGGGATGACACCATGTACCTTTCCGAACTGGAGGAAGAGGAGGAGCCGCGGAGGAAGCGTGCCCCATGGGGTGTGATAGCGCTTGTTCTGCTGACCGGACTCGCGCTCATTCGGAATGGCTCGGGAGAGTTCGACGTGGGTCCACCGCAGCCCGCGTCGGCGGCGGCCGCGGACAGCCGCTCCACCCCGGGCACGTTCGCGAACACGCCGCCGGCGCTGCCGTACTCCCTGCCCGACTGGATCAGGATTCCCGCGATCCAGGTCGACGCGCCCATCACACCGGTCGGTCTGGACACGGAGGGCTGGGTGGACGCACCGCCCGCCGAGGATCCCAATCTGGCGGGCTGGTTCACCGGTGCCGTGTCCCCCGGCGAGAAGGGCACCGCCGTGGTCGTCGGCCATGTCGACAACCAGGTCGGTCCCGCCGTGTTCTACGGGCTCGGCGCGCTCAAGCGCGGACATCGGGTCGAGGTGGTGCGGCAGGACGGAAAGACGGCCGTGTTCGAGATCTACGGCGTCGAGGTCTTCGCGAAGAACGACTTCCCAGGCGACCGTGTCTACGGTTCCAAGGGCGTCCCGGAACTGCGGGTCATCACCTGCGGCGGTGGTTTCTCCAAGCAGAACGGGTACGACGGGAACGTCGTCGTCTTCGCCCGCCTGGTCGAGGTCCGCTGAGCGTGCCCCGACCCGGCGGACGGCCGCCGGTCACACCTGGTACCGGCGCGGCACGGTGATGTGGTACCCGGCGTCGAGCAGGTGGGGCAGATAGTCGCGCAGCGCCCACACGCTCTGCGACCGGTCGCCCCCGGCGTCGTGCGCGAGGACCACGACGCCGGGACCGGCGCCGTCCTCCACCCGGTCGACGATGGTGCGGGTGCCGGGCTCGGTCCAGTCGAGGGTGTCGACGGTCCAGGCGAGCGGTTCCATGCCGAGTTCGGCGCCGAGCTGGAAGGCGGCGCGGTTCCAGGCGCCGTAGGGGGCGCGGAACCACAGCGGGCGTTCGCCGTACGCCTCCTCGATGACCTCGCTGGTGCGTTCCATCTCGACGCGGATGCGGGCGCGGGTGAGCCGGGTGAGCAGGGGGTGGGACCAGGTGTGGTTGCCGACGACGTGGCCGTCCTCGGCCATCTCGGCGAGCAGGTCCCGGTGCTCGGTGGCCATCTCGCCGCACACGAAGAACATCGCGCGTACGTCGTACTCGCGCAGGGTGCGCAGGATGTCCGGGGTGTAGCGCGGGTCGGGGCCGTCGTCGAAGGTCAGCACCATGCTGCGGCCGATTCCGGACATGCGCAGCAGGGGTTCGCGGCGGACCGGAGTGCGGCCGGAGGCGGACGGCGGGCCGTATCCGGCCAGGGGCTGGAGGCGGTAGGCGGAGGGCTTGAGCGGGCGGCGCGCCGGGGGCCCCGGGGCGGGGGCGGCGGACGGGCCGGCCTCACCCCCCGTCCCCGGCGTCAGCAGACCGGCGGCACCGGCCGCGCCCAGGGCACCGACACCGGCGAACAACGCCCGGCGGCGCGTGAGCAACTGATCCTTCTTCATGACTCATCAGTCGCCCCACCCGGCCCCGGCGCACCACAGCGACACCGGCGCGGCGGTGGGAAAACACCCGGGCGGCCGATGTCCGGGGGGATCCCGCGGCCGGCCCCTCAGCGGCGCCGCACGAGCGGGAACGGCAGTGTCTCCCGGATGGTCAGGCCCGTGAGGAACATGATCAGGCGGTCGACGCCGAGGCCGAGGCCGCCCGTGGGCGGCATGGCGTATTCGAGGGCGTCCAGGAAGTCCTCGTCCAGTTCCATGGCCTCGGGGTCGCCGCCCGCGGCGAGCAGGGACTGGGCGGTCAGGCGGCGGCGTTGTTCGACCGGGTCGGTCAGTTCGGAGTAGGCCGTGCCGAGTTCGGTGCCGAAGGCGACGAGGTCCCAGCGTTCGGCGAGCCGCGGGTCGGTGCGGTGCTGCCGGGTCAGCGGGGAGACGTCGGTCGGGAAGTCCTTGTAGAACGTCGGCAGCTGGGTCCGCTCCTCGACAAGGCGTTCGTACATCTCCAGCACGACGTCGCCGGAGCCGTCGTCGGCGGTGTGGGGGACGCCCGCGCGGTCGCACAGCCGCTTCAGGGCGGGCAGGTCCGTGTCCGGAGTCACCTCCTCCCCCAGCGCCTCGGAGATCGCCCCGTACACGGTCCTGACCGGCCAGGGCCCGGAGATGTCGTACTCCCGGCCGTCCTTGCGCACCACCGGGCTGCCGAAGGCCGCGGTCGCCGCGCCCTGGATCAGCTCCCGCGTCAGGTCGAGCATCACCTCGTAGTCGGCGAACGCCTGGTACGCCTCCAGCATCGTGAACTCGGGGTTGTGCTTGTAGGAGACGCCCTCGTTGCGGAAGGTGCGGCCCATCTCGAAGACCTTCTCCATGCCGCCGACGCACAGCCGTTTCAGATACAGCTCGGGCGCGATGCGCAGATGGAGGTCGAGGTCGTAGGCGTTGATGTGGGTGGTGAAGGGCCGGGCGTTGGCGCCGCCGTGGATCTGCTGGAGCATCGGTGTCTCGACCTCCAGGTAGCCACGGTCGATCAGGCCCTGCCGCAGCGCCTGTACGGCGGTGGAGCGGGCCCGGATCACCTCGCGGGCCCGGGGGCTGATGGCCAGGTCGAGATAGCGGCGGCGTACCCGGGCCTCGGGGTCGGCCAGGCCCCGGCGTTTGTCGGGCAGCGGGCGCAGGCACTTGCCGACGAGCTGCCAGGAGGTGACGAAGACGGTCGGTTCGCCCTTGTCGCTGACGCCCGCGCGGCCGCTCGCGGTGATGTGGTCGCCGATGTCGGTGTCGGCCGTGAAGCGGTCCAGCGCGTCGGATCCCAGGTCCTCGCGGGTGAGGGCGAGTTGGCGGTCGCCCGACCAGTCGCGCAGCAGCACGAAGACGATGCCTCCGAAGTCGCGCACCAGCGTGATCCGCCCGGCGACCGTCACCCGCTCGCCCTCGCGGACCTCGGCGAGGGTGTGGGTGGGCGGCGGGACGCCCACCGGGTACGGGTCGGTTCCGGCGGCGCGCAGCCGGTCCAGCTTGTGGTGCCGGACGCGGACCTGTTCCGGCAGTGCGGCGAGCGGATCAGCGGGCCCGGCCTCGTCCCCTCCGGCGAGGCCGAGCGCGGACAGCGACGGCAGGCCCTGCGTGGTCGCGGGCCGGTGCCGGCCGTTCGGGTGCCCTTTCTTCCGGAGTGTGCGCAGCGACGGTACGGAGACGAAGCCCTCGGCGATGGCGGAGGCCAGGCCGATCCGGGCGAGGGCGGCGGCGTCGCCGTAACAGAGGAAACGCGGATACCACTCGGGGTGGTATTTGGCGTTGGAGCGGTACAGCGCCTCCAGTTGCCACCAGCGGGAGAGGAACAGCAGCAGGCGCCGCCACAGCCGCAGCACCGGCCCGGCGCCGATGCGGGCGCCCTCCTCGAAGACGGAGCGGAAGACGGCGAAGTTGAGGGAGATCCGCCGTACGCCCAGCTTGGGGGCGGCGGCGCACAGTTCGGCGACCATGAACTCCATGACGCCGTTGGGCGCGGTCTGCCGGTCCCGGCGCATCAGGTCCAGGGAGACGCCGTCCCTGCCCCACGGCACGAACGACAGCAGCGCGAGCAGGCGGCCGTCCGCGCCGAGGGCCTCCACGAGGAGGCAGTCGCCGTCGGCCGGGTCGCCCAGCCGGTCCAGGGCCATGGAGAAGCCGCGTTCGGTCTCGGTGTCGCGCCAGGCGTCGGCCTTGCCCGCGACCTCCTCCATCTCCTCGGCGGTGAGGGTGGCGTGGCGGCGGATGCGGGTGGTGGCGCCGGTACGGCGGACGCGGTGGACGGCCTGCCGGGTGACGCGCATGTCGCGGCCGTCGAGGTCGAACTCCGGAACGTGCACGATCGCCTCGTCGCCGAGTTGGAGGGCGCCGAGTCCGGCGCGGGCGAAGGCCTTGGCGCCCTCCTCGGAGGCGCCCATCACGGCGGGCGCCCAGGCGTGCCGGCGGGCGAGGTCCAGCCAGGCGGCGACGGCGTGCGGCCAGGCCTCGCGGTCGCCGACCGGGTCGCCGCCGGCGAGGCAGACGCCGGCCTCGACGCGGTAGGTGACGGCTGCCTTGCCGCTGGGTGAGAAGACGACGGCCTTGTCGCGCCGGGTGGCGAAGTAGCCGAGCGAGTCCTGCTCGCCGTACGCCTTCAGCAGGGCGCGGATGCGGGCCTCCTCGTCGTCGTGCAGGGCGGCCTCCATGCGCTGCGAGCGGAAGAGGGTCGCGGCGGCGTTCAGCAGGGCGAGCGCGCCGAACAGGCCGAGCAGGAGGAACAGGAAGTGCGGCGGCCGCCCGTCGAAGGCGCCGCCGGGGATCAGCCCGCCGCACACCCGGTCGGCGGCCCACGCCAGCCGCTGCTCGCGCGGCAGCGTGCCCGGGAACAGCTCGACCAGCCCCCGGCCGAGCAGGATGCCCACGACCAGACCGGCCAGCAGGACGCCGACGGCCCGCCGTACGGCGCCGGGGCGGGAGGCGGCGTAGAACTCGTGGCGGGCGACGATCAGCAGCACCAGCGCGAGGGCGCACACGATCAGGGAGGGGAGCGAGTCGGCGTAGTAGCCGAGGGCGACCCCGAGGACGTCGGTGAGGACCAGCAGGCCCAGATAGACGACGACCAGCCACCAGGCGACCTTCTTGCGGGCGGCGGTCGCGGCGGCGAGCAGGAACAGGAAGACGGCGTAGGCCAGGTTGGCGCTGACGGGGACGATGAGCAGTTCGAGGAAGCGGACGACGGGCTGCAGCGCGGTGCGCAGCGGCGGGATCAGGGCCAGCAGCACACAGAGCACGCCGAGGGCACCGAAGAAGGCCGCGAAGGCCTCCGGCACCCTGCCGAGGAGGCCGGTGCCGGGCCGCCGTATCGGGCCGCCCGGGGTGTCCCGGGCCGTCGTGGCGTCGACGGTGGCACTCATGGTTCGACTGTAGGAACAGCGCCCGCGCTCCGCCCGTCGAGCGCTGTCGCCCGGTGGGCGGAGGTACCGCTTCCGACAGCCTCGGGCCGTGGCGGAACAGCACTCGCACCAGTTCGAGCGGGGCACGGACGGGCCGAAGGTCATCGTGGTCGGAGTGGACGGCTCCGACTCCTCGCTGCGGGCCGCGGCCTACGCCGGTGGACTGGCCCGGCGGCAGCACGCGCTGCCGGCGGTGGTATACGTGCAGGCGATGTCGCCGGCGCCCAGTGCGCGGGCGTACTCGGCCTGGATCTCCTTGTGCCGGGGATCCGTGTAGTGGACGTCGCCGGTCACGGCGGCGCAGGTGACCACCGCGCGGACCAGTTCCGGGTGCTCCACCAGCGTGTCGGTGGCGATCACCCCACCCGTCGACGAACCGACGAGGACCGCGGGCCCTGCGTCGAGGTGACGCAGCAGGGCGGCGAGGTCGTCGGCCCAGCGGAACGGCCGGGTGGCGTTGGCGGAGGAGCCGTGGCCGCGGACGTCCGGGGCGATCACGCGGTACTCGGCGGCGAGGGCCGGGATCTGGTCGTTCCGGACCCGGTGCGAGGTCGCCGTCGGCGGACGGGAAGAAGCGAAGGCCCGAATCGCCAAGCCGCTTCCCCCGGACGAACTCGGCCACCGCCTCACCGAGGTCTTCGACCCGGTGGGCCCGCTCTACCGGCGCGTGCAGCGCAAGGTCGAACAGGGCGAGGCCATCGAGGGCCTGTCCGTCGGCGTCCGCCCCGTACCGGACCTGCTGCACAAGCACGGGCCGATGACCGTCCCGCAGATGGGCCGCGCGCAGGCCATCAGCCGGCAGTTCGTGCAGCGGATGGTCAACGACGCCGCGGCGCGCGGCCTGGTGGAGAGCATCCCGAACCCGGCACACCAACGGTCGTCGCTGATCCGGCTCACGCCCGGGGGCGATCTGACGGACGCCGACGTGCGGACGTGCGTGCGGGTGCCCGGCGAGATGCTGAAGCTGTTCGACCACGTCGACGTCAACTGACCACCCCCTACTCCCCCATCACCAGCCCGTGCTGTGCCGCGCCCCGGCTGAGGACGACCCGCTGGATGCGGTCGCGCACACCGGCCACGTCGGCGCCCTGGGCGAGGGCGGTGTTGAGGTTGATCACCCGGCCGGCGTCGATGTCGAACAACTGCGGAATGAACTCGGCCTTCCGCACCTCCCAGCGGCCGCCGGGACGGGCGGGCGGGGCGAAGGTGAAGCGGCCGATCGTGGACTGGTTGGCGCGCGGGTCCGGGGCGCCTCGGTAGTTGGTCATCTCGCCGGCGATCTGGTCGCCCATGCCGTAGACAACCCAGGTGCCGTTGACCTTCTCGTACGCCTGCGGGACATGGGCGTGGGTGCCGAGGATCAGGTCGATGTCGGGGCGGCCGCCGGTGGCGGCGGCGGTGAGCGTCCGGGCCAGGGACAGTTGCCGCCGGTCGGGCTCCTCCTGCCATGCGGTGCCCCAGTGCAGGGAGACGACGACCACGTCGGCGCCCGCCTGCCGGGCGGCCCGGGCGTCGGCGAGGATCCGGCCCTCGTCGATCAGGTTGACGGCCCAGGGCTGCCCGGCGGGGAGCGGGTGACCTTCCGTGCCGAAGGTGTAGGCGAGGTGGGCGACCCGCGCCGTGCCCGCGGGCAGGATCGTGACCGTGCCCGCCTCCTCCTCGGTGCGCGCCGACCCGGCGTGCCGGACGCCGGCCCGGTCGAGGGCGTCCAGGGTGCGGCGGATGCCCCGGGCGCCGTCGTCGAGGCTGTGTTCGGAGGCGGTGGAGCAGCCGTCGTAGCCGGTGTCGGCGAGGCCCTGGGCGATCTCCGGCGGGGAGGTGAACTCGGCTTGGCCGGAGTAGTCGCCGTTCTCGCCGTACACCGTCTCCATATGGCACAGCGCCAGGTCGGCGCCGGAGACCACGGGTGCCACGGCGGCGAACATGGGCCGGAAGTCATGGCCCACGCCGCCCGCGTCGAAGCGGGCCTGCTCGTTGACGGAGGTGTGCGGCAGGACGTCGCCGGAGGCGACCAGGGTGAAGGCGCGGGGACCGGCGGTGACGGCGGTGGCCGCGGTGGCGGCCTGCGGGCCCGTGCGGGCGATGGACTCCTCGTCGCGGGCCTGGCAGGCGGCAGCCGCGGCGAGCAGAGCTGTCAGGGCCAGGGCCACCTGTCGACTGCGTGCGATGCGTACGATCATCAGCTCACCCCAGGTGTGGTCGTACTTACCCACAAATAGGTACGAAGCTGAACACAGTCGCAAACAGCCCCAGGGGCCCCTTTAACCCGTCCGCGCCGCGCGAGCGGGCGAGGCGGACCGTTCGTCGTACCGTTCGCCGACGCGTTCGACCGTCCGTCGCACCACCGTGTGCGCTCCCTGTCCTGAAACCGCACCCTGCGATGCCATACGGCCATGACGGCCGGAACCACCATCACCAGCGGGACGACCGCCGAGCACGAGCTCGCCGCGCTCCAGCGGGAGCACGGCCGACCGCTCTTCGCGCTGCTGCTCAGGCTCTGCGACGGCGACCGGCAGCGCGCCGAGGACCTGGTCCAGGAGACCCTCGTGCGCGCCTGGCAACACCCCGAGGCGCTGCGCGCCGACGCCTTCGAGTCCGTACGGCCCTGGCTGCTGACCGTGGGCCGGCGGCTCGCGATCGACGCCCGACGGGCCCGCCAGGCGCGCCCGCCCGAGGTCGGCGACGCGATCCTGGAGAACGCGCGCGTGTGCGCCGATCACGCGGAACGGTCGGCCGCCACCGTCGACGTCCGCGAGGCTGTGAAGACACTCACGCCGGAACACCGTGAAGTTCTGGTGCTGGTGTACTTCCAGGGGGCGACTGTGGCGGAAGCGGCGCAGGCCCTGGGCATCCCGCCCGGTACCGTGAAGTCCCGCGCGTACTACGCGCTGCGCGCCCTGCGCCGGGTGCTTCCGGGATACGCGGCCGACCTGCGGTGAAACCAACCGCCGAGTCAAACCTCCGTAAAGCGCCTTGCTGAGGACCCCGGTTGAGTAATCGGCTGTCCTCATCCGTGTTCCGGATCGGGCCGGAGCCCACGGACCCGGGTCGGGCGATGCGCACCACCGGAGGAAGGCAGGAAGGGATGCAGCACAGAGGTCACCAGAGCAGGGGCGGCACCGGTGGCGGTGAACTCGCCGTCCCCATGGCCTGGTTGTACGCCGAGTACATCGCCGACGAACTGCTGCGGACCGGCGACCTGATGCCGCCGACGTCCTTCGAGTTCCGCGCCGGGCGGGACGCCCTGGCGCTGACCATCTTCCTGTCCGACACCGACGGTGAGCTGTCCGGCATCCGGGTCGTCTCCCAGCTGGAGACCTGGCTGTCGCTGACGGCGTACGACCAGCCGTGGCAGGACTGGGTACGGGAGCGGATGGCGCAGGTGGCCACCGAGGCGGCTCAGTCCGGCGGCCCCGCGCCGGACCTGGAGCTGGCGGAGGCCGCCTGGCGCTGGCTGCAGGAGACCGAGCTGCTCGCGCCCGACCTGAACGCGGTCCCGGGCGGCGGTCCGCTGGTGGGCGAGGACGACGGACCGAAGGTGTGGACGCCGGCGTGGCAGCTGGGGCTGCCGCTGGGGCACCTGGCCATCCACCTCTTCTAGATCCTTCCGGGACTCGCCCTCCGGATCCTTCTGGCTCGTCCTCCGGATCCTTCCGGGATGCGTCGGGAATCCGACCAATCCTCGGGGTGGGCCGCTCCGAATCCCTTGGTTGCGATTCTGTAGACGGCTTGAGTGATTCCGCGGCCTGGTGCGTACCGGTGGGAGCAAGGAGTGACACCACCCGCACCCAACGGCACGAGGATTCGGCATGAGGTCCCTGGAGAGGCATCGCGACGTCGGCGCGTACGCGCTCGGCGTGCTGGACGAGGCGGACGCCTTCCGTTTCGAGGACCACCTCATGGAGTGCCCTCAGTGCTCCCTGCGGGTCACCGAATTCGGCCCCACCGCACGGCAGTTGATGCTCTACCGGCGGGCCACCCCGCGCTCGGTGCACCCCATGGCGGGGCCCGGGCCGCGGCTGCTGGACCGGCTGCTGGGCGAGGTCGCGGCGCGGCGTCGGGCCGGGCGCCGGCTGCGGCTGTTCGCGGTGGCCGTCGCGGTGGTGTGCGCCGTGGCCGGACCCGCGATCGCGATCGTGGCCGAGCGCGGGGAGCAGGCGGTGAGCATCTCGGCGACCGACGAGCGCTCGGGTGTGTGGGCGCAGGTCACGACCGAGGACGCGCCCTGGGGCAGCAAGGTGGTGCTGGAGGTCAAGGACGCGGCCGGGCCCCGGGCCTGCCGACTGGTCGTGATCGGCGGCGACGGCTCGGAGGAGACGGCGACCAACTGGACCGTCCCCCGGCACGACGCCCGCCCCAACACCATGCAGGGCGCCACCGCCCTGCACCCCGACCAGATCGACCGCTACGAGGTGCGCACGACGGCCGGGGAGCGGCTGGTGACACTGGACCCCCATGAGTGACCGCTCACCCTTCCGGCGGTGCCCTCGCCCCCTCGTTGCCCCCGCCCGCCCCGGTCACCGAGCACACCCCGGGCGGCGGTGTGAGACTGCTGAACGACGCGACCCGACCGCGGCGCGGTCCCGACGAGGGGAGACGAGGTGACGACGGCGGACCCGGGCGAGGGCCGACTGGAGGAGTTCCTCGCCGATCCGGACAACGCGGCGCTCGACCTGTCCACCGCCGTGGCCCGCTGCTCCAAGGCGCTCGGCCTGCAGCACTCCGTGGTCTACCTCGCCGACCTCCAGCAGCGCCAGCTGGTCCCGCTGACCGACGTCACCTCCGCGCTGCCCGTCGACGGCTCCCTCGCGGGCTGGACCTACCGCACCCAGTCCCTGCGCGTGGCGGAGTCCGAGACCGGCGGCATGACGGCGTGGCTCCCGCTGCTGGACGGGGCGGAGCGGCTCGGCGTGCTCGCGGTGCACTGCCCGGTGCTCAGCCCCGCCTCGCTGCGCAGCAGCCGGGCCCTCGCCGCCCTGCTGGCCATGATGCTCACGTCCGTGCGGGCGTACAGGGAGTCCTTCGTACGACGGACCCGCACCGAACCGATGCAGTTGCCCGCCGAGATGCTGCGCGCCTTTCTGCCGCCCCGCACGATCGGCACCGCGCACGTCATCTCCACGGCAGTGCTGGAGCCCGCCTACGAACTCGGCGGCGACGCCTTCGACCACGCCCTCACGGAAACCACGCTGCACGCCGCGGTCCTCGACGCCATGGGCCACAACCTGGCATCGGGGCTGACCACGGCCGTGTCGCTGGCCGCCTGCCGCAACGCCCGGCGCACCGGCGCCGATCTGCCGGAGCTGGTGCAGAGCGTGGACGACGCACTGGCCCAGTGGCTGCCGGACCAGTTCTGCACCGGCGTGCTCGCCCAGCTGGACCTGGCGAGCGGCGTGCTGCGCTGGGTCAACTGCGGGCATCCGGCGCCCCTGCTGATCCGCGACCAGCGACTGCTCGTCGACGCGCTGGAGCGGGAGGCCGATCCGCCGATGGGGGTGCCGTCGCTGCTGGCCGAGCGGGGGCGGAAGGTGCACGAGGTCGCGCTGCAGCCCGGTGACCGGGTGCTGCTGTACACCGACGGGGTCACCGAGGCGCGGACCCGGGACGGCGAGCAGTTCGGTCTGGAGCGGTTCGCCGACTATGTCATCCGGGCCACCGCCGCGGGCGAGCTGGCGCCGGAGACGCTGCGCAAGCTGATCCACTCGATCCTCGACGCCCAGCCGGGCCGGCTTCAGGACGACGCGACGATCCTGCTGGTCGAGTGGTGGCCGCCGACCCGCTGAACGGTCACTTGAGCAGCCGGGACAGCCTGCGGTCGGCGAGCGGCTTGCCGCCGGTCTGGCAGGTCGGGCAGTACTGCAGTGAGGAGTCGCTGTAGGAGACCTCGCGGATGGTGTCGCCGCACACCGGGCAGGGCTCGCCGGTGCGGCCGTGCACGCGCAGGCCGCTCTTCTTCTCGGCCTTCAGCCGTCCGGCCGCCAGGCCCCGCGAGCGTTCGACGGCCTCCGTGAGCGTGGTGCGCAGAGCCTCATACAGTCTTCGGGTCTCGTCGGGGGTGAGGGACGCGGCCAGTTTGAACGGGGACATCTTCGCGGCGTGCAGGATCTCGTCGCTGTAGGCGTTGCCGACGCCGGCGATCAGGCTCTGGTCGCGCAGGACGCCCTTGAGCTGCCGGCGTTCGCCCTGGAGCAGGGCGGCGAAGCGGGCCTCGTCGAAGTCGTCGGCGAGCGGGTCGGGGCCGAGCCGGGCGACTCCGGGCACCTGCCGCGAATCGGGCACGACGTACACCGCGAGCCGCTTCTGCGTGCCGGCCTCGGTGAGGTCGAAGCCCGCGCCGGTCTCCAGGGCCACGCGCAGCGCCAGGGGGCCCTTGCCGGGGCGGGGCGGGCCGTCGGGGAGGCGGTCCTTCCACTGGAGCCAGCCCGCGCGGGCCAGGTGGGTCACCAGATGCGGGCCACCGTCCGTCTCGACGTCCAGGAACTTGCCGTACCGGTGCACGGCCACGACCTGACGGCCCTCGACGGCGGAGAGCGGTGGGTCGTACGTCTTCAGCACACTGATCGCGACCGGCAGCACGCGCACGATCTCGTGACCGACCAGGTTGTCGGTCAGGAAGTCCTTGAGCGCTTCGACCTCGGGCAGTTCCGGCATACGTCCAGAGTGCCATCCGGGACCGACACTGCCGGCGGGGCCCCGGGCAGGGCATCGGGGGTTCAGTCCCGGTCGGGCACGACGAACTCGCACCACACGCACTTGCCGCCGCCCCGCGCCTCCACGCCCCACACGTCCGTGAGCAGGTCGACGAGGAGCAGACCGCGGCCGGAGACGCCGCAGTCACCGGCCTCGCGGCGGCGGGGCAGGGCGCTGGAGGAGTCCTCGACCTCGACGCGCAGTCGGCGGTCGGTGTCGGTCAGCACCCGCAGGGTGACGATCGCGGCGCCCTCGGTGTGCATCAGGGCGTTGGTGATCAGCTCGTCGGCGACGAGTTCGACCTCGTCGGAGCGGTCGGCGGCGCCCCAGGCGCGCACGGCGGCGCGGATCATGTGCCGGGCCTGCCTCAGCGCCTCCGGGTCGCCGGGCGCGACGTGCTGCTGGAGGCGGCCGCCGCTCTGCGGGGCGTCCACGCCGCGGCGGCGCAGCAGGAGCAGCGCCACGTCGTCGTCGCCGCCGCGCTCCTCGGCCACGTCGATGAGCAGGTCGGCGAGTTTCCACACGTCCTGCGGGCCGGAGGCGACGAGCGCGGTGAGGACCTTCATGCCGTCGTCTAGGTCGGCGCCGGGCTGCTCGACCAGGCCGTCGGTGCACAGGATCAGCGTGTGCCCGGGGTCGAGCTCGATGGTGCCGACGGGATAGGCCAGGCGCCCGAACTCGGCGGACAGACCGAGCGGCAGGCCGCCCTGGAGGGGAACGCGGCGGCAACTTCCGTCGGGGGTCCGGATCAGGGGATCGATATGGCCGGCCCGGACGACCTGGACGACTCCGGTGGCGAGGTCGGCCTCGGCGTACAGGCAGGTCGCGAAGCGGTCGGTGTCCAGTTCGTGCAGGAAGACGGAGGCCCGGGCCATCACCGTGGCCGGGGTGTGGCCCTCGGCGGCGTAGGCGCGCAGGACGATACGGAGCTGGCCCATCACGGCCGCGGCGTGCGTGTCGTGGCCCTGGACGTCGCCGATGACCGCGCCGACCCGGCCGCCCGGCAGCGGGATCAGGTCGTACCAGTCGCCGCCGATGTCCCGGCCGAGGGAGGCCGAACGGTAGCGGACGGCGACGTCGGCGCCCCGCACGCTGGGGATGGTGCGCGGCAGCATGGCCTGCTGCAGGCCACTGGCGAGGTCCTTCTCCTGCTCGTAGAACATCGCGCGTTGCAGGCTCTGCGCGATGCTGCTGCCGAGGGCGACCAGGATGTCGCGTTCCTCGGTCGTGAAGCCGTGGCGGTCGTTGTAGAGCAGGCCCATCGCGCCGATGGGACGGGCCTGGACGATGAGCGGCAGGTAGGCGGCCGAGGTGATGTCGAGGTCGGTGATGTGCGGCCACAGGATCGGGTAGCCCTCGGCGAACTCCTCCGGGGACTCGATGAAGCGCGGGCTGAGCGTGCGGACGACCTCGCTCATCGGATACGGCTCGTCGATGCGGGTGATCAGGGTGCCGGGTACGAAGCTGCCCTCCGGACCTTCGGCGACCAGCCGGATGCGCCCGGCCTCGACCAGGCCCATGACCAGGCTGGTCGCGCCCAGATGGGTGACACCGTGGGTGTCCTTCAGGACGTCGATGACGTCCTGAACGGTGCGGGCGTTGGCGAGGGCGGCCGTGATGAGCTGCACGACGTTGGTCTGCTCCCGGCGACCGGCCAGGTTCCAGGCGGTCTGGTCGCGACGCGCCACCGACTCGTTGAGCTCGCGGGTGGCGTCCCGGACGATGCCGATGATCCGGCGCGGGCGGCCGGACTCGTCGCGGCGGATGTAGCCCTGGGTGTGGGTCCAGCGCAGGGTGCCGTCGCGGCGGCGGATGCGGAAGTAGGCGCCGTAGTTCTCGCTGCCGTCCTTGATGGCCTGGGTCACCAGGCTGTCCAGGCGCCGCCCCTCGGCCGGCGGGACGCGCACGGTCAGGGACTCCGGGCGGCCGTCGTATTCGCCGGGGCGCAGGTCGAAGACCTCGTGGGCCTGGGCGTCCATGTGGAACAGACCGTTGTCCAGGTCCCAGTCGAAGCTGCCCATCTGGTTGAGCGCCAGGATCGGGTCCGGGTGGGCGGGCCAGTCGTCCGGGAGTGACAGGGCGCTCGCTCCCCGATCAACCATGGGCCCACCTTGCCAGGATTCGACCGATTCTTCGACCGGATCAGCTCAGGTTCTTTGGCTGAATTCCTTCGTCGGCGGTCTCGGGGGCGTCCGGGGCGTCCGTGTCATCCGGATGAGTGCGCCGCCGTCGGGCAGGCCGGGGGTCTCCGGGACGGTCTCGGGGCCGATCTCGGCGGAGGGGTCCAGGGGGCTCCGCGGGTTCTGGCAGGGTCGGCTCGCCGGGCAGCGAGGGGGCCGTGCTGCCCGCCTCCGGCACAAGGAGCGGGGTGTCGCTGTCCACCACCGGCGTGGCCGTCTCGGTCGCGGGCTCCTCCAGCGCCGGGGCCGCGTCCTCGCCGCCCTCCGCCATGGATGCGCCGTCACTCGGGAGGCCGCCGGACTCGGTCACCTGCGGCTGCGCGCGCGACGGGTTCGGCCGGTCCGGCTGCCCCTGCGGCTTCGGTACGACCTTGTCGTGGCGGACGTCGTGCCCGATCCGCCGCTCGATCCAGGTGTGGTCGACGACGTCGACGAGGGTGATGTCGGTGATCACCTGGGGCGCCGGAGTCACCACGATCACCTCGGTGGGCCGGTACCCGACCCATGCCCGGCCGCTGCTGCCCGGCGTGCCCCGCAGGGCGACGGGTGCGCCGAGCGGGTTGCCGCAGGCGCAGCGGACGCGGCGGACGCCCCGGTCGTCCACGAGCACGGCGGTGCCCGCCTGGAGGACCGACTGGCGGTCGGTGGCGCGGCCGTCGCTGTATCCGTACGGGGTGACCCGGGTGTCGGCGCGCAGTTCGGCCGAGGTGAGCCCGCGCAGACAGCCCGGGACGGACTCCGGGGAGACGCCGATGGCCCCGGCGAAGGCGTTCGCCCTGCCCCGGTCGGCGGTGAGCAGGCGGATCTGGCGGTCGACGTCACAGCTGCCGGCCCGTGCCCTGCCGCCGTAGAGACCGGGCGTCCGGCCGGAGTAGGAGCGCACGCCGGTGAGGGTCGCCGGGGCGGTGACGCCGGGACCCGAGCGGGCCGCCGGGTCCGGCTGCGGCGTTCGGGTGACGGCGGCCGGGGTGGCCGAGGAGACGGCCGAGGAGTCCGTGAAGGGGTCCGGGCCCTGGTCCTTGACCGGCTCGGCGACGAGCAGGGCCGCGAGAGGGCGCAGGCCGTGACGAAGGTCCCGGTGGGTATGCGCACCACGTTCTCCCGCCTCGCCCGCCTCGCCCGCCTCGCCATGAGCATTTCGACACTATTGTCTGCTTCACTCTCTCGGGCCACGCGAACGGAGAGCACGACTACCAACAGTGACAGCAGGGCCGGAGCCCGGAGTGACGGCACCAGAATGAAGGAGAGGAGCGCACGACCGTGGAGTGGTTCACCGCACCCGACTACTGGCTGACCCGGCTGGTCTTCCAGCGGGCCCTGGCGGCCGTCTATCTGGTCGCGTTCCTGACGGCGGCCCTGCAGTTCCGGGCGCTGATCGGATCACGCGGCATGCTCCCGGTCCCGCACTACACCGCGGACGTGCCGTTCAAACGAGCCCCCAGCCTCTTCCAACTCCACTACTCCGACCGCTTCTTCGCGGTGTGCGCCTGGTCGGGCTGCGCGGTGTCGGCGGCGCTGCTGGCGGGCGTGGACTCGATGGTGCCGCTGTGGGCCGGGATGCTGCTGTGGGTGCTGCCCTGGCTGCTGTATCTGTCCATCGTCAACGTCGGCCAGACCTGGTACTCGTTCGGCTGGGAGTCCCTGCTCCTGGAGGTCGGCTTCCTCGCGATCCTCCTCGGCAACGACGAGGTGGCGCCGCCGATCGTGGTGCTGTTCCTGCTGCGCTGGATCCTGTTCCGGGTGGAGTTCGGCGCGGGCCTGATCAAACTGCGCGGCGACGCCTGCTGGCGCAAGCTGACCTGTCTGGACTACCACCACGAGACCCAGCCGATGCCGGGCCCGCTGAGCTGGTTCTTCCACCATCTCCCCCGGCCGCTGCACCGCGTGGAGGTGGCCGCCAACCACGTCACCCAACTCGTCGTGCCGTTTCTCCTCTTCGCCCCGCAGCCGATCGCCACGGCCGCCGCCGCGCTGATGATCGTCACCCAGCTGTGGCTGGTCCTGTCCGGCAACTTCTCCTGGCTGAACTGGATCACCATCGTGCTGGCCCTCTCGGCGATCCGGTTCCCCACCGACCCGCCGTCCGTCCCGGACGCCCCGCTCTGGTACGTGGTCGTGGTGCTGGCCGTGGCCGCGCTGATCGTGTTCCTCAGCTACCGCCCGGTCGCCAACATGGTCTCCCGCCGCCAGGTCATGAACCGCTCCTTCGACCCGCTCCACCTGGTCAACACCTACGGCGCCTTCGGCAGCGTCAGCCGGGTCCGCTACGAGGTGGTCATCGAGGGCACCGCCGACGCCGTACCGCGCGAGGACTCCGACTGGCGGGAGTACGAGTTCAAGGGCAAGCCCGGTGATCCACGGCACTGGCCGCGCCAGTTCGCGCCCTACCATCTGCGGCTGGACTGGCTGATGTGGTTCGCGGCGCTGTCCCCGGCCTACGCGGGCTCGTGGTTCGGCGCCCTCGTGGAACGTCTGCTGGAGAACGACCGCGACACCCTGAAGCTGCTGCGCCGCTCCCCGTTCCCGCCCGACGAGCCGCCGCGCTTCGTCCGCGCCCGCCTCTTCCGCTACCGGTACACGACCTGGCGGGAGCTGCGGGAGACGGGCGCGTGCTGGGACCGGACGTATGTGCGGGAGTATCTGCCGCCGACGCGGCTGGCGGAGACTGCTCAGAGGTCGTAGACGCGGGTGGCGGTGCCCCCGAAGACCGCCGCGCGGTCGCTCGGGCCGATACCGGCGATCAACTCCGCTGCCACGGCGAGCACGTCACCGTACGTCGCCGCCAGGGTGCACACCGGCCGGTCGGAGCCGAACATCAGCCGGTGCGGGCCGAAGGCGTCCAGGACGACATCGGCGTACGGGCGCAGGTCGTCGACGGTCCAGGTGGCGAGGTCGGCCTCGGTGACCAGGCCGGACAGCTTGCAGACGGTGTTGGACAGGGCGGCGAGGGCGCGTACGGCATGCCGAGGAGGGGCTTGCCGACCGTCGACGGGTCGAGGTCGAGGACGGCGCCCCGGGCTCCCCGCTCGGCCGGGAGTTCCGCGGTGGCGCGGCCGATGCCGGAGGCGCCGCCGGTCACCAGGGCCCTGATGCCCTCGAAGCCGGTCATGCCGCTTGCCCCTTCTTCTGTGTGTCGTCGCGGTCGGCGGCCCAGAAGGTGCCGTCGGGGAAGGTGTAGCGCGCGACGGACTCCGGCCGCATGGTGGCCGAGAAGCCGGGCGCGGTGGGTGCGAGGTAGTGGCCGTCCCGGATCCGGACCGGGTCGAGGAAGTGGTCGTGGAGATGGTCGACGTACTCGACGACCCGGTCGTCGGTGGTGCCGGAGACCGCTAGGTAGTCGAACATCGCCAGGTGCTGGACGAGTTCGCACAGGCCGACGCCTCCGGCGTGCGGGCAGACCGGGACGCCGAACCGGGCGGCGAGCAGCAGGATGGCGAGGTTCTCGTTGACGCCGCCGACGCGGGCCGCGTCGAGCTAGGAGGACGTCGATGGCGCCGACCTGGAGGAGCTGCTTGAAGACGATCCGGTTGTGCGCGTGTTCCCCGATGGCGACCTTGACCGGGGCGACGGCCCGGCGGATCGCGGCGTGACCGAGGACGTCGTCGGGGCTGGTGGGCTCCTCGATCCAGTAGGGGTCGAACTCGGCGAGGGCCTTGGTCCAGCGGATCGCCTCGTCGACGTCCCAGCGCTGGTTGGCGTCGATCGCCATGCGGACGTCCGGGCCGACGACCGCGCGGGCGGCCCGGCAGCGGCGGATGTCGTCGTCGAGGTCGGCGCCCACCTTCAGCTTGATCTGCCGGAAGCCGTCGGGGCGCCTTCGCCCGTACCCGCCGCGAACACGCCGCGACCCACCGCGCCCTGGCCGCCCGTGACCCGGAGGCGGCGAGGGCGGCGGCGGCCGTGCACGTGGGCGCGGTGGAGGAGTGGCTGCGCGCGCAACTCGGCCTCACCCGCCGCTCCGGCACGTTGATCCGCCAGCCCTCCCGCACCGCGTCGCCGATGCTCGCGCCGACCACGAGGGCGTGCCGGAAGCGGTGCACGCCCTCCCGGGTCCGGGAAGCGCGGGGCGCGCAGGAGGGAGACGCAGACCGTGGTGCACGTCGGGCGGGAGGGCGAGCTTGAGGAACTTCTCCGTCTCGTGCCAGTCCACCTCCGTGTCCAGCACCAGCCGCCGCTCCCCCGGCGGCAGCGACTGCACCTGGGTGACGCGCCACGCGCCGACGACAAGGCCCCGGTCGTCGATCTCGATCCGCAGCAGGCCGTTGTCCAGGACGTACCCGCCCTCCCCGCGCGGGCTGTTCGGCCGGAGGGCCACGCAGGAGCTGACCTCGCTGCTGGACGGCGGCCCGGCACGGACGGTGCCGGTGCCGCGGCTGATCGAGCGGGACAGCCCCGGGCCCTGCGGGGCGTGAGGAGGGCGGGGGCGTACGGGCGGGCGTCGGCTCTGCCAGGATGTCGGCCAGACCACGCACCACCCCGGCCACACGACCAAGGAGCGCCCGTGACCAACTGGGTCGGACGGACCGCCGTCGAGATCGCCGCCGCCGTGCAGGAGAAGCGGGTCACCCCCCGGGAGGTGGTGGCCGGGCATCTGGCGCGGATCCAGCAACTGGACGGGCGGATCGGGGCGTTCCGTGCCGTCCGGGCCGAGCGGGCGCTCGCCGAGGCCGACGAGGTGGGAGCGCGGGACGACCTGGCCGAACTGCCGCTCGCGGGCGTGCCCGTGGCCGTCAAGGACAATCTGGCCGTGCGGGGCGAGAGCACGCGGATCGGCTCCGCCGCGACGCCGGACGTACCCGCCGAGCAGGACCATGTCACCGTCGCCCGGCTGCGCTCGGCCGGTGCGGTCGTGGTGGGGCTGACCAACGTGCCGGAGTTGTGTGTGTTCGGTACGACCGAGGGGGTGCACGGCACCGCCCGCAATCCGTGGGACACGACGCGTACGGCGGGCGGTTCGTCCGGTGGCAGCGCGGCCGCCGTGGCGGCGGGCATGGTGCCGATCGCCCTCGGCAACGACGGGATGGGCTCCCTGCGCATACCGGCGGCCAACTGCGGTGTCGTCACCATCAAGCCGGGCCGCGGGGTGGTCCCGGCCGGCATCAGCGACGGCGACTGGTTCGGCATGTCCGAGAACGGACCGCTGGCGACGACCGTCGAGGACGCCCGGCTGATGCTGTCCGTCCTGGCCGGCACCGACGTTGTCGTACGGCAGGACGCGCCCGCCACCCGCCGCGTCGCCGTCTCGCTGCGCAGCCCCATCGCCGGCGTCACCGTCGGGAAGCCGTATACGACCGCCGCCCGGGAGGCCGCCGGGCTGCTCATCAAGGGCGGTCACCAGGTGCGGCGCGCCGACCCGCCGTATCCGGCCACCCTGAGCTTCGCCTCCCTCGCCCACTGGACGGCGGGTACCTGCGTCGACGCCCAGGGGCTCGACGTGCGGCTGCTGGCCCGGCGCACGCGGGTCCACGCGGCCGTCGGGCGGAGGTTCGTGCGGACGGTGCGCACCGGCACCGCCCGGGAGGAACTGCGGCGGCGCCTTGAGCCGTTCTTCGCCGAGTACGACGTGCTGCTGACGCCCGCGCTGGCGCGCCGCTCGCCCAAGGCCGGGCCCTGGCACGAGCGGGGCTGGCTGCGCAACGTGGCCGCCAACACCACCTACTCGCCGATGACGCCCCCGTGGAACCTCACCGGCTGGCCCGCGATGGCCGTGCCGTTCGGCACCCTGCCGTCGGGCGCCCCCTGCGCCGTACAACTCGTGGGGCGGCCCGGGTCGGAGGCGGAACTGCTGGAGCTGGCGGGCCAGTTGGAGAGCGCGCGGCCATGGCGGCGGACGGCGCCGCTGGAGTAGGGGGTCTCTGGACGGGCTCTTGAGGTCAGGGGCTCTCTAGAGGGTCTTGTGCATGATGTGCAGGCCCACCCTGCCGTGCTTGGGGTGGTCGTACGCGTCCGGCACCGTGCCCAGGATCGTGAAGCCGAGGGACGTCCACAGCTGTACGGCCGGGTTGGTCTCGACGACCGCGTTGAACACCATGGCCCGGTAGCCGTGGGCCTTGGCCTCGGTCAGGATGTGCTCGGCGAGGGTCCGGCCGATGCCACGGCCGGCCTGGTCGGGGTCGACCATGAAGCCCGCGTTGGCGACCCGGGCGGCCGGGCCGCCGTAGTTGGGAGTGAGGTAGGCGGAGCCGATGACGGCTCCGTCGTCGTCCTGGGCGACGTACACCCGCTTGGCCGGGCTCATCCACAGGGCGCGGGCCGCGTCCTCGGTGGTGTCCGGATCCCAGGCGTAGGTCTCGGCGGCGGCGACGATGCGGTGCCAGAACGGCCAGATGTGCGGCCAGTCGTCGGCCGTTGCTTCCCTGATCAGCATGGGCGTGAGTCTCGCACGCCCATGCGGTCGGCGATCGCGAAGGGCTCGTGCCGGTCAGTCCACGCTGGGCAGGATGTGCGGCTCGGCGAGGTCGTCCTCGTAGCCCGCCAGGCGGATCGGGGCGGACCGGGCCCACACGTCGAGGCTGCCGATCTCGCCGGGCCGGCGGCCCGCGCGCTCCGTGCGTTCCTTGGGGCGCTGTTCGCGATTCGTCTTCTCCGGTGTCACCGCGCACTCCTTATGTGTCGGGTCACCCTCGGGGCGCGCCGGCGGCCTGGGTCCGCTGCCCGACGCCCGTTCGGGTCTGACGTGGTGCTGTTGGACGCGGTGGCGTCGGTAACTTGCGTGAGAGCAGGCCGTTGTGCACCGGCTTGTCCCGGGACGGACGATGGGTGTGGGTAGGGACCCGTTGCTGCTTGTCCGTCAGGACCAGATTAACCAAATGAGCGGGGGCCCGCTCGATAGGGCTGAAAACTGCGGGTAACGATCGCGAGTCATCGCGTGTGCGACCAGGCGAATTCTGCGGGCATTTGTAACGAAATGGACCCATAGTGACTCACCCGACCGGTCTACCGCGGGGAGGCCCGCGACCGACCGCTGTCGTGGCGTCACGCAGTTCAGGTCCCGTTGGCCGATTCGCAAGCCTGCCATGGTCTGCTGGCGCGCACGGCAACGGCTTGTCCGGGGGGGGGAGGACTGACGCATGGAGCTGCGCAGTGTCGAAGAGCTGACGGATCTGCTGTACGCCTGCCGCGGCGCCTGGGCCACCCCTGAGGGCAGCGGCGACCCGGTCGACCTGCACGACCACGCGCTGCAGACGGCCGCGCTGCTGCGCCCAAGTCGCCCCGCCGACAAGGAACTCCAGGTCGCGGGCCTGGTGCACGACCTCGGGCATCTGCTGCGGCCCGGCGACGACGCGGGGCACGCGGACCACGCGGCGGACGCGGTCCAAAGGCTCCCCCGAAGCCCGACCGAGCGCAACCCCCGGCAGCCCACCCCGGAGCCTCGAACGATCGCCACCACCCGCAGCCGGCCCGGAGCCTCGGACGATCGCAACCCCCGGCAGCCGACCCGAAACCGCCAACCGACCACAGCCACCGGCAGCCGAGATGCAATCGCAGCTGATCGCACCCCCGGCCCCCGGCCCCAAACCGCCGACCGACCGCACACACCGGTGGCCAACACGGCGCTGGCGGCCGGGCCGCAGCCGGCCGGGAGACCTGGATGATCGTGGCGTCCGGTAGACAGGCGTGTCCGGCGGCCTGGTGGGATCATGGAGATGGCACCTGTCGCCCGGTACGCCTCGGCAGTCGGGCCGGGACGTTCCGGCAGGACGCCGTGAAGAAGGTGGCACACATGAGCGACACCACGCCGCCCCCGCGCCCCCGGCGCACCCCGGATCTCGGGGGCCTGTCCCGCACCGTCCTGTTCTTCGCCCTGGCCGTGAGCGCACTGCTGTTCGGCGTGGCCGCGCTGCTCATGGGCATCGCCTGGATGGACCTCGTCGAGAACACCCGCCAGAGCAGGTGAGCGCGGCTCACCACTTGCCGGGCGCGTAGTCCTTGAGGAAGACGCCGTACAGGTCCTCGCCCGCCTCGCCGCGCACGATCGGGTCGTAGACGCGGGCCGCGCCGTCGACCAGGTCGAGCGGGGCGTGGAAGCCCGCCTCGGCGAGGCGGACCTTGTCCGGGTGCGGGCGCTCGTCCGTGATCCAGCCGGTGTCGACGGCCGTCATCAGGATGCGGTCCTTTTCGAACATCTCCTGCGCGCTGGTCCGGGTGAGCATGTTCAGCGCGGCCTTGGCCATGTTCGTGTGCGGGTGCCCGGCGCCCTTGTAGCCGCGGGCGAAGACACCCTCCATCGCCGAGACGTTCACGACGTAGGTGCGGCGGGCCTGCGCGGCCGCCATCGCCGGGCGCAGGCGGCTGATCAGGATGAACGGCGCCGTCGAGTTGCAGAGCTGCACCTCCAGCAGCTCCACCGGCGTGACCTCCTCGACCGTCTGGATCCAGCTGTTGGTGTCGTGCAGGTCGGGCACCAGGCCACCCGCGTCGATCGCCGTACCGGCCGCGATGCGTTCCAGGGACGCCGAGCCCGACACCAGCGCCAGGTCCGTGACGTCCTGCGCGGTCAGCGCGCCGCCCCCGGCCACCGGCAGCGCGGCGACCGCGCCGGAGCCGAAGGTGCCGATCACCTCGGAGGCGGGCAGTTCACCGGCGGGCAGCGGGGCGGACTCGGCGGCGACCAGCTCGCTGTAGGCCTGCGGGGAGCGGCGTACCGTCTGCGCGGCGTTGTTGATCAGGATGTCCAGCGGGCCCTCGGCGGCCACCGAGTCGGCGAGCGCGACGACCTGGGCAGGGTCGCGCAGGTCGATGCCGACGATCTTCAGCCGGTGGATCCACTCGTCGCTGTCGGGCTGCGCCTTGAAGCGGCGGATGGCGTCGTTCGGGAACCGCGTGGTGATCGTGGTGTGCGCGCCGTCGCGCAGCAGCCGCAGCGCGATGTACATGCCGATCTTGGCGCGGCCGCCGGTGAGCAGCGCGCGCTTGCCGGTGAGGTCGGTGCGGGCGTCACGCCTGGCGCGGTTCTCGGCGGCGCACTTCTGGCAGAGCTGGTGGTAGAAGTAGTCGACCTCGACGTACCGCTGCTTGCAGATGTAGCAGGAGCGGGGACGCTGGAGTATCCCCGCGATCTGGCCCTCGGCGGTCCGCGACGAGGGCAGGATGCCCTCCGTTTCGTCGTCGATGCGCTGGGCGGAGCCGGTCGCCGTGGCCTCCGTGACCGCCTTGTCGTGGGCGGTCTTGGCGGCCCGGCGCTCCTGACGGCGGCGCTGCTTGACGGTGCGGTAGATGTGCGAGGTGGCCCGGCGCACCAGGATCGCGTCGGGGTGGTCGACGTCGAGCTTGTCGAGCTCCTCCAGCACGCTCAGGCAGACGGCGAGCCGCTCCGGGTCGATGCCGGGCCCGTACACCACCTCGTCCGTGGTCGCCGAGCTGTCCTCTGTCACCGTCATCGCCGCTGCCGTTTCCCTGAATCTCCGCCGTCGCGGCGCTGAAGGTCGCGTCCGCATTCGAACGGCAGATTTTACGGAGCGCCGGGCCGCACCACCAAACCCGTCATGATCAGGCCGCACAGGCCTTGATCAGCGTCTCCAGCTCGTCGGCCACCGCCTGGGCGAACCGGTCGAGGTCCGGTACGGCCGCCGCGTCGGCGACGAGCCCGTAGTGGACCCGCCCCCGGTACGTCGAGACGGCGACGGCGAGGGACTGGCCGGCGGCCAGCGGGGCGAAGGGGAACACCTCCGTGAGCTGGTTGCCGCCCAGCTTCAGGCCGAGGCCGGGCAGCGGCACGCTGGTGACCAGGATGTCGAACCACAGCCGCGCGGCCTGGCTGACCAGCGGGCCGCCGAGCCGGTGGCCGAGCGCCGGGACGTGGTCGGCGAGCAGCGCGACGGCACCCGCGCCCCGGTTGGGGCCGGCGTCCTTGTTGCGGTCCATGGCCGTGCGGACCGCGGCGAGGCGGGCGAGCGGGTCGGGGTCGTCGACCGGAAGCCGTATCAAGTAGCCCGACAGCCGGTTGCCCTGGGGGTGTGCGGTGCGCGGGCGGCGCTTGGAGACCGGGATCAGGGCGCGGGGTGCGACGCCGTCGCTGCCGTCGCCGCGTTCGTCGAGCCAGCCGCGCAGGGCGCCGGCGACGACGGCGATCAGGACGTCGTTCACGGTGCCGCCGACGGCCTTGCGGACGCGGTGGACGTCGTCGAGGTCGAGGACCACTCCGGCGGTACGGCGGGTTCCGGAGGGCTCGGAGGTCAGCGCCGGCGAGGAGCGCACGCCCAGGGTGGACAGGGCGACGGAGGCGCCGATGTCGAGGGCGCGGCCCATGTCGGACAGGGCGCCGCGCACCAGGCCGGGCAGTTTGCGCACGTCGGGCAGCTGGCGGCGGGTCGGCTCCACCCGGCGGGGGCGGGGCGCGGGCAGGTCCGTGGGGTCCAGGACCGCCGCCGCGAGGGTCAGGGCGCGCAGGCCGTCGGCGAGGGCGTGGTGGAACTTGAAGAGCACGGCGAACGACACGCCGTCCTCCCCGGGCAGCACATGGGCCTCCCACGGGGGCCGGCCGCGCTCCAGCGGACGCTCCATCAGGCGGCCCGCCACCGCCTGGAAATCGGCCGTCGGGGCGTGCAGCCGGACGTGGTCGAGCGGGTCGAAGTCCGGCGCGGGTTCACGGGCCGCGCCGCCGAAGGCCAGCGGCTGTCGCAGGTCCAGGGGCCGCCATACGTCCCGGATCCGCATCCGGAGCCCGGGCACGGCGGCGGCACGCGCGGCGAGCAGGTCGGCGGCGTGGGCGCCCGCGGCGGGCGAGTGGGACGTGAACACGCCGAGCGCCCCCAGATGCATGGGGTGCCGGTCGGACTCGATGTTCCAGAACGCCAGGTCAAGGGGAGCGAGCAGGTCGTCAGAAGTCAATGGCTTGCCTCGCGTCGACGACGGGTGGGCCAGCAGTCAATCGCCCACGCGCGATTACGGTCAAGTACGATCAGGCTACGCACAGTTAACAGCAGATTAAGTCCCGACGCATGCGAAAGCTGTGGGACTCACGGGGCTCATGTGACAGAAGTGGTCACGAACAAGGGGGCAGGGCGGCACGGAGACGTAAGGAGCGTCACACGAAGACGCGGCGGGCGCCACACGGGGCCTTCGGGGCGCGACAGGGGAATCTCCGGGGCGCGACACGGGCTCTGCCGCAGGCCACACGGAAACCGCCCGATCCGACACCGGGCCTTCCGGGCGCGACGCGAAGACCGCCGGGCTCTGCACCGAGACCTCCGGATGCCGCGCCGAGACCTCCGGGCACGACACGGAAACCTCCGGACGCCGCGCGCAGCGGCGCCCGCGCCTGGGGTCGAACGAGTAATCGACCCCGCCCCCTCAGGGCACCCGCTGCCCCTTCCCCAGCGCGATCACCCCGCCCTTGGACACCGTGTACAGCTCCGCGTCCCGCTCCGGGTTGACGCCGATCGTCGCCCCCGGGGGCACCTCCACGTTCTTGTCCAGGACGGCGCCCCGCACCACGGCGCCCCGCCCTATGTGCACGTTGTCGTGCAGCACCGAGCCCTGGACGACCGCTCCCGGGTCGACCACCACACCGGGCGACAGCACCGACCGGGTGACCTGCCCCCGGATCAGGCAGCCCGCGCTGATGATCGACTCCCCGGCGATGCCACCGGCGTTGAAGCGGGCCGGTGAGAGCTGGTTGGAGTGGGTGTAGATGGGCCAGCTGCGGTTGTAGAGGTTGAAGGCGGGGCGCTCGGCGATGAGGTCCATGTGGGCGTCGTAGTACGCGTCGAGCGTGCCGACGTCCCGCCAGTAGCCCTGGTCGCGGCTGGTCTCGCCGGGCACGTGGTTGTCACCGAAGTCGTACAGGTGTGCCTCGCCGCGCGCGGTGAGCTGGGGCAGGATCGAACCGCCCATGTCGTGCACCGAGTTCGCGTCCTCCGCGTCCCGCTGGAGGGCCTCGATGAGGGCCTTGGTGGAGAAGATGTAGTTGCCCATCGAGGCCAGGACGCAGTCGGGGTCGTCCGGCAGGCCCGGCGGGTCCGCGGGCTTCTCCAGGAACCGCTCGACGGTGCTGCCGTCCGAACCCGGGGTGATCACCCCGAAGGACGAGGACTCCGACCGCGGGACGCGGATACCGGCCACGGTCACGCCCGCGCCGGACTCGATGTGCTGGGCGAGCATCTGCCGCGGGTCCATGCGGTACACGTGGTCGGCGCCGAACACCGCGACGTACTCGGGCCGTTCGTCGTAGATCAGGTTCAGGGACTGCAGGATGGCGTCCGCGCTGCCCAGGTACCAGCGTGGGCCGAGCCGCTGCTGGGCCGGGACCGGGGTGACGTAGTTGCCGAGCAGGCTGGACATCCGCCAGGTGGTGGTGATGTGCCGGTCCAGCGAGTGCGACTTGTACTGCGTGAGGACGCAGATGCGCAGGATGTCACCGTTGACGAGGTTGGACAGGACGAAGTCGACGAGGCGGTAGGTGCCGCCGAAGGTCACCGCGGGTTTCGCCCGGTCCGCGGTCAGGGGCATCAGGCGCTTGCCTTCTCCGCCCGCCAGTACGATTCCGAGCACCGAAGGACCACCACGCCGCATAGCCGCTCCCCTCACCGTGGTTGACCCATGCCTGCCCTTGAGCAGGGCGGACTAAGCCTGTTCGAGGATCCCCCGGTCGTCCGTCCGCCCGAGGATCTCCTCGTAAAGCCGGGCCGTACGGCGGGCGACCGTGTCCCAGCCGAACTCGCCCACCGCCCGCTCCCGCCCCGCCTCACCCATCCGCCGGGCGCCCTCCGGGTCGGCGAGCACCGCGTCCAGGGCGCGGGCGAGGCCGGTGACGAAGTCGTCGTCCACGGGCACCAGCAGGCCGGTCCTGCCGTCGGCGACGACCTCCGGGATCCCGCCGACCCGGGAGGCCACCACGGCGGTGCCGCAGGCCATCGCCTCCAGATTGACGATGCCCAGGGGCTCGTACACCGAGGGGCAGACGAACACGGCCGCGTGCGTGAGGAGTTGGATCACCTCCGGGCGGGGCAGCATCCGGGGGATCCAGCGCACGCCGTCGCGGACCCGGCTCAGCTCCTGGTACAGGTCGCGGAACTCCTGGTCGATCTCGGGCGTGTCGGGCGCGCCCGCGCACAGCACGACCTGCGCCGACGGGTCGATGTCACGCACCGCGCGCAGCAGATGGGGGACGCCCTTCTGCCGGGTGATGCGGCCGACGAACAGCACATAGGGGCGGGCCGGGTCGATCCCGAGACGGTGCAGGACGTCGGTGGCCGGATCCGGTCGGTACAGCTCGGTGTCGATGCCGTTGTGCACGACGTGGACGCGGGCCGGGTCCAGCGCCGGATAGCAGGCGAGGATGTCCTCGCGCATCGCCCCCGACACGGCGATCACCGCGTCGGCGGCCTCGATCGCGGTGCGCTCGGCCCAGCTCGACAGGGCGTATCCGCCGCCGAGTTGCTCGGCCTTCCAGGGGCGCAGCGGCTCCAGGGAGTGGGCGGTCAGCACGTGCGGGATGCCGTACATGAGCTTGGCGAGGTGGCCGGCGAGGTTGGCGTACCAGGTGTGGGAGTGGACGAGTTCGCGGCCCTGGAGGGCGGCCGCGACGGAGAGGTCCACGGAGAAGGTGCGCAGGGCGTCGTTGGCGCCGTCGAGGGTGGGCCAGGGGCGGTGGCGGACCACGCCCTCGCTGCGGCCCTCGCCCCAGCAGTGCACCTCCAGGTCGACCAGGGGGCGCAACTCCCGGGCGAGGAACTCGACATGGACGCCCGCGCCGCCGTACACGTCCGGCGGGTACTCCCGGGTCAGCAGTCCCACTCGCACCCGGAACCCCCTGTCTCAACGGCTGGTCCCTTCATGGTCACCCAGATGCGCCGCGCGCGGAAGACCACGGGATGGCCGACCACAGCCGGGCCGCGAGGCCCGGGAAACGTCAGGGGATCCCTGTGAACAGCCGATGCCGTACCGTCGTACACCTGAGCGAGGTTCGGCAGTTGCTGCGCCGGGGGCCCGGGCGTGCGGGTGTCCCCCTCTGGTAGCCCACCCTGGGGATGACGAAGAGCCGGTCGTACTCCATCGGCAGTAGGGCCTATTGCGTGCTCAGGTACGACGACGGGAACAGCGCGAGAAGGCATCGTGTTGGTTATGGAAGCCGACCGTTCGCCGCGCCGGGCCCAGCGCCCCCGCCGCCCGCAGAGGAGCAGGCCATGAGCGCCCTCGCGCTGTCCGTGCTGCTGTCGCTCGTCTCTGCCGTGGCCTACGCGGGCGGGGCGATCGTGCAGGAGCGCGTGGCGGAGTCGGACGGGCAGTACGCACCCCTGCGTCGGCCCAGCTGGTGGGCCGCGGTGGCGCTGAACGGATTCGGCGGCCTGCTGCACGTGGCGGCCCTGGCCTACGGCCCGCTGAGCGTGGTGCAGCCGCTGGGGGCGCTGACCATAGTGTTCGCGCTGCCCATGGCGGCGCTGTTCGTGGGCCGCAGGGCCGGGTCGACGGCCTGGCGGGGCGCCGTCATGGCCACCGTCGGCCTGGCGGGCCTGCTGTCGCTGGTCGGCACCTCCGACTCGCGGTCGCTGGACGGGACTCAGCAGACCGGCGTGTTCCTGGTGACGGCCGGTGTGGTCGCCACGCTGATACTGGCGGGCCGTGCGGCGCACCGCCACCCGACGGTGCGCGCGATGGTGCTCGCCACCGCGTCCGGCATAGCGTTCGGCATGTCCTCCGTGTTCACGAAGACCGTCGCGGTCGACTGGACCGGCGGGGTGACGTCGGCGGTGCTGCCGTCCCTGGCCGCGATCGGCGTGTTCGCCGTCGCCGGTCTGCTGCTGTCCCAGGCCGCCTACCGGGGCGCCGGACTCGCGGCCCCGCTGGCCACGTTGACGGTCGTGAACCCCGTCGTGGCCGCCGCGGTGGGCATCACGATGTTCGGCGAGAGCTTCCGCTACGGCACCACGGGCACCGTGCTCGCCCTGAGCTGCGGTGTGGTGGCGGCGGGCGGGCTGATCCTGCTGACGGCGGAACGCGGCGAACGCGCCCCCGACGAGGCGCCGCTGCCCGAGCCCGACCTCGTCCCCACCGAGAAGCAGGCGGCCCTCTCCCTGCCGGACGGCGTCTTCCTGCCGAGCCCGCTCACGGAGGGCGGGTACGACAACGGCGCGCCCGCCGCTCCCGAGGAGTCGACGCCGCCGTACTACGCCCTCTACGGCGCGCCGTACGTCCCCTTCCCGGCCCTGGACCGCAGCCGCGTCCGGGTCAGATCCTGACCCCGCCCGCCCGCAGATACGCGAGCGGGTCGACGTCCGTGCCGAAACCGGGCCCGGTCCGCACCTCGAAGTGCAGATGCGGGCCCGTGCTGTTGCCGGTGGAGCCGACCCGTCCGATGCGCTGGCCGGCGCCGACCGCCTGCCCGGCCTTCACCGAGATCGCCGACAGGTGCGCGTACTGGGTGTAGCGGCCGTCGGTGTGCCGGATGACGACCTGGTAGCCGTAGGAGCCGCCCCACCCGGCGTCGACGACCCGGCCCGGCCCGACCGCCTTCACGGAGGTGCCGGTGGCCGCGGGGAAGTCGACGCCGGTGTGGTAGCCCTTGGACCAGCTGGAGCCCGTCGCGCGGTAGGCGGTGCCCATGGGGGCGCTGACCGGGGCGACGAGCGAGGCAGCGCGCCGGTCGTCGCGGTTGTCGTCGCCCGAAGTGGCCTTCTTCGGCGGCGACTTGGGTGCCTGCCGGGTCGTGGTCGATGTGTTCGGGGTGGCCGGGGCGGTCGTGGTGGGCGAGGCCTTCGCGCGCAGGTTCAGCCGCTGGCCCGGCAGGATCAGGTCGGGGTCGGCCCCGATCGTCCTGCGGTTGGCGGCGTACAGGCCCTGCCAGCCGCCCTCGACATCACGCTCGTCGGCGATGGCGGAGAGCGTGTCGCCGCGGACGACGGTGTACATCTCGGCGGTTCCGGCGCGCGACTGGGGCGTGGTCTGCGGCTGGACGTCCGCCACGGTGGACTTCGCGGGCCGCGTCGAGGTGCCGGCCGGTCTGATGTCCGGGCTCTCGCCGCCCCGGGTCAGCCCGGCGCGCTGCGAGCACACCGGCCAGGCGCCCGGCCCCTGCCCGTCGAGCACCTTCTCCGCGACGGCGATCTGCTGGTCCTTGGTGGCCAGATCCGCGCGGGCCGCGTACGCGGTGCCGCCGTAGGCCTCCCAGGTGGACTGGCTGAACTGCAGCCCGCCGTAGTACCCGTTGCCGGTGTTGGTGTTCCAGTCGTTGCTCGACTCGCAGGCGGCGACCTTGTTCCAGGTGGCCACGTCGGCCGCGTGCGCGGCACCGGTGCCGACGAACGGGAGGGCCATTCCGGCGCCGCCCGCCGTGACGGTGAGCGAGGCGCGGTTGATCCTGTTCGGCTGATACCGGCGGTGCCGGCCGCGTACGGCCATGAAGGAGCCCCCTCGACAAGCGTCAGGAGGGCCAAAAGTATGCGCCGCGAACAGGCCATGGCAAGACGGCAATCGGCCGCCTGGCCGGGTCAAGTGGCCTGGATCGCACCCCCGTTGACGGACGGCTTCGGGCGCACCGGGGCACCGGCTTGACGAGCACTGAGGCACCGGGCCCCTTCCGTACGTACTCAGCCCTGTCCGGTCCGGACGTGCGGTCGGCGTTGCGGCACGTCAGGATGGCCGGGGGACGATACTTCGGATCGGCACCACCGATACACGATCTATGGGATCCCCGGATCCCTTGAGGAGCAGTCGGTTATGAGCACTTCAGCCCAGATCGGCGTCACGGGTCTCGCGGTCATGGGCCGCAACCTCGCCCGCAACTTCGCGCGCAACGGCTACACGGTCGCGGTGCACAACCGGACGGCGTCGCGGACCCACGCGTTGGTCGAGGAGTTCGGGAGCGAGGGTGAGTTCGTCGCGGCCGAGACCGCCAAGGACTTCGTGGCGGCCCTGGAACGACCCCGCCGCCTGGTCGTCATGGTCAAGGCCGGAGAGCCGACCGACGCGGTGATCCAGGAGTTCGCCCCGCTGCTGGAGCCCGGCGACATGATCATCGACGGCGGCAACGCGCACTTCGCGGACACCCGGCGCCGCGAGCGCGAGCTGCGCGAGCAGGGCATCCACTTCGTCGGCACCGGCATCTCCGGCGGCGAGGAGGGTGCGCTGCACGGGCCGAGCATCATGCCGGGCGGCTCGAAGGAGTCGTACCAGTCGCTGGGCCCGATGCTGGAGAAGATCTCCGCCAAGGCGGCCGGCGGGGCGCCCTGTGTGACGCACGTGGGTCCGGACGGCGCCGGGCACTTCGTGAAGATGGTGCACAACGGCATCGAGTACGCCGACATGCAGCTGATCGGCGAGGCGTACCAGCTGCTGCGTGATGTCGCCGGGTACGAGCCCGCGCAGATCGCGGAGATCTTCCGTACGTGGAACACCGGCCGACTGGACTCGTATCTGATCGAGATCACGGCCGAGGTGCTGTCGCACGTGGACGCGGCGACGGGCAAGCCGTTCGTGGACGTGGTGGTGGACCAGGCGGAGCAGAAGGGCACGGGCCGCTGGACGGTGCAGATCGCGCTGGACCTGGGTGTTCCGGTGTCCGGGATCGCGGAGGCGGTCTTCGCGCGCTCACTGTCCGGGCACGCGCCGCTGCGGGCCGCTTCGCGGGAGCTGGCGGGGCCGAAGGCGTCGCCGCTGAGCTCGTCCGAGGCGGGGGCCTTCGCCGACCGCGTCGAGCAGGCGCTGTACGCCTCGAAGATCGTGTCGTACACGCAGGGCTTCCACGAGATCGCCGCGGGGAGTGAGGAGTACGGCTGGGGGATCGACCTGGGCCAGGTCGCCTCGATCTGGCGTGGCGGCTGCATCATCCGCGCGGCGTTCCTGGACCGGATCCGTGCCGCCTACGACGCCCGGCCGGACCTGCCGAGCCTGCTGTCCGACGAAACGTTCGCGCGGGAGATCGCCGACGCGCAGGACGACTGGCGTGAGGTGCTGATCGCGGCGACACGGCAGGGTGTGCCGACGCCGGGGTTCGCGGCGGCGCTGGCGTACTACGACGCGCTGCGGGCCGAGCGGTTGCCCGCGGCGCTGACGCAGGGGCAGCGGGACTTCTTCGGGGCGCACACGTATCGGCGGGTGGACCGGGACGGGTCGTTCCACACGCTGTGGGGTGGGGACCGGGCGGAGGTGTCCGCCTAGGGTCCCGGGCGGTTCCGTCCTGGAGCGGGTGCGGGTGTGGGTGTGGGGGGGCTGGTCGCGCAGTTCCCCGCGCCCCTGAGGGCGTTGCGGTGGGCGGCGTTGTGTGTCGCCCACCGCTGTTTCTTTGTCGCTCACCACCAATTCTCAAGTGAGGGGTGGTCCCGGTTCCGGGTTCGGGACCGGTTCCGGGCCCGGGGGGATCGGGGACGGGCTGGGGTCCGGGACCGGGCGGGGGCCCGGCGGCGGTTGGGGGGCCGGGGGCGGTGGAGGGGGCGGAGCCGGGGGTGGCTCCGGGGGCGGCACCGGGTGCGGCTGGGGTGGCTGGGGATCCGGGCCCGGGGTCGGGGGGGCCGGGTCGGGGGGCGGAGTGGTCATGGTGTCCTCCGGCCAGTCGGTGAACGTCGGCTCTGGACTACTCCCCCGCGTACCCGGCGGCGTACGACGCCAGTCACCCGCCGGAGTCACTCCGTGGCCCGGTTGGGCTCCTTGCCCGACGGCCCGGCGACCGCCCGTGCGCCCGCCGCCAGACCTGGCCGGGGGCTGGACAGGACCGGGACGGTGGTCGAGGTCAGCTGCTGGGCCGGGGTCATGGAGGCCTGGGCGAGGACGATCGCGTCGGCGTCGGTGATCGTGTCGGCCGCGGCGGCGATCCGGCGGGCGTACGCGCGTGTGTCGCCCGCCATGAAGTGGGTCCAGGCGTCCTCGACGAGCAGGGTGCGCACCGAGGCGGGGCGGCCGGCGCGCCGGGCCTCCTCCTCGATGAGCGACACCGTGGGTGCGAGGGTGCTCGCCACGGTGGCGAGGACGACGATCCGCGGTCCGGCGGCCACCGCGGCGGCCGCCATCGGACGGTCCACGCGCAGCACCGGCACCCCGGCCTTGGCGGCGGCCGCCTCCGCGACGCCACCGATGCTCGAACAGGTGCACAGCACGGCCCGGGCGCCGTCGGTGACGGCCCGGTCCAGTACGGCCCGCACGTCGTCCGCGACCGACTCGGGACCGTCGTGCCCCGCCCGGGTCAGCAGGTCCTCGTGGACCAGGTGCCGCAGCTCCAGGCCCGGGTGGTCCTGGTCGCGCAGGGCGTCGAAGACCGGGATGTGGAGGGGTGAGGTGTGCAGCAGGGCGAGCACGCTCAGAACCGTCCGGGACGCGCCGCCAGCCACTCCTTCGCCGCGTCGAGCAGCGCGGGGTCGGCGGCGGGGGCCCGGTCGGGATGGCGTTCGGCCCACTGGACGACGTACGGGCAGAGCGGGGCGACGGGGACGCCCTCGCGTTCGGCGACGGCGTACAGCTCGCGTGCCAGGGAGCCCGCGATGCCCTTGCCCTCGTGGGCCGGTTCGACGAGGGTGTGCACGGGCACCAGCGCGTGCCTCGGGGCGTCCAGCACGAAGTACTCGATGCGGCCGACGACTTCCCCGCCACTGACGGCCTCCAGGCGGCCCGCCGCCCGGTCGTCGCGGATCTCGGTCTCGCTCATGGGCGCCCCTCGTCGACGGTTCACGCCCGCACGGCGTGCGGGCTGCGCTCCTGGTCCGAACCCGGCACGGGTTCGCCCGGGTCGGTGCCCAGGTCCACGATCCGGTTGTCGCGGTCCACATGCACCACGCGCGGCTTCAGCGCCCGCGCCTCGGCGTCGGTGACCTGAGCGTAGCTGATGATGATCACAAGGTCCCCGGGGTGGACCAGATGGGCCGCGGCCCCGTTGATACCGACGACACCCGACCCGCGTTCGCCCTCGATGACGTACGTCTCCAGCCGGGCGCCGTTGGTGATGTCCACGATGTGCACGAGCTCGCCGGGCAGCAGGTCGGCGGCGTCGAGCAGGTCGGCGTCGATCGTCACCGATCCCACGTAGTGCAGGTCGGCCTGGGTGACGGTGGCGCGGTGGATCTTGGACTTGAACATGGTGCGGAGCACTGGGTCCTCCTGGATGACGGCTCCCTGCCTGCGCTCTTGCAGGTCAAGGGCTGGTGACACCATATGACGAGTTCCGTCGCCAGGCCTATGGGCCGGTTTTCGAGGACAGGCGTGACCATGGCCACAGCCCGGCCCCGCAAGCCAGGTCGTTCGGCCGGGCCCGGAGCCGTGACCCGGTGAGGTACAGGAACAGGGGCCTGGCCGTCGCCGTCGCCGCGGCGAACTCCGCGGCACCACGCGCGGTCCCGCCTACGCCGCCACCTCCGCCATCTCCCCCGCCCGCTCCTCGAACTGCGTCCGGTACAGCTCCGCGTACCGTCCGCCCGCCGTCAACAGCCCCTCGTGCGTGCCCCGTTCGACGATGCGGCCGTCTTCGAGGACCAGGATCAGGTCGGCGGCCCGCACGGTGGACAGCCGGTGGGCGATGACGAGGGCGGTGCGGCCCTGGAGTGCCTCGGTGAGGGCCTCCTGCACGGCCGCCTCGGAGGTGTTGTCGAGGTGGGCCGTGGCCTCGTCGAGGATCACCACCCGCTGGCGGGCGAGGAGCAGGCGGGCGATCGTCATGCGCTGGCGTTCGCCGCCGGAGAGGCGGTAGCCGCGTTCGCCGACCACGGTGTCGAGGCCGTCGGGGAGGGAGCGGACGAGAGTGTCCAGGCGGGCCCTGCGCAGGGCGTCCCAGAGCTCGTCATCGGTCGCGTCGGGGCGGGCCAGCAGCAGGTTGGCGCGGACCGTGTCGTGGAACAGGTGGCCGTCCTGGGTGACCATGCCGACGGTGGCGCGCAGGGAGTCGGCGCTCAGGTCGCGGACGTCGACGCCGCCGACCCGGATTGCGCCCCCGTCGACGTCGTACAGACGCGGCAGCAGCTGCGCGATCGTCGACTTGCCCGCGCCGGACGAGCCGACGAGGGCAACGGTCCGGCCGGGTTCGGCGCGGAAGGAGACGCCGTGCAGAACCTCGGCGCCGCCCCGGCCGTCGAGGGCCGCCACCTCCTCCAGGGAGGCGAGGGAGACCTTGTCGGCGGCAGGGTAGCCGAAGCGGACGTCGTCGAACTCGACCGCCACCGGCCCGTCGGGGACCTCGGCGGCGTCCGGCTTCTCCGCGATGAGCGGCTTGAGGTCGAGCACCTCGAAGACGCGCTCGAAGCTGACGAGGGCGCTCATCACCTCGACGCGCGCCCCGGCGAGCGCGGTGAGCGGCGCGTACAGGCGGGTCAGGAGCAGGGCAAGGGCCACCACGGCTCCGGGTTCCAGGGTGCCGCGCAGGGCGAACCAGCCGCCGAGGCCGTAGACCAGGGCCAGGGCGAGGGCGGACACCAGGGTCAGCGAGGTGATGAACGCCGACTGGGCGGTCGCCGTGCGGATGCCGATGTCGGCCACCCGGCGGGCCCGGACGGCGAACTCCGCCGACTCCTCCTCCGGCCGCCCGAAGAGCTTGACCAGCGTCGCGCCGGGCGCCGAGAAACGCTCGGTCATCCGGGTGCCCATGGCCGCGTTCAGCGTCGCCGCCTCCCGCTGCATCCGGGCCATCCGGCTGCCCATCCGCCGGGCCGGGATCACGAACACCGGCAGCAGCACCAGAGCGAGCAGCGTGACCTGCCAGGAGAGGGTGAGCATGACGGCGAGGGTGAGCACCAGCGTGACGAGGTTGCTGACCACGCCGGACAGGGTGTTGCTGAACGCCCGCTGGGCGCCGATCACGTCGTTGTTGAGCCGGCTGACCAGCGCTCCGGTGCGGGTGCGGGTGAAGAACGCGACCGGCATCCGCTGCACATGGTCGAACACCGCCGTCCGCAGATCGAGGATGAGCCCCTCCCCCAGCGCCGCCGAGAGCCTGCGCCCGAGGATGCCGAGGGCCGCCTCCACCACCGCGATGAGCGCGATCAGCAGCGCCAGCCGTACGACGGTCCGCGCGTCGCCGTTCGTCACGATCACGTCGACGACACGTCCGGCGAGGACGGGGGTCGCGACGGCGAGCAGCGCGGTCGCCACCCCGAGCAGCACGAACAGCGCGATCCGGCGGCGGTGCGGGCGGGCGAACGCGGCGATGCGGCGCAGTGTGGCGCGGGCGAAGGGGCGGCGTTCCTGCTGGGCGTTCATGACGCTGTACAGCTGCGTCCACGCCGTGGTCTCCATGCTCATGCAGTCGAAGGTAGAACCTCGACCAAACTTTAGGTCAAGCGTCCCCGTGCAGGGCTTCGGGAAGATCGTTGTCGGCTCGCTCCCGGTACGTAATCCGCCGTCCGCGCTTGCGCAACCCGCAGTTGAGGCGGCACGGAAAACCTCTCGAAGTGTGACACCGGTCGAACACCAACCCGCGGGACGGCACCCCGGACGCCTTCCCTTCCGGCTGATCCTGGGCCTGCTTCCACTCGCCTTCGTGGCGTACCTCGCGGTGCGGCACCTCGATGTGCTCGCCGAGGGCTTCCACCACCTGGCGACGGCCAAGTGGCCGTGGCTGCTGGCCGCGGGCGGCGCCACCTGCCTGACCTGGGTCGCGATGGCGGTGACCCGGCAGGGCGCGGTCGTCGAGCGGCTGCCGGGTTTCCGGCTGCTCGTCACGCAGGTCGCGGCGATGGCGGCCAACCACATGCTGCCGACGGGGCTGGGTTCCAGCGCGGTCAACCTGCGGTTCATGACGGTGTGCGGGCTGCCGCTGGCCCGCTCCTCGGCCGCGGTGGCGCTCTATCTGCTCGCCGAGAGCATCGCGCGGGTCGGCATGCTGGCCGTGCTGCTCATCGCCTTCCCGGGCGCGCTGAGGCTGGGCACCCTGTTGCCGGACAACGCGGCCGGGCCCCTGCTGCTCGTCCTGGCCGCGGTCGCGCTGGTGGCGGCGGCCGTACTGCTGCTCGTACGACGGCTGCGCACGGCCGTCTTCTCCTTCCTGCGCACGGCACTGGGCGAGGCGCGCTCGGTGCACACCCGTCCGTCGCGGGCGCTCGCCCTGTGGGGCGGTTCGCTGGCGTTCCCCGCGTTGCAGGCGGCCGGGCTGGTCGCGGTGGGGCTGGCCTTGGGACTGCAGATACCCCTGTGGCACATGGTCGTCGCGTATCTGGCCGCGACCGTCGCCGTCGCCGTGGTGCCCACGCCGGGCGGGCTCGGTTCGGTCGAGGCGGCGCTGATCGTGGCGCTGGTCGCGGCGGGCAGCCCGGCCGCCGTGGCCACGGCGGTGGTCCTGGCGTACCGCATCATCACCGTCTGGCTGCCGCTGCTGCCGGGGGCGTTGACGCTGGGGGCGCTGGTCCGGCTGAAGGTGATCTGAGCCAGTAGCGTGCTGCCCCGAGGAAACGAAGGGGGCTCCACCATGCCGGTCCGCGTCGAGCGTCAGCAGCATGTCACCACGGTCGTCCTCGCCCGCCCCGAGGCCCGCAACGCGGTGGACGGCCCGACGGCGGCCGAACTCGCCGCGGCCTTCCGCGAGTTTGAGGCCGACGACGAGGCGCGGGTGGCGGTGCTGTGGGGTGAGGGCGGCACGTTCTGCGCGGGGGCGGACCTCAAGGCGATCGGCACCGAGCGCGGCAACCGGGTCGCCGAGGACGGCGACGGGCCGATGGGGCCGACCCGCATGCGGCTGACCAAGCCGGTGATCGCCGCCGTGGCGGGGCACGCCGTCGCGGGCGGCCTGGAGCTGGCGCTGTGGTGCGATCTGCGGGTCGCCGAGGAGGACGCCGTCTTCGGGGTGTTCTGCCGCCGCTGGGGCGTCCCGCTGATCGACGGTGGTACGGTGCGGCTCCCCCGGCTGATCGGCACCGGCCGCGCCCTGGACATGATCCTCACCGGACGTCCGGTGCCCGCCCGCGAGGCCTACGCCATCGGCCTCGCCAACCGCCTGGTCCCCACCGGCCGCGCCCGCGCCGAGGCCGAGGAACTCGCCGCCACGATCGCCCGCTTCCCCCAGGCCTGCGTGCGCGCCGACCGCGCCTCGGTCCGGGAGCAGGACGGCCTGGACGAGCGGGCGGCGATGCGCGGCGAACTCCGCCACGGCATGGGCGTGCTGACGGACAGCCTGGAGGGCGCCGCCCGCTTCGCCGCGGGGGCCGGGCGGCACGGCACGTTCACGGACCATGAGGCCGAGGTCTGACCACGGCACCGGAGCGCCGGTCGAGAACCTGGACGACGCCACCCGCTTCACCACCGCGACCCGGCAGCACCACACCTTCACGGACCAATAAGACCGAGACCCGACCACGGCACAAGGACACCGGTCGAGAACCTGGACGACGCCACCCGCTTCACCACCGCGACCCGGCAGCACCACACCTTCACGGACCAATAAGACCGAGACCCGACCACGGCACAAGGACACCGGTCGAGAGCCTGGACGACGCCACCCGCTTCACCACGGCGACCCGGCGGCACAGCACGTTCACGGACCCATGAGACCCGCCATCCGACAGCACGCCGGCGGTCACGCACACGCCCTCGCAGGCCACGACACCGGCGCGCCAGCCGACCGCCTGCACGGTGCCGCCCGCTTCACCGCGAGGGCCGGGCGGCACGGCATGTTCACGGAGCAGTGAGGCCGAGGTCCGACAAGATCGCGGTTGCCGCGCGCACGCCCTCGCGGGACACGGCCGGGGCGCGCTCCACGGCGTGCACGACGTTGCCGACGGCGAACACGCCGGGGCGTGAGGTGCGCAGGGCGCCGTCGACGGCGGGGCCGCGGGTGGCGGGGTCCAGGGCGAGGCCGCCACGCCGGGCCAGTTCGTGGTCGGGGACGAAGTCGCCGGTGAACACCACGGTGTCGCAGTGCAGGACCGTCGTACGGCCGTCGCGGTGGCGCACCCGGACGCCGGACAGGCGGCCGTGGCCGAGGAGTTCGGTGACGCCGGTGTGGGTGAGGAGCGGGATGCCCCGGCGGAGGCGGGCGTCGAGGGTCCGGGCGGGCGCGGTCCGTGGGGCGGGCAGGTCGGTGACCATGGCGACGACCCGGGCACCGGCGGCCCGTACGGTGCCCGCGGCCGCGTAGGAGACGTCCTCCGCGCCGACCACCACGGCCCGGCTGCCGATCGGCTGCTCGTACAGGTGGACCGCCTGCTGGAGTTCGCCCGTGGTGTAGACACCGGCCGGGCGGGTGCCGGGCACCAGCCGCGCGCTGCGGGGGCGTTCACGGGCACCGGTGGCCAGCACGATCGCCCTCGCGGTGATCGTCTCGGGGCCGTGCGGGCCGACCGTCGCCAGGGTCAGCGGGCCCGCCCAGTCCAGAGCGGTCACGCCGGTGCGGACGACCGCTCCGGCGCGTACGGCGGCGGCGGTGAGCAGGCGGGCGTACTGCGGACCGGTCAGCGGACGCAGCCAGGTGCCGAAGCCGCCGTGCGCGCAGTGCCGTGGCACTCCGCCCGCCCGCTGCTCCCGCTCCAGCACCTCCACCCGGCCCGCCCCGGCGGCAGCCAGCCGGGCGGCGGTGGTGAGTCCGGCGGGGCCCGCGCCGACGACAAGCACGTCGACCTGCCGTACGTCCGTCATGGCCGGGCCTCCTCCAGCAGCTGCCGTACCGCCGCCCCGCAGTAGAAGCCCTGGCAGCGGCCCGCCCGGGCGCGGGTGCGGCGGCGCAGTCCGTCGAGGGTGCGCGGCGGGATGGTACTCGCGAGGGCGTCGCGGATCTCGCCGCGGGAGACGCGCTCGCAGTGGCAGACGAGGGTGCCGTACTGCGGGTCGGCCGCGATGAGGTCGGGGCGCTGGTAGGGGCGTGGGAAGGCCTCGCCGAGGTTGGGCATCTCCACCGGCTTCAACTCCCGGACGGGGCCCGGGTCGAGGCCTGCCTCGGTCAGCAGGCCGGTGACATGCGAGGCGATCGCGAGCGACGCCGTCAGGCCGGTGGAGCGGATGCCGCCGACGGTGACGTACGTCTGGGCGGGGTGGGCGCGGATGCGGTAGTCGTCGTGCTCGGTGGCGGCGCGCAGGCCCGCGTAGACGGCGGTCACCTCCTCGTCGAGCAGTTCGGGGAGGATGCGGCGGCCCTGGGCGCGCAGGGCGGCGAGTCCGTCGGCGGTGGAGCCGGTGGCCCGTCTGTCGTCCAGGTCCTCGGCGGTGGGGCCGAGCAGGACGTTGCCGTGGACGGTGGGGGCGACCAGGACGCCTTTGCCGAGTGCGGTGGGGACGGGCAGCAGGATGTGGTTGACCAGCGTGCGGGCGAACTTGTCGAAGACGATGAGCTGGCCGCGGCGCGGGGTGACCGTGAAGTCGCGGTGCCCGAGGCGCGCGTCGAGCGTGTCGGCGTGCAGTCCGGCCGCGTTGACCAGCCAGCGGGCCCGCAGGGTGCCGCCGCTGGTCGTCAGCACATGGGTGCCGTCCTGACGAGTGACCCCCTCCACGCGGGAGTCGAGGTGGAGGTCGACTCCGTGCCGGACGGCCTGGGTGGCGTACGCCAGGGTCGTCGTCCAGGGGCAGATGATCGACTCTCCGGGTACGTGCAGGGCGCCGAGCGCGCCGGGGCCGAGGTGGGGTTCGCGCTCGTACAGTGCGGTGGGGCCGAGCAGGCGGGTGGCGTGGTAGTCGTTGGCCTCGGCCTTCTCGGCGAGGCGGGGCAGGGCGGCGAGCTGTTCCTCGTCCCAGGCGACGAGCAGGGCGCCGACGGGTTCGACGGGGATGCCGGACTCGGCGGCGTACGCGGCGAGCAGGTGCGCCCCCTCGCGCACCAGCCGTGCCTCCAGCGAGCCGGGGACCGCGTCGAAGCCGGTGTGCAGGATCGCGGTGTTGGCCTTGGAGCTGCCCTGACCGACGTCGTCCTGCGCCTCGACAAGGGCGACGCGCAGCTGTGGGTGCCGGGCGAGTTCACGGGCGATCGCGCTACCGACGACTCCGGCGCCGACGACCGCCACGTCATAGGTCCGGGTCATACGGGCATCCCGGCGAACAGCCGATGAACCGCAATGTCGGCCTCGCAGCTGCCCCGACCGACATCCTCCCGCACCTCAGCAAGGGCCATACGCAGCCGCGGACACCGGGCGAATTCACGAGCGATCCCACAACCGACCACCCCCGCGCCAACCACCGCCACGTCACACGTCCAAGTCATACGAACGCCCCGCCGAGCAACCGGCGAACCACAATGTCGGCCTCACAACTGCCCCGACCGACATCCTCCCGCACCTCGGCAAGGGCCATACGCAGCCGCGGACACCGGGCGAATTCCCGGGCAATCGCACAACCGACCACCCCCGCGCCAACCACCGCCACGTCACACGTCCAAGTCATACGAACGCCCCGCCGAGCAACCGGCGAACCACAATGTCGGCCTCGCAACTGCCCCGACCGACATCCTCCCGCACCTCAGCAAGGGCCATACGCAGCCGCGGACACCGGGCGAATTCACGAGCGATCCCACAACCGACCACTCGCCCGCCGACCACCGCCACGTCATACGTCCGAGTCATCCGGCCGTCCGGTCGAGCAGCGCGATGACCTCACGGCGAAACGCGGCGAGGCGTTCCGCGGCCTGCTCGGCGCTGATCCGGGGTTCGTACACGGCGGTCGGTTTCCAGTCGGGCAGCGTCGCCTCCACGGTCAGCCCCGGCTCCGCGCCCAGCCGGGCCAGCGCGCCGGCGCCGAGGGCGGTCGCGTCGGGCAGCGCGGACACCTCGACCGGGCGTTGCAGCAGGTCGGCCTGGGTCTGCATGAGGAGCGTCGAGCGGGTCAGGCCGCCGTCGACGCGCAGGGTGTCCAGGGGGGCGCCGAGGTCCCGGGCCGCGGCGTCGGCGAGTTCGACGACCTGGGCGGCGATGCCCTCGCACAGGGCGCGGACCAGATGGCCGGGGCCGGTGTCGAGGCCGAGTCCGGTGAGCGAGCCGCGCAGGTCGCCGCGCCACCAGGGGGCGGCGAGGCCCGCGAGGGCGGGGACGAAGGTGACCCCGCCGCTGTCGGGGACCGCCGTGCCCACGGCGTCGAGGTCGGCGGCGCCCGTGATCACGCCGAGGTCGGTGAGCCAGCGGACGGCGGAGGCGGCCGTGTAGACCTGCCCGTCGAGGCAGTACCGGGCGTGTCCGGCGAGCCGCCAGGCGACACAGCTGACCAGGCCGGAGTCGCCGCGCCGGGGCGTGTCACCGGTGTGCGCGAGGAGGAACGCGCCGGTGCCGTAGGTGCACTTGGCGCCGCCCGGTTCGGTGATCTGCTGGGCGAGCAGCGCGGCCTGCTGGTCGACGGCCAGGCCGGTGAGCGGGATCTCGGGGCCGAAGGCGGTGGTGGTGCCGACGGGACCGGCGTTGTCGACGACCTCGGGGAGCCGTTCGCCGGTCAGGCCGTAGAGGTCGAGGGCGCGCGGCGACCATTGCGTGCGGTCGAGGTCGAGCAGCTGGGTGCGGCCGGCGGTGGCGGCGTCGGTGACGTAGGCGCCGGTGAGCCGGTGCACGAGCCAGGCGTCGCTGGTGGTGACGACTCCCTCGCGGGTGAGGTTCCGTCGTATCCAGGCCATCTTGGGCGCGGCGAAGTACGGGTCGACCGGCAGGCCCGTCAGGTGCCTCAACTCGTCTTGGGACACCGCGAGTTCGGCGCACACGGATTCCGCGCGGCGGTCGTGCCAGATGAGCGCGTCGGTCAGCGGGCGGCCGGTCACCGGGTCCCAGGCGAGCACGGTCTCGCCCTGGTTGGCCAGGCCCAGGGCGAGAACGGGTTCGCGGGCCTCGGCGAGGGCTTGGTGACCCGCCTCGACCACCGAGTCGTACAGCTCGGCAGGGTCGGCCTCGGCCAGGCCGCCGGGCAGCGGGCGGGGGCGCACGGCGGCGAACCCGGTGCCGATGACGCCGCGTTCGGGGCAGATCACCAGGGCCTTGGTGCCGGACGTGCCCTGGTCGACGGCGAGCACCGGACCTGTCATCGAGCCCCCTTCGGCTCCTGGGCGATCACGGCTCGACAGCCTGCCGTCGGCCGCCACACCGCGTCAAGCGCCGCTGACGGACGGTCAGTTCACATGGTGAACCGGTGACACGAGGAAGCGCTCATGGATCGCCAAACCATGGGGAGAACGCGGAAGCTCCGCCTCTATAGTGACCGCCGACCAGACATGACCTTGTCAACCGCCGCTCGGGGGAGCCCTGTTGTTACTCCAGCCTTCCGTTCCCGTCCACCCGTCGCAGGGGGCGGGCGGATGATGGCCAGAGACGGAGCACGACCCGCCTACGACCCGGCAGGACCCGACGCCGCGCTGCGCACGGCCCTTCAGGAGGTGCGCACCGGACGCTGGATGTCGATGCGCACGCTGCTCGCGGAGACCTCGTCCTGGTGGCAGTGGACCCAGCGCACCCAGGTCCTGGCGGCCGCGGCGGCCGGCACCGACGTGGTGCGGGCCTGGCTCGCCGAGGAACCGGACAGCGTCCCGGCCGTGGTGATGCACGCCCGGGTCGCGGTGGAACGCGCGCTGCGCGCCGCCCGCGGGGAGCATCGCCGTACGCAGGAACTGTGGCACGAGGCCTGGCTGGCCGCGGACGCCGCGGCCCGCGCCTCCCCGCACGACCCGGTGCCGTGGGTCTGCCTGCTGGCGCTGGCCCGGCTGGACCGGGGGCAGCGCTGGGACGAGCACCGGGTTCCGGCGCCGGAGCCGATGCTGCCGCCCGGCCCCTGGGGGCTCCTCGCGGAGGCCGGCAAGCGCGACCCGTACAACCGCGAGGCCCACCACCGCATGCTCCAGTTCCTGTTCGCACGGGTCGCCTCGGGTCGGCTCGCGGAGGCGGTCGGCTTCGCGCAGTGGGCGGCCGACGGGGCGCCGCCGGGCTCCGCGCTGCACGTCCTGCCGCTGTACGTACGGGTCGAGCGCTACCGGCGGGCGGGCGGCCACGACGCCGCCCTCGACCTGCACTGGGTCGCCGAGGACGCGACCCGGGAGGCGCGCCGGGCGTTCCACAGCTGGTTCGAGCTCACCACCGCCGCCGAGCGCTCCCCGCTCGACCTCAACCACCTGGCCCACGCGCTGTGGGGCGCCCTGCAGTTCCCGGAGGCGGCCCGGGTGTTCGACGCGATCGGCCCGTACTACGCGCCCCTGCCCTGGGTTTATCGCACGTCCGGCCCGTCCGACCACACCCAGGCCGTGGACGTGTTCCTGCAGGCCCGCAGCCGCTCGGCGGCCCACCGCCCCTGAATTTCTTTCTGTTTGCCTACCCGAAGGGTGCGCATGTCCAGCAACGCCCTCCCGCCGCAGGACGAGGAACAGCGCCTGCGCGAACTCGGCTACACACCGGTGCTCGCCCGCCGTATGGGCGGCTTCGGCAACTTCGCGATCAGCTTTTCGGTGATCTCGATCCTGTCCGGCTGCATGACCCTGTACGGCTTCGGCATGGGCGCGGGCGGTCCCGCGGTGATGCTGTGGGGCTGGGCCGGGGTCGGTCTGTTCGTGCTGTGCGTGGGGCTCGCACTGGCGGAGGTGACCAGCGCGTATCCCACGTCGGGCGCCCTGTACTACATGGCCGACCGGCTCGGTGGCCGCCGCTGGGGGTGGTACACGGGCTGGCTGAACCTGCTCGGCCTGCTCGGCGCGATCGCGGGCATCGACTACGGGGCCGCCCTGTTCACGGGCGCGTTCCTGAACCTCCAGTGGGGCTTCGAGCCGACGCCGGAGAAGACGTTCCTCATCTTCCTGGTGATCCTGCTGCTGCACGCCACGCTGAACCTGTTCGGCGTCCGCCTGGTGAGCGTGCTCAACTCGATCAGCGTGTGGTGGCACCTCGCCGGTGTCGCGCTGATCGTCGGCGCGCTGGCGATCGTCCCCGACCACCACCAGTCGCCGTCCTTCGTCTTCACCGAGTTCGTCAACGAGACCGGCTGGGAGAACCCGGTCTACGTCGCCGCGATCGGCCTGCTGCTCGCGCAGTACACCTTCTCCGGCTACGACGCCTCCGCCCACCTCTCCGAGGAGACCGCCAACGCCTCGGTGTCGGCGGCACGCGGCATCGTCCGGGCCATCTGGGTCTCCTGGATCGCCGGTTTCGTCCTGCTCGCCGGTCTGACCTTCGCCATCCAGGACTACGCCGCCACGCGGGCCAGCGAGACCGGGGTGCCGCCCGCGCAGATCCTGCTCGACGGCCTCGGCACCGACGGCGCGAGCGCGCTGCTGCTGGTCGTGATCGTCGCCCAGCTGTTCTGCGGCAACGCCGAGGTCGCCGCGGCCAGCCGGATGGTGTTCGCGTTCAGCCGCGACCGGGCCCTGCCCGGCTCGAACCTGTGGCGCAAGGTCAGCCGCCGCACCCAGACCCCGGTGGCCGCCGTCTGGCTGTCGGTGGGCGTCGCCTGCCTGCTCGCGCTGCCGTCCCTGTACTCGGCGACGGCGTACGGTGCGGTCACCGCCATCAACGTCATCGGGATCACGCCCGCCTACGTCATCCCCGTGTTCCTGCGGCTGCGCGCGGGCGACCGGTTCCGGCCGGGGCCCTGGCACCTGGGCCGGTGGAGCAGGCCGATCGGCTGGATCGCGGTCGGGTGGGTGGCCTGCGTGACCGTGCTGTTCTGCCTGCCGCAGTCCTCTCCGGTGACGGTCGACACGATGAACTACGCCTCCGTGGCCCTGGTCGTCGTACTCGTCCTCGCCACCGCGTGGTGGTACGTCGCCCGCCGTTCGTACGGAACACCCACCACCGCCGCGTACGGATCGGACCGGGAACAGGCCGAAATGGCCGAGGGAATCGTCTGAGCCGCGCGATCCGGCCACCGGGCCAGGTACGAACCGGCGTGCCGGATACGGCAGGATGAGCGATCGCGCCGACCCGCGTGGTGGCCGGCGCGATCGCACATCCCGTCTTCGAGCAGGTGAGAACGTGACGCGACTTCACATCCGGTACGCCACAAACCGTTTCTCCGGAGGTGACCGGTGACCCGCGCGCTGACCGTGGACGACCTCATCCTCGCCGGAATCGCGCTGGCGGCGGGCCTGTTGGCGGCGTTCCTGCTGCGGATGCTGCTGCGCTGGCTGGGCAAGCACGCCCTGCGGACCCGCTGGAGCGGCGACGACGTCATCGTCGACGCCCTGCGGACCGTGGTGCCGTGGGCGGCGATCGTGGGCGGCGCGGCGGCCGCCGGAGCGGTGCTGCCGCTGACCCGGACCGTCCAGCACCACGTCAACCAGTCCCTGACCGTGCTGTTCATCCTCGTCGTGTCGGTGTCCGCGGCCCGGGCCGTCGCCGCGCTGGTGCGTACGGTCGCCCAGTCCCGCTCCGGAGTCGCCGCCTCGGCGTCGATCTTCGTCAACATCACCCGGGTCGCGGTCCTGGCGATCGGCTTCCTGGTGATGCTGCAGACGCTGGGCATCTCCATAGCGCCGCTGCTCACCGCCCTCGGCGTCGGCGGTCTGGCCGTCGCCCTCGCCCTGCAGGACACCCTCGCGAACCTCTTCGCGGGCATCCACATCCTCGCCTCGAAGACCGTCCAGCCCGGTGACTACATCCGGCTGAGCAGCGGCGAGGAGGGCTACGTCACGGACATCAACTGGCGGCAGACCACCATCCGCAACCTCTCCAACAACCTGGTCATCATCCCCAACGGGCAGCTCGCGGGGACGAACATGACCAACTACAACCGGCCCGAGGAGCAGTTGACGATCCTGGTCCAGGCGGGGGTGGCCTACGACAGCGACCTGGAGCACGTCGAGCGGGTGACCCTGGAGGTCATCGCCGAGGTGATGAACGAGATCGACGGCGCCGTCCCGGACCACGAGCCGGCGGTCCGCTTCCACACCTTCGGCGACTCCCGGATCGGGTTCACGATCATCCTGGGGGTGGGTGAGTTCAGCGACCAGTACCGGATCAAGCACGAGTTCATCAAGCGGCTGCACAAGCGGTACCGGGCCGAGGGCATCCGCATCCCGGCGCCCACGCGGACGGTGTCGTTGCAGCAGGGCGCGGTGGTGATTCCGCAGCAGCGGGGCGCGGAGGAGGCGCAGGACGTGGCGTCCGTCCGTGTCGACTGAGCGCATCGGAGGCGGACCCCTGTCGAGGAGGCCCTCGGCACGAGATATCTTGATGTCGAGCAATGTTGCAGACGTGGAGCGGAGCACCCGGTGACTGACTCGACCATCATCTATACGCACACTGACGAGGCCCCCGCCCTGGCGACGTATTCCTTCCTGCCGGTGGTCCAGGCGTACGCCTCGCAGGCGGGTGTCGCCGTGGAGACGCGGGACATCTCGCTGGCCGGCCGCATCATCGCCGTGTTCCCGGAGTACCTCACCGAGGACCAGCGCATCCCGGACGCCCTGTCCGAGCTGGGCGAGCTGGCCAAGACGCCCGCGGCCAACATCATCAAGCTGCCGAACATCTCGGCGTCCATCCCGCAGCTGAAGGCCGCGATCGCCGAGCTGCAGGGCCAGGGCTACGCGCTGCCGGACTACCCGGACGACCCGAAGACCGACGAGGAGCGCGAGATCCGCGCCCGCTACGACAAGGTCAAGGGCTCCGCGGTCAACCCGGTCCTGCGTGAGGGCAACTCCGACCGCCGCGCCCCGGCGTCGGTCAAGAACTACGCCAGGACCCACCCGCACCGCATGGGCGCCTGGACCCCCGAGTCCAAGACGAACGTGGCGACCATGGGCGTGGACGACTTCCGCTCCACCGAGAAGTCCGTGGTGATCCCCGAGGACGGCACCCTGCGGATCGAGCTCAAGGGCGACGACGGCTCCACCACCGTCCTGCGCGAGTCCGTACCCGTCCTCGCCGGCGAGGTCGTCGACGCCTCCGTGATGCGGGTCGCCGCGCTGCGCGAGTTCCTGGCCGCGCAGGTCGCCCGCGCCAAGCAGGAGGGCGTGCTGTTCTCCGTGCACCTGAAGGCCACGATGATGAAGGTCTCCGACCCGATCATCTTCGGCCACGTGGTGCGCGCCTTCTTCCCGAAGACGTTCGCGACGTACGGCGACAAGCTCGCCGCGGCCGGACTGACCCCGAACGACGGTCTGGGCGGCATCTTCAAGGGCCTGGAGTCCCTGCCCGAGGGCGCCGAGATCAAGGCCTCCTTCGACGCCGAGCTCGCCGAGGGCCCTCAGCTGGCGATGGTCGACTCCGACAAGGGCATCACCAACCTGCACGTGCCGTCCGACGTGATCGTCGACGCCTCCATGCCGGCCATGATCCGCACCTCCGGCCACATGTGGGGACCGGACGGCCAGGAGCACGACACGATCGCGGTCATCCCCGACTCCTCCTACGCGGGCGTCTACCAGGCCGTGATCGAGGACTGCAGGGCCAACGGCGCCTACGACCCGTCGACCATGGGCTCCGTCCCGAACGTCGGCCTGATGGCGCAGAAGGCCGAGGAGTACGGCAGCCACGACAAGACGTTCGAGATCCCGACCACGGGCACGGTTCGCCTGGTCGACCAGAACGGCAACGCCGTGATCGAGCAGACGGTCTCCGCCGGTGACATCTTCCGGGCCTGCCAGACCAAGGACGCGCCGATCAAGGACTGGGTGAAGCTCGCCGTCACCCGCGCCCGCGCCACCGGCGACCCGGCGGTGTTCTGGCTGGACGCCACCCGCGCCCACGACGCCAACCTGATCGAGAAGGTCAACGCCTACCTGCCGGAGCACGACACCGAGGGCCTGGACATCCGCATCCTGTCCCCCGTCGAGGCGGCCAAGCTGTCGGTGGAGCGCATCCGCCGCGGTGAGAACACGATCTCGGTCACCGGCAACGTGCTGCGTGACTACCTGACCGACCTGTTCCCGATCCTGGAGCTGGGCACCAGCGCCAAGATGCTGTCGGTCGTGCCGCTGATGGCGGGCGGCGGCCTGTTCGAGACGGGCGCGGGCGGCAGCGCCCCCAAGCACGTCCAGCAGCTGGTCAAGGAGAACTACCTGCGCTGGGACTCGCTGGGCGAGTTCTTCGCGCTCGTGCCGTCCCTGGAGCAGTACGCGCAGACCACGGGCAACACCCGCGCCCAGGTCCTGGCCGACACCCTCGACCGCGCCACGGCGACCTTCCTCAACGAGGACAAGTCCCCGACCCGGCGCGTCGGCGGCATCGACAACCGCGGCAGCCACTTCTATCTGTCCCTGTACTGGGCGCAGGAGCTGGCCAGGCAGACCGACGACGCCGAGCTGGCGAAGGCCTTCGCGCCGCTCGCCGAGACGCTCACCGCGAACGAGCAGAAGATCGTCGACGAGCTGATCGCCGTGCAGGGCAAGCCGGCCGACATCGGCGGCTACTACCAGCCCGACCCGGCCAAGGCCGCGGCGGTCATGCGCCCGTCGGCCACCTGGAACGAGGCCCTCGCGTCCCTGAGCTGACGCCCCCGCCTCGAAGGGCCGCCCGTTTCCGTCTCCGCCCCGACCGGTGCACCGTCCGGCCGGGGCGGAGCCGTGTACGGCGGGCGCCGCCCGCCGACTGCCCTTCCTGCCATACGCCCCACCGCCTGCCCGCCCTGCCACACGCCCCGCCAGCTGCCCTCCCTGCCACAGGGCCCACCGCGTGCCCTCCTGCCACACGGCCCACCGCTGCCCGCTTGCCAACGCTCGCCCGCCCGGCCACACGGCCCACCGCCTGCCCGAGCCACATGGCCCACGGCTGCCCGCCAAGCCACGAATGCAACGCTTGCCCGCCCGGCCACGCTGCCCACCGATTGCCCTCCCCGCCACATGGCCCGCCGCCTGCCCGCCCTGCCACAGCCTTCGCCTCCTACCCTCCCTGCCACACGCCCACCGCCTGCCCGCCCTGCCTGCCCAACACCCCCGCCGCCTGCCCGCCCTGCCACACCCCCACCGCCTGCCTTTCCTTCCGTACACTCCCGCGCCTGCCTTTCGTTCCGTACGCCACCGACCACGCCCGGAGCCGCCGATGACCCGCCCCACGCCGTCCTCCTTCGCGCTGCTGCCCGGCGCCGACGCCTCCCCCGTGATCCTGCACGTGCCGCACTCCGCCCGGGACATACCGGGGGACGTGCGCGGCGGCATCGTGCTGGACGACGCGACGCTGGAGCGGGAGCTGGACCACATCACCGACGCGCACACCGAGCGGATCGCGGCCGAGGCGGCCGGGGCGGCCGGTGTCACGCCGTGGCGGTTCGTCAACCGGCTGTCGCGGCTGGTCGTCGACCCCGAGCGGTTCCCGGACGAGCGGGAGGAGATGCTCGCCGTCGGCATGGGTGCCGTATACACGAAGACCACGCACCGGGCTGTGCTGCGGGACGAGGGCTTCGATCCGGGGCCCCTCGTCGAGCGGTACTTCCGGCCCTATGCGCAGGCGATGACCGACGCGGTCGCCGAGCGGCTGGCCACTGCCGGGCGGGTCGTGATCATCGACGTGCACTCCTATCCGTCCGCGCGGCTGCCGTACGAGCTGCACGGGGACGGGGCGCGGCCCGCCGTCTGCCTCGGGACCGACTCCTTCCACACCTCGCCCGCACTGCTCGCGGCGGCCCGGGAGGTGTTCGCGCCGGTCGGGGAGGTGGGGCTCGACAGTCCGTTCAGCGGAACGTACGTACCCATGAAGTTCTACCGGACCGAGCCTCGGGTGTCCGCGCTGATGGTGGAGATCCGCCGGGACACGTACATGACCGAGCCGGGCGGACCCGCCGGACCGGGACTGACCCGGCTCGCCGGGGCGCTGGCCCGGCTGGTGGACGACGTCACCCGGTGACCGCCGGACGGGGCGTTCCGGCGCGACAGGCGGCCCCGCAGTGGCGAGGGCATGACCCGAGGAGACCACCACGCTGACGAGGCAGGCGCGGTCGCCGGTACGGCAATGGCCGACGCTGGACCTGGAGGGGACCCGGTTCGGGTGAGGCCCGCGGGCCGGTTCAGGCCCGCAGCCACTCCGTGACGACCACCTCCCCGCCGGTCCGCAGCCGCAGCGCGAAGGGGCCGGAGGGCGCCACGTCACCGGCGAAGCGGCCCATGGCATCGGCCGTGAGCGTGTCCGGCGCGGCCGGCTGGGGACCGCCGAGCACCTCGATGCGGGCCGGCTGGGGCGGCAGCACCTGCCCCATCAGGCCGTGCGCGGTCACCTCGACGTCGACGGTCAGTTCGCCGCTGCGGAAGGTCAGCATCCGCGGCGCGTCCGTCACCCCCCGCACGGGGATGGCGTCGACCAGCGAGTCGAAGGTCAGCTCGGCGAGCCGGGCGTCCAGGTCGTACAGCGCGTAGGCGTCGACGGCGATACGGCGCAGCTCGGCCGGCACCGGGTCCAGGACGGCGACGGCGCCACGGAGCTCCTCCTCCAGCGGGCCGCTGTCGTCGAACTCCTCGTCGTGCAGGACGTCTTCGCTGCCGTCGAAGTCGTCCTCGTGTTGGGCGTTCACAGTGCTCCCCGTGCGTCGAGTCGGGCCCGCAGACGGCGCAGACAGCGCTGGCGCAGCGGCCCGATGCTGCCGACGGCGATGCCCAGGGCGGCGGACACCTCCTGGTAGCTGGGCGGCGGCGAGGCCATCAGGACCCGCAGCAACTGCCTGCAGCGCTCCCCCAGTTCCTCGAACTCCTGCCACAGCCGCCGGATGCGCTCGCTCTCGGCGGCCGCCTCCTCCGAGTCGATCACCGACTGCTCGGGCGTGCGGTCCTCGCTGACCCGGTCCAGCAGCTGTGGGTCGTCGGTCGGTGTCATCCGGCGGAGGCTTTTGAGCACCTTCAGGCTCTCGTGCCGCGCGGTGCTCGCCAGCCACGCTCCCGCCTTCTGCGGTTCCCGGATCCGCCCGAGATGCTGGGCGAAGCGGAACCAGACGGTCTGGTAGACCTCGTGGGCGTCGGCGTCGGAGAGCCGGTGGGCGCGCGCCACCGACCACACCAGTGGGCTCAGCCCTTCCACCAGCGCTTTCCAGGCCGCCGCGTCACCGTCGACGGCGGACTGGACGAGCGCGCCGACATCTGCACGATCCACGGCCCCACCCCTCGTGTACGGCACGTCATCGTACGCGGTGGCGGGGACGGTCAGGGCCCTCATGCCCCGGGACCCGCGGTGCCGACCGGCCCCGGGCGCCAGGTCGGCGGGCGCAGGGCCGGCACGACGGCGCCGCGTACCTCCGCGAACTCGATGTTGCCCGCGAGCAGTTGCTGCCGGGCGGCCCGCGGGTCGGTCTCCTTGTGGGCGACCATGTGGGAGGCGATCATCCCGGCCACCACGGGGGTGGCGAAGGAGGTGCCGCTCCAGTTGGCGAGCCCCTCGAACATCACCTGGTCCGGCTTGTCCGGGTCGGCCTGGTCGTCGCTGAGCACGCCGGTGTGCCGGGGGGACTGGCAGGTGCAGGCGTAGCTGAAGCCGTAGCGGCAGGTCTCGTACGTGGAGTGCTGGTAGACGTACGGGACGGGCTTCTCGAACCCGGTGAGGGCGCTGGTGAGGCGCTCGCCGGGGGCGTAGACCTTGACCCAGGCGCCGTGGTTGCTGAAGCAGGCGCCGAACTCGCCGTCGCTGCGCAGCGCTCCGACCGACAGCACGGTGCTCGCGTACTCGGGCAGGTCGGCGTAGGCGGCGGGCCAGAAGGGGGTGGCACTGCCGTTGTTGCCGGCGGCGGCGACCAGCAGGGTGCGCCGGGTGCGCAGTTCGTCCATGAAGGCCTGCACGCCGAGCAGGCCGTCGGTGCGGCCGTTTGAGGTGCCCGCGGAGAGGCTCAGGATGTCGGGCCAGCCGCTGTGGTCGACGGCCTCGAAGAGCTTGTCGCCGAACTCCGACTCCAGGATGGCGCCCGCGTCGTTCAGCGTGTTGCTGACGGTGAGGTCGGTGTTGGGCGCGACGGCGGCGACCAGTCCGGCGATGAACGTGCCGTGGCCGACGTACTGCTGGAGGACGCCGTCGTCGTCGCACTCCTTGATCTGGAGGTCGCCCTGGGCGCGGGCCAGCAGCGGGTAGGAGCGGTAGTCCCGCATCAGGCCGGTGTCGATCACCAGCACGCCGACGGCGGTGTCGGGGTCGTAGAGGCCCTCGGCGGGCGCGGGGTTGGGCTGCTCGGTGGGCTGGGCCGGCACGGGCTCGTCGCCGGGGCAGGCGTTGACCGCTATGTGCACCACGTGGTTGCGGCTGACCAGCCTGCGTCCGGCGCGTCCCTCCGCGGCGCGCAGCGCGCGCAGGGCGTTCGCGACGGCACGGTCACCACGGCGGTCGCCCTGTCCGGGGTCGCCGACCTGGATACGGGTGATTCCGGAGCGGTTGGTCTCGGGGCTCGCCCGGCGCACGCGCTCCCCGACCAGACCGGCGGTCTCGGTGAAGTGGGCCCGCACGGTGTCCTCGACGAGCCGGGCCTCCTCGCCGTCCCGGGCGAGCACGACACCCTTCTCGTACATGAACTCGGCGGAGTCGTCCGGCCCCATCGCCAGGGGGACGTCGGGCATCGAGCGCTGGATCTGGTCGAACTGCTCGCGGAATCGCTGTGGTGCCATGGCGTGTCCTCCCACTGGAGCCTTGGTCGACAACTAGAGCAGCCGGGCGGCTGATTGATACAGAGACAAACCGGTGTGACATGGTCCCGGGGCCACTACCATCCGAGGGGTGACAGCGGGAAGCGACTCGGTTCTCGAACTGCTGCCGATGGTGTTCGCCGCTCCGAACGACGCGCTGGCAGGGGCTCGGCGGGTGCTCGACACCGATCCGCCGCCGTTGCACGCCTCCGTCGCCCACCAGGTGATCGGCATCTGGCAGCGGGACTTCGGCGATCTGCGGATCGCCCTGGACCATCTGCGCCGCGCCCGCGATCTCGCCGCGCGCGCGGAGTCGGCCGAGCGGGAGGCGGACGTCCTCGGCACGCTCGGTGTGGCGCTGGTGCACGCGGGCCGCACCCGGCAGGGGCTGGCCGCGTTCGAGCGGGGCGTGCTGCGCGGTTCGGGGCACACCCGCGCGCGGGTGCTGTATCGCCGGGCCTATGTGTGGTGGGTGCTGGGCCACCACCGGCAGGCGCTGGAGGACGTACGCCGGGCGATTCCCGTGCTGCGGCAGGCGGACGACGTGATCTGGACGGCCCGGGCGCTGACCCTGCGGGCGACGGTGCATCTGGCGCTGGGCTCGGTGGAGCGGGCCGACGCCGACTTCACGGCGGCCGAGCGGCTGTGGGACACCACCGGGCAGGAGCACGACAAGGCCGACGCGGTGGAGAGCCGTGGCCTCGCCGCGTTCCGGTCGGGCGACATCCCGGCGGCGCTGCGGCTGCTGGACGAGGCGCAGGAGCGGTACGCCAAGCTCGGCACGCCCTCCTTCATGCTCGACATCCGGCGCTGCGAGGTGCTGATGGCGGCCGGGCTGGCCCCGGAGGCGCTGGCCGAGGCGGACGCGGCCATAGGGGTGCTGGACGGTATCGGCGGGCAGTCGACGCGCAAGGCGGAGCTGCTGCTCGTCGCCGCCCGCGCGGCCCGGCTGGCGGGCGATCCGCACACGGCGATCGCCCGGGCGGCGCTGGCCGTCCGGCTGTTCGCCGCGCAGCGGCGCACCTGGTGGGAGACGCACGCCCGGCTGGTGCTGATCGAGGCCCGGGTGGCCGCCGGGCGCCGTTCGGGCCGACTGGTCGCGGACGCTGCCGCGGTGGCCGAGAAGCTGGCCGCGTTCGGCGCGCCGGCCGCGCCGGAGGCGTCGCTGCTCGCGGGTCGGATCGCGCTGGCCCTGGGCTGGTGCACGGACGCCGAGCGGCATCTCGCGGTCGCCGCCCGCAGCAGGCACACGGGACCGCCGCACGCGCGGATGACGGGCTGGGCGGCGCAGGCCCTGCGCGCGCGTGCCGCCGGTTCGCGTCGCGGGGTGCTGGAGGCGTGCCGACGCGGGCTCGACGTCCTGGACGACCACCGGATGACGCTCGGCGCCTCGGAGTTGCGGGCGCGCGCCACCGAGCAGGGCGCGGAGCTGGCGGCGCTGGCGCAGCGGGCCAGCCTCGCCTGCGGTGGGCCGCGGCGACTGCTGATGTGGAGCGAGCGGTGGCGGGCCACGGTGCTGTCCGCGCCGCCCACCCGGCCGCCGGCCGACCCGGCGCTGGTGCGTTCCCTGACCGCGTTCCGGGAGATCGCCGCCCGCGCCGAGGCCGCCCGCATGGAGGGCCGTCCCGTGCCGGCGCTGGAGCGCGAGCAGCGGCGCCTGGAGCGTGCGGTCCGCTCGCGGACCCTGCACATGCGGGGCGACTCGCCCGGCGACGGGGACCGGTTCGACGTGGGCCGGCTGCTGGCGCGGCTGGGTGAGACGCGGCTGGTGGAACTGGCCGTGCTCGACGGGCGCGTGCACGTGCTGCTGTGCGCTCAGGGGCGGGTACGGCGGTTCGAGGCGGGGCTCCTCGCGGAGGCGGAGGCCGAGGCGGAGCACGTCCAGGCGGGGCTGCGGCGGCTCGCGCATCCCGGCGCGGAGGGGCGGCTGCCGGTGGTGGAGGCGGCGGGGCGGCGGCTGGAGGAGCTGCTGCTGGGTCCGGCCGCCGCGCATCTCGGGCCCGGGCCGGTCGTGGTGGTGCCGCCGGGGCGGCTGCACCGGGTGCCGTGGGCGCTGCTGCCGTCGCTGCGGGAGCGGGTGCTCAGCGTGTCGCCGTCGGCGAGCAGCTGGCTGCGGGCCCGGGAGACCGTGCCGCCGCCGGGCGGGCGGCACGTCCTGGTCCGCGGGCCCGGGCTGGCGACCGGTGGCGCGGAGGTGCCCGAGGTCGCCGACCGGTACGGCAGGCCGACCGTCCTGGAGCACGACGAGGCCCGCGTCCCGCGCGTCCTGGAGGAACTCGACGGGGCCGCCCTCGCCCATATCGCCGCGCACGGCACGTTCCGCGCGGACAGCCCGCTGTTCTCGGCGCTGCGGATGGCCGACGGCCCGCTCATCGTCCATGACTTCGAACGCCTGGACCGCAGCCCGTACCGCATCATCCTCTCCAGCTGCGACACCGCCCGCCTCGCCTCGGTCGGCGCCGACGAACTCCTCGGCCTGGTCACCGCGTTGCTCCCGCTGGGCACGGCGGGCGTCGTCGCGAGCAGCGCGCCCGTCAACGACGCCGCCGTCGTCCCCCTGATGCTCACCCTCCACCAGGGCCTGGCCACCGGTCTCTCCCTGGCCGAGGCCCTGCGCGACGCCCGCGCCGCACTGCCCGGCGACGCGGTCCACCAGGCGACGGGGTGGGCGTTCACGGCGTTCGGGGCGGCGTGAGGACGGCCCGGCGTTCACGCCGGCTGTTCCACCAGCCAGGGCAGGGCGGTCCGGTCGCCGGCGCCGAGGCGGGCGTAGGCGCTGTAGAGGTGGTTGCCGACCGTGCGGACGGAGAGGGTGAGCTGTTCGGCGATCTGGCGGTTGCTCAGACCGGCCGCGGCGAGGGTGACGATCTGGCGCTGGCGGGCGGTGAGTTCGCCGAGGGCGAGGCCGGAGAGAGCCGGGGTACGGGGGGACTGGCAGCGTCGGGCCAGGGCCGCCGCGCGCGTGCGTGACGTTCGCGCCGCGCGCGGGTCGCGGTGTGCCCGTACCGCCTGGGCGTGCGCCTCGGCGGCGAACAGCAGGAACCCGCGCTCCTGAAGCCGTTCGGCCGCCCGGTCCAGGGCGGGCCCGTCGCCACGGGCGAGCGCGTCGGCGTGCTCGGCGAACACGCCCCGCAGGCGCCCGGTGGCGTGCTCCGGCGCACCGAGGCGTACGGCGTCGTAGGCACGGTCCGCGTCGACCGCCGCGAGCGCTTTGTCGAGGTCGCCGCGCGCGGCCGCCGCCCAGACGGCCACGGCACCGCTCACCTCCGCGTCCCCGGCGGCGGTCACATCGCCCGACTGGGCCGCGGAGAGGGCGAGTTCGGCACGGCAGGACGGGTCGTCGGCCGTGTCGCGCAGACCCTCCCGCGCCCACGCCCCGGCCTCCCGCAGCTCTCCGCGCAACCGCGCGAACCGCGCCCGCACGGCGGCGTACCCGGCCGGCACCGGGGCGCCCTCGGCCGCGAGCCACTCCCCCACGGGCGTGGGCAGCGGTCGTACGTCGGCCTCCTCGATGCGCCGCAGCAGTGCCGCCTGTTCGGCGGCCAGGGCGGCATCGCACCGGTCCGGCGTGCCCGCCAGGCGCCGCGCGCGCAGCGTTCCGGCCGTGGCTCGCAGGGCGGGGCCGAGCAGGGGGTGGGCGAGGTGGACGGTGCCCTGGTCGTCGATGTGGATCAGGGCGTCCTGTTCGAGCCGTTCGAGGATGCCGAGGTCGAGGGTGTCCATGAGCAGCGGGAGGGGCTCGGCGAAGGCGAGGCGGTCGAGGGTCTCGCGCTCCTCGGGGGCGATGCGCTCGAGGGCGGGGGCGATGCGGTCGCGGACCGTCGCGGTGACCGGCGCCGGTCCGCGCCACGCCCGCTCGTCGGTGCCCTCGACGCGGGTGAGCAGCCCGCTGTCGCGCAGCGCGCCGAGCAGGTCGCGCAGCAGCCGCAGGTCGCCCCGGCACAGGCGGTGCAGCCGGTTGGCGGTGAGCGGCTCCAGCGGGCCGCCCGCGCCCGCGGTGAGCAGCGGTGCCGTCTCCTCGGCGGGCAGGGGTTCCAGGGCGAGCCGGGGCAGCAGTTCGCCGGTCCACAGCCGGGAGATCGCCCCGGGCACGGGTGTGCCGTCGGTGGCGACGACCAGCAGGCGGGTGCGGCCGTGCACGGCGAGCTGGTGCACCAGGGCGGCCGAGGCGTCGTCGAGCACGTGCGCGTCGTCGACCAGCAACAGCCGTACACCGGACAGCAGTTGCACCGCCCGGTGCAGGGTGACCCGCTCGGGCAGCAGGTGGGCGAACGCGGCGAAGGGGATCTCCCGGGTCTCGGGTGTTCCGGCGGCCCTGGCGCAGTCGGTGCCGCGGACGGCCTCGGTGACCAGGCGGGTCTTGCCGCACCCGGCGGGCCCGGTCACCACGATGCCGGGCCGGCCGGCGGTGAGCGAGCGGCGCACCAGGTCGAGTTCGTCCTCCCGCCCGGTGAACGGCCAGGGCAGCTCCAGGGTCTTCGCTTCCTGTTCGTAAGTCATCACGTGAGCAAGAGCGCTCCTACTCAGTCTTGATACAGGGCGACTTGAGTAGCCCCCGACTCAGGCGCCCCGGGGGCGGCCGACGGCAGTCTGTGCGCATGCCCGGACGCTACTGCTCCCTCGCGCAGGCGTCGGCCCCCGTCTTCGCCCCGGGGCTGACCGCCGAGCGGCTCAGTGCGCTCGTCGGCGGCCGCCGGATGTGGGTCAACGGCACCGTGCTCCACTACTACTTCTTCGACGGCGACGCCGACGGCTCCGTCATCCCGGTCCCGGGGACCGGGGAGACCCGGCGGGTGTCGTGGGGTGGCGCCAAGGAGCAGCAGGACGTCGTCCGCGAGTGCTTCGAGGAGTGGCAGGGCCTGGGCATCGGCCTCACCTTCACCGAGGTCGACGACCGGACGGAGGCCGAGCTGCGGATCGGCTTCCAGTTGGGCGACGGCTCGTGGTCGATGGTGGGCAGGGACGCGCTCCGGGTCGGCCTGAACGAACGCACGATGAACTTCGGCTGGGATCTGACCGAGCCCGGGGAGCGTGGCACGGCCCTGCACGAGATCGGGCACGCGCTCGGGATGCTGCACGAGCACCAGAGCCCGTTCGCCGGTATCCACTGGGACGACGAGGCCGTCTACGACGAGTTGGCGGGCCCGCCGAACTTCTGGAACCGCGACCGGACCTTCTTCAACGTCCTGCGCAAGCTCGACCCGGACGAGGTCAACGGCTCGGTGTGGGACCCGCAGTCGATCATGGAGTACCCGTTCCCGTCGGGGCTGATCCTGGAGCCCGAGCAGTTCCGCGCGGGACTGAACCCGCCCGGCACGCTCTCCGCCCTGGACAAGGAGTTCGTACTGCGCTGGTACCCGTCGGCCGAGCCGGTGCGGCCGCCCACGCTGGTGCCGTTCCGCTCGGCGCCGCTGCGTCTCGGGCCGGGCGAGCAGGCCGACTTCACCGTCGAGCCGCCTCAGACCCGCACGTACACGGTGGGCACCTTCGGCGACAGCGACACCGTCGTCGTGGTCTTCGAGGAGCGGGACGGCGAACCCCGCTACCTGACCGGACAGGACGACGGAGGCACCCCGGGCAACGCCACCATCCGGGCCCGGCTCGTCAAGGGCCGCCGCTATTTCGTCCGTGTGCGCCTGTACTCCTCGTGGGGTCCGGGCGAGACAGCGGTCATGTGCTGGTGACCGCACGGACGCCTGGACCACACTCCGGCACCGGGGGAGCGGTCGGGGCCCGTCGCCTTCGGGGGAGGGTGACGGGCTCCGACCACGCCACGGGACGCTGACGGGCGAGCACCCGCCGGCTGTCGGAGGACCGGATCGAACGGGCCCGAACGCGACCAGCGGGCCTGCCGTGATCGGCAGACCCGCTGGTCCACAGCGTCGGGACGACAGGATTTGAACCTGCGACCCCTTGACCCCCAGTCAAGTGCGCTACCAAGCTGCGCCACGTCCCGATGCACGTACTCGCGGCGACCGCGTGAACGTGCAGGTAAACCCTACCCCATGGTCGCGACAGCCCTCGAAGGGCACGGACCGGGCGAACGTGGCGCCCGTCGCGGCGTCAGCCTTGCGCAGCGGGTACGGCGGGGCTCCGGCGCGGTCCCCGAGGCCGGGCACAGCACCGCCGGCAGCGCGAAGCCGCGCGAAGGCGAGTCCGATGCCGAAGCCGAACACACCGGCGACCACGGCCACCTGCCACGGCCGGTCGCGCCACAGGGTGAGGAAGCCACAGCCGGCGCGCCGAGCGCGGCACCGCTGGTGAGCAGTGTCTTCGCACAGCAGCGCGGCGGTGTTGGTTGGTCGGCACAGCAGGCAGGCGCATCACGCGCAGGTCGGTGAGCGGGGTGCGGGAGCGGGCCTCCGCGAACAGCCACGGCGCGAACAGGGCGACGGCGGCGGCGAACAGCCCGACGACCCGCGCCGAGCCCCAGCCCCAGGCGCTCGCCTGACTGAGCGGCAGCAGCAGGGCCACCAGCCCCGGGGCGGCCGTAAGAGTTCCGTCATCCGCTTGAGGGTCGCGGTCCGCCGGTGGGTGTGACTTGAATTGCCTCGATCACGAACGGAAGGAGTCGGGTATGGGGCGCAGGTTCTGGGTGCCGGTGAGTGCGGTGGTCGCGCTGGCGGTCGTCGCGGTGGGGCTGTACTGGTTCCAGCCGTGGAAGTTGTGGGTGGACGAGACCGTGCAGGAGGCGGTGCCCGCGGCGCCGCCGGTCGCGTCCGGCGCTCCCGATGTGCCTGCCGCGGACAGCGGTTCCGCGACGCCCACTCCCGCGGAGCCGGTGACGGTCGCCCAAGGGGAACTGATCAGCCATGAGCACGCCACGTCCGGCACGGTGAGCCTGCTGCGGCTCCCCGACGGCTCCCATGTGCTGCGGCTGACGGACCTCAACACCAGCAACGGCCCGGACCTGCGGGTGTGGCTGACGGACGCGCCGGTGAAGGAGGGCCGGGCGGGGTGGCATGTGTTCGACGACGGGGCGTACGAGAGCCTGGGGCGGCTCAAGGGCAACAAGGGTGACCAGAACTACGCGATCCCGGCGGGTGTCGATCCGGCCGCTTTCACCAGCGTGAGCATCTGGTGCGACCGGTTCGACGTGTCGTTCGGGGCGGCGGAGCTGGCGCGCACCTGAGCACCGGTCGAGGTGGTGGGGCGCCCCACCACCTCCCCGGTCGTCGGAGATCCCTCAGTGAGCCGTGACCAGCTCCTGCTGGGCCCCGGTGCCCGACGACTTCCGTCCGCCGCGCAGCGCCGCCACACCGATGAAGACCATCGACGAGACACCGGCGAGCGCGACGGCCGTGAAACCCCAGTCGCCCTGGTCCGCGGCGAGCAACTGGCCGCCCGGCCAGGGCCCGAACACCGCGCCGAAGCGGCCCATGCCGGACGTCCAGCCGACCGCCGTGGCCCGGTTCTCCGGGGCGGAAAGGATCGACACCGTCGCGTAGATCATGGTCTGGGCGCTGTTGCTGGTCGCCGGCCGGGCCGCCGATCGTCGGCCGCGACGGCCGCCTTCGCCGCGCACAGCCCTTCCAGGACCATGCGGCACTCCGTGGTGGCGACCGCTTCGTCCACGGTCACCACCCGCACCCGCGAGCCGCGGTTGCGGATCCGCTCGACCACTCCCTGTGCGTCCAGATCGATCAGCGCCGCCCGGATGCTCGCCCGGGTCACACCGAACTGCTCGGCGAGTTCGTTCTCCACCAGCCGCTGTGCCGGTGCCATCTCGCCGCGCAGGATCGCCTGCCTCAGCTGCGTCAGCGCGAGCTGTTCGGCCTGCTCTCCGGTGCTCGGACGGGCGTCGAGAGCTCTCCGCGGCCCTCCCGGCGCCCGCGACGAGGTGTCCGCCCGCGAGCGCGATACCGCATCGTCTCGTGATCAGCGGGTCGGCGACGATCGAGGTGGCGGGCGGGCTCACGCTGCACGTCGGCCCCGGCGACATGGCGGTGCTGCGCGAGGGTGACCGCACGACGTGGACGGTGCACGCGACGCTGCGCAAGGCCTGCGCGGTCAGTCAGTGACGGCGCCCGTCGTGCCGCGGATCTCCAGCGTCGGCACCGCGAGTTGGAGCCGCCCCTCTCCCCCGGCCGTCTCCAGCCGGTCGAGCAGGCAGCGGGCGGCGCGGCGGCCGACCTCGTGGCCGGCGTTGTCGACGGTGGTGAGCCACAGGTGCCGCAGCCGGGAGATGCTGGTGTTGTCGTAACCGGCCACCGACAGGTCGCGCGGAACGCGCAGCCCCAGCTCCCCGGCCGCCGACAGCGCGCCGACGCAGGCGATGTCGTTGACCGCGAAGACGGCGGTGGGCCGGTCGGGGCGGCTGAGCAGCCGGACGGTGGTGCGGTAGCCGCCCTCCTCCGTCATGTCGCCGGGCTCCACCACGGCCAGGTCGGCCAGGCCGTGCTCGCGCATCGTCGCCTCGAAGCCGCGCCGCCGCAGGTCGCCGACGGCGCCGTAGCCCGCGATGTGGGCGATGCGGCGGTGGCCGAGGCCGATGAGGTGCTCCGTGACGAGCCGCGCGCCCTTCTCGTCGTCGCCCGCGACCACGTCCACGCCGGGCGGTACGGGTTCGCGGGCGCCCGCCAGCACCACGGGTATCCGCTCGGCGACCGCGCCGAGTGCCGCGGGATCGGGCAGCGTGCCGACCACGACCAGGCCGTCGACACCCAGGTCCTGGAAGGGGCCGGTGGGGTCCTGGCCGGTACGGCGGTTGAGGCGGGCGTCGGCGAGCAGCATGTGCAGACCGCCCGCGTGCAGCAGGGAGTTGAGACCGTCGAGCAGGTCGACGTACCAGGGATTGCGCAGGTCGTGCAGGAGGACGCCGACCGTGCGGGTGCGCTGCTCGCTGAGGCTGCGCGCGGCGGCGTTCGGCCGGTAGCCGAGCTCGCGCACGGCCCGCAGAACGGCCTGCCGCTTCTCGGGCCGCACCTGGTCGGAGCCGCGCAGGACCAGCGAGACCAGCGACTTGGAGACACCGGCGTGCTCGGCCACGTCACGGATCGTCGGCGGTCTCATGGCATGGACCGTTCCATGAGGTGCCTCGGCTTGTCAAAGGGTGGTCGAAGTGTGGTCGAGGGCAGGTGGAAGGGTTGACACCCGGCAGGGGGCGCACTCAGGGTGGCCTGGAACAGTTCTGGAACGGTCCAAAGAGGGGCTCTCATGGTGGACACGCTCGGCGTCGCCGTCGTCGGATTCGGCTGGATGGGCCGGGTCCACACCCAGGCCTACGCCCGCCTCCCGCACCACTACCCGCAGCTGCCCCTGCGTCCGGAGCTGGTGACCGTCGCCGAGGAGGTGCCGGGCCGGGCCGAGCAGGCCGCAGAACAGTTCGGGTTCGCCGCGGCGACCCGCGACTGGCGCGCGGTGGCCGCCGATCCGCGCGTGCGGGCGGTCAGCATCACCGCGCCGAACTTCCTGCACCGCGAGATCGGCGTGGCCATGGCCGAGGCGGGCAAGCACATCTGGATCGAGAAGCCGGTCGGCCTCACGGCCGGGGACGCCCGCGCGGTCGCCGACGCGGTGGCCACGGCCGGCGTGCAGGGCGCGGTCGGCTTCAACTACCGCAACGCGCCCGCCGTCGAGACCGCCCGCGAGCTGATCGCCTCCGGTGAGCTCGGCGCCGTCACGCATGCCCGGTTCCGGCTGTTCAGCGACTACGCGGCGCATCCCGAGGGCGCCCTGACCTGGCGGTACGAGCGGCAGCGCGGCGGCAGCGGAGTGCTCGGCGATCTGGCCTCGCACGGCGCCGACCTGGCCCGTTTCCTGCTCGGCGACATCGCGTCGCTCACCGCCGACACGGCGATCTTCGTCCCGGAGCGGGCCCGCCCCACCGGTGCCACCGCCGGCCACTCCCGTGCCGTCGGCGGCGAACTCGGCCCGGTCGAGAACGAGGACTACGTGAGCTGTCTGCTGCGCTTCGCCTCGGGTGCCCGGGGCGTCCTGGAGGCCTGCCGGGTCTCGGTCGGCGAGCAGAACAACTACGGCTTCGAGGTGCACGGCACCAAGGGCGCGGTGTTCTGGGACTTCCGGCGCATGAACGAGCTGGGGATCAGCCGGGGCGAGGCCTACCAGGACCAGCCCGTGAGCACGGTGTACGTCGGCCCGGGGCACGGCGAGTTCGCCGCCTTCCAGCCGGGCGCCGCCAACGCCATGGGCTACGACGACCTGAAGGTCATCGAGGCGTACCGCTTCCTGCGCTCCGTCGCCGAGGGCACCCCGCACGGGGCCACGCTGCCGGACGCCGTGCACAGTGCCGTCGTACTGGACGCGATGGCGCGGTCCGCGGACAGCGGCGGCTGGGTCCCCGTCGACGCACACGCGTGACGGCCGGTCGGCGCGGCGCGCGATGCGCGAGTGTCACACGGCCGCCGTCTGCGGCGGCATGTTGTAGGGCGTCACCACCTGGATCGCCGACGGAAGCGTGGGCCCGGCGGGCGGCAGCGCGCCGTGCGCGCGCATCACCAGGTGGCAGGCCTCGCGCATGTCCTGGCGCAGGTCGTGGTGGAGTACGGCGGACAGGCGGTGCTCGCGCAGCAGGCGGGTGTTGTCGTGGTCGAGGTCGTGCGCGACGAACACCGCGCAGTCACGGCCGAGATCCTCGAAGGCGCGCAGGGTGGCGATGTTGCCGCCGCCGATCGAGTAGACCGCGCGGATGTCCGGGTCGCGTTCCAGGGCGGCGCGGACGAGGTCGTACTGCGTGGCGTCCAGGCCCTGGCCCTCGGCGATCTCGACGAGGGCGCGCTGCGGGTGCCGGGCGCGCATCGCGCCGCGGAAGCCCATCTCGCGCTCCTCCTCGTTGCGGAAGAAGCCGCTGCTGAGGCTGGTGAGGACATTGCCGGGCCGGTCGCCGAGCCACTGGCCCATGAGGTACGCGGCGGTCGCGCCCGCCGCCCGGTTGTCGATGCCGACGTAGGCCAGGCGGGCGCTCGCGGGCAGGTCGGTGACCAGGGTGACGACCGGGATGCCCGCCGCGACCAGCCGGGCCACGGCGGCGGTGACCTCGGGGACGTCCGGGGCCTTGAGGACCACGCCCTGCGAGCCGCGCCGGGCGATCCGGTCCAGGGTCCGCACCTGCTCCTCGACCGGCCCGGTCTCCCGGAAGTGGAACCGTGAGCGCACGACGGCCGGATGCAGCGACGGCAGCTCCGCCTCCAGGGCGGCGCGTACGGCGGTGGAGAACCGCTCCGGCGCCTGCATCACTATGTCGATCATGAAGGTACGGCCGACCAGCCGGACCTGGGTGCGCTGCCGGTCCAGGTCGGCGATGGCGCGGCGCACCTCCTGCGCGGTGCTCTCGCGCACGCCGCCCCGCCCGTTGAGGACCCGGTCTACGGTGGCCTCGCTCAGACCGGCCTGACGTGCGATCTCCCGGATGGGGAAGGGATGGCCCACGGACGGCTCCTTGAGGGATTTTTGATGGGTTGCTGCTGGTTGTTCGAGGGGTTTGTACTGACAAGAATGGCAGCGCTGCGCCACCCCGTCACCGAAATGACAGCGCTGCGCCATCCCGTCACCGAGAGGACGCCGATGTCCTTCACCTCCGCACACCGCGGTGCCCGGCTGTCCGAGCGGGACTGCGACCTCGACGCCTTCCGGACCCACGTCGAGCGGACGACCGACGCCGCCGACTACCCGCACGCCTCGTCCGTCGAGCGGAACGTCCTCGTCTACGACAGCGAGCGGCTGCGCACGGCCCCGGACCTGCGGGAGATCCAGGCCGAGCTGGTCCGGGCGCTCTCCGACGGCCCCGGGGTCGTGGTGTTCCGGGGCGCCTTCCCGGACCCGGCGGTCGTGGACGCCGTCACGGCCGTGTTCGAGGCGCTGATCGCCGAGCAGCGCGCCTCGGGCGCCGCCGCGGGTGACCACTTCGCGAAGCCGGGCGCCAACGACCGGGTGTGGAACGCGCTGGAGAAGGCGGCCCTGTACGACCCGGAGGCGTTCGCCGACTACTACGCCGACGATGTCCTCGCCCTGGTGTCGCAGGCCTGGCTCGGCCCGGGCTACCAGGTCACCGCGCAGGTCAACGTGGTCAACCCGGGCGGCGCCGCACAGACCGCGCACCGCGACTACCACCTGGGGTTCCTGTCGAACGAGGCCGCGGCGGCCTACCCGGCGCATGTGCATCGTCTCTCCCCCGTGCTCACCCTCCAGGGCGCCGTCGCGCACTGCGACATGCCGGTGGAGACCGGGCCGACGATGTACCTGCCGTACTCGCAGACGTACGAGCCCGGCTATCTGGCCTGGCGGCGCCCGGACTTCCGGGCCTACTTCGAGGACCATTACGTCCAGCTCCCGCTCGCCAAGGGCGACGCCGTCTACTTCAATCCCGCGGTGTTCCACGCCGCCGGGACCAACCGCTCGCGGGAGGTGCGGCGCATGGCCAACCTGCTCCAGGTGTCCTCGGCGTTCGGGCGCGCGATGGAGACGGTGGACCGGGAGGCCGTCGCGAACGCCGTCTTCCCGGTGCTGCTGAAACGCCGGGCCGAGGGCTGGGACGAGCGCCGCCTGCACCACGTCATCGCCGCGAGCGCCGAGGGCTACCCCTTCCCCACCAACCTCGACAGTGACCCGCCGGTCGACGGTCTGGCCCCGCCGTCCCAGGCGGATGTCGTCCGGCGGGCGCTGCGCGAGGACTGGACTCCCGAGGCGCTCCGCGCGGCGCTGCGGGTCGGCGCCGAGCGGCGCGAGAGCTGAGAGGAACGGCACGGCATGGGACTTCTCGACGACAAGGTCGTCCTGGTCAACGGCGGCAGCCAGGGCGTCGGCGCGGCCGTGGCGCGGGCCGCGGTGCGCGAAGGGGCGGTCGTGGCCGTCACCGGGCGGCGCGCCGAGCCCGGTGAGGCACTGGTGGCGGAGCTGACCTCCGCCGGCGGCAAGGCCGTGTTCCTCCGGGCCGACCTCGCGGACGCCGGGCAGGCGAAGGACGCGGTGGCGCGGACCGTCGCCGAGTACGGCCGGATCGACTGCCTGGTCAACTCCGCGGGCCTGACCTCCCGGGGCACGCTGCTGGACACCACGCCCGAGCTGTTCGACCAGCACATCGCGATCAACCTCAAGGGACCGTTCTTCGCGATGCAGGCCGCCGTCGCCGACATGCGGGCGCGCGGGGCGCCCGGCACGATCGTCAACATCATCACGTCCTCGGCGCACGGCGGCCAGCCGTTCCTCGCCCCGTACGTCGCCGCCAAGGCCGGACTCGCCGGGCTGACCCGGAACGCCGCGCATGCCCACCGCTGGGACCGGATCCGGATCAACGGCCTCAACATCGGCTGGACCGCGACGGAGGGCGAGGACGCCACGCAGCGCGCCTTCCACGGCGCCGAGGACGACTGGCGCGAACAGGCCGCCGCGCGGCTGCCGATGGGCCGGCTGGGCCAACCGGACGAGATCGCGGACTTCGTGGTCCTGCTGCTCTCGGACCGGTCCGGAGTGGTCACCGGTTCGGTGATCGACTGGGATCAGAACGTGCTCGGCGGACTCGACTAGAGCCTTCCCCCACCCCCCTCGCACCGGAGCCTTCCCCCACACCCCCCTCGCAAGATCCGCACTCAAGGAGCGACCCCCCTCATGCGTATCGGAATCCTCGGCCTCGGCCGCATCGGCGCCTTCCACGCCGAAACCCTCTGTGGACTCGACGCGGTCGAGTCGCTCGTCGTCTCCGACCCGTTCGCGGACGCGGCCAAGGCCGCCGCCGAGCGGTTCGGGGCCGAGGTCGCCGACTCGCCCGAGGCCGTGCTGGCCGCCGGGATCGACGGCGTGGTGATCGCCGCCGCGACCGACGCCCACCCCGACCTCATCCTCGCCTCCGTGAACGCGGGCGTGCCCGTGTTCTGCGAGAAGCCCGTCGCCCGCACCATCGCCGAGAGCGTCGCGGTGCTGAAGGCCGTCGAGGGCCGGGACGTGCCGGTGCAGATCGGCTACAACCGGCGCTTCGACGCCGGGTTCGTCGCCGCTCGGGACGCCGTGCTCGCCGGAGAGCTGGGCACGCTGCACACCGTACGGTCGACCACCCTGGACCCGGCGCCGCCCCCGGCCGCGTACATCGCCGCCTCCGGCGGCATCTTCCGCGACTGTTCCGTGCACGACTTCGACATCATCCGCTGGGTGACGGGCCGCGAGGTGACCGAGGTGTACGCCGTCGGCGGCAACCGGGGAGCGGAGTACATCGCGGAGGCGGGGGACGCCGACACCACCGGAGCGATCCTCACCCTCGACGACGGCACGATCGCGGTGATCTCCAACAGCCGTCACAACGGCCGGGGTTACGACGTACGGATGGAGCTGCACGGCTTTGCGGACTCGATCGCCGTCGGCCTGGAGGACAAGCTTCCACTGCGGTCGGTGGAGCCCGGGGTGAGCTTCCCTGCGGGCACCCCGCACGACTTCTTCATGGACCGCTTCACCGCGGCCTACCGCGCCGAACTCACCGCGTTCACCGAGGTCGTCGCGGGCAGCCGCCCCTCGCCGTGCACGGTCGCGGACGCGCTGGAGGCGGGCTGGATCGCGGAGGCGTGCACGCTGTCGCTGCAGGAGCACCGGCCCGTTCGCATCGAGGAGGTCCGCGCCGCCTGACCCAGTGGTGGGACGCGGGCTGCTGCGCCACGCCCGCCGGCGCGGCCGTCGTAGAGCTGGTGCACCTCGGGCGCCGGGCAGCTGGTCCGGTGCAGGGCCATCGAGTCGAACCCGTGGGGCGCGGGACGGCACGGGGGGAAGGCCGGGGCGCGTACCCGAGCAGCACATGTGGGGACAGCGACTCGCGCCCGGCCTCCCTCAGTCGGCAATCTCGCACACGGCACGCGCCCGCGCCCGCCGAAGGCACCCGGATGACGGCATCCGGACTACCCGGCCCCAGCACCTCACGGCGCCGACAGCACCAGCCGCCGGGCGAAGTTCCGGTACCCGAGGCGGTCGAAAGCGGCGGCCATCGGCCGGTTCGTCAGGTCCGTGTCCGCCCGGACGACCTCCGCGCCCGCCTCCTGAGCGAGGATGCGGGTGATCTCGGCGAGCAGGTCGTCGACGTACCCGTGGCCCCGCTGCTCGGGCAGGACGCCGAGGTAGCCGACGACGTGCGAGCCGGTGTTCCGGGAGGGCAGCGCGAAGCCGACCGTACGCCCCTCGGTGTCCTCGGCCACCCGCCACCAGGAGCGCTCGCCCCGCATCGAGTCCCGGTAGAACGCGACGTCGGCCCGGGCCTGCGCCTCCGTTCCCCCTGCCGCGGCCTGCGCACGCGACGCGGCGTCGAGCGTGCCGTCGAGCACCCGGCGGAACAGGCCGACGAAGACCTCGTCGTCGGGCTCGCGCCGGAAGCGCAACCGGCGGGGCGGCTCGGGGACGCCGCTGTCACGCGTCCACTCGTAGCGCAGCCGTTCGACCGCCGTGGTGAGCCCGGTGCGCCGGGCCGCCTCCTGCCGCCAGCCGAGTTCGGCGACGGCGTCCGGCCGCTCCCGCCAGTCGGCGGGCAGCAGTAGGTGGAAGTCCGGGGGCGTGCCCTCGAAGGCGGTGTGGGCCGCGGCGAGGAGACCGGCGGCGAGGTCCGTCCGCCCGGCGGACGCGACGGCGTTCAGGGTGTCGAGCGCGCCGGGCCGCACGTCACCGGCATTGCCCCACCACAGCGCCACGGCGTGCAGCTCACCGGCCTCTTCCGCGACCCACGTCCACTCCGGCCGGTACTCACCCTTCGCGAGCCCCTCCCGGTAGGCGTCCGCAGGGGTCCAGACGCCGACCTGGCGGGCGGGCAGCAGCGCGAGGACGCGGGGGAGGTCGGGCTCGGCCAGGGTGCGGAAGATCACGGGGCCTCCGGGGTCGGCGCGGGGTGTGCGCCATTGTCGTGTGCCGATGAGCGGTGCCCGCAACTGGTTTGTCACGCAGGTGCGTAGACGCGGTGTGTCGCCAGGGCCTACGGTCCCGGAGCAGCCAAGCCCTGGAGTGCCGGATGCGCCGTAGCGCCTCGCCCCTCTCCCTGGTCCTGCTGGGCCTGGGTGTCTTCCTGCTCGTCCTCGCGCCGATGCTCGCGTGGTACGTGAAGCCGCGCGCGGCCGTGAACCCGGTCGACATCGACGTGACCGCCGTCTACAAGGGCACGGGCAGCTATTTCGACGTCGAGGAGACCGAGACGGTCCACGACCGGACCGTCACCGTCACCCAGCGGGTGCGCGGCGACGTCGGCGACAGCGAGCGCAGCGGTCACGCGGTGTGGGACGTCGTCACGACGGTCGACACGGAGAAGTCGCTGCCCGCCGCCGACCCGCACGACGCGCTGGACTTCTCGACCGCCCGCTGGGTCACCGACCGCAGGACCAACCGGCCCGCGCACTGCTGCCAGGAGCAGCCGTACCACGAGGGTGAGGCCTACCTGAAGTTCCCGTTCGACGTGCAGAAACGCCCGTACCGCTGGTGGGACAGCCAGCTCGGCTCGACGGTCACCCTCTCCTACCGGGGCACCGAGAAGATCCGCGGCTACCAGGGGTACGTCTTCACGGGCACCGTCCCGCCCACGAAGGTCGGCACCCGCCAGGTGCCGGGCGCCCTCGTCGGACGGCCCGGGGCCTCGCAGGTGTTCGCCGAGGAGTGGTACTCCAACCACGGCATCAAGCTGGTCGTCGACCAGGCCACGGGCCGTGTCCTGTACGCCCAGCTGGGACCCCGCCAGACCCTGCGCGCCCCCGGTGCCGAGAAGGACGCCGTGGTGCTGCTGGACGTGAAGAAGCTCAGCCACACCCCGGCCACGCAGAAGTTCGCGGTCGACAAGGCGAAGGCGGACAGCGCACAGCTGCGCGCGGTCGGCCGGACGGTACCGATCGGCGCGGCCGCCACGGGCTTCGTCCTCGCCGTCCTGGGCGCGGTGCTGGTGATACGAGGGCGGAGGCAGCCCGCGGACGAGCGGTGACCGCCGCCCCACCCTTCCCGGGCCGTCAGGCTCCGCAGGACCGCAGGAACTTGCGGGTGCGGACCGCGATCGGCAGCGGCTTGTCCGGCTCGCAGGGGTACATGTCCTGCTCGACGATCGCGAACAGCTCCACGCCCAGCCCCTGGGCCGCCGTGAGCACGGGCCCCAGCTCCGGCACACCGGACGGCGGTTCGCACATCACGCCCCGCTGCACGGCCGGTCCGAACGGCACCTCGTTCGCGACCACGTCGGCGAGGATCTCCGGGTCGACCTGCTTGAGGTGCAGATAGCCGATGCGCTCACCGTACGTCTCGATCAGCTTGACGCTGTCGCCGCCGCAGTAGGCGTAGTGCCCGGTGTCCAGGCAGAGGTTGACCAGCTCGGAGTCGGTGGAGTCGAGGAAGCGCTCGACGTGGTCCTCGGTGTCGATGTGGGTGTCGGCGTGCGGGTGCACGACGATGTCGAGGCCGTAACGCTCCTTGACCTCGTGCCCGAGGCGTTCCATGCCCTTGGTCAGGTACGCCCACTGTCCGGCCGTCAGCTCCGGCGGCTCCAGGATCTCGGCGGTCTTGTCGTCGCGCCAGAACGACGGGATGACCACCAGGTGCTTGGCGCCCATGGCCTGGGTGAGGGCGGCGACCTGGCTGACGTGCTCCCAGGTGGACTCCCAGACGGACGGGCCGCGGTGCAGGCCGGTGAAAACCGTGCCCGCCGAGACCTTCAGGTTCCGCTTGTTCACCTCGTCGGTGAGCCGGGCCGGGTCGGTCGGCAGATAGCCGTAGGGGCCCAGCTCGATCCAGGAGTATCCGGCCTCGGCGACTTCGTCGAGGAAGCGTTCCCAGGGGACCTGCTGGGGGTCGTCGGGGAACCAGACGCCCCAGGAGTCGGGCGCCGAGCCGACCCGGATGCGGTCGAGGGCGGGGGTGTCGGCCATGTCAGGAGGTCCCTTCGGAAGAGGCGGGAGAAGCGGACGTCGCCTTCGAGGGTGCCGTGAGGCCCTCCTCCTCGGGGAGTTCCTCCACGTCGACACCCCGCACCTGCGCCAGCTCGTGCTTGAGCGCGGCGAGTTCGGCGCCGCCGGCCATGTGGTTGGTCAGCTCTTCCAGGCTGACCTCGCTGCGGTCGGCGGAGAGTTCCAGAGTGCCCAGGCGCAGCACGCTGAAGTGGTCGCCGACCATGTACGCGTGGTGCGGGTTGTGGGTGATGAAGATGACGCCGAGGCCGCGGTCGCGGGCGGCGGCGATGTACTTCAGCACCACACCCGACTGCTTCACGCCCAGCGCGGCGGTCGGCTCGTCCAGGATGAGCACGCGGGCGCCGAAGTGCACGGCGCGGGCGATCGCCACGCACTGGCGCTGGCCGCCGGACAGGGTGCCGATGGGCTGCTCCAGGTCGTCGAGGACGATGCCCATGGCGCGCAGTTCCTCGTCCGCGGTCTGCTTCATGCGGGGGATGTCGAGGCGCCGGATCGGCCAGCGGCCCTTGGTGAGCTCGGAGCCGAGGAAGAAGTTGCGCCACACCGGCATCAGGGGCACGGTGGCCAGGTCCTGGTAGACGGCGGCGATGCCCTTGTCGAGGGCCTCGCGCGGGGTGGCGAAGCGCACCGGCTCGCCGTCGACGAGGAACTCGCCCTCGGTGTGCTGGTGCAGACCCGAGATGATCTTGATGAGGGTGGACTTGCCGGCGCCGTTGTCGCCGAGCACGCAGGTGACCTTGCCGGGGTGGACGGCGAGGTCGACGCCGTGCAGGGCGCGGATGTTGCCGTAGGACTTACCGGCGTTGCGCAGTTCGACGAGGGCCCCGTCCGGCCGGGGGACGGCGTCCTGGAGCACTGCTCCGTGGGTGGTTGTCATGGCGGTCACCTCCGGGTCGCGGTGCGCTGCACCCACAGATTGATGAGGACGGCTCCGAGCAGCATCACGCCGAGGAAGGCCTTGAACCAGTCGGGGTTCCAGCCCGCGTAGACGATGCCCTGCTGGACCATGCCGAACATGAAGGCGCCGAAGACGGGGCCGATGGCGGAGCCGTACCCGCCGGTGAGGAGGCAGCCGCCGATGACCGCCGCGGCGATGTAGATCAGCTCCTGGCCGACGCCCTCGCCGGACTGCACGGTGTTGAAGGAGAACAGCTGGTGCATGCCGACGAACCAGGCGCCGAAGCCGACCAGCATGAACAGGGTGATCTTGGTGAAGGTGACCGGGACACCGACCGCGCGGGCGCTGTGCTTGTTGCCGCCGACGGCGAAGATCCAGTTGCCGTACTTGGTGCGCAGCAGCACCCAGGTGGCCAGGGCCGCGAAGGCCAGCCACCACACCACGGTGATCTTCACCTGGACGCCGCCGACGTCGAAGGACGAGGCGAACAGGGCCCTGGCCTGGTCGAACCCGTCCATGGCGCTGATGTCGTCGGTGGCGACGTTGCCGGTGACCAGCTTGGTCACCGCGAGGTTCACACCCTGCAGGATCAGGAAGGTGCCCAGGGTGACCAGGAAGCTCGGCAACCCGGTCTTCACCAGCATCCAGCCGTTGAACGCGCCGACGGCCAGCGACACCACGAGCGCGACGATCACGCCCGTCCAGACGTTCAGGGTCAGCTGGTAGCTGAGCATGGCGGCGGTGAGCGCCGAGGTGATCACGGCGACACCGGCCGACAGGTCGAACTCGCCGCCGATCATCAGCAGGGCCACCGGCAGGGCCATGATCCCGATGGTGGACGCCTGGTAGAGGACCGTGGCCATCGAACTGCCCTGGCGGAGCGAGGGCGCGGCGATCAGGAAGAAGACGAACACGGCGACCGCGCCGAGGAAGACGCCGACCTCGGGCCGGGCGAGCAGCCTCAGCGCCAGGGACCGCTCCCGGGTGCGTCCGTCGGTCTGCTTGGCGCCGGGCGCCGGCGGTGTGGTCACCGTCGGCGCAGCCTGCTGGGTCATGCTCATCACCGGGTCCCCTTCGCGGCGAACTCGGCGATCCGCTCGACGTTGGACCGGTCGACGAACGCCGGACCGGTCAGCACCGGCTGCTCACCGCCGCCGCTGTAGTTGCCGTTGTTCTTGTAGAGCCACAGCCCGTCGACGGCCAGGTACCCCTGAAGGTAGGGCTGCTGGTCGACGGCGAACTGGATGTCGCCGCGCTGGATGGCACCGGTCAGGTCCTTGTTGAGGTCGAAGGTGGCGACCTTGGCCTTGCTGCCCGCCTCGGACACCGACTGCACGGCGGTCAGCGCGAAGGGGGCGCCGAGGGTGACCACGTAGTCGATGGCGCTGTCCTGCTTCAGCTTGGCGGTGATCGTCGCCTTCACGGACGGCATGTCGGTGCCGTTGACGTTCAGGGTCTCCGTGGTGCCCTCGAACGTCTTCTTCACCCCGTCGCAGCGCTGGGTGAGGCCGATGTTGCCCTGCTCCTGGATCACGCAGACGGCTTTCTTCGCGCCCTCCTCGTTGAGCCGCTTGCCGAGCGCCTCGCCGGCCACGTTCTCGTCCTGCCCGAAGAACTCCAGCAGGCCGAGCTGCTTCCAGTCGCTCAGGCCGGAGTTCAGGCCGACGACGGGTATGCCCGCCTGCTCGGCCTTGCCGAGGACGTCCTTGAGGGCGTCCGGCTTGGCGAGGGTGACGGCGATGCCGTCGACCTTCTGGTCGATGGCGTTCTGCACCAGGTTGGCCTGGTTGCCGGCGTTGGGGTCGGCGGAGTAGACCAGCTTGATGTTGTCCTTGGCGGCGGCGGCCTCGGCGCCCTTGCGCACGATGTCCCAGAAGGTGTCGCCGGGCGCCTGGTGGGTGACCAGCGCGACCGTCATCCGGGGCGTGGTGGCCTTGCCCGCCGAGGCACCGTCCGCTCCCTCCTCGGCCTTCTTCCCGCCTGAGCTGCTGGAGCAGCCGGCGAGGACCAGAGCCGCCGCCGCTGCCACGGCCAGGGCGGAAGTGATTCTGCGAGAGCGGTCCATCTTTCCTGCACCTCACTGTGCGATGGGGGGAAAGGCTGTCGTTGGGACGGGATCAAATCCCCTGGCGCGCCCGCTGTCAATACTTTGTTAAGACATCATTTCACAAGCAGGTCCTAATGTAAGAACAAAGTGCTACGGTGTGGGCCGGGAGGGACGCCATGACCAGTACCGCCTCCGGACTCGCCGCCGTGCGCTTCGCACTCGACCGCACCAGCCCCGTGCCGCTCTACCACCAGCTCGCCCAGCAGTTGGAGGCGGCCATCGCGAACGGGATCCTCACGCCGGGCAACCAGCTGGGCAACGAGGTCGACCTGTCCGTCCGCCTCGGCCTGTCCCGCCCCACGGTACGCCAGGCCATCCAGTCCCTGGTCGACAAGGGACTGCTGGTCCGCCGCCGCGGCGTGGGCACCCAGGTCGTGCACAGACAGGTCAAGCGCCCGCTGGAGCTGAGCAGCCTCTACGACGACCTGGAGGCGGCCGGGCAGCAGCCCTCCACGCGGGTGCTCCGCAACGAGACCGTCCCCGCGGCCGCCGACGTCGCGGCCGCCCTCGGCACGCCCGAGGGCGACGAGGTCACCGTCCTGGAACGGCTCCGCTTCACCCACGGCCACCCGGTGGCGTTCCTGTGCAACTACCTGCCGGCGGGCCTGCTCCCCCTGGACACCGACCGGCTGGAGGCCACCGGCCTGTACCGCGTGCTGCGCGCCACCGGCATCACCCTGCACAGCGCCCGCCAGACCATCGGCGCCCGCTGCGCCACCGCCGAGGAGGCCGCCCGCCTCGGCGAGAAGGAGGGCGCCGCGCTCCTCACCATGCAGCGCACGGCCTACGACGACACCGGCCGGGCCGTCGAGTACGGGACGCACGTCTACCGCGCGTCCCGGTACGCCTTCGACTTCCAGCTCCTGGTACGGCCCTGACGTCAGTGCGCCGCGTCCAGCCGGGCCCGCTGATCCGCCGTCAACTCCAGCTCCACGGCGGCGAGATTCTCCTCCAGCTGCGCCACCGACGAGGCCCCGGCCAGCGGAATCACCGGCAGCTCCCCGCCTGTCTGCCACGCCAGCACCACCTGGCCCACGGTGGCCCCGGTCTCCCGCGCCACCTCCCGCAGCACGGCCAGCCGTGCTTGCGTACCGGGGTGGTCGTAGTCGCCCGGCAGCGGCTTGTCCGCGCGTCCGTACGCCCCGCCCAGCAGCGGCGAGTAGGCGACCAGCGTGAGCGCCGGATCGGCCCGCAGATAGCCGAGGAGTTCGGCGCCCGCGTGACCGAGGCTGCCGTCGGGGAAGAGGTCGCTGGGGACGTCGTAGCGGGGACGCAGATGGCTGTGCTGGTACTGGAGCACCTCGTAGCCGGGCAGTCCGGCCGCGGCGGCCAGGGCGCGGGCGCGCTCCACCCGCCAGATCGCCTGGTTGCTGACGCCGAGCAGTCCGACCGTGCCCTCCGCGACCAGGGCGGCGAACCCCTCGACGGTCTCCTGGAGGGGGACGGTGGGGTCGTCGATGTGGGCGTACAGCAGGTCCAGCTTCTCCACGCCGAGCCGCTCGCGGCTGCGCTCGGCGGACTCGCGGATCACCTTCGCCGACAGGCCCTCCGGATTGTCGGTGAAGCCGGTGCCGGGGGCGAGGGGGCGGGCGCCGACCTTGGTGGCGATGACGACCTCGTCGCCGATACCACGGCTGCGCCGCCAGCGGCCGAGGAGTTCCTCGCTCTGGCCTCCCTGGCTGCCGTCGACCCAGAAGGCGTAGTTGTCCGAGGTGTCGATGAAGGTGCCCCCGGCCTCGACATAGCGGTCGAGGACGGCGAAGGACGTCCGCTCGTCCGTGCGCGAGCCGAAGAGCATGGCGCCGAGGGCCAGCACGCTGACCTCGCGACGGGTGTCCGGGGCGGTGCCGATGGTGCGGTACTTCATGGTGTTCCCTCCCGTGCGCGCCCGGTTGTCCGGGCACGCACGGGAGTCTTCAGCCTGAAGTGCGCTTCAAGTCAAGGCAGTGGTGACCAGCGCTGCGCGAACGGCCCTTCGAGTGCGGCCCATTGCAGCAGCATGATGGTCTTCGCGTCGGCGATCTCGCCGGTGCGGATCATCTCCAGGGCCCTGCGGAAGGGCAGTTCGAGGATCTCGATGTCCTCCCCCTCCTCGCCGAGCCCGCCGCCCTCGTGAGTGCGGGTCGAGGGTCCGTAGGCGGCGGCGTAGAAGCTGACGCGTTCGGTGACCGAGCCCGGGCTCATGTAGACGTCGAAGAGGTGCTGGACGGCGTCGATGGTGTGCCCGGTCTCCTCGGTCACCTCCCGCCGGATCGCCTCCTCCGGGTGCTCGTCATCGTCGTCGAGCAGCCCGCCGGGCGTCTCGATCAGCATCCCGTCGGGGTGCCCGTTGACATACACGGGGAAGCGGAACTGGCGGGTGAGCAGCACGGTCTCGCGTGTGGTGTCGTACAGCAGCATCGTGGCGCCGTTGCCGCGGTCGTGCGTCTCGCGCTCCTGGGTGCTCCAGGTGCCGTCGGCGTGCTGGAAGTCGAAGGTGGTCGTCCGCTCGACGTACCAGTGGCTGGACAGCAGTTTCACGTCCCGCACCTTCACGCGCGGGTTGCCGGTCAGATCCCGGCCCACCTGGTCGAGCCCGGTACGGCCGCGGCGGTCCGGGGTGTCGACACCGGCGATGATCGGAGTGAACTCGTTGGTCATGCCCCGCTTGTACCATCCGGCCCCGCAGACCAACGGAAAAGGGGCCATCGAACAGATGGCCCCTCGCCGAACCGTCGGGACGACAGGATTTGAACCTGCGACCCCTTGACCCCCAGTCAAGTGCGCTACCAAGCTGCGCCACGTCCCGATGCGCCTCACCGCGGAGAACCGCGTGATCGCGGACAATACTCTACCCCACACCCCCGGACGCGCCGCAGCGGGACCGGAAGCGGGACAATCGCCGTATGGCCAGTACCAGCATGCCGGAAGGACGTCAGCCCGGCCCACGGGACCGCGACAGCGAGGGCCGCGCCCGCAGCGCCCGCCCGCGCGACGGCCTGGGACGCCCCCTGCCGTACGACGCGCGGGGCGTGCCCCGGCAGCCCGAGGGGGTCGTACGGACACCGCAGGAGACGGTCGCCGAGGCCCAGGCCCTCCTGAACGCGGGCAAGCCGTTCCACGCCCACGAGGTCTTCGAGGACGCCTGGAAATCGGGCCCCGACGAGGAACGCACCCTCTGGCGCGGCCTGGCCCAGCTGGCCGTGGGGCTGACGCACGCGGCCCGCGGGAACGCGACGGGGGGCGCCCGGCTGCTGCGGCGCGGGGCGGCCGCGATCGAGGAGTGGGCGGCACGGACGGGGCGGAAGCGCCCGTACGACCTGGACGTGCAGGGGCTGACGGAGTGGGCGCGGGGGCTGGCGGGAGACGTGGAGGGCGGGTCGGTGGTCGACGCGGGAGCGCGAGCGCCTGGGCTGCGCGGCGGGTGAGCGGCGGGATCGGGGGCCCGAGTCGATTCCAAGCCGCCGCGGATGAGGCGGTGGGCTCGCTGTCAGTGCGGTGCGGCACACTCTGGGTGTGCGAAAGATTCATGTCATCGGTATTGGCGCGGGCGACCCCGAGCAGCTGACCCTCCAGGCGGTCCGGGCGTTGCGGAGCACGGACGTGTTCTTCCTGCTCGACAAGGGAGAGGTGAAGTCCGACCTCACCCAGCTGCGCAAGGACATGCTCGACGCGCACCTACCGGAGGGGACGTACCGCCTGGTCGAGGCGCGCGATCCGGAGCGGGACCGCGGCGCGGGCGGCGCGGCGTACTCACCGGCGGTCGGGGACTGGCGCAGCGCCCGTGCCGACATCTACGAGCGGCTGATCGCCGAGGAGTTGGGCGAGGACGAGAGCGGCGCGTTCCTGGTGTGGGGCGACCCCGCGCTGTACGACAGCACGCTCGGCATTCTGGAGGAGGTGCTCCAGCGGGGCACCGTGGACTTCACGTACGACGTCGTGCCGGGCATCAGCAGTGTCTCCGCCCTGGTCGCCCGGCATCGCACGGGACTGAACCGGGTCGCCGGGCCGGTGCAGATCACCACGGGCCGGCGGCTCGCCGAGGGCTTCCCCGAGGGGGTGGACGACGTGGTGGTGATGCTCGACGCCCACCAGACGTTCCGGCAGTACGCCGATCAGGACATCGACATCTACTGGGGTGCCTACATAGGCACGCCGGACGAGATCCTCGCCTCCGGCCCGATCGCCGAGGCGGCGCCGCGCATCGAGCGGCTGCGGGCCGAGGCGCGGGAGCGCAAGGGCTGGATCATGGACACGTATCTGCTGCGCCGGCACTAAGGGGTCCTTGCACTATGAGCGTCCGATCAGGTCGCGTGGTCTGGTGCCGTGCATCGCAAGGCGCCGGAGCGCCCTGGTAGCGGAGCTACCTGGGCGGTTCGGCAACGTGGCGAGGTGCGGTGCCAGGCCGCGCGACCCGGGCGGGCATAGTGCAAGGACCCCTAAGGGGGCGCACGGTGCGGGTGCGCACGCCTCCGTCACTCCCGCAGGGCGTGAACGCGCCGGTCTGACACCACCACGGCCGCTTTCTTGTGCTGCGCGCTGGCGCCGCTTCGGCTGCAGGACACCCGAGCGTCATACCGGGCGGGCACGTTTCGGCCGTCCCCACCTGTCTCGCCTTGCATCCGTCCGCCCCGCTCGTTCCGGGCGCGATGCGGAAGGACGACGTACGCCGTGTCCCTGCTTCCGCCGGCCGCCGCTCTCCCCAGCGCGCTCCCGACCGCCGCCCCTGTCCGCTCCCCCTCCGTCGAACGCCTCTCCCGCCTCACCCGGCACGGTCTCACGGTGCTGCCGCTGCTGCTCATCGGCGGGTGGGCCGTCGTCGACTGGCGCTCCGTGCGCGACGGCGCCGCCCGGCTGGCCGCCGCCGACCCCGGCTGGCTGCTCGCCGCGCTGTTCTTCACCTGCCTCGGCTGGCTGGCCGCCGCGGTGGTGCGGCAGGGTGCCATCCCCGAACGGCTGCCGCCGGGACTGCTGGTCGCCTCGCAGTTCGCCGCGGGCGCCGCCAACCACGTGCTCCCCGCGAGCATCGGCGCCCACGCGGTCACCCTGCGCTTCCTGCAGAGCCAGGGCATACCCCTGGCCCGGGGCACCGCGTCGCTCGCCCTGTACTCGCTGGTCAGGCCGGTGGCGAAGACGGCGGTGCTGATCGTCTTCCTCGTCGCCCTCCCCGGCATGCTCCGGCTCGGCGAACTCGTCCCGGACGACCGGACCCTGCTCCTGGTCGCCGGCGGCGTGGGCGTCGCCTTCGTCGTGGCCGGCTGCCTGCTGGCCGTCGTCCCCGCCCTGCGCCGCCCGGCCGTCTGCTTCCTGCGCACCGCGCTGACCGACGCGCGCATCCTGCACACCCGGCCCAGCCGCGTCCTCGCTCTCTGGGGCGGCGCGGCCGCCACCCCGCTGCTCCAGGGCAGCGTGATCGCCACCGTCGGCTTCTCGCTCGGGCTGGAGCTGTCCTGGGCACAGGTCGTCTTCGCGCTGCTGATCTCCAGCACGGCGGTCGGCGCCGTGCCCGCGCCGGGCGGGATCGGGCCGGTGGACGCGGCGCTGGTGTTCACCATGGCGGCGTTCGGCGCGCCGGTGGGCCTGGCGACGGCGACCGTCATCGCCTACCGCGTGATCACGGTGTGGCTGCCGCTGCTGCCGGGCGCGCTGGTGCTGTCGGCGCTGGTGCACCGCAAGGTGCTGTGAGCCTCGTGGGCCGTACCGAGCCACGCCAGGTGCCGCAAGCCCCTCGTCAGCCGGACCCGAGCCACGCCAGGGCCCCTGGTACGTCGGCCACCGCCGTCACGCCGGACGGCAGCGGTGGGCGGCGTACGACGACGACGGGCACGCCGAGTTCACGGGCCGCCGTGAGCTTGGCGGCCGTCGCCTCTCCCCCACTGTCCTTGGTGACGATCACGTCGATCCGGTGCTCCCGCAGCAGCGCCGACTCCTCGGCGACGGTGAACGGGCCCCGGGCGAGGACGAGTTCGGAGGCCGGCGGCATCGGGGGTTCGGGCGGTTCCACGGACCGTACGACGAAGCACAGCTCCGCCAGATGGGCGAAGGCGGCGAGGCCCAGGCGGCCGGTGGTGAGGAGGACCCGGCGGCCGAGTCGCGGCAGCAGCTCCGCGGCCGCGTCCAGCGAGGCGACCGGGTGCCAGTCGTCCCCCGGCCCCGGCCGCCAGCCCGGCCGGCGCAGCACGACGGCCGGGACGCCGGTCAGGGCGGCGGCCCGGGCCGCGTTCGCGGTGATCGCCTCGGCGAAGGGATGCGTGGCGTCGACGACAGCGGACACGTCGTGGACGCGTAGCCACCCGGCCAGCCCCTCCGCTCCGCCGAACCCCCCGATCCGCAGGTCGCCCTCGACCGCCCCCGGCCGCGACACCCGCCCCGCCAACGACGTCGTGACCCGTGCATCCGCGCGGGCGGCCAGTGCGGCGGCGAGTTCGCGGGCCTCGGTGGTGCCGCCGAGGATCAGGACGTGACGGGACATGGCGTCGAGAGTACGAGGTGCGGCGGCCCGCCCGCGTCGCCGCACTGCACGACAGGCCCACCGCCGCGTAACCCCGCGCGGCGAAGAGCCGCCGCCCCTCCCGCAGGAGCCCGCGCCGGGTCACCTTGTGCCGACGGCGGGCCGCAGGCAGTCGATGGTGTCGTCACCCGGCGGGCGCATCCGCGGGAGCACCGTGCCGTGGTGCTGGAACTGACGGCTGCCGGGTCGGCCGCGCTGCCTGCCGCCCAGCCCGAGATCGATCGCTTCAACGGTGAGTTGCGCGCGCTGCTCGGGGACCGGGGGTTCGCTCGGACGGCGTCCGCGCTGGGCCGGCTGGCGCACTGGGCGCCGTGACTCTGCCGGGTCACCCGCCCGGCGGCTGGTGCAGGCCGAAGGACGAGCCCTGGTCGTCACGGCACAGCTTGAACCGGCCGAACCGGGCGACGGATTCAGGGTCCTCCTCCCCCTCCTCGCCGATGTCCTGGACCGTGCCGCCCAGTTCACGCACCTTGGCGGTCGCGGCCTCGATGTCGTCGACGCGGAAGAAGAGATACGGGGACGCGCCCTCGTCACCGCCGTGCATCCCGCCCGGCAGCCCGTCGGTGCCGACGGTGAACCCGCGTCCGCTCGGCGCGGGTTCGAGGGTCCAGCCGAAGAGGGCTGCGTAGAAGGCGCGCCCGCGCTCGGGGTCGGCCACGCCGATTTCGAAGAAGGACGGTTCGCCTGCCATCACCTGTCTCCCGTCGCGGGGGCGTCGCCCGGTGGGACCGATCGGGCCACAGCACCTCCTCCATCATCCGCCGGGACCGGACGGGCCGCACTCGAGTGGCTATCGTCCAGGCATGGACTCGGTGCGGGCCGTGCTCATCGACATCGACGGCGTTCTCACCGTCTCGTGGCAGCCGCTGCCCGGTGCGGTCGAGGCGTTGCGGGAGATCCGGGACGCCGGACTGCCGGTCGCCCTGGTGACCAACACGACGTCCCGTACGCGCGCGTCCATCGCCGGGACGCTCGCGGACGTGGGGTTCCCGGTGGCGGCCGAGGACATTCTGACCGCACCGGCCGTCACCGCCGCCCATCTCGCCGAGCGCTTCCCGGGGGCGCGGTGCGCGCTGCTGAACAGCGGGGACATCCGGGAGGACCTGGAGGGCGTGAGCCTGGTGGACGACACGGACGCGGAGGAGGCCGAGGGTACCGAGGGTGCCGACGCGTCGGTGGATGTCGTGGTCGTCGGTGGCGCCGGGCCCGAGTTCACCTATACGGCGCTCAACCGGGCGTTCGGGCACCTTCAGCGCGGGGCGCGGCTCGTGGCCATGCACCGCAATCTGTACTGGCGTACCGAGGACGGCCTGCAGCTCGACACCGGGGCGTTCCTGGCCGGGCTGGAGCAGGCCGCGCGTACCGAGGCCGAGGTGACCGGCAAACCGTCGGCCGCGTTCTTCGAGGCTGCGCTGGGCCGACTGGGCGTGAGCGCGGCGGACGCCGTGATGGTGGGGGACGACATCGAGTCCGACGTACTCGCCGCCCAGCGGGCCGGGGTGACGGGGGTGCTGGTGAAGACCGGCAAGTATCTGCCGCAGACGCACCGGGCGGCCGGGGGCACGCCCGATCATGTGGTCGACTCCTTCGCCGACGTACCGTCGCTCCTGGGGCTGAGCAAGAGGCGCTGAGGGCGGCTACCGCAGCAGCAGTTGTACGCCGCCCACCACCGTCGCCGCGATCACCAGCTGCTCGAACAACCGCTGGTTGATTCGGCTCACGGCCCATTTGCCGATCAGCGCGCCGGGCACCACGAACACCACGAGCGCCGCGTCCAGCAGCAGCGACCGCCCGTCGATCAACCCGAGCCCCGCGCTGAAGGGCACCTTGGACACGTTGACGATCAGGAAGAAGAACGCCGACGTGCCCAGGAACCCCAGCTTCCGGAAGCCCGCCGACAGCAGGTACATCGACATCACCGGGCCGCCCGCGTTGGCGACCATCGTGGTGAAGCCGCCGAGGACGCCGTACGAACGAGCCTTCACCCGGCCCGCCCTGCTGGTCACCGACTCCGGCTCCGCCGCCGCCTCCCCCGCACGTCGGCGCCACACCGTCACGCCCGCCATCAGCAGCAGGATCGCCCCGATCGACGTCCGTACCACCTCGTCGTCGGCCCACACCAGGAACAGCGTGCCGACCACGACCCCCGCCGCGACCGCCGGGAACAGCCGCCACAGCGTGGGCCAGTGGGCGTGCCGCCGGTAGGTGAGGACGGCGAGCACGTCCCCGGCGATCAGGACCGGCAGCAGCACCCCGGTGGAGGCGCGAGCCGGGAGCACCGCCGCGAAGATGGCCAGGCTGACCGTGTTGGCCCCGCTCACGGCGGTCTTCGAGAAGCCGACCAGGAGCGCGGCGAAGGCGAGGGCGGCGAACTCCCAGCCGGTGATGTGCCAGAGCGTCATCGTGTCCATGCGGGCACCGATGCTATGTCCATGCATCGGGCGCCGTAAGGAGTGTCTCGCCAGGTGGCCCCCGCGGGGTGCTCCTTGAGCCGCTCGCTGATCCCGGCGGCGTCGGGTTCCACGCCCGGGGCCGGTACGACGACCGCGCACAGGTGCCGCTGGAGTCGGCGCCCAGGGTGACGACCTGGACGCCTACGGCCCGCGCGGCGGCGGTGCCCGTCTGCGCCTGCGCCGGGTGGCACAGCAGCAGCGTCGCGCCGCTGTCCCGCAGGCCGTGCTCGACCTCCGCGCACCTAGCGCCTCTCCACCAGCACCGCGCTCCCCTGTCCCACCCCCACGCACATCGTCGCCAACCCGCGCCCCGCGCGCGTGCGGCGCATCCGGTGCAGCAGGGTGGTCAGGATGCGGGCGCCGGAGCAGCCGAGCGGGTGGCCGAGGGCGATCGCGCCGCCGCTCGGGTTGACCAGGTCGGGGTCGATGCCGAGCCGGTCCACGCAGGCCAGGGCCTGGGCGGCGAACGCCTCGTTGAACTCGGCCTCCTGGACGTCGCCGACGCTCCACCGGGCGCGCGCCAGCGCCTTCTGCGTGGCGGGGACCGGGCCGATGCCCATCACGTCCGGGTGGACGCCGGCCGACGCCCCGGCGACGTACCGGCCCAGCGACTCCAGTCCCAGCTCGTTCAGCGCCTCTTCGCCGACCAGGAGGAGCCCCGCGGCACCGTCGTTCATCGGGGAGGCGTTGCCCGCGGTCACCGTGCCACCCTCGCGGAAGACGGGCTTCAGCCGGGCCAGCTTCTCGTACGAGGTGTCCTCACGGACGCATTCGTCGCTGTCGACCACCACACCGTCGGGGCGCTGCACCGGCAGGAGTTCGTCGTCGAAGTGGCCGTTCTTGCGCGCGTCGGCGGCCAGCCGGTGGCTGCGCAGCGCGAACTCGTCCTGGCGTTCGCGCGGGACGCCGTACCGCTCGGCGACCTCCTCCGCGGTCTCGCCCATGGACAGCAGGCCGTGCAGTTCCTTCATCGCCGGGTTGACCAGGCGCCAGCCGAGGCGGGTGTCGGCGGTCTCGATGCGGTGCGGCAGGGCCTCGTCGGGGCGGGGCAGCACGAAGGGGGCGCGGCTCATCGACTCGGAGCCGCCCGCGAGCACGATGTCGGCCTCGCCCGCGGCGATGGTGCGGGCCGCGAGGGTGATCGCTTCGAGGCCGGAGGCGCACAGGCGGTTGACGGTGGCGCCGGGGACGGACTCGGGGAGTCCGGCGAGCAGGGCGGCCATGCGGGCGACGTTGCGGTTGTCCTCGCCGGCCTGGTTGGCGGCGCCCCAGTAGACGTCGTCGATGCGGGCCGGGTCGAGCGCGGGCACGTCGGCGACGAGGCCGCGGATCACGGTCGCGGCGAGGTCGTCGGGCCGTACGCAGGACAGGGCTCCACGCAGCTTGCCGATGGGGGTGCGGCGGGCGGCCGCGAAGTGGACGGGACGCACGACAGGACTCCTGACCGGGAGCCGGATCAGCGGCTCCGAAGGTTAATTAGCGCTGCTAGTTTCGAACTATAGACCGCCGGGCCCCGCCCTGGGAAGATCCGCAGGAGCGGGGTGATCCCTGGGACCGGGGAGATCCCCGAGACCGGGAAGATCCCCGGGACCGGGAAGATCCCCGGAAGCCTTCACCGACGCAGCCGGAGGAACCATGGCCGACGCCCGCGAGCAGGTCCTCACCGGAACCCGGGGCACGCTCACCGCCCGCGAGTGGCCGCACCCGGATCCGGCCTGCCTGGCCCTCGTCGCGCACGGCTACGGCGAGCACATCGGCCGGTGCGAGGGCGTGGCCGAGGTCCTGCTGGCGCACGGGGCCGCCGTTCTCGGCCCGGATCACATGGGGCACGGCAGGTCCGCGGGTGAGCGGGTGCTGATCGAGGATTTCGAGGACGTCGTCACCGACCTGCACGCGGTCGCCGAGCTGGCCAGGTCGGCGTACCCGGATCTGCCGCTCGTGCTGATCGGGCACTCCATGGGCGGCCTGATCGCGGCCCGCTACGCCCAGCGGCACGGTGACGAACTGGCCGCGCTCGTCCTGTCGGGGCCCGTGATCGGCGCCTGGGAGACACCGGGACGGCTGCTCGCCCAGGACGTGGTCCCCGACATCCCGATCAACCCGGCCGCGCTGTCCCGCGATCCGGCCGTCGGGGCCGCCTATGCCACCGACCCGCTGGTGTGGCACGGCCCGATGAAGCGGCCGACGCTGGAGGCGTTCGCCCGGACCCTTCAGGACGTGGCCGAGGGCGGGGACGTGGGCGGGCTGCCGGTGCTGTGGCTGCACGGGGACGACGACCGGCTGGTGCCGCTCGCCGGGAGCCGGGTCGGTGTGGAGCGGCTGAGCGGGGACACCCTGACCGAACGGATCTATCCCGGCGCACGGCACGAGGTCTTCCACGAGACGAACAAGGCGGAGGTCCTCACCGACGTGACCCGATTCCTGGACAAGGCGCTCGCACGCTGAGACACGCCGTTTGCACCGGTTCGCCCGGGGCACCCGCGCCCGCATGGAGTGGTTGCGGCGAGCCGCCTGCGTGGGTGAGGACCCCGAACTGTTCTTCCCCGTGGGCACGACGGGACCGGCGCTCCGGGACATCGCGGCCGCCAAGCGCGTCTGCGCCCGGTGCTCGGTGATCACCCAGTGTCTGCACTACGCGCTGAGCAGTGGGCAGACCTCGGGTGTGTGGGGCGGGACCGGCGAGCACGAACGCGCCGCGCTGCTCCGTACGTCAAGGACCAGGGACGACATGACAGGGAGAAACGCACCATGACCGTCGTAAGGAGCACTCTGCCCGACGACGCCCGCCGGGTCGCCTGCGACGCGCTCCAGGAGACCCTGGTGGACCTGCTCGGACTGTCTCTCACCGGCAAGCAGGCGCACTGGAACATCGTGGGGCCCCGGTTCCGTTCGATCCACCTCCAGCTGGACGAGGTGGTCGCGGCCGCCCGCGGCTTCGCCGACACGGTGGCGGAGCGCGCCGCGGCGCTGGGCACCCCGCCGGACGGCCGCCCGGAGACCATCGCCGCCCGCTTCTCGCTGCCCGGCCCCAAGGACGGCTGGCTGCGTGACAACGAGGTCGTCCAGGTGATGGCGGAGGCGCTGGAAGCGGCGATCGGCGGGCTGCGGTCCCGGATCGAGGCGACCGAGAAGCCGGATCCGGTCACGCAGGACCTGCTGATCTCCATCACCGCGGAGCTGGAGAAGCAGCGCTGGATGTTCGAGGCGGAGAACGCCCCGCGCGACTGACCGCCCCGCAGCACCCTCGTACGAAGGGAGGGCCCATGACCGACGCCCTCGAACTCGACGCGCTGTGGGAGGACTTCCACCGCGCGGTGAACATGACCTCGCAGGAGCTGGCCGCCTGGCTGCGGGTCCGCGACGCCGACGAGGACGCGGAGCCGCTGCCGGACCAGGCCGGCACACCCACCGGGCAGCACGTGCTCGCGATCCTGCAGAAGCGGCGCACCGATCTCACCGACGACGACATCCGGGTGATGTACGAGGTGGTGGACACGGTCAACGCCCAGGCGGACGTGGAGAACGAGCCCGAGCCCGAGCAGACCCGCCACCGGCACCGGCTGATGACGCTGGGCCACGACCCGCTGAAGCCATGAGCGGCCATGAGCAGCGCGTCGTACGCGAACTGCTGACCGCGCACGGCCGGACGTACGCCGAGGAGGCGGGCATCCGGCTGCGGAACACGCCGCAGCCGCTGTACCGGCTCCAGGTGCTGTCGCTGCTGCTCAGCGCCCGGATCCGGGCCTCGGTCGCCGTCGCGGCCGCGCGTGCCCTGTACGAGGCGGGGCTGCGCGACCCGCGGCGGATGGCCGCGGCCGACTGGCAGGACCGGGTGGACGCCCTGGGCCGGGGCGGCTACCGGCGCTACGACGAGCGCACCGCCACCCAACTCGGTGACGGCGCCGAGCTGTTGACCGAGCGATGGGGCGGCGATCTGCGACGGCTGCGCGAGGAGGCCGGCGGCGAGGTGCCCATACTGCGGCGGCTGCTCCAGGAGATCCCCGGCGTGGGGCCCACGGGCGCCGACATCTTCCTGCGCGAGGCCCAGCGCGTATGGCCCGAAGCCGCTCCGTACCTGGACGCCAAGGCGCTGTCCGGGGCGGAGCGGCTCGGCCTGCCCAAGGATCCGGACCGCCTGCTGAAGCTCGCCGGTGACGCCGAACCGGCCGTGCTCGCCGCCGCGTTGGTGCGGGCTGCGCTGGACAAGGAGGTGGCCGAAGACAGCCTCCGCCGCGCCGCGTGATCGTGTCAGACTTGCCGCTCGTCATGCCCGGGATCACACCCGGGCCGTCGAGTGGAGGAGCTGCGTGTGACCGGGACCGAGTCGGCAGTCCGGCGGATCGACACGACGAAGCCGCACCCGGCCCGGGTGTACGACTGGTTCCTGGGCGGCAAGGACAACTACCCGGTCGACGAGCAGCTCGGCCAACGGATCATGGCGATCGACACCGGCGCCCCGCGGGCGGCCCGCAGCAACCGCTGGTTCATGCAGCGGGCCACGCGGCTGCTGGCCCGGGAGTCGGGAATCCGCCAGTTCCTCGACATCGGCTCCGGCATCCCGACCGAACCCAACCTGCACCAGATCGCCCAGGCCACCGCGCCGGACGCGCGGGTCGTCTACGTCGACAACGACCCGATCGTCCTCGCCCACGCCACCGCCCTGCTGCGCGGCACTCCGGAGGGCGCCACGGACTACGTGCAGGCGGACGCCCGGGAGCCGCACGCCATCCTCGAACAGGCGGCCCAAGTCCTCGACTTCGACCGGCCGGTCGCCCTGTCCCTCATCGCGCTGCTGCACTTCATCGCCGACGAGGACGGCGCCCACGACCTGGTGGCCACCCTCGTCGACGCGCTGGCGCCGGGCAGCTGCCTGGTCCTGTCCGCGATGACCGCCGACTTCGAGCCGGAGAACGTCCGCCGGGGCATCGCCGCCTACGCCGAGGGCGGGGTGACACTGGTGGCCCGCTCCCACGCCGAGATGGGCCGCTTCTTCGAGGGGCTGGAGCTCGTCGACCCCGGGATCGTGTCGGTGGCGGACTGGCGCCCCGAACTGGCGGAGGGCGAGTCGGACATCGGCCCGGGGCCGGTCTCACTGTACGGAGGGGTCGGCCGGAAGCGGGCTAGCTGAACCGGCTCAACGCCGCCGACACCAGCGTCTGCACGCCCGGCACGAGCACCGAGAGGTCCGGCGCGAAGAGCGGGCTGTGGTTGCTGGGGACGTTTCCCAGCCGCTCCAACAGGCCCTCGCCCGGGGCCGCCTCCCACACATCGGCCGGTGTCGTCGTGACGTACCAGTAGTCGTACGGCACTCCCGCCGGCGCCAGCAGGGAGAAGTCCTCGCTGCCCATCGCCGGGCCGAAGTCGAACACCGAGGGGGCGCCGAACAGTTCGCGGTGCACGGACGCGATCTCCTCGTCGAGGGAGGCGTCGTTGACGGTGTTGGGATAGCCGGGGTGGACGGTGATCTCGGGTGGCTGCGGGCATCCGGCTGCCTGGCACTCGCCGGTGACGATGCGGCGCACGGCGGCCAGGACACGCTCGCGCACCTCCGGGTCCTGGGTGCGCAGGTTCAGGGCGAGCCGGGCCTCGGCGGGGATGATGTTGGCCCGCGTACCGGCGTGGAACTGTCCCACCGTCAGCACCGCCGACTGCGCCGCCGCGACCTCGCGGGAGACCACCGACTGCAGCCGGGTGACGATGTACGCGCCGGTCACCACCGGGTCGACGGTCGACTCGGGGCGTGAGCCGTGGCCGCCGAGGCCGTGCACGACGACGTCGATGTCGTCGGAGGCCGACATGATCAGGCCCGGGGTGTGCGGGTAGAACCCGGCGAGACCGGGCGCGGCATGCTGGCCGAACAGCACATCGGGGCGCGGGAAACGCTCGTGCGCCCCGTCCGCGACCATCGCCGCCGCTCCCCCGCCGGACTCCTCCGCGGGCTGCCCGACCACCACGAGCGTGCCCGACCAGGTCTCCCGGCCGGCCGCGAGCGCCTCGGCGGCGCCGGTCAGCCAGGTGACGTGCAGATCGTGGCCGCAGGCGTGCATCACGCCGTCGACGGTGGAGGCGTAGGGCAGGCCCGTCGCCTCCCGCACGGGCAGCGCGTCCATGTCGCCGCGCAGCCAGACGACCGGGCCGTCCCCGTTGGCGAGCACGCCGACGACGCCGGTACGGCCGACCCCTTCCGTCACCTCGTATCCCGCCGCGCGCAGCCGGCCGGCCAGCTGGGCGGCGGTGCGGTGCTCCTGGAAGGCGAGTTCGGGGTGGCGGTGCAGGTCGCGATAGAAATCCTCCAGGCCGTCGGGCTTGAGGCCGGCGGTGAGTTCGAGGGTGAGGCGTGCTGCGGCGGCCGGTTCGCTCATGCTGCTTCCTTCTCCTCCGACGTGGGCACGCTCAGCAACGGGCGTCGCGTGCGGGTGTTGGGGCGGGGGCTGCGGTGTCATCCTGCCGCGTGCTCGCGCGGCCGGTCAGTCCTCCCCGAGGGCGGCCTCGTAGGCGGCCAGGGTGTCGATGAACATGCGGCGCTGCTCGGCCGTCAGGGGGGCGAGCGCCTTGCGCCAGGCACCGGCGCCCCGGCCCAGCCAGCCGCTGATCGCGTCGCGGTGCGTGTCGGCGATGCTGACGATCTTGCGGCGGCGGTCCTCGTCGTCCTCACGCCGCTCCAGGATGCCCTTCCGGCTCAGCTCGCCCACCATCAGGCTCACCGTCGTCGGGGCCACCTCCAGGTGGGCGGCCAGTTCGTTGACACTCATCGGGCCGTCGAAGAGGAGGTAGGCGAGCAGGGAGAGATGGCGCGGGGCGAGGGACAGCGACTGGAACTCGGGCGGGACCGGGATCCGTTTCGCCCGCCCGGCCATGCGCGGCATCAGCAGGAGCAGCGCGCGGACCGCGTCGTCGACGTCCGGGCCGGTGCCGTCGCGGACTCCTGGGTCCGCGGGTTCGGTTGACACGGGCCAACCACCCCCTCAACACTTTTGCTGACAAAGTTTATTTGCTTTCGAAGCAAAATAGGTGCCTCCCTCATGCTATCGGAGGGTCCTGAGCCATGCCTGCACAACGGCCGTCACCGCGGCTGAGCTGAACCAGCAGGTCATCGATGAAGTCCGGGCGAACGGCGGCCGGGTCGGCGGCATGTTCGAGGGCGCGCCCTCGTCCTGCCGACCACCACCGGCGCCCGCACCGGACGCCTCCGCACTGAGGATCACGGTAGGCGAGCGGACCTGCGGGATCGACCGAAGGGCCGAGGGGCGGGCCGTGAACCCTGGCCGGACGGCCGAGGCGGGCGGGCGTGCTCGCGGGCGAGGCTGAAGCCACATCGTTCCTCGCGATCTCGGAGCACGTCATGCAGAGCACGCTCCTCGTCGGCCTGGTCGGCGGCGCGACCGCCGGGGTCGCGCTCGGCGCAGTCGGCACCTACATCCTGTCCGGCACGGAGTCGACCACCCGGCTCGACGACACCAGCACGGTGTCGGTGGACGGCCACAAGTCCCTGTCCGGCCGGATCATCGCGGGCCGCGCCCAGAGCAAGTACCACCCGCTGCCCTGGGTCGGCACCAAGGTCACGGCGTGACCTGCCCGACCGGCCTGAAGGCCGTGGCCGGCGCCACCCTTACCGGTACGGGCAGGACGGGCGACGGTCCACCACCGCGCTGGCCGGGGTGGACGTCGCGGTCGGCGAGCGCGGCTCGCTGGCGATCACGGGTCCCTCGGGCTCCGGCAAGTCGGCCTTGCTGCACACCCTGGCCGGGATCATCTCCCCGACGGCGGACAGGTTCTGCTGGGCGGCGAGCGCATCGACACGCTCGGCGAGAACCGGCTCAGCGCCCTGCGCCGGAGCCGCTTCGGATTCGTGTTCCAGTCCGGCCGGCTGCTGCCCGAGCTGCCCGCCGAGGAAGACGTCGCCCTGCCCCTGATGCTGGAGGGCGTTTCGCGCAAACAGGCTGTCGAGCGGGCGCGGCGCCCCTCCAGCCCGTCGAGAGAGGGCCGTCGGTGGGCGGCCCGCCGTTGACCGCGGGTGAGGGATGATCGACCCATGACCACCCCCGCCCCGCCCAGCAAGCCCATCCGGGTGCTGATCGCCGGCGACCAGGACATGGTCCGTACCGGCTTCCGGTTCTTCCTCGACGCGCAGCCCGACCTCACCGTGGTCGCCGAGGCCGCCGACGGGGAGGAGGCCGTGGCGCTGGCGCGGCGGGAGCGGCCGGACGTATGTCTGCTGGACATCCGGATGCCGAAGCTGGACGGGCTGGAGGCCACGCGGCTGCCGGCCGGGCCGGGGGTCGCCGACCCGTTCGGGTGGTCGTGGTGACGACGTTCGACCTCGACGAGTACGTGTACGGGGCGCTGCGCGGCGGTGCCTGCGGGTTTCTGCTCAAGGACTCCGGGCCGACCCTCCTCGCGGAGGCGGTCAGGGCCGCCGCGGCCGGTGCCTCCCTGGTCTCCCCGTCGGTCACCGTCCGCCTGCTCAAGCACGTCACGGCCACCGCCCAGCAGCCGCCGGAGCCCCCGCGCCCCGCACCGTTGCCGGAACCGCTCACCGAGCGCGAGCTCGACGTCGTCCGCCAGGTCGCCCTCGGCCGCACCAACGCAGAGATCGCCGCCGAGCTCTACGTCTCGCTCTCCACGGTCAAGACGCACCTGTCCAGCGTCCAGCTCAAGCTGGCCGCCCGGAACCGGGTGGAGATCGCGGCGTGGGCCTGGCGGAACGGGTACGCGCAGACGCGTTCGTGAGGCCATCCGTACGGGTGATCATGAGCGCCGCCCCTCGGCCGGTACGCTGTGGCAGCTGCGGCAATCCCCCCACCTCACCCGCACCCGTGGTGAGTTACGGCCTGCGGCGCCGAAAATCACACACCATGAGGATGAATCACAGGTGCTCATAGCGGGCCGGTACCAGCTGCAGGATCCGATCGGGCGGGGCGCGATGGGAGAGGTCTGGCGGGCGTACGACGAGACGCTCGGCAGGCCGGTCGCCGTCAAGCTGCTGCTGCCCCAGGACTCCGACCCGACGGCCGCGTCACGCTTCCGGCTGGAGGCGCAGACCGCCGGGCGGCTGCATCACCCGTACGTGGTGGGCGTGCTGGACTTCGGCGCGCAGGAGGACCGGCTGTTCCTGGTGATGGAGCTGGTCGACGGCGACAGTCTCGCCCGGGTGCTCGCCGACGCGGGCCCGCAGCCCGCCGAGCGCGTGGCCCGGATCGCCTCGCAGGCGGCCGCCGGGCTGGCCGCCGCCCACCAGCAGGGCATCGTGCACCGCGACATCAAGCCGGCCAACCTGCTGCTCGACGCCGACGGCACCCTGAAGATCGGCGACTTCGGCATCGCCCGCTTCCTCGACGATCCGGCCGCCGCGCTCACCGCGACCGGCCAGATCGTCGGCACCAGCCTCTATCTCGCCCCGGAACGCGCGCTCGGCCGGCCCGCCGGCCCGGCCAGTGATGTGTACTCGCTGGGCTGCGTGCTGTACCAACTCCTCACCGGGCGCCCGCCGTTCCAGGCCGACACCCCGATCGCCATCCTCCACCAGCATCTCGACGCCACCCCGGTACCGCCCCGGCAGCTCGGCGCCGAACTCCCGCCCGCCTTCGAGAGTTACCTGCTGGGTCTGCTGGCCAAGCAGCCCGAGCACCGGCCCAGTGCCGCGCAGGTCGCCGACTGGTTCGCGGCAGGCGCCTGGCAGGGCCGCCCCGAGCCGCTGCCCGCCACCGCACCGACGCCCACCGCGCCGACGCCCGCGGCCCCGCAGCCGACCCGCGTCGGCGAGACCGGCCCGGCGACGACGTACATGCTGCCGTCCCTCCCGAGATCCGGGGCCCGGCGCCGCAGTCGGCCGGGGTCGCGGGAGGTGCTCATGCGGCCGCGCGTGATGGGGACCGCCGCGGCGGTGGCGTTGTTCCTGGCGGCGATGGTCGCCGGCATGCTGTGGTTCTCGCCGGACCACACGGCGGCAGAAGGCTCCAAGGACTCCCCCGGCACCACCACTCCCGCGGCCACCACCACGCCCACCCCGTCGCCGACTCCGTCCGACGCGTCCGCCACCCCGGCCGCCGAGACGTCCCCGACTCCCGTGGCGGCCAGGACCAGCGAGAAGGCCAAGGACGACAAACGCGAGCGGCGGCGTCACACGGACGACGAAGGCGATGACGGGGACGACGGGGACGACTGACTCCCATCCCTCGGACGGCTCCAGCCCCTCGGACGGCTCTACCCCCTCGGGATGGACCGCAGGAAGTCGGCCGAGGGCACGAAGAACCGGGTGCCGGTGACGGCCCGCGAGTAGTCCAGCAGCGGATCGGGCCCCGAGGTCGTGGTGCCGAGGTACATCCGCTCCAGCAGGGTCTCGGTCACCTGGGGATCGCGGGCGTACGCGATGAAGTACGTCCCGAACTCCCCGTGCCCGGGCCTGCCGAACGGCATCGCGGCGCGCAGGATGCGCGGTTCGGTCCCGTCCGGGGCCGTGATGCTGGTGACGTCCTTGTGCGAACCGAGCGCGTCCAGTTCGACGTTGGTCGCCTTGGTGCGGCCGATGATCTTCTCCTGGGTCTCGACCGGCAGCCGCTCCCAGGCGTCCATGTCGTGCAGGTACTTCTGTACGTCCACGTAGGAGCCGCCACGGAAGCCGGGGTCCTCGTCGCCCACGAGTGCCGCGTCGGCGGCGTCGGACCCGACCGGGTTCTCGGTGCCGTCGACAAAGCCGAGGAGGTTGCGCGAGTCGTAGTAGGCGAAGGCGTGCACCTCGTCCTGGACGGTGGCCGCGTCGCGCAGCCCCTTCATGATCTCCGCGGTCAGCGCGATGCACAGGTCGAGCCGGATCGCCCGGATGTGGAAGAGCAGATCGCCCGGTGTGGCCACGGCCTGGTGCCGGGGCCCGGTCAGCTCGCGGAACGGGTACAGCGCGGCCGGACGGGGAGCGCCGAACAGCCGGTCCCAGGCGTCGGCCCCGACCCCGGCCACGCAGGACAGACCGCCGTCGGGATACGGAAAGGCGAGGGCCCGCTCCCGGGCGGCGAGTCCCGCCAGCACCTCCCGGGCCACGGCCTCCCCGCCCGGACCGACGGTGACCACGAGAAAGACCGGGCGCTCGGCAACGGGCACAGCACCGGCTGCGGCCGGCCAGGGGCAGACGGTACCGATGACATGGCTCCTTCCCACTCATCGACGCGCGCCACCGCTCGGGTGGCCGATGGGCACTGGGACCCTGCCCAGCCGAACGCGCCTCGGCACCGTGGGAGTCCGTTCGAAACCGTGCGGGGCCCGGTGCCCCCGCCCGTCGCGGGTGTGCGGCACCGGAGCCCCGCGGCTCCCCACGGCCATGATGGCCGGGCCGAGGGACAGTCCGCATTGCCGTGTTCCGGCAATGTTGACTACGCTCCGGGTGCCGTCAGCCGCGAGAAAGGCGCCTGGACGGCATCGGGGAAGGGCAGGGGGCGGAGTGGCCGGGACGGCGACCGAGGAGTCGTATCTGCGGGGGTACGCCGACATGCTGACGGAGGTCTCCGCCACCGGGCGTCGCCCCACCCGCGACGAACTGGACGAGCGTCGCGCTCTCGGCGAACGGGCCGCGGAGGCCGGGCACAGCCTGCGGATGCTCGTCCGTCGGCATCTCGACGCCACCCGCGCCTGCTGGCCCGGCGCACCGGGCTCGGCGGACAGTGTGCTGGCCGCGGTGTCCCAGGCCGTCGACGCCTTCGCGGAGGGGTACGAGCGGGCACAGCATCTGGCGGTGCGTCAGGAGGAGGCGGCTCGGCGGGAGTTCATCGACGACCTGCTGTACGGGCGCAGCGATCTGGGGCGGCTCGCGGAACGGGCCGAGCGGTTCGGGCTGGTGCTGTCCCGCGCGCACGCGGTCGCGGTCGCCGAGGGCCCGGAGGCGTACGCGGACACCCACCCGGTGACCCGCCGCGTGGAGACCGCCCTGATAAGCCGCTTCGGCGACCGGCGCATCCTGCTCACCACCAAGAACGGGCAGCTGATCTGCATCGCCCCCGGCGACCAGGACGAGGTGCTCGCGTTCTTCGCCAAGCAGGCCCATGCGGTGACCGACGCGGGGCGCGTGGCCATCGGGCGGCCGCAGCCCGGCGCGGGGGGCGTGGTCCACTCGTACGAAGAGGCCCTCAGCACCCTGCAGCTCGCGCAGCGGCTGGCGCTCGACGAGCCGGTGCTGCGTGCCGCCGAGCTGTTGGTGTATCCGGTGCTCACCCGGGACCGGCAGGCCATGGCCGACCTCGTGCTGAGCGCCCTCGGGCCGCTGCGCGGGGCCCGCGGCGGCGCGGAGCCGCTGCTGCGGACGCTGGAGGTGTACTTCGAGTCGGGCTGCGTCGCGGCCGAGGCGGCCCGGCGGCTCACGCTGAGCGTGCGCGCCCTGACCTACCGTCTGGAGCGCATCCACGAGCTGACCGGCGCCAATCCGGCCGACCCGATGCACCGCTACACCCTGCAGACGGCTGTGATCGGCGCCCGGCTGCTGGACTGGCCCACCCAGGAACTCTGACTCCCGGACGGGCCCGTTCCGCACCGGCGTTCAGCCGGTGATCTCGGCATTCCCGGCCTGTGGCGTCCCACCGGGTGGTGCCGTTTGTGTCGACGTCCTCATGGCTCAGGCGCCGGTGGTGTTGTCCGCCGTCGTTCGGGCCGGGGTGGGTTCGCGAACGGAAGGTGCGGCGGTAGCTGTCGGTCGTCTCCAGCAGCTCACTCATCGGCCGCTTCCGGCAGATGGTCGGCGGCGAGCGCGCCCGCAAGGTGGAGAACACCGGCGGGGAGCCGGTCGGCGTCACGCTCGGCAACGACCTCGCGTCATCCCCCGGGCGGCATCGTGATGCTCACCGACGACGACTGCGGCGCCACAACGCCGCCGCCGACCCCTTCCGCGTGATCCGACCCGGCCGCCCACGACCGTGCGGAGCGCGCCGTTGCCCGTCAGCGCTCCGCCGTCGGCAAACCGAGCATCCCCGTGATCGTGCGCAGCACACCGTTCTCCGTGTTGGCCGGAGCCAAGTGGCGGGCGCGGCGGATGACCTCCGGGTGGGCGTTCGCCATCGCGAAGGACCACTCCGCCGTGTCGAGCATCTCCAGGTCGTTGAGGTAGTCGCCGAACACCATCGTCTGCGCGGGCGTGATGCCGAGTTCGCGCTGGAGGCGGCGGACGGCGGCGCCCTTGTGGGCGGTGCGGTTCATGATGTCGACCCAGTGCTCGCCGGAGACGACGACCTGGTGAGTGGCGCCGAATCGGGCGAGGGCCGGGGCGGTGGTCCGTTCCGCGGGCCCGAAGTCGTAGAGGGCGACCTTGAGGATGTCGTCGTCGACCGCGGTGACGTCCTCGACCGTGCGGTGCTCGACGTAGTACTTGCGCACCTCGGCCAGGAAGGGCTCGTCGGTGCGCTCCACGTACGCGGACCGCTTGCCGCAGACGACGGCGCCCACGTCGACGCCGTCGGCCGCGAGTCGCCGTACCGCCCCGACGACGTCCGTGACGACGGCCGGGTCCAGCGGGTCGGAGCTCAGTTCCACGCCGTCCCGGACGACGTACGTGCCGTTCTCCGCGATGAACACCATGCCCTCGGCCGCCCGGGCGAACTCCCGGGCCAGCGTGGCGTACTGGCGACCGCTCGCCGGGCTGAACAGCACCCCGCGCTCCCGCAACCGCTCCAGCACCTCCCACAGCCCGGCCGGGACCCGCTTGTCGTCGTCCAGCAGCGTGCCGTCCATGTCGGTCACGACGAGCCGGATGTCGGCGGGGCCGTGCGGTGCCGAGGAGTCGTAGGTGGTGGGCAGGGGCGCGTGGGAGTAGGGCATGTCCTGTTTCCTGGGGCGCTCGGCCGCGCCGCTTGTCGTTCCGGATGCGACCGTCAACCCTACCGGGGACAATGCCCCGTGCGGGTGGGACCCCGAGTCCCCCGATTCGCAGCACGCGCTGATCTTGGACCCGGCACAATGGCGGCGACTGCGGTACGGGCGAGGAGAGGAAGAGACGTGAGCGAGGCTCCCACCCCGGCGGAGGGAACGGCACGCCTGAACACCGGTGTGGCGCACAACGCACGGGTCTGGAACTACTGGATCGGCGGCAAGGACAACTACGAGGTCGACCACCAGGTCGGCGACCAGGTCGCCGCGATGTTCCCGCTGGTCCGGGACATCGCCCGGGCGGACCGCGAGTTCCTGGGCCGGGCGGTGTCGTTCCTGGCCGATGAGCGCGGAGTGCGGCAGTTCCTGGACATCGGCACCGGGCTGCCGACGGCGGACAACACCCACGAGATCGCGCAGCGCATCGCGCCCGAGTCGCGGATCGTGTACGTCGACAACGACCCCATCGTGCTGATCCACGCCCGGACCCTGCTGACCGGCACTCCCGAGGGCGTCACCGACTACATCGACGCCGACGTGCACCACCCGGACGCCATCCTCGAACGTGCCCGGCGCACCCTGGACTTCACGCGTCCGGTCGCGGTGATGATGCTGGGCATCCTCAACTTCGTCCTGGACACCGACGAGGCCCGGGACATCGTGCGCCGGGTCATGGCCGCCGTCCCGTCGGGCAGCTTCCTGGTCATGACGCACCCCACGCACGACGCCGAGCTGGGCGGCGAGGGCCAGATCCCGGCCATGAAGTTCTGGAACGAGAACGCCACCCCGCCCGTCACCGCCCGCAGTGGCGCCGAGATCGCATCATTCTTCGACGGTCTGGACATGCTCGAACCGGGCCTGGTGTCGTGTTCCGCCTGGCGCGCCGAGCTGCACGCCCCCGTCGTGGTACCGCAGTACGGCGCGGTGGCCGCGAAACCCTGACACCGGCACCGACCCGGCCGCCGAGCCCGCCGAGCCCGCCGAGCCCGCCGAGGAGGACGTATGACGACCCTTGCCGACCCCGTCCCCGGCGGCCGCCCCGGTGAGGTGAAGACGATACCGACGGCGAGGCCCGGGGCCGGAGCAGTGGGCCTGCGTGTGCACGGCGTGGGATGGGACTGGACGGCCTCGCGGCGGCGACACCACTGCCCGAGGAGGAGGCCGTCGCCGAGTTCCGGTGGCCCGCCGGGCCGAGTTCGGCACGGACGCGGTGAACCGCCGTTTCCTGTCCGCCGCCGGGACCGAGGTCTTCTGCGTCGACATCGGTCCCGACGCGCTGCGGAGCCTGCGGTGGGCGGGACGGGACGACGCCCGCCGGGTCTATCGGTTTTCCGACGACGTCTGAAAGTATGATCAAGCAATGTCTGACATGACCGAGACCACGCCCGGTTGGCTGACCCCCGACGAACTGGAGATGGCACGCGCCCGCATGCCGATCCTGTACGTCGAGGCAGTGCCGGTGCGCGTCGACGACAGCGGTGAAGTCACCAGCATCGGCCTGCTGCTGCGCATCGGACCGGACGGGACGGTCAGTCGCACCCTGGTCTCCGGCCGGGTCCTGCACCACGAGCGGGTCCGGGACGCCCTGCTGCGGCACCTGGAGAAGGACCTCGGCCCCGTGGCACTCCCCCGGATCCCGGCCTCACTCCAGCCCTTCACGGTCGCCGAGTACTTCCCGACCCAGGGCATCACGCCGTACCACGACCCGCGTCAGCACGCGGTGTCCCTCGCCTACGTCGTGCCGGTGACCGGCGACTGCCGGCCCCGGCAGGACGCGCTGGACCTGGTGTGGTTCAGCCCGCAGGAGGCGGCGTCGGACGCGGTGCAGAGCGAGATGCCCGGCGGGCACGGGGTGCTGCTGAAGCAGGCACTGGCGCATGTGGGGCTGGCGTTGTGAGGATGCGTTTCGACGGCGGTGGTTGCGGTGTCGGCGGCGATCCGGCCGACCCAGTGCTCCACGACGTCGGCCTCGGCGGGGCGGCTGCCCTCCAGTGGAGTCCGACGTGACCGCGCCGAAGCGCCGAGCGCCGGTCCCCGGCCCCCGCTCCGTGCTGCGAACCACGCAACAGCCCTGCACCCTCGTCGTGTGCCGGGGCTGCTGCTGCGGCAACGGGCGCAAGCACCCAGGCACCGACCACGCCTGGCAGCTGGACCGGCTGCGGGCCGCCGCCGCGGACTCGGGAGGTGGGTTCGCCGTCCGTACGACGGACTGCCTCGGCCCCTGCGACCAGGCCAACGTGGTCGTCGTACAGCCGTCGACCGCCGCACGGCGGGCCGGAGCCCGCGCGGTCTGGGTGGGATTCGCCATGGACGACGACTGCACCGGCGACCTGATCGACTGGGCCGCCGCGGGCGGGCCCGGCCTGGCCGAGCCGGCGGTGGCGCTTCAGCTGCAGTTCATCCGCCCACCGCGCGAGAAACGGGCTCGCGTACGCCGGTGAGGCCGACGGCGGGGCGGCGACTCAGTGGTCGTCCCAGTGACCGTCGTGCGTGGCGTGGCGGTGGCCGTCGTGCACGTAGTCGACGTGGTCACCGTGCGGCACGGCCACATGGCCGCAGCCCTCACCGTGCTCGTGGGGGTGGTCGTCGTGGGTCGCGTGTTCCGCGGGCTCGCACTCGTCGACGTGGTCGTCGTGCAGCCGGTGCAGATGGCCGTCGTGCGCGTAGTCCACATGGTCCGCGTGCGGGACCGCGACATGGCCGCAGCCCTCGCCGTGCTGGTGGGTGTGATCGGGGTGAGATGCGTGCGCGGTGGTCATGGATACCTCTTCTCGCCGAGTCGGCCGGCCGCGTTCGACGCTTTTGCGCCGCTGACTGAATCCTGCTCCTTGTCGCCCCCATCGCACACCCACGTCACGGTCAAGGGTTCCTCAACCCGGCGCGAGCCGACATTTAGTAATGGGATCCGTTTTCATGTAGCGTCTGCGGTGCAAGCGCACCGAGGAAGGACGTTCCATGGCTGTCCCCAAGCGGAAGATGTCCCGCAGCAACACCCGTCACCGCCGCGCCCAGTGGAAGGCGAGCACCCCGCAGCTGGTGCCGCTCACGATCGAGGGCATCCGCCACCTCGTGCCGCAGCACCTGGTCAAGGCGTACGAGCGCGGACTGCTGCGCCCCGAGGGCTGAGCAGCGGATGCCGTACGACCGACTGCCCGTCACCGTCCTGTCCGGATTCCTCGGGGCGGGCAAGACCACGCTGCTCAACCACGTCCTCGCCAACCGCGAGGGGCTGCGTGTCGCCGTGATCGTCAACGACATGAGCGAGATCAACATCGACGCGGCGCTGGTGCGCGGCGGCGAGGCCGCCCTGTCGCGGACGGAGGAGCGGCTGGTCGAGATGACCAACGGCTGCATCTGCTGCACCCTGCGCGACGACCTGCTGGAGGAGGTCGACCGGCTGGCCCGTGAGGGGCGCTTCGACCATCTCCTCATCGAAAGCTCGGGCATCTCGGAACCGATGCCCGTCGCCGCCACCTTCGCCTTCGCCCGCGACGACGGCGCCACCCTCGGCGACCTCGCCCGCCTCGACACCATGGTCACCGTGGTCGACGCCGCCAACTTCCTGACCGAGCTGGACAGCGGCGACGAACTGGTGGAGCGCGGCCTCGACCAGTACGAGGACGACGAACGCACCGTCAGCGATCTGCTGATCGACCAGGTCGAGTTCGCGGACGTGATCGTGCTGAACAAGCTCGACCTCGTCGACGCCACCACCGCCGACCGGCTGCGGGCGACCCTCGCGCGGCTCAACCCCGCCGCCCGCGTCGTCCCCGCCACGCACGGCCGTGTGGACCTCCACGAGGTCCTGGACACCGGCCTGTTCGACCTGGACCGCGCCCAGCAGGCGCCGGGCTGGGTCCGGGAGCTGAACGGCGACCACGTTCCGGAGACGGAGGAGTACGGCATCTCCTCCACCGTCTTCCGTGCGGAACTGCCCTTCCACCCCGGCCGGTTGTGGACCTTCGTGACAGAGCGGCTGGACGGCGGCGACCACGGCCGCGTCCTGCGCTCCAAGGGCTTCTTCACCCTGGCCAGCCGCCCGCGGGTGACGGGCCTGTGGTCGCAGGCGGGCTCCGTCGCCCGCTTCGAACCGTCCGCCGCACGCGACCACGACGCCCCGTACGCCCAGGAACTGGTCTTCATCGGCACGGACTTGAAGCCCGACGCCCTGCACTCGGCGCTGGCCGCCTGTCTGCTGCGCGAGGGCGAGGAACCGCCGTCCGACGACCCGTTCCCGGCCTGGGACACCTACGGCATCGACGACACCTGCGAGCACGAACACCCCGCGGCGGCGGCCGGGGCCTGAGACCCCGGGTCGGGCGGCGGACGCAGCCACGGCGCCGCCCGACCCGGTACGGACACCGAATGGGGAGGCTGTCATGACAGAGCACGGTGTACGTCTGGGCACGGTCCAGGAGACCCTGCTCATCCCGCTGTACGGCCGGGCGGTGGAGAACCGCAAGAAGGACGCCGCGCTGCGTGACGCCCGGGCGGAGGAGATCGTCGCGTCGATCGACTACGACTTCTCCCGCTTCGACAACCTGCCGAGCCTGATCGGCACGGTGCTGCGCACCAGTCTGTTCGACCGGTGGGTGGCCGACTTCCTGGCCGAGCATCCCGACGGCACCGTCGTCGAGCTCGGCACGGGCCTCAACACCCGGTACGAGCGCGTCGACAACGGCCGCGCCCGCTGGTTCGACCTCGACCTGCCCGACGTGATCGAGCTGCGCCGAGCCCTCTTCACCGACACCCCGCGCCGCACGATGCTCGCCGCGTCGGTGACGGACGAGGCGTGGGCCGACGCCGTGGCCGCGCGGTCGGACCGACCGTACTTCTTCGCCGCCGAGGCGGTGCTGCCCTTCCTGACGGCGGAGCAGGTCCGCGCGGTCGTCGACCTGCTCGCCGACCGCTTCCCCGGCTCCCTGCTGGCCCTGGACACCGCCGGCCCCGAGCTCGTCGCCACCCAGGACCAGCACGACGCGCTGAGCAAGGTCGACGCGCGGATGCAGTGGTCCTGCGCGGACCCGGCCGAACTCACCGACTGGCGGCCGGGCGCCCGCCTCCTCGCCTCCCACACCCTCAGCAGCCTCCCGGCCGCGATGTTCGACGAACTGCCCGCCGCCCACCAGGAGATGCTCAGCGGCCTCGCGGAGCAGCGGTTGCCGCAGGTGGAGAAGTACCGGATCAGTCTCGTACGGCTTCCCTGACCGGGTCAGCAGGCCGATTTCGGGGTGCGAACGGAAGGGTGCCGGCCGGGTCCGGCACCCTTCCGTCGGTCAGGCGACGAGCACGGCCGGCTCGTCCGCCGCCGCGAGCAGGTCGATGAGCGTGGCGCGGGCCCGGTTCACGCGGGACCGGACCGTGCCGACCGGGCAGTCGCTCAGTGCGGCGGCCTCCGCGTACGGCAGCCCGAGCAGCTGGGTGAGGACGAAGGCCTCCCGGCGCTCCTCGGGCAGAGCGGCCAGCAGGTCGAGCAGGGCGATGCCGTCGTCGAAGCCGGGCAGGTCGCGCGGCTGGGCCAGTTCCACGGCCAGCCGCCAGTCCGGTACGTCGCTCGGGCGCGGCCGGGCGGCGGCGTACCGATAGCTGTCGATCACCGCGCGGCGCGCGATCGACAGCAGCCAGGCCCGCGCGGAGGAGCGGCCCTCGAACCGGTGCAGGCTGCCGAGCGCCCGCAGGAACGTGTCCTGCGCCAGGTCGTCGACGGCCTGCGGATCGCCGCACAGATGGGCGACGTAGCGCAGGACATCGCGATGCAGGGCGCGGACGAAGTGGTCGACGGCGTCCGGGTCACCGGCGCGGGCGGCCAGCGCCCAGGCCGTTATCGAGTCGTCGGCGTGGTCGGCGGCTTTCCCGTCGCCCTCGGTTCTCTCCCGTGGGGCGGGCAGGGCAGAAGTGATCACCTGGTGTCCTTCTCGGTCATCCGGGATCCCGACCGGCGGCGCGTGGGCGCGCGTGCGGTCCGGGATCCGGTGAGTGGGGAGTCGGCCGTACGGCGTCCTGCGCGGCGTCGGAGGGCCTGCGCGGGCGTACGACCGTGGCCCGAGGCGCGTACGGCTGCCTCGGGTTACCGGCTGTCGTCAGACAGCGGTCCCCAGGGGCGGGCCCCGAGAGGTGATCGCGTGGACGAGGAGCAGCCGTCGCGGTGACCGCGCCGGCCTGCGGCGCCGCGGGCGGGGTCGCGGGCGGTGCGGTGGGGCGGGCACGGCGAGCGGCAGCCACAGCGGTGCCGCCAGCCATCCGGCCACGGCGCGAAGGATGCGGAACGCGGCGCGCTCGCCGTGTGCGAGCCACAGGCCGCACAGCAGCGCGGCCAGCAGGTGGGCGGCGAGCATGCCGAACGAGGACGAGCCGTCCATGACGGGGCCCATGCCGCCAATATGGCCCACATCAATGGCATCCATGGAGTGGGTGTGCGTCGAGCCCATGGGCATCGACGCCATGTGCGCGGCCCCCATGTGCGACGCCGACATGCCGTGCCCCATGGCACCCGTGTGGGTGTGGACCACGTCCTGCTCCGCGGCCGCCGACTGGGCGATCGAGAAGGCGGTGTGCAGTGCCGTCTGGGCGGTGACCACGACGGTCACGATCAACGGCAGCCCGCGCTCCCGGCAGGCCAGCCCCCAGCCCGCGGCACCGGTCACGGCGGCGCCGGTCGCCAGTACCCACCACGGCACATGACTGCCGGACATCAGCACGTGCCCCAGGGCGGCGAGCAGCACACAGACGGCCGCGAACACCGCGGCCCGAACCGTGCGAGAACACCACCCAACAGTCATGACGGCCCTCATCCTTGCATCCGGCGTCCGGTCGTCAACGGTGGGTACGGAAAACGGTGGTGTCGCTGACTCAATCCGAGACGCGTGATACAGACCACACGCATATGCCGGAACGAGCACGGCATGCGGGCCGACTCCTGAGGGCGACGACGTACTCCCTGCGGAGCCGGCCCGGACCCCGGCCCGGGCGGCACCGGCGTCGAAGAACTCCTCATGCCGTGCACCAGCGGATCGAGGGATGTGCCCACCCGCGCGGAGAAGTTGGTCACTTACGCAAAGCGCGGACGTTCTTCGGCCTGTCCTGCTTGCGAGGACCGGGCGGCCTTTCGTGTAAGTCCTTGGGCGGCGGCGTCAGCCATGCTCAGCATCGGCGGCGACAGCGGCCACGACTCCTTCACATTTCCGTTTCTCTGCGTGATTCAACATAAGCGGGGCGCGATCGACATGACGCAAAGCCCCCTTGAGCCGACCCGGAGGAGGCAAAAGACTTCTGCGGCAGCAAGGCCGCACTTGCGTCCCGGGACCCGCGGCACAGCAGTCACGATCGCAATGTGAGGAGAACGTCGTATGCCCGACGCCGGCTGTCGAGACGCCACACACTCGATCACCCTGACCGACGGCACCGCCACCCGGACTCGGGAGGCAACCCCCGTCGACCTGGGGCCGGTCCAGCAACTGCACCGCCGCTGCTCACCTGGCAGCCGAGCCCTGCGTTACCACGCGGGCAAGTCCCAGCTCTCAGCCGCCGAATGGCGCCACTTGTCCAACCCGGAGAGCGGCACCACCCTGGTGACCACTCCGGCCGAGCGTGCGGACCACGTCATCGCCATGACCAACGTCATGCGCACCGATCGTCAAGGGGTGGGAGAACTCGCGATCCTGGTCGAGGACGCGTGGCAGGCCAAGGGGCTCGGCACCGCGCTCGCCGAACACGCGGCCACCGTGGCCCGCCGCGAGGGTCACCACACACTGACCGCCGCGGTGGCTGCGAGCAACAAGCCGATGCTCCACGTCCTGCAGAGACTGCACGCGACGCCGGCCGACGCCACCGGGCCCATCCTCGACCTGCGCATCCCGCTGTAGCGGGCAGGGCGACCGGTCCGCACCGACGGTTCCTTCTGCCGCCTCAAGAGGACGCTAGTGCCCTGCTCGCGGTGCGCACAGGAGCTGCTGCTGCGCTGGAAGGGACCGGCGATGACCGGGGTCTGGCTGGAGCTGTGCCCGGCCTGTGGGCCCACCGCCCCGCCCCGAATGCCCTCATCAACCGGATCCACGACCCGGGCCGACGCCCGGAGGACCTGCGCAGCTCTTCGAGGACTGCGAGGCGGAGACCATGCAGGCCAGGGGACGGTCCTTCGCACCCGCCGCCGAGACGCACGCCGACCTGCCGCCGTACGAGCTCATCTGCCGCGACGTCTGTCCGAACCCCGGTCAGGCGCTGGTGTTCAGCCTGGGCCTTCTTGCGGCGTGCGGGGATCCTGGCCCTGCAATTGGACCAGGGGATGTTGAAGAGCGTCCCCTGGTGCCGATGCCGGTGTTCTGATCGTCCTGTCCGCGGAGCCGGTCGTGGCCGATCGCCCCTCGGAGGCGTCCGGGGCCGGGCCCGTCTCGATGACCGCGGAGCGGGCCTGGTCGTACTTGACGTACTGCTGCTCCAAGTACTTGGCGCCCGGGCCATTCGCCACGATGACCTGGTCGGCTACTCGAAACGCGTGAGTCGCACCGTCGCGCAGGCTCATGACGCGCGTCGCACGGCGTCACTCGGTTCACGCCGTGCCGGTTCAGGAGTCGGGTGCGGTGCGGGCGGAGTTCCACGGCACCGGTGTGGGGCGGGTCACACTGCGGGGTGCCCCGGGCTACGGTAGGGCGCGCAGCGAGCACGATTTCTCCCCCTTTGAGGTGTTTCACCATGGCCCTGAGCATCCGCAACCAGCTGCCCGGCACCGTCACCGCCATCACGCCCGGCGAGGTCATGGCGGCCGTCGTGGTCCGTCTCGACGGCGGGCAGGACATCACCGCGGCGATCACCGTGGACGCGGTACGGGACCTGGGGCTGGCGGAGGGGTCCGCCGTACGCGCCCTCGTCAAGTCAACGGAGGTCGCCCTCGCCACCGGCACGGTGGACGGACTGTCCATCCGCAACAGGCTGCGCGGCACGGTGCTGGGGGTCGGCACGGGCGGCGCGATGGCCTCCGTCAAGGTCTCCGTGGAGGGCGGCGAGCTGACGTCCGCGATCACCAGGGACGCGGTCGACGACCTGGGACTTGCCCCCGGATCCCCCGTAGTCGCCCTGATCAAGGCGACGGAGGTCTCCCTCGCGGCGCGGTGACGCACGGCCGGCTGCCACCGCTCCGCCCACCCGCACCCAGACCGGGGCGACGGACATCACCTGGGGCGGCTCCAAATTTAACCGTTCGTTTTCTTGAACCGTTCGTGTTTATCGCGATAGGTTCGGCGGCATGACCGCATCCCAGAACCCGGCCACCGCCGACGAGCTGCGCGGTGCCGGCCTGCGGGTGACGGCCGCCCGCGTCGCACTGCTCGAAACCGTCCGGGAGGGCGACCACCTGGGCGTCGAGGCGATCGCATCAGGGGTGCGCGATCGCGTGGGCCACATATCCCTGCAAGCGGTGTACGAGGCCCTGCACGCGCTGACCGCGGCGGGACTCGTGCGCCGGATCGAACCGGCGGGCAGCCCGGCCCGCTACGAGGGCCGCGTCGGGGACAACCACCACCACCTCGTGTGCCGGTCCTGCGGCACCGTCACCGACGTCGACTGCGCCACCGGCGAGGCTCCCTGCCTGACCGCGTCCGACAACCACGGCTTCTCGATCGACGAGGCCGAGGTCATCTACTGGGGCCTGTGCCCCGACTGTTCCACCCGCAGTTCCTGAGCACCGTGATCCACGAAGTCCGGAAGAAGGATTCCCATGGCTGAGAACCCTGATGCAATCGTCACTGACCCCAAGACGGAGGGCACAGGCGGCTGCCCGGTCGCGCACGGGCGCGCCCCGCACCCCACGCAGGGCGGTGGCAACCGCCAGTGGTGGCCGGAGCGCCTCAACCTGAAGATCCTCGCCAAGAACCCTCCCGTGTCCAACCCGCTCGGTGAGGACTTCGACTACGCCGAGGCGTTCAAGGCGCTCGACCTCACGGCCGTGAAACGGGACATCGCCGAGGTGCTGACGACCTCGCAGGACTGGTGGCCCGCCGACTTCGGCCACTACGGCCCGCTGATCATCCGGATGGCGTGGCACAGCGCGGGCACCTACCGCATCAGCGACGGCCGCGGCGGCGCCGGCGCCGGCCAGCAGCGCTTCGCGCCGCTGAACAGCTGGCCGGACAACGCCAACCTGGACAAGGCCCGCCGTCTGCTGTGGCCGGTGAAGAAGAAGTACGGCCAGAACATCTCCTGGGCCGACCTGATGATCCTCGCCGGCAACGTCGCCCTGGAGACGATGGGCTTCAAGACCTTCGGCTTCGGCGGTGGCCGTGAGGACGTCTGGGAGCCGGAGGAGGACGTCTACTGGGGTCCCGAGACCACCTGGCTCGACGACCAGCGCTACAGCGGCGACCGCGAGCTGGAGAACCCCCTCGGCGCGGTCCAGATGGGCCTCATCTACGTCAACCCCGAGGGCCCGAACGGCAACCCGGACCCGCTGGCCGCGGCCCGCGACATCCGTGAGACGTTCCGCCGGATGGCGATGAACGACGAGGAGACCGTCGCCCTCATCGCCGGTGGCCACACCTTCGGCAAGACCCACGGCGCCGGCCCGGCGGACCACGTCGGCAACGACCCCGAGGCCGCCTCCATGGAGGAGCAGGGCCTGGGCTGGAAGAACACCTTCGGCACCGGCAAGGGCGCGGACACCATCACCTCCGGTCTGGAGGTCACCTGGACCACGACCCCGACCCAGTGGAGCAACGGGTTCTTCAAGAACCTCTTCGAGTACGAGTACGAGCTCACCCAGAGCCCGGCCGGCGCCCACCAGTGGGTCGCCAAGGACGCCCCGGAGATCGTCCCGGACGCGCACGACCCGTCGAAGAAGCATCGCCCGATGATGCTCACCACCGACCTGTCGCTGCGCTTCGACCCGATCTACGAGCCGATCTCCCGCCGGTTCTACGAGAACCCGGAGGAGTTCGCGGACGCCTTCGCCCGTGCCTGGTACAAGCTGACCCACCGTGACATGGGCCCGAAGTCGCAGTACCTCGGCCCGGAGGTCCCGGAGGAGACCCTGCTGTGGCAGGACCCGCTGCCCGAGGCCGAGGGCGAGGTCATCGGCGCCGAGGAGATCGCGGCCCTCAAGGCCAAGCTCCTCGACTCGGGCCTGACCGTCTCGCAGCTGGTCAGCACGGCGTGGGCGTCGGCCTCGACGTTCCGCGGCAGCGACAAGCGCGGCGGCGCCAACGGCGCCCGCATCCGCCTGGAGCCGCAGCGCGGCTGGGAGGTCAACGACCCCGACCAGCTCGCGACGGTCCTGCGCACCCTGGAGAACATCCAGCAGGAGTTCAACGCGGGCTCCGCCAAGAAGGTCTCCCTGGCCGACCTGATCGTGCTCGGCGGCTGCGTGGCCGTGGAGAAGGCCGCCAAGGACGCCGGGTACGACATCGAGGTGCCCTTCACCCCGGGCCGGGTCGACGCGACGGAGGAGCACACCGACGCCGAGTCGTTCGCCGCGCTGGAGCCGACCTCGGACGGCTTCCGCAACTACCTCGGCAAGGGCAACCGCCTTCCCGCCGAGTACCTGCTGCTCGACCGGGCGAACCTGCTGACGCTGAGCGCCCCCGAGATGACGGTGCTCGTCGGCGGCCTGCGCGTCCTGGGCGCCAACCACCAGCAGTCGAAGCACGGCGTCCTCACCGACAACCCCGGCAAGCTGACGAACGACTTCTTCGTCAACCTGCTCGACCTGGGTACGACGTGGAAGTCGACCTCCGAGGACCAGACCACGTTCGAGGGCTTCGACGCCGCCACGGGCGAGGTCAAGTGGACCGGCACCCGCGCCGACCTCGTCTTCGGCTCGAACTCCGAGCTGCGCGCGCTCGCGGAGGTCTACGCGAGCGACGACGCGCAGGAGAAGTTCGTGAAGGACTTCGTCGCCGCGTGGGACAAGGTCATGAACCTGGACCGGTTCGACCTGGCCCGAGACTGACCTGAGTCAGACAGGAGGCCGTCCAGGCAGGCACCCGACGGGGGCCGGCCCGGACGGCCTCGGTCGTTCCCGGGGGAGAGCAGTAAAGGAGCCCGTGCATCCAGCCCAAGGGCGGCACGTCATGAGCGCTTCGGCGGTTGGATCCACCCCAGGGACCGCTCGACGGCCCGCTTCCAACATGCGTACTCCCACTCTCGCCGTTCGGGGTCCATGTCCGGCAGCCACTGGGCGGCCCGGTGCCAGTTGCGGCGCAGGACCTCAAGATCCGACCAGTAGCCGGCTGCCAGGCCCGCGGCGTAGGCCGCACCCAGCGACACCGTCTCGGCGACCAGGGGCCGCACCACGGGGACGTCGAGCGCATCGGCCAGGAACTGCATGAGCAGGTTGTCGGACGTCATGCCTCCGTCCACCTTGAGTTGCTTCAGGGCGAGCGCGGAGTCGGCGTTCATGGCGTCGACGACCTCTCGTGTCTGCCAGCCGGTGGCCTCAAGGACGGCTCGGGCCAGGTGGCCCTTCGTGATGTACGACGTGAGGCCGACGATGACGCCTCGGGCGTCGCTGCGCCAGTGGGGGGCAAACAGACCGGAGAACGCGGGGACGATGTAGCAGCCGCCGTTGTCCTCGACGGTGCGCGCCAGCGTCTCGATCTCGGGCGCGCTGTTGATCAGGCCCAGACGGTCGCGGAACCACTGGACGAGCGCGCCCGTCACGGCGATCGGGCCTTCCAGGGCGTAGACGGTGGGCTGATCGGCGATCTTGTACGCGACGGTGGTGAGGAGCCCGTGCCGGGAACGTACGAGGTCGGTGCCGGTGTTCATCACCAGGAAGCTGCCGGTCCCGTAGGTGCATTTCGCCTCGCCGGGCGAGAAGCAGGTCTGTCCGAACAGAGCCGCCTGCTGGTCGCCGAGGGCGGCCGTGATGGGCACGCCGGGGAGCACCGAGCGGGCCTCACCGTAGGTCTCGGCCGAGGGCCGGATCTCCGGCAGCATCGGGCGCGGAACCCCGAAGAAGTCCATGAGCGCTTCGTCCCAGGTCAGCCTGCGGATGTCGATGAGCATGGTGCGGCTGGCGTTGGTGGCGTCGGTGATGTGCAGACCGCCGTCCGTGCCACCGGTGAGGTTCCAGATGAGCCAGCTCTCCATCGTGCCGAACAGCACCTCGCCGTCCCGGGCCCGCTGCTCCAGCCCGTCAACGTGGTCGAACAGCCAGCGGATACGCGGCGCGGAGAAGTAGGTCGATGGGGGCAGGCAGCAATGCTCGAGGAAGAACTCGTCTCCGGGCTGTTTCCTCAGGTCTTCGACGAGCGGGGCGGTGCGGGTGTCCTGCCAGACGATCGCCCTGCCCAGCGGGGCTCCTGTCCGACGGTCCCACAGAACCGTCGTCTCGCGCTGGTTGGCGATCCCTATGGCCGAGATCTGTGCCGCGTCAATGCGGGCGTTCGACACCGCCTCAGGTACAACGCGCTCAAGGTTGCGCCAGATCTCGACGGCGTCGTGCTCGACCCAGCCGGGCCGGGGGAAGTACTGCTGGTGCTCCCGCTGGGCGACCGACACCAGCCGCCCGCCGTGGTCGAACAGGATGCATCGCGTGGAGGTGGTGCCCTGGTCGATGGACATCACATACCGTTCAACCATGATCGGCCCTGCCTTCCGATGTGTCGCGGAGGTGCTGGGGGCCTACCAGCGGGCCGCGCCCAGGTCTCTGGAGATCGCGCGTGCCGCCTCCCGCAGCACGGTGATCAGGGCCGGTTGAGGCCGGCCTTTGGTGTCGCAGATCCGCTCGACGGCGCCGGACACTCCGATCGCGCCCACCACGAGACCGCCCTGTCCTCGGATCGGTGCGGCGATCCCGGCTTCGCCCATGCTCATTTCCTGCACCTCGGCGCCCCAGCCGATCTCCCGTATCTCGCCGAGCGCCCGGTTGAGCTCATCGCGGTGGACCAGGGTGTGCCGGGTGTACGCCTCCAGTTCGGTCTCCATCAAGGGGTCGAGGGGCGCGGCACCGAAGGCCAGCAGGACCTTGCCGAGCGAGGAGGCGTGCAACGGCAGCAGCGCGCCGACGTCCAGCGTCTGGAGCGTGTCGTCCGGCCGGAAGACGTGGTGGATGACGAGCACCTTGCCCTCCAGGGGCGTGCCCAGGCGGACGGCCTCCCCACTGCGGGCGGCCAGGGCGTCGGCCCAGTTGATGGAGCGCGAACGCAGTTCATTGACGTCGAGGTAACTGGTGCCGAGGTGCAACAAGGCCGCGCCGAGCTGGTATTTTCCGGTCGCCGGGTCCTGCTCCACGAAGTCCACGTGCTGAAGTGTGCGCAGAATTCCGTGGGCGGTGCCCTTGGCCAGCCCCAGCGATGACGCCACCTCCCCCAGCCCCAGCCGACGGGATCCGCCGGCGAGCAGGCGCAAGATCGCCGCCGCCCGCTCTATGGACTGGACTGGGCCGGCCATGAGGCGATGGTAGTCCTCGTAAGTCCGATATGGGACTGTCGTTCGGTAATACCGACCGCTCTTCGTTGACCGGTCGCATTTCCCTCCATAGCGTGCATTCAGCCCGGCCTGCAGTCGGCAGGGCTTCCCTGAGGAGGAGAACACATGACAACAGCGCAGCTCAATGCCGCGCGTCGTGGGGAAGTCGAACACGTCTTTTCGCTGCCGCACACCCCGGGGGCCGTCTCGGCCGTACGCCGCCGCATACGCCCGGTCCTCACCGACTGGAACCTGGCCGCGGACATCGCCGAAGACGTACTGCTGGTCGTCTCGGAGCTGCTCACCAATGCGATCGTCCACGCTCTGCCCCCGGCGACGCTGAGGCTCTCGCGGAGCCAGGTGGACCGGTACAGAGCCATACGCGTCGAAGTGACCGACATGGGGCCTGTTCCCGTGGCGGGCCCGTCGGCGTCCACTGTCGACCCGGACGAGCACGGCCGGGGTCTCGGCATCGTCACGACGCTCGCGGCCCGGTGCGGCGTACGAGTGCATTCCGGCGGAACCAGCCGGTGGGCGGAGCTGCAGTTCGGCCGGAGCTGAGGCCGGTCCTCTTCTCCAGCCGATGCACGCGAAAAGGGCCCCACAGGCTCTCACCTGCGAAGACCCTTCGCACCGTCGGGACGACAGGATTTGAACCTGCGACCCCTTGACCCCCAGTCAAGTGCGCTACCAAGCTGCGCCACGTCCCGGTGCGGTCTGACCTGGGGTTTCCCCCGGGCGAACGCGCATGGAAACAATACCGCACTCGGCTCGGTGGTCGCGCACCCGTTTATGGCCGCCGCACCGAGCACGCCGGCGCTTGATCTCAAGTTTGGTTGAGGTTGCAGGATCGTCCGCATGACGATCACCGAAGAACGTACGTACGGGTACGCCGACCTGCCGCGCCTGATGGCGCTCATGACCGGCGACGAGAAGCACGGGCCCGCGGCCACATCCGCGCTGGACGTGCTGTGGGTGCTCCACGACCGCGTGCTGCGGATCGGCCCGGAGCGGCTGGAGGATCCGGAGCGGGACCGGTTCCTGCTGTCCAAGGGGCACGGTCCGATGGCGTACTACGCCGTCCTGGCCGCCAAGGGCTTCGTCCCCGTGGACTGGCTGCCGGGCTTCGGCCCCTACGACTCGCCGCTCGGCCACCATCCCGACCGGATGCTGGTGCCGGGCGTGGAGATCGGCAGCGGTTCGCTGGGCCACGGGCTGCCGATCGGCGTCGGTACGGCGCTGGCTGCGCGCCCGGGGGCTGCACGAGCCGCGGGTGTGGGTGCTGACCGGGGACGCCGAGCTGGACGAGGGCAGCAACCACGAGGCGATCGCCTTCGCCGGGCCCGCCGGGCTGGAGCGGCTGCACACCGTGGTCATCGACAACGCTTCCGCCAGCGATGCCCGGCCCGGTGGCATCGCCGCCCGGTTCGAGGTGGCGGGCTGGTCCACCGTGACGGTCGACGGCCGCGACCACGAGGCGCTGTACGCCGCCTTCACCGCGCCGCATCCGGGCCGCCCGCATGCGGTCGTCGCCCAGGTCGAACCCAAGTCCGAGTGACAACCCGGTCCGAGGAAGGACACCACAGCCATGGATACCATGCGTGACCGTCTCGCCCCCGTCGCCCTGCGGCTGCTCGACGAGGATCCCCGCGTCGCCGTGGTGCTCGCCGAGATCGGCGTGGCCGGCTTCGTCGAGGCCCGGCGCCGCCATCCCGACCGGGTGATCAACGTCGGCATCCGCGAGCAGCTCCTGATCGGGGCGGCTTCGGGACTCGCGCTCACCGGAATGCGGCCCATCGTGCACACCTTCGCCGGCTTCCTGGTGGAGCGGCCGTTCGAGCAGGTCAAGCTGGACCTCGGCCACCAGGGCGTGGGCGCGGTGCTGGTGAGCGCCGCCGCGTCCTTCGACTGGCCGGCGGGCGGCTACACGCACATGGCTCCCGGCGATGTGGCGCTGCTCGACACCCTCGACGGCTGGACCGTGCACGTGCCCGGCCACCCGGACGAGGCCGAGACGCTGCTGCGGCACGCGGTGGCCGCCGGTGACGACAAGGTGTACGTCCGGCTGTCCCTGCAGTCGAACGCCCAGGCCCTCCCCGTCGACGGAGCGCGCTTCCACACCGTCCGCGAGGGACGCTCCGGCGTGGTCGTCGCCGTCGGGCCGACCCTTGACGCGGTGCTTGACGCCACGGCAGGCCTCGACGTCACCGTGCTGTACGCGACGACCGTACGGCCGTTCGACGCGGCCGCCCTGCGCCGGGCCACTCAGACGGCCGGGACGGACGTCGTCCTCGTCGAGCCCTGTCTGGCGGGCACCTCGACGACCGCCGCGAACGACGCCCTCGCCGACGTACCGCACCGGGTGCTGGGGCTGGGCGTGGGGCGCCGTGAGCTGCGGCGGTACGGCACGATCGCGGAGCACGTCGCCGCCCACGGGCTCGACGCGCGGTCGCTGCGCGAGCGGATCGTGGGCTTCACGACGGGGACACGGATGCCGGTGCGCGCGTGAGGTTGGTGTCGACGCGCACCAGACCACGTATCGCGGGCACCGCGAGCAGGGCGATCACGACGACGAAGCTCATCGCGCCGGAGACCAGGAGCACACGGTCGGCCCCGAGGGCCGCGGCGGCGGGGCCCGCGAGGGCCTGGCCGACGGGCAGCATCGCGAGGGAGCCGGCCACGTCGTAGGCGTGGATGCGGTTGAGGACGCCGGGCTCGACCTGGGTCTGCACGCTGGTCGCCCACATGACGCCCCAGAAGGACATCCCGGCCCCGGCGACGGCCGCCCCGGCCGCCATCGCCGGTATGTCGAGGCCGAGCCCCACGGTCGCCGGGAACCCGGCGAAGCCGAACAGGGCGATCGCCCCGGCCCGCAGCATCCGGCGCGGGCGCAGCCGCAGGGCGAGGAGTCCACCGACGACGGTGCCGGCGCCGAGGGCGGAGTTGACCAGGCCGTAGGCGCGCGGGCCGTGCTCCTGGACCACCTCCGTCGCCACCAGCGGCACGGTCGGGCCGAAGACAGCGATCATGTACAGGCACCACACGGCGATGACTCCCCAGAGCCAGGTGCGTGCTCGGAACTCCCGCCAGCCCTCCACGAGATCGGCCCTGAAGGCACTCGCCCCGCGCCCGGCGCAGCGGCTGCCCGGCGCCAGTGGCGGCAGCCGGAGCAACAGCAGACACAGGGCGCTGACCGCGTACGTGGCGGCGTGCGCGGCGAAGACGCCACCCGCCGACGCGAGGCCGACCAGCACCCCCGCGACCGCCGGACCGGCCAGCTGGGCCGCGGACTCCGCGATGCGTATCGCGCCGTTCGCGCCCTGGATGTCGGAGGCCAGCCGGGGCACCATGCCGGCGACGCCGGGCTGGAAAACGGCGCTCGCGACGCCGTTCACGACGCCGATCGCGCAGATCTCCCAGAGCACCACGCGGTCCGTGAAGAACAGCGCGGCCGTGAGGGCCTGCGTGCCCAGCCGCACCACGTCGGCCCCGATCATCAGCTTGCGGGTGCTGAACCGGTCGGCGATGACTCCGCCGAAGACCACCAGCCCGGCGAACGCCCCGGCCGTCGCCGCCATGGCGAGACCGACCGCACCGGCGCCGTACCCGCGCTGGAGCAGGCCGGCGGCGAGGGCCACCGGGAGCATGGTGTCGCCGAGCCGGGCGACCGCCCGTCCGACGAAGAACAACCCGAAGTCCCGTGACCAGACCGCCCGCGCACCCCGTCCGGCCCCTGTGCTGTCCCCGCTCTCCTGGCCCGTCCCACGCGCCTCGGCAACGTTGTCCGGCGTCCCGCCCATCCCCTCGCGCTCCCTCCCCACGGATCCCGCAGAAGGCCCACCGGTCTCCGCACCGGCAGCCAAGCCCCCACCCCTTCGGATCATGCCACCGCCACTCACAACTCCGGAGGGAATGTCACCCCCCGGCAGGCAGCCCCAGCTCCGGATGGGCCTCCAGCACTCGGGACGGCGCGGCCTGCCGCCACGAGTCGGCGAGGATGTCCCGCAGTTCGTCCTCGTCCTCCAGCGTGGCCAGCCGTGCCCGCACCCAGGCGAACTGCGCCTCGTGATCGGCCACCCAGAACTTCTCCGGCTCGGCCAGGACCAGTTCGTCCCGCTCCTCCTTGGGGCAGCGCACGGCGATGGAGGTCTCGTCCTCCGGCAGCGTGGCGAACATCTTCCCCGCGACCCGGAACGTGGGCATACTCCAGGCGATCTTCTCCGTCGTGTCCGGCAGGGACAGGGCGATTCGGCGTACGTCTTCGGCATCCGGCATGCAACGCAAGGTAGCGCCTGCCACTGACAGTCAACCGGCGAGTGCCGCCTTCGCCCCGACCTGCTTGTAGTAGATGGTCGTCGGCCGCAGCACCCCCGCCGGGCTCGCCGCGTAGTCGGGTATCGCGCCGAGCCGGGTCCAGCCCGCCGTCCGGTAGAGGTGCTCGGCCGGACTGCCGGTCTCGGTGTCCAGGTGCAGGAGCGTCACCCCGGCCGCGACGGCCGCCCGCTCGGCGGTGTCCAGGAGCCGCCGCCCCAGCCCCCGCCCGCGTGCCTCGCTGTGCACCATCAGCTTCACCAGTTCCGCCCGGTGCCGGCTGTTGGGCTTGTCCGGAAAGGCGAGGCTCACGGTGCCGGCCAGCCGCGTCCCCTCGTACGCCGCCCAGACGGCCAGCTCACCGGCGGCCACCCCGGCAGCCCGCCCCTGCCACCACGCCAGGGCCTCGGCACGATCGAGCGGGGCGAGGAAGCCCACCGACGCCCCGTGATCGACGGTGTCGACCAGCAGCCCGGCCAACTCCCCGGCCAAGCCCAGCACTTCACCCGAGTCCAGCGCTTTCACGGTCATGGCAACACCACCGCCAGCACGTACCGCGCATCCTCGTCCCCGGCGCACCGGAACCGCGTCGCCCCCCACACCCGCAACCGCAGACAGTCCCCGGCGCCGAGTCGGTGCTCGGCGTCCTGCACGGTCACCGCGAGGGCCCCCTCCAGTACCCAGATGTGCTGCTCCAGTCCAGGCACGGGCGGCCGGTCGTACGCGATGTCCGCGCCCACCGCGAGCCGCCCCTCGACGAGTTCGCCGCGCAGCCCGGCATGCGGCGGCGACACGGACCGTCGTACGAAACCGCAGGCCCGGTCCTGCCACACCGGCTGGTCGGCCGCCCGTACCAGCAGCGCTGACTCCCCCTCGACCTCGCTGAGCAGCTGGGACATCGTGCGCCCGAACACGGCGCACAGGCGGTTCAGCATCGAGGCCGTGGGACTGATCTCCGCCCGCTCCGCGCGGGACAGCGTCGACCGGCTCACCCCGCTGCGCTCCGCCAAGTCCCCCAGGGACCACCCGCGTTCGGCCCGCAGTTGGGCGAGCCGCGCGCCGAGCCGGGCGTCGACGTCACGCGGGGCATCGACGTGGTGCGGGCCATCGACTTCCTGATTTCTCACATCTGGGACAGTATCCCGAATATGAGACGGCAGTGTTACGGACGGCTCACGCCTGTGCCGCCGCCTCCTCCAGCGCCCCCAGCACCGGCTGGATCAGCGGATGCCCCTCCGCGCCCCGGCGCACGGCGGCGAAGACCCGGCGCGTGGGCGCCACTCCGTCCACCGGCCGTACGACGACGCCGGTGAGGTCCATCCCGCGCAGCGCGGAGCGCGGCACGAGGGCGACTCCCGCGTCCGCCGAAGCCAGCGCCACGACCGCGCGGAAGTCGTCCGAGGAGTGCTCCAGCCGGGGCTGGAACCCGGCGCTCTCGCAGGCCAGCACCACGACGTCATGGCAGGGATTGCCGGGATACGGGCCGATCCATGGATCCTTGGCCAGCTCCGCCAGCGGCACCTCGCCCACCCCCGCCAGCCGGTGCCTGACCGGCACCACAGCGTCGAACGGCTCGGCGTACAGCGGAACATGGGCAAGCCGCGGATCGTCGGCGGGCGGGGCCCCGCGGTACTCGACGGCGACCGCGACATCGACCTGCCGGTCCAGCACCATCGGCAGACTGGCGTCCCCCTCGGCGTCCCGGACGCGGATGCGGATGCCGGGCGCGGTCCGCGCGAGGCGGGCCACGGCCGGTGCGACGACCTGGGCGATGCCGGTCGCGAAGGACGCGACGGTGACCGTGCCGGCGGCCCCCGAACTGTACGCGGCGAGTTCCGCCTCCGCCCGCTCCAGCTGGGCCAGGACCGCGTTGGTGTGGCTGAGCAGGATCTCACCGGCCGGGGTGAGCCGTACCCCCTTGGCGCCGCGCTCCACCAGCCGGTGCCCCGTCTCCTGCTCCAGGGCCGTGAGCTGCTGGGACACGGCGGAGGGCGTGAGATACAGCGCGGCGGCAGCCGCCGTCACGGTGCGGTGGTCGGCCACCGCACGGAGGATGTGGAGCCGCCGCGCCTCGATCATGGCACCGATTCTCTCAAACGCCCTTTGTCGACAAATTCCCCCTTCCGAGGGCTCAGGCGTCCAGCTCCGCCCGCGCCGCCACGAAGGCGTCCACCGCGCGGTCCACGTCCTCGGTCGAGTGCGCCGCGGACAGCTGGACGCGGATCCGCGCCTGCCCCTGCGGCACGACCGGGTACGAGAAGCCGATCACGTACACGCCCCGCTCCAGCAGCAGCTCCGCCATCCGCCCGGCCCGGGCCGCGTCGCCGATCATCACCGGCGCGATCGCGTGGTCGCCGGGCAGGACGTCGAAGCCCTCCTCGGTCATCCGGCGCCGGAACAGCGCGGTGTTCTCGGCGAGCCGCTCGCGCAGGTCGCCCGCCGACTCCAGCAGGTCGAGCACCTTCAGCGAGGCGGCCGCGATCACCGGGGCGAGGGTGTTCGAGAAGAGGTACGGCCGGGAGCGCTGCCGCAGCAGCGCGACGATCTCGGCGCGGGCGGCGACATAACCACCCGACGCACCGCCGAGCGCCTTGCCCAGCGTGCCGGTGATGATGTCGACCCGGTCCATCACACCGTGCAGCTCGGGCGTGCCGCGCCCGCCGGGGCCGACGAAACCGACGGCGTGCGAGTCGTCGACCATGACCATGGCGTCGTAGCGGTCGGCGAGGTCGCAGATCTCGCGCAGGGGCGCCACGTAACCGTCCATGGAGAAGACGCCGTCGGTGACGATCAGCCGCCGCCTCGCCGACTGCGCCTCCTTCAACTGCTGCTCCAGTTCCGCCAGATCGCGGTTGGCGTACCGGAAGCGGCGGGCCTTGGACAGCCGGATGCCGTCGATGATCGAGGCGTGGTTCAGGGCGTCCGAGATCACCGCGTCCTCCGGGCCCAGCAGCGTTTCGAACACCCCGCCGTTGGCGTCGAAGCAGGAGGAGTACAGGATCGTGTCCTCCTGCCCGAGGAACGCGGACAGCCGCGCCTCCAGTTCCTTGTGCACCTCCTGGGTGCCGCAGATGAAGCGGACGGAGGCCATGCCGTAGCCCCAGCGGTCCAGGGCCTCATGGGCGGCGGCGATCACCTCGGGATGGTCGGCGAGGCCGAGGTAGTTGTTGGCGCAGAAGTTGAGCACCTCGCCGGGGCGGCCGCCCGCCGAGACGTTGACGGTCGCGGACTGCGGGGTGTCGATGACGCGTTCGGGCTTGTGCAGACCGGCGGCGCGGATCTCGTCGAGGGTGGCGCGCAGGTCGTCGCGCACGGAGTCGAACATGAACAAGCTCCTATGAATGCAGGTGACTTACGCGGTCCAGTGACTTACGCGGTCCAGTCGAGGATGACCTTGCCGCCGCGGCCGCTCGCCGCGTCGGCGAACGCCGTCTCGAAGTCGCGGTAGCCGTAGCGGCCGGTGATCACGGGCGCGAGGTCGAGGCCGCCCTCCAGCAGCACCGACATGGCGTACCAGGTCTCGAACATCTCCCGGCCGTAGATGCCCTTGAGCGTGATCATCGAGGTGACGATCCGGGCCCAGTCGACCGGGAACTCCTGTGCGGGCAGGCCGAGCATCGCGATCCGACCGCCGTGCGTCATGTTCGCGATCATGTCCTGGAGGGCCTCCGCACGGCCGGACATCTCCAGGCCCACGTCGAAGCCCTCCCGCAGGCCGAGGGCCCGCTGCCCGTCCGCGATCCGCGCGTCGCGCACATTGAGGGCGAGGCTGACGCCGACCTTGCGGGCGAGGTCGAGCCGCTCCTCGCTGACGTCGGTGATGACGACGTTGCGGGCGCCCGCGTGCCTGGCCACGGCGGCCGCCATCAGTCCGATCGGTCCGGCCCCGGTGATCAGCACGTCCTCACCGACCAGCGGGAACGACAGGGCGGTGTGCACGGCGTTGCCGAACGGGTCGAAGATGGCCGCCACATCGAGGTCCACCGGCACGCGGTGCACCCACACATTGGTCGCGGGCAGCACGACGTACTCGGCGAAGGCCCCGTCCCGTCCGACCCCGAGTCCGACCGTGGCCCGGCACAGGTGACGTCGCCCGGCCAGGCAGTTGCGGCACTTGCCGCACACCAGGTGGCCCTCGCCGCTGACCCGGTCGCCGGTCTTGATGTCGGTGACGTCCCGGCCGGTCTCGACGACCTCGCCGACGAACTCGTGCCCGAGGACCAGCGGGGTGCGGATCGCCTGCTGCGCCCAGCCGTCCCAGGCGTGGATGTGCAGGTCGGTGCCGCAGATGCCGGTGCGCAGCACCTTGATCAGTACGTCGCCGGGTGCGACCTCGGGCTCCGGGACGTCCATGAGCCGGAGCCCTGGCTCCGCCTTGTCCTTGACCAGCGCCTTCATCGCTACGGCTCCTGACGGTGAGATCCCGGCCGCCGGCATGCCGAAGCAGCCCCGGACGGGGAGAGGAGTGGAATCGCACAGCAATCTGCCGTACGCCGCCGCCCTGGTCCATCGAGGATTTCTTAACCGCCGCCGCAGCTTTCCTTCACGCCCCCGGTCCGGCGTTCGCCGTGGTCAGAGCGGGAGCCCGCCGGTCTCGGGAGCTTGGAGCCGTACGACGAGATCCGCGGCCGTCGCCTTGATGGTCTCCAGGCCGGACCGCCCCCAGGGGCGGGGGAAGACATCGGCGACGCCGACGGTGCCGAGCACCATGCCCGTGGTGTCGATGAGCGGTGCGCCGAGGTAGGAGTGGATGCCGTACTCGTCGACGACCGGGTTGCCCGCGAAGCGCGGATAGTCACGGACGTCCTCCAGCACCAGCGCCTTGCGCCGGACCACCACATGGGGGCAGAACCCGTGATCGCGGGGCATGAAGCGGCCCATCACCGGCCGGGTCCCGTCCTCCTTGACGACGAGTCCGACGTCGGGCGCGTGCAGACCGGCGAAGAACTGCCCTTTGTCGTCGAGGAAGTTGACCATGGCGTACGGCGCACCGGTCAGCGACGCCAGATGACTCGTGAAGGCGTCGAGGGCGGGCTCCGGACGTTGCCCCAAACCCAGTTGGCGCAGTCGCCGCGTTCGCGCGGGTGCCTCCTTGTCCTCGGGGGTGAGCAGCAGCCGACCGGCCGGGCGCGGCGGGTCGTACCTCATGGCCGGGTCCCGTCGCTGTGGGCGTACGTCATATGCGGCTCCGGTGCGGTGTGTGCGGGTGTCACATGTGGGCGCCGTGGCTCGGCGCGGGGGTGACGGGTGCGTGGGCGATGAGATGGCGTACGAGGGTGAGCAGGGTCTGGACGCCGGAGGCGGAGATCCGGGCGTCGCAGCACACGACGGGGATCTCCGGGTCGAGGTCGATGGCGGCGCGCACCTCCTCGGGGTCGTAGCGGTGGCCGCCGTCGAACTCGTTGACGGCGACGATGAATCCGAGGCCGCGCTCCTCGAAGAAGTCGACGGCCGCGAAGCAGTCCTCCAGGCGCCGGGTGTCGGCCAGGATCACCGCGCCGAGGGTGCCCTCGCACAACTCGTCCCACATGAACCAGAACCGTTCCTGTCCCGGCGTACCGAAGAGGTACAGGACGTGGTTCGGGTCGAGGGTGATGCGGCCGAAGTCCATGGCCACCGTCGTCTCGACCTTGTTCTCGATCCCGTCGAGGTTGTCGGTGGCGGCGCTGACCGTCGTGAGCAACTCCTCCGTGCTGAGCGGCGCGATCTCGCTGACGGCACCGACGAAGGTCGTCTTGCCGACCCCGAACCCGCCCGCGACCAGGATCTTGAGCGCGGTGGGGAACGGGTCGGCGCCGTCGTCGTGGTCGTGGTCGTGGTCGTGGTCAGAGCTGTCGTCGTAGTCCATCGAGCACTGCCTCCAGAAGGGCCCGGTCCGTTGGGTTGTGGTGGAACTCCGGGGGCTTGGTGGTGAGCGCCCCGCAGTCGACGAGGTCCGACAGCAGCACCTTGGTGACCACCGCCGGCAGCTTGAGGTGGGCTGCGACCTCGGCGACCGAGACGGGCGCCCGGCACAGGTCGAGTGCCTGGGCGTGTTCGGGGCCGAGGTAGCCGAGGGGGGTGGCCCCGGTGGCTCTCACCTGCGAGATGAGGTCGAGCGCGACGGTGGGGCGGGTGCGGCCGTTGCTGACCGTGAACGGGCGTACCAGCCGCCCGGCCGCGTCGTCGAGCCAGGGCCCGTCGCCGGCCGCCGTCACGCTCAAGGCCTCATCGCCGTGGGTTCGGCGGACTGCTGCCGGGGAGCGGTCACCAGGTAGGGGCGGACGCTCTTGACCAGCATCGCCATCTCGTAGCCGAGCACCGCGGCGTCGGCCTCGCGGCCGGCCAGCACGGCCAGGCAGGTGCCGGAGCCGGCGGTGGTGACGAACAGCAGGGTCGAGTCGAGTTCGACGACGACCTGCCGGACCTCACCTCCGTCGCCGAACCGGACCCCGGCGCTGCGGCCGAGGGAGTACAGGCCGGAGGCCAGGGCGGCCATGTGGTCGGCGCTGTCCGGGTCGAGGCCGTGGACCGACTTCACGAGCCCGTCGCAGGACAGGAGCACCGCGCTGGTGGTGTGCGGTACGCGCTGTACGAGGCCGCTCATCAGCCAGTCGAGATCGGATACATGGCCGGTGGGGGCATCGGTCGCCATGGTGGTTCGACTCCTTGGGGTACGAAGGTCTGCGGGCGCGCCCGTGGGTGCGCCGGCGGTCATTGCGGTAGGGGTGGCGACGGCGGCGGCAGCTGCGGTGGTCATCCGGCTGGTCCGCTCCCGTCGTGCCGGGCGGGGTGGTCCGGGGTCATATGGGCGGCCTCGATGTGCGGGGGCGCGTCCGCGTGCGGTGCCTCCATGTGTCGTCCGCCCGCGTGCGGGGGCACGCCCGCACGCGTCCCGTTCATGTACCGTCCGCCCGTGTGGCGTCCGTCCATGTGGCGTACGTCCATGTGCGGTACGGCCATGGGGAGGTGCGTCGGCATAGGGGTCACGTCTGTGTGGCGGGCGTCCGGCGGGGACCCCGGCGGCGTGTGGGGGCGCTCCATATGCGGGTGCTCGATGTGCGAGGGCTCCTGGTGCGAGGGCTCCTGGTGCACCGACGCCGAGTGGACGGACCCTGAATGAGCGGACGCCGAATGAGCAGACGCCGAATGGGTGGACTGTGCCTGCTGCTGGGCCTCGGCGAGGCCGATGCCGCGCTGGAACGCCGCCATCAGGCCGGGGTCGTGGCCGACGAGGTGCTCGGCGTCCGGGCGGGGTGCGGGGCCGCCGCGCAGCTGGGGTGCGATGTGCTGGTGGGCGCGGCGCCGGGGCAGTTGGGGCTTGCCCATGGTGCCGCGGACGGTGCCGGTGGGCGGTGCGCCGGTGGGTTCCTCGACGGCCGGCCGGTCTTCGGGCCGGATGCCGGGGACGGCCTCGACCGGGTTGGGCCGCTCCTCGTGGGTGCCGCGGAGCGGAAGGGGCGAGGGTCCGGTGCCGGTCGGCGCCGGTGCCGTCCCGGCGTCGGGTGCGGGCTGGTGGTGCTGTGGGGGCGGGGCGGGGCGGGCGGCGTCGGGCTGGTTGCCGAGCAGCGCCTGCGGCACGACGAGGACGGCCTGGACACCGCCGTAGATGTTGGTCTGCAGACGGACGGTGATGCCGTGCCGCCGGGCGAGCTGCGAGACCACGAACAGCCCGATGCGGCCGTCCGCGAGCAGGCGGGCGACATTGACCTGGTCGGGGTCGGTGAGCAGGGCGTTCATCTTGTTCTGCTCAGCGACGGGCATGCCGAGGCCGCGGTCCTCGACCTCGACGGCGAGGCCGGAGGTGACGAGGTTGGCGCGCAGCAGCACCTGGGTCTGCGGGGCCGAGAACACCGTGGCGTTCTCGACGAGTTCGGCCAGCAGATGGATCACGTCGGCGACGGCGTGGCCGCGCAGGGTGCCGTCGATCGGCGGCACCAGACGGACGCGCGAGTACTGCTCGACCTCGGCGATGGCCGAGCGCAGGACCTCCGTCATGGAGACCGGGTTGCTCCACTGGCGGCGGGAGACGGCGCCGCCGAGCACGGCGAGGTTCTCGGCGTGGCGGCGGATGCGGGTGGCGAGGTGGTCGACGTGGAAGAGGCCCTTGAGCAGGTCGGGGTCCTCGATCTCGTTCTCCAGCTCGTCGAGGATCGCGATCTCGCGGTGCACCAGCGACTGAAGGCGCCGGGCGAGATTGACGAAGACCTCCAGCTTCTGTTCGCTGCCGGCCTGGCTGGAGAGCTGGGCCGCCTGTACGACGGCGGTGACGGCGCCGTCGTGCGCGCGGGCCAGGTCGGCGGCGAGCAGCTCGAAGTCGTCGGCGTCCTCGGGCGGACCGCCGCGCGGCTTGCGCGGCGGCGGTACCTCGCCGCGGCGCAACGCCTCGACGAGGGCACGGAGATCGGCCTCGCGGCGGGCGCTGCTGCGGCGCAGCGCACCGACCCGCTCGTGCACGGCCCGGGCGGCCCGGTCGGCGGCGATCACGGCGATCCCGATGCCGACGAGCGTCACACAGACGGCGCCGGCGAGTACGGCCCACAGGGTGAGGCTGGTGCGGGCGCCGGTGGAGCGGACGGTGAACAGCACGGCCGCGCAGGCGCTGAGGGCGACCGCGACCGGGGGCAGTACGGCGAGACGCAGCAGCTGGGGCCGTATGTGGGCCTCGGGCAGCGAGGGAACGGGGTGTGCGACCGGCCGTCCGTGCCGCCCGCCCTCGCGGCGGTCTGCGCGTGCGGCCGGTGCGCGGAGGTGTGACATCGGGCGTCCTCGTACTGGTCCATCGGTCGGGGGCCGGGGCGGGCCCGGTCTGCGCGACTCGGGCATGCGGCGGCGCGGTGCCGGTCGACGACGCCGAAGAATCCGGCCCTGCGTCGCCCGGCGGACACTCACAGTAGTCGGCAACGCATCAGGTGCGGTGGGCAGTTGACAAAGTCCTACGGCAAGCGTCCCGCTCTGGTATGAGGTCTCGTACGACAGACCGATAAGCGCGTCGGGACAATGAGGCAGGCGTCGTAAGAGATCGATCCGACCTGCTCAGAACCAGTCACATGCGGTATTCGCCGTGGGATGCGCTGTACGCGCCGAAGGGAGGCACCGGAGCTTCAGGGCAATCGCGCGCCCTGGCGCGCACCGGCGGAGTAGCCCGCAACCGGTCGCCCGCTACCGGTCGCCCGCCAGGTCGAGGTCGCCCTCCTGGGCGGCCGAGACGGCGTCGGCGCTCGCGATGCGCGGCCAGTGGCGGGCGACGGGTGCGGAGACCGCGCGCCACCAGGGGTCCACCGGGATCTTCCCGGCCGGTTCGAAGGGCTCGCCCGGCCGCGGCAACGCCACCGCCGCTCCGGCCGCCTCGGCGGCGTCCTTCGTCCATTCGCCGGGCTCCGCCCACGCGTGCGGCGCCAGGTTGAACGTCGCCCAGTGGATCGGCAGCAGCACACCCGACGCGGCATCCCCGCGCTGCAGGTCCAGATGCGAGCGGACACCCTCGTCGGGAAGCATGTGGATGTCCGGCCAGAACTCGCTGTAGGCGCCGATCTGGATCATCGTGGTGTCGAACGGGCCGTGGTCGGCGCCGATGTCCCGGAAGCCCTCGAAGTATCCGGTGTCGCCGCTGTGGAATATCCGGTGCTCCTCCCCCGCCACGACCCAGGACGCCCAGAGCGTGTGCTGGGTGTTGCGCAGGCCGCGGCCGCAGAAGTGGCGGGCCGGGGTGGCGGTCAGGGTGAGCGCGCCGACCTTCGTCGACTCGTGCCAGTCCAGCTCGCGCAACCGGCCGGCGGACACGCCCCAGTGCTCGAGGTGGGCGCCGACGCCGAGCGGCACGGCGAACAGCGTGTCCGTGCCGGCCAGCGCCTTGATCGTGGGCATGTCCAGGTGGTCGTAGTGGTCGTGCGAGATGACGACGACGTCCACCGCTCCGAGCGCCGTCAGGGGCAGCGGCACCGGGTGCAGCCGCTTGGGCCCGGCGAAGGCGAACGGGGAGCAGCGCTCGCCCCAGACGGGGTCGAAGAGCACCCGCTGTCCGTCGATCTCCGCGAGCACGCTGGAGTGGCCGAGCCAGGTCAGCCGGAGGCCGGTGGCGGGCGGCCGGGCGAGGTCGGCGGCCGTGGTGGTGTGCAGGGGCACCGCGCCGTGCGGGGTGCGGCGGTTACGCGCGTCCTTGCCGAAGTAGGTCTTCGCGAAGCCGAGTACCGAACCCGACGGGCGGATCCGTGAGGGGCCGCCGGGGTTCTGGAAGACACCGTCCCGGAAGTGGGGCGATCTGCGGATGCGCGCCATGCGCTCACCGCTCGGCTCCGCGCCGAAGGCCGCGGGCTGCAGCGCGCGGAGCCCGGGGCTCAGGGAACGGGAACCGGCCACGGTACCTCCAAGGGAGTCAGTGAGGCTTCCATTATGGTCCGCCCCACTGACATCACCCGCCGCCCCATGTCCGACACTGACTCAGGATTCAGTACGTGCACTCGCTCACGGCTCGGTGCATGCCTTCGGCCGCAAGGAGCTTCCATGACCGCCCCCTTTCTGTCGCTCACCTGGACCGACCACGTCACGGGCCGCCAGGGCTTCCTGGTCGTCGACCGGCTGGTGCGCGGCGTCGCCAGTGGCGGGCTGCGGATGCGCCCGGGCTGCACACTGGACGAGGTCACCGGGCTCGCCCGCGGGATGACCGTGAAGGAGGCCCTGCACTACGACCCCCAGGCCCGTTACGTCCCGCTCGGCGGCGCCAAGGGCGGTATCGACTGCGACCCCCGGGACCCGGCGGCGTACGGACTCCTGGTGCGCTATCTGCGGGCCGTACGGCCGTACATCGAGACGTTCTGGACCACCGGCGAGGACCTCGGGCTCACCCAGGAGCTGGTGGACCGGGCGGCCGCCGAGGCGGGGCTCGTCTCGTCGATCCAGGCGGTGTATCCGCTGCTGGACGACGAGGCGGCGGCCCGGCGGCGGCTCGCCGACGCGTTCGCGGTGGAGGTGGACGGCATCGGGCTCGGCGAGCTGGTCGGCGGCTGCGGGGTCGCGGAGGCGGCGCTCGCGGCCCTGGACCGGGCCGGTGTGCCGCGCGCGGGCACGCGGGTCGCGGTGCAGGGCATGGGCACCATGGGCGGCGCCACGGCACGCTTCCTCACGCGCGCGGGTCTCACGGTCGTGGCCGTCGCCGACATCAAGGGCACGATCGCCAACCCGGCGGGCCTCGACGTGGACGCGCTGCTCGCCGCGCGGGACGCCTACGGCACGGTGGACCGCTCCGCGTTGCGGCCCGGCGACCTCGAACTGCCCGGCGAGGCCTGGCTGTCGGCCGACGCCGAGGTGCTTGTGCCCGCCGCCGTGTCGTACGCGGTCGACACCGTGAACCAGGACCGGGTCACCGCCCGCTGGATCGTCGAGGCGGCCAACATGCCCGTCGTACCCGAGGCGGAGGCGCTGCTGACCGCGCGCGGGGTCACGGTCCTGCCCGACGTGGTGGTCAACTCCGGAACGAACGCCTGGTGGTGGTGGACGCTGTTCGGCGACATCGGGGCGGACGCGGACGAGGCGTTCTCGTACACGCGGCGAGCGATGCGTGCCCTGACCGAACTCGTGCTGGCGCGTGCGGAGGCCGACGGGAGCACGCCGCGTGCCGCCGCGCACGCCGTCGCCGAGGACCGGCTCCCACTGCTCGCGGAGCGCTTCGGGTCGTACCGCTGAGGGGGGACGTCACCGCCCGGCCGTCGACGGGTGTGGCCCGTTAGGGTGACGGGGTGGCGAGAGTGCGGTTGAGCGTGGCGGAGCGGCGTGAGGAGTTGTTGCGCGCCGCCGTGGAACAGATCGAGGCGCGGGGGGTGGCGGCGGTGCGGATCGCCGATGTGGCCTCCGCGCTCGGTGTGAGCAACGCGCTGGTGCTGTACCACTTCTCGACGAAGGAGAAGCTGGTCGCCGCCGCGTTCGCGTACGCGGCCGAGGACGATCTCGCCCATCTAAGCAAGCTGCTCGGCCGGCGCACGACGGCTCTGCGCCGGCTGCGGTCGGCCGTGCGCTGGTACGCGCCGACGGGCCAGGCCAAGGGCTGGCGGCTGTGGATCGAGGGCTGGGCGGCGGCGCTGCGCGAGCCCGCGCTGCGGGAGGTCACCCGGGACCTCGACAAGCGGTGGAAGGCGGCCATCGCCGAGGTCATCGCCGAGGGGGTGGCGGCCGGTGAGTTCCGCTGCACCGACCCCATGGGCGCGGCCCTGCGGCTGACCGCCCTGCTCGACGGGCTCGCCGTGCAGATGACGTCCTACGCGGGAGCGGTGTCACGCGCGCGTGCGCAGGAGTGGGTGAACGAGGCACTGGCCCGGGAACTGGGTCTGGCGGAGGTGCCGACGGCTCAGCAGCGGTGAGCCGTCGCCCGTTTCGTTCCTTTTTGCGGCATACGGTCCCGTGGTCCACGCCGGTCGCGGGCCGACCCGGCATCAGCATCCGGAACGGCCCGCTCCAGGCGCGGCGCCACGGGGTCGCCGCAGGACGGCCTCAGGCCACCGAGGCGATCCGCATCTTGATGTCGTCCGGCGACAGCGTGCCCTTGGCGGTGACATGGTCGCCCGACGACTCACCGCGCAGTCGCCGGCCGATCCACGGCACGAGGTACTCACGCGCCCAGTGGACGTCGTCCCGCCGCACCTCCAGGGTGCCGCGCGGGGGCAGCGGCGGCCAGGGCTGCTCGGGGTCGGCGGGGACGGCGAGGCCGAGTGCCTGACCGGCGCGCAGCGCCACGCGCGTGTGCCCCTCGGGCGAGAGGTGCAGCCGGTCGCCGTCCCAGGCGCGGCGGTCCTGAACGGACTTGAGCGACCACAGGTCGAGCACCGGGCAGCCGTACCGGTCGGCGATGGCCCGCACATGCCCGTTGTAGGTGGCGATCTTGCCGCGCAGATGCCGCAGCAGGGGAACGCCCCGGGTGTCGAAGCCGGTGGTCACCAGCACGGTGCCCACGGCGTCGGTCAGCGCGGCCACCGCCCGCTCGAAGCGCTCGGCCACGTCGTCCGGGTCGGTGCCCGGGCGGATGATGTCGTTGCCGCCGGCGCAGAACGAGACCAGGTCCGGCGCGATTTCGATGGCCCGCGGAACCTGGTCCGCCACGATCTGGTCGAGCAGCTTGCCGCGCACGGCGAGATTGGTGTACTGGAAGTCGCCTTCGGGTCGGCGGTCCGCGAGCAGTACGGCGAACCGGTCGGCCCAGCCGACGAACGCCCCGTCGGGGCCGGGGTCGCCGACACCCTCGGTGAAGCTGTCCCCCACCGCCACGTACGACCCGATCACTGATCTGCTGTCATTCTTCGAATCGTCTGCCACGTCGGAACATCATTCCCCTTCGAGTGTGACCTACGCGACCGTAGGAAGGGGTTGACGGACGGTGAGAAAGGCCACGGCCAAAGGATTGGTCAACTGTGGAACAACGCCTGGTGACCTACGCCACCGAAGGCCGGACCCGGGGATCGGGGTCGGCCTTCGATGGCGGGAGCGGCGCGTGCGTCAGCCGACGGAGACGCCCTTCGAACGAAGGTAGGCGACCGGGTCGATGTCCGAGCCGTAGTTCGGCGTGGTGCGGATCTCGAAGTGCAGGTGCGGTCCGGTCGAGTTGCCGGTCGAGCCGGAGAGGCCGATCTGCTGGCCCGCGCTCACGGTCTGGCCGCTGGAGACGGAGAGCGAGGACAGGTGGGCGTACTGCGCGTAGTAGCCGTCGGCGAGCTTGATGACGACCTGGTTGCCGTACGCTCCGGCCCAGCCCGCGGAGACGACCGTGCCCGCACCGACGGCCTTCAGCGGGGTGCCGCTCGGGACGGCGAAGTCGACGCCGGTGTGGTAGCCGCTGGACCACATGCTGCCCGCCACGCGGTAGGCGGTGCCGACGGCGGCACCGTCCACGGGGGCGGAGAAGGCGCCGGCGGTGCTGGTGCCGGCCGTCTGGGTGGAGGCGGAGGCCTCGGACGCCCGCGCCGCGGACTCGGAGGCGTTGGCCGACTCAGAGGCGTTGGAGGACTGCGACGTCTTCGTGGAGGCCGACGACTTGGGCGAGGAGGCGGCGGACGAGGGCTTGCCGCTGCTCGCGGGGGCCTTCTTGCCGATCGTGAGCTTCAGGCCGGGGTGGATGAGCGACGGGTCCTCGCCGACGGCCGCACGGTTGTCCTCGTAGAGCCGCTGCCAGCCACCGCTGACGTTCTGCTCGTCGGCGATCTTCGCGAGGTAGTCGCCGACCTTCACCGAATAGGTCCGCACACCCGCCTTCTTGGCGGCGGACTTCTTTTCGGCAACCTTCTGCTGGACGGCCGTCTTCTCGGTCGGGACCGACTGGACGGCCTTTTCCGCGGCCGACTGGGGGGTGGCGGCGTGGGCGCCGGCGGCCCCCATGAGCGGGAGGGCGAGTGCGGCGCCACCGGTTCCGGCGACGGCTATGGAACGGGTGAAGCGCTGGGTCTTCGGACGGCGGTGCTTACCCTTTGCGGGCATGGCGAATTCCTCTCCGGCGCCTGCGAGGTGAGCTGTCGGGTGCGGACTGGAGATGTCCGGCCGCGTCGAAACGCGGCTTTACCCCAAGCCGTTCCGGAGACCGGAACAGGCGGTTCTACCTGTGGGTCCCCCGCTCCTGCCGAACACGGGTGAGTTTGCGCGGGCACCGGGCGGCGGCAGGATTCGGCGTCCGCCCGGATCGGTGAGGAACGTAAGCGACCCAAGACGCAAGGGACAAGCAAGAGGTTGCGCCCGAACGCCGTTTTCGTGATCCGTTCACCTGAATTCCGGTCACACTCCGTGCAGTACAGCGCCGCGGTTTTCGGTAAATGCCCTTGCCGGGCATGCGAATTACGTGAACATGACGCACGACGCTCGGTCACGGATATGACGCTGCTCACGTGACCCTGCTCCAGGTTCCTTTACTCCAGAGCAAGTTGGAACGAAGGGTCCAATTCGGGCGGAAGGCTCAGATGCGACACAGCCGGAAAACAGTCGCATCGAGGTCGCCCCGCAATCCCGTACGCAACCCGTGATGCAGCAATACGACCCCTCTGTACACTTCGCCCGTTTCACGGCATTCATACGTCGCCGTCGGGTCGAGCCCGCGCAACCGCAGCGCCGGGACGGGTTCCCCGTAGCTTTGCGCCTGAAGCCAGGCGAGGACGACGGACTCGTCACCGCGCACGTACTGCACGGCACTGAGCCCGCCGGTGGGCGGTCGCAGCCGGTAGAGGTCGCCGCGCTGCACGAGGGGCCGGATCTCCTTGTAGAGGGCCACCCAGTCCCGCGCCTCGGCCAGCTCCTCGTCGGTCCACTGCGTGAGGTCGCCGCCGACGCCGAGCACCCCGGCCATCGCACTGACGAAGCGGAAGCGCAGCGTGCTGGTCCGGCCGTTCAGCTGGGTGTTGGGGCTGTCGGTGACCCAGGCGGCCATCACGCGCGCGGGATGGATCTGACTGAAGCCGTGCTGGATGGCGAGCCGGTCGAGCGGGTCGGTGTTGTCGGAGGTCCACACCTGGTCGGTGCGGCTCATCACCCCGAGGTCGATCCGGCCACCGCCACCCGAGCAGGACTCGAAGGCGACACCCGGGTGAGCCGCCCGCAGGCGGTCCAAAAGGGCATAAAAGGCACGTACGTGGTCGACCCACAGCCGCTGCGGAGAGGGCTCGCCGGGCCAGCCGGCGTCCGTGAAGCAGCGGTTGAAGTCCCACTTGACATAGTCGACGGGGGCACTGGAGAGGAGTGCGTGGAGCTGCTCCCAGAGGTGCTCCTGGACGTCCTCCCGCGCGAGATTGAGGACGAGCTGATTGCGGAACTCTGTCCGCTTTCGTCCCGGCTGGAACTGCACCCAGTCCGGGTGAGCGCGGTAGAGATCGCTGTCCGGGTTGACCATCTCGGGCTCCACCCAGATCCCGAACTGCATCCCGAGGGCGTGCACGTGGTCGGCGAGCGGCTTGAGACCGGCCGGGAAACGGTCGGGGTTGGGCGTCCAGTCGCCGAGTCCCGCGCGGTCGCTGGTGCGCGCCCCGAACCAGCCGTCGTCGACGACGAACAGCTCCACCCCGATCGCCGCGGCCCGCCGCGCGAGCGCCCGCTGCTGCTCCTCGGAGATGTCGAACTCGGTGGCCTCCCAGGAGTTGAACAGCACCGGCCGGTCCCGCTCGGCGTCGGGGACGACGTATGCGCGCTGGTAGGCGTGCCACGCGCGGCTGGCCCCGCCGAAGCCGCCGTCGCTCCACAGGCCGGCGAAGACGGGCGTGGTGAAGGACTCCCCCGCGGCCAGTCGCAGCAGCCCCGAGTCGTCGTATCCGGCGCCGCCGGTGATCTGCACGCGCGCGTCCGGCAGTTGGGCCACCGCGATCCGCCACGAGCCCGACCAGCCGAGGGCGCAGCCGTACACCTCGCCGCGCTCCTCGGTCGCGTCGGCGTCCAGCGCGACCCATGGCAGGTGCTGGTGCCCGGTGTGGCCACGGCGGCTGCCGATGACCTTCTCGCCGTAGGTGAGGGACGACCGGGTCAGCCGGGACTCGGCCGCCCACCGGCCGTGCAGCTGGGACAGCCGCCACTGGTCGCGGTCGGGCAGGGTCCAGGTGGCGGAGTCGGCGCGCAGCAGCTCGACCACGGGGCCGTCGTTGCGCAGGGTCACCCAGCGCTCGACGACGTCGTCGCGCATCCGGTAGTGCAGCGTGATGCCCAGTCCCGCGTCCCGGAAGCGCAGGCGCAGCTCGTCGTCGCCGGTCTCGTACGTCTCGAAGGTCCACTCGGTGCCGCGTCGCTCGTCGGTGCGCACGGACAGGGCGGGGCGGACGAAACGGGGGCCTCCCTCCATCGGGTACTCCTCCCGTCCGTCGAGCGGGGACTCGAAGGGCCAGTAGTCCGGCAGCGGGCGCATCGCGAGGGCCTCGGCGTCGGGCAGCGTGATCCTGGCGCCCCAGTGCAGATGCAGCAGTTCGTCGTTCTCGGTGAGGTGCACGGCATAGCTGCTGGTGGGCCCGGACAGCAACCACGTACGCCCGTTCCCGGCGATCTCGACCATTCCGTCCTCGCAGATTCCGACAGCTCCGCTCAAGCACCAACATCATCAAGGGCGGGAAGCCTGCTGGGCAATGCCTGTGGAAAACTCCTCCAACTCCCTGTGACGGCCTGTGGACAACTCATTGCCCGAGGAATCCGTGTCGTATCGTCGGGGACGTGCCCGTCGACGAGCCGCGCCGACGGGGCCGATGGGAGGGAGCCCCCGTGACGCAGCAGGTACCGTCGACCGAGCCGGAACTGGCCGGAGTGCGCAACTTCCGTGACGTGGGCGGCCTGCCGACCGTGGACGGGCGCCGGGTGCGGCACGGGATGCTGTTCCGCAGCGGCCACCTCGCGCACGCCACCGCGGAGGACGCCGCGTTCCTCGCCTCCCTGGGGCTGCACACGATCTTCGACTTCCGCAACGCCGCGGACCAGCAGCTGGAGGGCCCGGACGTCGAGCTGCCGGGCGTGCGCAACGTCAACCTGCCGCTGACGGACCCGGCGGACGGCGCGGAGTTCTGGAAGATGGTCCGGGACGGCGACGTGGAGCAGCTGCGCGGGATTCTGGCCGATGGCAAGGCCGCGGACCGGATGATCACCTCGTACCGCGTGATCATCAAGGAGCGCACCGCCGAGCACTCCCAGGTGCTGCACGCGCTCGCCGAGGACAGCGTCCCCGCGCTGATGCACTGCGCGGCGGGCAAGGACCGCGCCGGACTATCGATCGCCGTCACGCTGCTCGCGCTGGGCGTGGAGCGCGACGCGATCCTCGCCGACTACCTGGAGTCCAACGCCAAGCACCGCCGCTACAAGGTGCACCGCAGCGGCAGCTCCGCCTCCGCCTACTCCCCGGAGGTCATGGAGCTGCTCAGCCCGCTCTTCGACGCGCGTGCCGAGTATCTGACGGCGGCGATCGAGACCATCGAGGACACCTGGGGCGGTGTCGACACCTATCTGGAGCAGGGGCTGGGCGTCGCCCCCGAGACCCGGGAGCGGCTGCGCGAGCGCCTGCTCGACTGACCCTGAAAGCTGATCAGCGGTTGGCCACCGCCTGCTTCACCAGCGTCTTGCCGAAGTCCCACACCAGCGCGCCCCCGTTGTGCGCGTCGTCCATCACGGCCGTGAAGGCGTCCACGAACCGGTCCACCTCCCGCTCCCCGATGATCAGCGGCGGAATCAGCTTGATCACCTCAAGATGGTCGCCGGAGACCTGGGTGAGGATCCGGTGCCGCTGGAGCAGCGGTACGACGACCATCTGCGCGAACAGCCCCTTGCGGGCGGCCTGGAGCATGGCCCAGCGGCTGCGCAGCTTCAGCGACTGCGGCCGCCCGAACTCGATGCCGATCATCAGGCCCCGGCCGCGCACGTCCGCGAGCATCTCGTACTTGTCGATCAGCGCGGCGAGCCGGGACCTGAGCCGTTCGCCCGTGCTCCGGACTCCGGCGACGATCTGCTCGTTCTCCATGACGGACAGCACCGCCAGACCGGCCGCCATGGCCTGGGCGTTGGACCCGAAGCTGGCCGAGTGGACCAGCACCCGGTCCATGGACGAGTAGACCTTCTTGAAGATCCAGTCCTTGCCGAGCGTGGCGCCCACCGGCACATAACCGCCGGACAGCGCCTTCGCCACGCAGACCAGGTCCGGCTCGACGCCGTCCTCGTGCTGGTGGGCGTAGAAGTCGCCGGTGCGGCCGAGGCCCGTCTGCACCTCGTCCGCGATGAGCAGCGCCTTGTGCCGGTGCAGCAGTTCCTGCGCGGCACGCAGATAGCCGGGCGGGGCCTCGTGCACGCCCTTGCCCTGGATCGGCTCGACGATCAGCGCGGCGACGTCGCCCCGCTTCAACTCCCGGGCCAGAGCGTCGAGGTCGCCGAGCAGCACGGCCGTGTCGGGCAGCAGCGGGGCGAAGCCGTCCCGGAAGCCCGGCTCGCCGTTCACGGACAGCGAGCCGGTGGTCAGGCCGTGGAAGGCGTGCGCGCAGTACAGGACCCTGGGTCTGCCGGTGACGAACCGGGCGAACTTCAGCGCGGTCTCCACCGCCTCCGTACCGCTGTTGCCGAAGAACACGCGGTCCAGGTGCGGGCTGTGCGCAAGCAGCCGCTCGGCCAGCAGACCGGGCAGCGGCTGGCAGTCGAACCGGGTGAGGTCGGCGAGCTGGGCGTCCAGGACGTCGTGCAGCGCCTTGCGGACGACGGGGTGATGGCGGCCCAGGCCCATCACCCCGAAACCGGCGAGCATGTCCAGGTAGTCGTTGCCGTCCGCGTCCCAGAAGTAGGCGCCCTCGGCCCGCTCGTACACCTTGTCGAAGCCGATGGTGTGCAGCATGCGCGGCAACTGGTGGTTGAGGTACCGGGCGTGCAGCTCGTAGCGCTCGGCTCCGCGCTCGGCGAGCAGGGCGCCGAGGTCGAAGCCCCCGTCGGACGCCGAGGGTTGGGACGCGGATTCCGTGGTGGTCATGGACGGTTCTCCTTGGACAGCGATTCCTCGGCGGCGGTCTCCTTGGAGGACTGCTCCGGTACGACGGCCTCCTTGGAGGCCCTTTCGGGTACGTCCGCCTCCTTGGACGGCCTTTCCGGTACGACCGCCTCCCGGGTCGGCGCAGCGGGCCGCTCTTCCCGGACGGCCAGGCTCGCGCTGATCCGCCCGGCGATCTCGACCGGCGTGAGACCGATGTCCGCCAGCACCTCGGCCCGCTTGGCATGCGCCAGGAACTGCTCCGGAATGCCGAACCGCCGTACCGGCACGTCCACGTCGGCATCGCTCAGCGCCAGCGCCACAGCCGCGCCGACGCCCGACGCCCGGCTGTTGTCCTCGACCACGGCGACCAGCCGATGCCCGGCGGCGAGGCCGGGCAGCGCGGGATCGACGGGCTTGACCCACCGCGGGTCCACCACCGTGCACCCGATCCGCCGGGCTTGAAGCAGCTCGGCGGCCTGCAGACACACTGGCGCCATGACCCCGACCGCGACGAGCAGTACCTCCGGCGCCTCCGCCCGGTGCAGTACGTCGATGCCGCCCACCCGGTCGATCGCGGGAACGCAGGGACCCACCGACTCCTTCGGGAACCGCACGAGCGTGGGCGCGTCGTCGACGGCGACCGCCTCGCGCAGCTGCGCCCGCAACTGGTCGGCGTCACGCGGCGCGGCGATCCGCAGCCCGGGCACGACCTGGAGGATCGACATGTCCCACATGCCGTTGTGCGAGGGCCCGTCGACGCCGGTCACCCCGGCCCGGTCCAGGACGAAGGTGACCCCGCAGCGGTGCAGGGCCACGTCCATCAGGAGCTGGTCGAAGGCGCGGTTGAGGAAGGTGGCGTAGACGGCGACGACCGGGTGCAGCCCGCCGGTGGCGAGCCCGGCCGCGGAGACCGCCGCGTGCTGCTCGGCGATGCCGACGTCCCAGACCCGGTCCGGGAACCGCTGGGCGAACTTGGCGAGGCCCACCGGGTGCAGCATGGCCGCCGTGATCGCCACGACGTCCTCCCGTTCCTCTCCGATGCTCACGATCTCGTCCCCGAACACCGACGTCCAGGACGGCCCGCCGGAGGGCGCGAGCGGTTCGCAGGTCAGCGGGTCCATCGCGCCGACGGTGTGGAAGTGGTCCTCCTCGTGCGCGAGGGCGGGTTCGTAGCCGCGGCCCTTCTCGGTGAGGCAGTGCACCAGTACCGGCCCGTGGAAGCGTTTCGCACGCCGCAGCGCCGACTCGACGGCCTTCACGTCGTGCCCGTCGATCGGCCCGACGTACTTCAGGCCGAGGTCCTCGAACATCCCCTGGGGTGCGAACGCGTCCTTGAAGCCCTTCTTGGCGCCGTGCAGCGCCTCGTAGACGGTGTGCCCGACGACCGGCGTGCTCAGCAGTACGTCCTTGCCCCAGGCCAGCACCTTCTCGTACGAGTCGGTGGTGCGCAGCGCCGCGAGGTGGTTGGCGAGGCCGCCGATGGTCCGGGCGTAGGACCGCTCGTTGTCGTTGACGACGATGATCAGCGGCCGGTTCTTGGCGGCCGCGATGTTGTTCAGCGCCTCCCAGGCCATGCCGCCGGTCAGCGCGCCGTCGCCGATCACCGCGACGACATGGCCCTTCTCCCCCTGTACCTCGCGGGCCTTGGCCAGCCCGTCGGCCCAGCCCAGCGCGGTGGAGGCGTGGCTGTTCTCGATGACGTCGTGCTCGGACTCCTCGCGCGAGGGATAGCCGGACAGGCCGCCCTTGCCACGCAGCTTGGAGAAGTCCTGACGTCCGGTCAGGAGTTTGTGTACGTAGCTCTGGTGGCCGGTGTCCCACAGGATGCGGTCGACCGGTGACTCGAAGACCCGGTGGAGCGCGATGGACAGTTCCACCACGCCCAGGTTGGGCCCGAGGTGGCCGCCGGTCCTGGCGACCGCGTGCACCAGGAACTCCCTGATCTCTTCGGACAGTTCACCAATGTGCGCCTCGGACAGCGCCTTCAGGTCGCGTGGTCCCCGGATGGTCTCCAGAATCGACACGCTAGGGCCCCCTCTCGGTCCGTGCCTTGCGTCAGCTCACCGTCACTGCCGGTTTCCCCGTGCCGTCGGGGGAGCCCGTCGCTGCCCCGTCCCGCTCCATCTGTTCGGCGATCTTCATCGCCTCTTCGATCAACGTCTCCACGATCTTCGACTCCGGAACGGTCTTGATGACCTGGCCCTTGACGAAGATCTGCCCCTTGCCGTTCCCGGAGGCGACCCCCAGGTCGGCCTCCCGCGCCTCGCCGGGGCCGTTGACGACGCAGCCCATGACGGCGACGCGCAGCGGCACCTCCATGCCGTCCAGCCCGGCGGTGACCTCGTCGGCCAGCCGGTACACGTCGACCTGGGCGCGCCCGCAGGACGGGCACGACACGATCTCCAGCCGCCGCTGCCTGAGCCCGAGCGACTCCAGGATCTGGATGCCGACCTTGACCTCCTCGGCGGGCGGAGCGCTCAGGGAGACCCGGACGGTGTCCCCGATCCCCTGCGAGAGCAGGGCGCCGAAGGCGACCGCCGACTTGATCGTGCCCTGGAAGGCCGGGCCCGCCTCGGTCACCCCCAGGTGCAGCGGGTAGTCGCACTGGGCCGCCAGCTGCCGGTACGCCTCGATCATCACGACCGGGTCGTTGTGCTTGACGGAGATCTTGATGTCCCGGAAGTCGTGCTCCTCGAACAGCGAGGCCTCCCACAGCGCCGACTCCACGAGGGCCTCCGGCGTGGCCTTGCCGTACTTCTGCAGGAGCCGCTTGTCGAGTGACCCGGCGTTCACACCGATCCGGATCGGCGTGCCGTGGTCCCGGGCCGCCCGGGCGATCTCCTTGACCTTGTCGTCGAACTGTTTGATGTTGCCGGGATTCACCCGTACGGCCGCACAGCCGGCCTCGATCGCGGCGAACACGTACTTCGGCTGGAAGTGGATGTCGGCGATGACGGGGATCTGCGACTTGCGGGCGATGGTCGCGAGGGCGTCCGCGTCGTCCTGCGTGGGGCAGGCGACCCGGACGATCTGGCAGCCGGAGGCGGTGAGCTCGGCGATCTGCTGGAGGGTGGCGCCGATGTCCGACGTACGGGTCGTCGTCATGGACTGCACCGACACCGGTGCCCCGCCCCCGACCGCCACCGGCCCGACCTGGATCTGCCGCGACAGGCGCCGCTCGGCGACCGGTCGCGCCGGTACTTCGGGAACGCCCAAGGGGACGGCGGTCATGACGTCACTCCCGGTTTCCGGAGACCGTCTCGCGCATGGCGCGCAGGGACTCCTTCAGCGACCCCATGGTGGCGAGGACGGCGGTGGGCTCGTAGCCGCAGTGCGCCATGCAGTTGGCGCAGCGCGGGTCCTTGCCGCGGCCGTACTTGTCCCAGTCGGTGTCCTCGATCAGTTCGCGGTAGGTCGGCACGTAGCCGTCGCTCATCAGGTAGCAGGGGCGCTGCCAGCCGAAGAGCGAGTAGTTGGGGATCGCCCACGCGGTGCACGGGAAGTCGACCTTGCCCTCCAGGAAGTCCAGGAAGAGCGGCGAGTGGTTGAGCCGCCAGCGGCGCCGGTTGCCGCCCGCGAAGGCCTTCTTGAACAGTTCGCGGGTCTGCTCCACGCCCAGGAAGTGCTCCTGGTCGGGCGCCTTCTCGTAGGCGTAGGCGGGCGAGATCATCATCTCGTCGACCTGGAGGTCGTCGTTGAGGTAGTTGAGCACCTCGATGACGGTCTGCGGGGTGTCGGTGTTGAAGAAGGTGGAGTTGGTGGTGACCCGGAAGCCGCGCCGTTTGGCCTCCTTGATGGCCTCCACCGCCTCGTCGAACACGCCCTCCTTCGCGACCGACTCGTCGTGCCGCTCGCGCAGGCCGTCGATGTGCACGGCGAACGCGAAATAGGGCGAGGGCTTGAACGTGTCCATCTTCTTGCGCAGCAACATGGCGTTGGTGCACAGGAAGACGTATTTCCGCTTGGCCACCAACTGCCGCACGATTTCGTCGATCTGCGGATGCATCAGCGGCTCGCCGCCCGCGATCGACACCATCGGCGCACCGGATTCCAGCACCGCTCCCACGGCCTGCGCGACCGGCATGCGCTGCTTCAGCACCCCGGCGGGGTGCTGGATCTTGCCGCAGCCCTCGCACTTCAGGTTGCAGGCGAACAGGGGCTCCAGCTCCACGATGAGCGGAAACTTGTCGCGCCTGCGGAGCTTTTGTTCAGCCAAGTATGTAGCGACCTTGATGGACTGGCGCAGCGGCATGGCCATCGGGCTCACCTCCTGGGGAGCAGCACATTACGGTGCCATTCAAAGAATGCGGGAAGAATGGAACGAAGGACGCGGAAAGCCGATATTCCACCGCGCACCGTGCCGATACGGACGAGTTCATGTTCTGGAGCGTCCACGACCACCCGGACGGCCGCAACCGGACGTACTCCCGCACGCCAGGCGCTCAGAAGCGTTGCGGCCGACTCCATGTCGACCGCGATGGCGCCGGTGGACAGCAGGTCGGACCGCTCCTGACCGCGGACGACGTGGTCGGAGCCGGTGACCGGGCCGGTGTGGACGGTGCGGCCGGGCACCGCCCGTCCGAGTTCCCTGACGAGCAGGTCGGTGCCCACGCAGGGCGTGGTGCCGCGCGGGTCCCGGGTCTCCTCGGCGACGACCAGGTCGCCGGGGTGCATGCCCGGTGCCAGCCCCGCGCAGAAGCCCGTGGCCAGCACGGCGGCCCCGTCAAGTGCCGGGTCGGCCAGCGCCCGCGCCACGGAACGCTCGGCCGCGCCGGGCCCCATGCCGGTCCGGAGCACGGTCACCGGCCCACCCGCACCACCCCGCTCGCCCAGCCGCAACGCCAGCCGCTCGATGCCGAGCGCACAGGCGATCAGCAGCGGCGCCGGAGCGGTCGGGGACGTCATTCGTTCCCCTTGGCCTCGACACCCGAACCCGTGAAGGGCTCTCCATGCACATACCGTCCCAGCGCCGTGAGCGGAAAGACCTGCCGGTACAGGTGGTAGTTGATCGAGAAGTCCCACGGGAAGCCCGTGCCCGTGAAGTACGGCTCGTCCCAGGAGCCGTCGTCCCGCTGGGTCGCGGCCAGCCACCCGATGCCGCGTTCGACGGCCTTGGAGTCCCGCTCCCCCGCCGCCAGCAGCGCCATCAGCGCCCAGGCGGTCTGCGAGGCGGTGGAGGCGCCTCTCCCGCTCCACTGCTTGACGTACTTGTACGAGCGCAGGTCCTCGCCCCAGCCGCCGTCGTCGTTCTGGACGCTCTCCAGCCAGGCCACCGCCCGCCGGATCGCCGGGTGCGAACCGGGGAGGCCGGCGGTGGTCAGCGCGGGCACCACGGACCCGGTGCCGTAGATGTAGTTGACGCCCCAGCGTCCGAACCACGAGCCGTCCGGTTCCTGTTCGGCGAGCAGCCACTCGATGCCGCGCCGGGTGCGCGGGTCGTGGCCGAGGCCCTCCACCGCGAGCATCTCCACCACGTGCGCGGTGACGTCCGCGCTCGGCGGGTCGATGACCTCGCCGAAGTCGCAGAACGGCAGCCGGTTGGGAAAGGGGCTGGTGTTGTCGACGTCGAAGGCGCCCCAGGCCCCGTTCTTCGACTGCATGCCGAGGTTCCAGCGCACCCCGCGCGCGATGGCCTTCTCCACCTGCTCCGGGTCGTGGTGCCGCACGCGGCGCAGTGCGAGGACGACCTCGGCGGTGTCGTCGATGTCGGGGTAGTTGTCGTTGTGGAACTCGAACGCCCAGCCGCCCGGCGGCAGTTGCGGCCGACGCACGGACCAGTCGCCGGGCCGCACGATCTGCTCCCCCAGCATCCAGTCGGCCGCCTTCACCAGCTGCGGATGGTCCGCGGGCACCCCGGCGTCGACGAGCGCGATGGTCGCCAGGCAGGTGTCCCACACCGGCGACTGGCAGGCCTCGATCATCCGGGCCCCGTCCTCACGCCACACGGCGAAGCGGTCCAGCGACTCCAGCCCCGCCCGCATGACGGGGTGCTGAAGGTCGTAGCCGAGCAGATGCAGCGCGATGACCGAGTACACGGCCGGCGGCTGGATACCGCCCCAGCAGCCGTCGTTCTCCTGCCGCTCGATGATCCAGCGCGCGGCCGACCGCATCGCCGCCGTGCGCAGCTTCCTCGGCACGACCTTGCGCAGGGCGTGCAGGCCCTTGTCGAGCCGCTGGAAGGCGCCGTACCAACTCGCCGCGGGAGCCAGCGGCTTGTCCGGATTCGGGTGGTCCGGATCGGTGTGCAGCTCGTCCAGCGGGAACGGCGCGGGCCGCACCGGGCGCTTCGCGGAGACGATGGTCAGCGGGACGATCGTCTGCCGGGCCCAGCAGCCGAAGTCGTAGATGTTGAGCGGCAGCCACTTGGGGAAATAGATGAGTTCCGGTGGCAGTTCGGGCAGGTCCTCCCACTTCCACCAGCCGAACAGGGCGAGCCAGATCCGGGTGAAGACACGGGCGGCCGCGATGCCGCCCTGGGCGCGGATCCACTGAGCCGCCTTCGCCATGTGCGGCGCGTCCGGCGCGTCCCCGGCCAGGCGCAGGGCGACGTACGCCTCGATGGTGGTGGAGAGTTCGCCCGGTCCACCGTAGAAGGTGGCCCAGGTGCCGTCCTCGCGTTGCTCGCCGCGGATGAAGAGGGCGGCGGCGCGGGTCGTGGACTCGTCGCGGATGCCGAGGAACTGACGGAGTAACAGATCCTCGGCGTCCATGGTGACGTTGGTCTCCAGGTCGCCCTTCCACCAGCCCTGGGCGTCCTGCCGGGCGAGCAGGAACTCGGTGGCGCGCTGGACGGCGCGTACGGCGGCCTCGTGGACCCCGGCCGCCACCGGAGTGGTGCTGTCGGTTTCGCTGGCCGCGGCGGCACGGGGCGGCAGCGCCCCGGTGCTTCCGTCGGTCGTCGCTGTCATGGCTTCCCCTTCGTGCAGTGCTGCAAATGGTGCGTCTGCTGTGGGTCCGCCGTCGGCCGGTGCGCATCCGATCGCGACACCGGCCGGCGACTACGCGAGAGCTATTCGACCGATAGTGATCATCTCTTTCGTACGACGACGAAGTCGGCGAGCGCCGTGAACTGGGCCCGCACCCGGTCGGGCATGTCGACGGCGTCGAGGGCTTCGATGGCGATGGTGTGCTGACGGCGTGCTTCCTCGGCGGTCCACTCGCGGCCGCCGGCCTCGTCGATCAGGGCGGCGCGGGCCGCGAACTCCTCCTCGGAGAAGTGCGCGAAGTCGCTGCTCTTGGCGTCGGCGGTGAGCAGCTCGCCGAGCCGTTCGGAGGCGCTGCCCCCGGCCGCGAGGGCGGCCACGACCGGCAGGGACTTCTTGCGCTGGCGCAGGTCACTCCAGGTCTGCTTGCCGGTGGCCTCCGGGTCGCCCCAGATGCCGAGGAGATCGTCGACGGCCTGGAAGGCCAGGCCCAGGTGGTAGCCGTACTTCTCCAGGGTGTCGGCGGTGCGGTCGTCCGCGCCGCCGAGCACGGCGCCGATGGAGCTGGCGCAGGCCAGCAGGGCGCCGGTCTTGTTGCCCTCCATCTCCAGGCACTCCGCGACGCTGACGCGGTCGCGGTGCTCGTAGGAGATGTCCTGGGCCTGGCCGTCGATCAGGGCGCGGGTGGCGGTGGTCAGGCGGCGGGTGGCGCGGCCGGCCTCGACGGTGCCGAGTTCCAGCAGGATCTCGTTGGCCAGTGCGAACAGGGCGTCGCCGACCAGGATGGCCTGGGCGGGGCCGTGCACCTTCCAGACGGTGTCGCGGTGCCGGCGCTGTTCGTCGCCGTCCATCAGGTCGTCGTGCAGCAGCGAGAAGTTGTGCACCAGTTCGACCGCCACAGCTCCGGGGATGCCGACCTCGGGCGCGCCTCCGGTGACCTCGGCGGACAGGACGGCGAGGGCGGGGCGCACGGCCTTGCCGCCGTCGCCGTCGGCGGGGTTGCCCGCGGCGTCGATCCAGCCGAAGTGGTACGCGGCGACCGTGTCCATGGGAGGTGCCAGGCGGTCGACGGCCGCCCGCAGTACCGGTGTGGCCAGGGTCCGGCCGCGCTCCAGGAGCGCGGTCACGTCCACCGCGGTCTCTCGAGCGGCCTTCGAGGCCGGGGGCGCAGTGGGCACAGTCTCTCCTCTTGTTGCGGTACCGGAGGTGCGGGGGCCTGCCGCGTGCTGCTCGTTCCTCACGCCGCCTCCTCGACGTCGAAGAGATGGCGAGGGCGGGGCCGGCCCAGGGCACGCAACGCGGCGTCCGCCGCGCCGATGCCACTGCGGACCGCACTTTCCATGGTCGCGGGCCACCCGGTGGCGGTCCACGCTCCGGCCAGGTACAGGCCGGATGCCTTGGTGCGGGCGCCGGGCCGCAGCCCTCCGACGCCGGGGGCGGGAGCGAAGGTCGCGGTGCGCTCCCTGGTCACGAAGAAGTCCTTCACCTCGGCGCCGCGGGTGCGCGGCAGCAGGCGCTGAAGTTCGGGCAGGTACCGCTCGCGCAGTACGGCCACGGGCGCGTCGATCTCGTCCTGTGCGGCCGACTGCGACAGCGCCAGGTACTGGCCGGTCTTCAGCCCCGACGCCTCGGTGCGGTCGAAGACCCACTGCACGGGCGTGCCGAGCGCGGTGAGGAAGGGGGTGTCGACGACCTTGCGGTCGTAGACGACATGGATGTTGAGGATCGGCGCGGTGCCGATCCGCAGCAGCTGTTCCGGGTCGTCGAGGGCGCCGCCCGGCAGCAGGTCGTAGGTCTCGCGCTGGGGTACGGCGAGCACAACCGCGTCCGTCTCGATGACCTCGCCGGGAACCTGAACGCACCAACGCCCGTTGTCGTTTGGGGAGATGGAGGTGACACGTGAACGGATCCTGGTACGGACGCCCACGGAGTCGAGCGCCCTGCGGGCCAGCCGGTCGTGCAGCTCGCCCAGCGGGACGCGCGCCCAGCCGATGTCGGCCGCGCCCGGGTCGGACAGCAGACCGGTCTTGAAGACCATCGCGGCGAGCCCCAGGGAGGCGTCGCCCGCGACCGCGTTGAGGGTGGCGACCCCGACCAGGTCCCACAGGGCCTCGACGGCACGCGCCGACTGACCGTGCGCGGTCAGCCAGCTGCCGAAGTCCTGTGCGTCCAGGGTCGGATCGGCGAGGTCGAGGCCCCTGAGCGCGAGCGCGGCCCGGCCGACCTTGGCGCGCTCGGCGAGCGAGAGATGCGGATACGTCGCGAGGCTGCGCCCCAGATGCAGGGGCACCGGCAGCGCGTCGCGCCGCAGCCTGCCGAGCCGCCGGCCCTCGGGCTTGGTGACGTCGACGACGGGCACGTCCAGACGGTCCTGCAGCGGAGCCAGTGCCGCGCCGCCGATCCGGTCGAGGAACCAGCGGTAGGCGGTGCAGCAGCGCAGATAGACGTGCTGGCCGTTGTCGACGGTCAGCTCGCCGCGCTGGAAGGAGAACGCCAGGCCGCCCAGCCTCGGCCTGCCTTCGAGCAGGGTGACGCGCACCCCGGCGTCGGCGAGCGCGAGCGCGGCGGTGATTCCGGCGAGCCCTCCGCCGACCACCACCGTGTCCCGTGCGGGCCCGGACCGCATGCCGTCGGTCATCGTGCACCCTCCCCTGCGCGACCGCCGTGACGTGTCGACGCGCCATGGCAGGCCGTTGCCGTCAGGGACGCCGCCCGGCCACGGAGGGTTGCCCGCCGCTTCTCGCCGTCGGCGTCACTCTGCCCCAAGGTGTCCATCAGGCACGCCTCCTGACGGCGCGTCGGGTCACATGCCGGGCGTCCAGACCGGACAGGCCGCGCACGGCGACGTAGGCCTTCTCACGTCCGGGCAGCGAGACCCGGCCGCGCAGCACCGCCTCGGGGTCACGCTCGATGCGGTCCAGGAGACGGCGGTAGATGCCGGCCATGGCGGCGACACAGGCGCCGCTGCGCCGGTCGAGCATGGGCAGCAGCTGGTAGCCCTCGGCGAAAAGGGCGCGGGCCCGACGCACTTCGAAGTGCACGAGGCCCGCGAAGTCGGAGCCCTCCGGTGGCATCGGCCCGCTGAACCCGGCCGAGCAGCCGAACTTGGCCAGGTCGTCGGCGGGCAGATAGACGCGCCCGCCCTCGGCGTCCTCACGGATGTCCCGCAGGATGTTGGTGAGCTGCAGAGCGAGCCCGAGCGTGTCGGCGTACTCCGGCGCGCGCTCGGCGCCGCGCGCCCCCGGTTCCGTGCCGAACACGCCGAGCGAGAGCCGTCCGATGGCGCCGGCCACACAGCGGCAGTAGACCTTCAGGTCGTCCCAGGTCTCGTAGGCTTCCCCGCGGACGTCCATCAGGACGCCGTCGATGAGTTCGTCCAGGCCGTCGAGCGGGATCGGGAAGTGCCGGGCGGCGTGGGTGAGGGCGACGCCGACCGGGTCGGTGTCGTCGTCGCCGAGCGCGTCCTCGCGGATCCGGTCGAGCAGCGTCCGGGTGTCCTGGAGCCGGGCGAACTTCACGTCGTCGGTGAGCGCGCCGTCGCCGATGTCGTCGACGCGCCGGGAGAACGCGTACAGCGCCGACATCGCGCGACGCTTGGGCGTCGGCAGCAGCCTGATGCCGTAGGCGAAGTTACGGGCCTGCTGTCCGGTGACGGCCTCGCAGTAGCTGTAGGCGGCGAGTACCGGTGCGGACACGTGTGGCGCTGACTCCACGGTCCGGATCACCCCTCTCCTCGCAGAGTCACGCCCACCTCACGCAGCAACCGGAGCTTGCCGGGTCTGGGCGGGCCGGGAAGTACGTCGTATTCGGCGGCGGCGATCGCCTCGATGGCCGCCCTTCCCCCCGCCACGAACCCCGCGAGCAACAGCCTCAACCTGCCGTGCACGCTACCCACGAGGGGGACGCCTTCATTCAGGAGATCGCGGGCGCGTTGCGCTTCGTACGCAACCAGTGCGCGCACCGATGCGCCCGCCGTCGGCGTGGCGAGATCCGCCTCCTGGACGTGAAAGCGCTTCATGTCCGCGGCGGGCAGATAGACGCGGTCGCGGCCGAGGTCCTCGGCCACGTCCTGGAGGTGCTCGACGATCTGCAGGGCCGTGCAGATCGCGTCCGAGTGGCGGATCCGCTCGGGGGTGGAGGTGCCGGTGACGGCGAGGACGAGCCGGCCCACGGGGTTCGCGGACAGTTCGCAGTAGGCGAGGAGGTCGTCGTAGGTCTCGTACCGCTTGACGAGCTGGTCCTGGCGGTTGGCGGCGATCAGGCCGAGGAACGGCTCGGGGGTGAGCGAGCGGCGGCGGACGGTCGGCTGGAGGCGGCGCAGCAGGGGGTGACGCGGGGTCGAGTCGAAGACCCGGCGCAGGTCGGCCTCGAAGGCGTCCAGCAGGGCCAGGCGGTCCTCGGCCCGCTCGGGCGACACGCCGAGCAGCCGGGCGTCGGCGCCGCCGGGGGCGAGGTCGCCGTCACCGATGTCGTCGACGAGGCGGGCGAAGCCGTAGACGGCCATGAGGTCGGCGCGCCAGGCTCTGGGCAGGAAGAACGGGGCCACGGGGAAGTTCTCGGCCGTGGCCTTGTCGAGGGTCGCGCGCTCCGGGTCGTCCGTGCGCGTCGTGGTGGTTCCCGTCACCGTTTGCTGCCCAGGGCGGGGACGGCACATGCCTCGCGGAGCAGGGGAGTTTCCGTAGCCATTGCCGTCACATCTCCCGTTCTACACTGCCGACCCAATACACACTATTTCGGACACGCCGCCCGGTGTTCCGGCGGCTGTCCCGGCGGAGGGTGTCGCGCATTATCGCCCTACTTGCCGCCTTTCGGCACCGGTACAGCTTACGTTGTACAACGCGGCGCGGACCGACGGGGTGTCCTGCGCATCACAAGAACACACCGATTGGCTTCAAGATTCCTACGGCTGACCAGAGTTGACGCTTCCTTTGCCGGCGGCACAGGTGCCCTTTGCCGACGACGCAGGGCCCCACCGGAGCAGTTCCGGCGGGGCCCTGAACGGCTGTCTACTTGCCCGTGAACTTCTCGTACTCCTTGAGGACCTCGTCGGTGGGTCCGTCCATGCGCAGCTCGCCGCGTTCCAGCCACAGCACACGGTTGCAGGTGTCGCGGATCGACTTGTTGTTGTGACTGACCAGGAACACGGTGCCCGCCTGCTTGCGCAGCTGGCGGATGCGTTCCTCGGAGCGCTTCTGGAACTTGCGGTCGCCGGTGGCCAGCGCCTCGTCGATCATGAGGACGTCGTGGTCCTTGGCGGCGGCGATGGAGAACCGCAGGCGGGCGGCCATGCCGGAGGAGTAGGTGCGCATCGGCAGGGTGATGAAGTCGCCCTTCTCGTTGATGCCGGAGAAGTCGACGATCTCCTGGTAGCGCTCCTTGATCTGCTCCCGGGTCATGCCCATGGCGAGGCCGCCCAATATGACGTTGCGCTCACCGGTCAGGTCGTTCATCAGGGCCGCGTTCACCCCGAGCAGCGAGGGCTGGCCGTCGGTGTAGACCTTGCCGCTCTCGGCGGGCAGCAGTCCGGCGATGGCGCGCAGCAGGGTCGACTTGCCGGAGCCGTTGGAGCCGATCAGGCCGATGGCCTCGCCCCGGTAGGCCACGAAGGACACCCCGCGCACGGCGTGCACCTTGCGCACCCCGCGCGCGTCGCCGTCGGAGCCTCGTCTGAGCATGCGGCTGAGGGCGGCGGTGGCGCTGCCCCTGCCGGTCTTGGCGCCGTTGACGCGGTAGACGATGTGCAGATCGTCCGCGATGACGGTGGGGATGCGTTCCTCGGTCGTATGGTCAGCCACGGCCGTACCTCTCCTCCGCCTTCCAGAAGTACACGAAGCCGCCCAGGGCGAACAGCACGGCCCAGCCGCCGGCGATCGCCCAGACGTGGTCGGGGAGGTTCTCCGAGCCGTAGCCGTCGATCATCGCGAAGCGCACCAGGTCCATGTAGATGGCGGCCGGGTTCCACTGGAGCACGTTGGCGATCCAGGACGGCTTGTCCGCCAGCATGATCGGGATGGAGTACATGACACCGGACGCGTACATCCACGTACGCATCACGAACGGCATCAGCTGCGCCAGGTCCGGGGTCTTGGCACCGGCCCGGGCCATGATCAGCGCGAGGCCGGTGTTGAAGCAGAACTGCAGCGCCAGCACCGGCACGATCAGCGCCCAGGACAGGTCCGGATAGCTGCCGAACGCGCAGGTCACCGTGAACAGCACGATCATCGAGAAGAGCAGTTGCTGCAGCTGCTGGAGCGCGAAGGAGATGGGCAGCGAGGCGCGCGGGAAGTGCAGGGCGCGCACCAGGCCGAGGTTGCCGGAGATCGCGCGGACGCCCGCCATCACCGAGCTCTGCGTGAAGGTGAACACGAACACGCCGGTGACCAGGAACGGGATGTACACCTCACGCGGCATCCCCCGGTCGGCCTCCAGGATCACGCCGAAGACGAAGAAGTACACGGCCGCGTTCAGCAGCGGTGTGACGACCTGCCAGAGCTGGCCGAGCTTGGCCTGGCTGTACTGGGCGGTCAGCTTCGCCCGCGAGAAGGCGAGGATGAAGTGACGCCGGTCCCAGAGCTGGCGGACGTACTCGACGAGGGAGGGGCGGGCGCCGCTCACGGACAGGCCGTACTTGGCGGCGAGTTCCTGCGCGGACAGTCCCTCGTCGGGTGACGGAGGAGCGGTCACCGCGACTGTGCCCTCGTGTGTGGTCTCACTCACTGGTCGAAACTTTCGTCTTGTGCGCGGCCTGTGCGGGTCGGCAGGAGCCGGGAGCCGAGCGTTACGCCCCCGAATGCTCTCAGGGACGAGCTTGTCAGATGACAGGAGGTCGGCCCAGTCGAGTCAGCCGCCACACCGTACGCCACTTCATGGGCCGGCGGGGACCGCAGGGCGAGGTCCAGCCTTCCCGGAAGCCGGCGAACCAGGCCCGCAGGGCCGGCCACGAGGGGCGGCGCAGCAGCGTGAGGGTGAGCCAGATGCCCAGGTAGACGGGGACGAGGGGGGCGGGCAGGTTGCGGCGGGCCAGCCAGACGCGGTTGCGGGCGACCATGCGGTGGTAGACCGCGTGCCGGGAGGGCGCGGTCGTCGGGTGGTACAGCACCATGTCGGACCGGTAGTCGATCAGCCAGCCCGCGTCGAGGGCCCGCCAGGCCAGGTCGGTCTCCTCGTGGGCGTAGAAGAAGGCGTCCGGCAGGCCGCCGACCTCGGCGAACACCCGGGTACGGACCGCGTTGGCGCCGCCGAGGAAGGTGGTGACGCGCGAGGAGCGCATCGGGTCGGAGGCGCGCAGCCGGGGGACGTGGCGGCGCTGGGTGACGCCGGTGTCCGGGTCGGCTATGCGGAAGCTGATGATGCCGAGCTTCGGGTCGGTCTCGAAGGCCCGGCGGCACAGCTCGGCGGTGTCGGTGCGGGCGAGCAGGCCGTCGTCGTCGAGGAACAGCAGTATGTCGACGTCGCGGCCGCTGGGGCCGAAGGCCTCGATGCCGACGTTGCGGCCGCCCGGGATGCCGAGGTTCTCGGGCAGCTCGACGGTGCGCACTCCGGCGGGGACCTCGGGCACGGGTGAGCCGTTGCCGACGACGACCACGTCGATCGGGTCGCCGTCCTGCTTGGCGACCGACTCCAGCAGCGCGCGCAGCTCCTCGGGGCGGTTGCCCATCGTGATGATGACCGCCCCGACCCGCATGCCGGGGCTCACCGGAGCCTGCTCGACGCGAGGATGGACACCAGGTGCAGCAGCGTCTGCAGCAGCGCGATCCCGGCGAGTACGGCGACGCCGAGCCGGGTGAAGAACAGGTCGCCGCGGGTGGCGTCCAGGACGGCGAGGACCAGGATCAGCAGGGATGCCTCGATGCCGAGGATCAGCCGGTGGAACTTCAGCGCGGCGGCGGCCCGGCGGGCCAGCGCCATGCCGGAGGAGCGCGGCTCGGACGCGGCCTCCTTGACCGGCGGAAGGCCGCCCTGGTGCCGGGCGACGCCGACGAGGTCGGTCTCGGCCTTGATCAGGATCGCGCCGAGGGCGGCCAGGGTGCCGAGGAACGCCCACAGCCAGTCGATCCGCCCGGAGCCCCACAGGTCGGCGGCGCGCAGACCGAGGCCGACGAGGACGGCCGCGTCGGTCAGGTAGGCGCCGACCCGGTCCAGGTAGACCCCGCCCAGCGAGAACTGCTGCTTCCAGCGGGCGATCTCACCGTCGACGCAGTCCAGCAGCAGATACAGCTGGACCATGACCACGCCGAGCACGGCGCCCGGGATGCCCGGCACCAGCAGGGCGGGGGCCGCGAGCACGCCGAAGACGGTCATCAGGTACGTGAGCTGGTTGGGCGTGACCCTGGTGTTCACCAGATAGCGGTCGACCCGCAGCGACACCTCACGCATGTAGAGGCGTCCCGCCCAGTGCTCACCGCTGCGCCGGTCCTTCACCCCGGCGGGGTGGACGACGGGGCGGAGTTCAGCTACCGATGGCCTTGACATAGTCGGCGTAGATGTCCTTGATCTGGTGGGTTTGAAGGTCGAGGTGTTCGAGGATCGTGTAGCGGCCGGGCCGGGTCTGAGGGGCGTACTCCACGACCCGGACGAACTCGTCCGGGGTGAAGCCGATCTCCTCCGGCAGCACCGGCAGGCCGTGCCGACGCAGCACCTCGGCCATGTACACCGACTCCTCGTGCGCGCCGCGCAGATACATCGCGAAGGCCGCGCCCAGCCCGCACTGCTCGCCGTGGGCGGCCGCGCGCCGGGGGAAGAGCAGGTCGAAGGCGTGGTTGATCTCGTGGCAGGCGCCGGAGGACGGGCGGGAGTCGCCCGACACCGACATGGCGATACCGCTGAGGACCAGCGCCTCGGCCAGTACCTGCAGGAAGTCGTTGTCGCCGATGCCGCCGGGGTGCCGCAGCACCGCTTCGCCGGCCTGGCGGGCCATGGCCGCGGCGAGGCCGTCGATCTTCTCGCCCTTGACGCGGTGGGCGAGCTCCCAGTCGCGGATCGCGGAGATGTTGGAGACGGCGTCCCCGATACCGGCCCGGACGAAGCGGACCGGGGCCTCGCGGATGACGTCCAGGTCGATGACGACGGCGATCGGGTTGGGCACGCCGTAGGAGCCGCGGCCCGCGTCGTTGTCGAGGGTGGCGACCGGGGAGCACAGGCCGTCGTGCGCGAGGTTGGTGGGGACGGCGACCAGCGGGAGACCGACGCGGGCCGCGGCGAACTTGGCGCAGTCGATGATCTTGCCGCCGCCGAGCCCGACGAGCGCGTCGAAGTGGCCCGCCTTCATCTCGGCGGCCAGCCGGACGGCGTCGTCGAGGGTGCCGCCGTCCACCTCGTACCAGGTGGCGCCGGGCAGTTGTGGGGCGACGCGGGCGCGCAGCCGGGCGCCGGAGCCGCCGCTGACGGCGACGGCGAGCCTGCCCGAGTGGGATATGCGCTCGTCGGCGAGCACGCCCGCCAGGTCGTCGAGGGCACCCGGGCGGATGTCCACGACGACCGGTGACGGGATGAGCCGGGTCAGTACTGGCACGCGATCTCCCGCCCCCGGGCCAGATCGTCGTGGTTGTCGATCTCGACCCACGCCACGTCGCCGATCGGCGCCACGTCGATCTTGAAGCCGCGGTTGACGAGCTCCTGGTAGCCGTGCTCGTAGAACTGCTGGGGGTCGGTCTCCCAGACGGTCCGCAGCGCGTCCGCCAGGTCGGGGGCGGCGTCGCCCTCGATGAGGGTGACGCCGATGTACTCGCCGGTGGCCTCGGCGGGGTCCATCAGCTTGGTTATCCTGCGGACGCCCTGCTCGGGGTCGACGACGACCTTCATCTCCTCGTCGGCCAGCGACTTCACGGTGTCGAGGGCGAGGATGATCCTCTTGCCGTCGCCGCGCGCGGCGAGCAGGGTCCGCTCCACGGAGACCGGGTGGACGGTGTCGCCGTTGGCGAGGATCACGCCGTCCTTGAGCACGTCACGGCCGCACCACAGGGAGTAGGCGTTGTTCCACTCCTCGGCCTTGTCGTTGTCGATCAGGGTGAGCTTCAGGCCGTACTTCTTCTCCAGCTCGTCCTGGCGCGCGTACACGGCCTCCTTGCGGTAGCCGACGATGATCGCGGCCTCGCTCAGGCCGATCTCGGCGAAGTTGGCGAGGGTCAGGTCGAGAACCGTGATCCCGTCGGTCCCGTCCTCGTCGCCCGCGGGCCCCACCGGTACCAGTGCCTTGGGCAGGGTGTCGGTGTAGGGGCGCAGACGCCGGCCGGCGCCGGCCGCCAGCACGAGGCCGATCATGCGGGTTCTCCTTCGTCGTGTACGGCGGGTGCCCCTGCGGACGCCCAGAAGCGGATGCTCTCGACGAGCACCACCAGGGCCACGGCCACGGCGAGGACCGTGAGCGCGACCTGGAACTGCGCGGCGGTCAGCACCACGGCGAGCGCCACGACCACCAGCGTCCGGCCCTCGTGCCCCCCGATCGCCCGCACCAGCCAGTGCGGGGGCGCACCCGCGTTGCCGCGGATGCGGTAGACCGTGTCGTAGTGATGGTAGGCGACAGCCGCAACCAGCCCGAAAGCAGCGGGAAGTGCTCCGTTCACCTCCGATTCAGCTGCCAGGATCAGCACGGTCCCGTACTCGGCGGCCCGGAAGAAGGGCGGAACCAGCCAGTCCAGCGCGCCTTTGAGGGGGCGTGAGACGGCGGCCGCGGACAGCGCGACGTAGGCGAACGCGGCGAGCAGGGTCGGCCAGGTCCCGCCCCAGAGTGCGGCGGAGATCACCACGAGGAGAGCGCCGACGGCGGCGCAGAGCGGCGCCGGGACGGGCACCTTGCGCCCGAGCAGCTCCACCAGCGGCCCGCTGTCCGCGAGGTCGGCCAGCGCCCGGGCCGCGGGGTCGGTGCTCCCCCAGCGCTCGACACCTGGGGGGACCCCCACCGCCTTGCGGGTCAGCGACCGCAAGACGCGCCCCGCCGTGGTGTAGGTCGCGGCGAAGGCGCAGCCGATGAGCAGCGCGTAGAAGGTGATGCGCGGGGTCGTGACGGCGGTGAGGACGGCGATCAGCGCCCAGCGCTCGCCGATCGGCAGGACGATCATGCGGCGCAGCCACACCGTCCAGCCGACTCTGTCCAGTTTGTCGGAAAGTGCGGCAGTGGGGCTGGTGTTGGCGGTGGCGGCCGGGTCTCCGGCGTTCGCCTCGTTGAAGGAGAAGTCGACGATGTGCCGGGAGGTCTGCAGGACCATCGCGCCCAGGGCGAGGGCCCACACGTCGTCGCCGCCCCGGGCGGCTCCCAGGGCGAGGCCCGCGTAGTAGGCGTACTCCTTGGCTCGGTCGAAGGTGGCGTCCAGCCAGGCGCCGAGGGTGGAGTACTGCAGGGAGTAGCGGGCCAGTTGGCCGTCGGTGCAGTCCAGCACGAAGGACGCGATCAGCAGCACGCCGGCCGCGACGAACCCGCCGCGCGTGCCGGTGGCCGCGCAGCCCGCCGCGATCAGGGCGGTGAGCAGGGAGGCGGTGGTGACCTGATTGGGCGTCAGCCCGCGCCGGGCGCACCAGCGGGCGAGGTAGCGGGAGTACGGGCTGATGAAGAAGGTGGTGAAGAAGCCGTCGCGGGCCTTGACGGCCGACTTCAGGCGTACGGCCTCGTCGTCGACGGCGGCGACGGCCTGGCGTGCCTCGTTGCGGGCCTGCGGGTCGGTGGGGACGGCGGCGACCAGGCTGCCGAGCTCGGGCCGGTGCACCTCGACGTCCAGCGCGCCGGTGATCCGGTCGGCGAGGCTGTCCACCAGCAGCGTGCCCTGGGTGGCGGTGTCGCGGGCCAGCGCACGCGTGAGCGCCGGGCGGCCCGCGGGCTGGGCGGTCACGGCGCCGGGTATCGCGGCGAGCGGGAAGCGCGGGTCGGTGAGGCCGAGACGCAGGGCGTGCAGGTGACCGACGAAGCGGGCGTCGACGACGGCGACGCGCTGGTCACCCGGCACCTCGGCGATGAGGGACTCGGCGTCGGCGGGGTCGGTGGCGATGCGCACCTCGAAGCCGAGCGACCGCAGATCGCCCTCGATCGACGATCCGGGCACCGGCTGACCGGTGAGGATGGCGGTCGACAACCGAACTCACTCCCTGGGGGCCGACGTTTCCGCGCCGGTCGTGTGCATGGTGGGGCGCCCCGTGGAGCAGGCGGGCTGCACCCGGCGGGCGGCATGTCGGCAGAGGCTATCGGATGTCAGGAAGTTCGTGTTCACCGGCCGTTCACAGTCCGGTTCCACACGGTCTGCCGGGGCCTCCGCGGTGATCATCATCGGGGATGCCGGGGCCGACGTACAAAATCACACTTTCCGATGCGGGCAATCGCGGCATACGGGACTCAGGACTGGGTCGGCCCCGGGGCCCGCCGGGATTAGGGTGGGCCACCATGACATGGCTGATCACCGGCGGTGCCGGATACATCGGGGCGCATGTGGCGCGGGTCATGGCCGAGGCCGGGGAGCGCGTCGTGGCGCTGGACGACCTCTCGGCCGGGGTGCCCGCGCGGCTCCCGGCGGACGTACCCCTGGTGCGGGGGTCGGCCGGGGACGGCGAACTGCTGAAGCGGCTGTTCGCCGAGCATGCGGTGACGGGCGTGGTGCATCTCGCGGCGCGCAAGCAGGTCGGCGAGTCCGTCGAGCAGCCGACCCGGTACTACGAGGAGAACGTCGGCGGTCTCGCGGCGCTGCTGGACGCGGTCGCCGGGGCCGGGATCAGGCGCTTCCTCTTCTCCTCCTCCGCGGCCGTCTACGGCAACCCCGATGTGGAACTCATCACGGAGGACACGCCGTGCGCCCCGATGAGCCCGTACGGCGAGACCAAACTCGCCGGTGAGTGGCTGGTGCGCGCGGCGGGCCGGGCGCACGGCGTCGCCACGGTGTGCCTGCGCTACTTCAACGTGGCGGGCACGGCCGCGCCGGAGCTGGCCGACACCGGCGTGTTCAACGTGGTCCCCATGGTCTTCGACCGGCTGACCCGCGACGAGGCCCCCCGGATCTTCGGCGCCGACTACCCGACGCCGGACGGCACCTGCATTCGCGACTACATCCATGTCGCCGACCTCGCCGAGGCGCACCTCGCGGCGGCCCGGCGGCTGTCCGCCCCGGACGCGTCGGGCGATCTGACCGTGAACATCGGCCGCGGCGAGGGCGTCTCGGTGCGTGAGCTGGTCACGCTGATCGGTGAGGTGACCGGCGACACCCGCCCCGCCGTCGTCGAGGCGCGCCGCCCCGGGGACGCGCCGCGCGCCGTCGCCTCGGCCGCTCGGGCCGCCGAGGAGCTGGGCTGGACGGCCCGGCGGGGGGTGCGCGAGATGGTCGAGTCGGCGTGGCGGGGGTGGCTGCTGCACCACGGCCGGTGATCGGCCGGTGATTGCCCCGATGCCCTGACCTGCGCTTCATTTCCGCAGGTCAGGGCACATGACAACGGTGTTCAGTGCCGCGTTGCCGGATACCCCCCACCCGTAGTTCACTGAGGTCCGGACCCGATCAACAGGAGGCGGCTTTTCATGGGGGCTGGGCATGATCACGGGCATGCGCACGGCGCGCCGGTCACCGGTACGGCGGCCGCGGCGTACCGCGGCAGACTGCGGATCGCGCTGTCCATCACGCTCACCGTCATGGTGGTCGAGATCGTCGGCGGTGTGCTCGCCGACTCCCTCGCCATGATCGCGGACGCCGCGCACATGGCGACCGACGCGCTCGGTCTCGGCATGGCGCTGCTCGCGATCCACTTCGCCAACCTCCCGGCCAGCGCGAACCGCACCTTCGGGTACGCGCGCGCCGAGATCCTCGCCGCGCTCGCCAACTGTCTGCTGCTGCTCGGGGTCGGCGGCTATGTGTTGTACGAGGCGATCCAGCGGTTCGTCACGCCGGCCGACACCGAGGGCGGGCTGACCATGGTGTTCGCTCTGATCGGTCTGGCCGCCAACATGGTCTCGCTCACGCTGCTGATGCGCGGCCAGAAGGAGAGCCTGAACGTGCGCGGCGCCTTCCTGGAGGTCGCCGCCGACGCGCTGGGCTCGGTGGCGGTGCTGGTCTCGGCGGTGGTGATCCTCACCACCGGCTGGCAGGCCGCCGACCCGATCGCCTCGCTGGTCATCGGCCTGATGATCGTGCCGCGCACGCTGAAACTGCTGCGCGAGACGCTGGACGTGCTGCTGGAGTCGGCGCCCAAGGGCGTGAACATGGCGGAGGTGCGTGCCCACATGCTGGCGCTCGACGGCGTGGAGGACGTCCATGACCTGCACGTCTGGACGATCACCTCGGGTATGCCGGTGCTGTCCGCGCACGTCGTCGTCCGCTCCGACGTCCTGAACGCGACAGGGCACGAGAAGATGCTCCACGAGCTCCAGGGCTGCCTGGGCGACCACTTCGACGTGGAGCACTGCACCTTCCAGCTGGAGCCGGGCGGGCATGCGGAGCACGAGGCGGGCCTGTGCCACTGAGGGCACCACATGGCACGCGACGGACCGCCGTCGACGCCGTGGCGGGGCACGATCGCTTGAGGCTGTTACGGCAGGCCGGATGCGGCGGACGCCGCGGCCGGGCACGACCATTGAAAGCTGGCGTCGCGTGCGACGGGGCCGCTGGCGCCGGGCCGGAACGACCACTTCAGGGCCGACGCGGCGCGCAAGGATGCAGCGGACGCCGCGGCCGGGCACGACCACTGAAAGCCGGGGTGCCGCGCAGAAAACCGGCGTGCCCAAGGGCGGCATGACCGCCGAGGGCTTGCGCGGCGCGCGAGAAACCGGCGAGCCCCCACACCGGGCGCGAGCGTTGAGGGCCGACACGGCTCGCACGAAACCGGCAGGTGCCGACGCCGGGCAGGGTTTCTGAGGGCCGACGCGGCGCGTGTCGAGGCCGCGTGTGACCGGCTTGGCGCCCCGGAGCGCAACGGTGCCGCGCGCGCCCCCGTCCTTTCCCGCACAGCCCGTGCCGGACGGTTCCCGGCTGTGCGTGCCGGGCACGATCACCTACCGGGCCCCTCTTCCGGTGCCGACGCGCCGGGAAGTGCCGGGAGTGCCGGATTCGTACGGCAGACTGGGGCGCGAGGAACGAGGCGAAGGATGGGTATGCCGATCACACCTGCCACCGCGACGCACAGCTCGTCGAACGGCACCGCGGAAGCGATCATGCTGGAACTGGTCGACGAGAACGGCGTGACGATCGGCACGGCTGAGAAGCTCGCCGCCCACCAGCCACCGGGTCAGCTGCACCGGGCGTTCTCGGTCTTCCTGTTCGACGAATACGGCCGGCTGCTGCTCCAGCAGCGGGCGCTGGGCAAGTACCACTCCCCCGGTGTGTGGTCCAACACCTGCTGCGGCCACCCCTACCCGGGCGAGGCCCCGTTCGCGGCGGCGGCCCGGCGGACGCACGAGGAACTCGGCGTCTCCCCCTCGCTGCTCGCCGAGGCGGGCACCGTGCGCTACAACCACCCGGACCCCGTCTCGGGCCTGGTGGAGCAGGAGTACAACCACCTCTTCGTCGGACTGGTGCAGGCCCCGCTCGGGCCGGACCCGCAGGAGGTGCACGCGACGGCGTTCGTCACCCCGGACGAGCTGGCGGAGCGGCACGCCAAGGACATCTTCTCGGCGTGGTTCATGACGGTGCTGGACGCGGCCCGTCCCGCGATCAGGGAGCTGACCGGTCCGTCCGAGGGCTGGTGAGCCTCAGGGCAGCCGGGCGGGGTTGAGCGGCAGGGCGGCCCAGATCACCTTGCCGCCGCTCGTCGTGTGCTCGACATCGCACACCCCGCCGGCCTCCCGGGTGATCTCCCGCACCAGCAGCAGTCCCCGGCCGCCGGTCCGGCCGTGGTCGGTCTCCAGGGCGGTCGGGCGGTAGGGGTGGTTGTCCTCCACGGACACCCGCACCCACTCGGCGCCGACGGCGACCTCCACGGCGAGCATCGGCGAGAGCACCGCCGCGTGCCGCACGGCGTTCGTGACCAGCTCCGAGACGATCAGCAGCAGTCCCTGGACCACGTCGTCCGTGACCGGTACCCGCTGACGCAGGAGCAGATCCCGTACGGCGTGCCGGGCCTGCGGGACCGAGGCGTCGACGGCGGGGGCGGTGAACCGCCATACGCCCTCGTACGGCAGTGGAGCGCGCGTGCTCGGCACGACGGGTGCGTCTGTGCCGCCTTCGGGGCGTGGGGCGGGCCCGCGCCCGTGGTCGTCCATCGTCAGGTCGCCACCCTTGTGCTCGGTTGTCACCACACGTCGAGTGTTGGTAACGCGCCGCTCCCTGCCGGAGAGCTGAACACAAGTCAGCGATTATCGAGCGCTTCTGACCGTTGGCGTATGACACGGTCAGGTGTGGGACTGCATCCTGTCCCGCCGATGCCGACTTTGCGAACTATTCGGCTTGTACGGGTTTCGAGGCGTCCCCGTTCGCGGCGTCGCCGACTCCCGTGGCGTCCTCGACCATGCCGACGATCCGGCGCCCGCCGAAGCCGGTGGCGATCAGGCCGAGGCCGTCGAAGAGCAGCGCCAGCGAGAAGAACGTGCCGATGACGTACTGGCTGCTGCTCGGCCAGGAGCCCAGCACCAGGATGCCCAGCAGCAGGTCGAAGGCGCCCAGCAGCAGGGTCCAGCCGAACTGCGTGCCGCGCACCACCAGGCTGCCGACCAGACGGAAGAGCCCGGCGGTCAGGAAGAGCAGGGCGGCGAACATGGCCAGGGCGTCGGCGGCCGCGTCGGGGCTCCTCAGGATCACGACACCCGCCGCGATGTTCAGGGCCGCGACGATCACCGCGAGCCAGAAGAAGTTGCTGCCGCGCCCCTCGATGGCGTGCAGCAGGCCTACCACGCCGCCGATCAGCAGCAGCCAGCCGAACAACAGCATGGACGTCAGCGTGGCGACGCCCGTGTAGACGAGCCCGACGAGACCGGCGACCACCAGCAGCACGCCCAGCGCGACCAGCCGGGCAAAGCCGCGTCGCAGTTTCGCCTTCTCGTCCTTCGCGGGTCCGGCCATCGGGCCGCCTCCTCTCACGGGGCCTCTCGTCGATCGTACGGAGCGGGCGGTGCGGCTAGCATCCCGCGCATGGAGCCCCAGCTGCTGCACCGCGTCGCCGACTCGGTGGCCACCGTCGTCATCGCCCATCCGGCGAAGCGCAACGCCATGACGGCCGCGATGTGGCGGGCGCTGCCCCCGCTGCTGGACGCCCTGGCGGCCGATCCCGGGGTACGGGCCCTGGTGCTGACGGGTGAGGGCGGCACGTTCTGCGCGGGCGCCGACATCTCCACGCTGCGGGCCTCGCCCGCCGAGGCGCAGGGGCTGGCCGTACGGGCGGAGGAGGCGCTCGCCGCGTTCCCGAAACCGACGCTGGCGGCGGTCCGGGGGCACTGCGTGGGCGGCGGGGCGCAGCTCGCGGCGGCCTGTGATCTGCGGTTCGCGGAGGAGGGCGCGCTGTTCGGGGTGACACCGGCGAAGCTCGGGATCGTGTATCCGGCCTCCGCGACCCGGCGGCTGGTGTCGCTGGTGGGTCCGGCCGCGGCCAAGTACCTGCTGTTCTCCGGCGAGTTGATCGGCACCGACCGGGCGTTGCGCACCGGGCTGGTCGACGAGGTGCTGCCCGCGGGCGAACTGGACAAGCGGGTCGCCGAGTTCACCCGGGTGCTGGTGTGCCGCTCGCAGCTGACGCAGGCCGCGGCGAAGGAGTTCGCCGACGGGCACACCGACCGGGACGCGTACTGGGCCGAGCAGATGCGCGACGGCGGCGACACCGCGGAGGGCGTCGCCGCGTTCCTGGAGCGGCGGCAGCCGCGCTTCACCTGGACCGCGTCAGGCTGAGGCGGCCTGGGCGCGGAACATCTCCACGAGGTGCGCGGGAGCCTTCTGCGGCGACCCGGCGTCGTAGGGCGGCTGCGGGTCGTACTCGGTCATCAGCTGGACGGCCTGGGCGTGTGTGTCGCCGGCGATCCTGCCGAGCAGCGTGAGGCCCATGTCGATGCCGGAGGAGACCCCGGCGGCGGTGACGTACTTTCCGTCGAGGACGACCCGCTCTCCCGTGGGTTCGGCCCCGAAGGGCTTCAGCTGCTCCAGGGTGAGCCAGTGGGAGGTCGCCCGGCGTCCCCGGAGGAGTCCGGCGGCGGCCAGGATCAGGGAGCCGGTGCACACGGACGTCGTCCAGGTGGTGCCGGCGTCTGCGGTGCGCAGCCAGTCCAGCAGGGTGTCGTTCGCCAGCTGCGGGGCCTGGTCGGGGCCGCCCGGGACCACCACGATGTCGGGACTCGGCACGTCGGCCAGGGTTCGGTCGGCGGTGAGCGCGAGGTTGCCGGTGTCGGTGCGGACGGGGCCGGTGCGTTCGGCCACGAAGACGGTCTCGGCGTCCGGGAGGCGGCCGAGGGTCTCGTAGGGGCCCACGGCGTCCAGAGCGGTGAAGCCGTCGTAGAGGACGATGGCGATCTGCATCGGTTGTCCCTTCAAGGGGTGGGAGCCGGACGGAAGCGGCGCCGGTAATCGGCCGGGGGTGTGCCCAGCGCGTTGACGAAGGCGCGGCGCATGGCCTCGGGCGTGCCGTAGCCGCTGGCGCGGGAGATCTCCTCGATTCCGTCGCCCGTGTCCTCCAGGAGACGGCGGGCGTGTTCGAGGCGGACCCGGTCGACGTAGCGGCCGGGGGTCATGCCGGTCTCGGCCCGGAAGGCGCGGGCGAAGTGGCGTGGGGAGAGCCGCGCGCGGGCGGCGAGCGACTCGACGGTCAGGTCGTCGGCTGGGTGCTCGGTGATCCACCGCTGGACCTCGCGCAGCGGCTCGCGGAAGGCCGTCTGGGCGGCGAGCTGCGCACTGAACTGGGCCTGGTTTCCGGGCCGGCGCAGGAAGACCACGAGGTGGCGGGCGATGGTGAGGGCGACCTCCCGCCCCAGGTCGTCCTCGACCAGGGCGAGGGCGAGGTCGATGCCGGAGGTGACACCGGCGGACGTGGCGATGTGTCCGTCGCGCACATAGATCGGGTCGGGGTCGACCGCCACGGCCGGGTGGTCGCGGGCGAGCTTGTCGCAGAACATCCAGTGGGTCGTCGCGCGGCGGCCGTCCAGCAGGCCCGCCTCGGCGAGCAGCAGCGACCCGGTGCACACGGAGACCAGGCGCGGGGCACGCGGCCCGTGCTCCCGCAGCCAGTCGGTCAGGCGGGGGTCCGGCCGGCGGGTGCCCCTGCCACCGGGGACCAGGAGGGTGTGCGGGTCGGGTGCGTCGGCGAGGGCCTCGTCCGGTACGAGGGTCAGCCCGCTGGAGCTGCGGACGGGACCGCCGTCCAGGGAGGCCGTACGGATGCGGTACGTCCCCGGGGTGTACGTCTCGGCCCCGGCGAAGACCTCCACCGGGCCGGAGACGTCGAGGCTCTGCACGCCGTCGAAGAGCACGACCAGAACGGTTCGCTGCGCCATACGAGCGATTCTTCGCGAGCCCGGGCATGGCTGCAATGACGGGTTCCCCACCTTTCCTGCCATCGCCTGGCATGAGCGGCGGCGGGCGCGGTACCCGCGGATCACCTGGTCCACAGGGAGACGAAGAGCAAGACGAAAGGGGATTGACGTGTTCCGTGCCATCGCGGATGTCCTGCGGCAGATCGGCGGTGCCGTCGCCACGGTCGTGACGCTGCCGTTCCGGGCCGTGGCCCGCCTGCTCGGCGGCGCCTCCGGGTCCGGCCGGCGCGGTGCGCGCCGGGTCTGAGAGCCGCCGCCCCGCACGCCGCCCCGCCGGTTCCCGCCCTGGTCCCCCGTTGTCGGTGCCACCTGCCACAATTGCCGCGCAACCCGAAGTGAGAAGGCGGTACGGGAATCGTGACGACACCCGGGTCCCTGGGAGTAGGGTCCATCGAAGGCAGGATCGCCGAGGAACTCGGCGTACGGGAGCGGCAGGTCAAGGCTGCCGTGGAGCTGCTCGACGGCGGTTCGACGGTGCCCTTCATCGCCCGCTACCGCAAGGAAGCGACCGAGATGCTCGACGACGCGCAGCTGCGCACGATCGAGGAGCGGCTGCGCTATCTGCGGGAGCTGGAGGAGCGGCGGACGGCGATCCTGGAGTCGGTGCGTGAGCAGGGCAAGCTCACCGACGAACTGGAGGCGCGGATCCGGGGCGCGGAGACCAAGGCGCGCCTGGAGGACGTCTACCTGCCGTACAAGCCGAAGCGGCGCACAAAGGCCCAGATCGCCCGTGAGGCCGGTCTGGAGCCGCTGGCCGAGGGGCTGCTCGGCGATCCCACCGTCGAGCCCCTCGCGGCCGCCGCCGCGTTCGTGGACGCCGACAAGGGCGTGGCCGATCCGCAGGCCGCCCTGGACGGTGCCCGGGCGATCCTCACCGAGCGGTTCTCGGAGGACGCCGACCTGATCGGTGAGCTGCGTGAGCGCATGTGGGTGCGTGGGCGGCTCGCGGCGAAGGTGCGGGAGGGCAAGGAGGAGGAGGGCGCCAAGTTCGCGGACTACTTCGACTTCGCCGAGCCGTTCACCGAGCTGCCCTCGCACCGGATCCTGGCGATGCTGCGCGGCGAGAAGGAGGAGGTCCTCGACCTCGTCCTGGAGCCGGAGGAGCCGACGGAGGGGCCCTCGTCGTACGAGGGGATCATCGCCGGGAAGTTCGGGATCGCCGACCGTGGGCGGCCCGCCGACAAGTGGCTGACGGACACCGTCCGCTGGGCCTGGCGGACCCGCGTTCTGGTCCACCTCGGCATCGACCTTCGCCTCCGGCTGCGTACGGCGGCCGAGGACGAGGCGGTCGGCGTGTTCGCGGCGAACCTGCGCGACCTGTTGCTGGCCGCCCCGGCGGGCACGCGCGCGACGCTGGGTCTCGACCCCGGTTTCCGCACGGGTGTGAAGGTGGCCGTCGTCGACGCCACCGGCAAGGTCGTCGCCACCGATGTCATCTACCCGCACGTCCCGGCCCACAAGTGGGACGAGGCGATCGCCAAGCTGGCCCGGCTCGCCAAGGAGCACGCGGTCGAGCTGATCGCGATCGGCAACGGCACGGCCTCCCGCGAGACCGACAAGCTCGCCGGTGAACTCATCAGCAGGCACCCGGAGTTGAAGCTCACCAAGGTGATGGTGTCCGAGGCGGGCGCCTCGGTGTACTCGGCGTCGGCGTTCGCCTCGCAGGAGCTGCCCGAGCTCGATGTGTCGCTGCGTGGCGCGGTCTCCATCGCGCGTCGCCTCCAGGATCCGCTGGCCGAGCTGGTGAAGATCGACCCGAAGTCGATCGGAGTGGGTCAGTACCAGCACGACCTGTCGGAGGTGAAGCTGTCGCGTTCGCTGGACGCGGTGGTGGAGGACTGTGTGAACGGCGTCGGGGTCGACGTCAACACCGCGTCCGCCCCGCTGCTCGCGCGCGTGTCGGGCATCTCCTCCGGGCTCGCGGAGAACATCGTGGCGCACCGGGACGCCAACGGCCCGTTCAAGTCCCGCTCCGAGCTGAAGAAGGTGGCGCGGCTGGGGCCCAAGGCGTACGAGCAGTGCGCGGGCTTCCTGCGCATCAGGGGCGGCGACGACCCGCTGGACGCGTCCAGCGTGCACCCGGAGGCGTACCCCGTCGTACGGCGGATGGTGAAGACCACCGGCCAGGAGGTGGCCGCGCTGATCGGCAACACGGGGGTGCTGCGCTCGCTGAAGCCGCAGGACTTCGTGGACGAGACGTTCGGTCTGCCGACGGTCACCGACATCCTCAAGGAACTGGAGAAGCCGGGGCGCGACCCCCGTCCGGCGTTCAGGACGGCCACCTTCAAGGAGGGCGTCGAGAAGCTCTCCGATCTCGAGGCGGGGATGGTCCTGGAGGGCGTGGTCACCAACGTGGCCGCGTTCGGGGCGTTCGTCGACGTCGGCGTTCACCAGGACGGTCTGGTGCACGTGTCCGCGATGTCGAAGACGTTCGTCAAGGACCCGCGGGACGTCGTCAAGCCGGGTGACATCGTGAAGGTGAAGGTCCTCGACATCGACATTCCGCGCAAGCGGATCTCCCTCACCCTGCGGCTGGACGACGAGGCCGCGCCCCAGGAGCGGGGTTCGGGCGAACGCCGCCCGCAGCGGGGCGCCCGCCCGCCGCAGCAGCGGCAGGGCGGGCGCGGTGGCCACGGAGGCGGTGGAGCGCGCCAGGCACCGGCTCCGGCGAACAGCGCGATGGCCGACGCCCTGCGGCGCGCGGGCCTGCTCGACCCCAAGAAGGGCGGACGGGGCTGACGTCGGCCGGGCCCGGGCTTCCGCGAGGCTGCGGGGGTCCGGGCCCGGTGGGTGCCGTGGGGCGCCCGTGTCATGGCGAGACGCCCGGCGCCCGTCCCGCCGTAGGGTGGCGAAATGACCACTTCGCGTGCAGTGACCTGGGACGTCATGGCGAGCCATGGGTACGAGACCGCCTGGGCCGCGTTCGACGGGGAGACCCTGCGGGCGCGGGGGCGGGCGGTGGGGACGGATCCGGAGCCGTACTGGGTGTCGTACGAACTCGAAACCGGCGACGGTTACGTGACGCGGCGGCTCCGGGTGACCGCCGAGACCGCGGAGCTGACGCGGACGCTCGATCTGCGGCACGACGGGCGGGGTGAGTGGATGGCCGACGGGGAGCCGGTGCCGCAGGTGCACGGGGCGCTCGACTGCGATCTGGGGCTGTGTCCCCTGACCAACACCATGCCCGTGCTCCGGCACGATCTGCACCGGAGCGCCGGTGAGCGGGAGTTCCTGATGGCCTGGGTGTCGGTGCCCGAGCTGGCCGTACGGCCCTCGGTCCAGACCTACACGCATCTCGCCCGCACGGACGGCGGCGGGCGGGTGCGCTTCGCCTCGGGCGACTTCCGCAGCGAGCTGGACATCGACGCGGACGGCCTCGTCGTCGACTACCCGCAGCTGGCGACGCGGCTGACGCCTCGTTAGCGCTCGGTCACCTTGCCGTCGGCGACCTCCAGCCGGCGGGTGACGCGGACCGCGTCCAGCATGCGGCGGTCGTGGGTGACCAGGAGCAGGGTGCCGGTGTAGGCGTCGAGGGCCGACTCCAGTTGCTCGATGGCGGGCAGGTCGAGGTGGTTGGTCGGTTCGTCGAGGACCAGCAGGTTGATGCCCCGGCCCTGGAGGAGGGCGAGGGCGGCGCGGGTGCGCTCGCCCGGGGAGAGGGTGGCCGCCGGGCGCAGCACGTGGTCCGACTTCAGACCGAACTTGGCCAGGAGCGTGCGTACCTCGACCGGTTCGGTGTCGGGCACCGCCGCGCAGAACGCGTCGAGCAGGGTCTCAGGACCGTGGAACAGCTTGCGGGCCTGGTCCACCTCACCGACCAGCACGCCGGAGCCGAGGGCGGAGTGGCCCGCGTCGAGCGGGACGCGGCCGAGCAGGGCGCCGAGCAGGGTCGACTTGCCCGCGCCGTTCGCGCCGGTGACCGCGACCCGGTCCGCCCAGTCGATCTGGAGGGACACCGGGCCGAGCACGAAGTCGCCGCGCCGGACCTCGGCGTCGCGCAGGGTCGCCACGACCGCGCCGGAGCGGGGCGCCGAGGCGATCTCCATGCGCAGCTCCCACTCCTTGCGCGGCTCGTCGACCACCTCCAGCCGTTCGATCATGCGCTGGGTCTGCCGGGCCTTCGCGGCCTGTTTCTCGCTGGCCTCGCTGCGGAACTTGCGGCCGATCTTGTCATTGTCGTTGCCCGCCTTGCGCCGGGCGTTCTTCACGCCCTTGTCCATCCAGGCACGCTGCATCTGCGCCCGGTCCTTCAGGGCGGCCCTCTTGTCGGCGTACTCCTCGTACTCATCGCGCGCGTGGCGCCGGGCCACCTCGCGTTCCTCCAGGTAGGCCGCGTAGCCGCCGCCGTAGAGGTTGATCTGCTGCTGGGTGAGGTCGAGTTCGAGGACCTTGGTGACCGTGCGGGTGAGGAACTCGCGGTCGTGGCTGACGACGACCGTGCCGGCGCGCAGGCCGCCGACGAAGCGTTCGAGGCGCTCCAGGCCGTCGAGGTCGAGGTCGTTGGTGGGCTCGTCGAGCAGGAAGACGTCGTAGCGGGAGAGCAGGAGGGAGGCGAGGCCCGCGCGGGCCGCCTGGCCGCCGGAGAGGGACGTCATGGGCTGGTCGAGGCCGACGGCGAGGCCCAGCGAGTCGGCGACCTCCTCGGCGCGTTCGTCGAGGTCGGCGCCGCCGAGGCCGAGCCAGCGCTCCAGGCTGGTGGCGTACGCGTCGTCAGCGCCGGGTGCCCCGTCGACCAGGGCCTGGGTGGCCTCGTCCATGGCCCGCTGGGCCTCGGCGACGCCGGTGCGGCGGGCCAGGAACTCCCGTACCGTCTCGCCCGGCCGCCGCTCGGGCTCCTGCGGCAGATGCCCGACGGTGGCGGTGGGCGGGGACAGGCGCAGCTCGCCCTGCTCGGGAGCGGTGAGCCCGGCGAGCATCCGCAGCAGCGTGGACTTCCCGGCGCCGTTGGCACCGACCAGCCCGATCACGTCGCCGGGGGCGACGACCAGGTCGAGGCCGGTGAAGAGCGCGCGGTCGCCGTGACCGGCGGCGAGGTTCTTGGCGACGAGGGTGGCAGTCATCAGACCGCCGATCCTAGTGGCCGCCGGGCCCGGCGGTCGCGCCGGTGTTCATGGCGTCACCGTCCCTACCAGCACGCTTGCGGCCAGCGGGGATGGCAATCGGATCGGCCTTCACCGCGCCAACGCCCCCACCAGGGGCCCCGCCGCCCCATACGACGACCGGCCCGCCTTCATCGCTTCGTCACTACCACCAGACGCCCCCGCACCTGACGACCGGACCCGCGGTCACCACACTCCACCGCCACCACCCAAACGACGATCGTCCGCCTTCGCCGCGTCACCACCACCACCAGACGCCCCCGCACACGACGACCGGACCGGCAGTCACCACACCCCACCGCCACCCCAGAAGCCCCCACCCCACACGACGATCGGTCCGGGCTCCACCACACCACCGCCACCCCCAGACGTCCCCGCCACCACACGACGACCGGACGGCCTTCAACGCGTCATCACCACCACCAGCGCCCGCCACCCCCAGAAGCCCCCACCACCCCACACGACAACCGGACCGGCGCCCCACCGGCCGACCTGGCCGCAGGGCCCGGTTCTCACCGTCTCGTTGCCTCCACCAGGACACTCCCCGCCGTCCTGGCCACCACGTACACGTTCCCCTTCACGGCCCTCGCATCCAGGGGGATGCGGTGGTGGCCCGGTTCCAGGAGGCCGTCGAAGAGCTCGTGGGTGTGGGTGCGGGAGAGGCGGTCGAGGCGGTACGCGGTGAGCTGTACCCGGCAGGTCGAGGTGACCTCGACGCCCGCCTCGCCGTCGGCGGTGACCAGGCGGGTGAGGCGGCGCTGCTCCACCGGGCTGCGGTCGAGGGCGTGTTCGATCTGGGCGACGAGCAACGGGACGATCGGGGCGAGTCCGTCGACGTACGCCACCTCCACCCCGGCGCGTTCGAAGGCCCGGCGTACGGCCGCGCGCTCCGCCTCACCGACCCCGCGGCCGAAGGCGACGGCGCCGTAGCCGCGCAGTTCGTCGGCGGGGACTCGGTCGGCGTCGCGGGTGATGTCGGCGCCGATGCCGATGGTGCGCAGGGCGGCGGCGAGCCTGGCGAGCAGGGCGACGCGGGCGCCGACCAGCAGGACGCGGCGGCGGCCGGGGCCCTCGGCGTCCAGGAGGGAGTTCAGCGCCGTGCGGTACTCGTCGCCGTGGAAGCGGAACGGACCGATGCCCTGGTAGCCGTTCAGCTCCAGGTCGACCCGTTCGCCGGTCTGCCAGGCGAAGTCCCGCCACACGTAGTCGTCGTCGGCCCGCTCGATCACCGCGGTGACCGCGCCGCACGCGAGGTCCGCGCACTCGGGGCAGCCGTAGATGACGTACCGCCCGCCGGACAGCGGCGCCTCGGCCTCCAGTAACAGGCTGCGCACCTGCGCGGTGAAGATGGCGGGCGGGACGTCGGAGGCGAGCGGGGAGACGGCGTCCAGGTCCGAGAGCTGGAACAGCAGCGGGCGCCCGTCGACGATGAAGTCCACGAAGTCCCGGTGCACCTGGTAGCCACCGTCTGCGAGAACTCCACCGGCCCGCATCGCCGGTGCCAGGCCGAAGGTCGCGTACGCGGCAGACATACGGAGAGTATCCCCACCGTTACGGCGCTCTGATCGCGGCATGACACATTCCGCTACCGTCCCGGCATGGACAAGGACACGAAGGACGATGTGATCGTCGTCGGCGGGGGTGTCATCGGGCTGACCACGGCGGTGGTGCTGGCCGAGCGTGGGCGGCGGGTACGGGTGTGGACGCGGGACCCCGTCGAGCGGACCACCTCGGCGGTTGCGGGCGCGCTGTGGTGGCCGTACCACATCGAGCCGCCCGAGGCGGCGCGCAGGTGGGCGCTGCGCTCGCTGGACGTCTACGAGAAGCTGGCCGAACGACCCGAGGTGACCGGCGTACGCCTGGTCGAAGGGGTCATGGGCGAAACGGACCTGGACGAGACGCGCTCCTGGGCGGCGGGCCCGCTGACGGGGCTGCGGGCGGCGACGCCCGAGGAGTACACCGGGCCCGTGGGGCTGTGGGCACGGCTGCCGCTGGTCGACATGTCGACTCATCTGCCGTGGCTGCGGGAGCGGTTGGCGGCCGCAGGCGGCGTGATGGAGGAGCGCACGGTGTCGGCGCTCGCGGAGGCGGACGCGCCGGTGGTGGTCAACTGCACGGGGTTGGGAGCGCGGGAGCTGGTGCCGGACGCGTCCGTACGCCCTGTGCGCGGGCAGTTGGTCGTGGTGGAGAACCCCGGGATCCGCACCTGGGTCGTCTCCAAGGACGCCTCCGGCGAGATGGCGTATGTCTTCCCGCATCCGGGGCGGCTGGTGCTGGGCGGCACCTCGGAGGAGGACGTCTGGTCGCGGGAGCCGGATCCGGCGGTGGCCGAGGCGATCGTACGGCGGTGCGCGGCGCTGCGGCCGGAGATCGCCGACGCGCGGGTGCTGGACCACCGGGTGGGGCTGCGGCCGGTGCGGGACGCGGTGCGGCTGGAGCGCGAACCGCTGCCGGACGGGCGGGTGCTGGTGCACAACTACGGTCACGGGGGCGCGGGCGTGACCGTGGCGTGGGGGTGTGCGGAGGAGGCGGCCGGGCTGTGCGATCCGGCCGCCTCCGGGTGAGTCAGTCGGTGGTGCGGGGGCCGGGCACGCGCTCGGCGGAGCGCGGGGCGTCGACCCCTTCGAGCGTTTCGTACGGCGCCGGGGTCCCGGCCGTCCCGGTGCCTGCGCTGCCTGCCGTGGCTCGGGCGAACGCCGCCGTGCCGCCGACGAGCGGGACGCGGGCGGAGGTGCGGGACAGGTCCAGGGTGAGCGTCGGGGTGTCGGCCGGAGGGTCGATGAGGTCCTTGTCGGTGCCCGCGACGATCAGGGCCAGCCGGTGTCCCGCCGGGACGACGTGGTCGGTCGCGGCCAGGTCGAGGGTGATGGTGTACCGCTTGCCCGGGGTGAGCGGGCGGCCCGTCAGGTCGGAGGCGTGGTGGCCGAGGTCGGCCCAGCCGCGGCTGACGATGGTGTGGCCCACGTCGGCCGTCCTGGCCCGGGTCTCCTTGTAGCAGGCGCTGTCGCCGGTGGTGGACGGGCCCCAGCAGGTGCGGTCGGGGAGGGTGGTGATGCCCTCGGCGGCGTCGGCGTAGTCGCGGATGGTGGCGGGGCCGAGGTCCACGAGGACGGCCGAGAGGTGGGCCGTGGGGGTGGTGGGGGTCGCGGTGACGGTGACCTCGGAGGAGCCGGACAGGCGCAGGTCGCGGGTGAGGGGGCGGGTGACGAAACCTGCCTTGTCGGGGGTGGTGTGGTCGATCTGCGAGGCCCAGTCGGTCTCGCTGTGCCGCGGGTCGTCGGTGAAGGTCTCGGTGCCCTTGCCGGGGCGCAGGCCGAGGGTGCCGACGCCGGGCTGGTCGCCCTTGGCGGGGTTCAGGTGGACGGTGTCGGTGCCGCGTGGCGGCCAGACCTTCGAGGTGACCCACTGGTCGGGGTGGCGTTCGATGTCGGCCATGGGCTCGCGGTCGACGCCGTTGTCATAGCCGAGGAGTTCGTGGTCGAACCAGCGGTGCAGGGTCTCGACCCAGGTGGCACGGCGGAAGTCGAACGGGTCGACGTGGCCGGTCTGGGAGAGCCAGATCTTGCGTTCGACGCCGTTCCTGGCGAGGGCGTCCCACCACGGGCCGACATGCTGCATACGCACGTTGAGGTCCTGCATGCCGTGGACCAGGAAGACGCTCGCCCTGACCCGGCTCGCGGCCCTGACGTGGTCGCGCTCGGTCCACAGCGGCGTCCAGTCGCCGGTGCGCGGGGCGCCGTCGACGAGTCGCTGCTGGACGGCGGCGCACTTGGCGCGGGCGTCGGGGCTGTTGACGTAGTTCGACAGCCAGTCGGGGCCGGAGTCGTACAGCGGGGCGCCCTTGGCGAAGTAGTAGTCGTACCAGGAGGAGATGGCGCCGATCGGCACGATGGTCTCCAGGCCCTCGACGCCGGTGGCGGCGACGCCGTTGGCGATGGTGCCGTCCCAGCTCTTGCCGATCATCCCTGTTCTGCCGTTGGTCCAGGTGGCGGCCTTGGCCCGGGTCGTGCCGGTGCGGGTGGTGTAGGCCTGGCCGCGGCCGTTCAGCCAGTCGACGACGGCCTTCGCGGACTGGACGTCTGAGCGGCCGCCGACGTCGACACAGCCGTCGGAGCGGCTGGTGCCGGCGAGGTCGACGGCGACGAAGGCGTAGCCGCGCGGCACGAAGTAGTTGTCGTAGTAGAGCGGCATCTGGACGACATCGCCCTGGGCGTCGTACGTCTTGCGCTGGCTCTCGTTGCCCCGGCCGCAGCACGAGTAGTACGGGCTGGCCTCCATGATGACGGGCACCTTGCGGCCCTGCTGGGCGGGTTCGCGCGGGCGGACGATGTCGACGGCGACGCGGTCGGTCCTGCCGTCGCCGTCGCCGTCGAGGCCGGTGTCCACCCAGACGGCCTCGCGGACGGCGTTGTCGTACGAGTGGACGGGTTGGCTCGTGCGGGGCGCGGTGTGCGCCGTGGCGGGGGTGAGCAGGGTGGCCGTCAGGGCGGCGGTGGCCGCCGTCGCGAGCGGTCTCCAGGTCGTGAAGCGCATGCGTTTCGGCATGCGCCGGACGGTACCGTCCGCAACTCCTGTGCAGAAGGGGTCGACTGAGGGACCCTCACATTCTGTGCTGATGGCTGGAAAGCGACGTTGGGGCGTCCGGGTGTATGTCGGCCGAATGGCGATCTCGTGACAGCGGTTGTTGTGGACAGGGCAGTTACGCCTGGGCGTGAATGGGCCCGGCACGGTCCTCCCGCCCCTACGACTTGGAGCTTCAGTGCACCGCAGACTCACCACGCCGGGCGCACTCGCCGCGGCCTCCCTTCTGCTGGCGATCCCAGCCTCGGCCGCGAGCCACTCCCCCGGCGCTCCGGGCATCGGCGACCCCTACTACCCGGCGTACGGCAACGGCGGATACGACGTCTCCCACTACGACCTGAGGCTGAAGTACCGGCCCGCGAACGACCGGCTGGAGGGCACGGCGACCCTGCTGGCCCGGACCACGCAGGATCTGTCCCGGTTCAACCTGGACTTCCTGCTGAATGTGCGGGAGGTACGGGTCAACGGCGCGAAGGCGAGGTTCGCGACCTCGGGCGAGCACGAACTGGAGATCACGCCGCGCAAACCGTTGGCCAAGGGGACGTCCGTCACCGTGGTGGTGCGCTACGTCGGGGTGCCTTCGTCGAAGCAGGCGTACGGCTTCACCAGCTGGCTGCGGACTCCGGACGGCGGGGTCGCGGCCGGTGAGCCCGAGTCGGCGTGGTGGTGGTTCCCGAGCAACGACCACCCGCTGGACAAGGCCACGTACGACATCTCGGTGCAGGTGCCGGACGGCACGCAGGCCATCTCCAACGGCACGCTGCAGTCGACGAGTTCGCGGGCGGGGTGGACCCGCTACAGCTGGCGGTCCAGCAAGCCGCAGGCCACCTACCTCGCCACGCTCGCGGTCGGCAAGTTCGACGTCACGACCGCGACGACGGACAGCGGCATTCCGGTCATCAACGCCTACAGCAAGGACCTGGGCGACAACGCCGGTGCGGCCCGGGCCAGCATCGAGCGGACCGGTGAGATCGCCGACTGGCTGACCGGCTACTTCGGGCCGTATCCCTACAACGCCCTCGGCGGATACGTGCCGAACACCACCACCGGGTACGCGCTGGAGACGCAGACCCGGCCGTTCTACAGCCCTCGGCAGTTCGCGAACGGGTCGAACACGTCCGTGGTCGTGCACGAGCTGGCCCACCAGTGGTACGGCGACCTGGTGTCGGTGTCCCACTGGAAGGACATCTGGGTCAACGAGGGCTTCGCCCGGTACGCGCAGTGGCTGTGGTCCGAGCACGAGGGCGAGGGGACGGCGCAGGAGATCGCGGACTACGTGTACGCGTCGCGTCCGGCGGACGATCCGTTCTGGGCGGTCCGCCCCGGGGACCCGGGGCCGGAGAACCAGTTCCATCTGGCCGTGTACGACCGGGGCGCGCTGGCCCTGCAGGCGCTGCGCAACGCGATCGGCGACGAGGACTTCTTCGCCGTCCTCAAGGGCTGGCCGCGGACGTACGCCCATGGCAACGCCTCGGTCGCCGACTTCCAGAAGTACGCGGAGCGCCTGTCCGGCAAGCGGCTGACCGCACTGTTCGACACCTGGCTGTTCCAGCCGTCGAAGCCGGGGGCGGCGGCGGCGCGGGAGGCCTCGATCTCGGCCCGGGCGCTGGGGACTCAGGGGGCGCCGGAGCAGCCGAAGTCGTGGAAGAAGATCGCGGCGACCAATGGTGTGCATGACCATGAGCACGGGCACGCCGAGTAGGGCGGAACAAGTGGGAGGGCGGCTGCCCTCACTGCATTTCAGTGGTCCACCTCGGCGGCGCGTTCAAGGAGGTCGTCCCGGCCTGTCGCGGCCGTCTCGGTGGACGGGACCGTGCACGCATGGGCGCCGGCCACCGCGCCGTACAGGGCGCATCTTCGCGGTGGTTCGCCGCCCAGGTGGCCGAAGAGGAAGGCCGCGGCGAAGGCGTCGCCCGCGCCGTTGGAGTCCACCACGGGGGCGAGGGGCGGGACCGCTGGGATACGGATCAGGTCGCCATCGGTGAGGAGGTACGCCCCTTCGGCACCGGCCGTGGCGACGACCAGCTGCGCACGGCCGCGTTCGGCGATGCGGCGCAGGGTGCGCTCCGGGTCGGTGAGGCGGGCGGCGGAGAGGAAGACGATGTCCGCGGCGAGGGCGAAGGGCTCGTGATAGGGGGTCTCGCCGTCCCAGTCGTGCAGGTCGGTGGAGAGGGGCACGCCGGTCTCGCGGAGTGCGGGCAGGGCGTGGGCGCAGGGGTGGGTGATGGAGACGTGGACGTGGCGGCTCGACTCGGCCAGTGCCCGGACCGTTGCCTCGGGCAGCCGGTCGTCGGCGTGCGAGCGACTCGTGTCGTACAGGGAGAGGCGTCGGCCGTCGGGGGCGACGAGGTTGACCGCACGCTTGGTGCCGGCGGGCTGCGGGATCGCGGTGAGGGCGATGCCCTTCTCGCGGTGCAGGGCGCGAACCAGTTCGCCCTCGGGGTCGTCGCCGAGCAGGTCGAGGTGGTGCGTGCGCAGGCCCAGCGAGCTCAGGCCGAGGGCGACGAAGTCCCCGGTCTGGCCCGCGCGGGTGCGGATGCCGTCCTCGATCATGTAACTGTCGGCGTACGGAAGCGGAAGCTCCGGCACGTACACGATGGTGTCCACGCCCGCCCCGCCCAGCACGAGGACGTCCGTGTCGGTGCTCAACTGCCGCCCTCCCCGTGGTCGTAGACCGTCACGGCGATGCCCCGCCGCGCCAGCCGCTCGGCGATGAGAGGCTCCACCCGGGACCATGTCCCACCGGCCAGGCCGCACCCTATCCGGGGCATGTGGACGGAGGCGTGCAGTTCGGCCGCCTTGTCGGCGAGGCGGCCGAGGGCAGTGTCGATCGCGTCGTAGCGCACGGGGACCCCCTTGCTGCCCGTGCGGATGCCGCGCTGGCCGATCATGTTGGCCACCCACACATACGGCTCGACCTGGACGAACTGGACCGCGCCCAGCCCGAAGTCGTTCGAGGCGCGGTCGCGGTGCCAGGCGCGGTACGCGGCCTCGGGCTCCGGCCAGCGGCGCGACATGGCCAGGACGAAGCCCCTGCCCCAGCCGCCGATGTCGTTGCAGACATGGGCGATCAGCTTGACGCCCTTCACCGACGGCACGGTGGCGTCACCCCGGACATACCTGATCTCCGACATGACGCCACCGTAGGCGATGCCACTGACAGTGGCCCTGACCTGCTACTTCGTGAGCTTCGTCAGCTCCTGGTCCACCGTCTGGGAGACCCGGCGGCGGATGCCGAACCAGCCCGCGACGAGGGCGACGGCGATCAGCGGGATGAGCAGCAGGGTCTTGCGGCCGATCTCGGGGTCGTTCCACATCATGCCGAGGCAGGCCAGCAGGAAGGCGATCGTGGCGATCTCCGTGACCGGGCTGCCGGGCAGGCGGAAGTGCGGCCGCTCCACCAGGCCCGCCTTGGCGCGGTGGACGAAGATCAGGTGGCAGACCATGATGATCACCCAGGTGCTGATGATGCCGAGCGAGGCGACGTTCAGCACGATCTCGAAGGCCTGGGCCGGCATGAGGAAGTTCAGGCCGACGCCGAGCACGCACACCGCGCAGGTCAGCAGGATGCCGCCGTAGGGCACCTGGCTGCGGTTCATCCGGGCGGTGAACTTCGGGGCCGAGCCCGCCATCGCCATGGAGCGCAGGATACGGCCCGTCGAGTACAGGCCGGAGTTGAGGGACGACATCGCCGCGGTCAGGACGACCAGGTTCATCACGTCTCCGGCCGCCGGGACGCCGATCCTCGACAGGACCGTGACGAAGGGGCTCTCGTCGGCCGAGTAGACCGAGCCGGGCAGCAGCAGGGCCAGGAGGACGACCGAGCCCACGTAGAACAGGCCCACGCGCCACATGATCGAGTTCACCGCGCGCGGGACGACCTTCTGCGGCTCGGCGGTCTCGCCCGCGGCGACACCGACCAGCTCCAGGGCGGCGTACGCGAAGATCACGCCCTGCATGACGAGGACGACGGGCATCAGGCCGTGCGGGAAGACGCCGCCGTTGTCCGTGATCACGTTCAGGCCGGGGGTCTGGCCGCCCACCTCGTGCTGGGTGGCCAGCAGGAAGATGCCGACGAACATGAAGCCGACCAGCGTGGCGACCTTGATGATCGCGAACCAGAACTCCATCTCGCCGAAGATCTTCACCGAGACCAGGTTCACCGCCAGCACGACGGCCAACGCGATCAAGGCCAGCACCCACTGCGGGATGTCGGTGAACATGCTCCAGTAGTGCGTGTAGAGCGCGATCGCGGTGATGTCGGCGATACCGGTCGTCGACCAGTTCAGGAAGTACATCCAGCCGGCGACGTACGCGCCCTTCTCGCCGAGGAACTCGCGCGCGTACGACACGAAGGAACCGGACGACGGCCGGTACAGGACCAGCTCGCCCAGGGCCCGGACGACGAAGAAGGCGAAGACGCCACAGACGAGGTAGGCCAGCGCGAGCGCCGGGCCCGCGTTGTGCAGGCGGCCACCGGCGCCCAGGAAGAGGCCGGTGCCGATGGCGCCGCCGATGGCGATCATGTTGACGTGGCGGGCCTTGAGGTCCTTGCTGTAGCCGGCGTCGCCCGCGTCCGCGGGCGTCGTGGTCGCCCCGTTCCCGGCGGTGACCTTGGCCGTGTCCACGGCGTCCTTGCTCACGGGTGGTACCACTCTCTGGTGCGCCCGAGCGTCGTGCGCTCGGGTGTCCGTACGTGACTCGGTCCGCACCCCGCTCGTGACGTGGCACAGACCAAGGCAGCACTTTCCCACACGAATCGACCCCCAGACGGTGGCCCATGTCACAGAGCGTTGCTTCTCACACAGTCATCGCATGGCCACCCCACAATCACCTTCGGTTCATCACAGACGGCGTACGAGGTTTCACAGCACCGGTGAGACAGCGATACTGCTGCACATGACGACCGACGCCGAGGAGCCGACCCTCACGATCGACGAGCTGGCCGCCCGGGCCGGTGTCACGGTGCGCACGGTCCGCTTCTACGGCACCAAGGGTCTGCTGCCCCCTCCGGTGATCGGTCCCCGGCGCGTCGGGCACTACGGGCGGCAGCATCTGGCGCGGCTGGAACTCATCGAGGAGTTGCAGCGGCAGGGCATGACACTGGCGGCCATCGAGCGCTATCTGCGGCAGCTGGCGCCGGATCTCAGCGCGCACGACCTGGCGATCCACCGGGCGGTGGTGGCCTCCTGGGCGCCGGACATGGTGGAGACGGTGACGCGCGCGGAGCTGGAACGGCGGGCGGGGCAGCCCCTGACCGACGGGGACGTCGAGCGGCTGGCCGCGATGGACGTGATCCGGCCCGGGAGCAACGACGCGTACGACGTCGACCTCGGTCTGCTGCGGCTCGGCGTCCGGCTGCTGGACGTGCCGCTCTCCCAGGAGGCGATCCTGGCGGCGCGCAAGGTCCTCATCGAACACTCACGCGCCGCGGCTCACGAGCTCGCCCAGCTCTTCCGCGGCGAGGTGTCGGAGCGCGGGACGCGGGACGCGAAGTCCCTCTCCGCACGCATGCACCCCTTGGTGGTGCAGGCGCTCCTGACGACCTTCCAGCGGTCGTTGAAGGAGGAGCTGGGCGAATGGCTCACCTAGAGCCTGTCAGGAACGGGGTGAGTCGCTGAACCGCTCCCCCTTCTCCGCCTTCTCCACCAGCAGTGCCGGTGGGGTGAAGCGGTCCCCGTAGCGCTCGGCGAGTTCCCGCGCGCGGGAGACGAAGCCGGGCAGGCCGCCCTCGTAGCCGTTGATGTACTGCAGTACGCCCCCGGTCCAGCCTGGGAAGCCGATGCCGAGGATGGAGCCGATGTTGGCGTCGGCGACCGACGTCAGCACGCCCTCCTCCAGCAGGCGGACCGTGTCGAGCGCCTCGGAGAAGAGCATGCGCTCCTGCATGTCCCGGAAGGGGATCTCGGCGCCCGCGCGCGTGAAGTGCTCGCGCAGTCCCGGCCACAGCCCGGTCCGCTTGCCGTCGTCCCCGTAGTCGTAGAAGCCCGCGCCGCCGCTGCGGCCGGTGCGGCCGAACTCGTCGACCATGCGGTCGATGACGGCCTCCGCCGGGTGCGGGGTCCAGGTGCCGCCCGCCTCCACGACGGCCCGCCTGGTCTCGTTCCGGATCTTGCGCGGGAGGGTGAGCGTCAGCTCGTCCATCAGGGACAGCACCTTGGCCGGGTAGCCCGCCTGGGCCGCCGCCTGCTCCACGGACGCGGGCTCGATGCCCTCGCCGACCATCGCCACGCCCTCGTTGATGAAGTGGCCGATCACCCGAGAGGTGAAGAAGCCGCGCGAGTCGTTGACGACGATCGGCGTCTTGTTGATCTGCCGGACCAGGTCGAAGGCCCGGGCGAGGGCCTCGTCGCCGGTCCGCTCGCCCTTGATGATCTCGACCAGCGGCATCTTGTCGACCGGCGAGAAGAAGTGCAGGCCGATGAAGTCGGCCTGGCGCTGCACGCCCTCGGCGAGGGCGGTGATGGGGAGCGTGGAGGTGTTGGAGCACAGCAGCGCGTCCGGCGCGACGACCTGCTCGACCTCCTGGAACACCTTGTGCTTGAGCGCCGTGTCCTCGAAGACGGCCTCGATCACCGCGTCGCAGCCCGCGAGATCCTGGACCTCGGCCGTGGGCGTGATGCGGGCCAGCAGCGCGTCGGCCTTCTCCTGCGTCGTACGGCCCTTGGCCACGGCCTTGGCGCACAGCTTCTCGGAGTAGGCCTTGCCCTTGACTGCGGCCTCCAAGGACACGTCCTTCAGGACGACCTCGATGCCCGCACGCGCGCACGAGTAGGCGATGCCGGCGCCCATCATCCCGGCGCCCAGGACGGCGACCCGGCGGACCTGGCGGGGCTCGATGCCCTTGGGGCGGTTGGCGCCGGAGTTGACGGCCTGGAGGTCGAAGAAGAACGCCTGGATCATGTTCTTCGAGGTCTGGCCTGCCGCCAGCTCCACGAAGTAGCGGGCCTCGATGACCTGGGCGGTCTCGAAGTCGACCTGGGAGCCCTCGACGGCGGCCGCGAGGATGTTGCGCGGGGCCGGGTAGGGGGCGCCGTTCGTCTGCTTGCGCAGGTTGGCGGGGAAGGCGGGCAGGTTGGCCGCGAACTTCGGGCTGGCGGGAGTGCCGCCGGGGATCTTGTAGCCCGGCCGGTCCCAGGGCTGCTGCGACTCCGGGTTCGCGTCGATGAAGGCGCGGGCCTTGGCGAGCATCTCCTCCGGGGTGTCGGCCACCTCGTGGACCAAACCGTTCTCCAGGGCGCGCCGCGGGCTGTACTGGGTGCCCTGGAGGAGCACCTTGAGGAGGGCGTCGGCAATGCCCAGCAGGCGGACCGTGCGGACCACGCCGCCGCCTCCGGGCAGCAGGCCGAGGGTGACCTCGGGGCAGCCGATCTTGGAGCCGGGGGCGTCGAGGGCGACGCGGTGGTGGCAGGCCAGGGCGATCTCGTAGCCGCCGCCCAGGGCCGCGCCGTTGATCGCGGCGACGACCGGCTTGCCCAGGGTCTCGATGCGGCGCAGGTTGCGCTTGATCGCCAGTCCGCCGTCGAACAGCTCCTGGGCGGTCTCGGGGGTGACCCGGATCAGGTCGCGCAGGTCGCCTCCGGCGAAGAAGGTCTTCTTGGCGGAGGTGAAGATGATGCCGCGGAGGGAGTCCTTCTCGGCCTCCAGCCGGTCGGTGATCGCGGCGAGGGAGTCCCGGAACGCCTGGTTCATGGTGTTCGCGGACTGGCCCGGGTCGTCCAGGACGAGGGTGACGACGCCGGTCTCGTCCTGCTCCCAGCGGATGGTGGTGCTCTCGGTCATTGCTTCTCCGTATCGGGATCTGGGACGGGCCGGTCAGACGCGCTCGACGATGGTGGCGATGCCCATGCCGCCGCCGACGCACAGCGTGGCGAGGCCGAACCGCTTGTCCTGGCGCTCCAGTTCGTCGACGAGGGTGCCGAGGATCATCGCGCCGGTGGCGCCGAGGGGGTGGCCGAGGGCGATGGCGCCGCCGTTGACGTTGACCTTGTCCAGGGACAGGCCCATGTCCTTCACGAAGCGCAGGACGACCGCCGCGAACGCCTCGTTGATCTCCACGAGGTCGATGTCGTCGATGGTGAGCCCGGCCCTGGCGAGCGCCTTGCGGGTGGCGGGGGCGGGGCCGGTGAGCATGATGGTGGGCTCGGAGCCGGAGACCGCGACGGAGACGATCCGCGCGCGCGGGGTGAGGCCGTGCCGCTCACCGGCCTCCTTGGAGCCGATCGCGACGAGGGCGGCGCCGTCCACGATGCCGGAGGAGTTCCCCGCGTGGTGCACGTGGTCGATCTTCTCCACCCAGTGGTACTTCTGCAGCGCCACGGCGTCGAAGCCACCGAGGTCGCCGATGTCCGCGAACGACGGCTTCAGCTTGGCGAGCGAGTCGGCGGATGTGCCGGGGCGCAGGTGCTCGTCGTGGTCGAGGACCACCAGGCCGTTGCGGTCCTTCACCGGCACGACCGAGCGCTCGAAGCGGCCCTCCTTCCAGGCCGTCGCCGCCCGCTCCTGCGACAGCGCCGCGTACTCGTCGACGTCACGGCGGGAGAAGCCCTCGATGGTGGCGATCAGGTCGGCGCCGATGCCCTGCGGGACGAAGTTGACCGCGAGGTTGGTCATCGGGTCGTTGAACCAGGCGCCGCCGTCCGAGGCCATCGGCACCCGGGACATCGACTCGACACCGCCCGCGAGGACGAGGTCCTCCCAGCCCGAACGGACCTTCATCGCGGCCATGTTGACGGCCTCCAGGCCGGACGCACAGAAGCGGTTCTCCTGCACGCCCGCCACCGTGTCCGGCAGTCCGGCGGCGACGGCGGCGATCCGGGCGATGTCGGAGCCCTGGTCGCCCACGGGGCCGACGACACCGAGCACGATGTCGTCGATGGCGGCGGGGTCGAGGCTCGGGAACCGGGCGCGGAGCTCGTGGATGAGCCCGACGACCAGGTCGATGGGCTTGGTGCCGTGCAGGGCGCCGTTGGCCTTGCCCCGCCCGCGCGGGGTGCGGATCGCGTCGTACACGTACGCTTCGGTCGTCACTGGAGGGCCTTTCGGTGAGGGGCGTTCGAGGGGGCTGGGGACGTCATGGGCTCGCCTCCGTCAGGCCGGGTACGTCCCAGTCGCGGGCCACGTCCGCGGTGTCGGCGCCGGGTTGTGCCGGGCCGGTCCGGACAGCGGTCGGGGTGGCGGAGAAGCGGGGTGCGGGGGCGGGCTGGGTGATGCCGCCGTGGTGGGTGAAGGTGCCGCGTGCGGCGAGGTGCGGGTGGTGCGGGGCCTCGCGCAGCGACAGCACGGGCGCCACGCAGGCGTCGCTGCCCTCGAAGACGGCCGTCCACTCGTCCCTCGTACGGGTCTTGAAGCGGGCGGCGACCATCTCGCGCAGTTCGCCCCAGCGGGTGATGTCCTTGCGGGCCGGGGCCTGGTCGGCGATGCCGAGCAGCGTGACGAACTCGTCGTAGAACTGCTGCTCCAGGGCGCCCACCGCCATGTACCGGCCGTCGGCCGTCTCGTAGGTGCCGTAGAACGGGCAGCCGCCGTCGAGGAGGTTGGCGCCGCGCCGGTCCTGCCAGCCGCCGGCGGCGAGCATGCCGTGGATCATCGCGGCGAGGTGGGTGGCGCCGTCGACGATGGCGGCGTCGACGACCTGGCCGGTGCCGGTGGCACGGGCGTGGTGCAGGGCGGCGAGGACGCCGACGACGAGGTACAGGGAGCCGCCCGCATAGTCGCCGACCAGGTTGGCGGGGACGGCCGGGGCCTCGTCGGGGCGGCCGATCACGCCGAGGGTGCCGGTCAGCGCGATGTAGGCGATGTCGTGGCCCGCGCGGTCGGCGAGCGGGCCCTCCTGGCCCCAGCCGGTCATCCGGCCGTAGACGAGCGCCGGGTTGCGGGCGTGGCAGGCGTCGGGGCCGACGCCGAGGCGTTCGGCGACGCCGGGGCGGTAGCCCTCGATCAGGATGTCGGCGCGGGCCGCGAGGTCCAGGACGCGGGCGGGGCCGTCCGGGGACTTCAGGTCGACGATCACCGAGCGCTTGTTGCGGTTGGTGATGTCGTACTCGGGGTCGGTCGCGAGGCCGGTGCCGCCGGGGCGGTCCACGCGGACGACGTCGGCGCCCAGGTCGGCGAGGAGCATGGCGGCGAACGGGCCGGGGCCGATACCGGCCAGCTCGACCACGCGGACGCCGGTGAGCGGGCCCCCGTGCGGTGGCGGCGTCTTCGCCATGGTCATCCAGCCCCCTGTCGCTGTGACACAACTGGTGTAACACCAATGATGGTAGGAACGTGTTTCAGTGGGCACAAGGCCTGAACGAGCAAGCGCTTAGACAATCCAGGGTGCCAGGCGGTCGGCCGCACCACCACGCCGGTGCGGCGTCAGCGTCCGTCCAGCTCCGCTATCAGGCGCTTGGGCGCGATGCCGCGGTAGCTCTCCTCCACCCAGTCGCACAGGAGTTCCGCCGCCGGGGCGTCCTTCGGTTCCATCGGGATGCTCACCCAGCCGGACCTGCCCAGGCCGTAAGCGGCAGGCTCGGCACCGGGGGCGGTCAGCGCGTGGGCGTGGGTGGTGTCGTCCTTGAGCTTGACGGTGATGCCCAGCGGGTAGCTGCCGTCGTCGACGCCGAGGAACACGAACACCTTCTTGTTGACCTTGGCGACGGACTCGCCCCAGGGGAACTCCTCGACGGCGCCGGGCAGCCCGAGCGCGAACTCGCGCACTTTCTCCCACTTCTTCAGGGCGTTCCTGGGCACGGCCACCGTCCACCTCCGGGCTCGTCGTCGGGCTCAGCACTGCTCACGCTAGCCTCAGCCACCGACAGCGGCGCGGGCTGCGGGAGCGAGGGGTGTCATGAGCAAGCCGAAGAGGACCGACCGTCCGTACGACATCGTGCTCTTCGGAGCCACGGGCTTCGTCGGGACGCTCACGGCCGAGTACCTCGCGGCGCACGCCCCGAAGGAGCTGCGCTGGGCCGTCGCGGGCCGCAGCGAGCTGGAGCTGGCGCGACTGCGTGAACGGCTGCGGGAGCAGTCGCCGGGGGGTGCGGAGATCGGGGTGCTGCGGGCCGACGTGACCGAACCGGCCTCACTGCGCCGGCTCGCCGAGCACGCGGGCGTGGTGGCGACGACGGTCGGCCCCTATGTGACGTACGGCGAGGAACTCGTGGCCGCCTGCGCGGACCTCGGCACGGACTGTCTCGACCTGTCGGGTGAGCCCGAGTTCGTCGACCTGATGTATGTCCGGCATGACGCCCGCGCGCGGGAGACCGGTGCGCGGCTGGTGCACGCCTGCGGGTTCGATTCGGTGCCGCACGACCTGGGCGTGTACTACACCGTCCAGCAGCTCCCGGAGGGCGTGCCGCTGACGGTGGACGGGTTCGTGACCGCCGACGCGGCCTTCTCGGGCGGGACGTTCGCCTCCGCGCTGAACCAGTTCGCGCGGCCCCGGCAGCTGGCGGCCGCCGCGCGGGAACGGCACCGGCACGAGCCGCGGCTGGTGGGGCGGCGGGCGACGACGCCGAACGGGGCACCGCGGTTCGTCCCCGAGGTGCGCGCCTGGGCGCTGCCGCTGCCGACCATCGACCCGCAGATCGTGCGCCGGTCGGCGAGGGCGCTTCAGCGGTACGGTCCCGACTTCCGGTACCGGCACTACGCGGCCGTACGGCGGCTGCCGGCCGCGGTGGGCGGGGTCGCGGCGCTCGGCGCGGTCGTGGCGGCCGCCCAACTGCCGCCCGTCCGGCGCTGGTTGTCCGACCGGCTCAAGCCCGGGGAGGGGCCGAGCGCCGAGAAGCGGGCGAAGAGCTGGTTCTCCGTGCGCTTCGTGGGCGAGGGCGGCGGCCGGAAGGTGTTCACCGAGGTCGCGGGCGGCGACCCCGGGTACGGCGAGACGGCGAAGATGTTCGCCGAGGGGGCACTGTCCCTGGCCTGCGACGACCTCCCGCCGACCGCCGGGCAGGTCACCACGGCGGTGGCGATGGGCGACGCGCTGCTGGAGCGACTGCGCGCGGCGGGGATCACGTTCCGGGTGGCGGCGAGCCGGTAGCTGCGGGGCTGCTGCAGCATCGTGGCGGAGAGCCGGTAATTCCGGGGGCTGCTACAGCGTCGCGGCGGAGAGCCGGTAATTCCGGGGGCTGCTACAGCGTCGCGGCGGAGAGCCGGTAATTCCGGGGGCTGCTACAGCATCATGGCGGAGAGCGGGTGTTTCCCGGGCTGACTACATCGACGTGACCGCGAGCCGGAAGTCCCGGAGCCGGGTACACCGACGTGACCGCCAGCCAGTGGTCCGGTCACATCGACAGGCGGGCGACCCGGCAATCCCCGATCCGCCACACCGACGCGGCGGCGAGCCGGAGTCGGAGCCGGGTACACCGACGTGACCGCCAGCCGGAAGGCCCTCGACCCCACCACACCGACCCGACAGGCAACCCGGAAACCGATCCCGCCACACTGACAAGGCAAGGCACCCGCAAAACCCCGATCCCCCCACACCAACGCGGCGGCGAGCCAGTAGCCCCAGCCGCGTTACATCGCCCACTCCGTCAACGTGTAGATCATCCCGCCGATCCAGCCCAGACCGGCCAGCACGGCCAAGGCCAGCGCCAGCGTCACGGCACGCTCGACGGGACGGCTCGGGTGGGCGAGGGGCTTGGGGGCACGGTGCGTCGTCATGCGGCCCAGCCTGCCGATCATGGCGGGGCACCGGCATCCGTACGCGTACTCATCCGCGTACTCAGAAGGTCCCGGCGGTATCCCTCGACTCAGCCGGTGGTGGCCTCCCGCAGGGCGCGGCGGCACAGAACGTCGGCGTGGCGGGTCGACTCCGGCAGGCGGTAGCGCGGGCTGAGGCGCAGTACATGGGCGCAGGCCGTGTCCAGGTCGACGCGGTGCCCGACGGACACATAGACCGGCTTGATCCCTTCCTGTGTGCGCAGGGCGCGGCCGACCTCCTCGTCGCCCGCCAGCAGCGGGGACGACGACCCGCGCGCGGGGGCCGGGTCGGCGTGGGTGAAGGTGAACGGGTTCTTGGCGACGCCGATCGTGGGCAGGCCGGTGAGCACGCCGAGGTGGCTGGCGAGACCGAAGCGGCGCGGGTGGGCGAGGCCGTAGCCGTCGCAGACCACCAGGCCGGGCGGGCTGGGCAGGGCGTCGAGGGCGGCCAGGACGGTGGGGATCTCGCGGAAGGCGAGCAGGCCGGGCACGTACGGGAAGGAGATCCGCCCGACGGCGGTGGCCTCGGCGACGACGTCGAGGGTGGCCGCGTCCAGCACGACGGCCGCGGCGGCGACCACGTCCCGCTCGTCGTCGTAGGCGACGTCGACCCCGGTGACGTGGCCCGTGCCGGGCGGCGGCCCCGGCTCGTCCAGCACCACCCTCCGGCGCAACTCGTCCTGGACCGCGCGGGCCTGTTCCTCGGTGGTGGGCCAGCCTTCGGGGATGCGTACGGTCGTCGTCGTCATGGTGATGACGAGGGTACGCGGCCGGGCGGCCCGTCCGGACGGGCCGCCCGGGATCGGTTCACTTACCGAGTGCTCGCTGCAGCTGCTGCTTGTTCATGTCCGAACGGCCGTGGATGTTGCGCCGCTTGGCCTCTTCGTACAACTGGTCGTAGGTGGGGCCCTGGGATCCCTTGCCGGACCGCTGGCCGCCGCGCTTGCCGGACGACATGTCCTGGGTGGACGTACGGCTCGCGGTCCTGGACTCGCCGGACCGGGCGCGTTCCTTGTTCACCGTGCGCGCCGCGATCTCCTTGGCGCGACCCGTGCTCTCGCCCCGCTCCTGAGCACTCTTCTTGATGTGCTCATACTGCCGTTCTCGTTTGGGGCTCGAACCACTTGGCATGTCCGCTCACTTCCTCTCACATTGGGCGAACGAGTACCCCCATCGTGGGTGAATACGGCAATCCGGGCGCGGCCAGCTCTCCAGACGGGCGACGCGGCCCTGCCCGAGGCGGAGAACTTGGTGACGGAGGTCACCCCGCGGGCGTGTGCACGGATGCGCCGATTCCGTCGTCTCACCCAGTGCCCGGCCTCATCACCGGAAGTCCGTCCGGCCGCCACAAGGGAGCAAGGCGATGTCCACCGTCATCGAGCAGCCAGTCGAGGCGCGCCTCGTCGCCGCCGCGCCACGGATGCCGAGCATCCCCGCGACGCTGAGCTACGACCTGACCGATCCGTTCGCGATCCGTATGACGTTCCCGGCTCAGGCCACCCTGGAGGGCGAGGAGGTCTGCTGGACCTTCTCCCGGGAGCTGCTGGCGGCGGGTCTGCACGGTCCCGAGGGCCACGGCGACGTGCGCGTGCGGCCGTACGGCTACGACCGCACCGTGCTGGAGTTCCACGCCCCCGAGGGCACCGCCGTCGTGCATGTCCGCTCGGGTGAGCTGAGGCAGTTCCTGCAGGCGACGCGCGTGCTGGTGCCCGAGGGCCTGGAGCACGCCCACCTCGACCTGGACCACGACCTGGCCGAGCTGATGCGGGACGCCTGCTGACCCGCTCGCTTCCGACGTGCCGGTGAGCCCTGGACGCGGACGCCCGTTAATCCGTTGACAGCCACCGGCGCCCCTCGTACGGTGTACAGCGGTTCTGTTGCCGCCGATTGGAGAAGGACGTTGCTCGTCTGAGGTCCTGAGACACCGCGTCACACCCGTCCGGTGTGCACGCCGCGTGCGACCTCGGCGTTCGAGCCGTCCTTGCGGAGCAGGGCTCTTCTCGTTCTCCCCCCCGTCCCTGGGCCCCACGGCCCCGCACGGTGGTCGCCGCCTTGTCGGTGTCTCGACACGCGTTGCCCCTGACCGCATCAAGCAACCGCGAGGCCCGTATGCATACTTCGATCACCTGTACGTCCCTCTCCTTCGCCTGGCCCGACGGCACCCCTGTGTTCGACGGCCTCGACGCCTCCTTCGGCCCCGGCCGGACCGGGCTCGTCGGCGTCAACGGATCGGGGAAGTCGACCCTGCTGAAACTGATCGCCGGCGACCTCACCCCGGCCGACGGCGCCGTCCGCGTCGCGGGCGAGGTGGGGTATCTCCCGCAGAACGTCACCCTGGACACCGCCCTGCGCGTCGACGAGGCCCTCGGCATCGCCGACCTGCATGCCATCGAGGCCGGGGACGTGGCCGAGGAGCACTTCGAGACCGTCGGTGACGACTGGGACGTCGAGGAGCGCACTCTGGCCATCCTCGGCGAGCTCGGCCTCGGCCATGTCGAGCTGGACCGCACCATCGGCGAGGTCTCCGGCGGCGAGTCCGTCCTGCTGCGGCTGGCCGCGCTGCTGCTGCGCCGGCCGGACGTCCTGCTGCTCGACGAGCCCACCAACAACCTCGACCTGTACGCGCGCAGGCGGCTGTACGCGGCCGTCGCGGCCTGGCCGGGGGTCATGGTGGTGGTCAGCCACGACCGGGAACTGCTCGAACTGGTCGACCAGATCGCCGATCTGCGCTCCGGCGAGATCACCTGGTACGGCGGCAACTTCTCGGCGTACGAGGAGGCACTGGAGATCGAGCAGGAGGCCGCCGAGCGGATGGTGCGGGTGGCCGAGGCCGATCTGAAGAAGCAGAAGCGCGAACTCGTCGAAGCGCACACGAAGTTGGCCAAGCGGGTGCGCTACGGCAACAAGATGTACGACAACAAGCGCGAGCCCAGGGCCGTGATGAAGCTCAGGAAGCGTGCCGCCCAGGTCTCGGCGGGCAAGCACCGCATCATGCACGAGGAGAAGCTCGCCGAGGCCAGGGAACGGCTCGACGAGGCGGTGGAGGCGGTACGGGAGGACGACGAGATCCGCGTCGACCTGCCGCACACGGCCGTACCGCAGGGCCGCGCCGTGCTCACCCTACGGGACCTGGAGCTGGCGTACGGCGCCCGTGTCGAGGGCGGTTTGGACCTCCACGGTCCCGAGCGGATCGCGCTGGTCGGACGCAACGGTGCGGGCAAGACGACGCTGCTGCGCACCATCGCCGGGGAGCTCCAGCCGGTCGCGGGCGAGGCGACGGCCCATGTGCCGCTGCGCTTCCTGCCACAGCGCCTCGACGTCCTCGACGGCGAGCTGACGGTCGCGGAGAACGTGGCCCGGTTCGCGCCGGGCGCCACCAACAACCGGATCCGGGCGCGGCTGGCCCGCTTCCTGTTCCGGGGCGCCCGGGCCGACCAGCGGGCGGCCACGCTGTCCGGCGGCGAACGCTTCCGGGCGACACTGGCCGCGCTGATGCTGGCGGAACCGGCGCCGCAGCTGCTGATGCTGGACGAGCCGACGAACAACCTGGACATGGCGAGCGTGCGGCAGCTCACCACGGCCCTGGAGTCGTACGAGGGGGCGCTGATCGTGGCCAGCCACGACCTGCCGTTCCTGGAGTCGATCGGGATCACGCGGTGGCTGCTGCTGGAGGGAGCACTCAGGGAAACCACGCCAGAAGCTGTCGGGTATCCCGCCTGGCTTCCGGTGCGGGAGCGAGTTCATCCAGGCAGCTGACCGTGTTCACCGGCGCTTCGGGATCGGGGAAGTCGTCCGAATGGCTCGCCGGGTGACGTGCCGGGCTTGGACGGGCCGTGCACGGGGAAGCACTCGCGGAGGGCGACGGGGTCGGCGAAGTGATCGCCCCGGGCGGGCTCACGCGGCTGTCGTCTCCGACAATGACCCTGCATGATATGGCCGACTCCCGTCAGGTTTCGGCCACACCCGGGTAACCGGATCAGCGACCAGCAAGAACGCCCCATCCGATACGGAGACCGCACGTGCCCAGCAAGAAGGCCCTCGTCCGCCGCCCCAGCCCGCGCCTCGCCGAAGGCCTGGTGACGCACATCCAGCGGGAGAAGGCCGATGCCGAGCTCGCGGTCCGGCAGTGGGAGGCGTACGCGGAGGCGCTGCGCACGCACGGCTGGGAGACCATCGAGGTCGATCCGGCCGACGACTGCCCGGACTCCGTGTTCGTCGAGGACACCGTGGTGATGTACAAGAACGTCGCCCTGATAGCGCGCTCCGGCGCCGAGTCCCGCCGGGACGAGACCGCGGGCGTCGAGGAGGTCGTCGCCCGTCTGGGCTGCTCGGTGAACTGGATCTGGGAGCCGGGCACGCTGGACGGCGGTGACGTGCTGAAGATCGGCGACACGATCTACGTCGGCCGTGGCGGCCGCACCAACGCCGCCGGCGTCCAGCAGGTGCGGGCCGCGTTCGAGCCGCTGGGGGCGCGCGTGGTCGCCGTACCCGTCAGCAAGGTGCTGCATCTGAAGTCCGCGGTCACGGCGCTGCCCGACGGGACCGTGATCGGGCACATCCCGCTGATGGACACGCCGTCCCTGTTCGGGCGTTTCCTGCACGTGCCGGAGGCCTCCGGCACGCACGTGGTGCTGCTCGGCGGCGACAAGCTGCTCATGGCGGCCAGCGCCCCGAAGACCGCCGAGCTGTTCTCGGACCTCGGCTACACGCCGGTCGCCGTGGACATCAGCGAGTTCGAGAAACTCGAAGGGTGTGTGACATGCCTCTCGGTACGGCTGCGGGAGCTGTACGCCTGACCGGTTGCCGCCACCGCCGTTCCCGCCCGGGACCTGGGAGTCCCGGGGCTTTGCGGCACGCCCATGCGTCCCTGGAAAGAGGGCCTGAACAGCGGTCTTTACAGCGCCCTTAACCTACGGCTTCGTAACCTACGGCTTCGTAGCCTACGATTCCGTAGGTTCCGGCGCCGCCCGCCGGCCCGACTTCCCTTTGCCCCACGTCCCCCTGGAGTACCCGTGACGATCACCTCTCCGCACCTCGGCAGCCCCTCCGTCTGGACCGACGCCCGGATGCTGTACGCCCTGGAGGAAGTGGTCGAAAAGGAGCTCAACCGCCATCTGAAGATCGCCAAGGACTGGATGCCGCACGAGTACGTGCCGTGGACCGACGGCCGTAACTTCCCCGGCCTCTTCGAGGACGGCGAGGCATGGGACAAGGAGCAGTCCAAGGTCACCGAGATCGGCCGAATCGCCCTGGTGGTCAACCTGCTGACCGAGGACAACCTCCCCAGCTACCACCATGAGATCGCCACCCTGTTCGGCCGCGACGGCGCCTGGGGCACCTGGGTGCACCGCTGGACCGCCGAGGAGGGCCGGCACGGCATCGTGATGCGGGACTATCTGCTCACCTCGCGCGCGGTGGACCCGGACAAGCTGGAACAGTTCCGTATGGCCCACATGAGCGAGGGCTTCGAGCACGACCACCGGCACTCGATGCTGCACTCGGTGGCCTACGTCGCCTTCCAGGAGCTCGCGACCCGTATCTCGCACCGCAACACCGGCCACCAGTCCGGTGACCCGGTGTGCGACCGGATGCTGGCGCGGATCGCGACGGACGAGAACCTGCACATGGTCTTCTACCGGAACCTGCTGAAGGCGGCCTTCGAGCTGGCGCCCGACCTGACCATGCAGGCGGTGCGGGACGTCGTGGTCGACTTCCGGATGCCCGGGCACGGCATCCCCGGCTTCGAGCGCGCGGCGGCGCAGATGGCCATCGGCGAGGTCTACAACCTGCGCATCCACCACGACGACGTGCTCCAGCCCGTGCTGCGCTTTTTGAAGGTCCTGGAGATCGACGGCCTCGGCCCCGAGGGCCTCAAGGCCCAGGAGGAACTCGGGCTGTTCATGAACGGGCTGGACGCGGAGGCCCTGAAGTTCGACGAGAAGCTGGCGGCACGCAAGGCGCGGATGGCGGCGCGGGGGGCGGTCTGACCTACGGCGTCTGCGCTGCGGCCCCGACCAGGCGGTGCTCGGCGCCAGCGAGGCTCTGCGCGATGGTGTCGGCAGTGGCCAGGTCGACGCGGTTGTCGGCGACGGGCGGGGCCTCCTCGGCGCCGGGTACTCGCCGGTGATCCCGCCGGTGTCGACGGCGCACAGGTGGACGCCCAGCTCGGCGAGTTGCACCGGGCGGCGGCCGTACGGATGATCCGCTGATCAGTAGGAGGTACGGCGCAGCTGGAGCCGTTCCTTCTCGGACAGGCCGCCCCAGACGCCGAAGCGTTCGTCGTTCGCCAGGGCGTAGTCGAGGCAGGCGGTGCGCATCTCGCACAGGCCGCAGATGCGCTTCGCCTCACGCACCGAGCTGCCCGGCTCGGGAAAGAAGAAGTCGGCCCCGGTCTGTGCGCACAGCGCCTGGGCCTGCCAGGCGGTGTCCGCGGGGGTGATGGTTTCGAAGTGCATGCCCCAGAGCGTGCCGAAGCGTGAAAAACGTTCGATCAACGCCCGCTCAACGCTTCGGTCCAGGGCCCCCGGCCGCCCCGATGATGCCCGCGCGGCGGGGCGGGGCGCACGGCGGCGCGCGGGAGCGGTGGGAACAAGAAGGGCGCCCGGCTGTCACTGACGGTGACTGTCCGGGCCCGGTCGGCACGCGATTGTCAGTGGGCGATGCAAGACTCGGCACTGCAGGCAACGGGCCCATCCGGGAGGCAAAGATGCTCACCACCCGTTTCGTCAACGGCGCTCCGAACTGGATCGATCTCGGCACCTCCGACATCGACGGCGCCATCCACTTCTACGGCGGTCTCTTCGGCTGGCAGTTCCGGTCGGCGGGACCCGAGGCCGGCGGCTACGGCTTCTTCCAGTTGGACGGCAGGACCGTCGCCGGGGGGATGCAGACCACCGGTGAGCAGGGCCCGCCGTCCTGGACGGTGTACTTCCAGAGCCCGGACGCGCAGGCCACGGCGAAGACGGCCGAGCAGGCGCACGGGCGGGTGCTCGTGGAGCCCATGGACGTGATGGGTCAGGGCCACATGGCGATCCTGGCCGACCAGCAGGGCGTGCCGTTCGGCATCTGGCAGCCGGGGCTGAACAAGGGCGTGGACGTGATGAACGATCCCGGCACGCTGTGCTGGCTGGAGCTGTACACGCCGGACATCGCGTCGGCCGCCGGCTACTACAACGCACTGCTCGGCTGGGAGACGTCGTCGGTCGACTTCCCGGGCGGCTCGTACACCTGCGTCAACCCGGCCGGGGAGGGTGAGGACGCCATGTTCGGCGGCCTGGTCCCGCTGGACGAGGATCCCTCGGAGGATGCCGCCTACTGGCTGCCGTACTTCGAGGTCACCGACACGGACGCTGCGGTGAGCAAGGCGCGGGAGCTGGGCGGGACGGTCCGGATGGAGGCCATGGACGTGCCGGACGTGGGCCGCATCGCCAAGCTGGCCGACCCGTTCGGCGCCCGCTTCGCGGTGATCACGAGCGCACAGCCGCAGGGCTGAGCCCGGCGTCGGCGAGGTGGGCCGTGGGTCCTGCTGAGCCTGGGGTCGGCGGCCAGCGCCGGGTCCTGCCGAGCCCGGCTCGGCGAGGGCCCGGCGTGTCCGCTGAGCCCGGCTCGGCGAGGGCCCGGCGTGTCCGTCGAATCCGCCGTCGCCCACGACCCGGCATGTCCGCCGAACCCGCCGTCGCCCACGACCTGGCATGTCCGCCGAACCCGCCGTCGCCCACGACCCGGGGGCTGTCGCTGAACCCGGCATGCCTGGGGCCGCCGGACCGGCTCCGGGCTCCAGGGCGCGTCGGATCAGGCGACTCGGACACGCGGCCGCCCGCCGCTGCCGGTGAGACCCGGGTGGTCGTGTGCACGGAACATTCGTCCAAGACAGGACCACCGAAGTCGGCGACGCTGAAGGCATGCGCAGGTACGAAGTGGGTTCCGCCCCCACGCACCGCGATACCGAGAACGGCTGGGAAGTCACCCATCCCCTCGGTGGCACGTCCCTCGACGGTGTCCGGATGGCCGGATTCCGCGACCGTGTCGCTGCCGGGCTGGACATGCAGGTGCTCCCTCAGCCTGCCGTGATCGTCGTCATCGGGCTCGGGGAGGACCCGTTCACCGTCGAGGGCACCGCTGGGCACCGGCCCTTGGGAAGCCTCGTGGCCCCGTTGTCGCCCGGTCCGGCCCGCGTCCGCGGCGAGCACGTCGAGTGCATCGAGATGCGCTTGTCGCCCCGGGCCGCCTATGCGCTGCTGGGCGTCTCCCCGCGCGAACTGGACGGGTCCGTCACCAGTCTCGAGGACCTGTGGGGGCGGCACGAGCGACGCCTGCGCGAGCAACTGGCCGACACCACGACGTGGCAGGAACGCCTCACGCTGATGGACGACCACCTCACGAGGCGAGCCGCACGGGCACCGTCGATGACGCCGGAGGTCGCCGCCGTCTGGGACCACATCGTGGCGCGTCGAGGCCGGGTACGGGTCGACGACCTCGCCGCGTCCTGCGGATGGAGCCGCAAGCGGCTGTGGTCCAGGTTCCGTGCCCAGGTCGGCCTCACGCCCAAGCGCGCCGCCATGCTGGTGCGCTTCGACCACGCCGCCCGAGCGCTCTGCGCGGGCGAGAACGCCGCCGGCACCGCCCTGGCGTGCGGATACGTCGACCAGGCCCATCTCCACCGCGACGTGCTGGCCTTCGCCGGGTGCACGCCGGGCGCCCTGGCCGGGAGGGCGACGTCCGCGGGCTAGCCCTTTCACGCACCGAAGAGACCGGCCCCTCACGCGGCCGTGCACACCGGTTCGCGTACGTACCGGACGAACGAAGGAAGGAAGACACTGTGGCGAACACCGATGTCCGAGCAGCGGGCATGGCGGAGCGCGGCCTGATCGTCCGGCTCGCCTTCGGCAGCATGGCCGCGCAGACCCTGCGTGCGGCAGTCCGGTTGAGGGTCGTTGAGCTGATCGGCGACCAACAACGCCGGGCCGGCGACGTGGCCGCCGACGCCGGAACCGAAACCCATCCCATGCTCCGGCTGCTGCGCGCCCTGACCGGCCTCGGCCTGCTGGAGGAACACACACCCGGCTCCTTCTCGGTGACCCCCGCGGGCGCTCTCCTCGACCCCCGGCGCCCCGACTCGCTCACGTCGTTCGTGCGGGTGTTCACCGAGCCGGTGCTGATACGCGCCTGGGAGCATCTGGACGGCAGCGTCCGCACCGGCGACATCGCGTTCGACGCCGTCTTCGGCACGGACTTCTTCAGCCACCTCGCCCAGGACCCGGACCTGTCCGCGCAGTTCAACGCGGCAATGAGCCAGGCCACCGGGGAGACCGCCGCCGTGCTGCCGTACGCCTTCGACTTCGGCCGGTTCTCCAGGGTCACGGACGTCGGTGGTGGGGACGGAACCCTCCTGGCCGGCGTACTCGCCGCACATCCGGGTCTCACCGGTGTCCTCTACGACACCAAGGAGGGCCTGGCCCAGGCGCCGAGGACGCTGGAGCGGCACGGGCTCACGGAACGCTGTTCTCTGATCGCCGGGGACTTCTTCCGCTCGGTTCCCAAGGGCTCGGACCTCTACCTGATGAAGAGTGTCCTGCACGACTGGGCGGACGCACAGGTGGTCACGATCCTGAGCCACTGCCGCGAGGTGCTGCCGCCCGGCGGCCGTGTCCTGATCGTGGAGCCGGTGCTGCCCGAGGTCGTCGACAGCGACGCGGAAGCCCATGCCGCCGATGGCGGAATCACCTATCTGAGCGACCTCAACATGCTGGTGAACGTGGGCGGCAGGGAGCGCACCCGCGAGGACTTCGAGGACGTGTGCCACCGCGCGGGCCTGTCCCTCATATCGGTCACCCCGCTCACGGAGGCCGCACCCTTCTCTCTCATCGAGGCCGCGGCCGACTGACCGCAGATCGCGGGTCGCGGGTCACGGGTCACGGGTCACGGGTCACGGGTTCCCGTCCCGTGTTCCGCCGGACCAGGAGCCTAGGCAGAGGCGCGGCGTACGAGGGTCGTCGACAGGACGACGCCGGTCGCCGCCTCTGCCCCGGCCTCGCCGGGGCCCCGGCGCAGGCGGCGGAGCAGCAGGCGGGCCATCAGGCGGCCCATCTGCTCGATGTCCTGGCGGATCGTGGTGAGCGGCGGGTCGGTCTGCTCGGCGATGGGCAGCATGTCGTCGAAGCCGACCACGGCGACGTCGTCGGGCACCCGCCGCCCGCGTTCCCGCAGTACGCGCAGGGCGCCCGAGGCCATGAGGTCGTTGGCGGCGAACACGGCGTCCAGGTCGGGGCAGCGGTCGAGGAGTTCGCGCATCGCCCGCTCGCCCCCGGCCGGGGTGAAGTCGCCCTCGACGATCAGCCGCGGGTCGGCGTCGGCCACGACGTCCCGGAAGCCGTCGAGCCGGTCCACCGCGGACGTCTGGTCGAGGGCCCCGGCGATGTGCGCGATGCGGCTGCGGCCCAGGCCGACGAGATGGCGTACGGCCTCGCGGGCACCGCCCCGGTTGTCGCTGTCGACGTACACCGCGGTGGGGCTCGCCCCTGCTGGAGTGGAGCCGGGAGCTTGGGAGAGGCTGCCGTCGCTCCAGCCGGGCCGCCCGCCGAACACGGTCGGGACGCCGGCGCCCTGGATCAGTCCGGGCAGGGCGTCGTCGAGGTGCAGGGAGAACACCAGCGCGCCGTCGACGTGTCCGCCGGCGAGATAGCGGCCGACGCGGGCGTGGTCGTCGCGGTCTTCGGTGAGCAGCAGCACGAGTTGGTTGTCGTGGGCGGTCAGCTCCTTGCTGATGCCGCGCAGTTGGAGCGCGAAGAAGGGGTCGGCGAAGACGCGGGTCTCCGGCTCGGCGATGACGACGGCGACGGCGTCGTGCCGCTTGGTCACCAGACTGCGGGCAGCCTGGTTGGGGACGTAGCCGAGTTCCTCGACCGCCCGCCGGACCCGCTCGACCAGCGGCTCACGCACCCCGTCCCCGCCGTTGACCACCCGCGAGACGGTCGCGCGCGACACCCCGGCCCGGGCGGCCACGGCCTCCAACGTGGGACGCGACACTGCCTCGGACACTTCGGGACTCCTCACCGGCGACTGCCGATCAGGGTAACGGCAGGCCAGGCGGTTGGAGAGAGCGCTCTCGCCGGGTCGGCGCCCCATTCAGTGCCGGTGAGCCCCGCCTGCCCCCTCCGCGCCCTGAGCGCCGTCGGCCCGATGCGGCTCATGGGGCTCATGCGGCTCATAGCCCGGAATGGTCCCGTCCGGCTTCTTCACCAGGAAGAGCCCCACCATCCCCATGTCCGAATGGCTCTGCACATGGCAGTGGTACATCCACGCCCCGGCGCCGACCCCCTCCCCCGCGATCACCTGGAAGCCGAAGGAGTCGGCGGGGCCCGTGATCTTGTTGTCGATGACCTGGCTGGGGTCGTCGGGACCGGTCAGCATGCTGGTGCGGTTGTCGGCCCAGCGGTGACCGTGCATGTGGAAGGTGTGGTAGTACTCGCCGTGGGTGATCACGACGAACTCGACGCGATCGCCCACCGTGGCCTCGAAGTCGGGGCCGGTGTGCGGTGGCCTGTTGTTGATCAGCAGGTCGTTGAAGACGATCGTGTGGGTGCGGTCCGGCAGGACGTCGCCCTTCCTGCGGACGATCACCGGGCCGTACAGGCCCTTCCTGACTCCGCCGGTGCCGTGTTCCGTGCCCACCACGTGGTCGTGGTAGTGCCAGTAGCCCGCGCTGCCCGCCCGCCAGGTGCCGTCCTTGCGGCGGCCGGGGGCATGGGTGCGCCAGGTGTAGGTGCGGGTGGCGCCCGGCTCCACGTGGCTCTTGTTCAGCTTGGTGCCGTCGCTGGTGATCTCGTAGTCCAGGCCGTGCACGTGCAGGCTCACCGCCACGTCCGTGGTGTTCTCGAACTCGATGTGCAGCGTGTCGCCCTCGTTGAGCTCGATCAGCGGACCCGGGATGGTCGCCCTGCCCTTCTCGAAGCCGTAGCCCAGCTGCCCGTCGGTGAGCTTCTCGGCGTAGAGCTTGACGTGCCTGACCGCACCCCCGGCCGGGGCCGTCCGCGCGGCCACGCCGCTGCGCGCCCTCTCCCCGGCGCCGGTCGCCTCGGACGCCAGGGACAACGATGTCGCGACGGTGGCGCCGCCCAGGAGGACCCGCCGGTTGAACCCACGTCTGTCCATGCCGAACTCCCCACTCCGGTACGGGATTCGAGACGGTAGCGAGGCAGGCGGCGTTTATCCACACCCAGGACAAAGTTCGTGCCATCGCGGTCATACCTATTGGCGGGCGAGGCAAAGAGGTCTAGCTTCCTAGGCGCTGTTGCTGTGACCGACGAGGGGTGGATGACCACATGCGGTCCACATCGCATCAAATATCCTTGGCCTCAAGGGAGTTGAGCCGGAAAAGAGCCTCAAAGCGGGCCTGGACGGCCGTCTTGACGGCCGGATTCGTCACCGCGGGCCTGCTCTCCGGCCCCGCCGCGGGCGCGCTCCCGGCCCCGGAACCCTCCCTGACAACGATGTCCGTCAAGTCGCCGCCCGGCGGCGCGAAGGTCCGCGTACTGATCTTCTACGGGTCGGCGGCGCCCGGCGACGAGTCGCCGGTGGTGAACGCCGGAATCGAGGCGATCGAACAGATCGGCCTGTCCGGCCCCGCGAAGCAGCGCTTCAAGGTCGAGGCCACGGACGACGCCTCGGTCTTCACCAACGGGACCAGGCTGGGCCGTTACAACGCGATCGTGTTCCTGACCGGCGGCGGCGATGTCCTGGAGCCGGAGCAGGAGGCGGGCCTGGAGGCCTACATGGAGGCGGGCGGCGGTTTCGTCGGCATCCATGACGCGGCCCGCGCGGAGCCGTACTCCGACTGGTTCACCGGCCTTGTCGGCGCCCGCCCGGCGCCGAACAGCCCGACGGCCGTCCAGCGGGCGACCGTCGAGGTCGGCGACCGGCGGCATCCGGCCACCAAGGACCTGCCGGTCCAGTGGAAGCGCCCCGACCAGTGGCCGAACTGGGTGAAGAACCCGTCCGGCGAGGTGCACACGGTGGCCCGGGTGCGCGAGTCGACGTACCAGCCCGGCGCGAGCGCCAACGGCTGGGACCACCCGATCAGCTGGTGCCGCGACTACGACGGCGGCCGCTCCTTCTACACCGGCATGGGCGGCACGGTGTCGTCGTACGACGAGACCGACTTCCGCACCCATCTGCGCGGCGCCCTGCTGTGGACCACCCGGCTCGTCCAGGCCGACTGCAAGGCGACGATCAACGGCAACTACCGGGCCGAGCGGCTGACCAAGCCCAACCAGCCCGGGCAGAACGACCAGATCGGCGAACCCCACGGCCTGGTCACCGCCCCCGACGGCCGCGTCCTCTACATCGGCCGCGGCGGTGCCGACTCCTCCCGGCCGGTGATCACCGACTGGAACAACCCGGACATCGGCAAGGGCAAGGGCGAGATCCACGTCTACGACCCGAAGACCAAGCGGGTCACCCTGGCCGGCGCGCTCACCGTCTTCGGCAACAAGGGCGGCGGCGACGAGCTGGTCAAGGTCGAGGAGGGCCTGCTCGGCATCGAGCTGGACCCGCGGTTCGAGCAGAACGGGTGGGTGTATCTGCACTACACCCCGCACGCGCAGATCAACCGGGACACCCGGATGGCCGAGCGGCGCGTCTCCCGCTTCACCCTCGACCCGGCCACCGACAAGCTCGACCTGAGCAGCGAGAAGGTGCTGCTCAAGTGGCCGGTGCAGATCCACAGTTGCTGTCACGCGGGCGGCGGGATGGCCTGGGACTCCCAGGGCAACCTGTACATCGCGACCGGTGACAACAACTCCAGCCGCTTCAGCGACGGTTACTCGGGCAACAACCCGGAGCCGAACTACAAGGGCGTCTCCTTCGCCGACGCGCGCCGCACCGCCGGGAACACCAACAACCTCAACGGCAAGATCCTGCGCATCCACCCGGAACCCGACGGGACCTACACCATCCCCGAGGGCAACCTCTTCACCGGCGAGGAGACCGACGAGGGCGGCGGGAAGACGCGCGGCGAGATCTATGTGATGGGGGTCAGGAACCCGGCCCGTATCTTCGTCGACCAGAAGACGGACATCCTGTACGCGGGCTGGGTCGGTCCGGACGCCGGGCAGCCGTCGACGACCTGGGGCCCCGCCAAGTACGACACCTTCGCCGCCATCACCGAGGCGAGCAACCGGGGCTGGCCGTACTGCATGGGCAACAAGCAGCCCTACCGGGACCGCAATCTGCCGGATCCGTCGAAGCCGCTCGGCTGGTACGACTGCGACCACCCGAAGAACGAGTCCCCGAACAACGACGGCCTGGTCAACCTTCCGCCGGTCACCGGCAACAACATCTGGTACTCGCCCCAGGGCGGGGGGCCGGACTTCCCGCGTGACGCGAACGGCGTCCCCTCCTACCAGCAGGAGGAGGCCACCTACCGGCTGCCGTGGCTGAAGGGCGGCGGGCAGGCCGCGATGAACGGGCCGGTGTACCGGTACGACGACGTGTCGGCCACCAGTGACATCAAGTGGCCCGCGTACTGGGACGGCAAGTGGTTCGTGGGCGACTTCTACGACGCCGACCAGCCGCGCAACGCCGTCCTCATGGATCCGAAGACCCTGGGTGACGGCGGGCTGCCGGTGCACTCGGAGTCGCTGAAGAAGATCGTGCCGGTCGGCAACGACGGCATCAAGAACCTCATGGACTGGAAGTTCGGTGCGGACGGCGCGCTGTACGTCCTCGACTACGGGCGCGGCTTCTTCACCTCGGACGCCAAGTCCGCGCTGTGGCGCGTGACATACCAGGGCGGCGGTCCGACGCCGGCCGCCGACCAGCTGGCGAGGGGGGCACAGCGGTGACAGGCCAACGAAGAGTGTGGGCGGCCCTGCTGGCCGCGCTCCTGATGGTGCTCGGCCTCCAGGCCACGACGGCAACCGGCCAGCCGGAGAAGTCCGGCCGGGCAGCCGCCCAGGTCCTCACCTGGACGGCGGGCAACGACATCGACAAGTACCTCTCCGCGCCGACGACGGCGGTGGCCGGTCCGGCGACGATCGTCTTCGAGAACAGCGTGGCCACCGGCAACACCACCGGCATGCCGCACACGCTGACGTTCGTCACCAGCGACCCGGAGTTCAACAGCGACGTCCAGCTCAACATCCTGGCCAATCCGGGCGACGACCAGGGCGGTCGCCACACCGCCGAGGTCACGCTCACGCCGGGCCGGTACTTCTACCACTGCACGATCCCCGGCCACGGCCAGATGCAGGGCATCCTGACGGTGACCGAGGGCGGCGGCGAGGACACGACCGCGCCGGAGACGTCGGCGCATGTCAGCGGCACGCAGAACCAGCAGGGCCAGTACGTCGGCTCGGCGAGCGTGACGCTGCACGCGACCGACGACACCGGCGGCTCCGGTGTCGACCGGATCGAGTACGCCATCGGGGACGCCGGCGCCTGGCAGCCGTACACCACCCCGGTGGTCGTCGACCAGGTCGGCAGTCACAAGGTCCGCTATCGGGCGTTCGACAAGGCGGGCAACGTCTCCGCCGAGAAGAGCGCCGAGTTCACGGTGGTGGCCCCGCCGACGGACGACACGACGCCGCCGGAGACGTCGGCCACGGTGAGCGGTGAGCGGAATCCCGACGGCACGTATGTCGACATGGCGACGGTCACCGTCACCGCGTCCGACACCGGGTCCGGGGTCAACACGATCGAGTACGCCGTCGGCGCGTCCGGGGCCTGGCAGCCGTACATCCAGCCGGTGATGGTGCATCAGGTGGGCACCCACACCGTCCGTTACCGGGCCACCGACAAGGCGGGGAACGTGACGGCGGAGAAGAGCGTCGAGTTCACGGTGGTCGCCGCGCCGCCGCAGGACACGACCCCGCCGGTGACGGGGGTGACCGTCGAGGGCACGCGGAACTCCGACGGGGCCTATGTGGCGAGCGCCAAGGTGACCGTCCGTGCGACCGACGAGGGAGAGGTCGCGAGCATCGAGTACTCGCTCGACGGCGGGCCCTATCTCACGTACACCGGGCCCGTGATCGTCGACCGGGCGGGCGCGCACACCGTGGCGTACCGGGCGACGGACCGGGCGGGCAACACCTCCGCGGCGCAGACCGTGAGCTTCACGGTGGTGGCGGGCGGCGTGCCCGCGCCGCCCTGCCCCGAGTACGACGAGCGGTTGACGGTGATCGTCGGCACGGTCGACTCGGGCGTGCCGAACCGGCTCACCGACAACCGGTGCCGGATCAACGAGCTGATCGAGGACGAGAAGGAGTGGACGTCGCACGCGCTGTTCCTGAAGCACGTGAAGACGGTCCTGGACAGGCTCCGTACCGAGGGCGTGATCGACCGGCGCGAGTACCGGGCCATCACCAAGGCCGCCCGCCAGTCCGGCATCGGCAAGCCCGGTCAGACGGAGGGCTACCGCTCGCTGTTCGACGGCACCGAGGGCTCCTTCGCCAAGTGGCAGCACGTGGGCGGCGGTTCCTTCGCGCTGAACGCCGACGGGACGATGACCAGCGGCACCACCGAGCCGGGGCTCGGCATGCTGTGGTTCCCGCAGCGCAAGTACGGCGACTTCTCGCTGAAGCTCCAGTGGCGCGACGACGCTCCGGGCACCGGCAACGCCAACTCCGGGGTGTTCGTGCGGTTCCCGTACGTCCATGACCACCCGGAGGAGTCCCGGCCGGAGTGGGTCGCCATCAAGTACGGGCACGAGGTGCAGGTGCTCGACCGGCCCGACGGCGACATGTACAAGACGGGGTCGGTCTACGGCTTCGACCGGGTGGGGCTCGCGGGTGCGGGAGTCACGCAGAAGGGCACGTGGAACGACTACGAGATCCGCGTGGTGGACCAGCACTACTCGGTCTACCGCAACGGCGTGCTGATCAACGAGTTCGACAACATCGGCGGCCAGGACTTCCACCCGCCCCGCTCGGACGACCCGGGCACGGACGGGCGGCGGTTCGCCTCCGGCTACATCGGGCTCCAGGTGCACGGCACGACGGATGTGATCTCGTACCGGGACATCCGGATCAAGGAGCTGTAGAGGTCAGGAAGGCGTGGAGATCAGGGAGTTGCAGGGCTCAGGAAGTTGTGGGCCCGGGTTTCTTCGCGCGGCTCGGCTGTACCCGCTTGGGCTCCCCCGGCATCTTGGGGTACTCGGGCGGGTACGGCAGATCGCCGAGCCCGTGGTCGCGCTCGTCCTTGTTGGCCAGCTCCAGCAGCGCGTCCAGCGAGTAACGGTGGTCGTCCATGTCCGCGTGCACATCGCCGAGTTCGGCGAAGCGCGCGGGCATGGTCGCGAGGTCGAAGTCCCGGGGGTGGGCCACACCGACCTCCTCCCAGCGCAGGGGCGCCGAGACGGGGGCGTGCGGGCGGGGGCGTACGGAGTAGGCGGAGGCGATCGTGCGGTCCCGCGCCGTCTGGTTGTAGTCGAGGAAGATCTTCTCGCCCCGCTCCTCCTTCCACCACTTGATCGTGACGTACTCGGGCATCCGGCGTTCCATCTCCCGGCCCACGGCGATGGCGGCGCGGCGGACCTGGGTGAAGGTCCAGCATGCCTCGATGGGCACGAAGACGTGCAGGCCACGGCCTCCGGAGGTCTTGGGGAAGCCGCGCAGGCCGCCGAACTCGTCGAGTACGGCGCGCAGTTCGTGGGCGGCGCGGACGGCGTCCTCGTAGTCGGTGCCGGGCTGCGGGTCGAGGTCGATGCGCAGTTCGTCGGGGCTGTCGACGTCGTCGCGGCGCACCGGCCACGGGTGGAAGGTGAGCGTGCCGTACTGGGCGGCCCACAGCACCGCGGCCTCCTCGGTGGGGCACATCTCGTCGGCGCTGCGGCCGCTGGGGAAGGTGATGTGGGCGGTGGGGATCCAGTCGGGCATGTTCTTGGGGGCCCGCTTCTGGAAGAAGGACTCGCCGGTGACGCCGTCCGGGTAGCGCTCCAGGGTGGTGGGCCGGTTGTGCAGGGCGCGCAGGATGCCGGGGCCGACGGCGATGTAGTACCGGGCGAGGTCCAGCTTGGTGAAGCCGCGCTCGGGGAAGAACACCTTGCCGGGACTGGACAGCCGTACGGTCCGGCCGCCCGCTTCCAGTTCCACCGCGTCACCCATGCGAGCCACGGTAGTCTCGGCCGACGCGGCGCCGCATCCGGAGTCCGCCTAGAGTCGAAGCATGGACCTGCCGGTGATGCCGCCTGTCAAACCGATGCTCGCCAAGTCCGTGGCGAAGATCCCGCCGGGCATGCACTACGAGGCGAAGTGGGACGGCTTCCGGGCGATCGTGTTCCGCGACGGCGACGAGGTGGAACTCGGCAGCCGTACCACCAAGCCGCTGACCAGGTACTTCCCGGAGCTGGTGGCGGCGCTGAAGGAGCGGTTGCCGGGGCGCTGTGTGCTGGACGGGGAGATCGTGATCGCGCGGGAGGGGCGGCTGGACTTCGACGCGCTCACCGAGCGGATCCACCCGGCCGACTCGCGGGTGCGGATGCTGGCGGAGAAGACGCCGTCCTCGTTCGTCGCCTTCGACCTGCTGGCGCTGGCCCACCAGTCGCTGCTGGACGTGCCGCTCGCCGATCGCCGTGCGCTGCTGGTCATGGCGTTGTCCGGGGTGACGGCGCCGGTGCATGTGGCACCGGCGACGACCGACATCGACGTGGCGCGGGAGTGGTTCGAGCAGTACGAGGGGGCCGGGCTGGACGGCGTGATCGCCAAGCCGCTCACGCTGCGCTATCTCCAGGACGAGCGGGCGATGTTCAAGGTCAAGCACGAGCGCACGGCGGACGTCGTGGTGGCGGGCTACCGGCTGCACAAGAGCGGGCCCGTGGTCGGCTCGCTGCTGCTCGGTCTGTACGACGACGGTGGCGCCCTGCAGCACGTCGGCGTGTCCGCCGCCTTCTCCATGGCACGGCGCGCCGAGCTGGTGGAGGAGCTGGAGCCGTTGCGCATGGACGACGTGGCGGGGCATCCGTGGGCGGCCTGGGCGGAGGAGGCGGCGCACGAGACGGCCCGGCTGCCCGGGGCGCCGAGCCGCTGGTCCGGCAAGAAGGACCTGTCGTGGGTGCCGCTTCGGCCGGAGCGGGTGTGCGAGGTGGCGTACGACCACATGGAGAACGGCCTGCGGTTCCGGCACACGGCCCGCTTCCGCCGCTGGCGGCCGGACCGGACGCCGGAGAGCTGCACGTACGCGCAGTTGGAGGAGCCGGTGCGGTACGACCTCGCGGAGATCTTCGCGCCGCAGGCGTGAGTGCGTGAGTCAGGGCTGCATCAGGATCTTCACGGCGCCGTCCCGCTTGCGCTGGAACATCTCGTACGCCTCGGGAGCCTCGTCCAGCCGCAGCCGGTGGGTGGCGAAGTCGTCGACGCCGAGCGGGTCCTCGTCGGTCAGGTAGGGCAGGATCTCGTCGGTCCAGCGGCGGACGTTGGCCTGGCCCATGCGGATCTGGAGTTGCTTGTCGAACATGGTGAGCATCGGCAGCGGGTCGGCGGTGCCGCCGTAGACGCCGACGAGTGAGAGGGTGCCGCCGCGGCGGACCAGCTCGATGGCGGTGTGCAGGGCGGCGAGCCGGTCGACGCTGAAGCGATCGGCGACGGGGCCGCCGATCTTGCGGGGCAGCATGCCGGCGGCCTGCTGGACGAGGCGGGCCGCGTGGCTGCCGTGCGCCTCGGTGCCGACCGCGTCGATCACGGCGTCGGGGCCGCGGCCGTCGGTCTCGTCGCGGATCGCGGCGACGAGCTCCTTCTCGTGGTCGAATTCCCGCAGGTCGTACGTCTCCACGCCGCGCACCTGGGCCCGGCGCAGCCGTTCGGTGACCAGGTCGACCCCGAACACCCGTCCGGCGCCGCGGACCTGGGCGACCCGGCAGGCCATGTCGCCGATCGGGCCCAGCCCGAGGACGGCGATGGAGCCGCCCTGGGGGACGTCCGCGTACGCGACCGCCTGCCAGGCGGTGGGCAGGACGTCGGACAGATACAGGAACCGGTCGTCGGGCGGGCCCTCGGGCACCTTGATGGGGCCGTACTGGGCCTGCGGGACGCGCAGATATTCGGCCTGGCCGCCCGGTACGGCACCGTACAGACGGGTGTAGCCGAACAGGGCGGCGCCCATGCCCTCACCGGTGACCTGGGTCGTCTCGCACTGGGTGGGCAGCGAGTTGAGGCACATCCAGCAGTTGCCGCACGCGATCTGGAACGGCACGACGACGCGGTCGCCCACCGCCAGGTCCGGTACGCCGGGTCCGACCTCCTCCACGATGCCCATGGCCTCGTGACCGAGGATGTCGCCCGGCGTCATGAACGGGGTGAGCACCTCGTACAGATGCAGATCGGAACCGCACAGCCCGGTCGAGGTGATGCGGATGACGGCGTCGGTCGGCTCCTCGATCCGCGGATCGGGCACGTGCTCCACCCGCACGTCCCGCTTCCCCTGCCACGTCACAGCCCTCATCGCCCGCACTCCCTCCGTCGCACACCACGCCTGCCGGTACTGCGGTGCGCCCCGGGTACCCGAGGGGGGCTGCGCCGAACCGTGGGCGGCGGCGGTCGAGATGGGCACTGAGCCAGGCCGGAGCCGGGCCGAGCGGCGGGCCGGCCGAGCGTACCGCCAGGTCGATCCAGCGGGCGACCGAACCGGCGCGACGGCCCAACCAGCGGGATGGCCGAGGCAGCAGGCCGTTCCAGCCGGTCGCCCGGTCCGGCCGCCGCTGAACCCGTGGCGATCGCGGACCTCGCCCAGCCATGAGACACCGGCCGGGCCGCTGGGCCGAGCCACTGGGGCGGCCGAACCGGCGGGGACGCCGAGCAGCAGGCCGATCGGGCCGGTCGTCCGGTCCGGCCGCCGCTGAACAGCGGTGTTCTCCGCCCCCACCCGCCGTTATGCGCCCGGCGAGCCGCTCGGCCGACAGGGCTACTCGGCGGGTGCGATCGGTGGATTCGGAGGCAGGAGCCGGATCACTCGGGTATGGCCAGCAATGAGCAGATAAGCGCACAATCGAGGGCACGGGACTGGTCGGGGTGGCAGCGGTGGGCAAGGACACGGGTCGAAGAACGCGCGCGCGGGATTTCACCGTGGCGGCGGTGGTGTGGGGCGTCGTGGCGGCGGGCTCGCTGACGGCGGGCTGTACGGCCGGGGGCGCGCCGGACGACGACGGGCGGGCGTCCGAGCCGAAGCCGACACCGTCGCCGACCCGGGGTGCGGAGCGCGCGGCCTCGGTGCTCGCCGTGAAGATCGACAACGCGCCCCGGGCCCGGCCCCACACCGGCCTCGGCGCGGCGGACATCGTCTACGTCGAGCAGGTCGAGGGCGGCCTGAGCCGACTGCTCGCGGTGTACGCGAGCGCGTTGCCGAAGGCCGTCGGGCCCGTGCGCAGTGCCCGTGAGACGGATCTGGAGCTGTTGCGTCAGTTCGACCACCCCACCCTCGCCTTCTCCGGCGCCCAGACCAAGCTGCTGCCGCTGATCGACGGAGCCCCGCTGCGCGCCGAGCCGCCGGGCCGGACCCCCGGCGCCTACTACCGCGACAGCGCCAAGGCCGCCCCGCACAACCTCTACCTGCGCCCGCACCACCTCGCGCCCTCCGCCCCCGGCAAGGCCGCCCTCACCACCGGCTTCACCTATGGCGAGGCCCCCGACGGGGGCAGGACGGAGACCACCCGGACCGTCCGCTACCCGGCGGCCCGCTTCACCTTCACCTGGGACGAGAGCCGGGACCGCTACCGGGTCGCGATGGACGGCACGGCCGCCGTCACGACCGACGGGCAGCCGGTGGCGCCCGCGACGGTCGTCGTGCAGTACGTGCGGATGCGCCAGTCCGACTACTTCGACTCCCGGGGCAGCAACACGCCGTACACCGAGACCACCGGCTCGGGGACCGCGCAGGTGCTGCGCGACGGAAGGACGTACGAAGCGCTCTGGAAGCGCCCGGAGCCGGGCGACGGCACCCGGTTCACCACGGTGGACGGCGAGCCGGTGAACTTCGCCGGCGGCCAGGTGTGGGTGGTGCTCGCCAGGGCCGCGAGCCGGGGCTGAGGGCTGGAGTCAGGTCCGGCCCACGAGGGGCTCCACCGGGGTGCCCGGGGTGCGGAGCCCCTCCGCCGCGTCCGCGACCCGCCGGACGAGGTCCAGGAACTGTGTCTGCTCCGCGGCGGACAGCGGCGCGAGGAACACCTGGTTCATCCGGGCGGTGCGCAGCGCCAGCTTGCGATGGGTGCGCACCCCGTCCTGGGTCAGGCGCAGCAGGAAGCGGCGGCCGTCACGCGGGTCGCGGACCTTGTGCAGCAGTCCCCGGCGGCCGAGCCGACTGATCACCTCGGCGACGGTGGACCGGTCGAGCCCCACCCGCTCCCCCACCGTGCGCTGGTCCAGCCCCGGCTCGTCGGCGAGCGCGTTGAGCACGGCGAACTGCGGTGAGGTGATCTCCTCGGACACCATCGCGTTCCACAGCAGGTAGTGCGCCTGCTGGAGCCGCCGGGCGAGATGCCCGGGGTGGTTGGTGAGATCCACCGCCGCCATGTCCGCCTCCCGAGGTCGTATGCATGTCAGTGCACTGAACGATACCTCTGCGGTGCCTGGCTGTCGTCGAGGTCCTCGTCAATGGTCCGAGGTCTTGACCGTAGTACCTTCCCGGTGGGAGCGTGAAGAAAATTTCACTGCGGTACTCAGTGCGCTGAGCAATTGCGGGCTCGGGAGAGATGGGGCTTCTCGGAATGGACAAGGTGGTCGCCACGGCCCTGGAGGCGGTGGCCGATGTGGGCGACGGCGCGTCGCTCGCGGTGGGCGGCTTCGGGCTGAGCGGTGTCCCGAACGTACTGATCGAGGCGCTCTACGAGCGCGGCGTGAGCGGGCTGTCGGTGGTGTCGAACAACTGCGGCGCGATGGAGTCCGGCCTGGCGGTGCTGCTCGCGGCCGGGCGGATCGCCCGGGTGACCGGCTCCTACATCGGCGCGAACAAGGAGTTCGCCCGCCAGTACCTGGCCGGGGAGCTGGAGCTGGAGCTGATCCCGCAGGGCACGCTGGCCGAGCGACTGCGGGCGGGCGGGGCCGGTATCCCCGCCTTCTACACGCCGGCCGGAGTGGGCACGCAGGTCGCCGAGGGCGGACTGCCGTGGCGCTACGACGGCCAGGGCGGGGTCGCTCTCGCCTCACCGCCCAAGGAGATACGGGAGTTCGACGGCGCGGAGTACGTGCTGGAGCGCGGCATCCGCACCGACTTCGCCCTCGTCCGCGCCGCCAGGGGCGACCGGCACGGAAACCTGGTCTTCAACAAGTCCGCCCGCAACTTCAACCCCCTCGCGGCGATGGCGGGTCGGGTGACGATCGCGGAGGTGGAGGAGCTGGTCGAGCCGGGCGACGTCGATCCGGACGCCGTGCACCTGCCCGGCGTCTTCGTCCAGCGGGTGGTGGCCCTGACCCCGGAGCAGACCGCCGACAAGCGGATCGAGCAGCGGACGGTGAGCAACTGATGGCCTGGACACGCCAGGAGATGGCCGCGCGGGCCGCACGTGAGCTGACGGACGGGCAGTACGTCAATCTGGGCATCGGCCTGCCGACCCTGATCCCCAATCATCTCCCGCCCGGCGTGGAGGTGGTGCTGGAGTCGGAGAACGGCATCCTCGGCACCGGCCCCTACCCGACCGAGGACCAGGTCGACCCGGACCTGATCAACGCGGGCAAGGAGACCGTCACGGTCCTGCCGGGCGCGTCCTTCTTCGACTCGGCACTGTCCTTCGGGATGATCCGCGGCGGGCACATCGATGTCGCCGTACTCGGCGCCATGCAGGTGTCGGAGAAGGGCGACCTGGCCAACTGGGCCGTCCCGGGGAAGCTGGTCACGGGCATCGGCGGGGCGATGGACCTGGTGCACGGCGCCCGTACCGTCATCGTCGTGATGACCCACACCGCCAAGGACGGCAGCCCGAAAATCCTCGACACGTGCACGCTGCCGCTCACGGGCAAGTCGTGTGTGAACCGGGTCATCACCGATCTCGGCGTGCTCGACGTGACCGACGGCGGGCTGGTGCTGACCGAGTGCGCGCCGGGCGTCACCGCGGAGGAGGTCACCGCCAGGACCGCCGCGACGGTGCGGGTCAGCGAGGAGGCGCAGTCATGAGGGACGTCTACGTCGTCGACGCCGTCCGCACGCCGATCGGCCGCTACAACGGCGGTCTCGCCACCGTCCGCCCGGACGACCTCGCCGCCCACGTCATCCGCGAACTGCTCGCCCGTACTCCCGCGTTGGACCCGTCCCGGATCGAGGACGTCTACCTGGGCAACGCCAACGGCGCCGGCGAGGAGAACCGCAACGTCGCCCGCATGGCCGCCCTGCTCGCCGGTCTGCCCACCTCCGTGCCCGGCGTGACCGTCAACCGGCTGTGCGCGTCCGGCCTGGAGGCGGTGATCCAGGCGGCCCGCGCCATCGCGTGCGGGGACGCCTCCATCGCCGTGGCCGGTGGTGTGGAGTCGATGACCCGCGCGCCGTACGTCCTGCCCAAGAACGACAAGCCCTTCCCGGCCGCCCACACCGAGCTGTACTCCACCACCCTCGGCTGGCGCATGGTCAACCCGAGAATGGACCCGCAGTGGACCGTCCCGCTCGGTGAGAGCGCCGAACTCATCGCCGACAAGCACAGGATCACCCGCGAGCAGCAGGACGAGTTCGCCCTGCACAGCCACCAGAAGGCCGCCGAGGCCCAGCGCCAGGGCCTCTTCGACGCCGAACTCGCCCCCGTGGCCCTTCCCCAGCGCAAGGGCGACCCGGTCGTCTTCGCCGCCGACGAGTGCGTACGCCCGGACGCGTCACTGGAGGCGATGGCCAAGCTCAAGCCGTCCTTCCGCACGGACGGAGGCACGGTCACCGCGGGCAACGCCTCTCCGCTCAACGACGGCGCCGCCGCCCTGCTGCTCGTGGACGAGGAAGGGCTGAAGGCCACCGGCCGCGAACCCCTGGCCCGCGTCGGCGCCACCGGAGTCTCCGCGCTCGACCCGCACTACTTCGGCCTCGCCCCCGTCGACGCGGTGAACCGGGCGCTCGCCAAGGCGGGCAAGGGATTCGACGACCTGTCGGTCCTGGAGCTCAACGAGGCCTTCGCCGCCCAGGTGCTCGGCTGTGTCGCCGAGTGGCCCGAGTTCGACCCGGCGATCCTCAACCCCCAGGGCGGCGCCATCGCCCTCGGCCACCCCCTCGGCGCCTCCGGCGCCCGCCTCACCGGCACGGTCGCCCACCAGCTCGCCCGCCAGGGCACCGGCACCGGCGTCGCCGCCCTCTGCATCGGTGTGGGCCAGGGCCTCGCCCTCGTCCTCGAACGCTAAGGGGTCCTTGCACTATGAGCGTCCGATCAGGTCGCGTGGTCTGGTGGCGTGCATCGCAAGGCGCCGGAGCTCCCTGGTAGCGGAGCTACCTGGGCGTTTCGGCAACGCGGCGAGGTGCGGTGCCAGACCACGCGACCAGGGCGGGCACAGTGCAAGGACCCCTAAGAACCCGCAGGGACCCCCATGACTCTCACTCAGCACGACATCGACCAGGAGATAGCGGCCGAGCACGCCGCCTACGCGAAGCGCGTCGCCGACGGCGGGCCCGTCGAGCACCACCCGCGCCGGGACTACGCCCCGTACCGCTCCTCGCTGCTGCGTCACCCGAAGCAGCCGCTGGTCGCGATCGACGTGGCCAAGGACCCGGAGCTGGTGGAGCTCGCCTCGCCCGCCTTCGGCGAGCGCGACATCACCGAGATCGACAACGACCTGACCCGCCAGCACACCGGCGAGCCCATCGGCGAGCGCATCACCGTCTCCGGCCGCCTGCTGGACCGCACCGGGCGGCCGATCCGCGGCCAGCTCATCGAGATCTGGCAGGCCAACTCGGCCGGCCGCTACGCCCACCAGCGCGAGCAGCACGACGCCCCGCTGGACCCCAACTTCACCGGCGTGGGCCGCACCCTCACCGACGCCGACGGGTGCTACCGGTTCACCACGATTCAGCCGGGCCCCTACCCGTGGCGCAACCACGTCAATGCCTGGCGCCCGGCACACATCCACTTCTCGGTCTTCGGTACGGCGTTCACCCAGCGGCTGGTGACGCAGATGTACTTCCCGAACGACCCGCTCTTCGGGTACGACCCGATCCTGCAGTCCGTGACGGACGACGCCGCCCGGCAGCGTCTGGTCGCCAGCTACGACCACAGCCTGTCGGTGCCGGAGTTCTCGCTGGGCTACCACTGGGACATCGTGCTCGACGGCCCGAACGCCACCTGGATGGAAGAGGGACGCTGACCGCCATGACGAAGATCGACACAAGCAGCCCGGAGCACGTGCTGCCCACCCCGTCGCACACGGTGGGCCCGTTCTACGGGTATGCGCTGCCCTTCCCCGGCGGTGAGGACATCGCGCCCGCCGGGCACCCGGACACGATCACCGTGCACGGGTACATCACGGACGGCGAGGGCACGCCGCTGCCGGACGCCTTCGTGGAGCTGTGGGGCCCGGACCCGGAGGGCACACTGCCCCAGGTGGACGGCTCGATGCGCCGCGACCCGGCGTCCGGCGGTTTCCTCGGCCGCAACGGCGTCGAGTTCACCGGCTGGGGCCGCGTCCAGACAGACGCCAACGGCCACTGGTACGCCCGTACGCTCCGCCCCGGCGCGCGCGGGAGCAGCGCCCCGTACATCAGCGTGTGCGTCTTCGCGCGCGGCCTGCTGGTGCATCTGTTCACCCGGATCTATCTGCCGGGCGACGAGGCCGTGCTGGCCGCGGACCCGCTCCTGTCCCGGCTGGCGAAGACGCGCCGCGACACGCTGGTCGCGCACGCCGAGAGCGACGGCACCTACCGTTTCGACATCCGCCTTCAGGGCGAAGGCGAGACGGTTTTCCTGGAGTTCCAGTGACTTCTGCGGTTCCCGACACCGGCCTGCTCGCCCCCGGGTGGGCAGGTTCCCCCACCGCGTCCGCGACGAGCGACACCGCCTACCTCCAGGCCCTGCTCGACGCGGAGGCGGCGCTCACCCGCGCGCAGGCCTCGCTCGGGCTGGCCCCGGCCGAGGCGGCGACGGCGGTCACCGACGCGGCCGACGCCGGCCGGTACGACGTACGGTCCCTGGCGGAGCGTGCCCGGGGCGGCGGCAATCCGGTCATCCCGCTGGTGGCCGACCTGACGAAGGCGGTCGGTACGGAGTACGGGCCGTACGTCCATCGGGGGGCGACCAGCCAGGACATCATGGACACGGCGACCATGCTGGTCGCGGGGCGCACCCTGAACCTGATCCTGGCCGACCTCGCCCGCACCGAGCGGGCGCTGGCCCGGCTGGCCGCCGGGCACCGCGACACGCCGATGCCGGGACGCACGCTCACGCAGCACGCCGTACCGACGACCTTCGGCCTGAAGGCGGTCGGCTGGCGGTCCCTGGTGCTGGACGCACGGGACCGGGTGGCGGCCGTACGCGACGCGCTGCCCGCCCAACTCGGCGGCGCCGCCGGGACGCTGGCGGCGTTCGGGGCGTACGGCGCGAGCGATCCGACCGCGCTGCCGACGGCGTACGCCCGCGAACTGGGCCTGCAGGCGCCGGACCTGCCCTGGCACACGCTGCGGACGCCCCTCGCCGACCTCGCCGGGTGTCTGGCGCTGACGGCCGGAGCGCTCGGCAAGGCGTCCGTCGATGTCCTCACCCTCTCCCGGACCGAGATCGCCGAGGTCACGGAGGGCAGTGGCGGGGGTTCGTCCGCGATGCCGCACAAGGCCAATCCCGTACGGTCCACCCTGATCGCCGCGGCGGCCCGGCGGGCGCCTCAGCTCGCCGCCACCCTGTACGCCTGCCTGGTCGCGGAGGACGAGCGGCCCGCCGGGGCCTGGCACGCGGAGTGGGAGCCGCTCCGCGAGCTGCTGCGGCTGGTCGGCGGGGCCGCGCGGGACGCCGCCGAACTGGCCGAGGGACTCCGGGTCCACCCGGACGTCATGCGTGCCCACCTGGGCCTCACCCAGGGGCTGATCGTCTCGGAGCGGCTGTCCGCCGAGCTCACGCCCGTGGTGGGCCGGGCCCGCGCCAAGGAGTTGCTCACCCGGCTGGCCGCCGAGGGACGTCCCCTGGCTCACGCCCCGGAACTGAAGGACGCCGACCTCGATCCCGCCCATTACACCGGCTCCGCCGGAACACTCGTCGATCGTGCTCTGGAGCGACGTTGAAACTGCTCAACCATCGTGCCGAAGGGCCCGCTTCCGCGCCCCCGCTGCTCCTCGGGCCCTCGCTGGGCACCTCGTACGCCCTGTGGGACGAGGTCGCCCCCGAGCTGTCGGCCACCCACCGGGTGATCCGCTGGGATCTGCCGGGGCACGGCGGCTCGGCGGCCGAGCTGATCGGGGCCGGGGCCACCGTCGGAGACCTCGCCGACCTGGTGCTCGCGCTCGCCGACTCCCTCGGCGTGCAGCGGTTCGCCTACGCCGGGGTGTCGCTGGGGGGTGCGGTGGGGCTGCACCTCGCCGTGCATCACCCCCAGCGGGTGTCGTCCCTGGCGGTGATCTGCTCGTCGGCCCACTTCAACGGGGCGCGGCCGTGGCGGGAGCGGGCCGCGCTGGTGCGGCGCGAGGGTCTGGCCTCACTCGCCGGGAGCGCGGACGCCCGCTGGTTCACGCCCGGGTTCACCGTGCCCCGGCTGGTGCGGGACCACCGGGACGCCGATCCGGCGGCGTACGCGGCCTGCTGTGACGCGCTCGCCGCATTCGACCTGCGGGAGCGGCTCGCGGAGATCTCCGCGCCGACGCTGCTGATAGCGGGCCGTGAGGATCCGGCGACGCCGCCCGCGCATCTGCGGGAGATCGCGGACGCGGTGCCGGGTGCGGCGCTGGTGGAGATTCCCGGCGCCTCGCATCTGGCGCCCGCGCAGTGCCCCGAGGCGGTGCTGACGGCTCTGCGTGCGCACGTCGACGGCCCCGCGCCGCGCGGCATGGAGGTACGGCGACAGGTGCTCGGTGACGCGCATGTCGACCGGGCGCAGGCGCGCCAGACCCCCGTCACGGCACGCTTCCAGGACTTCATCTCGCGCTATGCCTGGGGTGAGATCTGGGCCGACCCGACGCTCTCCCGCCGGGAGCGCAGCATGATCACGTTGACGGCGCTGGTGGCGCACGGCCACCACGAGGAGCTGGCCATGCACGTCCGGGCGGCGCGGCGCAACGGGCTCACACCCGAGGAGATCGGCGCGGTACTGCTGCAGACGGCCGTGTACTGCGGGGTGCCGGCGGCGAACTCGGCGTTCGCGGCGGCCCAGCGGGTGCTCGCCGAGGAGGACGACGGGTAGGGCCCACCCGAAAGTCCCTCAGGGTGTCCCTGCTGGTCGTAGCCTCAGCAGCACCTCGCAAGGGTGCGGGCGGCGTGCCTAGGGTGGGGGGCATGGCCACTGTTCTGATCACCGGCGCCACCTCGGGGCTCGGCCGGTACGTCGCCTTCGAGCTGGCGCGTTCCGGGCACCGCGTCCTCGCGCACGGCCGCGATCCGGGCCGTACCGAACGGCTCGTCGCCGAGCTGCGCGCCGAGGGCGCGGCCGAGGGGGCCGTCGCCGATCTCTCCTGCCTCGCCGAGGTGCGCGAGCTGGGCGCCCGGGTCGCCGAGGCGTTTCCCGCGCTGGACGTGCTGGTCAACAACGCCGGGGTGGGCAGCGGTCCGCGTGGTGCGGGGCGTGAGCTGAGCGCCGACGGGCACGAGCTGCGGCTCGCGGTGAACTACCTCGCGCCTGTCGTGCTCACCCGTGCCCTGCTGCCGGTGCTGCGCGCGAACACGCCCGCCCGGATCGTGAACGTCGGCTCGGCGGGCCAGGAGCCGCTGGACTTCGACGATCCCGAGTTCGCCCGGGGCTACGAGGGCTTCTCGGCGTACTGCCGCAGCAAGTTCGCGCTCGCCGCGTGGACGTTCGCGCTGGCCGAGGAGCTGGCGGGCACCGGCGTCGCCGTGAACGTGCTGCACCCGGCGACCTTCATGGACACGGCGATGGTCCGCGAGGGCGGTGTCACCCCGTGGAACTCGGTCGCCGACGGCGCGCCCGGTGTGCTGGCCCTGGCCACGCGGGACATGGGCTCCGGCGGCTACTTCGACGGCACCACCGAGGCGCGGGCGCACGAGGCGGCGTACGACCCGCAGGTGCGCAAGCGGCTGGCGGCGGTCACCGAGCAGCTGCTCGGCATGTGACGTGGCACCCCGTTACGCCTCCAGTTCCGCCAACCCCTCCCGTGCCTGCCGGGCCAGGCCGTCCGCCCCGCACGAACGGGCCAGCGTCAGCCCCCGGTTGAGCTCGGTCGTGGAGCGAGCGGCGAGGCCGTACTCGATGCGGGCGGCGGCGTGCTCGTACTGACAGGGTGAGGCCTCCAGGTAGGTGACGGCCTGCGCGGCGAGGCGCACCTTGCGCTGGCCGGTCTCCAGGTGGGCGGCGCAGCGCAGGGCCTCGCCGATGGCGGTGTCGGTGCCGAACCGCTCGGCCTGGCGGCGGGCGTCGGCGGCGAGCCGGGCGGCGCGGGTCGGGTCCTGGGTGGCGAGGGCACGGGCGAGGTCGACGGTCCAGGGGGCCAGCACCGGGTTGTGGCCGCCCCGCGCGGCGGCGGCCTTCTCGGCGGCCTCCAGTTCGTTGACGCCCTCCTCGGTGCGGCCCACGGCGAGCAGCAGTCGGCCGCGCACCGACCGGGTGTCGGGCAGGACGATGGTGGACGGGTAGGGCGGGGTGAAGCCGTAGTGCTCGGCGATCGACCAGGCCTCCCGCACATGCCCGCGGGCGAGCAGGGTGTCGACCAGGCCGCAGGTCGCCGACCAGTACAGCGGCAGTCCACGCCCGACCCGCTCGGCGAGGCGCAGGGATTCGCGCAGGACGGTCTCGGCGTCCTTCAGGCGGCCCTGCCTGCGGAAGGCCAGGCCCAGGAAGGCGTTGGCGAGGGCGAGGTGGCCGCCGCTCCACCCGGCCGTGGTGTAGGTGCGCAGGGCCTCGGCGAATAGGTTCTCGGCGCGGTCGAGGCGGTCGGCGTAGGCGTAGGAGCTGCCGAGCATCATCAGCAGTTCTATGCCCCACTCGGTGTCGGTCCAGCCGAGGCCGGGGGCGAGCCGGCCGTTGACGAGGGCGCGGTCGCACACCTCGACGACCTCCTCGGCGTTCTCGCCGTGCGTCATGGCGTCGAAGCCACGGAGGATGAGCAGGGCGCGCTCGGAGTTGTCGCGGCCGGTGCAGGTGCGGGCGAGTTCGGCGAGCCGCTCGGAGCGGCCCGGGGTGGACGACTCACCGGCGTAGATGCCCTCCCACATGTACTGCACGGCCCGCAGCCGCAGCCGGGCGGGCCCCTCCTCGTGCCGGGCGGCCTCGGCCTCGACGGTGCGGACGGCCTGATCCAGCTGGTCGTTGTGGAGCAGCGCCTGGGAGAGGCGGAAGACGGCGTCGACGCGGGCGGGGCCGTCGAGGCCGGGCATGGCGAGCGCGGTCTGGAGGTGGTCGATGGTCCTCGCGGGCGCGGTGAGCAGGGTGGCGCAGCCGAGTTCGTAGAGCACGCGCGCGTGCACCTCGGGCCGGGGCGGTTCCTTCAGGGCGCGTTCGAGGCAGCGGCGGGCGGCGTCGGGCGCGCCGACGGCGAGGTGTTCGCGGGCGGCCTCGCGCAGCTGGTCGACGAGTTCGGCGTCGTCGTCCGGGTGGACCTGCAGCAGATGCCGGGAGGCGGCCGCGGCGCCGCGGCCGGAGTCGGTGACGATCTGCGCGGCGATGCCGTGCATGGCGGTGCGCAGGGCGTCGGGGATGGAGTTGTAGACGGCGGTGGCGATCAGCGGGTGGACGAACTCCAGGTCGCCGTCGTCGGCCTGTGCGCCCGCCGGGTCGGGGGCGGTGAGGATCCGGGCCGTGCACAGTAACTCGGCGCAGCGCAGCGCCTGTTCGGGGCGCATGGTGGTGAGCCGGGCGACCAGGCCGACGGAGATGCCGGTGCCGAGTATGGCGGCCGCCCAGGCGAACCGGGTGGCGTCGATGCCGAGCCCTTCGAGGCGGGTGACGAGTCCGCCGCCGCGCGCGGAGCGGTTCAGGGCGCGCAGTTGACCGGCCGAGGACTCGGTCGGCTCGATCTCGCTGTCCTGCACCTTGGCGAGGAGTTCGACGGTCTCGTAGGGGTTGCCGCCGGTGACGGCCCAGACCTCGCGGCAGAACGGGGCGTCGGCGTGCCGGCCGACCGTCGCGCGGGTGAGCCCGGCGGTGGCGTCCGGGGTGAGGGCGCTCAGCGTCGTCTCCGGGCGGCCCGCGGCCGCGGCGACCGCGTCGAGGTGGCGGGCGCTCTCGCCGGTCACCTCGCCGGGTCTGCGGGCCACCACGACCAGCACGGACAGGTCGTGCAGCCGCTCGGCGAACGCGGCGAGCCAGTGCAGCGTCTCCTGGTCGGCCCAGTGGGCGTCGTCGATCAGCAGCACCAGCGGCCAGTCCCGCTTGGCCAGTCGGCGCACAGCGGCGACCAGTCCGTCGCACACGCCCTGCGGGTCGGCCTGCCGTCCGCCGGGGTCCGCGATGCCGAGGGCGGGGCCGGCGATGTCGTACCAGTCGCCGAGGTACTCGCGGGCCTCCTCGGGCAGCAGGGACACGAGGGCGGGCTGGAGCAGTTGGCGTACGACGTTGAAGGGGACGGACCTGAGGGTCTCGCCGCCGCGTGCCGACCACACCGTGCAGCCGCGTTCCTCGGCCAGTCGGCGGGTCTCGGCGAGCAGCGCGGTCTTGCCGAGTCCGGCCTCGCCCCGGAACACCAGCAGACCGCCCGACGAGGAACGGTCCGCGCACAGGGCGTCGAGCGCCTCGACGACCGCGGCGACCTCCTCCTCCCGCTCCCACAGGGAAGCCGAGGCGCCCGCCGCCGGCGGTACCTCCGTCATCCCGCTACCTCCCCAAGTCGCCCGAACGACGTACAGGGCGAGCGTAGCCGCACGGCAGGTCCGGCGGTGGGTGGTCGGGGAGTTGTTGCCGTCACGGGTGACGTCCTCGTGAAAGTTATTGACAGTCAACAGACCGGTACTGACGCTAATTTTCCAACCAGCGAGGCCCACAGCGGCGGTGGGACGGGAGGCACGCGATGAGCGCCCCTGCGAAGGTGACCGGTACCAGACCGGAACGGTCCCGCCGGGCGCTGGTCGCGGGCTCGGTGGGCAACTTCATCGAGTGGTACGAGTTCGGCGTCTACGGCTACTTCGCCACGGTCATCGCCGCCCGCTTCTTCACGCCGGAGGGCGGCAGCGAGGTCGAGGCGCTGGTGAAGACGTACGCCTCCTTCGCACTGGCCTTCTTCTTCCGGCCCGTCGGGGCGGCCCTGTTCGGGCGGCTGGGCGACCGGATCGGCCGGCGTCCGGTGCTGATCCTGGTGATCGGGCTGATGACGGGCGCGACCACGCTGATCGGCGCACTGCCGACGTACGACACGGTGGGGGCTCTCGCGCCCTGGCTGCTCACCTTCCTGAGGGTTCTCCAGGGACTGTCGGCGGGCGGGGAGTTCGGTGGGGCGGTGTCCGTGATGACGGAGTTCGCGCCGCCGGGCAGGCGCGGGCTGTACGGCTCGTGGCAGTCGTTCACCGTCGCGCTGGGGCTGCTCGGCGGGGCGGGTGCGGCGGCGCTGCTGGCCGGCGTGCTGACGGAGGACCAGCTCGGTGACTGGGGCTGGCGGCTGCCGTTCCTGCTGACGCTGCCGATGGGGCTGGGCGCGCTGTGGCTGCGGCTGCGGCTGGAGGAGACACCGGCGTTCAGCCGGGAGCGGGAGCTTGGGCACCCGCCCGCGCGCGAGGTCGTGCGGGCCGTCGCGCTGGGCGCCGGGCGGATCATGGGCTGGGCGGCGGCCGGGTACACCTTCCTGGTCGTACTGCCGTCCTACCTGCAGAGCAGTCTCGGCGCGAGCTTCCAGCAGGCGCTGATGGCGACCGTGCTGGCCAATCTCGGCTTCGCGGTGACGATCATCCCGGCGGGGCTGTGCAGCGACCGGGTGGGGCGGCGGGCCGTGATGCTGACCGGGGCGCTGCTGGTGGTGATGCTCGCGGTGCCGCTGCTGAACCTGCTCCAGGACCCGGGCGCGTCCAACGCCGTCAAGGGCCTGGCGGTGTTCGGCGCGGGCGCCGTGGTGGGGCTGATGGCGGGGCCGGGCCCGGCGATGCTGTCGGAGATGTTCCCGACGACCGTGCGCTACACCGGCCTGGGACTCGCCTACGCCCTGTCCAATGCGGTGTTCTCGGGCTGTGCCGGGCTCATCATCACGGAGACGATCGAACGGACCGGCGACGTGGACATCCCCGCGTACTACGCGGCGGCCACCTGCGCGGTCAGCGTGCTGGCCCTCGCCACGCTCCCGGCGCAGGGCGCTTCGAGGAAGACGAGGTGAACGGATGCGGGTGATCGGGCTGATGTCCGGCACGTCGTACGACGCCATCGACGCGGCGGCGGCCGAGCTGAGCCTCGTCGGTGACAGCCTCGTGCTGAAGCCGCTCGGCATGGTGAGCGAGCCGTACGACGACGCACTGCGGGCGGCACTCGCGGCGGCGCTGCCGCCGGGGGCGACGTCTGTGGCGGAGGTGTGCCGACTCGACACCCTGATCGGGCAGGCCTTCGCGGCGGCGGCGGTGCGGGCCGATCGGGAACTGTGCGGCGGGCGGGCCGAGTTGGTGGCCTCGCACGGGCAGACGGTGTACCACTGGGTCGACGAGGGCCGGGTGCGCGGCACCCTGCAGCTCGGGCAGCCCGCGTGGATCGCCGAGGCGACCGGGCTGCCGGTGGTCGCCGACTTCCGGCCCCGGGACATCGCCGCGGGGGGCCAGGGCGCACCGCTGGTGAGCCTGGTCGACCTGCTGTGGCTGCGCGGCCGCCCCGGCACGCCGGTCGCCCTGAACCTCGGCGGGATCGCCAACCTCACCGCGCCCGACGGGACGGCCTTCGACACCGGGCCGGGGTGTGCGCTGATCGACGCGGCGGCGCACGGCTTCAGCGGCGGGCGGCCGGCGTACGACGTGGACGGCGCCCTGGCCGCCCGGGGCCGGGTCCGTCCGGCGCTGCTGGAGCGGCTGCTGGCGGAGCCGTACTACGCCCTTCCCGCGCCCAAGACGACCGGCAAGGAGCTGTTCCACGTCGGCTATCTGCACGAGGCGCTGGCCGGGGTCGGCAGGCTGCCCGCCGAGGACGTGATCGCGACGCTCACCCACCTCACCGCGCGCACGGTCGCCGACGCCGTGCGGACGGTGGCCGCCACGGAGGTCGTCGCGTCCGGCGGCGGCACGCGCAATCCGGTGCTGATGCGGATGCTCGGGGAGCTGCTGCCGGGCGTGGCCGTGCGCCGCTCCGACGAACTCGGCCTGCCGTCGGACGCGAAGGAGGCGTACGCGTTCGCGGTGCTGGGCTTCCTGACGGCGCACGGCCTGCCCGGCACGGTTCCGACGAGCACGGGGGCCCGGCATCCGAGCGTGCTCGGGTCGGTGACACCGGGGCGGGACGGACTACGGCTGCCCACGGCCGCCCGCAAGGGCCCCGCGCGACTGGTCCTGGAATAACGCGTGCCGCGCATGCGCAACCGCCTGCTCCGCACCATCCCGACGAGCACGGAGCCCGGCATCCGAGCGTGCTGGGGTCGGTGGCACCGGGGCGGGACGGATTGCCGCTACCCAGGGCCGCCCGCAAGGGCCCCCCGCGACTGGTCCTGGAATAACGCGTGCCGCGCATGCGCAACCGCCTGCTCCGCACCATCCCGACGAGCACGGGGCCCGGCATCCGAGCGTGCTGGGGTCGGTGGCACCGGGGCGGGACGGGTTGCGGCTGCCCACGGCCGTTGGGGAGGGTTTGGTGCGGCTGGTGCTGGAATGAGTGGGGGTCCGGCTGTGCGGTCCGTGTGCCGTGTCGGAAGGAGCCGTCGGAGGAGCCCTCTCATCCCGCTTTCACCGAGGCCTCATACGGTGGGGTCATGACGCAGGTGACTCCTCCCGGGTGGTATCCCGACCCCGGGCAGACAAGTGACGGTCCCGCCACCGAACGCTGGTGGGACGGCAAGGCATGGACGGACCAGACCCGTCCGGCGGGGTCGGCCGCGGGCTGGGGTCCCCCGGCGGGACCGCCGTCGGTCTCTGACGCGCAGCAGGCCCAGCCGACGTATCCCGCGTATCCGGGGGGACCGGGGGCTTCGGGTCATCCGGGGTACCCGGGATACCCGGCATACCCGGGTCAGCCGGGGTATCCCGGGTATCCCGGGTATCCGGCTCAACCGCCGGGCGGGCGGCGGCGTGCGCTGCGGACCGGGATAGCCGTCGCGGCGGCGGCCGCGGTCCTCGCCAGCATCGGCATCGGTGTGTACGCGCTGACCAAGGACGACGGCGGCGGCGCGAGCCGTGCCGACTCGCAGCAGCAGGGGCCGGGCGGGCAGGACGGGCAGGACGGCGGCCAGGGCGGGCCGTTCGGTGACTCGGGCGGTTCCGGCGGTTCCGGAGGGTCCGGTGGGGAGTCCGCCGCGCCGGAGGTCGAGGGCGGCGGCACGCTGTCCGACCCGGTGAACGGGATCAGCATGCCCGTGCCGGAGGGCTGGACCGGTCAGTCCTTCAGCGTGGGCGCGCAGATGACGTCCGACGACAGCTACAAGTGCCCGGGCGACACGTCCAAGTCGTGCACGAAGGGCGGCGCGTACTCGGCGCCCGTCCAGCTGCTGGGCACCAAGGGCAGCACACCGGAGGAGGTCGCGAAGGCGGACATCGCGGCGAACGCCGAGGAGTCGTACGGCGGCAACAGCTACGGAAGGATCACCTCGCACGAGGTGCTGGCGTCCAAGGCGGTGACGGTGGCCGGGCAGAAGGGCTACCTGGTCCGCTGGAAGGCGATCACCAGCAAGGGCGCCGACGGCCTGGTCGAGTCGCTCGTCTTCCCCTCGCCCGCCAACTCCGAGCAGCTGGTGGTGGTCCGCTTCGGCATCGACGCCGACCAGAAGGCGTCCCTCATCGACGACATCACCAAGGGCATCAAGGCCTCGTCCGGCGGGGGCAACGGGCAGAGCGTCTGAGCCGCGCACGGTGGCGTTCGGCCGGGTGGGGTGCCCCTCCGCTTCAGAGGTACCCCACCCGGCCGGGGTGCGCGCCGCCCCCGTCCCCACGGTGCGGCGCGAGCAGGCCGGTCGTCCCGTCATCCCTTGGACGACGCGGCCCGGGTCTTCACGTGAGGCCGAGCGACGGCAGCACGGCGGCCTCCACGAACTTCAGCAGGTAGTCCGGGTCGGCGTCCTGCCCCTCCAGCATGGGCCGCGCCCGCAGCACACCGAACATCTGCGCGGGTACATACGGCAGCGCCGGATGGTCGGCGGCGATCTCGCCGCGTTCCACCCCGCGCCGCAGAATCTCCTCGATCGCGGCGATCTCGGGCTCGACGAGCGCCTCCCGCAGCGCCTGCGCCAGCTCCTTGTCCTCCATGACCGCGTGGCCGAGCGCCTGAACGAGCCGGTGGTCCCGGCCGGACCACTCCCCCACCGCCCGCGCGGCCTGCCGCAGGTCCTCGGCCAGTGAACCGGTGTCGATCCCGGCGAACCTCACCCGGCGCCGGGAGCGCAGGGCCGCCGCCACGAACCGGGGCTTGGTCTTCCACTGCCGGTACAGCGTGGACTTGCTGCACCGCGTGCTGGTGGCGACGCCGTCCATGGTCACGGCGTCGTAACCGCACTCGCGGATCTGCTCGATCACCGCGTCGAAGAACTCCTGCTCACGCTCCCGCGTCAGCTTGGAGCGGCGCGAGGCGCCGACCGTCTCCGGTCGGTCCGCGGCCTGCGACGTCATCGGTCCGTCTCCTCGTTCCCGTCCCGCGGCCAAGGGCACCGCAGTCCAGTGTGTCGTACGCAATCGATACGCCAGTGTACCGGTACTCCGGCGTATCGGTACACTGCCGTATCGGTACGACACCGTATCGATGTGGCTCACCGATCTCACCGCTTCGATGAGCAGCGTTTGCACCACCGTCAGCGAAGGGGCCGGGGGATGAATGCCCGCACCGAGCCTGCCGAGGAGGACGCCGCGATGGCGCGGCCCCCTCTCGTCCGGGAGTTCCTGCCGGTCGCGGGACTCTTCCTCGTCTACAAGTTCGGCCGGCTGCTGGCGACCGACCACACCCACGAGGCGTTCCGCAACGCACACCGGGTGTGGGACCTCGAACGGGCCGTGCGTCTCCCGGGCGAGGGCGCGGTGCAGTCCTTGCTGCTGCACGGCGACACCCTGGTGCACCTCGCCAACACCTACTACGCCGCCGTCCACTTCCCGGCGACGGCGGCCTTCCTGGTCTGGCTGTACCTACGGCGCCCGGGTCACTACGTCTGGGCGCGCCGGGTGCTCGCCGCCGTCACCGCCGCCGCGCTGGTGCTGCATCTGGCGTTCCCGCTCGCGCCGCCGCGGATGCTCGCGGCGACGGGGCTGGTGGACACCGGGCGGGTGTACGGGCCGTCGGTGTACGGCTCCCCGCAGACGGACCAGTTGTCGAACCAGTTCGCGGCGATGCCCTCCCTGCACTTCGGCTGGGCGCTGATGGTGGCGATCGGCCTGATCGTGGCGACCCGGTCGCACTGGCGGTGGCTGTGGCTGCTGCATCCGCTGCTGACCCTGGTGGTGATCGTGGGGACGGCGAACCACTATTGGCTCGACTCGATCGTCGTGGCCGCGCTGCTGGGCGGGACGCTCGCGGCGATCCGGCCGACGGTGCACGCGTCCGCGCCGGGCGCCCAGGCCGTCGTACCAGGAAAGGAAGCACGGGCGAGGGACGTACCGGCGCAGGAACCGGCGCTCGTGGAGGCGGGCCGATGAGCACCACCGTGCTCGCCGTCGCGCTGTCGCTGTGCTCCGCCGTCGCCTACGCGGCCGCCGCCGTCGCCCAGGAGCGGCTCGCCGCCCGCTCCTCCGGCCCGGGCGTGCTGCGGCTGCTGGGCAGCGCGGCGTGGTGGGGGTCGGTGGCGCTGAACGCCTCCGGCGCCGTGCTGCATGTCGTCGCCCTGACCTACGGGCCGTTGACGGTGGTGCAGCCGCTGGGGGCGCTGACGCTGGTCGCGGCGGTGCCGATGGGCGCGCGGCTCGCGGGGCGACGGGTCGGCGCGGTGGAGTGGCGGGGCACCGCCTTCACCCTGGTCGGCCTGGGCGCGCTGCTCGTCGCGGCGTCCGGGCCCGCGCCCGACGACGTGCTCAGCGTGACCGAGGCGCCGGCGGTCGCGGGATCGGCGTCCGTGCTGATCGGCGCGCTGGCCCGGCCCGGCACCCGGCCCGGCCTGCGGCACGCCACCGCGTCCGGTGTCGCCTCCGGGGTCGGCTCCGCCCTCACCCAGACGGTGACGGTGGCCGCGACGGACGACTCGGGGCCGCTGCTCGGTGCCCGGGTCGTCGGCGTGGCGCTGCTCGTCGCGGTGTTCGCGACCGGCGGCCTGCTGCTGTCCCAGACCGCCTACCGGGGTGGCCTCGGCGCCCCGCTGGCGGTGGTCACCCTCAGCAATCCGGTGGCGGCCGCGGTGATCGGCCTCTCCCTGCTGGGCGAACGGCTCCAGGGCGGGGTGGCGGGCGCACTGGTGGCGCTCGCGGGGGCGCTGCTGGCCTCCTGGGGCGTGGTGCTGCTGTCCCGGACGGCACCGGACGACCACCCGGCGATGCCCGAGGCGGAAACGCCGGTGCCCCGGCGACGGCAGCCGGGGCACCTCACGCCACTGTGAACGGCAGCTACACCGTGATGACCGCCGGGTCGCTCACACCCGGGCGCCCACGGGCTGCGCGCCGCCACCGGGCGGTCCCGGTGACACATCCGAAAGGGCGGACCATGCTCGACGTACGCGGCCTGAAGAAGGTGTACGAGCGGTCAGGGCGGCGGGTGGAGGCGGTGCGCGACCTCACCTTCACCGTCGAGGCCGGTGAACTGGTCTGCCTCGTCGGCCCGTCCGGCTGCGGCGAGACCACGCTGCTGAAATGCGTGGACGGGCTGCTCACGCCGACGGCCGGGGAGGCGCGGCCGGCGGGGCGGGCGGTGAGGACCTGGTACGGCGGCTGTGGCGGGAGCGCGCGATGACGATCCTGTTCGTCACCCACGACATCGACGAGGCCGTGTACCTCGGCCACCGGGCGATCGTCCTGTCCGCCTCCCCCACCGTCGTACAGGAACAGCTGAAGGTCGACCTGCCGGACGCCCGCGACCAGGTGCACACACGGGCATCCCCGCGCTTCGCCGACCTGCGCACCCATGTGTACGAGCAGATCCAGGCAGCGCAGCGCGGGGGACCCGTGGCCAAGGCGGACACGCCTGCGCCCGACGCCGGCCCCGGCCCGACCGTGGCGCCGTCGGCGACCTGAACGCCGACGGTGCCCGGTCAGGCCTCGGGGGTGGGCACCACCGTGAGATGGCTCGCCGTACGTCGGTCGCGGGAGCGGCGGCGCGGGGCGACGGGCTTGCGGGGCTCGCGCAGCACCATCGTGAGCCGGGTGCAGCCCAGGTCCCGCAGGGTCCTGGGCGTCTCGGCGACGATCCGGCAGTCGGTGGCGCCCCAGCGCGGGTCCGGGTGCAGCAGCGGACGGACCGCCCCGTCGTGCTCGACGGCCGCCTCCCCGACCGCGCGCACCCAGTGCGGCAGCCCGTGCCGGTAGGCGGCCTCCATGATGGGGTCCTGCGCGATCTCCCGGCGGATGGCCTGCAACCCCTGGTCGTGGCCGTGCCGCTGCACGGCGTCCGCGAAGTGCGCCAGCATCGGCAGGCACCAGCTCGACTCGTGCTCACCGAGCACACTGGAGGCGTCCGGGTGGAACAGCACGAACCTCAGGAAGTTGTCGCCGGGCATGGCCGTCGGATGCGGCGCGACCCCGCGGAAGAGTGACGCGAAAGCGCTGTTGGCCAGGACGACGTCCCAGCGGTGGTCGACGACCACGGACGGAAAGGGCACGGCCTCCATGAAGGTGGCGTAGTCCTGGAGATACGACCGGGCCTCGGGATCCTCGGGGACGGACCGCAACGCGGACCGCTGCCCTCCTGCCTGCTGTGCCATCGGGAGGTCACCCCTCTTGCCTATGCGGCCTTCACGCGGCGCCCCGATCCTGCTGCCCCGAAGCTTTCTGTGTCAACTATCGTGGCATTTCATGCCGGTTGACGGCTGAAATTGGCCACAGTTGTGGCGAGTCCTGGATGTGAGTTCGAAGCACCCGCTACTCTCCGGGAAGTTCACGGCAACCACTCGCGAGAAGTACGTGAGAGACGTAGGAGACCTGTCGGTGACGGATGGCTACGAGGTTCCCGGCGCCACGGCGACGGCCACCCTGCCGGCCGTGATCGCCCGCGTCACCGCGCTCGCCGACCGGCTCGGCGTGCCGCACGCGGAGGTCTTCGACACCGCCCGGCTCTCCGTGGCCTGCGGCGTCCCCGAGCCCGTCGTCAAGGACCTGCTGCGCGGCCGCCCCGCCGGCGAGCCCGATGTGCAGGCACGGTTCCTGCAACGCCTGGACCTGCTGCGCCGCACCCGGCTGAAACCCAACGGGCGCAAGTACACCCAGCAGGAGATCGCCGACGGCGCCGGGATGTCGCGGCAGCAGGCGGGCGCCCTCATCAACGGCGACCGGCGCCCCACCATGGAGCACTGCGACGCCATCCAGCGTTTCTTCCGGGTGCGCGCCGGTTTCCTCACGGCCGAGGACCCCGAGGCGCTCGCGGACACCCTCCAGCGCACCGAGCAGGAACTACTGCAGAAGCTCGCCGACCGTGAGCGAGAGGCGGCCGCGGCGGCCGACGACCCGCTGGAGCGGCTGCTCCAGGACCACGGCGTGCGCGGGATCGCCTGGCGGGCCGCCCAACTGCCCACCGACCAGCACCGCGACAAGGTCGCCGAGTGGCTGGACATGCTCCTGGAGAGCGTCAAGCGGCCCGAGTCGTGATCCGGGAGAGAACTGTGGGCATCGGTAAGGAAATGCGCCGCCTGTGCGGCGAACTGGTCGCGGAGCTGGCGCTGCCCGCGCCGGCGCGGCCCGCCGACCTGTACGCCGCGCTGTGCGACGCGATGAGCAGACGCCGCGGCCGCCCGGTCCACTTCCGTACGGCCGCCTTCCCGCCCGGCACGGCCAGCGGGCTGTGGCTCGACATGGCCGACCAGGACCTCGTGGTCATCGAGGAACGCACCGCCCCCGACCACCAGTTGGTGATCCTCGGGCACGAGCTGTGGCACATGAAGGCCGGGCACTGCAGCCATCACGTCGAGGGCGCCGCGGTCGCGGCCCGCTTACTCGACGACAACGCCGACCTCCAGGCGACCGTCCTGAAGGTCGCCGCCCGTACCCGCTTCGACCTCGCCGACGAGAAGGAGGCGGAGCGCTTCGGACTGCTGCTCGCCAGCAAGTGCCGCACATGGCTGGCCGGTTCGGCGCTCCGTGGGCCGGTGCAGCGGGATCGTCTGGCGGGGCGGATCGAGGCGTCACTGGGCTACGTCGGACCGCAGCACTAGGTTTCACCACAGCACTGGGTTTCGGCTTCGCCGCAGTGGGTTTCGCCTTCCCCGCGATGGGTTTCGCCTCCGCTGAGCGGGCGAACCGGGGCGCGGCCGAGCCGGATTGTCAGTGGTGGACGGCAAGCTGGGAGTGCGCCGCCGAATGCGGGGGCGTACGTGCCGTGCGGGCGCGTGTGGCGACGACGAGGCCGGGAGAGCCGACCGATGCACACTGCCGTACTGACCGACCGGGAACGCACCGCCGTGCAGGCCTATCTGCGCCTGCTGCACACGGTACGAGCGGCGTTCGACACTGCGGCCGGCCCGCCGGAGGCCCGTCGACCACCCGTGGTCCCGCCCACCGTCCTCGCCGAGGCGGAACAGGCCCTGGCGCAGGCGGGCCTGACGGGCAATGAGGAGGCCTTCTTCCACCTGTTGAAGAGCTGGTGCCCCGAGCACTGAGGGAGGGACGACGACCGCACGCCGTCAGGCGTGCGGCACCGTCACCGACGTCGCCACCAGCCCCCGCTGGACCGTCCAGCGGCCGTCGAAGGAACCGAGGCGGCGGCCGTCGACCACGGGGCCGGGGACGAGGAGTTCGGCGTAGAAACGACCGTGCGGCGCCCCGTCGGGGCCGACGACGATCTCTATGTCGGCCTCGGAGAAGTCCAGCCACTTCCGGGTGAGCGGGAACCACGCCTTGTAGACGGACTCCTTGGCGCTGAACAGCAGGCGCTCCCAGTGGACGCCCGGGTGACGCGCGGTGATCCCGCGCAGCCGGTCCTGCTCGCTCGGCAGGGCCACGGCCTCCAGCACGCCGGCCGGGAGCGGCGCGTGCGGTTCGGCGTCGATGCCGAGGGAGGCCAGGTCGGTGGCGCGGACCAGTGCGGCGGCGCCGTAGCCGTCGCAGTGGGTCATGCTGCCGACCAGCCCGGCCGGCCAGCCGGGGGCGCCGCGCTCGCCGGGCAGCACGGCCTGCGGGGGCACGCCGAGCTTCTCCATGGCACGGCGCGCACAGGCGCGTACGACGGCGAACTCGCGCCGCCGCTTGGCGACCGCCTGTGCGACGATCGCCGCCTCCTCCGGGTACAGCGGCGCGGGCTCGGTCCCGTCGTCGCCGTGCACCTCCACGGACACCACCGAGTCGGGCAGCAGCTCCTCGATCACGGCGTCGCGTCCTTTCTCGGCAGAATGCGGCGCAGCCGGCCCGGCGGCTGCTCGCGCTTGCGCCACTCGCGCGGATAGCCCACCGACACCTCCTCGAAGCGGACGCCCTCGTGGTAGGTGGTCCGCGGGATGTGCAGATGGCCGTAGACCATCGTCTCGACCCGGAACCTGCGGTGCCAGTCGGCGGTCAGCCGCGTGCCGCACCACATGGCGAACTCCGGGTACCACAGGACCTCGGTCGGGTGACGGTCCAGCGGATAGTGGTTGACCAGCACGGTCGGCAGGTCCTGCGGGATCTCGGCGAGCCGCCGCTCGGTCTGCGCGACCCGCGCCCGGCACCAGGCCTCGCGCGTGGGATACGGGTCGGGGTGCAGCAGATGCTCGTCATTGCACACGACCCCGGTCGAGTGCGCGTACGCGAGCCCCTCCTCCTTGGTCGTACAGCCGGTCGGCAGGAACGAGTAGTCGTACAGCAGGAACAGCGGCGCCACGGCCACCGGGCCGCCGGGGCCCTCCCAGATCGGGTACGGGTCCTCGGGTGTCGTCACGCCCAGCTCACGGCACATGTCGACGAGGTGCTCGTAGCGGGCGACGCCGCGCAGGGTGACGGTGTCGGACGGGTGGGTCCACAGCTCGTGGTTGCCGGGGGTCCAGATCACCTTGCGGAAGCGGCCCGCGAGGGTCTGCAGCGCCCAGCGGATGCGGGCCACGCTCTCCGCCACGTCCCCGGCCACCAGCAGCCAGTCGTCATCGGTCTCGGGGCGCATCCTCTCCACCAGCTCGCGGTTCTCCGCGTACCCGATGTGCAGGTCACTGATGGCCAGCAGCTGCCCGGCACCACCGGCCGTCGATGTCACCTGTCGCCCCCTCACGATCACACAGTCGGGACCACGAGATCACATGCCCGCCTCGGTCGGCAAGGGCGACCGGAGCGCGCTGGGGGATATCAGGAAGCCCCGCCACGGGCGGGTGCGATCGGAAATTCCGTAACCCGCATGTTGCACGCGGCGGGCCCGAGAAGCCGTATGATCGCCCCAACACCACCGCCCACTGCCTCCCTTCACACGGGGCGGTTCGGTGTCCCTCCAACCACCCCCAGGCCGGGCCGGCCCCGCTCCGCCGTGCCCGCGAACCGTGAAAGGCGGCCTGCATGGTCTCTCGCGTACGCGTCTGGCTCAACCGCACGTACGCGGAGAACGTGTTCTTCATGGATCAGCTGCGGAGAAATCCCAGCGACCGGGCCGTCGAGATCCATGCCACGCACGGCGATCCCGACTCGCCCGTCCTCGCCGCCGCCGACACCGCCGATCTGGAGCCCGAGGGCCTGTCCCCCGCCGGGTACGTCGAGTACGCCCTGGACGTGTGCGCCAGGCGCTCGATCGACGTGTTCGTGCCGCGGCTGCACCAGGCGGCGATCGTGGCGCACCGCGCCGAGTTCGAGGCGGTCGGTACGGCACTGCTGGCGCCACCGCCGGAGGCGGTGGCCGTCTTCCAGGACAAGGTGGTCGCCTACGAGGCGGTCCAGGCGATCGGCGGGCCCGTGCCGCCGTGGTGGCGGGTGCGCAGCGCCGACGAACTCCTCGCCGCTGTCGAGGAGTTGGAGGCGGGCGGGCACAAGGCCTGCTTCAAGCCGGCGTCCGGTGCGGGCGGGGTGGGCTTCCGCGTGATCACGCGCGCCCCCTTCTCGCTGCTGCACCTCAACGGGTTCCCTACGCCGTACGTCCAGCTCGACCTGGTGCTGCAGGCGCTGCGGCAGGCCGACGAGCCGGTGGACTGGCTGGTGATGCCGCGGCTGGAGCAGCCGGAGGTGTCCGTCGACTGCCTCACCGGGCGCGACAACGTGGTCCGGCTGGCCGTCGGGCGGACGAAGCGCGGGCGTCGTCGCGGGTTCACGCTGGACGAGCGGTTCGTGGAGCCGGCGCGGCGGATCGCCGAGGGGTTCGGGCTGCACTGTCTGTCCAACATCCAGTTCCGGATGTTCGGTGAGCAGCCGGTGCTGATGGATGTCAACGCGCGTCCGGCCGGTGGGTTGCACCAGCTGTCGCTGTGCGGGGTGAATGCGCCGTGGGCCGCTGTGCGGTTGGCGCTGGGCGATGACCCGGGGGTGATCGAGCCGCCGTTCCTCGGGCAGGACTACACGGTGGTGGCCGCTCCTCGGCCGGTGCGGGCGGTTTCCGTTCTGCCGCAGCGGACGGAGAAGGCCGCGGTGTTGCCGACGGCCGTTCCGGAGGCTGCGCGGGTTCAGTCTGCGGCGGAGGTACTGCCGCTTTAGGTTGTGTGCCGGGTGCGGGGGTGTGGGGGCTGGTCGCGCAGTTCCCCGCGCCCCTTTACCGGCGCCCCCTTGCCGTCTGCTTCCGTGGCTAGGTCGGGTACCCCCACGCCTTTGCCAACTCCGCCAGCCTGGGCGGGAGTTCGGCTGTGGGGTCGGCCCCGCGGGCGGGATGGATGCGGCCCGACTTGATCGTGCTGCTCCAGTCGCCGAGCTGGGGGCGGAACGTGCCGTGGTCGCGGCTGCCGTAGTCGAGCATGCCGCTCTCCCACTCGACGCCGAGATACTCGCAGACGCCGCGCGTCGTCTTCTCCGGCTCGGCGGTGAGTTCCTCGTACGTGATCACGTGTGTGCCGGTGAGGTTCCGGCGCGCCTCCTCCAGCTTCTCCGCGTACTGGAGCACCTCTTCGTGGATGGCCTCGAGATCAGGGTTCTGGCGGCGGTCCGTCAGGGACGCGATGACCGCGCCCGGGTGGCGGAGCAGCAGGATGTAGCGGGCGTTCGGCCAACCCCGTTCCAGCCGGGGCCAGATGAGGGTGTTGGGCGGCGTCTTGTCGACGATGACGTCCTTGCCGCTGCGGGTCAGCTCCAGGTGCAGGATGCGGTCCCACAGGACGTGCTCCAGCTCCTGCCTGTCGAGCTGCAGTTCCTGCATGGCGGCCGCGGTGAAGCTGCGGGTCAGCTGCACATGGACCGTGCGCAGGTGCATCTCGTGCGGGGCCCGGATGCGGCTGTGGCTGTTGAGCAGGACCCGTAGGAGGGTCGAGCCGGAGCGCACCGAGGAGAGCACGAAGACCGGCGAGTCCACCAGCCGTGGGGCGCGCGGGGCGGTGTACGACGACTTCCCCTGCCCGGCGTTCCGCGGCGAGGGAATGGCGCTCAGGGTACGGCGCGGCGGGCTCACCGCCTGGATCATCAGCCTCCCTCGACGCCTCAGGCCCTTGCTGATCGAAGACATACGCGGGTCTCGCACCGTGACACCTCTCTCTTGCCGCCGTGCTTCCGAATGTCACGGGCATCAGGCGAACTCCAGGTGTCCAAAGAGCAAAGCGCCGGGGTCACGGACGGCCGTTTTCCGTCGGTGACCTGGCGCTTTACCACTTCCTTAAAAGTTCCTACGACTCCCTGTCCATCTGCTCGGCGACGGGGGTCAGAACCGGCCCGGCCCGCGGTACAGCTCCAGTTCGCCGTCCAGTTCGACGGCGAGCACGGTGGCGTGCGGGTCGAGGTCGGCCTCGGCGGGTGGCTCGATCCAGAGCACGCCCGGTGTCTCGTGCAGGCCGCCGGTGACGTGGTGGGACAGCTCGGTGCCGACGCCGAGCACCGTCACCCGGCGCGCCCGGCTGAGCAGTCCGCGCACGTTGATCTCGGCGCGTGGGGCGTCGAAGAGGGTCAGGTACAGCGTGCGGCGGTCCGGGGAGAGGGTGCTCGGGCCGTAGTGATGCCCGGCGGGGAGGCCCCGACCGGTCCCGTACACGGCCTCCGCGTGCCTGCGGATCCACGCGCCGAGCCCCTGAAGCCGTTCGGCCTGTTCCGCGGGGATGGTGCCGTCCTCGCGCGGGCCGACACCGAGCAGCAGGTTGCCACCGCCGCCGATCGTCTCGGTGAAGTAGCGGATCAGCTGGTCCACCGACTTGTGGTGGTGGTCGTGGTGCTGGTGGCCCCACGAGTCGTTGATCGTCAGGCACAGCTCCCAGGGGCCTTCGGGCGGGACCACCGGGGCGCCCTGTTCGGGTGTGGCGTAGTCGCCCTCGCTGAGCATGCGGGCGTTGAGGACGACGTCCGGCACCTCGGAGCGGATCAGCGCGGCGAGCTCGGGGATGCGCCACTGCTCCGCGCTGCGGTCCCACTCGCCGTCGAACCACATCAGGTCGGGCCGGTAGCGGGAGGTGAGTTCGCGGATCTGGCCGTCGCGGTAGGCGAGGAACCGCTCCCAGGCGGCCGGGTCCTCCTCCCCGGCCGGGCATTCCGAGTAGTGGTTGTCCGCCAGCTCCGGTGGTCGGCCCGGTTTGCGGGTGGAGGCGTAGTCGGGGTGGCTCCAGTCGGAGTGCGAGTAGTACAGACCGACCTTGAGGCCCTGCTCGCGCAGCGCGTCGGCGTATCCGGCGATCAGGTCGCGGCCCACGTTCAGGTCGCCGTGGGCGGTGTCCCACAGGGCGACGCCGTCGTGGTGGCGGCTGGTCAGGACGGCGTACCTGGCACCGGCGCTCGCGAAGAGCTTCACCCAGGCGCGCGGGTCGTAGCGGGAGGCCGTGAAGCGGTCCAGCTGGGACATGTACTGGTCGTACGGCACGATGTCGTCGTAGAACGACCAGGACTCCTGGACGCCGTCGACGGCGTAGACGCCCCAGTGGACGAAGATGCCGAGCTTGGCGTCGGTGAACCAGGGCTGCATGGGCACGGCTAGCTCCTGGCCAGTCGAAGGGTCAGGATCTGGAACGGCCGCAGCTCGACCCGGACCGCTCCCTCGCCGTCGAGGTCCGCTGCACCGAGGGGGCGTTCCAGGAGGTCGGTCACCTGAGCACCCGCGAGGGGGAAGCCGGTGCGCAGGACGCCGGTGGCGCGGCCGCCCCGGGACTCGTAGAGCCGTACGACGACGTCGCCGGAGCGGTCGTCGGCGAGCTTCACGGCCTCGACGGTCACGCCCTCGCCCGCCACGGAGACGACGGGCTCCGGGGCGCCCGCGGAGTCCGCGACGCGCAGCGGGAGGTTGAGGGCGTAGCCCTGGGCGATCGCGTCCTCGACGGTCGCTCCGGGCAGCAGGGCGTACGTGAAGCGGTGGCGGCCCTGATCGGCCTCCGGGTCCGGGACACGCGGGGCGCGGACGAGGCTGAGGGCGACGGTCGTGGTCGTACCGCCGTCCTCGCGGACCGTGCGGGTGACGTCGTGGCCGTACGTGGAGTCGTTGAGGACCGCTACGCCGTAGCCGGGTTCGCCGATGTGCACCCAGCGGTGGCCGGAGACCTCGAAGCGGGCCGACTCCCAGCTGGTGTTGGTGTGCGTGGGGCGCTGGACGTGGCCGAACTGGATCTCGGCGGAGGAGTGGGGTGCGCGGAGGTCCACCGGGAAGGCCGCCTTGAGGATCTTCTCGGCCTCGTGCCAGTCGATCTCGGTCTCGATGTCGATGCGGGGGCTGCCGGAGCGGAGGGTGATCGTCTGGGTGATCTTCGAGCCCCGGCCGAAGGAGCGCTCGATCTTCAGCGCGCCCAGCAGGGGGTCCCGCTCCACGATGGTGATGGAGTCGGCGTCCAGCAGGTCGGTGCAGCGGTTCCTGTAGTGCTTGTCGATGTCCCAGGCGTCCCAGTAGTTGGGCAGGTCCGTGTGGAGGCGCAGCAGGTTGCCGGGGCCCGCGAGGACCTCGCGGTGGGCGCGCAGGTCGCGGACGGAGGCGAGGGTGCCGTCGTCTGCGACGGTCACGCGGACGAGGCCGTTGTCGAGGGTGCGGTCGGTGACGATCACCATGTCGGGGGTCGGGGTGTTGTCCAGGGGCGCGCTGCCGTTCGCCGGGACCTGCACGACGGTGGTCTCGCCGTCGGCGCTCCGGACCACCTCGTGCCGGTCGAACGGGCTGGTGTTGAACGCCCGCGCCTCGCCCGTCCCCAGCGCCGCCAACGCCTCCCGCGTCAGCGCCTCCAGCTCCTGCGCCACCCGCGCGTACTCGGCTTCCGCCTCCCGGTGCACCCACGCGATCGACGAGCCCGGCAGGATGTCGTGGAACTGGTGGAGCAGGACCGTCTTCCACAGGCGGTCGAGCCGCTCGTACGGGTACGCGTAGCCCGGCGCGTGCAGGGCCGCCGTCGTCGCCCACAACTCCGCCTCGCGCAGCCGGTGTTCGCTGCGCCGGTTGCCCTGCTTGGTGCGGGCCTGGGTGGTGTACGTGGCGCGGTGCAGCTCCAGGTAGAGCTCGCCGACCCAGACCGGGGCGTCCGGGTACTCGGCGCGGGCGGCGGCGAAGAAGGCGTCCGGGTGTTCGATGCGGACCTTCGCCGAGCCCTCCAGGTCGGCCAGCCGCCGGGCGCGCTCCAGCATCTCGCGGGTGGGACCGCCGCCGCCGTCGCCGTGGCCGAAGGGCGCCAGCGACCTCGTACCGCGGCCCTTGTCCTGGTAGTTGCGGACGGCGTGGGCCATCTCCTTGCCGGAGAACTCGGCGTTGTAGGTGTCGACGGGCGGGAAGTGGGTGAAGACGCGGGTGCCGTCGATGCCCTCCCACCAGAAGGTGTGGTGCGGGAACTTGTTGGTCTGGTTCCAGGAGATCTTCTGGGTGAGGAACCACTCGTTCCCGGCGAGCCTGGCGAGCTGCGGGTAGGCGGCGGTGTAGCCGAAGGAGTCGGGCAGCCAGACGCCCTTGGTCTCGATGCCGAAGTGCTCCATGAAGAAGCGCTTGCCGTGGATCAGCTGGCGGGCCATGGCCTCACCGCCGGGCAGGTTGCCGTCGGCCTCCACCCACATGCCGCCGACCGGCGCCCAGCTGCCGTCGGCGACCGCCTTCTTGATCCGCTCCCACACCTGGGGGTGGTTGTCGCGCACCCACTCGTACTGCTGGGCCTGGGAGCAGGCGAAGACGAACTCGTCGTACTCCTCGGCGAGCGCGGTGACGTTGGAGAAGGTGCGGGAGGTCTTGCGCTTGGTCTCGCGGATCGGCCACAGCCACGCGGAGTCGATGTGCGCGTGGCCGACGGCGGAGAGGGTGTGCGCGCTGGCGTGCGCGGGCCTGGCGAGGACGGGGCGCAGGACCGCGCGGGCGTCGGCCGCCGTACCGGAGATGTCGTCCAGGTCGAGGGCGTCCATCGCCCGGTCGAGCGCGTGCATGATCTCGTGGCGGCGCGGGTCGTGCTCGCCCAGCTCCAGCATCAGCTCGTGCAGCACCTGGACGTCGAGGGAGAGGTGCCAGACCGCCTCGTCGAGGATCGCGAGGTCGGCTCGGCGGAAGGTGTAGAGGGGCTTGTCCCCGGCGGTGCGCACGTCTCCGAGGGGCGTCGGCTCCGCGAAGTCGTTCGCCAGGATGTCGGGGTTCGAGGCCGCCTCGACCAGATAGTCGACCGGCTCCCCGCCCGCGGCCGGGTGCGCGATCGGCACGTACTGGTTCTGCGGGTTGACCGCCTTCAGCGGGGTGCCGTCCGCGAGGTGGACCAGGGCCTCGGCCTGGTTGCCGGGCCAGTCGCCGACGAAGCCGAGGTCGATGACCGCCTCGACACGCCGGCCCGCCCAGTCGGCGGGGACCTGTCCGCGCATGCGGAACCAGGTGGTGCCCCAGGGCGGGCCCCAGGGGGTGTTCATGGCGAAGGGCTCGTACGGGGCGCCTGCGGCCTCCGCGAACGGGACCGGCTCGCCCGGTGCCTGCCAGGACTCGACGGTGAGGGGGACGGTGGCCGCGTAGATCGCGGGCTTGATGCGCTGGTTGTGGAGGCGCTCGACGCGCTCCTCGATCCGGCGGCGTTCGTCGTGCATGGAACTGCCCTCCTCGGGGCTCTACTTGAGGTACGACAGGCCGGGGTGGACGGCCCTGTAGCCGTCGACGAGCCGCCGGGCCACGTTGACCGAGTCGACCAGCGGATGCAGCGCGAAGGCCTTCACAGCCGTCGTACGAAAACCGGACTCGGCAGCCGACAACACCTCGCGCTCGACCGCCTTCACCGCGCAGACCAGGCCGGTGGCGTGGCCGGGCAGCGGGTCGACGGAGACCGGGTGGGCGCCGTTGGCGTCGACCAGGCAGGGCACCTCGATGACAGCTTCCGTGTCGAGCACCGACAGCGTGCTGCGGTTGCGGACGTTGAGGATCAGGGTCGTCCGCTCGTCCCGCGCGATGGCCCGCATCAGTGCCAGCGCCACCTTCTCGTACCCGCCGGACAGGTCGTCGGCGTCCCGCTCACCGGCGCCCGCCGTCTCCCGGTTCTCCGCCATGTACGTGGCCTCGCGCTCGGCGCGGGTGGCGTCCCAGGCCTGGAGCGCGGAGGCGTCCGCGTTGCGCATCTGCGCGTAGAAACGGGCCTGCTGGTCGCGGAGGAAGGCGCCACGGGTCTGCTCGGCCGCCTGGTAGGCGCGGACGGCCTCGCGGTTGAAGTAGTAGTAGTGCAGGTACTCGTTGGGGATCGCGCCCAGCGACTGGAGCCAGTCGACGCCGAAGAGCTTGCCCTCCTCGAAGGAGCCCAGCAGGTCCGGGTCGGCGAGCAGACGCGGCAGTTCGTCGCGGCCCGCGACGCGCAGGCCGCGCACCCAGCCGAGGTGGTTGAGGCCGACGTAGTCGATCCACGCCTCCGCCGGGTTCTTCACGCCGAGCACGCGGGCGATACGGCGGCCGAGGCCCACCGGCGAGTCGCAGATGCCGATGACGCGGTCGCCGAGGTGGCGGGACATGGCCTCGGTGACCAGTCCGGCCGGGTTGGTGAAGTTGATGACCCACGCGTCGGGCGCGAGCCGGGCGACGCGCCGGGCGATGTCGACGGCGACCGGCACGGTCCGCAGGCCGTAGGCGATGCCGCCCGCGCCGACGGTCTCCTGGCCCAGGACACCCTCGGCCAGCGCCACCCGCTCGTCGTCGGCGCGCCCCTGAAGGCCGCCGACGCGGATCGCGGAGAACACGAAGTCGGCGCCGCGCAGGCCCTCGTCGAGGTCGGTGGTGGCGGTGACCTCGGGCGCGTCGGGGACACCGGCGGCCTGTTCGGCCAGCACGCGGGTGACCGCGTGCAGCCGACCGGCGTCCAGATCGTGCAGCACGACGCGCGTCACCCGGCCCTCGGCACGGTCCCCGAGGAGCGCCCCGTACACGAGCGGCACCCGGAATCCGCCACCGCCCAGAATCGTCAGCTTCACGCTTGAACCTTTCCTGCCACGACCACCTCGACACCGGCCTCTTCCAGGGAGGCCCGCGTCGCCGAGTTCAGCGGCGCGTTCGTCACCACCACGTCCAGGTCCTCGGGACCGCAGACCTTCGCCATTCCCGTACCCGGGAACTTCGCCGAGTCCGCGAGCAGTACGACCCTTTCACCGGCCTTGATCATGGCCCGCTTGACCGGAACCTCGACGACGGTCGTGTCCATCACCTGCCCGCCGGGCCGTACCCCGCTGGTGCCGAGGAAGAGCCAGTCGGCGTGCAGCTGGCGCAGGTTGTCCTCGGTGAGGAAGCCGACCAGGGAGCGGTACTCGCGGCGGACCATGCCGCCGAGCAGCACCAGCTCGATGCCCTCGTCGTCGGCGAGTTCCTCGTAGACCACCAGATTGCTGGTGATCACGGTGAGCCGGCGGCCGTGCAGCTGGCGGGCCAGCCGGTAGGCGGTGGTGCCGATGTCGAGGAGCACCGACTGACCGTCCTCGATCATCGCGGCCGCGTGCACCGCTATGGCGTCCTTCTCGGGCACGCGGACCTCGGCGACCTCGGCGAAGGGCTGGTCGCCCTCCTCGACCACGGCGCCGCCGTGCACCCGCGTGAGCAGGCCGTCCTCCTCCAGTTTCACCAGGTCACGCCGGATGGTGGCGGGGCTCACCCCCAGCTGCTCGGAGAGATCGGTCACGGCCGCGGGGCCGCCGGAGCGCAGGGCCCGCAGGATGAGTTGGTGTCGTCGTTCTGCCAGCACGCCGCGAACAGTACTCGTCATTCGCAATCATTTCTATGCTCACTCCTGCTCGGGTATTGACCAAACTCCCGGAGCGGCGCACGATTCCCGTCAACTCCCGTCAACCCCGCCAGAGAGGTTGACGACTTTTGAGCGAGAGGATGTGCGCGTGGACGACCAACGGCCCGATGTGCTGCTGACCGGGCTGCTCTTCTACGACCTCGTCCTCACGGGTCTGGGCAGGCCACCGACGCCGGGCGAGGAGATCTGGACCACCGGCATGGGCTGCGGCCCGGGCGGGATCGCCAACCTGGCGGTGGCCGCCTCCCGGTTCGGCCTGTCGACCTCCCTCGCCACCGTCTTCGGCGACGACTTCTACGGCGGCCACTGCCGCGAGATCCTCGCCGGCCAGGAGGGTGTCGACCTCTCCCTGTCCCGCACCGCCGACGGCTGGCACACCCCGGTCACCGTCTCGATCGCGCACGGCGACGACCGGGCCCTCGTCACCCACGGCAGTCGGCCGCCGTACTCGCAGGACGCACTCATGGGCGATCCGCCCGAGGCACGCACGGCCCTCGTGCACATCGAGGCCGAATCCCACGCCTGGCTCGCCAAGGCGGCCGCGAACGGCACACAGATATACGCCGACGTGGGCTGGGATCCGAGTCGGCAGTGGTCCACCGACCTCCTCGAACAGCTCTCCCTGTGCCACGCCTTCCTCCCCAACGCGAGCGAGGCGATGGCCTACACCCGCACCGACAGCGCGGTCGCGGCGCTCGGCGTCCTCGCCGAGCTGGTGCCGGTGGCCGTGGTGACACGCGGCGGCGAGGGCGCGGTCGCCGTCGACCAGATCACCGGCGAGTACGCGGAGGTGCCCGCGCTCGACATCGATGTCCTGGACGCGACGGGCGCCGGGGACGTCTTCGGCGCGAGCTTCGTCACCGCGTCGCTGGGCGGCTGGCCGCTTGTGGAACGGCTGCGCTTCTCGGTGCTCGCGGCCGGGCTGTCCGTCCGGCACCACGGCGGGGCGCTCGCCGCCCCCGGCTGGTACGGCGTCGACCGGTGGTGGCGTGCGCTGAGGGACTCCGAGCTGAAGGGCGCGTACGGCTTCCTCGGCGACCGCATCCCGGCGGATCCGGGACCACCCGTCCACCACGCCCCCGTCACACCCCCGAACGGCACTTCCCGCTGACCCCTCTCGCACACGTCACACATCCGAAAGGCGGTGGGAGCTGTGCGGCTCTCACGAAGAGGCCTGCTGCGCGCGGGCCTGGCCGGTACGGCCGCCACGGCGCTCGGCGGCCTGGCGTCCGGCTGCGCCGTTCCGACCGGTTCGACCGGGCGGAACATGGTCCTGTGGTACTGGAGCGGCGGTCTGAGCGACACCGTCGTCAAGGAGGCCAAGGCCCGCTACGACAACGTCGTCAGCCTCAAGGCCCAGCAGATCGGCGGCTACTACCGGTCCAAGCTGATCACCACCATGGCCGGGCGCGCCCACGTCCCCGACATCGCGGGGCTCAAGGGCGAGGACATGGCCTCGTACCTGCCGAACGCCGACCAGTTCGTGGACCTGCGGACGTTCGGCGCCGACCGGCTCAAGAGCCAGTACCTGGACTGGAAGTGGGAGCAGGGAATCGCCCCGGACGGCAGCCTCATCGGGTTCCCGATCGACGTGGGGCCGGTGGTGCAGTACTACCAGCCCGCCGTGTACGAGCAGGCAGGACTGCCCTCCGAGCCCGACGACGTCTCCCGCGAGATGGACACCTGGGAGAAGTTCTTCTCGGCGGGCGAGCAGCTCAAGAGGCGGATTCCGGGGACGTACATCCTGACCGACGTCGGCAGCGTCTTCGAGATGTCGATCGGCCAGGGCACCACGCGCTTCGTCGACAGGGACCGCCACTTCATCGGCGACGGCGAGCACGTCCGCGCCTGCTGGGACCGGGCCGTGGAGGCCAAGCGGCGCGGGATCGTGTCGAACATCGTCTCGGGCACGCCGGACTCGATCTCGGCCAAGGAGAAGGGCCTGCTGCCCAGCGCGCTCAACGCCTCCTGGGCGGCGGGCGACCTCAAGCTGGAGGTGCCCGGGACCAAAGGCAGGTGGCGGGTCGCCGGCTGCCCCGGCGGTCCCTCGAACGTCGGCGGCTCGTTCCTGTCGATCACCAAGGCGTGCCGGGAGCCGGAGCGGGCCTTCGAGATCATCACCTGGATGCTCAACGCCGACAACCAGGCGCAGGGCTTCGTCGAGGCCGGGCTGTTCCCGTCCACCCCGGCCTCGTACGCGATGAAGAAGCTGCGCGAGCCCGACCCGTTCTTCGGCGACCAGATCACGATGGACGTCTTCGGTCCGGCCGCCGAGCGGATCCCGGTCGCCTTCAACAGCCCGTACGACATCGCGCTCGGGCAGCCGATCCGGGACGAGATCAAGAACGTCGGTGTCCTCGGCAAGGACCCGGAGAAAGCCTGGAGTGACGCCATGAGCAAGTGCCGGCGGATCGCCGACCACCTGGGGGTGAGCCACTGATGGCCACCCTCCCCGCAGTGGAGAAGCCCCCGACGGTTCTTCAGGACACACCCGCGGCCCGGCCGAAGAGCGGCCTCCGCAAGCACTGGCACCTCTACGCCGCGATCTCCCCCTTCTACCTCCTCTTCCTCGCCTTCGGCCTGATCCCCGTCGGCTTCTCGCTCTACCTCTCCTTCCACCGCTGGGACGGCCTCGGCTCGATGGAGGGGGCGGGCCTGGCGCAGTACCAGTACCTGCTGACCGACAGCGACTTCTGGCAGTCGATCGGGAACACGATCGTCATCTGGGCGCTGGCCACCTTCCCCATGATCTTCCTCGCCATGGTGACGGCCGTGATGCTCAACTCGGCGGTGCGCTTCAAGAACGTCTACCGCTTCGCGTACTTCCTGCCGAACGTCACCTCGATCGTCGCGGTAGCGATCATCTTCGGTTCCGTCTTCTCCACCAACTTCGGCCTGATGAACGCCCTGTTGCAGGCGGTCGGCGTGGACCAGGTGGCGTGGCTGAACACGCCGTGGGGCATCAAGGCCGCCATCGCCACGCTGATGACCTGGCAGTGGACCGGCTACAACGCGATCATCTTCCTCGCCGGGCTGCAGACCATCCCGAGCGATCTGTACGAGGCGGCCCGTATCGACGGCGCCGGGCCGGTGCAGACGTTCTTCCGGGTGACGCTGCCGCTGATGCGGCCGGTGCTGCTGTTCGTGCTGGTCGTCTCGACGGTGACCGGACTGCAGAGCTTCGCCGAGCCCCAGGTGCTGCTGCAGACCACGGCCAACGAGTCGACGTTCTCGGGCGGCCCCGACCACGCCGGCCGGACGATGGTCCTCTACTTCTTCCAGCAGACCTTCGACAACAACGACTTCGGTTACGGCGCCGCCGTCGCGTGGGGCATCTTCCTCGTCGTCGTCCTCTTCTCGATCATCAACTGGCGCCTGGTGCAGCGCCGGGGCGAAGCATAGGGAGGCCGGTCACCATGGCATCCACCATCAAGGGCTCGCGCCGCCGGGGCATCGCGCTCCACGCGGTCCTCGTCGTCGGCCTGCTGCTGTCGGCCTTCCCCTTCTACTGGGCCGTGATCATGTCGACGCACACGTCGACCGAGATCTTCTCCTACCCGCCGAAGCTGCTGCCCGGCTCGCACTTCGCCGAGAACGTCCGCAATCTCTTCGACACCATCGACTTCTTCGGGTCGATGCTCAACTCCCTGCTGGTCGCCGTCTCGGTGACCGTGCTGGTGCTGTTCTTCGACTCGCTGGCCGCCTTCGTCTTCGCGAAGTTCGCGTTCCCTGGCCGCAAGCTGCTGTTCGCGCTGCTGATGGCCATCTTCATGGTCCCGGCGCAGCTGGCGGCCATCCCGCAGTTCGTGATCATGGCGAAGCTCGGCTGGATCGGTTCCATGACCGCCCTGATCGTCCCGGCGGCGGCCAACGCGTTCGGCATCTTCTGGATGCGCCAGTACATGAAGGGCGCCATCCACGACGAGCTGCTGGACGCGTCGAAGCTGGACGGCGCCGGATTCCTGCGCCAGTACTGGCACGTGGCGCTCCCGGTGGTCCGGCCGGGCCTGGCCTTCCTCGGCATCTTCACGTTCATGGCCCAGTGGAACGACTACGCCTGGCCCCTGATCGCCCTCACCAACCCCGACAACGTGACCCTGCAGGTCGCCCTCTCCCAGCTCAACGGCAACCACGGCACCACCGACTACGGCATGGTGATGACGGGTGCCCTCCTCGCCCTCGTCCCGCTGCTGATCGTCTTCGCGATCGGCGCCCGGCAGATCATCGGCGACCTCGCCAAGGGGGCCGTCCGCGGATGACCGCACCCTTCGCCTGGCTCCGCCCCTGGGAGGCACCCGAGGTGACCTCCTGGGGGCGGCTGCCGATGTGTGCCGTGGACCGGCGTCACCAGGCCCTCTGTCTGGACGGCGAGTGGTGCTTCCAGCTGCTGCCGTCGCCGGAGGCGGCCCTTTCGGAGTCCTGGTCGACGTCGTACGTCCCCGGCGCCTGGACCCTGCAGGACACGGACGACCCGCCGCGGTACACCAACGTGCGGATGCCGTTCCCCGAGTTCCCGCCGCACGTCCCCGCCGCCAACCCCACCGGGGTGTACGAGCGTGCGGTGGACGTGCCGGGCGAGTGGGCCGGGCGGCGGATCGTGCTCCAGGTGGGGGCGGCCGAGAGCGTGCTGCTCGTGCAGGTGGACGGGCGGCCGGTGGGGATCTCCAAGGACTCGCGTCTGGCGTCCGAGTTCGATCTGACGGGCGTCGTGCGTCCCGGCTTCCCGGCCGTGGTCCGGCTGACCGTCGTCAAGTGGTCGGACGCCTCGCACATCGAGGACCAGGACCAGTGGTGGCACGGCGGGATCACGCGGTCGGTGCTGCTGTACGCCACGGACCCGCTGGGTCTGGCGGACGTGACCGTGCGGGCACGGCGCAGTGGTGAGCTGCGGGTGGACTGCGCGGTGCGCGGGCCGCTGCCCGAGGGCTGGTATGTCACCGGCGATCTCGACGGGCAACTCATCGCACAGGACGCCGAGTTCGACAGGGCCAACGCCGAGGACGAGCGGGTGTCCGAGTTCCTGGGCGAGGCGCGGCTGCTGGCAAGAGTCCCCGACGTGCGCACCTGGACCGCCGAGACACCCGAGCTGTACGGCCTGACCGTCCGGCTGCACCGCCCGGACGGAACGGTCGCCGACACCTCGTACCACCGCGTCGGCTTCCGTGACGTGGAGATCGTCGGCCGGGACCTGCTGATCAACGGCGAGCGGGTGTTCGTCCGGGGCGTGAACCGGCACGACTTCCATCCGCTGACCGGGCGCACGGTGTCGTACGACGACATGCGCGCGGACCTCGTGCTGCTGAAGCGGTTCGGCTTCAACGCGATCCGCACGGCCCACTACCCCAATGATCCCGCGTTGTACGACCTCGCCGACGAACTCGGCTTCTACGTCGTCGACGAGGCGGACATCGAGTCCCACGACCACGCCCACGAGATCGCCGACGACCCGCGCTACCTGAACGCCTTCGTGGACCGCGTCTCGCGCATGGTCCTCCGCGACAAGAACCACCCGTCGGTCATCATCTGGTCGCTGGGCAACGAGTCGGACTACGGCGCCAACCACGACGCGGCGGCGGGCTGGGTGCGGCGGCACGATCCGACGCGCCCGGTGCAGTACGAGGGGGCGGCCCGGCGGGGCTGGGCGGATCCGGACGTGGCCTCCGACATCGCCTGCCCGATGTACGCGCCGATCGAGGAGTGCGTCGCGCACGCGTTGTCCGGGAAACAGACGAAACCGCTCATCCAGTGCGAGTACTCGCACGCCATGGGCAACAGCAACGGCACGCTGGCCGACCACTGGGCCGCCATCGAGGCCACCCCGGGTCTTCAGGGCGGCTTCATCTGGGAGTTCTGGGACCACGGCATTCTCCAGCGCGTGAGTGACGGAAGACCGGCCGGGCGCGCGGGCGCCGGGCTGTACGAGCGGGGCGTCGCCGCGCCCGGCCACCGCTGGGCGTACGGCGGCGACTTCGGCGAGGTGCCCCACGACGGCGCCTTCATCGCGGACGGTGTGGTCTTTCCGGACCGGACGCCCAAGCCGGTGCTGTACGAGCACCGGGAGATCGCGGCGCCGGTGCGGCTGGCGTGCCTGCGGCACGAGGGGCCGGTCATCGCCAACCACCAGCACTTCCGGGGTCTGGACTGGCTGACCGGCGAGTGGCGGCTGTCCCTCGCGGACGGCCGGACCCTGACCGCACGGGCCGAGCTGCCCGATCTGCGCCCGGGCGAGACGGCGGCGGTGCCGTTGCCGTTCGAGCTGCCGGAGGGCGGGGGCGAGGCCTGGCTGACGCTGAAGGTGATGACCGCGCGGGACGAGCCGTGGGCACCGCGCGGCACGGTCGTGTGCCTGCCGCAGGTGCGGCTCCGGGCGACTCCCGTGCAACGGACCCTCCCGGTCGCCGACCGCACCGTCGAGGTCGACGCGGACGGACTGCTGGTCCACCCCCTGCTCATCGCCGCGCCCACGCTGTCGCTGTGGCGGGCGCCCACCGACAACGACGAGCTGGGCGGCATGGCGGACCGCTGGCGGGAGTGGGGGCTCGACGCGCCCGTCCGCAAGCTGGTCGCCGTACGCCGGGCGGGCGCGAGTGTCGGTGTGCTCGCCGAGTACGTCTGTGACGCCGGGGTCGTCCGGCACGAGCAGGTGTTCACGGCCGTCGAGGGCGGCATCCGGGTCGAGGAGTCGGCTCAGCTGCCCGAGACACTGAACGACGTGGCCCGGGTCGGGTCGGTGTTCGAGACGGTGGCCGGGCTGGACCTGCTGGAGTGGTTCGGGCAGGGGCCCTGGGAGTCGTACCCGGACCGCAGCGCGGGCGCGCCCGTCGGTCACCACGCCCTCCCCGTGGACGAGCTGTTCACCCCCTATCTGCGGCCGCAGGAGAGCGGCGGTCGGCACGGCGTACGGCACTTCACGCTGTCCGCGCCGGACGCCACCGGTCTCGCGGTGGAGCTGGGGCGGCCCAGCCAGATCTCCGTCACCCGTTACCGTGCCGCGGACCTCGCCGCGGCCGCCCACCACGACGAACTCGTCCCGCGCGCCGGCTGTGTCGTGCACCTCGACGCCGCCCACCGCGGCCTGGGCACCGCCTCCTGCGGGCCCGACACCTCACCGGCATACCTGGTTCCGACCGGCACCCACCGCTGGGGCTGGATCCTGCGCGTCCTGTGAACCCCCGTACCCCTTTACGGAGCTCCCGTGTGTACCTCCCATGACCACGACCGGGGCGAGACCCCGCAGGCCGACGCCGGCAGACGCACCTTCCTGCGCGCCACCGCGCTGATCGGCGCCGCCGCCACCGCCGGGGTCGCGCTCCCGGCCACCGCCGCCGAGGCCGCCGGGCAGGGCAGGTGGCGGCCGGACCGGGAGAGCAGGCGCTTCACGTTCGTCGTGATGCCGGACACGCAGTACCTGTTCGACGGGCCCAGCATCGACCCGGAGCCGATCGAGGCCTCACTGCGCTATCTGCTGGAGCAGGGCCGGGAGGAGAACATCGTCTTCCTGTCCCACCTCGGCGACCTCACCGAGAACGGCACCGCGGCCGAGGTCGAGGCGGCGAGCCGGGCGTTCCGGCTCCTCGACCGGTACGGCGTCGGGTACAGCGTGCTGGCCGGGAACCACGACGTCCGCTCGTCCACCGACGACCAGCGCGGGCCGACGCCGTACCTGGAGGCCTTCGGGCCGGAGCGGTTCGAAGGCAAGGGCACCTTCGGCGGGGCCTCGCCCGACGGCTACAACACCTTCCACCTCTTCGAGGCGGCCGGGCGGGAGTGGCTGGTGCTCTCCCTGGACTGGCGACTGTCGGCGAAAGGATCCGCCTGGGCGAAGGAGGTCATCGCCCGGCACCCGAAGGCGCCCGTCATCCTCACCACGCACGAACTGGTGTACGGCGATGACGTGCTCTCCTCGTACGGCCAGAAGCTCTGGGACCAGCTGATCAAGGACCACGACCAGATCTTCCTGACCCTGAACGGCCACTTCTGGCCCGCCGCGCGCGCCACCCGCGAGAACGCCGCCGGGAACGACGTACACCTGCACCTGACGAACTACCAGAACCGGTACTACGGCGGCGCGGCGATGATTCGCCTCTACCGTTTCGACCTCGACCGGAACACCATCGACGTGGAGACGATCTCCCCGTGGATCCTGGGCCGGGCCGCCAAGGGGCTCAACGCGCTGGAGCGGCAGGAGATCGAACTGACCGGCCCGGACGACCGGTTCTCCGTGCCGATCGACTTCGAGCGGCGTTTCGCGGGCTTCGCCCCGGTGCCCGCCCGGCCCGCGCGCCCGGCCTCGGAGCTGCTGGTGCGCGGCACGGTCGCCTACTGGCGCTTCGACGGGCACGACGAGGGCGCGGCTGTCGAGGGCACCGTCCGTGATCTGTCCGGGCGGGGCAACGACCTGACCGTGGTCCGGGTGGGTGACGGCACCCTCACCTGGTCGGCCGGCCACCACCCGGACCAGCCGGGGCACGGCAGCCTGCGGTTCCGCGGGGACAAGTCGCCCCTGCGGGGCGCGTATCTGCGCACGGTGGACGGCGCGCCGCTCAACTCGGCGACGTTCGAGCGCGGTTACACCGTGGAGGCCTTCTACAAGGTGCCGAGCGACTGGACCGCGTCCCGCAACGCATGGGGCGGGCTGGTGAGCCGGACCGGCACGGGTGGTGCCGCGGGCAAGACCGGGGGCGACCCGGAGGAGCCGCTCGCCACGCTGTCGCTGTCCGACGGGCCCGGCCCGCAGTGGGCGGTGCGGCCGCTCAACCAGCAGGGCATCGCCACCAACTGGGGCCACGAGACGGGCCGCGAGACCTGGTGGCATGTGGCCGTCGTCAACGACGGGCGGCACACCACGATGTACGTCGAGGGCTGCCCGGTCGTGCGCAACCCCACCGCCCGCTCGGTCGGGCTGACCTCGCTCGGGCTGCCCTGGCTGCTCGGCGGCTACGAGTACGGGGGCCGGATCGACCAGATCCACAACGGGTGGCTCGGCGACGTCCGGATCGTCGAACGGGCCCTGCCCGTCTCCCAGTTCATGAACCACTGACTCTGTCGAGGAACCTGATGACCGAGCAGCAACTGCCCGAGTGGGCCGATCCGTCCGTCCCGCCCGCCGACCTCGACCCGCAGGGCCTGTCCCGACGCCGGCTCCTCGCCACCGCGGGCCTGTTCGGCACGACCTTCACCCTGGGGGCGTCCCCGGCGGCCGCGGGTGAGCGCCGCCTCGGCGGCAGCGACCCCCGACTCGCCTATCTCGTCGGCGACCACCACATCCACACCGTCTACAGCCACGACGCGAAGTACACCTTCTCCCAGTTGGCGAAGGCGGGCGCCCAGTACGGCCTGGACTGGATGGTGTTCACCGAGCACTCCAACTTCGGGCACGCCGACTTCGGCGCCGCGCTGCAGCACGAGGAGATCCGCAGGGCCCGCGCCGAGAACCCGCGCCGACTGATCTTCCAGGGTCTGGAGTGGTACATCCCGGCGGCCGAGCACTGCACGGTGTTCACCGCGCCCGGCCCCCACGAGGTCGACCTGCTCACCCGCTTCGAGCGCGCCTACGACGGCAAGCTGCTCGGCTACGACAAGGGCGGCGCCGCCGACGCCGACACCGCCCGCAACGAGGAGCACGCGGTCAAGGCCATCCAGTGGCTGGCCGAACAGCGCCGCACCGGCTATGCCGACGACGTGCTCGTGCTCGCCAACCACCCGATGCGCCTCGGCATCGACTCCCCGCACGAGATACGCGCCTGGCGGGACGCCGCCCCCGAGGTCATGATCGGCATGGAGGGCGCGCCGGGCGCCCAGGGCGCGGCGATCCCCGGCTGGCGCGGTGCCAACTCCATCCGGGGCGAGTACGAGAACAAGCCGTCCGCCCAGTCCTGGCCCGGCTACCCGGCGGACGCCTACCTCACCTACGGCGGCTTCGACTGGGCGACCGCGACCGTCGGCGGCCTGTGGGACGCCATGCTCTCCGAGGGCAGGCTGTTCTCGGTCACCACCAACTCCGACGCCCACCGGATCGTCTTCGACACCTGGAGGAACGGCGACTGGCAGCCGGGGCAGACCTTCGACAACACCGGCAGGCTCCCCGACCCGGTGAACACCGACACCCCGCAGCCCGGCAGCGACTTCTGGCCCGGCCAGTTCAGCCGCACCCACGTCGGCGTCACCCGCTACGGCTACCGCGCGGTGATGGCGGGCCTGCGCGCGGGCCGGGTCTGGCTCGACCACGGGCATCTGCTCGACGGCCTGGAGGTGCGCCTCAGGCGCGTCCGCGACCACTGCCGGGGCGTGACGCTGGGCGGCCGGCTGCGGGTCCGCAAGGGCGAGCGGCTCACGCTGTACGTCACGGTGACCACCGCCTCCCGCCGCAACCCCGCCGGAATCCTGCCCGAGTTGGCGCACGTCGACGTCATCCGGGGCGCGGTGCGCGGCCCGGTCGCCGACCGGGACAGCTGGCGGGCCCCCGCCACCAGGGTGGTGCACAGCCGGGACGTGGGCGGCCGCAGGGGGACGTACACCCTGCGCATTCCGCTCACCGCCGGGGACGAGTCGTTCTACGTCCGGCTGCGCGGCAGCGACGGCAACCGGCACGGCACCGGCTACCTCGGCGCCTCCGTCGACCCGCACGGGCCGGTCACCCACGCGCCGGGCGACGGTGACCCGTGGGCGGACACGTGGTTCTACTCGAACCCGATCTTCGTGGACGTGGCAGGGGCCTGACCGCCTCCCCGCGCGGGGGCGTACGGTGGGCCGCGTGACCATGGAGGAGTCGCTGCGGCCCCAGTCCCTGATGCTGACGTTCCTGGGCGACCAGGTGCTCGGCCGGGACGTGTGCGTGTACTCGGGCAGCGTCATCGACGTCTTCGCCCGCGCCGGTGTCGGCGAGCAGGCGACGCGCTCGACGCTGACCCGGATGGTGCAGCGCGGTCTGCTGCGCCGCCAGCGTGAGGGCCGCCGGATGTACTTCGGGCTGACCGAGCACTCGGCGGCCGTGCTGCGCGACGGCGAACGGCGCATCTGGGAAACCGGCGCGGTCAACCGGCAGTGGGACGGCACCTGGACGCTGCTCGGGTTCTCGCTGCCGGAGTCCTGGCAGCGCCAGCGCCACGACCTGCGCTCCAAGCTGACCTGGAGCGGTTTCGGCCCGCTGTTCAGCGGGCTGTGGATCGCGCCCGGCGAGGTCGACGTGTCCGAGCTGGTGGCCGAGCTGGGCCTGGCCGCCCATGTGAAGGTGTTCCGGGCGCACGCCGACACCGGCACGGACATCGGCGCGATGATCGAGGAGACCTGGGAACTCACCGAACTGGCGGCGCGCTACGAGGCGTTCGTACGGCGCTGGCAGCCGTGGGAGACGGAGCTGCCGGATGCGGACGACGCGCTCGCGCTGCGGCTGCTGTTGCAGGCCGAGTGGCTGCGGCTGATCCGGCGCGATCCCCGGCTGCCGGTCGTGCATCTGCCGGACGACTGGCCCGCGGAGGGAGCCGAGAAGACGTTCCGGAGGGTGCACGAGCGGCTCACCCCGCTCGCGGACGCCTCGGCGGAACGCCTGCTCGACCTCGTACCGGTCCGCCCCGATCAGGCGTAGAACCGCGACAGGCTCTGCAGTACGGCGGCGGGCTTGGCGCCGCCCTCGATCTCGATGGTGCCGTCGACGGTGATCTGCACCCCGCCCGGCACCTCCTCGACCTCCGCCAGCCTCCCGGCCAGCCGGATGCGCGAGCCGACCTTCACGGGTGACGGGAAGCGCACCTTGTTCAGGCCGTAGTTGACCTTGGTGGTGACGCCCTGGACGTCCAGCAGCTCGGTGAACAGCGGGATGAAGAGGGAGAGGGTGAGGTAGCCGTGGGCGATGGGGGCACCGAAGGGGCCGTCCTTGGCGCGCTCGGGGTCCACGTGGATCCACTGGTGGTCGCCGGTCGCGTCGGCGAAGGTGTCGATCCGCTCCTGGGTGACCTCGATCCACTCACTGGTGCCCAGGTCGCTTCCGGCGAGCTTCTTCAGTTCGTCGAGACCGTTGACGGTGATGCTCATGCAGCTGTCCTTCACTGGGAGTTGCCGTAGGCCTTGCGGACCCGGGACTTCCGGAGCTTTCCGGAGGCGGTGCGCGGCAGTTCGTCCGCGATCACCATGGATTTGGGGATCTTGTACTTGGCGAGGCGTCCGGACAGGGAGGCAAGGACCTCGTCGGGGTCCAGCGCGGCGCCCTCGCGCGGCACGACCACCGCGCGCGGCACCTCGCCCCACGTGTCGTCCGGTACGCCGATCACCGCGCACTCGACGATGTCCGGGTGGGCGAGGAGCTGGTCCTCGACCTCGGCGGGGTAGATGTTCTCCCCACCGGAGATGATCATGTCCTTGATGCGGTCGACGATGAACACGTAACCGTCCTCGTCGACCTGGGCGGCGTCACCGCTGCGGAACCAGCCATCGGCGAAAGAGGCGGCCGTCTCCTCGGGCAGCCCCCAGTAGCCGGGCATGACGTGTGGCCCGCGCACCATGACCTCGCCCACCTCGCCGACGTCCACCGGCGCGAGGTCGGGCCTGACCACCCGTACGTCGCTGAAGAAGTGCGGCACACCCGCCGAACCGGCCTTGCTGACGGCGTGCTCGGCGTCGAGGAACAGCGTCCCGGGCGCGGCCTCCGTCATGCCGTAGCCCTGGAGGAAGGTCAGGCCGCGTTCCTGGTACGCCACGATCAGCGGGGTCGGCACCGGGGAGCCGCCGCAGGTCAGGATCCGCAGGGAGGACAGGTCGGCGTCCGGCCAGCGCGGATGCCGGGCCACCTGGTCGAACATCGTCGGCACCCCGAACATGAAGGTGATCCGGTGCCGTTCGATCAGGTCGAAGGTGGCCGCCGGATCGAACGCCTCGACCAGCACGCAGGTGCCGCCCTTGAGCAGCACCGGCAGGGTCAGCATGTTCAGCCCGGCGGTGTGGAACAACGGAGCGGAGACCAGGGCGCGTTCGTCGGCGATCAGGTCGGTGTCGACCAGGACGTTGATCGCGTTCCAGGTCAGGTTGCCGTGGGTGAGCATCGCGCCCTTGGGGCGGCCGGTCGTCCCCGAGGTGTACATGATGATGCAGGTGTCGTCGGCGCCGACCGGTTCGTCGATCGGCTCCTCGGACGCCCCCCCGATCGCGGCCTCGTACTCGGGGCCGACCTCGACGTACGTGCGTACGTCCGTGCTGCCGGGCAGCCCCGCGACGAGCCCCGCGTACGCAGGACCGAAGACCAGCGCCCTGGCCCCGGAGTCCGCGAGCTGGTAGGCGATCTCGGGGCCGGTGAGGCGGATGTTGAGCGGGACGAAGACCGCGCCGAGCGTGCCCGCCGCGAACAGCGTCTCCAGGTAGGAGGGGTGGTTCGGGCCGAGGTAGGCGATCCGGTCACCGCGCCGCACGCCCCGGGCGCGCAGGGCGTGGGCGAGGCGGGTGGTGCGGTGGTGCAGGGCGCGGTAGTCGGTCGACTGCCCGCCGTGGATCAAAGCGGTGCGGTGGGGGGTCTTGCGGGCCCGGCGTGCGGGCCATGACCCCAGTCCCTCGTTGCGCATCGGCGCGCCCCTTACGGTTTCGTCAGCCCGAGCAGGCGGGCGGCGTTCTCCTTGAGGATCTTCGGCCTGACCTCGTCCTTGATCGACAGCTTGGCGAAGTCGGCGAGCCAGCGGTCGGGGGTGAGGACGGGGAAGTCGGAGCCGAAGAGGACCTTGTCCTTCAGCAGTGTGTTGGCGTACTGCACCAGCTGCGGCGGGAAGTACTTCGGCGACCAGCCGGAGAGGTCGATGTGCACGCCGGGCTTGTGCGTGGCGACGGCGAGGGCCTCGTCCTGCCAGGGGAAGGACGGGTGCGCCAGGATGATCCTCAGGTGCGGGAAGTCGGCGGCGACGTCGTCGACGTGGAGGGGGTTGGAGTACTTCAGGCGGATCCCGCCGCCGCCGGGCACGCCCGCGCCGATGCCGGTCTGGCCGGTGTGGAACAGGGCGATGGTGCCGGTCTCCTCGATCACCTCGTACAGGTCGTACGCCACCGCGCGGTCGTTGGGGAAGAAGCCCTGGATGCTGGGGTGGAACTTGAAGCCCTTCACCCCGTACTCCTCGACCAGGCGGCGGGCCTGCCGCACGCCCGCCTTCCCGCGGAAGGGGTCGATGGAGGCGAAGGGGATCAGGACGTCGGCGTTGGCGGCGGCGGCCTCGGCGACCTCCTCGTTCGGGACGGGCGGGGTGCCGGTGGCGGACTCGGCGTCGACCGTGAAGATCACGGCGGCCATCTTCCGCTCGCGGTAGTACGCCGCCGTCTCCTCAAGCGTCGGCTTCCGCTTGCCCTCGACCTTGAAGTAGGCGGAGGAGGCGTCGTGCAGGTCGTCGTCCAGGGAGGAGTGGCCCTTGGAGGACACCTCCGCGTGGGTGTGGACGTCGATGGCGGCCAGTTCGCTGATGTCCATCACGCCTCCGGGAGCTTCGGCGCCGGAATGCCGACCGTCTGCAGTTCGGCGCCGACCGAGGTGGCCCAGGCGTCGGCCAGGCTGTCCGGCGTCCAGCCGCCGTCGGCGTACGCCGCCCTGATCTCCTGCGGATGCGACCAGAGTGCCACCTTGTCGCCCCCGATGCCGATGCACTGACCGGTCACACCACGCGCCTGCTCGGACGCGAGGAACGGCACCACGGCCGCGCAGTCCTCGGGGGTGCCGAAGCCCTCGCCCTTGCGCAGGAAGTCCGGCAGCGGCTCGCCGTTCCTCATCGCCTCGATGTACGGGGCGAAGGCGGGGACGGTCTCGGTCATCGCGGTCGCGGCGACCGGCACGATCGCGTTGACGGTGATGTTCGCCCGGCCCAGCTCCATCGACCAGGTCCGGGCCATGGCGGCGATACCGGCCTTGGCGGCGGCGTAGTTGGTCTGCCCGAAGTTGCCGCGCTGCCCGGCCGGTGAGCCGACCAGGATCAGGCTGCCGCCCTCGCCCTGCTCGCGCATCCGGACGGCGGCGGCGCGGGCGCAGGTGAACGTGCCCTTCAGGTGCGTGGTGATCACCGCGTCGAAGTCGTCGTCGGTCATCTTCCACAGCACCTTGTCGCGCAGGATGCCCGCGTTGGTGACGAGCACGTCGAGCCGGCCGAACTCCTCGACCGCGCGTCCCACCAGCCGGTCGGCGGTCTCGGACGTGCCGACCGCGACCACCTCGGCCACGGCGGTGCCGCCCGCCTCGGTGATGGACTTCACGGCCGCCCCGGCCACGGCCTCGTCGATGTCGTTGACGACCACGGATGCGCCGTGGGCGGCCAGGGCGTGCGCGTAGGCGAGGCCGAGGCCCCGGCCACTGCCGGTGACGACGGCGGCCTTGCCGGTGAGATCGATGCTGGGCACAGGGGGTCCCTTCACAGGAGGTGCGACTACGAAGGTGCGGCTTCGAGATCGAAGCTAAGAGCAATAATTGGTGACGTCAATAGTTGTTGATGCCCTACCGGTGCGCCATGCTGGACTCTTCAGGACCCGCCGAGCACACAGGGAGCCCGCCATCACACGCCAGCACGTCACCCCGAAGCCCATCGACGCGAACGAGCCGTGGATGCGTGGGCTGCACGCGGACACGGGCTACCTGCTGTACCGGCTGGGCCTGCGTTCCGGGCAGCTCTTCAACGCCTTCCTCCAGGAGTCGGGACTGCGCCTGCGCCACTACGCGGTGCTGCGCTTCCTCGCCACCACCGAAGGGACGCTGCAGCGCGAGCTGAGCGCCCGCCTCGGCTACGACCCCAGCGCGATCGTGGGCCTGGTCGACGACCTGGAGAAGCTGGGCTTCGCGGAGCGCCGCCCCGCGCCCGACGACCGCCGCAGCCGGATCGTCGTCCTCACCGGCAGCGGCCGCGACTTCCTGCGCGACACCGACGAGGCGGGCCTGCGGGTGACCAACGAACTGCTGGACCCGCTGGACGCGGCCGAACGGGAGACGCTGCACGCACTGCTGCTGCGGATCGCGGAGGACGGACTCAGCTGATGTTGCGCAAATGATTGACGGCCGCACGTGCGATGCCTAACTTCACGGAGCAACCGCGACCCGTCCCCAGGGAGCTCACCGTGCAGCCATCCCGCACGTCCGCCCGTCAACCATCCCCGGAATCCCGGCAGTTGCGCCGCGTCGCACTGTCCGGACTGCTCGGCACGGCAGTGGAGTTCTACGACTTCCTCGTGTACGGCACCGTCGCCGCGCTCATCTTCGGCGACCTGTTCTTCCCCGACGCCGACCCCGCGGTCGGCACCATCGCCGCCTTCGGCACCTTCGCCGCCGGATATGTGGCCCGGCCGCTGGGCGGCATCGTCTTCGGCCACTTCGGCGACCGGGTCGGCCGCAAGTCGATGATGCTGCTGACCATGGTCCTGATGGGCTGCGGCAGCTTCCTCATCGGCCTGCTGCCGACCTACGACACGATCGGCGTGTGGGCGCCGGTCCTGCTGGTCACCCTGCGCGTGGTGCAGGGCATCGCGATCGGCGGCGAGTGGGGCGGCGCGACCCTGATGGTCGTCGAGCACGCCGAACGCGCCCAGGGCTCCCGGCGCGGCCTGTGGTCCAGCTTCACCATGCTCGGCGCCCCGCTCGGCTCGGTGCTCTCCGCGGGCGTGGTCACGCTCGTCTCCACCCTGCCCGACGAGCAGTTCCGCACCTGGGGCTGGCGGGTGCCGTTCCTGCTGAGCATCGCGCTGCTGGCGGTCGGTCTGTTCGTCCGGCTGAAGGTCGCCGAGAGCCCGCTGTTCGCCGAGGCCAAGCGGGCCCCGGTGGACCGGCCGCCGATCGTGGAGGTGCTGCGCCGCCCGGGGCCCGTCCTGCAGGCGGTGGGCGTCGGCATCGGCGCGTTCACGGCCCAGTCGCTGCTGACCGGGTTCATGATCTCGTACGCCGTCCAGCAGGGCTACAGCCGGCCGCAGGTGCTCACCGCGGTGACCATCGCCTCCTGCGTGGCGCTGCTGGTGCTGCCCCTGGCCTCGGCGCTGTCCGACCGGGTCGGCCGCCGTCCGGTGGTGCTCACGGGCGCCGTCGCCTCCGCGGCGCTCGCCTTCCCGGTGCTCGCACTGGTCGACTCCGGCTCCCCCGGACTGCTGATCCTCGCGTTGGCGCTGGGTCACGGTGTCGCCCAGTCCACGATGTACGGCCCGCTGGGCGCGCTGTTCACCGAGATGTTCGGCACCCGCGTCCGCTACACCGGCGCCTCCCTGGGCTACCAGGCGGCCACCCTCGTCGGCGCCGGGTTCTCCCCGCTGATCGCAGGGAGTCTGCTGGCCGCGTACGGCGGCGGCAGCGCGCCCCTGTCGCTGCTGCTGTGCGGCGGCGCGGCGATCACCGCGCTCACGGTGTGGCGGCTGCGCGAGACACACGCCGACACCCTGGAGTCCCCCGCCGCCCGCGTCGCCGCGCCGACCCCGGAAGGGACGCCTCGTTGAGGACCCGTATCGCACTGCTGGCCGTGTCCCTGTGCGCGGTGACCGCACTGCCCGCACAGGCCGCCACGGACACGCACATCGAGGGCCGACTCCCCTCCGGTGCCACGTACTTGATGGACGTACCCGCCGACTGGAACGGCACCGTCCTCCTCCACAGCCACGGCTACCGGGCCTCCGGCCGGCCCAACCCGGCCGAGAACGCGCCCAGTTCCGAGAGCAGGGCCGAACTCCTCGCCGACGGCTACGCCCTCATCGGCTCCTCGTACGCCACGACCGGCTGGGCCGTCACGGACGCCGTCCCCGACCAACTGGCCACCCTGGACCTGTTCACGTCCCGCTTCGGCACCGCCCGGCGCACCCTCGCCTGGGGCACCTCCTACGGCGGGCTCGTCACCACGACCCTCGCCGAGCGGCACGCGGACCGGTTCGACGGCTCGCTGTCGATGTGCGGGCTGGTGCAGGGCGGGATCGCCAACTGGAACAGCACGCTGGACCCGGTGTTCGCGCTCAGGACGCTGCTGGCTCCCGGGGCGGACATCCCGCTCACCGGCTTCGCGGACCAGGCGGCCGCGCAGACGGCAGCGCGGGCGCTCACCGCCGAGGTCGCCGCCGCCCAGCGGACCCCCGAGGGCCGCGCCCGGATCGCCCTCTCCGCCGCGCTGCACAACATCCCCGGCCACAACGACCCCACCCAGCCGAAACCGGCGCCGACCGACTGGGACGCCCAGCAGGCCAACCAGTACGCCGCCGTCACCGGGCTCCTCCAACTGCCCGCCTTCAGCTGGCGCCAGGAGGCCGAGCGGCGGGCGGGCGGCAACCCGTCGTGGACCACCGGCGTCGACTACACGGCGATGCTGCGCCGCTCGCCGCTGTACAAGGAGGTCACCGAGCTGTACCGGAAGGCGGGAGCGTCCCTGCGCGCCGACCTCGCGGCGCTGAACCGCGCGCCCCGCATCTCCGCCGACCCCGCCGCCGTACGGTGGATGCGCGACACGAGCGTCCTCACCGGGCGGCTGACCGACCCACAGCTGAACATCCACACCACCGGCGACGCGCTGATCCCGGTGCAGGCCGAGAGCGCCTACCGCCGGGCCACCGGCCCGGACCGCCGCCTCGCCCAGGCGTACGTCGACGGTCCCGGCCACTGCACCTTCACCACCGGCGAGATGCTCGCCGCCCTGCACACCCTGGAGCACCGCCTGGCCACGGGCCGCTGGGACGCCTCGCCCGGTGCGCTCAACGCCCGTGCGCGGCAGGAGGAACCGGCGGCGCAGCCGCGGTACGTGGCGTACCGTCCGACGCCGTATCCCCGGCCGTACGACCTCGGCCGTCCGGGGGACGGACGTCACCCGTAGCGGGCTCCGAGGTCGCGGGGCGGTCAGTAGAACGTGATCTCGTAGCCGTCCTCGGTCGGGTGTCCGTAGTAGTGGGCACCCACCAGGTCGTACCGGCCGTGCTTGGCCAGCAACGCCTCGACCAGTCCGGGGTCGCCTGCCACCCGGGCGCCGGTCGCCCGGTCGTAGAACGTGATGGAGAAACCCTTCCCCGGCCGCACGCGGGTGTCGGCGGTCCGCTGCCCCGGCACGCCGGCAGCACCGCCGGACCGGCGGCGTCGCCAGGCACGGACGGCGACGACCACACACGCCAGCACCACGACGGCGACGACCAGACGGTGGACCGTCACCGGATCCATGCCTCCCCCTCCTGTCCCGACACGCGACGGGCCGTGCCGATGACGCGCACGCTAGCCCCGCCCGTGCGGGACGGGTCCCGGCTCTCGCCGCACCAGGCGGAGATGCCGAGCATGTCCGCCTTCATCACTTGAACTGTCGGGCCTCGCAAAGACTTTCTCGGTTGCACCTCTTGACGACCGGAGTGCCCGGGAGCACATTGGCCGCGCACCCCTTGCCTGAGAGCGCTCTCAAGAAGTCCCCGCGGGCGCTCTCCGACAGGCACCCGCGCATTCCCACTCCGTACCGAGAGGCAGCCCATGACCGAAACCTCCGGCACCCCCGGCAGACACAGGCCCTACCGGCGGGCCCTCGTCGCCGTGCTGAGCACGCTGGGCCTCGCCGCGCTCGCCGCCACGACGGTGACGCCGACCGCCACCGCGGCCGCGCCACCGCCCCCGTCGGGCTGGACGCAGGTCTTCGTCGACGACTTCAACGGCGCCGCCGGCTCCGGCGTCAACACGGCCAACTGGCAGTACGCGACCGGGACGGGCTACCCGGGCGGCCCCGCCAACTGGGGCACCGGCGAGGTCGAGACGATGACGTCGAGCACCAGCAACGTCTCCCTCGACGGCAGCGGCAACCTGCGCATCACCCCGCGCCGCGACGCATCCGGCAACTGGACCTCGGGCCGGATCGAGACCAACCGCACCGACTTCCAGCCCCCGGCCGGTGGCACACTGCGCGTCGAGGCGCGCATCCAGATGCCGAACGTCACCGGCGCCGCGGCCCGCGGCTACTGGCCCGCCTTCTGGATGCTGGGCGCCCCGTACCGCGGCAACTACTGGAACTGGCCGAGCGTGGGCGAGCTGGACATCATGGAGAACGTCCAGGGTCTCAACACCGTCTGGGCGACGATGCACTGCGGCACCTCGCCCGGCGGCCCGTGCAACGAGACCACCGGCATCGGCGGTTCCACCGCCTGCCCCGGCGCCACCTGCCAGTCCGGCTTCCACACCTACCGCATGGAGTGGGACCGCTCGACCGACGTCGAGGAGATCCGCTTCTACGTCGACAGCACGCACTTCCACACCGTGCGGGAGAACCAGGTCGACGCGACCACCTGGGCGAACGCCACGGACCACGGCTTCTTCATCATCCTCAACGTGGCGATGGGCGGCGGCTTCGTGGACGCCTTCGGCGGCGGCCCGGACGCGGCCACGGTGCCGGGTCACTCGATGGTCGTCGACTACGTCCAGGTGCTGTCGGCCGGTGGGAGCGGTACCACACCTCCGCCGACCGGCAACCGGGACGCCTACAGCGCCATCCAGGCCGAGTCGTACGACGGCCAGTCCGGCACGATGACCGAGGCGACCTCCGACACGGGCGGCGGCCAGAACATCGGCGCCCTCGCCAACGGCGACTGGGTGCTCTACCGGGGCGTCAACTTCGGCTCCACACCGGCCAGGCAGTTCTACGCCCGGGTGGCGAGCGGCGCAGGATCGGGCGTGAGCGGGCTGGTCGAGGTGCGCCTGGACAGTCGTGGCAACGCGCCCATCGGGAGTTTCGCCATCGGCAACACCGGCGGCTGGCAGTCGTGGCGGACGGTCCCGGCGAACATCAGCTCGGTGACGGGGACGCACGATGTGTATCTCACCTTCACCAGCGGCCAGCCGGCCGACTTCGTGAACGTGAACTGGTTCAACTTCGGCCGCTGACCCGGCCGTCGGCAAGCCGAGTCCAACCCGGGCCGGGGGCCGGATGCCCCCGGCCCGACCACGGCTCACGTACAGTCCGGCAGCACCTCGTTGAGCCGCTTGAACCCCTGCTCCCAGATCCGGTCCAGCTCGGGGACGTGCTGCTCGGGCAGCGCGCCCTCCGCGCCCGGCACCAGGGGAAGGCTGCTGAGGATGGCCTTGGTGATGCTGTTCGTGGCGTCCCACGTCCTGACCACGCCCAGGCCGAAGTACTCGGAGAGCTCGCCGTCGAACTGGGGGTAGGGGCCACTGCCTGGAGCGGCCGGGTGTCGTCGGACTGAGGGGTACTCCGGCGGAGGTCGCGACCCGCTTCCTGACCGCCCGCGATCCGGCCGGCCTGGACCCGGGAGAACCGCGTCCGGGAAGCCGACCGCCGCGCCGACGCGGCCGATGGGCAGGTCGGTGTGGGCGAGGAGGCGTTCGGCCTCCAGGACGACGCGTTTGTCGATGAAGGCCTTGGGTGCCGCCGGTGGCGGCGCGGACCGCGCGGACGACGGTGCGGCGGGAGCAGCCGAGGGCGTCGGCGTACGCGCTGACGCTGTGGGTGGTCGCGAAGTCCCGCTCGGCCGCGTGCCCGAAGAGCGGGAAGGCGGTGTCCGCCTGCTGCCCGGCCGCCGCCGTGCCGGCCGCTCAGCCGGCACAGGCGGAGCAGGAACACGCTGAGGCAGTGGCGCAGGATCGCGGTGTGCAGGCTCAGGGGGAGCGTCGCCGCGTCCTCGTCGACGGTGGCGCGGGGCAGGAAGCCGGGCTGCATGGTCAGGACGGTTCCGCGGTACTCGCCCGTGGCCATGAAGCGGTGCACCTGTCCCGGGCGGATCCACAGGACGTCACCGGCCCTCACTCACGTGCGGGGCGTGTCCCACGTTCGCCCAGGCCGGCACACCCCAACCTTCCGACAATAAAGTCAGACTTTTAAAGTCGAACCCCGTCCGGCCAGCAAGGACGCTGCTATCAGTCACCTTTAAGAGGACTGCCCACAGATGAGCACGCAGACACCCGACGGCCCCGGCAGCTTCGAGTGGACCGGCCGCGACCGGCGTGCCGTCGCAATCCGCTGCCGGAGGCCGACCCACCAGCCCGTCGAGCACCTCGCCGCCCCGCGCGCGATCCCGGGGCTGAACCTCGTCCGCCGAGCCGAACGAGGACGCGGCGCGCGGCGGTTACGTCATGTTCCGCCGTCCGTGAAGGCGCGTGTCGCTGTCGAGGCGGGGGTGGGTCTGACGTGGTACCGCTTCGTAGGTGACGCAGGACGCATCGTCTCCCGAACACTTCGGGGCCTCCGCCGACGCGAAGACCCTGTTCGCCGAGTTGCGCTTCACCGCCGAGAACGTCGTCGCCGCAGCCCGGGAATCCCTCGCCGCCGCGCGTGGTTGATCCGATCGCCAGAAAGAAGATGATCACTGTGACCGAAGCATCCGCCACCGCGGGAGCACTCAAGCGCCTGACCGACGAGGGCGTGTCCATCTGGCTGGACGACCTGTCGCGGGGGCGGATCTCGTCCGGCAACCTCGCCGAACTCGTCCAGACCAGGCACGTCGTCGGCGTCACCACCAACCCGTCCATCTTCCAGGCCGCCATCGGCTCCGGCGAGGGCTACGAGGAGCAGCTCGCCGACCTCGCCGTGCGGGGCGTCACGGTCGACGAGGCCGTGCGCATGATGACCACCGCCGACGTCCGGGCCGCCGCGGACATCCTGCGGCCGGTGTACGACGCCACCGGCGGCCGGGACGGCCGGGTCTCCATCGAGGTCGACCCGCGGCTCGCCCACCACACGGCGGCCACGATCGCCGAGGCCCGGCAGCTCGCCTGGCTCGTCGACCGGCCCAACGTGATGATCAAGATTCCGGCGACGAAGGAGGGGCTCCCGGCGATCACCGAGGTGATCGGCGCCGGCATCAGCGTCAACGTCACGCTGATCTTCTCGCTGGAGCGGTACCGCGAGGTCATGGACGCCTACCTCGCGGGCCTGGAGAAGGCGCAGGCGGCGGGGATCGAGCCGGCCGGCATCCACTCCGTGGCGTCCTTCTTCGTCTCCCGCGTCGACACCGAGATCGACAAGCGGCTGACGCTGCTGGGCACGGACGAGGCCCTCGCGCTCAGGGGCCGGGCGGCGCTCGCCAACGCGCGGCTCGCCTACGAGGCGTACGAGGAGGTCTTCTCGGGTGACCGGTGGACCGTCCTGGCCGGGTCGCGGGCGAACAAGCAGCGCCCGCTGTGGGCCTCGACCGGCGTGAAGGATCCGGCGTACAAGGACACCCTGTATGTAGAGGACCTGGTGGCGCCCGGCACGGTCAACACGATGCCGGAGGCCACGCTGAAGGCCACCGCCGACCACGGGAACATCCACGGCGACACGGTGAGCGGCGGCTACGCGCAGGCGCGGGCCGACCTGGCCGCCGTGGAGCGGCTCGGGATCTCGTACGACGAGGTGGTGCGGCAGCTGGAGGACGAGGGCGTCGCCAAGTTCCAGGCGGCCTGGCAGGAGCTGCTGGACGCCGTGACGAAGTCGCTGACCGGTAAGGGAGTTGACGGGGAATGAGCACCAAGCCGACCACTGAGGAACAGGCCGCCGAGGAGGCGTCCGCGGCCGCCGCCCCCTCCCCCGACTGGAGCAACCCGCTGCGGGACGCCCGGGACCGTCGCCTGCCCCGGATCGCCGGCCCCTCCGGGCTGGTCATCTTCGGCGTCACCGGCGACCTCTCCCGCAAGAAGCTGATGCCGGCCGTCTACGACCTGGCCAACCGGGGCCTGCTGCCGCCGGGCTTCTCGCTCGTCGGGTTCGCCCGCCGGGACTGGGCGAACCAGGACTTCGCGCAGGTCGCGCACGAGGCGGTGCGCGAGCACGCGCGCACCCCGTTCCGTGAGGAGGTCTGGCAGCAGCTCGCCGAGGGCATGCGGTTCATCCCCGGCGACTTCGACGACGACGACGCGTTCAAGCAGCTGCGGTCGGCCGTCGAGGAGCTGGACGCCGCCCGGGGCACCAGCGGCAACTACGCCTTCTACCTGTCCGTGCCGCCGAAGTTCTTCCCGAAGGTCGTCCAGCAGCTGAAGAAGCACGGGCTGGCCGACGCCCCGGAGGGCTCCTGGCGGCGCACGGTGATCGAGAAACCGTTCGGCCACGACCTGAAGTCGGCTGTGGAGCTCAACGCGATCGTGCACGACGTGTTCGACCCGGAGCAGGTGTTCCGGATCGACCACTACCTCGGCAAGGAGACGGTGCAGAACATCCTGGCGCTGCGCTTCGCCAACCAGATGTTCGAGCCGATCTGGAACCGGTCCTTCGTCGACCATGTGCAGATCACGATGGCCGAGGACATCGGCATCGGCGGCCGCGCCAATTACTACGACGGCATCGGCTCGGCCCGTGACGTCATCCAGAACCACCTCCTTCAGCTGATGGCCCTCACCGCGATGGAGGAGCCCGCCTCCTTCGACGCGTCCTCGCTGCTGATGGAGAAGCTGAAGGTGCTGAAGGCGGTGAAGCTGCCCGAGGACCTCGGCGAGCACACCGTGCGCGCCCAGTACACGGGCGCCTGGCAGGGCGGCGCGAAGGTGCGCGGCTATCTGGAGGAGGACGGCATCGATCCGGCGTCCACCACGGACACGTACGCCGCCGTCAAGCTGAACGTCGACAACCGGCGCTGGGCGGGCGTGCCCTTCTACCTGCGCACCGGCAAGCGGCTCGGCCGCCGGGTCACGGAGATCGCGGTGGTCCTCCAGCGGGCGCCGCACTCCCCCTTCGACTCCACGGCCACCGAGGAGCTCGGCAAGAACGCGATCGTGATCCGCGTGCAGCCGGACGAGGGCATGACGGTCCGGTTCGGATCGAAGGTGCCGGGCACGTCGATGGAGATCCGCGACGTGACGATGGACTTCGCGTACGGCGAGTCCTTCACGGAGTCGAGTCCGGAGGCGTACGAGCGGCTCATCCTGGACGTCCTCCTGGGGGACGCCAATTTGTTCCCCCGCCACCAGGAGGTGGAAGAGTCCTGGAAGATCCTCGACCCGATCGAGGAGTACTGGGCCGCACACGGCAGGCCCGCACAGTACGTCGCGGGCAGCTGGGGTCCCGCGGAAGCCGACGAGATGCTCGCACGAGACGGACGGAGCTGGCGCAGGCCATGAAGATCGACCTGACCGACACCACGGCAAGCAAGATCAACAAGGCGTTGGTGCAGGGTCGCCGCGCCATCGGCACGCCCGCCGTGGGCATGGTCCTGACGATGGTCGTCGTCACGGACGAGGAGAACGCCTACGACTCGATCAAGGCGGCCGAGGAGGCCTCGCACGAGCACCCCTCGCGCACCCTGGTCGTCATCAAGCGGCACGCCCGCACCCCGCGCGACCGTCAGCAGTCCCGCCTGGACGCCGAGGTCCGGGTGGGCGCCGACGCGGGCACCGGCGAGACGGTGGTGCTGCGCACCTACGGCGAGGTGTCCGACCACGCCGACTCCGTGGTGCTGCCGCTGCTGCTGCCGGACGCGCCGGTCGTCGTGTGGTGGCCGGTGGACGCGCCCGAGGTGCCCGCGAAGGACCCGCTCGGGGCGCTCGCCCAGCGCCGGATCACCGACATGTACGCCGTCGAGGCACCGCTGGCCGCGCTGGAGACCCGCGCCAGGTCCTACGCGCCCGGCGACACCGACCTCGCCTGGACCCGCCTGACCCCCTGGCGCTCGATGCTGGCGGCGGCCCTGGACCAGGCCAGGCTGCGGATCACCTCGGCGGCCGTGGAGAGCGAGGCCGACAACCCCAGTGCCGAGCTGCTGGCCCGCTGGCTGGAGGCCCGGCTGCACGTCACGGTCGACCGGGTGGAGACCGCGGGCCCGGTCGTGACCGGCGTACGGCTGGGCACGGAGATCGGCGAGATCGTCATCGACCGGCCCGAGGGCCCGCTGGCCACGCTGTCCCTGCCGGGCCAGCCGCCGCGCACCCTCGCGCTGAAGGTGCGCCCCACCTCCGAACTCATCGCCGAGGAGCTCAGGCGCCTCGACGCGGACGAGATGTACGCCGTCGCGCTGCAAGGCGAGGGCTCGAAGGAGACCGCCTCTCATGTCTGACACTCCACTGCTCACGCGGCGGCCCGAGTGGACCGCCCTGGAGGACCATCGCGCCCGGTGGAAGGCGCACCTGCGTGAGCTGTTCGCGACGGACCCGGGCCGTGCGGAGCGGTACGTCGTCACCGTCGGCGATCTGCGCATCGACTACTCCAAGCACCTGATCACCGACGAGACCCTCGCCCTGCTCCAGGAACTGGCCACCGCCACCGACGTGTTCGGGCTGCGCGACGCCATGTTCCGCGGCGAGCGCATCAACCTCACCGAGGACCGCGCCGTCCTGCACACCGCCCTGCGCGCACCCCGGGACGCGGTGATCGAGGTCGACGGCGAGAACGTGGTGCCCCAGGTGCACGCCGTCCTCGACAGGATGAGCGCCTTCGCAGACCGCGTCCGCTCCGGCGAGTGGACCGGCCACACCGGCAAGCCGATCCGCGCCGTCGTCAACATCGGCATCGGCGGCTCCGACCTCGGTCCGGCGATGGCGTACGAGGCGCTACGGCCGTACACGGCACGGGATCTGGCATTCCGTTTCGTGTCCAACGTGGACGGCGCCGACCTGCACGAGGCGACGCGCGACCTGGACCCGGCGGAGACCCTGTTCGTCGTCGCCTCCAAGACCTTCACCACCATCGAGACGATCACGAACGCCACATCGGCCCGCTCCTGGCTGCTCGCCGGTCTCGGAGGCGACGAGAAGGCGGTCGCGAAGCACTTCGTCGCCCTGTCGACGAACGCGGGGAAGGTCACCGAGTTCGGTGTCGACCCGGAGAACATGTTCGAGTTCTGGGACTGGGTCGGCGGCCGCTACTCCTACGACTCGGCGATCGGCCTGTCCCTGATGATCGCCATCGGCCCGGAGCGGTTCAGGGAGATGCTCGACGGTTTCCGCATCGTCGACGAGCACTTCCGAAGCGCCCCCGCCGAGTCGAACGCCCCGCTGCTGCTGGGCCTGCTGGGCATCTGGTACGGCGACTTCTTCGACGCCCAGTCGCACGCCGTGCTGCCGTACAGCCACTACCTGTCGAAGTTCACCGCGTACCTCCAGCAGCTGGACATGGAGTCCAACGGCAAGTCGGTGGACCGCGAGGGCCGGCCGGTGGAGTGGCAGACCGGGCCGGTGGTGTGGGGCACGCCCGGCACCAACGGGCAGCACGCCTACTACCAGCTCATCCACCAGGGCACCAAGCTGGTCCCGGCCGACCTGATCGGCTTCGCCCGCCCCGTCGGCGAGCTGGACGACCGGCTGAAGGCGCAGCACGACCTGCTGATGGCCAACCTGTTCGCGCAGGGCCAGGCGCTCGCCTTCGGCAGGACGGCCGACGAGGTGCGGGCCGAGGGCGTGCCCGAGGAGCAGGTCCCGCACCGCACCTTCCGCGGCAACCACCCCACCACGACCGTCCTGGCGACCGAGCCGACCCCCTCGGTCCTCGGCCAGCTGATCGCTCTCTACGAGCACAAGGTCTTCGTCCAGGGCGCCGTCTGGAACATCGACTCCTTCGACCAGTGGGGCGTGGAACTCGGCAAGGTTCTCGCCCAGCGCGTCGGACCCGCCCTGGCCGAGGGCACCGCAGTCCCCGGTCTCGACCCCTCCACGGCCGCCCTGGTGGCCGCCTATCGCGAACTGAGGAAGTGAGCTGACATGCAGATCGGTCTTGTTGGTCTGGGCAAGATGGGCGGCAACATGCGCGAGCGCCTGCGCAACGCCGGCCACGAGGTCGTCGGGTACGACACCAATCCGGAACTCTCCGACGTCGACAACCTGGTCGAGTTCGCCGACCGGCTCGCCGCGCCCCGCGTGGTGTGGGTCATGGTCCCGGCCGGTGCCGTCACGCAGAGCGTCATCGACCAGCTGGCGAGTGTGCTCAAGCCCGGCGACACCGTCATCGACGGCGGCAACTCCCGCTGGACGGACGACGAGAAGCACGCCGAGGAACTCGGCAAGCACGGCATCCGGTTCGTCGACGCGGGCGTCTCGGGCGGCGTGTGGGGCCTGCAGAACGGCTACGCGCTGATGGTCGGCGGCGAGAAGGAGCACGTCGACCGCCTGAAGCCGATCTTCGACGCGCTCAAGCCGGAGGGCCCCTACGGCTACGTCCACGCGGGCAAGGTGGGCGCCGGGCACTTCACGAAGATGGTCCACAACGGCATCGAGTACGCGATGATGCAGGCCTACGCCGAGGGCTGGGAGCTGCTGGAGAAGGTCGACTCGGTGGACAACGTCCGTGAGGTGTTCCGCTCGTGGCAGGAGGGCACCGTCATCCGCTCCTGGCTGCTCGACCTGGCGGTCCACGCCCTCGACGCGGACGAGCACCTTCAGAAGCTGCGCGGGTACGCGGAGGACTCCGGCGAGGGCCGCTGGACGGTGGAGGCGGCGATCGACAACGCCGTGCCGCTGCCCGCGATCACGGCCTCGCTCTTCGCGCGGTTCGCGTCCCGGCAGGACGACTCCCCGCAGATGAAGATGGTCGCCGCCCTGCGCAACCAGTTCGGCGGGCACGCCGTCGAGTCGGCGGAGCAGTAGCCGGCGGTGGGAGAAGCTGGACATCGCCGAGCCGGCGGGCCTGACCGGGGTCATGTCCGACCCCGAGCTGCACGAGTGGGATGACGGCGGCTACGAGGGGGTCGCCACCCGCGAGATCCAGCGCACCCGTCCCGACCGGAACCTGTGGACGGACGGGGTACCGCCGGGCACGGAGGGACACCCGGGCGAGTCACCGGCCGAGGTCGGCGCGACGGCTTCCTTCGCGTCCTGCCGCAAAAGCCGTGTTGACACGGGTGGTTCGGTCGGGTCAGAGTCGCCCGCGATGGAGATCGACGATCTGACACCGGCCGAACTACGGGTGTGGCAGGCCTTTCCGCGCGGAGAGTCCGTGGACTTCCGCACCGCCGAGGACGACGACGCGGCGACGGGAGCGGACTGGGGGCCCGAACGCACGATACGCGCGGCCGTGTTGCGGTCGCTGCTCCTCAACGGCCCGCAGGAGGACGGCGAGATAGCCTCCCTCAGCCTGGCGGGCGCCCGGATCACGGGCAGGCTCGATCTCCAGTACGCCATGTTCGACCACCCCGCGAGGCTGCGGCACTGCTTCTTCGACGAGGTGCCGCGCTTCTACGGCTGCCGACTGCGCGAGCTGAACCTCAGCGAGTCCGTGCTGCCCGGGCTGGTCTCCCACGGGGTGCACGTGGAGGGCGTGCTGCGCATGACGCGGTCCCGGTTCCGGGGCGTGGTACGGCTCGGCGGGGCGCAGATCGCCGGGAGCCTGTACCTGGAGGGCGTGGAGATCAGCGCACCGGACGCGACGGCACCCGCGCTCCAGCTCAACCAGGTGACCGTGGGCGACGACCTGTGGGCGCCCGGTCTGCGGGTCCAGGGGGAGATACGGCTGAGCGGCGCCGACGTCGGCGGGACGGTCAACCTCAACGAGGCGCAGCTCAGCCACCTCGAACACGCCGCCCTCGACGCGGAGACGCTCAGCGTGGGAGGCCACTTCCTGGTGCGGCACGCGCGCGTGCAGGGGTGGATCGGTCTGCGCGGCGCCCGGATCGCGGGCCGGCTCGACCTGGCGTACTCGCATCTGTCGAACCCCGGCGATGCGGCGCTGCGGGCGAGCAGCAGCACGATCGGCGAACTCTGGCTGCGCAAGGGCCCGCCCGTGGAGGGCACCCTCAACCTGCGGCGGGCCCAGCTCGAAGTGCTCTTCCTGGAGCCGGAGATGCTGCCGGACCGGGTCCTCCTCAACAGCCTGACCTACACCTCGCTCACCCCGCACGAGCCCGCCGAACGCCGCCTGCCCATGCTGGAGCGCGACGGCGACGGCTATGTCCCGTACGCCTACGAGCAGTTGACCGCCTCCTACCAGCGCATCGGCGACGACCGTGCCGCCCGGCAGGTCCAGCTCGCCAAACAGCGCCGGCACCGCATCACGCTGCCCTGGATCGGCCGGCTGTGGGGCCACCTCCAGGACGCCACGGTCGGCTACGGCTACCGCCCGCTGCGGGCGGCCGGCTGGCTGCTGTCGCTGCTCTGCGTGGGCTCCGTCGTGTACGCCCTGCACCATCCGCCGGCGTTGAAGCCGTCCGAGGCGCCCGCCTTCAACCCGGTGTTCTACACGCTCGACCTGCTGCTGCCGGTGATCTCCTTCGGCCAGGAGCCCGCGTTCGCCCCCGAGGGCTGGTACCAGGCGCTGGCGTACGTCCTCGTCCTGACCGGCTGGATCCTGGCGACGACGGTGGCGGCGGGCGTGACCCGGATGATCAGCCGCCAGTGACCGCCGGCACCGCGTGCTGCGCGGCCAGCCGCACCGGGGCGTTCTGGGCGCCGTAGCCGCGGTAGCCGTCGTCGCGCTGGACCAGCTCGAAGAAGACCCGGCCGACGGTCCGCGCGTAGCAGTGGCGGAAGACGCCGTGCGGGTCACGGTCGTAGAGGATGCCGAGCTCGCGGTACGTCGCCAGCTCCTCGTCCGTGAGGTCGTACCGGGCCGCGAGGTCGTCGTAGTAGTTCGCGGGGACGGGGAGCAGGCGGCCCCCGGTCTCCCGAAAACGCCGGGCGGCGGCCACCACGTCGTCGGTGGCCAGCCCCGCCGTCAAGGGTGGCGCAGCCCAACGCGCAGGCAGTGCGCAGCAGTTCGGTTTCCAACGGGCGGTAGACCACCTCCGCGATCCACAGTCCCGGATGCAGACATCTGATCGGCGCGGCCGGCAGCGCGGTGACGATGTTCCTGTACCTGTGGTCGATCTCCACCGGCTCCTACCCGCTGACCCTGCTGCTGGGCATCCTCGCCTTCGGTGTCGTCTACAGCGCCGCGAACGGGGTGGGGCCCGCCTTCTACGGCGAGATGTTCTCCACCCGCGCCCGGCTGTCCGGCATGGCGATCGGCACGCAGATCGGCTTCGCGGTCGCCGGTTTCGCGGTGACCTTCGCCGCGCAGATCGCCGGGCCGAACGGCGACGACTGGTCCTCGGTGGCCCTGTTCACCGCGGCCCTGTGGGTCCCGCCGGTCATCGCGGCGCTGTCGGCCCGGGAGACGCACAAGGCGCCGACCGAGGCGCTGGGCGTACGGAACCCTCGCGAGGCCTCCCAGCCGGAGACGGTGACGGCCTGACCCGCAGGCCCTGCCCCCGGATGCCCAGGCGGTTCCGGGGGCTTGCGTCGTAGGGGCGCCCGCGTCAGGCGTTGGTGCGGCGTCGGAACCACCACACGCCGGCGCCGGCGCAGAGCAGCACGACGGCGCCCCCGGCGGTCAGCGCGGCCGGGGAGATCCCGTCGTCCTCGTCGGCGGCCTCCTTCGGCGACGGGGGCGGCGTCCGCTCCGCCGCGTCGGCCGATGCGGCGCTGGGCGGGGCCGCTGGCGTCACGGTCTCGGTGGGGGCCGGGCTCACGAGCTTCGCGCCGGGCTCGGCGGGGCCCAGCTCAAGCTTCGGCGCCGGGTGCCCGTGGCCGTGCTCGTCGCCCGAGTCCTCCAGTTCGATCCAGCGGTCGACACGGCCGTCGCTGTAGCTCTGGAGGGTCTTGAAGACGAGTTCCTCGGCGTCCGGCAACTGGCGGACGGTGACGGAGAATTCGGCGTCCTCGCCGACGGCGAGCCGGGGGCCCGACACCTTGTAGCCGCGGCTGGTGGTGGCGAACTTCCAGCCCTTCGGCCCGTCTTCATACGTGACGTCGGCGGGGGTGATCCCGTCGGGGAGGAACACCTCCAGACCGGTGATGCCGGCGGAGGAGGACTCCGACGCCGCGGAGAAGGTCAGGGTGACGTCCTGGGCGAGGGCCCGGGCGTTCTCCGCCTCGACCTCGGTGTGTGCGAAGGCTGGGCCGGCGGCGACGAGGACGGCCGCCGCGAGGGTCGCGCTGACGGTGCTGAGACGGCGCGCGACGCGCGCTCTGCCGGGACGGTGCACAACGGACTCCGAGTGGTGTGGGTGCGGGAGGCGACGGGTGACAGCCGCGGTGTCCTCAGGGAGTCGGAGAGCGCCGCGGGGAAGTTCCCCGCCGAGGGAGTGACCTGCGTCACTCGGATCGGCCCCAGGTGCCACCCATTGTCAGTGCCCTACCGAAGAATGCCGCGCAGAGAGATCAACGACGGCGTGCCGGGTAGTCGGTCTCGTTCACACACCCGCGAAAGGTCCCGATGATGCCGCTCACCCCCGACCGGGCGCACACCCTGATCGCCGATCGCGCGCTCCCGCAGAGCCGAGGTCTGACCAGGGCCGTTTCCCGCACAGCGTCCTCCGCCCCGGTCAGCCCGACCGGCAAGGCCATAGCGCGCCTCGTCTCCGACCCGAGCACGCCGGTGTTCGTCACCGTGCACGCGAACGGCCGCCGCCGCTACGGCTACTGGCGGGCGCACGACCCCGCGACGGGGCAGGGCAGTTGCTACGTCGCCCTGCCCACCGACGAGTGCGACCGGCTCCACGCGGCCGGCCGGATCACCCTCGGGGAACCCGTCGTCGATCCGGCGAAGACGACCTACCGGGTCCGTCCCACGCGCACCCCGGCCAAGCCCCTGCGGACGGTGACAGGGCCCACTCTCGCGGCCTGAAACGACCGTCCAAGGGGTCTCGTCAGCCGCCACCTGGCCGATCACCGGACCATGGGCGGTGTGTCCGGCCCGCAGTCCGGAAACCCGCACGGTGACACCGACACGGCGGCGGTAGGGAGTGGTGATGCCGACCCGGGAGCAGATGGAGGGAAGCGGCGGACCGTCCGCACGGTCGGCCGCCGAAGCCGATCCGAGGCGGTGGGGCGCGCTGTGGGTCACGCTGGTGGCCGGCTTCATGAGTCTGCTCGACGTCACGATCGTCGCGGTCGCGCTGCCGTCCATGCAGCGCGACCTGCACGCGTCGGCTCCCGCGATCCAGTGGGTCGTCTCCGGATACGCCCTCGCCTTCGCCCTCGTCCTGGTCACGGCGGGCCGCATCGGTGACGCGATCGGCCGGCGCCGCATCTTCCTGATCGCTCTCGGCGGCTTCGTGGTCTGCAGCGCCGGCGCCGGGGCCGCTCCGTCCATCGTGCCGCTCGTCGTGGCCCGCATGGCGCAGGGCCTGTGCGCGGGCTGCCTGGCACCGCAGAACTCCGCTCTCATCCAGCAGATGTTCCGGGGCGCCGAGCGGGGCCGGGCCTTCGGTCTGTTCGGTGCCACGGTCGGCGTCTCCAGCGCCGTCGGCCCGGTGGTCGGCGGACTGATCCTGACGCTCGCGGACGGCCCCGGGGGCTGGCGCTGGATCTTCTACGTCAACGTGCCGGTCGGTCTCATCGCGCTGGTGCTGGGCCTGCGTCTGCTGCCCAGGACGGCGCCCTGCGGCGGCCAGCGGCTGGACCTGCCCGGTGTCGCGCTGCTCGGCGCGGGGGTGCTGGCTCTGATGCTTCCCCTGGTGCTGGCGGAGTCGGGCGGGGTGCGCACGCTGTGGTGGCTGTTCGCCGTGGGGGCGGCGTTCCTCGTGGTCTTCGCCCGCTGGGAACGGCGTGCCGCCACGCGGCACGGTCAGCCGCTCCTCGATCCCCGGCTGGCCACGTCGACGCGCGGATACGCCACGGGCGCCGCCATCGCCACGCTGTACTTCGTGGGGTTCAGCGGGGTGTGGCTGGTGTTCGCGCTGTACTTCCAGAACGGGCTGGGTTACTCACCCCTGGGTTCCGGGCTCGCCGTGACGCCGTTCGCCATCGGTTCCGCCGTGGCCGCGGCGGTGGCCGGACGGCTGGTGGAGCGGCTGGGGCGGCTGCTGACGGTGTGCGGGCTGGCCGCCGTCGCCGTGGGCCTGGGAGGAGCCGTGCTCATCCTCCGCTGGGTGCCCGGCGACATGGCGGTCTGGCTCCAGGCTCCCGCGCTGTTCGTCGGCGGTCTCGGCAGCGGCTGTGTCATCTCGCCCAACGTCACCATGACCCTGCGGGACGTACCGGTGCGGATGGCGGGCGTCGCCGGGGGCGCCCTGCAGACGGGTCAGCGGCTGGGCGGTGCCGTGGGCACGGCGGCGCTGCCCGGCCTCTTCTACATGGCGCTCGGCGGCGGCGACCACGCCCCTTACCGGTCCGCCGTCGTGCTCGCCGTCGGCTGCGGCATCCTGCCGGTGCTGGGCGCGCTCGCGCTGGCCGTGCGCGACTGGCTGCGTGACCGCGCGAGCGACGGCGGCGGACGGGGCTGCCCCGACGAGGTCGCGCACAGCCCCACGCACGCCGACCAGGGGTGAGGCGTGCCGGTGCCCGCGCTCATGGCGGCTGCCCGGGGACCGGGCGCTTCAAGCCGCTCACCCCTCCACGCGCTGCTCGGTCGCGCTCCACACGTACTGCAGCCAGTCGCTCACCGTGACGGCGCTCAGCCCGGCGCACACCAGGCGGGTGGCCCTGGGGGCGCCGACGTAGGCACCGATCAGAGCGCCGGCCACCCAGGTGGACGTACAGAACGGGCAGGCGACCAGGTCCCCGAGGGCGCGCCGGACTCCGCCACCGCGCGGTGCGTCCATGACCTCGCCGGCCTGGGCGTCCTCCTCGCGGCGGGTGAAGGGGGCGCGGAGGAAGCTCGTGATCTTGTCCTTGGACAGGAGCCGGGACGCCTTGAACGTGGCCGTGCCCAGCAGCGCCAGATCCCAGGGCGGAATCCGGTCGGGAAGTTGCACCCCACGACGTCGCGCGGTCACGGCGAACAGCGCGACGCCCGCGGCGAACGTGCCGGCGAGCACGGCGTAGCCCTTGAGGGGGACCTCACCAGTGGTGTCGTACCGCGAATCTTCGCTCATGGTCCTTCCTTCCTCCGCTCAGTGCGCCGAGTACCCGCCCGCCCGGTAGGGACTGCCGGTATGGCTCGCGCTGAGGCGACACGGAGGACCGCGCACGTGATGAACGTGCGCGATCGTCCGAGTTGCGCAATCTTGGTGGCTGCGATGCGATTTCTTGGCTTTCATCACAGTTTGGGGAACTCATGGCCGTTGGAGCGGAGCCTTCCACGTTGGTGCCGGTCGAAGGCCGCCGCGGTCCGGGCCGCGTGGTGGTGTCCTGGCTGACCACCACGGATCACAAGAAGATCGGGCATCTCTACCTGATCACCTCGTTCGCCTTCTTCGTCGTCGCCGGCGCGCTGGCGCTGGCGCTCAGGGCGGAGTTGGCCCGCCCCGGCCTGCAGATCCTCTCCAACGAGCAGTACAACCAGGCGTTCACCCTGCACGGCACGATCATGCTGCTGCTGTTCGCCACCCCGACGTTCGCCGGGTTCGCCAACGCCGTCATGCCACTGCAGATCGGCGCTCCGGACGTCGCCTTCCCGCGGCTGAACATGCTGTCGTACTGGCTGTTCCTGTTCGGCGGCCTGATCGTGCTCGGCAGCCTCCTCACGCCCGAGGGCGCCGCCGACTTCGGCTGGACCGCCTACACCCCGCTGAGCCTGCACCAGCGCAGCCCGGAGCTGGGCGGCGATCTGTGGATCATGGGTCTGGCCCTGTCCGGGTTCGGCACCATCCTGGGCGCCGTCAACTTCATCACCACGATCATCGGGATGCGGGCCCCCGGCATGACGATGTTCCGGATGCCGATCTTCACCTGGAACGTGCTGCTCACCTCGGTGCTCGTGCTGCTGGCCTTCCCGGTCCTGGCCGCGGCTCTGCTGGTGCTGGAGGCCGACCGGCGCTTCGGAGCGCAGGTGTTCGACCCGGCCAACGGTGGGGCACTGCTGTGGCAGCATCTGTTCTGGTTCTTCGGCCATCCCGAGGTCTACATCATCGCGCTGCCGTTCTTCGGGATCATCACGGAGATCATCCCGGTGTTCTCCCGCAAGCCGATCTTCGGCTACACCGGGCTGATCGCCGCCACCCTCGCCATCACCGGGCTCTCCGTGGTGGTGTGGGCGCACCACATGTTCGCGACCGGGGCGGTGCTGCTGCCGTTCTTCTCCTTCATGAGCTTCCTGATCGCCGTGCCGACCGGCGTGAAGTTCTTCAACTGGATCGGCACCATGTGGAACGGCTCGCTCTCCTTCGAGACGCCGATGCTGTGGTCGGCCGGTTTCCTCGTCACGTTCCTGTTCGGCGGTCTGTCCGGGGTGATCCTGGCCTCGCCGCCGATGGACTGGCACGTCACGGACACGTACTTCGTCGTCGCCCACTTCCACTACGTGGTGTTCGGCACCGTCGTCTTCGCGATGTTCGCCGGGTTCTACTTCTGGTGGCCCAAGATGACCGGCACGATGCTCGACGAGCGCCTGGGGAAGATCCACTTCTGGACGCTGTTCATCGGCTTCCACACCACGTTCCTGGTGCAGCACTGGCTGGGCGCCGAGGGCATGCCCCGCCGCTACGTCGACTACCTCGCCGCCGACGGCTTCACGGCCCTGCACATGGTCTCCTCCATCGGCGCGTTCCTGCTCGGCCTGTCGACGCTGCCGTTCCTCTACAACGTCTGGAAGACCGCCCAGTACGGCCGGAAGGTCGACGTCGACGACCCCTGGGGCTACGGCCGCTCCCTGGAGTGGGCGACCTCCTGCCCGCCGCCCCGCCACAACTTCACCACGCTCCCGCGGATCCGCTCCGAATCCCCCGCCTTCGACCTCCACCACCCGGACATCGCCCAACTGGAGCAGCAGCAGTACACCGGCAGGCGCGACGTCGTGGAACCGATCGACCACGAGGGTGACCAGCGGTGAGAAGAGCGGCCGACGGGGATCACCACCGGATGGCCGACGCGCTCGCGAACGAGGTCGAGGGCTATCTCATCGCCCGCGCCGAACAGGAGGAGGCACGACGTGAGGCCGAGGAGCTGTGCTCCCGTCTGCCGTGGCTGACCACCGCACAGGCCGAGGACCTCACACGCCACCACATCGACCAGCGCCTGGAGGTCACCCGCCGGATCCTGCGTCGCTCGGTCCGGCGAGCCGACCAACTGCACCAGGCGTACGAGGCGCGGTACGCGGAGCTGCGGCGTACCCTCCTCAAACGCCATGCGGCCTGCGGCTGTGCCCTGCTGGCCTGCGCCACCGCCATCGGGGCCGCGACGGCGGTGCTGGGGCGCTGAGGGCAGGAGGCGGGTGCGGGTGAGCCGCGCCGTTCTTGCGGCCATGGCACCTGCCGGTCCCCCTGTCGCGTCGGGTGACCCACCAGGGGGAACCAGGGGCTTCCCCGGGTGCCAGCGGTGGCCGGAACGCACCCATGACGCACAGACTCAGGTGCAGACCTGTGCTCGTCGTCCGAGGCGGGGCACCCGCAGGCGTCCGAGTCGCGCCGCTCCCCAGGAGGCCGCATGACCTTCAATCCACTCGAACAGCGGGGCATCCCGCTGGACCGCCAGCTGCGCAACTGGCGGGAGCTGAACGTACAGCCCATCGACCCCGACCGCTGCGACCCCTACACCCGGTGCCGGATCATCACCATGAACGGCATCGAGGTGGAGGCGATCCTGTTCAGCCACCAGCTGGCCCGCAACACGGTCGATCCCGAGGTCAAACGGCAGCTGGCCCACACGCGTTACATCGAGCACCAGCAGCAGAAGGCCGTGAACTGGCTGCTGCCGGGGGTGTCGTCGGTGCTGGAGACGACGATCGCCTACGAGCAGGTCGCGGTGGACCTGACGGCGTGGGTCGCCCGGATGGAACCCGACCCGTATCTGAAGCAGGCATACGAGTTCGGCGTGCTGGAGGACTTCGACCACCTGTACCGGTACGCGAACCTGTACGAGATGATCGAGCACCGCAAGGCGGAGTCGATCGTCGACAACCTCACCGAGGTCATGCCGGGCCGCCCCACCAAGTACCACCACCGCAACCCCGTGGACAACGTGCGCGACCCCTACGACAAGGACGCCACGAACCCGCTGTCGAAGCTGCACGCGCTGACGGTCATGTCCGCGGAGCAGCAGACGATGAACTTCTACATGAACACCGGCCCCACCTACATGGAGCCCATCGCCCGTCAGCTCTACCAGGAGATCGGGCTGATCGAGGAGGAGCACGTCACACACTACGAGTCCCTCGTCGACCCGGGTGAGACGTGGTGGGAGCAGCTGGTCAACCACGAGTACAACGAGTGCTACCTGTACTACTCCTTCATGGAGCAGGAGAGCGATCCGAAGGTCAAGGCGATCTGGGAGCTCCACCTCAACATGGAGCTGGAACACCTCCACCAGGCCTGCGACCTGATGCGCCGGCAGGACGGTCGTGAGCCGCAGGAGATCCTGGCGCCCGCGCTGCCGAACGTGCTCACCTTCGAACCGAACAAGCAGTACGTGCGCGAACTGCTCGACACCCAGATGGACCTGACCACGCTGGGCGCGGGCTATGTGCGCGAGGCGCACGAGCGGTTCGAGCAGATGCAGGAGCAGATCCACGGCGGTGAGCAGCCGCCGAGCGAGCGGGTCATCGCCGAACACGACGCGATGTTCGGACGTGAGTACCGCGTGCAGTCCGAGGGCGAGCACCCCGACCCCTCGATGCGCGAGAAGTGAGGCGGTCGCACATGTCCGAGCTGCACACCCCCCAGGCCGGTGCCGACCAGGCCAAGGACATGGACGTCGTCGCGCTGCTGATGCGCCAGCACGGGGACATCCGCAACCTCTTCGACGAGGTCGAGCAGAGTCAGGGCGACGCCCGCCGCGACGCCTTCCGCCGCCTCGTGCGGTTGCTGGCCGTCCACGAGACCGCGGAGGAGGAAGTCGTCCACCCCTTCGCCCGGCGGGCGCTGTCAGGCGGCGATCAGGTCGTCGAGGACCGCCTCGCCGAGGAACGCGCGGCCAAGGAGACCCTCGCCGAGCTGGACGACATGGACACCGACGACCCCCAGTTCCTGCCCCGGCTGAGGGCACTGCGCACGGATGTGCAGGAGCACGCCCGGGCGGAGGAACGCTACGAGTTCACGCACATCCGCCGCAGTACCGACGTCACCAACCTCGCCGCCATGGCCAAGGCGGTCAAGGCGGCGGAGGCCATGGCCCCGACGCGCCCGCATCCCGGCGTCGAGTCGGCCGCCGCGAACGTGGCCGTCGGCCCCGTGGCCGCCCTCATGGACCGCACCAGGGACGCGGTCCGCAAAGCCATGGGCAGCTAGCCCTTGGGGGCGCCGTACGCCCGCTCCACCCGTAGCCGCACCACGAGGCGGTGGTCGCGGACCATGGCGGCGCGGTAGTCGTCCCAGTCGGGGTGTTCACCGCCGATGTCGCGATAGAGACGGACGAGTTCCTCGACCGTCTCGTCGTGCGGGTCCGCGGCGACCGGTGTGAGGTCGGCCGTGCCGTCGACGACGGTGTAGGCCCAGCGGTCGGCGGTGGTGACGTGGTACGACGCGCGGGGGTCGCGGCGCAGGTTGCGCGTCTTGGCGCGGTCGTCGGTGACGGAGATCCGGATGGTGCGCTCGTCGGGGTAGTAGGCGTGCATGACGTTCGACAGCTGCGGTCGGCCGTCGCGCCGGAGGGTGACCAGCACCCCGCTGTGGGTTGTGGAGAGCAGCTTGAGCAGTGGGTCCTCACTCATGACTCGCTCAACCTCGCCGCGATCCCTTCGCATTCCCGCGGGACTGGAGGCAGACAGTGTCTACGCGAAGTCGGTAGACGCTGTCTATGCACGAACCCGAGAAATCGGGCTGCGGATCGCGCAGGGCGTCTTCGGCGCGCTGCTCCAGCCCGCCGCGCTCGGCATGCTGCGGGCCGCGTTCCCGCCGGACCGGCTGCGCGGGCCCCTCGCGGCGCGGACGGCAGCCATCGGGCTGGCGGCCGCCGCGGGTCCGGTCGTGGGCGGGGCGCTGGTGCACTCCTTCGGCCGGCGGGCCGTGTTCTTCCTCAACGTCGTCCCGGCGCTGGTCCTCGGCTCACTCGCGCTCAGGGGGAGTCGGCAGGAACAGCGCACGTCGGCCGTCCGTCTGGACCTCCCGGGCGCGCTGCTGCTCGCGCTCGCCCTGGCCTGCCTGGTGCACGCCCTGATCACCCGGACGCCCTCGACGTGGGTCGTGGCGGCCCTCGCCGCCGTGGCGTTCGCCGCCCACGAGCGCCGTACCGCACGGCCCCTCGTCCCACCGGACGTCATCGGCTCCACCCCCCGTCGCCGCCGCGCTCGGTGTACTCACCGCCGCATCCGCCGCCCTGTCGGGAACGCTCTTCGTCGGCACCTACGTCCTGCAGCGCGCCCTCGGCCTCGACCCGCTCCGCAGCGCGCTGCTCGGCCTGCCGCTCGCGGTGCTGATGATCACGGCGGCACCCGTGTGCGCGGTGCTGCTGCGCCGGGCGGGCGCCCGCCGTACGACCGTGGCGGCGATGACCGTCCTCGCCCCGGGCGTCCTCGTGCTCGTCGCCGCCCGCCCGCTCCCCCTCGGCGTCGGTTTCGCGCTGCTCGGGGCCGGGGTCGGCACGGTGATGGTGGCGGCGACCCATGTCGTCGTACGGCAGGCCCCGGTGGCGTCGGCCGGAGTGGCGGGCGGTCTGCAGCAGACGGCGATGAACGTCGGGCCGGTGCTCGGCGTGGCGATGGCCACGGCGCTCATGGGCGCGGGCCGTGTGCCGCTGCTCGCCCTCGCGGGAGTCGCCGTGGCCGGTGCGGTGGCGGCTCTCCTGCTGCCGGGCCGCGCCGAGACGAAGATCGCGAGTCGGGCACATCACGATCATCTTTCCGACGGTGTGCGGATTCCTGGGCGACGATGAGGTCTGAGGGCGCACGGTCGGGGGTATCTCCGATCGCACCTCGACGAACGAAAGCGGAGGTGGGGCGATGGCACTGCTGCGACAAGAGGTGGACCCGCGCGAGGTGGGGCTGGACGGGAAGGCGCTGGACCGGCTCGACCAGCACTTCGCCCACTACGTCGACGAGGGCCGCCTGCCCGGCTTCCTCATCTGTGTCGCCCGCGGTGGCCGGGTCGCGCACCTCACCACGCACGGCCACCGCGACCTCGCCGCCGGGCTGCCGGTCGAGCCCGACACGCTGTGGCGGATCTACTCGATGACCAAGCCGGTCACGTCGGTCGCCGCGCTGATGCTCATGGAGGAGGGACGGCTGTCGCTGGACGACCCGGTCGCCCGGTATCTCCCGGCCTTCGCCGACGCGCGGGTCTACGAGAGCGGCTCCGGGGCGGACACCCGCACCCACCCGGCCGACGGGCCGATACTCGTCCGGCACCTGATGACCCACACCTCGGGCCTGACCTTCGGCTTCTACCACACCCATCCCGTCGACGCCCTCTACCGCGGGGCCGGTCTGGAGTCGTCGGTGCCACCGGGCGCGAACCTGGCCGAGACGATCGACGTGTACGCGAGCCTGCCGCTGCAGTTCGAGCCGGGCACGCAGTGGAACTACTCGGTGGCCAGCAATGTGCTCGGCCGGGTGATCGAGGTGGTGTCCGGGCAGCCGCTCGACGTGCACTTCGCCGAGCGGATCTTCGGCCCGCTCGGGATGCCGGACGCCGGATTCCAGGTCAGCGACGAACAGGCCGCCCGGCTGGCCGAGATGTACGGCGAGAAGGAGGACGGCACCGGGATCGAGCCGATCCCCGGACTGCCGCTGCGGGGCCGGCCGCGGTTCCTGTCGGGCAGTGGCGGCATGGTGGCGAGCGCGTACGACGTGCACCGCTTCATGGAGTTGCTGCGCCGCCGCGGCGAACTCGACGGGGCGCGGCTGCTCGCCCCGGAGACGGTGGACATGATGACCGCCAACCAGCTGCCCGGCGGCGCCGACCTGCGCTCCTTCGGCAGCCGCCCGGCCCACGACGAGCCCGGCAACGACGGCGTCGGCTTCGGACTCGGCGTCTCCGTCGTGATCGACCCGGCCCGCACACTGGCGCCCGCCGGGCTCGGCACCTTCGGCTGGAGCGGGGTGGCGACCACGACGTTCTGGGTCGACCCGAGCCGGGATCTGACGGTGCAGTTCATGACGCAGGTGCGGCCGCGGACCTCGCACACGATGTTCCGGGACCTCAAGCAGCTGGTCCACGAGGCGCTCAAGGACGCGTGAACCGGATCCCCTCACGCTCCGGTTCCGCGCGCCCCTCCTCGGACCGGGCCGCCGTCCCGGCCGCACGGCTGAGGCCCGGCGGCAGCGGGCCGTCCAGGGACGGCGGGCCTTGGCCGGGTCGGTCAGCCGGCTGGGCACGCCGAGCTGGTGAGCTCGGCGGGGACTGGCAACGGTTGCCCCGGCCCGGCCGCCGGGGCTGCTCTCCTGTGTCCCCCGTCTGTCCCGTCAGGACACCCCCGGCCCGGGGTCAGGACCAGTGCGCGACCGCGTCCAGGTGGGGCAGATGGTGGTCCAGTCGCTCCCGCTTCGTCCGCAGATACGTGATGTTGTTCTCGCACGGCGGAATCAGCAGCGGCACCTGCTCGGCGACCGTGATGCCGTGCCGCAGCAGCGCCTCCCGCTTGCGCGGGTTGTTCGACATCAGGCGGACGCTCGCCACCCCCAGGTCGCGCAGGATCTCCGCGGCGACGCCGTAGTCGCGGGCGTCCACCGGCAGGCCGAGCGCCAGGTTGGCCTCGACGGTGTCCAGGCCCTCCGCCTGCAGGGCCATCGCGCGCAGCTTGGCGAGCAGGCCGATGCCGCGGCCCTCGTGCCCTCTCAAGTAGACGACGACGCCGCTTCCTTCGGCGGCGACGGCGCGCAGCGCGGAGGCGAGCTGGTCGCCGCACTCGCAGTGCTGGGAGCCGAAGGCGTCGCCGGTCAGGCACTCCGAGTGCAGCCGGGTGAGGACGTCGTCGGTGCCGATGTCGCCGTGGACCAGGGCCACTTGTTCGTCGCCGCGGTCGTGGTCGAGGTAGCCGACCGCCCGGAATTGCCCGTACACCGTGGGCAGCGGGGCATTTACGACGCGTTCCACGCCGGTGCGCTGCGCTGACTTCTTGCCTATGACGCCGATGTTTTCTGTCATGATCTGGTTCCTAAGCAGAGACGAAAGGCCGTGAAGAAATGAGTGGTTCGGGAATTCGGTCGGCTGGATCCGGTGCGGTGCGGCACGGGCTGGTGCCCGGGGACACCACGGAGGACGTACGGACGCGGGGCGCCGATGTCTCACGGCAGGTCGCCGTCCTTCCCGTGGGGAGTTTCGAACAGCACGGCCCTTTCCTTCCGTTGGCGACGGACACGCTCGTCGCCTGCGCCGTCGCGCGGGAGATCGCCGACACATACCCGGTGCACCTCCTTCCTCCGGTGACGATCTCCTGCTCGCACGAGCACGCGGGCTGGCCGGGGACCGTCAGCATTTCCTCGGTGACCCTTCACGCGGTGATACGGGACATAGCCGAGTCGCTCCGCCGGTCGGGCGTCGAGGCGCTGGTCGTGGTCAACGGGCACGGCGGAAACTATGTCCTGGGAAACGTCGTTCAGGAATCCTCCGCGCGGGGTGAGCGAATGGCGCTGTTCCCCGCCGCGGAGGACTGGGAGACGGCGCGGGAGCGGGCCGGGGTGCGGACCTCGCTGCTCACCGACATGCACGCGGGGGAAATCGAGACCTCCGTCCTGCTGCACACTCATCCGGAACTGGTCAGGCCCGGCCATGAGACCGCCGATTTCGTCGCGGACGACCGTCGTCATCTGCTCAGCCTGGGGATGTCCGCCTATACCGATTCGGGGGTCATAGGCCGTCCTTCGTTGGGCGACGCGGATAAAGGGAAGGCGCTGCTGGCGAGTCTCGCGGAATCGTTCGGGGAGTATTTCGCGCTGCTCACGTCGGAGAGTGCGGACACCGAGCGGGCGTAGTCGCGGTCGGGGGTGGCGGAGGGCGAGCGGGGGCAGTTGCGGCCTGGTGCGGGCGAAGGCGGGCGGGCGTAGTCGCGTTCGGGTACGGCGGGAGCCGAGCGAAGGTAGTCGTGGCCGGGCCGGGCGGCTGGCGAGCGGAGGTTGTCGCGGTCGGCCGCGACGGAAGGCGAGCGGGCGTGGTCGCGACCGGGCGGGGCCGCTGGCGAGCAGGCGTGACCGTGGCCGGACGCGACGGAAGCCGAGCGAACGGAACCGCCACCGGACGCGGCGGAAGCCGAGCGGAGGCAGTCGTGGCCCGGCACGACGGAAGCCGACCCAACCAAGTCACCACCGGACACGACGGAAACCGAGCGGAGGCAGTCGCCGCCAGGTGCGGCCGACGCCGAGCGGAGGCAGTCATGGCCCGGCACGACGGAAGCCGACCCAACCAAGTCACCACCGGACACGACGGAAACCGAGCGGAGGCAGTCGCCGCCAGGTGCGGCGGAAGCCGAGCGGAGGCAGTCATGGCCCGGCACGGCGGAAGCCGAGGGAACGGAGTCGCCACCGGGCACGGCGGAAGCCGAGGGAACGGAGTCGCCGCCAAGTGCGGCGGGAGCCGAGGGAGCGGAGTCGCTGCCGGGTGTGGTGGCAGGTGAGTGGGGGTGGTCGCGGCCGGGGGCGGGGTTCAGGGGTTTGCAGCAGCGGGCGATGAGGACGACGGCGCCGGGCAGGCTGGCCACGAAGCTCAGTACGCCGTACACCACCGCGACGGTCAGGCCGTTGCTCGCGCCGAGTCCGGCGGCGCCGAACGCCCAGGCGGTGACGCCCTCCCTCGGACCCCATCCGCCGACGTTGAGCGGCAGGCTCATCGCGAGCAGGGCGAGCACCGCGAGCGGCAGCAGTACGGTGACGGAGGCGGCGGTGCCGGTGACGCGGGCGGCGAGCAGGAACATCGCCACGTACCCGGCGAGGACCGCGACGGACGAGCCGATGACGCCGGGCCCGTTGCGACGGGAGAGCAGGGCGTCGCGGGCCTCGTCGAGAAGGGCGCGGCGCCGGCGGGCGGCGGGCGTCCGGTTCATGCGCAGGGCGAGGCCGACCGCGAGGGCGCCGACCGCGGCGAACATCAGCAGCAGGGCGACGTGCCGGGTCTCGGCGAGCACCGGGGACGGGACGGTCAGCAGGACCGCCACCCCCACCGCGGCCAGCACGATCTGACCGGCGGTCCGTTCGAGGACCACCGAGCGGACGCCACGGCCGAGGTCGCCGGTGCTCTGCCCGTGCCGTACCGCCCGGTGCACATCGCCGAGGACGCCGCCGGGGAGGGCGGCGTTGAGGAACAGGGCGCGGTAGTAGTCGGCCAGCGCCGGTCCGAGCGGCAGCCTGATGTGCAGGCTGCGCGCCACCAGCCGCCAACGCCAGGCGCTGAACGCGGTGGTGACCAGGCCGATGCCGAGCGCCGCCAGCAGCGTCGGGGCGTCGATCCGGCGCAGCCCGTCCAGGAAGACGCCGGTGCCCATGCGCCACAGCAGGACGGCGAGGATGGCGACGCCGGCCAGGGTGCCGAGGTGGGTGCGCAGGGCGCGCGCGGTGAGGCGGGGGGAGGCGTGAGCCGTCCTTGTCGTCGTACGGGCGCTCACCGTCGGCGCGCTCATGACGCTCGGCCGGTCGGGCGGGCCAGCGCCAGCAGGTCGCTGTGGTGGACGGTGACGCGCAACTCGCCCGCCGCGCAGGCCGCCAGACGGGCGGCCAGGTACTTCTCGGCCGTTGCCGCCAGCTCCGGGCGCTCTTCGACGGCGGCGCCCACCCAGCCGCGCAGCCACTGGGTGGTCAGCTCGGTCTCGCCGGGCCCGAGCCGCCAGGGGCTGGGCCGGACGTGGACGGTCGCGCCGCGTTCGGTGAACGCCTCGCACGTCGCCGTGACCGCGTCCGGTCCGAGCAGGCCGGTGCGGCGCTGGTGGGCGTTGAACGCCTCGGTGATCTCCGCGTCGAGCGGGTCCTCCGGGGTGAGGTCGACCCGGCCGGCCACGGAGAGCGTCAGCAGCGCCGGGCAGCCCGCCCCGGCGCAGGCGGCGGCGAGCGTGTCGACCTCCTCGCGGGTGAGGACGTCGAGCAGTGCGGAGGCGGTGACGAGGGAGGCACCGGCGAGGGCGTCCGGGGTGAGGCGGGCGACGTCACCGCGCCGCGTCTCGACGGTGACACGGCTGCCGTCGGCGGCGGAACGCGGGGAGGCGACGGCGGCGAAGTGCAGGAGGTAGGGGTCGCGGTCGTGCAGGATCCAGTGCTGGGCCCCGTCGAGGCGGGGCGCGAGCCACCGTCCCATCGACCCGGTGCCGCACCCCAGGTCGTGGACGACGAGCCCGTCGGCCCGCCCCGGCAGATTGGCCAGCCGGATCCGCAACGGATCCAGCAACTCGTGCGCCCGCGCAGCCGCATCGGCCCCCTCCCGCAGCTCCAGCCACTCGGGGGCGTACCGGGGTTGCTCGTCACCGGGTTCCGAGTCGCGCAGCCGCAGAGTGGGGCGCTCGCCCGGGCGGGGGGCGACGGGGCCCGCACCCGGGATGACGGGCGTGGGAGCGGACGCGGAGTCGGCGGGGTGCACGGCGGCGTGCGCGGCGGGCCCGGAACCAGCGGCAGCCCCCTGGCGGCCGGCCCGGGAGCCGACCGGGGTGTTCTGCGGCCCCGAGCCGCGGACGGCCTCGGCGTCCGGCTGCCCCGGGCGAGGCCCGGCTGGTGGGGCGCCCTCGGCAGTGGCAGGCTCCCGCCGCTCCCGCCCGCTCGCCGGTCCGCCCTCCGGGCCGCTCGCGCCCGGCCCGCGCAGCGGCACGTTCGGCGAGCCGTCCCGCTCGTTCGCCGCACCCCTCGCCCCCGGTCGGGGAGGGATGCTCCCGGCGTTCCCCGTGTCCTGCGCAGCCGTCGTCGTTCCGTTCATGCCGCCCTCCGGGGTTCGTCGGGGAGCCGGCTGAGGACACCGGCGAGGTGTTTGGCGGTGGTGGCCCAGCCGCCGAGTGCGGCGCGGCGGCCGCGGGCGGCGGACTTCAGGCGGCGGCGGACGTCGGCCTCGCCGAACCAGTGGCGCAGTTCGGCGGCGAGCGCGGCGGGGTCCTCCGGCGGGACGAGGATGCCGGGGACGCCGCCGTCGGGGGCGCGCCCCACCGCCTCGGGGACGCCGCCGACGTCCGTGGCCAGCACGGGAATACCGCGCGCGAGCGCCTCGGTGACCGCCATGCCGTAGGTCTCGGCGTAGGAGGCGAGGACCATGAGGTCGGCGGCGGCGTAGCTGGCGTCGAGTTCGGCGCCGGACTGCGCACCCGCGAGGCGGATGCGGTCCTGCAGGCCGTACTCCCTGATCAGGTCCCGCAGATGAGCGACGTACTCCGGGTCCTGGCCGAGCCCGCCGACGCACAGGCAGCTCCACGGCAGGTCGGTCACTGCGGCGAGCGCCTCCACCAGCCGGTGCTGTCCCTTGCGCGGGGTGACGGCGGCGACGCACAGCAGGCGTGAGACGCCGTCGGTGCCGGAGGCGAGGGGCGCGATGTCGGCGCCGGGGGCGGCGACATGGACGCGGTCGGGGGCGAGGCCGTGGTGGGAGACGAGTCTGCGGACCGCCCAGTCGCTGGTGGCGATCACCGCACCCACGGACCGCAGGACCGCGCGTTCTTTGGCGTCCAGGTCGGCGGCCACGGCCGGTTCGAGTCCGGTCTCGTCGCCGAGCGGCAGGTGCACCAGGACGGCGAGCCGCAGCCGTTCGGCCTCGGGGACGACGATCTCCGGTACGCCGCAGGCGACCAGCCCGTCGAGCAGCACGACCGCGCCGTCCGGCAAGTCCCGCAGCGTGCGTGCGAGTTCCGTGCGGGCCGCGGCGCCCGGGCGCGGCCAGGAGCCGTCCACCAGCTGCTTGTGGACCCGCCAGCCGAAGCCGGGCAGGTCGAGGCAGACCCGCCGGTCGTAGGCGTTGCCGCCGCTGGGCGTGGCCGGGTCGTCCACGCCGCCCGGCATGACGAAGTGCACCGTACGCAGGGACATGGGGACGATCTCGCCGTTCCTGGGGGCCGCCTGGGCGGGCACGTAGGAGAGCTGCTCCACGGTGGTGTCGGTCACAGGCCACGCTCGTAACTGGCCCAGGCGACATGCGACTCGTGCAGCGTGACCGTGATGCCCGCGAGCCCCTTGGCCCCCTCCCCCAGCGCGCCCTTGTGCACGCGCTCGGCGAGCCGGTCGGCGATGACCTTCGCCAGGAACTCGGTGGAGGTGTTGACCCCGGCGAAATCGGGTTCGTTGTCGAGGTTGCGATAGTTCAACTCGCTGACGACGGCGCCGAGTTCCCGCGTGGCCAGTCCGATGTCGACGACGATGTTGTCGTCGTCCAGCTGCTCCCGCCGGAAGGTGGCGTCCACCAGGAACGTCGCTCCGTGCAGGCGCTGCGCGGGCCCGAACACCTCGCCGCGGAAGCTGTGGGCGATCATGATGTGATCGCGGACGGTGACACTGAACAACGAAACGACCCTCCAGGTGCGGGGCATGGATGCCGAGTAGTACGGCTCCTGTCCTTCCCTTGTTCAGCGGCTCGTACGTCTTTTCTGAGGTCAGGCGGTTCCAGGTCAGGCCTCGTCCGTGTACCGCACCCGGTGGCAGAGCGCCGGGATCTGCCCCGAGGCGAGCCGGGGCAGCACGTCCGGGAGTTCCTCGAAGGCGCACTCCCCGGTGACGAGCACGTCGAGCGCCGGGTCGGCGAGCAGGTCGAGGGCGAGGGCGAGCCGGTCGGCGTACGTGCGGCCGGCGCGGGCCGGGGAGACGGTGCCGACCTGGCTGCTGCGGATCGTCAGGCGCCGGGAGTGGAAGGCCTCGCCCAGCGGGAGGGCGACGCGCCGGTCGCCGTACCAGCTCAGTTCGATCACCGTCCCCTCGGCGGCGAGGAGTTCCAGCGACCGGGCGAGGCCCTGGTCGGTCGCGCTGGCGTGCACGACGAGGTCGCAGTCGCCGAGCGCGTCGGCGGGCTCGGCGAAGTCCACGCCGAGCGCCTCGGCGACCTCGGCCCGCCCGGGGTCGGCGTCCACCAACTGCACGCGCACGCCCGGGAAGCGGGCCAGCAGCGCGGCCACCGAGCAGCCGACCATGCCGCCGCCGACCACGGCGATCCGGTCGCCGATCAGCGGCGCCGCGTCCCACAGCGCGTTGACGGCGGTCTCCACGGTCCCGGCGAGTACGGCACGGGCGGCGGGCACGTGCTCCGGTACCGGTGTCACGGCGGCGGCGGGGACGACGTAGCGCGTCTGGTGCGGGTAGAGGCAGAAGACGGTACGGCCCACCAGGTCCACCGGTCCCTCCTCCACCATCCCGACGTTGAGGTAGCCGTACTTCACCGGCCCCGGGAAGTCGCCCTCCTGGAACGGTGCCCGCATGGCCGTGTACTGACTCCGCGGCACCCCGCCCCGGAAGACCAGCGTCTCGGTGCCGCGGCTGACGCCGGAGTAGAGCGTGCGGACCAGCACCTCGTCCTCGGCGGGATCCGGAAGCTCGACGTCCCGTGTCTCCCCGTGCCCGGGGCAGCTGAGCCAGAACGCACGTGCGGCGCGGATCATCGGCGGGCCTCCTGAACGATCGGCAAGTGGTTCACGTACCGAGGTGTGCACAGGCCGCGCACAGTACGCGGCGTTGATCGACTCTGTCACCTGGCCGGAGGAATGTGCGGTGGCCCTGAACAACACGTATGACGCGAGGCTGGTCCAGCAGGAGACCGCGATGGGCGCGGGCGTGCAGATCCTGTTGCTGGCCGTGCTCGGATCGGCGATCGGCATGGGACCGGCGGGCTGGCTGACCGGCCTCGCCTTCGCCGTCGCCACCTGGGCGGTGCTCTCGCGGGCCCTGCACCGGTCGGGGCTGCGCTCGTTCGGCCCGGCCAACCGGGTCACCCTCGGCCGGGCCACCCTGGTCGGCGGGGTGACCGCGCTGGTCGCCGACTCCTTCGAGAGCGCGCCGCCGGTCACGCTGCTGGTCGGTCTGACGGCGGTGGCGCTGATCCTCGACGGGGTGGACGGCAAGGTCGCGCGGCGGACGGGCACGTCGTCGGCGCTCGGGGCGCGGTTCGACATGGAGGTCGACGCGTTTCTGATCCTCGTCCTGAGTGTGTATGTGTCGATGTCACTGGGGCCGTGGGTGCTGCTGATCGGCGGTATGCGGTACGCCTTCGTCGCGGCGGCCCGTTTCCTGCCGTGGCTGAACGCGCCGCTGCCGCCGAGCACGGCACGCAAGACGGTGGCCGCGGCGCAGGGGGTGTTCCTGCTGGTGGCGGGGGCGGACCTGCTGCCGTGGGCGGCGAACGCGGCGGTGGTGGCGCTGGCGTTGGGGCTGCTGGTGTGGTCGTTCGGGCGGGATGTGGTGTGGCTGTGGCGGACGTCGCGGGTACGGCGGACTGCTGAGGCGGCGCTCCATGCCGAGCGGGCCGGGCGGGTGCTGGAGCCGGTCGCCGGGTGACGCCCGATCAGGGGTGGTACGGCAGCGAGTCCACGACCGGTCAGAGGCGGCGCGGCATCAACCCCACGGCCCCACCACGAACCACGCGACATCAACCCCACGGCCAGTCGGAGGCGGCGCGGCATCAACCCCACGGCCAGTCAGAGGCTGCGCGGCATCAACCCCACGGCCAGTCAGAGGCTGCGCGGGCCCACGAGACGTCACGCACGACGCGGCAGCAACCCGATCGCCGCCCCCGACACCCCCGCCAGTACCAGCCACGGCACGGCCGGTGGCAAGCCGGCGTCGAGTAGCAGGCCGGTGGCGGCGCTTCCGGCCAGCACGATCAGGCCGGAGACTGAGGACAGCGCCCCGGTATGCAGCCCGAGCCGCCCGGTCTCCGCGAGATCCGGCACCCAGGCCCGGGCGGCCGGAGCGACGAGCATCTGCCCGACGGTGAGCAGCACGACGAACCCGACCGCGGGCAGCAACCCCACCACGCCGGTCCGCCCGGCGGGCCGCGCGACGGCCGCGACCGCGAACCCGGCGGCGATCAGCGCCGGCCCCGCCGCCATCGACCGGCGCAGCGCGAGCCGGTCTCCGGCCCAGCGGGTGACGGGCAGCTGCGTGAGGCTGACGCCGGTGAGGGCGGCGGGCTCGGGCTTGGCCTGTGTGGCATGGGTGAGGGAGGCGGCGACGACGGGCGCGGTGACGTCCGTGCCGTCCTGGAAGGTGGCCTCCCGCAGGGCGAACAGCCAACTCCGGTCGTCCTCGCGCTGCCAGGAGGCGGCGAGCGCGGGGCCGACGGCACCGTTGGAGTCGAGCGCGGTCAGGCCCTCGGTGACGCCGAGGCGGCTGAGGATGGTGAAGCGTCGGCGCCGTACGCGGAGAGGTTCTCGGCGGGCGGGAAGGCGAGGGCGACACGGAGGCGGGTGCCGTCGGCGGCGGCACCGGCGATGCCCGCCGTCTCGGGGCTGGCGGAGAAGCACCCGGCGAGCAGCGAGGCAAGCAGCCGGGCGGGCGAGGGGGAACGTATCGACTACTTCGCCATCGGTATCTCGAAGTGGACGATGCCCTGACCGCCACCGGGTTCCTCGCGTCCGTCGTGCACGACCTTCCCCAGCGACCGCCAGAACCCCTCGGCGCCCGGCACGCTCGGGTCGGTGTGCAGGTAGACGGCCCGATATCCGCCATCTGCTTCGGCGAACGCCATCAGCTCCCCGACCATCCGCCGCGCGAGCCCGCGCCGCCGGTGCTCGGGCCGGACGTACACCCGCCGCAACTGAGCGGTCTCCCCGGAGGGAAACCGCTCGGCGATGTGCCGCGGGTTCGGCGGGTGCGCCGGGCCGCGCGAGTCGAGGGCGGCCGTGGCGACGACGGCTCCCTCCACCGGATCGACGGCGACGAGGAGGATGTGCCGGGCGGGTTCGAGATAGGCGGCGGCCGGGTCGATGATGTCGCCGTGCCAGCGGGGGACGTAGCCGGTGCCGAAGTCGCGGTAGACGGTGTCGAGCATCACGGCTCGCGCACCGTCGAGGTCTTCGGGGGTGGCGGTTCGGATGCAGTAGTCACGCACTTGCACATCATATGCATGAGCCCTTGTGAGTGGATCACAGCGGCCCACCGCGCACCTTCCGGGAGGGGTACGGAGCACAGTTCGCGGCCAGTCCACCGGTCGTGCGGGACGAACGGCGCATCCACCACGCTGCCCCGGCCCTGGTGCGGCTGCGCAACCGGGTCGCGTAGCCGAACAGTTCGGCCAGCGGCACGGTGGCGGTGACGACCGCCGAGCCCGCCCGGTGACCGAGCAGGTGACCCGGCCGCGCCGGGCGGCGAGGTCACCGAGGACCCCGCCCACGGCGTCCTCGGGCACGGTGACCGTGACCTCGACGACCGGCTCCAGCAGGGCCGTCGCGCAGGCGCGCAGGGCACCTTGCGGACCGGACCGGCCCGCCGTCCGGAACGCCGTCTCGGACGAGTCCGGGAATCACGCGGGCACCGTGCCCGGTGTGTAGAAGTGCTGCCGGACCCGCCGCAGCCATGCCTCGGCGGCCCTGTCGTCGGGCTGTTCGGGCAGCACGCCCCGCGTCTCGTCGAAGGCCGCCTCGAAGTGGCGCAGCAGCGGCAGGGCGGCCGACGGGTCGGCGGCGACCTGCTCGCCGAAGGCGTGGTAGCTCTCGGGGTCGGCGACCCGGATCGTCAACCGGCCGGTGGTGTACAGCTCGTAGCCCTGGCTGCACAGCCGCCTGAGGTGGCGGGCGTGCTTGGCGGTGCGCTTGCGGGTGTCCGCGGAGAACGAGCCGTCGCCGCGGCTGACGAGCTTGCGGAACTGCTGCGTGGCGTACCCGAGATAGGCGTCGCGGATCCGGCGGGCGCTGAGGAAGGACGACCGGATGCCGATCAGCTCGTCCCCGAGAGAGGTCCTCACCTCGTACAACTCCTCGGGCAGCCAGACCAGTTCCATGACGGTCGGGTTGCCGCCGAGGGCGAGGCGGCACCACTTCGCCGCCTCGTGCAGGGTGCGGTCGGGTGCCGTGGTGACGTGGGACTCCTTCGGGCCGTGCAGGCCGTGCAGGGTCTCGGTGGGCGCGGCGAACAGGCCGAGCCGGTCCACGTCGGAGCCCGGGTGGGCGAGTCCGTACGCGGTCGAGCCGACGACGCCGGACAGCAGGATGTTGGTCACGGTCACTGGAGCCCCCGGTGTTCGGACGCGCGCCCGTTGGCACGGCGGGCGGCGGACTGTCATGATGCAGCGTCCGGCGGGCGGGCGGCTTGTCATTTTCCGGGCGTCGTCACCCTCGGCTTCCTCCGGCGTTCACAGCCGCATCACATCCAGGTCTTCGGGCGCGCACCGGTGCCGAACTAGCGTCCTGGGATCGCCCCAACCGAACGAGTGAGGTTTCGATGTCCGCACGACATGTCCTCGCCGGCCTGGTCCTGGTGCCGGTGCTCGCCGTCCCGACGGCCGCCCACGCGACGCCGGCGGACGGCCCCGGCGCGTTCTCCCACAAGGCGCGCTTCGACCTGCAGGCCCACCGCGGCGGCCTCGGCATGACGACCGAGAGCACCCTGGAGGGGTTCGGCAAGGCGTTGCGGCTGGGGGTGTCCACGCTGGAGCTGGACACCCAGGTCACCAAGGACCGCAAGGTCGTCGTCACGCACGACCGGCAGGTCAGCGCCCAGAAGTGCCGGGACACGGGGCCGGTCGTGCCGGGCGACCCGATGTACCCGTACGTCGGCAAGTACATCAAGGACCTGACGCTGGCGCAGATCAGGACCATGGACTGCGGCTACCAGCAGCTGCCCGGCCACCCCGAGCAGGAGCAGATCAAGGGCGCCCGGATGGTCGAACTGCGGGACGTGCTGAACCTGGTCAAGCGCTACAAGGCCAAGAAGGTCACCCTCAACGTCGAGACGAAGGTCGAGGCGGGCGCGCCCGAGCAGACCGCGCCGCGTGAGCTGTTCGTGCGCCGGGTGTTCGAGGAGATCCGCGCCTCGGGTCTGGAGCGCCAGGTGACCATCCAGTCCTTCGACTGGGGCGCGCTGAAGGCGATGCACAAGCTGGCGCCGAGGTGGCCGCTGGTGGCGCTGACCAACCACGACTTCCTCCAGGTCGGCAAGCCCGGCGCCTCCCCCTGGCTGGGCGGGATCGACGCCGACGACTACGACGGCGACTTCGTGAAGGCCGCCGCGACCATCCCCGGCGTCAAGGCCCTCTCCCCCAACTACGGCTTCCCGCAGAACGGCAAGATCGGCGACCCCGGCTTCCGCTTCTACCCCGACCGCGCGATGATCACCGAGGCGCACGCCCGGGGCCTGAAGGTCGTCCCGTGGACCTGCGACGACCCGGCCACGGTGGAGGCGCTGATGGACATGGGCGTCGACGGCATCATCACGAACTACCCGGACCGGGTGCGGGAGATCATGGCCGACCGCGGGATGAGGCTGCCGAAGGCCTACTTCCCGCGCCACTGACGTACCGGTAACGGAGCACCGTGCCCTCCCGGGCGGGGCGTGAGCCGGCACCAGGTCGCCCTGCCGCCCGGTGAGACCGTCACCTGCCGCCGCGTACTGTCGCCGTAGACCAACTGGGACTCGGCGGGGAGGGTGGCCATCGGCAAGGCCGACAGCGCCGCGGCCCGTTCCCCGGAACGGGCCGCGCGATGGTTTCGTAACCGCTTCCGGAACCGGAGCTTCAGACGGCGGGACGCGGGCGGGCGGACGGCATGGACTCGCGGGCGCGCCGACGCGGTGCTGTCTGTGCTGGTCGCCCTCCTCCTGCTGTGCCCCTCGCTCGTGCCCGACACCGTGGGAAACCCGGGCAGCCTGATCGAGAACTTCCTGCCCTGGCTCGGGGCGCCGATTCTCCCGCTGCTCACCCTGGCCGCCGTCCGCCGTTCGGCAACCGCTGTGCTGGCAGCACTTGCCGCGGCGGTGGTCTGGACCGCCACGTTCGGCCCGTCCCTGCTGCCCCGGAGTCCCGGGAAACACGACCTCACGGTGGTGCAGCACAACGTGAGCGACGTGAACAAGGACCCGGCTGCCACCGCGCGTACCCTCATGGACGCAGATCCCGACCTCGTGGCCCTCCAAGAGCTGACGGGGCAGGCCCTCCCGGCGTACGAAAAGGCGTTCCGAAGCCGCTTCCCGCACCACGTGGTCGTCGGGACGGTCGGTCTCTGGTCTCGCTATCCGCTGACGCAAACGGGGAGGGCGGACATCCGGCCCGAGGCGGTCACGGGCGACTGGAACCGAGGGCTCCGGGCGGTTGTCCGCGTCGGACCCGAGCGCGACATCGCCGTGTACGTGGCGCATCTGCCGTCGGTCAGAATCAGGCCGGCCGCCGGATTCGACACCCGGTGGCGGGACGAGAGCGCGGGACTGCTGGGCGAGAAGCTTGCCCGCGAGAAGTCGGCCACGGTGATCCTGGCGGGAGACCTCAACGGCACGACCCGGGACCGTGGCCTGGCGCCGCTGACCTCACAGCTGGCCTCGGCGGACGAGGAACTCGAGTTCAGCTGGCCCACGGTCTTCCCCGTCGCCAGGATCGACCAGGTGATGGCGCGGGGCGCCGCTGTGGTCGACGTACGGACCCTCCCCGAGACCGGCAGTGATCACCTGCCTGTCGTGGCACGGATCAGGCTGGGGGACGACCTGGAGGGCCGGCGCTCCTAGGACCTGGCTTTCGGGCCGTCGGGTGCGAGGGACGGTGAGTCCCGGACGACGCGGCGTGATCCTGCGACAGCGCCTGACGGGGAGCGGGGCTGCCCTGATCCGGATGCGAGCGCCTGATCGCCGTATGGCATGATGGCGCCGCAGCCGATCATGGCCGAAAACCAGCGCCGCGACGACGACATGTGCCCGGGGGCGGGGGACCAAGCCCGCGAGCCGTGCGCGGGGCGCTGTGCGACCCATACGGCAACCCCTTCGCCACCACGCGTCGGGTGGGCCGTCGGATTCGCGACATGTGTGGCGTGCACAGTCGCAGCCGACCCCCTCCTGAAAGGGCATGCCCGATGCAGTTCCGAGCGGCACGACGCTGGCTGTTCGGCGGGGCGACGACCGGCTTCGTGGTCGCCGCCACGATCGTCGCGAGCATAGAGTCCCGGCCCGCCGGGCGGAAGTCCGACGCGGCGGCCGCCGAGAGGCTGCCGCTGGGACCCGCCACCCTTGCTGAGACCCGCACCTCCCGGGAGATCGCTCCGGGCGTGACCCACATCGCGATCGAGCGCGGCCGGGCGTCGGCGGACGATTTCTGGACCGTCACGGTCGGCCTCGCCACGAGCGAGAGGGAGGCCGCCGAGCTGGAGGGCAAGGTCCGCGCGGCCGGGTACGAGCCGCGGCGTGACCGCACCGCCGGGCCGGATCCCCGGGGCCCGCGCGACCGGCCGCTCGGCTGGATGGTGCGAGTGGGCCGGTACTCCGACCAGGCCGCCGCCGACCGGGTCAGGAACGAGATCGCGGCCCGCGGGCTGTCCGGCAGCAGCGTCCAGCACAGCGGCGAGGACGGGCACGCCACGACCGGCCCCTGGTCCCTGGACGTGCTCGTCGTCGACCCCGCGCGGTTCCGCGGCAGTCTGCGGTCGGAGCTGACCAACGGAATCGTGCCGGGCCGCGAGACCACCAGCTCGGTGGCGCGCCGCACCGGTGCCCTCGCCGCGGTCAACGGCGGCTACTTCGTCAACGGTGGCACTGACACGACTCCCGGCAACTGGGTGGCGGGCACCGACGGCGATCCGGCCGGCATCTCGGTGATCAGCGGCACCCTGGTCTCGGAGGCCGTGAACGGGCGGCCCGCCCTGGTCGTGCCCGGCGACTTCGGGCGGGGCACCTCGGTACGCCGGCTCAGGACCAGCATCACGGTCCGTGCGGCGGACGGCGCCACCCGCGAGGTGACCGGCCTCAACCGGCAGCCGGGCCTGATCGTGAACTGCGGCGGCGTCGGGAACGCCACCCCCTTCTCCCACCCGGCGCACGACCACACCTGCGGCAACGCCCATGAACTCGTCGCCGTCACCGCGAAGTTCGGCACCGCCGCTCCGCAGGGCCCCGGATACCAGGTCACCCTCGACGCCGACGGACGGGTGACCGCACTGCGGGACAGCCGAGGCGGTTCCGTCCCCGCGCGGGGCACCGTGCTCCAGGGCACCGGGACGGGAGCCCAGTGGCTGCGCGCCCACGCCCCGATCGGTGCCCGGCTGACGGTGCGGAGCACGGTCGTGGACGCCGAGCAGGGGACCGCGCTGCCGCTCACGGCGAAGATGTCCGTCGTCAACGGCGGTCCGCTGCTGCTCCGCAACGGCCAGACGGCCCTCGACCCGGTCCGTGACGGGTGGAGCCCCGAAAACGTCAAGGGCGCGGACCGCACCGCCTTCTACAACGGCTGGTACCTGCGCCGCAATCCGCGCACCGCCGCCGGAGTCACCCGGGACGGGCGCGTCGTCCTGCTCACCGTCGACGGCCGCCGGCCCGGCCACAGCGCCGGGCTGTCGATCACCGAGACCGCCGCGGTCATGCGCAGCCTGGGGGCGGTGAACGCGCTCAACCTGGACGGCGGCGGCTCCACGGCGATGGTCGTGCGCGACGCGCCGCAGGGCCTCCCCAGCGACCCCGACGGCGAACGCGCGGCCGGCGACGTGCTTGTCGTCCTGCCCGAGTCGGCCCGCTAGCGGAAGGGCACATCGAGTCCCTCGACTGCCTCGGCGCAGCCGCACGCGCTCGCGGACGGCACGGGTGAGTACAACGCAAAATGGTGGCCGGGATCGCTCCCGACCACCATTTCAGTGATCTGTGTATTTCGATGATCTGTGTCCGAGGGGGGACTTGAACCCCCACGCCCGATAAAGGGCACTAGCACCTCAAGCTAGCGCGTCTGCCATTCCGCCACCCGGACCAGGTGTCTGCCGCCTTGCCGGAGATCCTCCGCGCGGCGACACGGACAACAATACCAAGGTTTCGGAGTGCCCTTCACCTGCGTTTCCGTCCCCTGGGACGGGGCGCCGACCAGGCCGGAGCGACCCAATGCAACGGACTGCCATCTCCCCGTTGCAGGACGTAGTCACCCTTACGGCATCAGGTGGTACTCGGGGAAGTTCCCCGGCAACCGCTCCCCCACTGGCCCTTGCGTCACCGCCCGTACCAGCAGCTCACCGCCCACGAACGCGCCCCGCCAGGACGCGCCGAAGCCGCCGAAGAGCTCCTCGCGGTCGCCGCGGGAGCGTGGCGTGCCGTGGCCGGTCTTGAAGGCGCGGATCTGCGGGGCGAGCCGTTCGTACGTCGCCCGGTCGTCCGTGGACAGGGTGGCGACCAGCGCGCCGTTGGACGCGTTCATGGCGGCCAGCAGTTCGGCCTCGGTGTCGACGAGGACGATGGTGTCGACCGGGCCGAAGGGTTCCGCGTGGTGCAGCGGGGAGGAGGGCGGCGGATTGAGGAGCGTGACCGGCTGGACGTACGCCGAGGTGTCCTGGCCGGGCAGGAAGCGGGCGTCGCCCAGCTTGCCGCGGTGCAGCGGGACGGCACCGCGGTCGATGGCCTCGGCCACCTGGTCGTGCAGCTCCTTCGCCTTGGCGGCGTTGATCAACGGCCCGAAGTCCAGCGCCGGGTAGGGGTCGTCACGTTTCTCGACCGCGAGCGGGTGTCCCACCGTGAGCGTGCGGACCGCCGGGAGGTACGCCGCCAGGAACTCGTCGAACAGCGCACGCTGGACGACGAAGCGCGGGTAGGCCGTGCAGCGCTGTTTGCCGTAGTCGAAGAGCTTGGGCACGACCGCCGTGAGCGCGTCCCAGTCCGAGTAGTTCCAAATGCCCCAGGTGTTGAGTCCTTCCTGTTCGAGGATGTGCCGCTTGCCGAGGTCGGCGACGGCCGTGGCCACCGCGGCGCCGGTGTCGCGGCCGCCGACGAAGGAGACGCAGCCGATCTCGGGCGCCCGCACCAGCGCCTCCGACAGCTCGCCCCCGCTGCCGCTGACGAGGGTGACGGGCAGCCCCTCGCGGGCGGCGAGCGCGCAGGCCAGGGTCAGACAGGCGACACCGCCGTCGGTCGGGGTCTTGGCGATGACCGCGTTGCCTGCCAGTGCCTGTACCAGCATTGCGTGAACGAGCACGCTCATCGGGTAGTTCCAGCTCGCGATGTTGGACACCGGCCCGCCCAGCGGGGCCCGCCCGGCGAGCATCGGCTCGATGCCGTCGACGTACCAGCGCACTCCGTCGATGGCCCGGCCCACGTCCGCCTGCGTGAGCCGCCATGGCTTGCCGATCTCCCAGACGAGCAGCAGCGCGAGCAGTTCGCGGTGCTCGGTGAGCGCGTCGAGGGTGGCGGCGACGCGGGCGCGGCGTTCGTCGAGCGGGATGTGCCGCCACGCGCGGTGCTGGTCGAGCGAGGCGCGGACGGCCTGGTGCGCGGTGGCGCGGTCCAGGCGCGGCGGGCCCGCGATGGGGGTGCCGTCGACGGGGGTGGTGGCGGGCAGGGCATGGCCGTCCGCCTGCCAGGTGGCGTTCCAGTGGTTGAGGACGCGGTCGTCCCGGAAGGCCTCGGGGGCGACGGCGAGGCAGCGTTGCCAGGCGTCGGCCCAGGAGGTGCCTGATTTGAGGGTGAGGGTGGGTGCCATTGGTGAGCTCCGCTCTCGGTGCACAGTCGGGGCGGGGTGTTCATGGCCCGACGCCGCGCACGGCTCGCACTGCCGTGCGGGGCGTCGTATGAGGCGTCGTACGAAGCCATGTGCGGCGTCGTACGAAGCGTCGTACGAAGGAAGCTACTCACGCGTCAAGAAACGCGACAGTCACCTGTCGGCGACTATGAGTGACATCACTCGGCGGATTGCAGCGCGGCCAGCACCAGCCGGGCCGTCTCGGTCGGTGTGCTCCCCACCCGTACGCCGACCGCCTCCAGCGCCTCCTTCTTCGCCCGCGCCGTGCCGGACGAGCCGGAGACGATGGCGCCGGCGTGCCCCATGGTCTTGCCCTCGGGAGCCGTGAAACCGGCGATGTAGCCGACGACCGGCTTGGTGACGTGCTCTTGGATGTACGCGGCGGCCCGTTCCTCCGCGTCGCCGCCGATCTCGCCGATCAGCACGATCAGTTCGGTGTCGGGGTCGTCCTGGAAGGCGGCCAGGCAGTCGATGTGCGTGGTGCCGACGACCGGGTCACCGCCGATGCCGACGCAGGTCGAGAAGCCGATGTCGCGGAGTTCGTACATGAGTTGGTACGTCAGCGTGCCGGACTTCGACACCAGGCCGATCCGGCCGGGCTTGGTGATGTCGGCCGGGATGATGCCCGCGTTGGACTGGCCTGGGGTGATCAGGCCGGGGCAGTTGGGGCCGATGATCCGGGTGCCCTTCTGTTTCGCGTACGCGGTGAAGGTGACCGAGTCGTGGACGGGGATGCCCTCGGTGATGACGACCGTGAGGCCGATACCCGCGTCGGCGGCCTCGACGACGGCCGCCTTGGCGAAGGCAGGCGGTACGAAGACGACGGTCACGTCCGCCCCGGTCGCCGCCATGCCCTCGCGTACCGAGCCGAAGACGGGCACCGCACGGTCGTCGAAGTCGACGGTGTGGCCCGCCTTGCGCGGGTTGACGCCGCCGACGACGTCGGTGCCGGCGGCGAGCATGCGCCGGGTGTGCTTCATGCCCTCGCCACCGGTCATGCCCTGGACGAGGACCTTGCTCTCCTTGGTGAGGTAGATGGCCATGTGCGTCTCCTCAGGCGGCGTTGGCGAGGTCGGCGGCCGTGCGGGCGGCGCCGTCCATGGTGGTGGCCTGCTGGACCAGGGGATGTGCGCGTGCGTCGAGGATCGCGCGGCCACGTGCGGCGTTGTTGCCGTCGAGCCGGACGACCAGCGGCCTGGTCAACCGCACGGCGTCCAGCGCCTGCACAATGCCGTCGGCGACCGCGTCGCATGCCGTGATGCCGCCGAAGACGTTGACGAAGACCGATTTCACGGTCGGGTCGGAGAGGATGACGGAGAGACCGTCGGCCATGATCTGGGCGGAGGCCCCGCCGCCGATGTCGAGGAAGTTGGCGGGGCGGGCGCCGCAGCCCGCGACGACGTCGAGCGTGGACATGACGAGTCCGGCGCCGTTGCCGATGACGCCGACCTCGCCGTCGAGCTTGACGTAGTTCAGGCCCCGCTCGGCGGCCGCCGCCTCCAGCGGGTCGTCGTGTTGCGCCCCCTGGGCGCCCCAACGGGTCTGGCGGAAGCGGGCGTTGTCGTCGAGGGTGACCTTGCCGTCGAGGGCGAGGATCCGGCCCTGTGCCGTGCGGACCAGCGGGTTGACCTCGACGAGCAGGGCGTCCTCGCGGACCAGCACCTCCCACAGCCGTACGAGCACGTCGACGGTCTGCGGCGGCAGTCCGGCCGCCTCGGCAATCTGGCCCGCCCTGGCGGAGGTGACGCCTTCGGCCGGGTCGACGGGGATGCGCGCCACGGCCTCGGGTCTGCTCGCGGCGACCTCCTCGATCTCCATGCCGCCCTCCGCGGAGGCGATCGCGAGGAAGCGACCGGCGGCGCGGTCCAGGACGTAGGAGGCGTAGAACTCGGTTTCTATGTCGACAGGTTGGGCCAGCATGACCTTGCGGACCGTGTGGCCCTTGATGTCCATGCCGAGGATCTGGCGTGCCGTCAGTTCGGCGGCGGCCGGGTCGGCGGCGAGCTTCACACCGCCCGCCTTGCCGCGCCCACCCGTCTTGACCTGCGCCTTGACCACGACCCGGCCGCCGAGTCGGCGGGCGATCGCACGCGCCTCCTTGGGCGAGTCGGTGACCTCGGCCCTCGGCACCAAGATGCCGTGTTCCTCGAAGAGTTCCCTTGCCTGGTGTTCGTACAGGTCCATCTCGGCTCCTGACTCCTGAGTCTTCCGGGGCGACCCGGAGACTCCCGAAAACTGCCGCACGCCCCCTGGACACCACCCACCGGATGCGGGATAACAAGCTTCATACAGTATTCGTCGACTGTATGCAATGTACCGCGAGAGCGTTCCAACCCCCTAGGAAGGGACAGGACTTCGCCATGCCCGACGACACCCAGGACGTCATTTCCGGCGGTCATCTCGTCGCCAAGGCCTTGAAGGCCGAGGGGGTCGACCGCATCTACACCCTGTGCGGCGGCCACATCATCGACATCTACGACGGCTGCGTCGACGAGGGCATCGAGGTCGTCGACGTCCGTCACGAACAGGTCGCCGCGCACGCCGCCGACGGTTACGCGCGGATCACCGGCAAGCCCGGCTGCGCGGTCGTCACCGCGGGCCCGGGGACGACCGACGCCGTCACCGGGGTCGCCAACGCCTTCCGCGCGGAGTCGCCGATGCTGCTGATCGGCGGTCAGGGCGCCCTCACCCAGCACAAGATGGGATCCCTGCAGGACCTCCCGCACGTCGACATGATGACGCCGATCACCAAGTTCTCGGCGACCGTGCCGGACACGGCACGCGCGGCGGACATGGTGTCGATGGCGTTCCGCGAGTGCTACCACGGCGCGCCCGGCCCCTCCTTCCTGGAGATCCCGCGCGACGTCCTCGACGCCAAGGTGCCCGCGGACAAGGCGCGCGTGCCGAAGCACGGCGCCTACCGCGCCTCGACCCGCTCGGCCGGCGACCCCGAGGCGATCGAGAAGCTCGCCGACCTGCTGGTGCACGCCGCCAAGCCCGCGATCCTGCTGGGCAGCCAGGTATGGACGACCCGCGGCACCGAGGCGGCCATCGAGCTGGTCCGCACGCTGAACATCCCGGCGTACATGAACGGCGCAGGACGCGGCACGCTCCCGCCCGGCGACCCGCACCACTTCCAGCTGTCGCGCCGGTACGCCTTCTCCAACGCCGACGTCATCGTCATCGTCGGTACGCCCTTCGACTTCCGCATGGGCTACGGCAAGCGGCTGTCGGCGGACGCGACCGTCGTGCAGATCGACCTGGACTACCGGACCGTCGGCAAGAACCGCGACATCGACCTCGGCATCGTCGGCGACGCGGGACTCGTGCTGAAGTCGGTGACCGAGGCCGCCTCAGGGCGCGTCAACGGCGGCGCGTCGAAGCGCAAGGAGTGGCTCGACGAGCTGCGCGCCGCCGAGCAGACCGCGCTGGACAAGCGGCTGCCGCAGCTGCGCTCGGACGCCTCGCCGATCCACCCGTACCGGCTGGTCAGCGAGATCAACGACTTCCTCACCGAGGACTCGATCTACATCGGCGACGGCGGCGACATCGTCACCTTCTCCGGTCAGGTGGTGCAGCCCAAGTCACCGGGCCACTGGATGGACCCGGGCCCGCTGGGCACGCTCGGCGTCGGGGTGCCGTTCGTGCTCGCGGCCAAGCAGGCGCGACCCGACAAGGAGGTCGTCGCCCTCTTCGGCGACGGTGCCTTCTCGCTCACCGGCTGGGACTTCGAAACCCTCGTCCGCTACAACCTCCCCTTCGTCGGCATCGTCGGCAACAACTCCTCCATGAACCAGATCCGCTACGGCCAGGCCGCCAAGTACGGCAAGGAGCGCGAGCGGGTCGGCAACACCCTCGGCGACGTCCACTACGACAAGTTCGCGCAGATGCTGGGCGGTTACGGCGAGGAGGTCCGTGACCCCGCCGACATCGGCCCCGCGCTGCGGCGCGCCCGCGAGTCGGGCAAGCCGTCGCTGATCAACGTCTGGGTCGACCCGGACGCGTACGCCCCCGGAACCATGAACCAGACCATGTACAAGTGAGGTGATCCGGTGACCGCAAAGGCTCTCGAAGGCATCCGCGTCCTGGACATGACCCACGTCCAGTCCGGGCCCTCCGCGACCCAGCTCCTGGCGTGGCTCGGCGCGGACGTCGTCAAGCTTGAGGCGCCGACCGGGGACATCACGCGCAAGCAGCTGCGCGACCTCCCGGACGTCGACTCCCTCTACTTCACGATGCTCAACTGCAACAAGCGGAGCATCACCCTCAACACCAAGACCGAGCGCGGCAAGGAACTCCTCACCGAGCTGATCCGGCGCTCCGACGTCATGGTCGAGAACTTCGGCCCGGGCGCGGTCGACCGTATGGGGTTCACCTGGGACCGCATCCAGGAGATCAATCCGCGTGTCGTCTATGCCTCCATCAAGGGGTTCGGCGACGGCCCGTACACCAACTTCAAGGCGTACGAGGTCGTCGCGCAGGCCATGGGCGGGTCGATGTCGACCACCGGTTTCGAGGACGGGCCGCCGCTGGCGACGGGAGCCCAGATCGGGGACTCGGGGACAGGCGTGCACGCCGTGGCGGGCATCCTCGCCGCTCTGTACCAGCGGGAGCGCACCGGGCGCGGGCAGCGGGTCAACGTGGCCATGCAGCACGCTGTACTCAACCTGTGCCGGGTGAAGCTGCGGGACCAGCAGCGCCTGGCACACGGGCCGCTTGCTGAATATCCGAACGAGGACTTCGGCACGGAAGTTCCCCGCTCGGGAAACGCGTCCGGCGGAGGCCAGCCCGGCTGGGCGGTCCAGTGCGCGCCGGGCGGCCCGAACGACTACGTGTACGTCATCGTGCAGCCCGTCGGCTGGCAGCCGATCAGCGAGTTGATCGGCCGGCCCGAGTTGGCCGACGACCCGGAGTGGGCGACGCCGGAGGCCCGGCTGCCCAAGCTCAACAAGATGTTCCAGCTGATCGAGGAGTGGTCCTCGACCCTGCCCAAGTGGCAGGTGCTGGAGAAGCTCAACGCCCACAACATCCCGTGCGGGCCGATCCTGTCCACCAAGGAGATCATCGAGGACGCCTCGCTGGCCGCCAACGAGATGGTCGTCCGGGTGCCGCACCCGGAGCGCGGCGAGTTCGTGACCGTGGGCAGCCCGCTGAAGCTGTCCGACTCCCCCGTGGAGGTGACCAGCTCACCCCTGCTGGGCGAGCACAACGAAGAGGTCTACGTCGGCGAGCTCGGCCTCGGCGACGAGGAGCTGCGCCTGCTCAAGTCGAACGGAGTGATCTGACGTGATGGCCGAAGACCGGGTGCTGAGGGTGCGTACGCTCCTCGACACCGTCCGGGCCGAGGGGCGCACGGCGCTCACCGCTCCCGAGGGCAAGGTGATCGCGGACGCGTACGGGATCGCCGTACCCGGCGAGGAGCTGGCGACCGACGTCGACGAGGCCGTGGCGTGTGCCGCACGGCTCGGCGGGCCCGTCGTGATGAAGATCGTCTCGCCGGACATCCTGCACAAGACCGACGCCGGCGGGGTGATCGTCGGTGTCGAGGGCGCCGCCGACGTACGGGCCGCGTTCCACACGATCATCGACAACGCGCGCGCGTACAACGCGAACGCCCGTATCGAGGGCGTACAGGTACAGGAACTGCTCCCCCAGGGGCAGGAGGTCATCGTCGGCGCGGTGACGGACCCGACGTTCGGGAAGGTGGTGGCCTTCGGGCTCGGCGGGGTGCTGGTCGAGGTCCTCAAGGACGTCACCTTCCGGCTCGCCCCCGTGGACGCCGACGAGGCGCTGTCCATGCTGGACTCGATCCGGTCGGCGGAGATCCTGCGCGGGGTGCGCGGCGCGGCGGGTGTGGACCGGTGGGCGATCGCCGAGCAGATCCGCCGGGTGTCCCAACTCGTCACGGACTTCCCGGAGATCGCCGAGGTGGACCTCAACCCGGTGATCGCCACCCCGGAGGGCGCGGTCGCCGCCGACATCCGGGTGATCCTGTCGGAGGCGCCGGTGAAGCAGCGCCTCCGCTACGCGCGCGAGGAGATCCTCACCTCCATGCGCCGGTTGATGCAGCCGCGTTCGGTCGCCGTGATCGGCGCCTCCAACGAGCAGGGCAAGATCGGCAACTCGGTGATGCGCAACCTCGTCGACGGCGGTTTCTCCGGGGAGATCCACCCGGTGAACCCCAAGGCCGATGACATTCTGGGCCGCAAGGCGTACAAGAGTGTCACGGACGTTCCCGGTGAGGTGGATGTGGCCGTGTTCGCCATCCCCGCCAAGTTCGTCGCTGCGGCGCTGGAGGAGGTGGGGCGCAAGGGGATCCCGAACGCCGTGCTGATTCCCTCCGGGTTCGCGGAGACGGGCGAGCACGAGCTCCAGGCCGAGATCGTGGCGATCGCCGAACGGCACGGAACCCGGCTGCTCGGCCCGAACATCTACGGCTACTACTCGACCTGGCAGGACCTGTGCGCGACGTTCTGCACGCCGTACGACGTCAAGGGCGGGGTCGCGCTGACCTCGCAGTCGGGCGGCATCGGGATGGCCATCCTGGGCTTCGCCCGGACCACGAAGACGGGCGTGTCGGCGATCGTGGGCCTCGGCAACAAGTCGGACCTGGACGAGGACGACCTGCTGACCTGGTTCGGCGAGGACCCGCACACCGAGTGCATCGCCATGCACCTGGAGGACCTCAAGGACGGCCGCGCCTTCGTGGAGGCCGCACGGGAGACCGTGCCGAAGAAGCCGGTGGTGGTCCTGAAGGCGGGCCGTACGGCGGCGGGCGCGAAGGCCGCCGGCTCGCACACCGGCGCCCTCGCGGGCGACGACGCGGTGTACGACGACATCCTGAAGCAGGCCGGGGTCATCCGGGCGCCCGGGCTGAACGACATGCTGGAGTACGCGCGCGCGTTGCCGGTGCTTCCCACCCCCAGGGGCGACAACGTCGTGATCATCACCGGGGCCGGCGGCAGCGGCGTACTGCTCTCGGACGCGGTGACCGACAACGGCCTGTCCCTGATGGAGATCCCCCCGGATCTGGACGAGGAGTTCCGGAAGTTCATCCCGCCCTTCGGGGCCGCGGGCAACCCGGTGGACATCACCGGGGGCGAGCCGCCGTCGACGTACGAGGCGACGATCCGGCTCGGCCTGGAGGATCCGCGCATCCATGCGCTCGTCCTCGGCTACTGGCACACCATCGTGACCCCTCCCATGGTCTTCGCCGAGCTCACCGCGCGCGTGGTGGCCGATTTCCGTCAGCGCGGGATCGACAAGCCCGTGGTGGCCTCGCTCGCGGGCGATGTCGAGGTGGAGGAGGCGTGCCAGTACCTGTACGAGCGGGGGGTCGTGGCGTACCCGTACACGACGGAGAAGCCGGTGGCCGTGCTCGGTGCGAAGTACCGGTGGGCGCGGGCGGCGGGGCTCTTGGGGGGCGGCTCATGAGGTGAGGGGGGAGGGAGCCGGCCGACGGTGCGCGTCGGCCGGCTCCGGGACCCGCGCGCGCACGAAAGGCATTGGACAGGGGGCGCTGGCCAGAACTTTCGACGCTAGGGGTGCAACACGACATGACAACCACCGATCTGCCGACGTCGGCTCCCTACCGTGAGGTGACCGACGCGAACGGACGCGTCTACCGCATCGGCGAGTCCGACATCGACATCATGGGTCGCAAACGCAAGTGGATGGTCATCCTGCCCTGGGTCGGCATGATGGGCATCAGCTCGGCCGAGTACGCCTTCGCGTCTGCCGAGGACACGCTGCACACGGCGCACAGCTGGAGCAGCGGGCACATCTTCTGGATGCTGGGCGTCTGGGTGTTCTTCCAGGCCGCGGTCGCCTTCCCCGCCGGGAAGCTGCGCGAGAGCGGCAAGCTGCCGGCCCGCTGGGCCATGATGCTCGGCGCGGTCGGCACCCTGCTGGGCTATCTGTCGCTCGCCTTCGCGCCGCATGTGATCGTCGCCTACATCGGCTTCGGCATGTTCAGCGGCATGGGCGCGGGCATGGTCTACGCGACCTGCGTGAACATGGTCGCCAAGTGGTATCCGGAGCGCAAGGGCGGCAAGACGGGCTTCGTCAACGGCGGCTTCGCGTACGGCTCGGTGCCGTTCGTCTTCCTCTTCACCGGCTACATGGACCTCACCAACTTCCGCTGGGTGCTGGTCTGCGTGGGCATCTTCCTCGCCGCGGTCGTCGCCACGTCGGGCTACTTCTTCCGCGACCCGCCGAAGAACTGGTGGCCGGCCGACGTCGACCCGCTGAAGAAGCCCGACGACGCGCGGGCCCGGCGCGCGCTGGAGAAGAACCCGCCGGCCGTGCACCAGTACACCCCCATGGAGGCGTGGCGGACCGGCCGCGTGGCCCTCATGTGGTTCTGTCTGCTGTGCACCTCGGGCGTGAACATCTTCGGCATCGCCTTCCAGGTGCCCTTCGGTGACGAGGCCGGCTTCGCGGGCGGCATCGTGGCGACCGCCATGTCCCTGAAGGCGATCGTCAACGGCACGGGCCGCGGGGTCATCGGCTGGCTCTCGGACCGGTACGGCCGCAAGCAGTGCCTGATCTTCGTCTGCGTCGTCCTCGGCCTGTCCCAGTACGGGATCCTGTTCTCCGGGAACATCGGCAACCTGCCGCTGTTCCTGCTGTTCTCGTCCATCTCCGGCTTCGGCGGCGGCGCCATCTTCCCGATGTTCGCGGCCATGACCGCCGACTACTTCGGCGAGAACAACAACGCCTCCAACTACGGCCTGGTGTACTCGTCGAAACTGGTCTCCGGGCTGCTCGGCTCCGGCATGGGCGCCGTGGTGGTGGCCGCCTGGGACTACTCCGGCGCGTTCATCCTGGCCGGCTCGATCTCCCTGTTGGCGGGCTTCATGGCCCTGTTCCTGCACCCACCGGGACGGCCCCGGCCCAAGCGCATCACCCCCAACCCGCAGCCGCTCGGCGAGGAGACGGCGTGAGGTGACGGCGGGCGCCGTCGGCCGACGGTGCGCTACGAGGAGGCCCTCCCGGCGTGGGGAGGACCTCCTCGTGTCCGTGGGAGCGGTCAGCACTTCTCCCGCAGCGAGTGCAGGTGGGCGCTGGAGCGCCGGGCGAACGTGAAGGACTCGGTCGGGTTGTCGTGCTCGGCCTGCCAGTGGTGGGCGAACCGCCGGCCGCGCAGCCGGGTCACGGCGGAGATGAACCGCTTGTAGTCGATGTCGCCGTCGCCGACGTCGACCATGCGGTAGCCGTGCTGCGTCGACGGGTCGCTCACGCCGTCCTTGACATGGAAGAGCGGGTAGCGGTCGGGCCGGCGCAGGACGTAGTCGAGGGGCTCGAACGGCGCGGGTGTGCCGTCGGGCCGCTGGGAGAAGCGGAACTGACCGACGTAGGCCCAGTAGATGTCCATCTCCAGGTGGACGAGGTCGGGGTCGGTCTCGGCGAGCAGTACGTCGTAGAGCCTGACCTTGGGGTTGTCGCTCGCGAAGGAGAACTCCTCGGAGTGGTTGTGCTGGTAGAACTTCATGCCGCGCGCCTTCGCCGCCGCGCCGTACGTGTTGAAGTCCTCGGCGGCGCGCTTCCACGCGTCGACGGTGGAGCCGTAGCGAAACGGTCCGGCGGCGGTGCCGATGTGCTTCAGGCCGAGGGCCTCGGCGTCGTCGAGGACCTTGGTGAGGTTCTGGGCGAAGGTGTAGGCGTTGGGGTCGCTGGAGTAGTAGCCGACGTGGCTGCCGATGGGGTTCAGGCCGTGGTTCCGCGCCAGCCGCCTGAGCTGGGCGAGCGTGATGGGGCCGGCCGAGCCCTGGGTGTAGCCGGCGAACTCGACCTCGTCGTAGCCGTACTTCTCCAGCTCGGCGAAGACGGGGCCGAAGCCGAGGGTGGAGACCTTGTCGCGCAGGCTGTAGAGCTGGATGCCGAGGCGACCGGGAGGCAGGACGGGGCGGCCACGGCCGTGCGAGCCCCTCGCGGTCTCGGTGGCGGCCGCAGCGGGGGTCGTGGCGGCGCCCAGCAGGGCTGCGGCGGTGGCGCCGGCGGCCACGCCGAGCATGCCTCGTCTGGTGAGGCGGTGGGTGAGTTCGGGATCGGGCTGGGAGTTGCGGCTCATACCTGGAACTCCTCGATGTCGGAGGGCGTTGTCAGTGGTGAGTGCTTCACTGGTGACCAGTCAGGACAGACCGGCCAGTTGGAGCAGCAGTGACTTCACGTCGGTGGCCGCCACACGGCCGCCGACTGCGCGGGGGGTGGAGCAGATGAGGAGCGGACCGTCGTCGTCGCTCACGGGAAGGCGGCCGTGGCTGCCGCGAATAGGTGAGGGATCCAGCGGTACGACCGCCATGCGGTAGCGCATGCCGAGCTTCTTGCGGGCCAGTGCGGTGGCCGCCTTGACCTTGACGTAGGGGTCGAGGGGATCCATGAAGAGCTCGACCGGGTCGTAGCCGGGTTTGCGGTGGATCTCGACGAGTCGCGCGAAGTCGGGCGCGCGGGCGTCATCGAGCCAGTAGTAGTACGTGAACCAGGCGTCCGGCTCCGCGACGGCGACCAGTTCGCCGGCCCGCGGATGGTCGAGATGGTGGGCCTTCTTGCCCTCGTCGTCGAGGAGTTGCTCGATCCCGGGCAGTCCGTCGAGCACGGCGCGGGTCGCGTCGAGGTCCTCGGGGCGGCGCACATAGACGTGGGCGATCTGGTGGTCGGCGACGGCGAAGGCCCGGGACGCCATCGGGTCGAGGTACTCCATGCCGTCCTGCGTGTGCACCTCCAGCAGGCCCGCCCGGCGCAGTGCGCGGTTGATGTCGACGGGCCGGCTCACGCGGGTGATGCCGTATTCGGAGAGCGCGACGACGGTACGGCCCTCCGCGCGGGCGTCGGCCAGCAGCGGGGCCATGGCCGCGTCGAGGTCGGCGGCCGCCTTCAGGGAGCGCGGGTCGTCGGGGCCGAAGCGTTGCAGGTCGTAGTCGAGGTGAGGGAGGTAGCACAGGGTCAGGTCGGGGTGCCGGGTGCTCAGGATGTGGCGGGTCGCGGCGATGATCCACCGGCTGGAGGCGAGGTCCGCGCCGGGACCCCAGAAGTGGAACAGCGGGAAGGTACCGAGTTTCTCGGTGAGTTCGTCGTGGAGGCCCGGCGGGCGGGTGTAGCAGTCGGGTTCCTTGCGGCCGTCGGCGTAGTAGATCGGACGGGGGGTGACGGTGATGTCGGTGTCGGCGCCCATGGCGTACCACCAGCAGATATTGGCGACCGTGTAGCCGGGGTGGGCGCGGCGGGCGGCGTCCCAGAGTTTGTCGCCGGCGACCAGGCCGTTGTGCTGGCGCCACAGCAGGACGTCGCCGAGTTCACGGAAGTACCAGCCGTTGCCGACGATCCCGTGCTCGGAGGGCGTGGTGCCGGTCAGGAAGGTGGACTGGGCGGCGCAGGTGACGGCGGGCAGGACGGTGCCCAGTGGGGCGTGGGAGCCGGACTGGGCGAGGGTCTTCAGGTGCGGCATGTGGTCGAGGAGACGGGGGGTGAGGCCCACGACGTCGAGGACGAGGAGCGGGGTGGGGCGCGCGGTGGCGGGGGCGTTCACGGCAGCTCCTTCAGTCCGAGGTCTGTCAGCAGGTCGCGGGCGAGGGTGAGTTCGGCCGCGATGCCGTCCGTGAGCTGGGTGCGGGCGCGGGGACGCAGCTCCGGTGGGAGGGCCTGCCAGGTGTAGGTCTCGACCTCCAGGTGGTGGGTGAGCGGGCTGGTGCCGCCGACGAGGCGGGCCAGGGCGGTCTTCAGTACGGCGAGCGTGGAGGTGAGGGGCGCGGCGGGGGCCGCGTGCAGCGGGACGTGGAAGTGGGCGCGCCACGGCGAGGCGTCGGGCAGGGCGTCGTCCTGGAGGGCTGCGCCGAGGTCGTCGGTGCCGCGCAGGCCGGCGGCGGTGGCGGTGCGTGTCTGGTGCAGGAAGCGGGGTTCGTCGAAGGCGGCGAGGGCGTCGCGGACTTCGGGGAGATGGGGGTGTTCGGCGTGCAGTGCGGCGGAGAGCTGGGATTTGACGACGGGGACGCCGGCCTGGGCGAGGGCGTCCAGGGCGGTGTGCGGGTCTTCGAAGGAGGTGGCGAGGTGGCAGGTGTCGACGCAGATGCCGATGCGGTCGTGGGCGATCGCGGTCAGCGGGGCGATGGCGTCGCCGGTGGTCTCGATGACGCAACCGGGCTCGGGTTCCAGGCCGACGCGGATGGAGCGGCCGGTCAGTTCCTGGAGGGCGTCGAGGCGTTCGCCGAGGGTGCGCAGGGCGGTGTGGGCGGTGCCGGCCCGTCGGCTGTCCTGAGGGGTGCGCCAGGCGAGCGGGAGGGTGGAGACGCTGCCCTCGGTGACGTCGTCGGGGAGGATCCCGGCGAGGACGCGGGCGAGGGCGGTGGTGTGGTCGAGGCGTTCGGGGTCGGCCCAGTCCGGCTTGTATACGCGGTACTTGACCTCTTCGGCGCCGAAGCCCTCATAGGGGAAGCCGTTGAGGGTGACGACTTCGAGGCCGCGCCGGTCGAGTTCGGTGCGCAGAACGCGCAGCGCGGACGGGTCGGTGACGAGGGCGTGGGCGGCGTCCCTGGCGAGCCACAGGCCGATGCCGAGCCGGTCGCGGCCGAGGCGGCGGCGGACGGGCTCACAGTGGTCGCGGAGCTGGGCGAGGACACCGTCGAGGGTTTCGGCGGGGTGGACGTTGGTGCAGTAGGCGAGGTGCACCGTGGAGCCGTCGGGATGGCGGAAGCGCATGGCTCACTCCCCGCCGCGCAGGATGGAGTTGCCCTCGTGGGTGGCGTCGGTCGCGGCGATGTCGAGGTTCAGTCGGCCGCTGAGCCCGTAGAACGCGACGGGGTTGCGCCACAGGACCTGGTCGACGTCGTCCTCGGTGAAGCCCTCGGCGAGCATCAGATCGCCGACCTTGCGGGTCTTCAGGGGATCGCTGCGCCCCCAGTCGGCGGCGGAGTTCACCAGCACCTGCTCGGCCCCGTAGGTGCGCAGGATCGCGATCATCCGGTCCTCGTCCATCTTGGTGTCCGGATAGACGGAGAAGCCCAGCCAGCAGCCGCTGTCCTTGGCCTCCTTGACGGTGGGCTCGTTGAGGTGGTCGAGCAGGACGCGGTGCGGCGGCAGGGCGGACTCCCGCACGAGGTCGAGGGTGCGGCGCAAACCGGCCGACTTGTCGCGGTGGGGGGTGTGCACGAGGGCCGGCAGCTCGTGGTCGGCGGCGAGCTGGAGCTGGGCGGCGAGGGCGGTGTCCTCGGCGGGGGTCATCGAGTCGTAGCCGATCTCGCCGACGGCCACGACGTGGTCCTTGACGAGATACCGGGGCAGTTCGTCGAGGACGGGACGGCAGCGCGGGTCGTTCGCCTCCTTGGGGTTCAGGGCGATGGTGCAGTGGTGGGCGATGCCGTACTGGGCGGCGCGGAAGGGTTCCCAGCCGAGGAGGGAGTCGAAGTAGTCGAGGAAGGTGGCGGGCGAGGTGCGGGGCTGACCGAGCCAGAAGGAGGGCTCGACGACGGCGCGGACACCGGCGGCGTGCATGGCCTCGTAGTCGTCGGTGGTCCTGGACGTCATGTGGATGTGGGGGTCGAAGATGCGCATCAGGACTCCTTGCCGTGGGGGGTGTCCGATCCGTGCGGCGCTGGTGCGGAGTCGGTCAGGGCCAGGACGCGGTGCAGGTCCTCCGGTACGGGACGGCCCGCGGCGGTGCGTTCCGCGGCGTAGTCGCCGAGCATGCGGGCGAGTTCGGCGTCGGCGCGGGCGCGGCGCTCCAGAGCGGCCACGTTGTCCACGGGGACGCCGGTGAAGAGGCACTTCAGTACGGCGTGGCGCCAGTTGTGCGGGTCGAGGTGCCGGGCGGCGTACGGGCCGACGGCGGCGGCGAGGAGCCGGGTGTCGTTGGTGCGCAGGGCGTCCTCGATCAGCGGGAGGGCGTCCGGGCCGGGCACGAGGTGGGGCAGGGCGAGCAGGACGGCGCGGCGCTCGGCGGCGGTGCCCTGGCGGTAGACACGGCTGAGTGCGGCCGCGTCGGCTCCGGCGGTGTGGAGGATCAGCACGCGGGCGGCGTCGGCGTACTCGTCCCCGCAGCGGCGGCCCGCCTCGGCGATGCGCAGTTCCCACACGGAGATGGGGCCGTGCGCGCCGGGGTGGGCGGCGGCCTCGGCGAGGGCCTGGTCGAGCCAGGCGCGGGCGGCTCCGGGGAGGTGGGTGTTGAGGTGGGCGTGGAGGGATCTGAGAGGGGTGTGGGAAGGGTTGGGTGGCTCGGTGGTTGTGTCGGCATCGGCGGCTGACGTGGCGTTGCTGTCCCTGGCCGCGTTCGTGACCGTCGTGTTGTCGTCGGCCTCGCTGGGTGTCGTCGTGTCGTCGGTTCTCGCCGTCGGGGTCGCCGGGGTGGCGTGGGGGTGCTTCACGGGGTGCTCCCTTCAGGGGTGGCGGAGGGCTCGCCGAGGGGTGCGACGGGCGGAGTCGGTGGTGGGACCGGCCCGTGAGGTGGCGCTGCGGTGCGCAGGAACCGGAGGGAGAGTGCGGCGTAGTGCGGGCCCGCGTGGGAGTGGCGGGGCAGTTCGACGACGGTCAGGCCCTGGTAGCCGGTGGCGGCGAGGGCCGCCAGGACGGGCGGGAAGTCGATCTCCCCCTCGCCGAACGGGAGATGGTCATGGACACCGCGGCGCATGTCCTCGATCTGGACGTGGCGCAGCCAGGGCGCGGCGGCGCGTACGCAGTCCGCGGGAGGGAGGGGTTCGAGGCACTGGCAGTGGCCGATGTCGAGCGTGACACCGAGGAGGTCGGGGGCGCCGAGGGTGCGGCGCAGACGGTGGAAGTCGGCGAGGGTGGCGAGGAGGTGGCCGGGCTCGGGTTCGACGGCGAGCGGGACACCGGCGGCGGTCGCGGCGTCCAGGACAGGAGCGAGGCTGTCGGCCAGGCGTTTCCACGCCGTGTCCTCGTCGGTGCCGGGCGGGAGGGTGCCGCTGAAGCAGTGCACGGCGTGGGCGCCGAGGTCGGCGGCCACACGGACGGCCCGGAGCAGCAGGTCGACGCGGCGGGCGCGGTCGTCGGGGTCCGGGTCCAGGAGGGAGGGGCCGTGCTTGCGGCGCGGGTCGAGCACATAGCGGGCGCCCGTCTCCACGGTGACGCTCAGCCCGAGCGCGCTGAGGCGCTGTGCGACTCGGCGGGTACGGGCGGACAGGTCCGGGGCGAGGGGGTCGAGGTGCATGTGGTCGAGGGTCAGACCGACGCCGTCGTAGCCGAGGTCGGCGAGCAGGGCGAGGGCGTCGTCGAGCCGGAGGTCGGCGAGGCCGTTGGTGCCGTAGCCGAAGCGGAGGGGGTGGTGCGGCGGGGTCGGTTCTCCGTGGTCCGGTGCCGGGTTGGGCCAGGGGCTCACGTGATGCTCACTTTCCTCGCGTACTTCCGTCCGATCGGGGCGAGCGCCGCGATGACGAGGGCGGTGACGCCGCCTCCGACGCGGGCGGCGAGCGCGGCCTGGAGCGGGATCATGGCGCGGATGCCGCCGCCGACGGCTCGTTGGGTGAGTGGGGGTGAGGGGTTGAGGGCGGCGTGGGCGTAGGGGCGCCCGGCGGTGGCGGCGTAGGCGGTGGCCAGGGCGGTACGCAGGGCACCGTCGAGTGTGAGACCGGCCCGGTCGTGCGCGGACCTCCGGCGCCCGGTGCCGGTGGCGGTGCCGATGCCGGTGGCGGTGCCCGACCCGACGCTGGCGCCGGTCCTGGCGTCGACCCCGGTGTCGCTCCTGACGCCGATCCTGGCGCCGCTCCCGGCGTCGACCCCGGCGCCCCTCCTGGCGTCAACCCTGATGCCAATCCTGGCGCCGCTCGTGACGCCGCTCCTGACGCCGATCCTGACGCCGATCCCGGCGTCGACCCCGGCGCCCCTCCTGACGTCGACCCTGGTGCCAATCCTGGCGCCGCTGCTGGCGCCGGTCCTGGCGCCGCTGCTGGCGCCGCTCCTGATGCCGCTCCTGACGCCGCTCCTGGCGCCGGTGCCGTTCGACGTGGCGTCCTTCACGCCCTGCGTGCCGCGTGCCACGAGCCGGGTGAGGACGGCCGTCGCGGTGAGGGCCGCCAGCGGTGCCAGTGCCGAGCCGCCCTGGGTCTCCCGGCGGGAGACCGCCGTCACCGCGAGCGTGTGGGTGCCGAGGAGGGCGGCGGAGGGCAGTGCCTCCCACGGACGGCCGGTGGTGGCGGCGGCGCCGAGGAGGTGGTCGAGGCCACGGGCGGCGGCCATGGCCACGGGGCCGGCGGGGGTGTGCTTCAGCGCGAGATCGTACGCCCAGACCGTGGCCGCGAGGGGGGTGGCCACGGCCAGGGCCGGGCGGCCGGCGCGGGCCGCGAGGGCCAGCCCGGCTGCGGTGAGGGCGCAGGCCGCCGTGAGGGCGGAAGACGGCCGGATCCGCCCGGAGGGCAAGGGCCGCTCGGGGCGCTCGGCGGCGTCCTCCTCCCGGTCCGCCCAGTCGTTGAGGGCCATACCGGCCTCGTAGAGGCACAGGGAGGAACCGATGGCGAGGACGGTCCGCGGGTTGGGGCGGGCACCCGTGGCGACGGCACCGCTCAGGGCGTCGCCGGGGACGGTGGACAGCGCGGGAAGCCGCAGCAGTTCGGCCCAGGCGCGGCTACGGCTCATGGCCGCTCTCCCCGGGGCGCCTCGCCCTGGGCCGACTGCGCGGACGCCTCCGCCCCGGCGACCACGTCCGCGACGGCACCACCCGTCTTCGCACCGGCGCCGCCCGCCACGGCACCGTCACCCCTGCCGAGGTCGGCGGAGGCAACCGCACCTGCGAGCCGTTCCGCCAGTCGGCCCAGCGCCGCGTACTGCTCGGCCAGGCCCGCCGGTCCGTCCCCCACCGGGTCCTTGAAGTAGAAGCCCAGTTCGCTCAACGGCCCGGCCAGGCCGACCTCGTGGGACCGGGCGGTCAGGCGGGCCAGGTCCAGGACCAGGGGTGCCGCCAGGGCCGAGTCGCAGCCCTGCCAGATGGTCTGGAGGATCATACGGGTGCCGAGGAAGCCGTCGAAGGCGATGTGGTCCCAGGCGGTCTTCCAGTCGCCGAGGGCCGGGACGTCGTCGATGTGCACCTCGCCCTCGGGAACGGCGCCGAGGGTCTCGGCGAGGACGCGTTCCTTGCCGGCGTTCTTCGCCGCCGCGGCGGCCGGGTCGGCGAGGGCCGCGCCGTCGCCGCCGCCGAGCAGGTTGGTTCCGGACCAGGCCCGTACGTTCAGCGCCCGCTGCGCGAACATCGGGCCCAGCACGGCCCGCAGCAACGTCTGTCCGGTCTTGCCGTCCCGGCCCGCGTACGGCAGGCCGCTCCGCTCGGCCTCGCGGGCGGCGACGGGGTGGTGCATGCCCTCGGACGGGGTGAAGTTGACGTAGGGGCAGCCCGCGCGCAGGGCCGCCAGCGCGTACAGGGTGCTGGCCGGCAGCGGGGCGTCGGGCCCCTGGGACGCGGGTTCGGTGGAGGCGAGGTTCACCACGACGGCCCGCTCCAGCTCGTGGCGGTGCACGAAGTCGCGTATGTCGTCGGCGAAGGCCGTGATCAGTTCGGCCTCGCTCCTGGTGTCCCCCGGGGTGGGGCCGCCGGGCCTGATCTCCCGGTCGGCGGCGGCGAGTTCGGCGGCGACGGCGGCCGCGACGCCCGGCGGGAGGACTCCGCCGGCGGTCAGGGTCTCGGCGCGTTTGGGCAGGGGGCAGTCGACGGTGTCATGGCCGCCGAAGACGAGGTCGGACAGCGCGGGCAGGCCGCTGTCGGTGAACGCCGGCGTCTCGGTCACCATGCCGGTCGGCGGGTGCAGTCCCGCGGTGACGGCGGCGCACCCCGTGACGACGGTGGTGGCGACGGAGCCTCGGGCGCCGATCAGCCACACCCCCACACGCGGTCGGGTAAGGGACGCGGACATGGGCAGCCTCCTTGTCGTGCGCGAACCCGGGGGGAGGGACGGAGACGGCGGGCGGGGGTCCGGCGTCCCCCGCCCGCCGCCGTTCAGTCGCCCTTGACGGGCAGTTCCTTCAACTGGATGTTGCGGAAGGAGACCTGGTCGTCGGCGCCGTGGTTCTGCAGGCCGATGTGGCCGTCGGTCAGGCTCCGACGGGGGTCCTTGTTGGTGAAGTCGTTGATCTTGACTCCGTTGAGGAACACCTGGAGGCGTTCGCCCTGGACCTTGATCTCGTAGGAGTTCCACTGCCCGGGCGGCCGCAGGACCTGGTCACGGGCCTTGATGTTCGCCGACTTGAACGAGTAGACGGAGCCCGTGGTGCGGTCGGGCGCGTCCGTGGCGTCGATCTGGATCTCGTAGCCCTTGTTCACCGCGGACCAGGGGTCGTCGGAGGCCGGGAAGCCCACGAAGATCCCGGAGTTGTCGTCGCCCCGCATCTTCCAGTCGAGCTTGAGGGAGTACGACTTCAGTTCCTTGGCCTGGTACCAGAGCAGGCCCATGCCGCCCTCGGACTCAAGGGTGCCGTCCTTGACGTTGAACGTGCCGGGGCCGGCCTGCTTCCAGCCGTCCAGGGTCTGGCCGTTGAAGATCTTCCGGTAGCCCTTGCTCGGCTTGCAGTCGGCCTTGACCTGGCCGGTGGCGTACTGCAGACCGCCGAGCAGATGGGCCCGGAAGGCCTGATCGGCGTAGGACTCCTTGGTGTGGCCCAGACCGGTGTAGAAGGAGCGGCCGCCGCCGTAGTCCTGGCACCAGGCGATCGGGTGGTCGCCCTTCATGGTGCCGCCCTGGTAGGTCGTCTCGTCCAGGGTGGCGAGGACCTTGACCTGCTCACGCGGGTTGGTGCGGTAGTTGTACCACTCGTCGGTGCGCTCCCAGGCGTCGCCGAGGTGCGACGTCGACGGGTGGTCGTGGTCCTCGACGCGGACGGTGGCCTTCTGGATGGCCGGGTGGGAGTCGAAGTAGGCGCCGACGAGGCCGCCGTAGAACTCCCAGTCGTACTCGGTGTCGGCGGCGGCGTGGATGCCCATGTAGCCGCCGCCGTTCTTGACGTAGTTCTCGAACGCCTTCTGCTGGTCGGCGTTGAGCACGTCACCGGTGGTGGACAGGAAGGTGATCGCGTCGTACTTGGCGAGGTTGGTCGTGGTGAACTGCCGGGCCTCCTCGGTGGCGTCGACCGTGATGCCGGCCTGCGCGCCGAGCTCCTTCAGGGCCGCGATGCCGGCCGGGATGGAGTCGTGCCGGAAACCGGCGGTCTTGGAGAACACCAGGACCCTCTTGCCGCCCTTGAACGGCTCCTTGGAGAACTCGAAGTCGTCCACGTCGTACAGCGCGCCCTCGCCGCCCTTGAAGACCAGGTAGATCTCCGTGGTGCGCTTGGGCAGGGCTCGCAGCGGCACGTCGACGTTCTGGAAGGTCTCCCAGCTGCCGGTCGGCGGGATGTACGCCGAGCCGTGCAGCTTGCCGTCGGGCGAGCCGGTGCGCAGCTCGATGAAGCCGCCCGCGCCGCCGGAGGAGGCCCGCACGGTCATCTTCTTCTGCCCGTCGAACCGGTAGGGGGTGAAGGAGATCCAGTCGCCGTCGTGGACGTCGCCGACGGTCTTGCCACCGTTGGCGCCGGCCTTGTCGATGATCGACACGCCCGACTGGGTGGTGAAGTGCTCGGCCTGGCGGTGCAGCGGCTGGAGCACGGCGCGGGCGGTGCCGGTCAGCGCCTCCTGGCCGTTCGCCCCGCCGTCGGTGTAACTGGCGCCGACGACACCGTAGAGGTTGGCGTTGGGGTCGTGACCGCCGTCACCGGCGGGCGGCTTCAGAGTGCCCTCACAGCCCATCTCGCTGGTCAGCTCGTGGGCGTGGGAGTCGTGGCCGAGGCTGTAGACGACCTTGACCTTGGAGCAGTCGATCGTCTCCTCGGGGTCGGTGACGGTCACCTTGAACGGGACGGGCTCACCGAAGGCGGCCAGGGTGCCGTTGCCCGGGACGTCGATCTTCACCTTGGGCTCGGTGTTGCCGACCACGATCCGGACGCTGGCGTTACCGGTGTTGCCCTCGGGGTCCTTCGCGGTGAAGGACGCGGTGTAGGTGCCGACCTTCTTGTACCTGTGGGTGGGGTTGAGGCCCTCGCCCTGGGTGCCGTCGCCGAAGTCCCAGCTGTAGGTGAGGTCGGAGGAGTCGGCGTCCTTGGCGGAGCCGGTGAAGGCGACCTTCAGGCCGGCCGCGCCGGACGTCTTGTCGGCGCTGACCTCGGCGATCGGGGAGAAGCCGTCCTCGGCGTTCTCGATCCGGTACAGCGCGGAGTTCTCGTCGCCCTGGAACCAGGAGACGCCGTAGTCCAGGACGTAGAGCGCGCCGTCGGGGCCGAACTCCATGTCCATGATCTGGGTGCCGGTCCATGGGAAGTCGTTGATCTTCGCGACCGAACCGTCCTCGTTCTGCTCGATCCGCTTGATCCACCGGCGGCCGAACTCACCTGCGAAGAAGTCGCCGTCGTACGACTCGGGGAACTTCACCTTGGAGTCGAGGTCGGGGTCGTAGCGGTAGACGGGCCCGGCCATCGGGGACTCCGAGCCGCTGCCGAACTCGGGCACGGAACCGCCGTCGTAGGGGATCCAGGCGGCCTGCGCGGGCGGCAGGTCGACCAGGCCCGTGTTGTGCGGCGAGGTGTTCTTCTGGGCGGCGCAGTCGAACTTCTCACCGGAGGTGCCGGTGGCGAAGTCGTAGTCGACGTAGGCGTCGTTGTTCCCGGTGCAGAACGGCCAGCCGAAGTTGGCGGGCTCGGTGACCTTGGCGAACTCGACCTGGCCTGCCGGGCCCCGGTTCGGGTCGGCGGCGCCCGCGTCGGGACCGTAGTCGCCGACGTAGACGATGCCGGTCTTGTCGTCGACGCTCATCCGGAACGGGTTGCGGAAGCCCATCGCGTAGATCTCCGGACGGGTCTTCTCCGTGCCGGGGGCGAAGAGGTTGCCCTCCGGGACGGTGTACGAGCCGTCCTCGGCGACCTTGATACGGAGGATCTTGCCGCGCAGGTCGTTGGTGTTGCCGGAGCTGCGCCGGGCGTCGAACGCGGGATTGCGGCCCTGGCGGTCGTCGATCGGCGTGTAGCCGTCGGAGGCGAAGGGGTTGGTGTCGTCGCCGGTCGACAGGTAGAGGTTGCCGTCCGCGTCGAAGTCGATGTCGCCGCCGACGTGGCAGCAGGTGCCGCGGGAGGCCGCGACGTCCAGGACCTTCTTCTCGCTGGTCATGTCCAGCGTGCCGTTGGGGTTCAGGACGAAGCGGGAGAGGCGGTTGACGCCGTCGAACTTCTCGAAGTCCTCGGCGGTGCCGGTCTCCGGGGCGTCGCCCGCGGGGGTGTCGAGCGGCGGGGCGTAGTAGAGGTAGATCGCCCGGTTGTTCTTGAAGTCCGGGTCGATACCGACGCCCTGCAGACCCTCCTCGTCGTGGCTGTAGACGGGGATCTTGCCGGCGACCTTGGTGACGCCGCCCTGGTCGGTGAGGCGCAGCGTGCCGTCGCGCGAGGTGTGCAGGACGCTGCGGTCCGGGAGCACGGCGAGCGACATCGGCTCGCCCGTCTCGGGCTCGCCCTTGGCGAGCGGCACCTGCTGGAACTGCCCCTCGGCGGCGGCCGGTTCGTCGTGTTCCGGGTGGCCGGGGTGGGCGCCGGCGACGGTCGCCGGGGTGCCCACGGCGAGAAGCAGGCCGGTGAACAGGGCGACGGTGGTGCGAAGCCTGGGGCGCCTCGGGGTGCGGATGCTTCTGAGTCTGGTTCCGTGCACGAAGTCCCTCCGGGAACGGGTGGGCCGTACGGGATGGGTGCGAAGACGTGCGGTGCGGGCGCCGGGGTGCGCCGTCACCCCGGAGGTGTGTGTCCTGAACACTTCAAGGACGGTGGGGACCGGCGGTTGTTCCGGCCCCCCGTCCCGGCCTGTCGCCGGGTGCGTGGTTCAGTGGTTGAACGCGGCGTCGAAGGACGCGCTGGGCGGCTCGAAGTCGAAGGCCTTCAGGCGGGTCAGGGCCTCGGGGGCGCCCTGGAGCCGGTCCATCCCGGCGTCCTCCCATTCGACGGAGACGGGGCCCTGGTAGTCGATGGAGCGCAGCATCCGGAAGACGTCCTCCCAGGGCACGTCGCCGTGCCCGGCGGAGACGAAGTCCCAGCCGCGCCGCGGGTCGCCCCAGGGCAGGTGGGAGCCGAGGCGGCCGTTGCGGCCGTCGAGGCGCTTGCGGGCCTCCTTGCAGTCGACGTGGTAGATGCGGTCGCGGAAGTCCCACAGGAACCCGACCGGGTCGAGGTCCTGCCACACGAAGTGCGACGGGTCGAAGTTCAGCCCGAAGGCGGAACGGCGGTCGACCGCGTCCAGCGTGCGCAGGGTGGTCCAGTAGTCGTAGGCGATCTCGCTCGGATGCACCTCGTGCGCGAACCGCACGCCCTGCGCGTCGAAGACGTCCAGGATCGGGTTCCAGCGCTCGGCGAAGTCCTCGTAGCCGCGTTCGATCATCGACTCGGGGGCGGGCGGGAACATCGCGACCAGGTGCCAGATGGCGGAGCCGGTGAAGCCGATGACGGTGTCGACGCCGAAGGCGGCCGCGGCGCGCGCGGTGTCCTTGATCTCGGCGGCGGCCCGCTGCCGCACGCCCTCCGCGTCGCCGTCGCCCCAGATCCTCCCCGGCAGGATGGCCCGGTGCCGCTCGTCGATGATGGCGTCGCAGACGGCCTGGCCGACCAGGTGGTTGGAGATGGCCCAGCACTTCAGGCCGTACTTGTCGAGGAGCTGACGCCGCGACTCGACGTAGGAGGGGTCGCTGAGCGCCTTGTCGACCTCGAAGTGGTCGCCCCAGCAGGCGAGTTCGAGTCCGTCGTAGCCGAAGTCGCGGGCCAGGCGGCAGACCTCTTCGAGGGGGAGGTCGGCCCACTGGCCGGTGAAGAGCGTGAAGGTACGGGGCATGGCCAAAGCCTCCTCAGGCCGCGATCGGGGTGTAGACGGAGTTCTTCTCGGCGCTCTCCTCCACCGCCGCGAGGACGCGCTGGACCTGGAGCCCGTCGGCGAAGGAGGGGTCGGGGCGGCGGCCCTCGGCGACCGCGTGGACCAGGTCGCGGGCCTGGTGGACGAAGGTGTGCTCGTAGCCGAGGCCGTGACCGGGCGGCCACCAGGCGTCGAGGTAGGGGTGGTCGGGTTCGGTGACGAGGATGCGGCGGAATCCGGAGCGGGCGTCGGGCTCGGTGCCGTCGTGGTACCAGAGTTCGTTGAGCCGCTCCAGGTCGAAGGCGAGCGAGCCGCGCTCGCCGTTGAGTTCGATGCGCAGGGCGTTCTTGCGGCCGGTGGCGTACCGGGTGGCCTCGAAGGAGGCGAGGGCGCCGGAGGTGAAGCGGGCGGTGAACAGGGCGGCGTCGTCGACGGTGACCTGTCCGGTGCCGCCCGCCGAGACCGCGCCCAGTCCACGCGCCGCCCCGGCGAGCGGCCGTTCCCGTACGAAGGTCTCCGTGAGCGCCGACACCCCCGCGAGCTGCTCTCCCGCCAGGTACTGCGCCAGGTCCACGATGTGCGCCCCGAGGTCGCCGAGCGACCCGGAGCCGGCCAGCTCCTTGCGCAGCCGCCAGGTCAGCGGGGCCTGCGGATCGACCAGCCAGTCCTGGAGGTACGACACCCGGACGTGCCGCAGGGTGCCGACGCGGCCCTCGGCGACCATCCGGCGGGCCAGCGCGGTGGCGGGCACCCGGCGGTAGTTGAAGCCGACCATCGCCAACTGGCCGCGCTCGTACGCCGATTCGGCGGCCGCCGACATCGTCTCGGCCTCCTCGACGGTGTTCGCGAGGGGTTTCTCGCACAGGACGTGCTTGCCGGCGGCCAGCGCGGCGATCGCGATCTCGGCGTGGCTGTCGCCGGGTGTGCAGATGTCGACCAGGTCGACGTCGTCCCGGGCGATCAGCGCCCGCCAGTCGGTCTCGGCCGCCGCCCAGCCGTGCCGGTGGGCCGCCGCGCGCACGGCCGTCTCGTCCCGCCCGCAGAGCGCGGCGAGCACCGGCTGCCGGGGCAGGTCGAAGACGCGGCCCGCGGTGCGCCAGCCCTGGGAGTGGGCGGCGCCCATGAAGGCGTAGCCGACCATGCCGATGCGCAGCGGGGGCTTCTCGGACGCGGTCCCTTCGAGCGCTTGCGGCTGTGCCATACGGATGTCCTCCTCGTCGTCATGGCGCGGTGGGGGGTGGGGCCTGACCGGTTTGAGGGAGGTCAGGCCCGTCGGGCGGGGCGCCTCACTCGAAGCCGGTGGACATGTACTGGTCGACGTTGGTCTTGTCGACGACGGCCGAGTAGAGCGTGATCGACGCCGGGATCTCGTACTCGGCGAGGCCGCCGACGCCCTTGCCCTGGCCGAGGGCGCGGGCGAGGTCGATCGCGGAGGCGGCCATGGTGGGCGGGTAGAGGACGGTCGCCTTCAGCACGCCGTCGTCCTGCTTGATGGCCTGGAAGGCGGAGAGCGCGCCCGCGCCGCCGACCATCAGGAAGTCGTCCCGGCCGGCCTGCTCGATGGCGCGCAGCGCGCCCACGCCCTGGTCGTCGTCGTGGTTCCACAACGCGTCGAACCGCGACTGCGCCTGGAGCAGCTGGGCCATCTTGGCCTGCCCGGACTCGACGGTGAACTCGGCGGCCTGGCGGGCCACCTTCCTGATGTTGGGGTAGTTCTTCAGCGCGTCGTCGAAGCCCTGGGTGCGCTGCTGGGTCAGTTCCAGGTTGTCCAGTCCGGCCAGTTCGATGACCCGGGCGTCGGGCTTGTCCTTGAGCTGCTCGCCGATGTAGTGACCGGCGTTGAGGCCCATGCCGTAGTTGTCGCCGCCGATCCAGCAGCGGTACGCCTGCGGGGTGTTGAAGATCCGGTCCAGGTTGACCACGGGGATCCCGGCCCGCATCGCCTTGAGCCCGACCTGGGTGAGCGCCTTGCCGTCGGCGGGCAGGATGACCAGCACGTCGACCTTCTTGTTGATCAGGGTCTCGATCTGGCCGATCTGCGCGGCGGTGTCGTTGGAGCCCTCGGTGATCTCCAGCGTCACGTCCTGGTACTTCTCGGCGCGGCTCTTGGCGTTCTCGTTGATCGCGTTGAGCCAGCCGTGGTCGGCCTGCGGTCCGGCGAAGCCGATGGTGACCTGCTTGCCGGGCTGGTCGTCGGCGGCGGGTTGGGTGTCGGCGGCCTGTTCCTGCTCCTTGGGCTCGTTGCTGGTGCACCCGGCGAGCAGGGCACCGGCCGAGACGGCGGCGGTCCCGAAGAGCAGTCCTCTGCGACTGGTGAGTTGCTGCGGCATGGCGGTGAACCCTTTCCTCAGGTCGTGCTCGCGGTACGGCGCTGGACCAGCACGGCGGCGACGATGATCGCGCCCTTGGCGATCTGCTGGACGTCGCTCTGCAGGTTGTTCAGGGCGAAGATGTTGGTGATCGTGGTGAAGATCAGAACGCCGAGCACGGAGCCGACGATCGTGCCGCGGCCCCCGCTGAGCAGCGTGCCGCCGATGATCGCGGCCGCGATGGCGTCGAGTTCGTACAGGTTGCCGTTGGTGTTCTGACCGGAGCCGGACAGGATGATCAGCAGGAACGCGGCGATACCGCAGCACAGGCCGGAGAGCAGGTACAGATACAGCCGCTGACGGCGTACGTCGATGCCCGCCAGCCGGGCCGCCTCCGCGTTGCCGCCGACGGCGACCGTGCGGCGGCCGAAGGTGGTGCGGTTCAGCAGCAGCCAGCCGATGATCGTCACGACCGCGAAGACGAGGACGAGCGGCGGGACGCCGAGCACGTACGCGTCGCGCTCGCCCAGGTCGAGGACCGAGGACACCGTGACGATCTGTGTCCTGCCGTCCGTGATCTGCAACGCCAGTCCGCGCGCCGAGGCCAGCATGGCGAGGGTGGCGATGAAGGGAACCATCCCGCCGTAGGCGATGAGCAGTCCGTTGACCAGGCCGCAGCCCAGGCCGACGAGCACCGAGGTGAAGAGGATGCCGCCGAAGCCGAACTCCTGGGTGGCGACGGTGGTCGCCCAGACGGAGGCGAGGGCGACGATCGCGCCGACGGAGAGGTCGATGCCGCCGGAGGTGATGACGAACGTCATGCCGACGGTGACGACGCCGATCACGGAGGCCTGGGTGAGGACGAGTTGGAGGTTGCGGGTGTCGAGGAACTCGTCCGGTTTGGTGATGCCGCCGATGACGACGAGGGCGGCGAGCACGCCGAGCAGGGACAGGGTGCGGACGTCGGCGCGGGCCATCAGGCCGCGCCAGGCGGGGGGTTGAACGGCCGACGGCACCTTGTCGGTGCTGCCCCGCGGCGGGGAGACGGGCTGCGTCATGACGCCGGGCTTCCTTCCATCACGAGGTCGAGTACGCGGTGTTCGTCCAGCTCTTGGGCGGGCGCGGTGTGCACGACCCGGCCCTCGCGCAGTACCAGCACGCGGTCGGCGAGGCCGAGCACCTCGGGCACCTCGCTGGAGACCAGCAGCACCGCGAGGCCTTCGTCGGCGAGGCGCCGGACGACCGCGTACAGCTCGGCGCGGGCGCCGACGTCGACGCCGCGGGTCGGTTCGTCGAGCAGCAGGACGCGGCAGCCGCGCAGCAGCCAGCGGGCGAGGACGGCCTTTTGCTGGTTGCCGCCGGAGAGGGTGCGGACCGGCACCGTGGGGTTGTCGGGCCGCAGCGACAGCTCGCGGGTCGCGGAGCGCGCGGCGCCCAGTTCGGTGGCCCGGTCGATCCAACCCGCCTTCGAGAAACGGGGCAGGGAGGAGATCGAGACGTTGCGGGTGACCGACTCCAGCATCAGCAGGGCCTGCGCCTTGCGTTCCTCGGGGGCGAGCCCGAGTCCGGCGCGGACGGCGGCACGGACGCTGCCGGGCTTCAAGGGGCGCCCGTCGACGAGGACGTGACCGGCGGTGGGCTTGCGGGCGCCGTAGACGGTCTCCAGGATCTCGGAGCGCCCGGAGCCGACGAGTCCCGCGAGGCCGACGATCTCACCGGGGCGGACCGTCAGGTCGAACGGCTCGAACTCGCCGTCCCGGGCCAGTCCCCGCACTTCCAGCAGCGGCTCACCGCGCCCCGGCGAAGCAGGGCGCTCGGGGAACACGTACTCGACGTTCCGGCCGGTCATCAGCGCCACGACGTCACGCGTCGGCGTCGACTTCGCGGGCAGTCCGCCCGCCACCGCCCGGCCGTCCTTCAGTACGGTCACCCGGTCGCCGATCCGGCGGATCTCCTCCAGGCGGTGCGAGATGTAGACGACGGCGACGCCGTCGGCGGTGAGGTCGCCGACGATCCGGAAGAGGTTGTCGACCTCGTCGGGGTCGAGGGCGGCGGACGGCTCGTCCATCACGATCAGCCGTACGTCGTGGGAGAGCGCGCGGGCCATGGAGACGATCTGCTGCTGGGCGGCCGACAGCTCGCCGACGAGCCGACCGGGGTCGATCTCCGGATGCCCGAGCCGCTTCAGCAGACGGGCTGTCGACTCCTTCGCCGTCTTACGTCGTACGACGAACCCCGCGGCCGTGGGTTCATGGCCCAGGTGGACGTTCTCGGCGACCGACAGGTGCTCCACCAGGTCGAGTTCCTGGTAGATGGTGGCGATGCCGAGGCGCATCGCGGCGATCGGCGAGCGCAGGGTGACCGGTTCGCCGCGCCAGCGGATCGTGCCGGTGTCGGGCTGGTGCGCTCCGGCCAAAACCTTGATCAGGGTGGACTTCCCGGCGCCGTTCTGGCCGAGCAGGCAGTGCACTTCACCGGCCTGGACGTCGAGGTCGACGCCGTCCAGGGCGCGGACGCCGGGGAACGACTTGGTGATGCCGGACATGCTGAGCAGCGGTGGTTCTGGTGCCATGTGGGTTCCCCCTGGCTGGCGTGCGGGGCCGGTTTCAGGGCAGGGCGAAGCAGGGAGCTGTGCTGGTGGTGTCGGCGTACGCGGTGCTTACGCGGGTGAGAACAGGTGATCGCTGATCAGCCGGGCCGCGCCGATGACTCCGGCGGTGGGGCCCAGCTCGCCCAGGACGATGGGCAGGTTGCCGGTCGCCAGCGGCAGCGACTGGCGGTAGACCTGGGTGCGGATCGCGGCGAGCAGGGTGTGGCCGAGGCCGGTCACCCCGCCGCCGATCACCACCAGGCCGGGATTGAAGAAGCTGACCAGGCCGGCGATGACCTGGCCGGTGCGGTTGCCGCCCTCGCGGATCAGTTCGAGGGCGGTGGCGTCGCCCGCGGCGGCCGCGGCGGCGACGTCCACGGCGGTGAGGGTGCCGTTCGTCTCCAGGCGTGCCGCGAGTTCGGCCGACTGCCCTTGCTGGGCGGCCTCCAGCGCGTCGCGGGCGAGGGCGGCGCCGCTGAAGTGGGCTTCCAGGCAGCCCCGGTTGCCGCAGGCGCACGGACGTCCGTCGGGCACGGCCTGGATGTGCCCGATGTCGCCTGCGGAGCCCGTCGTACCGCGGTGGACCGCGCCGCCGACGACGATGCCGCAGCCGATGCCGGTGCCGATCTTGACGCAGAGGAAGTCGCCCACGGGGCGTGCGACGCCCGCGTGCATCTCCCCCATCGCCATCAGGTTCACGTCGTTGTCGACCATGACCGGGCAGCCGAGTTCCTGGCTGAGCGCCTCCCGCACGGGGAAGCCGTCCCAGCCCGGCATGATCGGCGGCGCCACGGGGACGCCCTCGGGAAAGCGGACCGGGCCCGGGACGCCGATGCCGGCGCCGTCGAACCCCTCCGCGAGCCCGGAGGCCCGCAACTTGGCGGCCATGGACAGCACTTGCTCGAAGACCGCGACGGGTCCCTCGCGCACCTCCATCGGCTGGGTGATGTGGCCCAGGATCTCCAGCTCCGCGTTGGTGACCGCGACGTCGATGGAGGTCGCGCCGATGTCGACGCCGAGGAAGCGGAGGTTGGGTGCGAGCCGGATGTTGTGCGAGCGGCGGCCGCCGCGGGAGGCGGCGAGTCCGTCGGCGACGATCAGGCCCGTCTCCAGCAGCCGGTCCACCTCCACTGCCAGCTTGGACCGTGAGAGGTCGACCTGATCGCCCAGCTGGGCCCGGGAGTTGGGCCCGCCGTCGCGAAGGAGCTTCAGCAGCCTTGCCTGGTGGGCGTTCGCGGGTCGTGCGGTCATTCGTCTCACGAGCCCCTCCCCGCCTCGAATCGGCCATCGCTGTCCGGCTTTCGAGGGGGAACGTAGCAGCGGCTGCCGGGAGTGGGAAGAAGCTGCGCGGGAATTGCCGTGCACTTTTTCCACTCGCAGGACAAAGGGTGGGCGCCGAGGCCGTCCTTACGTTCGGTGGCCGGGGGCGTTACCTCGCGGGTGATCGACTCGCGGACGGCATGTGGCGGAGGGTGGTGACCCGTTCGCACTCCCACCCCGGAGGTGCTCCCCCATGGCTGACCACACCGTCCTGACCAGCCCGGACGCCCAGCTGGCCGCGGTCCCCTTCGCCGGGGAGCTGGGGCTGAGCCTGGAGGAGGCGACGCGCTGAACACAACGCCCGCACGCCCCCGGCCCGACCCCGCAGCACGCCCCCACAGCCCCCGACGGAGATCGTGCGATCACGCGCCCTGCGCATACCCCTCACAGCCCCTAAGGGCGCGGCCGCTCGTGGTACGACTTGCGTGTGTGCTCCGTGTGGGCGCGCATGATCTCCGTGGCCCGCCGCTCGTCACGCGCAGTGATCGCGGCGATCAGCTCCCGGTGTTCGATCCAGGACTGCTTGCCGCGCTGCCGGGCGACCGGCGTGTAGTACCAGCGGACCCGGCGGTCCACCTGCGCGGCGAGTTCGGCGAGGACGGCGTTGCCCGCCAGTTCCATGACCTTGGCGTGGAAGCGGGCGTTGAGCGCCACCGCGCCGTCCACGTCGTCGGCGGCGACCGCGCGCTCGCCCTCCACGCACAGCTCCTCCAGGACCGCGACTCCGGCGCTGCCCGCGTTCGCGGCGGCGAGCCGGGCGGCCTCGGCCTCCAGCAGCGTACGCACCGTCAGCAGCTGGTCGGCCTCCTCCTCGGTCGGCTCGTGCACGAACGCGCCCTGCGCGGGCCGCAGATCGACCCACCCCTCGGTGTTCAGCCGCTGCAACGCCTCGCGCACCGGCTGCCGGGAGACGCCGAGGTGCCCGGCGAGTTCGCTCTCGACCAGGTGCTGGCCGGGCTGGAGGGCGCGGGTGGTGATGAGTTCGAGCAGCGCCTCGTAGACGCGGTCGCGCAGCGGGCCGGGACGTTCGAGCTTGGGCACCGCACCTTGCGGCAGTCCTGTCGACAACATCGGTCCCCCTCCTGGGCAGGGCCGGGCACAGCAGACTTCAACGCCAGAGCAACCTCGGAGCCGTAAAGCCCTGGAAAAGACAGTATCAATTGCCTTTTGTCTACAGTCTACGGTGCACAATGGCTACCGGATCAGGGAGTTGGCCTCGTCACACCCTCACGGACAGCGGACGACCTGCCCCGCGTACGACAGGTTCCCGCCGAACCCGAACAGCAGCACCGGATCCCCCGTCGAAATCACCCCCTGCTCCACCAGCTTGGAGAACGCGAGCGGAATGCTGGCCGCCGAGGTGTTCCCGGACTCGGCGACATCGCGTGCGATGACCGCGTTGACCGCGCCCAGCTTCTCGGCGAGCGGCTCGATGATCCGCAGGTTGGCCTGGTGCAGCACCACCGCGGCGAGGTCCTTGGGCGCGTACCCGGCGCGCTCGCAGGCCTGCCGGGCGAGCGGCGGCAGTTGGGTGGTCGCCCACCGGTAGACGCTCTGCCCCTCCTGGGCGAACCGCGCGGGCACACCCTCGATCCGCACCGCGTGCCCCATGTCCGGCACCGACCCCCAGAGCACCGGCCCCACTGCCGGTTCGTCCGAGGCCTCCACGACGGCGGCCCCCGCCCCGTCGCCGACGAGCACGCACGTCGTGCGGTCGGTCCAGTCGGTGACGTCGGACATCTTGTCGGCGCCGATGACCAGCGCCCGGCTCGCCGCCCCCGCCCGTACGGTGTGGTCGGCGGTGGCGAGGGCGTGGGTGAAACCGGCGCAGACCACGTTGACGTCCATCGCGGCGGGCCGCGGGACGCCGAGCCGTGCCGCGACCCGGGCGGCCATGTTCGGGGAGCGGTCGACCGCCGTCGAGGTGGCGACGAGGACCAGGTCGATGTCCCCCGGCGCCAGCCCGGCCGTCGCCAGCGCCTTGGCGGCGGCGTGCGCGGCCAGTTCGTCGACCGGTTCGTCGGGCCCGGCGATGTGCCGGGTGTGGATGCCGACCCGGGTTCTGATCCATTCGTCGCTGGTGTCGACCATGCCCGCCAGGTCCGCGTTGGTGAGCACCTTGGCGGGCTGGTAGTGGCCGACGGCGGCGATGCGCGAGCCGTTCATGGGCGGTCCCCTCGTTGCTGCCGGATGCGGGATCCACCAGTCTGGTCAGCGACTCACGAGTAACAGTGCAGGCAAAGGCACAGGAATGGGAACCCGGGGTTGTCGGTTTCCCGCAGCTTCGGTGAACGGCCCCTCATCCGGTGAACAGCTGTGTCGCCTTCCGTACGAGTTCGTACAGGCCGTACGCGAGCGGCGCGCCCACCCACAGCCAGGCGAACGCGATCAGTGGCCGCCGGTCAGGCGGACTCTGGCTGTTGTCGTTCGACATCGACGGCCTCCTGACGGGGTGCGGGGATGTGGTGACGGGGGTGGACGGGGCGGACGAGTTCGTTGGCGACGAAGCCGACGACCAGCAGCCCGATCATGATGGTGAACGACAGCCCGTACAGGGACGCGCCGTGCTTGCCGGCCTCCTCCTGCCGGTCGGCGACCCAGTTGACGATCAGCGGCCCGAGCACGCCTGCCGTGGCCCAGGCGGTGAGCAGCCGCCCGTGGATCGCACCGACCTGGTGGGTGCCGAAGAGGTCCTTCAGATATGCCGGAATCGTCGCGAAGCCGCCGCCGTAGAAGGAGAGGATGACCAGCGCGCTCAGGATGAACAGCGGCTTGGACGAGTCGCCGAACAGCGCGATGAGCAGGTACATCAGCGCGCCCACGCCCAGATAGACGCGGTAGATGTTCTTGCGCCCGATCAGGTCGGACGTCGACGACCAGGCGATGCGGCCCGCCATGTTCGCCGCCGAGAGCAGCGCGACGAACCCGGCGGCCGCCGTCGCCGAGACCGGTGTCGAGGTGTCCGCGAAGAAGTCCGTGATCATCGGCGCGGCCTTCTCCAGGATGCCGATGCCGGCGGTCACGTTCATGCAGAGCACGACCCACAGACACCAGAACTGCGGTGTGCGCACGGCGCTGTTCGCCGACACCTGTACGCCCTCGACCACGCTCGGCCCGGACGCCACCGGCTTCTCGGATCGCGGCACCCGCACCAGCACCACGCCGAGCAGCATGAACACGGCGTACGACAGCCCGTGCACCAGGAAGGCGAGCGCGATCCCGGAGCTGTCGGAGCCGAACGACTCCAGCATCTGCGCCGACCACGGTGAGGCGATCAGCGCGCCTCCGCCGAAGCCCATGATGGCGATGCCGGTGGCCATGCCGGGCCGGTCCGGGAACCACTTGATCAGCGTGGAGACCGGTGAGATGTAGCCGATGCCGAGGCCGATCCCGCCGACGAAGCCGTAGCCGAGGACGATCAGCCAGTACTGTTCCGTCGCCGCGCCGAGCGCGGACAGCACAAAGCCCGACGAGAAGCACACCAGCGCCACGGTCATCGCCCAGCGCGGCCCGTTGCGCTCCACGAGCGTGCCGCCGAACGCGGCCGACAGGCCGAGCATGACGATGCCGAGCTGGAAGGGCAGCGCGCTCTGGGTGCCGCTGAGGCCGAGCGCGGATTCGAGGGGTGGCTTGAACACGCTCCAGGCGTAGGCCTGCCCGATGGAGAGATGGACGGAGAGCGCGGCGGGCGGCACCAGCCAGCGGCTCCATCCCGGGGGTGCGACGGGGGGACTCATGGGACCCGGACGGTAGGAAGGATCAAGGGAGTTGAGAAGACGGCGGGTCGACCGTATGCGATGAGCGGTATCCAACCTGCGCCGAACGGTCATGGTACGGACCCTTGTCGGCCCAACCTCCATACTGTAGACAATATTTCGTCGACACAGGCCGTACGGCCGTCACCTCCGCGGTATCCCTCAAACCGAACGGAGTGTTTCCGTGAAAGTCGCAGTCCTCGGCGCCGGAGCGATCGGCGCCTTCGTCGGTGCCGCGCTCCACCGCGCGGGCGCCGATGTGCACCTCATCGCCCGTGGACCGCATCTCGCGGCCATGAGGCGGCACGGAGTACAGGTGCTCAGCCCGCGCGGCGACTTCACCGCGCACCCCGACGCCACCGACGACCCGGCCGAAGTCGGCCCGGTCGACTATGTCTTCCTGGGCCTGAAGGCCACCTCGTACGCGGCGTGCGGGCCGCTGATCGAGCCGCTGCTGCACGGCACCACGGCGGTGATCGCCGCGCAGAACGGCATCCCCTGGTGGTACTTCCACCGCCACGGCGGCCCCTACGACGGTCACCGCGTCGAGAGCGTGGACCCGGGCGGCACGGTCAGTGCGGTGCTCGCGCCCGACCGGGCCATCGGCTGCGTCGTCTACGCGGCCACCGAACTCGAAGCACCCGGTGTCGTACGGCACTTGGAAGGCACCCGGTTCTCCATCGGCGAGCCCGACCGCAGCGTGTCCGAGCGGTGTCTCGCGTTCAGCGAGGCCATGCGGGGCGGCGGCCTGAAGTGCCCGGTGGAACCGCAGCTGCGCAACGACATCTGGCTGAAGCTGCTCGGCAACATCTCCTTCAACCCGATCAGTGCGCTGTCCCGCGCGACCATGCGGCAGATGTGCCTGCACGGCGGCACCCGCAGGGTCATCGAGATCATGATGACCGAGACGCTCGCCGTCGCCGAGGCCCTCGGCTGCGAGGTGGGCGTCTCCATCGAACGCCGCCTCGCGGGCGCCGAGAAGGTCGGCGACCACCGCACCTCCACGCTCCAGGACCTGGAGCGCGGCAAACCGCTCGAACTCGACGTCCTGCTCGCCGCCGTCGTCGAGCTGGCGGAGATCACCGGCGTCGACGTGCCCACCCTGCGCACCGTGCACGCCATCTCGGACCTGCTCGCGCTGAGGAGCGCCGCATGAGGAAACGTGAACCGAAGACCTACACCAGGCTGACGCGTCCCCTCGTCAGGGACTCCCGCGACGAGCCGTTCCGCCCGGCGAGCTGGGACGAGGCCCTGGACCGGGCCGCCCGCGGCCTGGAGCGCAACCGGGGTGCGTTCGGCATGTTCTCCTGCGCCCGCGCGACCAACGAGATGAACTACGTCGCCCAGAAGTTCTCCCGCGTGGTCATGGGCACCAACAACGTCGACTCCTGCAACCGCACCTGCCACGCCCCGAGCGTCGCGGGCCTGTCCGCCGCCTTCGGCTCCGGCGGCGGCACGTCCTCGTACGAGGAGATCGAGCACACCGACGTCATCGTGATGTGGGGCTCCAACGCCCGCTTCGCCCACCCGATCTTCTTCCAGCACGTGCTGAAGGGGATCAGGAACGGCGCCCGGATGTACGCCGTCGACCCGCGCCGCACCTCCACCGCCGAGTGGGCGGAGAGCTGGCTCGGCCTCGACGTCGGCACCGACATCCCGATGGCGCACGCGATCGGCCGCGAGATCATCCGCGCGGGGCTCGCCAACGAGGTGTTCATCGAGCGGGCGACGACCGGCTTCGAGGAGTACCGGGCGCTCGTCGAGCCGTGGACGCTGTCGCTCGCCGAGAAGGTGACGGGCGTACCGGCCGCCGCCATCAAGGACCTGGCCCACGCCTACGCCCGCGCCGAGCGCGCCCAGCTGTGCTGGACCCTCGGCATCACCGAGCACCACAACGGCACGGACAACGTCCGCGCGCTCATCAACCTGGCCCTGCTGACCGGCCACGTCGGCCGCTACGGCTCGGGCCTGCAACCCCTGCGCGGCCAGAACAACGTGCAGGGCGGCGGCGACATGGGCGCGATCCCCAACCGCCTCCCCGGTTTCCAGGACATCCTCGACGCGGACGTCCGGCTGAAGTTCGAGTCGGCCTGGGACACCGTCATCCTGCCGCACTACGGGCTGAACCTGACGGAGATGTTCGAGGCGATGGAGGAGGGCACCCTCAGGGCCGTCTACTGCGTCGGCGAGAACCCGGCCCAGTCGGAGGCGGACAGCGAACAGGCGGTACGACGGCTGAAGGCCCTCGACTTCCTCGTCGTGCAGGACATCTTCCTGACGAAGACCGCCGAGCTGGCGGACGTCGTGCTGCCCGCGACCGCCGGATGGGCCGAGACCGACGGCACGACGACCAACAGCGAGCGGCGGGTCCAGCGGGTGCGCAAGGCCGTGGCCCCGCCCGGCGAGGCCCGCGAGGACATCGACATCATCTGCGATCTCGCGGCACGCCTCGGTCACGACTGGAAGTACGCCGACGCCGAGGCCGTCTGGAACGAGCTGCGCTCGGTCTCGCCGGACCACTACGGGATGACGTACGACCGTCTGGAGGAGCACCAGGGCATCCAGTGGCCGTGCCCGAGCACCGAGCGGCTCGAACCGACCTATCTGCACGGCCGGTTGTGGGAGACGGACCCGGCCCGGCGGGGCAGGCTCGCGCCCTTCGGGCTGGTGCAGCACGATCCGCCGGTGGACCTCACCGACGAGCAGTACCCGATCCGGCTCACCACCGGCCGTCGGCTCGACTCCTACAACACCGGTGTGCAGAGCGGCAGTTTCGCCTCCCCGCTCAGGCGCGGCGAGTACGTCGAGCTGTGCCCGGAGGACGCCGAGCGGTACGGGGTCGTGGTGGGCGAGGAGGTGCAGGTGACCTCCCGGCGCGGGTCCGTGGTCGCACCCGTGTGGATCGACCCGGCGCTGCGGCCCGGGCTCGCCTTCATGACCATGCACTTTCCCGACGAGGTGGACACCAACCAGCTGACGATCGAGGCGAACTGCCCGATCGCCGGAACGGCGGAGTTCAAGGCGTCGGCGATCCGGATCGAGAAGCTTCCCGTCGCGACCATCGTGAGGTGACGCAAGTGGACCTGCACTTCGGCGACAGCAAACCGACGGACGACGAGCGGGCGGCCGTCGACGCGCTGCTCGGCCCCCCGGAATCCTCGTGGGAGGGTGCCGCCCGCGATGAAATGAGGGCCGCCGATCTGAGGTGGGCGCGCGGCGGGCGTCAGGCCCGGGACCGCCGTGACCTGCTGTTGCCGGGGCTGCACGCGATCAACGACCGGGTCGGCTGGATCAGCGAGGGCGCCCTGGACTACCTGTGCCGGCGGCTGACCGTGCCACCGGCGGAGGCGTACGGGGTGGCCACGTTCTACGCGATGTTCTCGGTGAGGCCGCGCCCGGCGACCGTGCTCCATGTCTGCACGGACCTGGCGTGCCAGGCGGCGGGGGCGGCGGAACTGTGCGCGGGCATCGAGGCACGCGGCCCCGCTGCCCACATCGAGCGCAGCCCCTGCCTCGGCCTGTGCGAACGCGCCCCTGCCGCGCTCGCCGTCAAGGCGGGGGATCCGGTCCGTACGGCGGTCTCGGCACCGGCGACCGTCGAAGCGGCCCTGCTCGCCGCGACCGCACCGGACTCCGCGCCCGAGGAGCCCCCGGCCGTGCTGGCGGTCCCCCAGGCGGGCGGCGACGACCTGATCCTCCTGCGTCGCGTCGGCGTGGTGGACCCCTCCAGCCTCGACGACTACCGCGCCCACGGCGGTTACACCGCCCTCCGCCGGGCCTTCGAGCTCGGCCCCGCCGGAGTCATCCGCGAGGTCACCGACTCCGGCCTGGTCGGGCGCGGCGGCGCGGCGTTCCCCACCGGCCGCAAGTGGCAGGCCACGGCGTCCCAGCCCGACCACCCGCACTACGTCGTCTGCAACGCCGACGAGTCCGAGCCGGGCACCTTCAAGGACCGGGTGCTCATGGAGGGCGACCCGTACGCGCTGATCGAGGCCATGACCATCGCGGCATACGCGACCGGCGCGCACCTGGGCTATCTCTACCTGCGCGGCGAGTACCCGCGCGCCCAGCGCCGTCTGGAGCACGCCATCGGCCAGGCACGCGCGCGTGGCCTGCTCGGCGACGACGTCCTGGGGCAGGGCTACGCCTTCGACATCGAGGTCCGGCGGGGTGCGGGCGCGTACATCTGCGGCGAGGAGACGGCCCTGTTCAACTCGATCGAGGGCTACCGGGGCGAGCCGCGTTCGAAACCGCCCTTCCCCGTGGAGAAGGGCCTGTTCGGCAAGCCCACCGTGGAGAACAACGTCGAGACGCTGGTCAACGTGCTGCCGATCCTGACGATGGGCGCCCCGGCGTACGCGGCGATCGGCACGGCGGCATCGACCGGTCCGAAGCTGTTCTGCGTGTCGGGGAGCGTGGCGCGTCCCGGCATCTACGAGCTGCCGTTCGGCGCGACGCTGGGGGAGCTGCTGGAGCTGGCGGGGGTGCGCAGGGGTCTGCGGGCGGTGCTGCTCGGCGGCGCGGCGGGCGGTTTCGTACGGCCGGACGAGGTGGACATCCCGCTCACCTTCGAGGGCACCCGCGAGGCCGGTACGACGCTCGGCTCGGGCGTCGTGATGGCCTTCGACGACACCGTTGCGCTGCCCCGGCTGCTGCTGCGGATCGCCGAGTTCTTCCGTGACGAGTCGTGCGGGCAGTGCGTGCCGTGCCGGGTCGGGACCGTGCGGCAGGAGGAGGCGCTGCACCGGATCGTGGAGCGCACGGGTGCCGCTGCCGCCGACGACATCGCCCTGCTGAGGGAGGTCGGCCGCGCGATGCGGGACGCCTCGATCTGCGGTCTGGGGCAGACCGCGTGGAATGCCGTGGAATCCGCCATCGACCGTCTGGGGGCGTACGAATGACCGCGATACCGCTGGGCGTGCCGCGCCGGCTGGTCGAGTTCACCATCGACGGGCAGGAGGCCAGGGTCCCGGAGGGCTCGACCGTCCTCGACGCCTGCCGGGCCGCCGGAAAGGACATCCCGACCCTGTGTCACGGCGACACCCTCACCCCGAAGAACGCCTGCCGGGTCTGCGTGGTGGAGGTCGAGGGCTCGCGCACCCTGGTCCCGGCCTGCTCCCGCACGGCGGAACCGGGCATGACCGTCCGCACGGACACGGAACGCGCCCGGCACAGCCGCAAGGTCGTCCTCGAACTCCTCGCCTCCTCGGTCGACTTGTCGACCACGCCCCAGGTCGCCGGGTGGATTAAGGAGTACGAGGCGAAACCGGACCGCTTCGGCCCCGAGGCCGCCCGCATCAACGAGGAACCGAAGATCGACAACGACCTCTACGTCCGCGACTACGCCAAGTGCATCCTCTGTTACCAGTGCGTCGACGCCTGTGGCGACCAGTGGCAGAACACCTTCGCGATCTCCGTCGCGGGCCGGGGCTTCGACGCCCGGATCGCGGTCGAGCACGACGCCCCGCTCACCGACTCGGCGTGTGTGTACTGCGGCAACTGCATCGAGGTCTGTCCGACGGGGGCACTGTCGTTCAAGTCGGAGTTCGACATGCGGGCGGCGGGTACGTGGGACGAGTCGCAGCAGACGGAGACGACGACGGTGTGCGCCTACTGCGGAGTGGGCTGCAACGTCACGCTCCATGTGCAGGACAATGAGATCGTCAAGGTCACCTCGCCGCACGACAACCCGGTGACCCACGGCAACCTCTGCATCAAGGGCCGTTTCGGCTACCAGCACGTACAGAACCGGGGCTGATCAGGACATGGGACGAGTCACGGAACGACGCAAGGTGATCCGCGTCCGGGACGGCGCGGTCTCCACCCGCCCGGACACGCTCGTCGCCGAGGAACCCCTGGAGATCCGCCTGAACGGCAAACCGCTCGCGATCACCATGCGCACCCCCGGCGACGACTTCGCGCTCGCGGCCGGGTTCCTGGTGAGCGAGGGGGTGCTGGGCGAGCGGGGCGACCTGCGGAACATCGTGTACTGCGCGGGCGCCACCGTGGACGGCTCGAACACGTACAACGTGGTGGACGTGCAGACGGCCCCCGGGGTGGTGATCCCGGACATCACCCTCGAACGCAACGTCTACACCACCTCGTCCTGCGGACTGTGCGGCAAGGCGAGCCTGGACGCGGTGCGCACGACGGCCCGCTGGCCCATCGCCGACACTCCCCCGGTCCGGGTGAAGCCCGAGCTGCTCGCGAGCCTCCCCGACCGGCTGCGCGCGGCCCAGCGGGTCTTCGACCGGACCGGGGGGCTGCACGCGGCGGCGCTGTTCGCCGAGGACGGCGAGCTGCTGGACGTACGGGAGGACGTGGGCCGGCACAACGCGGTCGACAAGCTGGTCGGCCGCGCCCTGCAGAACGGCGGCCTGCCGCTGTCCCGGACGATCCTCCTCGTCTCGGGCCGGGCGTCCTTCGAGCTCGCACAGAAGGCCGTGATGGCGGGCATCCCGGTGCTGGCGGCGGTCTCGGCGCCCTCGTCGCTGGCGGTGGACCTGGCCCAGGAGACCGGGCTGACCCTGGTGGGCTTCCTGCGGGGCAGCTCCATGAACGTGTACGCGGGCGAGGACCGGATCGCCCTGCGGGCCGCGGCCGCCCAGGGCTGACGGTTCCCCGCGGCACGGCGGCGGGGCCCCGACCGGCGGGGAGCGCCCCCTGCGCCGCGGGGGCCCCGCCTCAGCGGGCCGCCCTCTCACATCGCCCGCGGGCCGCTGCGCAACTTTCCCTATGACCTGATTTATCATCACCTGATTTGTCATTGGATCCTTCAAACGATCCCGTGACAACACGTCAGGCCGCTGGAGCACCACCACCCCTGTTGTCCCCGCACGCTTCTTGCGGTGTGTCGCTGCCGCCAACTACCGTCTGTGGCGCATACGTTGGACGTGGGATGTCCAGATGTTCTGACAAAATGGGGATCATATATGCCGTCAAGACTCCGCGCACGTCTGAGAAACACCCTCACCGCGGGCGTCGTCCTGACGGCCGCCGCCGTCCTACCGGCCCCCGCCCGCGCCCAACCCGCCTTGGCCGCACCCCTGTTCGAGGAGCAGGTCCTCTTCAAGGCCTCGCAGGACCCGGGCTACGCCTGCTTCCGGATCCCGGCGGTCGTGCAGAGCACGAACGGCACCCTGCTCGCGTTCGCCGAGGGGCGGGTCCTCAACTGCGGCGACGCGACCGACATCGACATCGTGCTGAAGCGCTCCACCGACGGCGGCCGCACCTGGGGCCCGTTGCAGGTGGTCAACGACGGCGGCGGTGACACCCACGGCAACCCGACCCCGGTCGTCGACCGCGACACCGGCCGGATCCTGCTGGCGCAGACGTACAACACGGGCCGTGCCGACAGCGAGCACTGTGACGTCCCCTGCGACCGCACCCCCCATCTGCAGTACAGCGACGACGACGGCGTCACCTGGTCCGCCCCGCGCGACCTCAGCCCGCAGATCCTGCCTTCGCACTGGAACTCCTGGTACGCCACCGGCCCGGTGCACGGCATCCAGCTCACCCAGGGCGCCCACGCCGGACGGCTGGTCTTCGGCGTCAACGCCGAGACCTGGGACGGCAACCGGGTCACCGCGAACCACGCCGCCCTCATCCTCAGCGACGACGGCGGCACCACCTGGCGGGTCGGCGCCACCGACGCCTGGCCCCTCGCGGCCGACGGCACCTTCCGCCAGAAGCCGTCCGAGATCTCCATGACCGAGCGCTCCGACGGCACGATCCTGGTCAGTGGCCGCGAGCAGGAGGGCACCGACATCGGCCACCGCTCCCAGGCCGTCAGCCGCGACGGCGGCCAGAGCTTCGCGGCGCCCTTCGCGGCCCTCCCCGACCTCTACGCCCCCCAGGTCCAGGGCTCCACCCTGCGCCTCGGCGACCGCATCCTGCTGTCCTGCCCGGGCGACCCCGACCGCCGCCGGACCATGATGATCCGCTCCTCCTACGACGGCGGGGAGACCTGGGACAGCGTGGACCGCGGCACGGTCGTCACCCGCGACTGGTCCGGCTACTCCGACCTGGTGCACATCTCCGGCACCACCGTCGGCCTGATGTACGAGGGCGGCACGGCCGACGCCCGTGACGAGATCCGCTTCGCCCGCTTCAACGAGGAGTGGCTCACGCCCCGCCGCGGCGCCGACCCGACCACACCCGACCGCGCCCTGCTCGCCCCCGGGGCGAACGTCCTGGGCGGCGCCTCGACCACCACCGGCGTGCTCGACAACGCCCTCGCCCTCGACGGCGGCGACGACGCCGTACGCCTGCCGTACCGCGACGAACTCCTGCTGGGCAGCGGGGACTTCACCGCCTCCCTGTGGTTCCGCTACACCGCCGCGAGCGGTGAGCAGCCGCTGCTGTGGATGGGCGGGGTGGGCACCAGCCAGCCGCAGGTCTGGCTGCGCGCCGAGCCCGCGAGCAACCGGGTGCGCGGCCTGATCACCGCCCGGGAGGGCGTCCGGACCGTCAACACGGCCATCGTGCAGGCGACCGGCGCCCACAACGACGGCAGGTGGCACCACCTCGCGCTGCGCCGCGGCGGCGGACAGCTGACCCTGTTCCTCGACGGCACGGCGGTCAGCACCGAGGACGTGCCCGGCTCGGTGAGCCGCAACTCGCCGTTCGGGGTGCACATCGGCCAGCGCGTGGACAGCCGGGCCTTCTTCACCGGCGCGATCGACGAGGTCCGCGTCTGGGACATGGCCCTGTCCGACGCGGAGATCGACCAGGTCCGCACCACCCACACCGGCCCCCGGTCCAACAACGTCCTGTGGCTCCCCATGGACCAGGTGACCGCCGCCCGCTAACGTCCCGGAGCGTGCCCGACGAGCGACGAGCACGACAGCGCACGGGAACCGGGGTCGGACTGCTGCTGGCCCTGGTTCTCGCGGCCGTGCTGCTCACCGCCCTCCCGGACGGCGACCGGGAGGGCGGCGGCGCGTGCACGGGCCGCACCGTCGCCTCCTGGTCGGCCGCCGACGCGCTCACCGGCGAGTTCGCCCGCTACGGCGACGACGCCACGCGCACCGACGACTGGACCGGCGGCGACGGCACCCACTCGCTGAGGCTGCCGGACGGCCGGGTGCTGTGGCTGTTCTCCGACACCTTCCTCGGCCCCGTGCATCCCCCGCCCAACCCGTCCGGCGAGTCGTACGCCTGGCGCGACACCACCGCCCCGATGGTGCGCAACTCGGCGGTGGTGATGGCCGGGGGCCGTCTGCGCTCGACGCTCCCGGCGCCCCTCTTCCCCGACCCCGCCCCCAGCCAGTGGCGCTGGCCCGTCGCGGCCCGGGTCGAGCCGCGCTCCCCCGGCTCGGCGGAACAGGTCGTGCGGGTGCTGCTGTGGACGCGCGCGGCCGGCCAGTCGCCGTGGATCTACGGGGTGCCGCTCGCCACCGAGGTCGCCACGCTCTCGCTGCCGGAGCTGCGGGTCGAGTCCATCACCAAGGTGTTCGACCAGCAGTCGGTGCCGGATCCGTCCCGGCGGGTGCTGTTCGGTACGACGCTGGTGGCCGAGGACGGCTGGACCTACGTCTTCGGCGGCGACGACGGGCAGGCCGTGTCCCGCCCGGCCTCGTCGGCGTATGTGGCGCGGGTGCCGGACGGCGGGCTCGCGGATCCGGCCGCCTGGGAGTTCTGGAACGGCTCCGCCTGGGTCACCGGGACCCGCCCGGCCGCGGTGCTCGGCGACGAGCGGCGCACCGGGGTGGGCAGCGCGTTCTCGGTGGTGCGGGACGGGGACACGTACGTGCTGTTCACCATGGCGGCGGGCGCGGCCGGGCTGAGCACGGTGACGTCGTACTGGGCCTGCTCCCCCACCGGGCCGTGGCACGGACCGGCGCGCGGCTTCAGCCCGCCCCTGCCGTCCGGCGGGGTGGCCGCGTACAACCCGCAGGCGCACCCCGCCGTCGGCGGCGACCGGCGCCTGGTCCTCAGCTACGACGTCAACTGGCTGGAGACGACGGGCGCGGCGGCGGCGATCAGCGGGAACGTGGCCCTGTACCGACCGCGGTTTGTGACGCTGCGGCTGAGGCCGGTGGAGTGAGTTGCTCGCGCGGGTCGTGGGAGCGGCGCTTGGCGATCACCGCGCACACCATCAGCTGCATCTGGTGGAAGAGCATCAGCGGCAGCACGGCCAGCGAGGCCTGCGCGCCGAACAGCACACTCGCCATCGGCAGCCCGGAAGCCAGCGACTTCTTCGACCCGGCGAACTGGATGGCGATACGGTCCTCCCGGCTGAAGCCGAGGACCTTGGCGCCGTACCAGGTCAGAGCGAGCATCACGGCGAGCAGCACCGCCTCCACGCCGAGCAGCCCGGCCAGCCGGGCGGGGCTGACCTGGTGCCAGACGCCGTGGACCATGCCCTCGCTGAATGCGGTGTACACGACGAGGAGGATCGAGCCGCGGTCGACGTACCCGAGGCCCTTCTTGTGGCGGGCGACGAAACCGCCGATCCAGCGGCGCAGCAGCTGCCCGGCCAGGAACGGCACCAGCAGCTGCAGCACGATCTTGATGATCGAGTCGGCCTTGAACCCGCCCGCGCCGCCGCCCAGCAGCGACGCCGCGAGCAGCGGGGTGATGACGATGCCCGCGAGGGAGGAGAAGGAGCCGGCGCAGATCGCGGCGGGCACGTTGCCGCGGGCGATCGAGGTGAACGCGATCGACGACTGGATGGTCGAGGGGACCAGGGTGAGGAAGAGCAGGCCGGTCCACAGGGAGTGGGTCAGGAACACCGGGACCAGTCCGCGGGCGGCCAGCCCGAGCAGCGGGAAGACGACGAAGGTGCAGGCCAGGACGGTGACGTGGAGCCGCCAGTGCCTGAGTCCGTCCAGCGCCTCACGCGTGGACAGCCGGGCGCCGTAGAGGAAGAAGAGGAAGGCGATCGCCGCGGTGGAGGCGCCGGAGGCCACGTCGGCGGCCGTACCCCGGGCCGGGAGGAGCGCCGCGAGGCCCACCGTCCCGAGCAACAGCAGGATGTACGGGTCGATCGGCATCCAGGAGGGCCAACGCAGGCGTTTCACGGTGCTCCACTTGCTTGAACATGAGGCTGGAACATGAGGCTCGGATCTGAGGGCCTGTACGGGGTCACGAGTCCCCGCTCCATCCTGCTCCCTCACCCGCCGATCGTGAATCCGGCATACCACTCTGACTGCCATCACGGATCGCGATAGCCTGGCCCTCGTGTACGACCCCTCCCACCTGCGCACGTTTCTGGCGGTCGCCCAGACGCTGAGCTTCACGCAGGCCGCGCGGCGGCTCGGGCTGCGCCAGTCGACGGTCAGCCAGCACGTACGGCGGCTGGAGGACGCCACCGGACGCCAGCTGTTCAGCCGGGACACGCACTCCGTGGAGCTGACGGAGGACGGTGAGGCGATGCTCGGTTTCGCGCGCCGGATCCTGGAGGTGCACGAGCAGGCCACGGCGTTCTTCACCGGCACCCGGCTGCGCGGCCGGCTCCGCTTCGGCGCCTCGGAGGACTTCGTGCTCACCCGGCTCCCGGAGATCCTGGAGGGCTTCCGGCACGACCACCCCGAGGTCGACCTGGAGCTCACGGTCGAGCTGTCCGGCACCCTGCACGAACACCTGGCCGCCGGAAATCTGGACCTGGTCCTGGCGAAACGGCGCCCCGAGGACCCGCACGGCGAACTGGTGTGGCACGACCGCCTGGTGTGGATCGGCGCGGAACGCCTCCGCCTCGACCCCGACCGTCCGGTCCCGCTGATCGTCTATCCCCCGCCGGGCATCACCCGCGCCCTCGCCCTGGAGGCACTGGAGCGTCAGGGCCGCGAGTGGCGCATCGCCTGCACCAGCGGCAGCCTCAACGGCCTGATCGCCGCCGCCCGTGCGGGCCTGGGCGTGATGGCCCACTCCCGGGGCTTCATCCCGCCGGGCCTGGTCCGTGTCCCGGACCGCTTCGGCCTGCCCGAACTCGGCCAGGTCGACTTCGTCCTGGTGCACGGCCGCCGCCGCCCCGCCGCCCAGGGCCCGGCGGACGCCCTGGCGACGGCCATCCTGGCGGCGGGCGACCGGCTGCACCGGCGTTAGGGTGACCGGGTCGTACAGATTCGGTGGAGATTACGGCGCCGAAACTTACTCCACCGTCAGGAATCTGTCCGACCCTTCCCCATGTGCGCGCATTTTCCCCGCTGACCAGCGCATCCCTGAGCGCCGCTCCGCTTTCGCACCCCTCCCGTCACGACTGCCCGTGGGGTAGCTTTCACGGCCTGTGCGGGCATCACAGGGAGCCGTCACAGAGAGCGGGGAACGGGTTTGCGCGAGTTCACCAATCCTCCGTTGACGTTGGCACCCCCGGTGGGCGGTCTGGCCGACGTCGTCTTCGAGCACGCCCAGGACGACCCGCTGCACATCGCGCTCGGCCGCAAGGACGACGCCGGGCGCTGGCGGGACGTGACCTGCGCCGAGTTCCGCGACGAGGTGCTCGCCCTCGCCAAGGGCCTGCTCGCCGAGGGCGTCCGGTTCGGCGACCGGGTCGCCATCATGTCCCGCACCCGCTACGAGTGGACGCTGTTCGACTTCGCGCTGTGGACGATCGGCGCCCAGGTGGTGCCGGTCTACCCGACCTCCTCGGCCGAGCAGTGCTACTGGATGCTCTACGACGCGGAGGTGACGGCCGCGATCGTGGAGCACGAGGACCACGCGATGACCGTCGCCACCGTCGTCGACCGGCTGCCGAGACTGAGCCGGCTGTGGCAGCTCGACGCGGGCGCGGTCCAGGAGCTGTACGACGCCGGCGCCCACCTCGACGACGAGGTGGTGCACCGGCACCGCAAGGCCGTCACCCCGGACTCGGTCGCCACGGTCCTCTACACCTCCGGCACCACCGGCCGCCCCAAGGGCTGTGTCCTCTCGCACGGCAACTTCATGTACGAGGCGGACACCGTCATCGAGCGCTGGGAGCCGGTGTTCCACTCCAAGAAGGGCGACGAGGCGGCCACCCTGCTCTTCCTGCCACTCGCGCACGTGTTCGGGCGGATGGTGGAGGTGGCCGCGATCCGCGGCAAGGTCCGCTTCGGCCACCAGCCGCAGCTCAACGCGGCCGCCCTCCTGCCCGACCTGGCCGCGTTCAAACCGACGTTCTTCCTGGCCGTGCCGTACATCTTCGAGAAGGTCTTCAACGCGGCCCGCCGCAAGGCCGAGCGGGAGGGCAGAGCGGGCCCCTTCGAGAAGGCCGTCGACATCGCCGTGCGGTACGCGGACGCGGTGGAGGAGAAGGCGTGGGGCATCGGGGCCGGCCCGTCGGCGGCGCTGCGGGTGCAGCACCAGCTGTTCGACAAGCTCGTCTACGCCAAGGTGCGCGAGGCGATGGGCGGCCGGGTGCGGCACGCCATGTCCGGCGGCTCGGCGATGGACCGGCGGCTCGGCCTGTTCTTCGCGGGCGCGGGCGTGCGGATCTACGAGGGGTACGGCCTGACGGAGTCCACGGCGGCCGCGACGGCCAACCCGCCCGAGCGCACCCGCTACGGCACGGTCGGGCAGCCCATCCCCGGTGTCACCGTGCACATCGCGGACGACGGCGAGATCTGGCTGCGTGGCCCGAACGTCTTCCAGGGCTACCTCAACAACCCGAAGGCGACCGACGAGACGCTGCACGACGGCTGGCTGGCCACCGGCGACCTGGGCTCCCTCGACGAGGACGGCTACCTCACCATCACCGGCCGCAAGAAGGAGATCCTCGTCACATCGAGCGGCAAGAGCGTGGCACCGGGCCTCCTGGAGGAACGCGTCCGGGACCACCCGCTGATCGCCCAGTGCCTCCTCGTCGGCAACGACCGCCCCTATGTCGCCGCCCTGGTCACCCTCGACCAGGAAGCCGTCGAGCACTGGCTCCAGATGCGTAACAAGCCCCGGCTCGCCCCCGCCGAGCTGGTGCGCGACCCGGACCTGGAAACGGAGGTGCGGCGGGCGGTGGTCGCCGCGAACACGCTCGTGTCGCAGGCCGAGTCGATCCGCACCTTCCGCATCCTGGCGCAGCCGTTCACCGAGGAGCACGGCCTGCTCACGCCGTCGCTGAAGCTGAAGCGGAAGGCGATCGAGAAGGCGTACGCCAAAGAGGTCGAGGCGCTGTACCGGACGTGAGGCCGCATCCGGCCCATTTTCCGGTCAGGAATGCATCGGGGCCCGTGATCGTTGACGATGGGAGTACCACCTGACGACAACCGAAGGATCAAGAGCTCGTGAGCAGCAAGGTCCCCCCGATCATCCTCAACAACGGCGTCGAGATGCCCCAGCTGGGCTTCGGCGTCTGGCAGGTGCCGGACGACGAGGCGGAGCGGGCGGTCGCCACGGCGCTGGAGGCCGGGTACCGCAGCATCGACACAGCGGCGATCTACGGCAACGAAGAGGGCACCGGCAAGGCCATCGCCGCCTCCGGCCTCCCCCGCGAGGAGCTCTTCGTCACCACCAAGCTCTGGAACAGCGACCAGGGGTACGACTCCACCCTCCGCGCCTTCGACGTCTCCCTCGGCAAGCTCGGCCTGGACTACGTGGACCTGTACCTGATCCACTGGCCGATCCCGTCGAAGGGCAAGTACGTCGACACGTACAAGGCGTTCGAGAAGCTCCACGCCGACGGCCGGATCAAGGCGATCGGCGTCTCCAACTTCCTGCCGGAGCACCTTGAGCGCCTGATCGCCGAGACGTCCGTCATCCCGGCCGTCAACCAGATCGAGCTGCACCCGCACCTGCAGCAGCACGCCGCCCGGGAGTACCACGCGGAGCAGGGCATCGCCACCGAGGCCTGGTCCCCGCTCGGTCAGGGCAAGGGCCTGCTGGAGGTCCCGGCGATCGTGGCCATCGCCCAGAAGCACAACCGCACGCCCGCCCAGGTCGTGCTGCGCTGGCACCTCCAGCTCGGCAACGTGGTGATCCCGAAGTCCGTGACGCCGTCCCGGATCAAGGAGAACATCGACGTCTTCGACTTCAGCCTGGACACCGAGGACCTCGCGGCGATCAGCGCCCTGAACGAGGACCGCCGCCTGGGCCCGGACCCGGCCACGTTCGAGATGGGCTGACCTCAGGGCCGTAACCTCAAGATCGTACGCAAGCGCCCCGGGAACCACAGCAGTTCCCGGGGCGTTTCGCGTGCGTCCCTGGTCACGGTGCAGTCATGGTGTGCAGACCCCGTGGCCGTCGTCGGCGGCCCCGGCGCGGGTGCCGTCGGGAGCTTTGCCGGGGTGGTGGTGCTCGGCGTGTGCTGCGCCGCGCCGCTGCGGGGAGGTGGTGGGCCGGTACGGCTGCCGGTGCTCGCGCTGGCCCTGCTGGCGCTGCCCGCGCTGCTGCTGATGCTGGTGTCGCTGGTCGAGCCGCTGTCCGTGGACCGCTCTGTGCTCTACGGCCATGCGGGTACCGCCCTGCTGATCGGCGCCGCGCTGGACCGTCTGGGCCGGGCCCGGGCCGCCGCGCTGCTCGCGGCCGGAGCCGCCGCCGTCGCGCTGCTGCCCTGCTCGGCGCACCTGCGCACGCCCATCAGCCGCACCGACGACCTCACCGCCATCGCACAGGCGGTGCGCGAGGCCGGGCGCGACGCCGACGGGGTCCTCTATCTGCCGCGGCGACGGCGGGTGTGGTCGCTGCCGGACCCGACGGCCGTGCGCGGGCTGCGGGACATCGCCCTGGACCGCACCCCGGCCGACTCGCACGCCCTGTACGGCACGGAGGTGACCGCTTCCGTGGTCCGGGCCCGCGTGCTGACGACTCCGCGCATCGTCGCCGTGGGCGACCCGGAGGGGCAGCCGCTGGACCGGACCGGGCCGGAGCTGGTCAAACGGCGGGTGCTGGACACGTACTTCGAGGAGTGCCGGGTGTGGCGGGTGCAGGGGGCGCGGATCGCGGTGTCCGCGCGGCCGGGGCGCTGCTGAGGCACGTCACCTCAGAGGGCCCTGCTCGCCGTATGCACCGTCTGCGCCGCCAGCAGGAAGAGGTCCGGGCGGTGGTGGACGCTCGCCTTGTCCTCGGGGTCGAGGAGGCGGTCGAGGGTGGCGCGGTCGGTCGCGTCGAGGCGGTCGGCGAGGGCCTCGCGGATGCGGGAGAGGGTGGCGGCGACGTAGGCGCGGGCCCGGTCGGGGGCCGGAGCGGGCAGGTCGAGCAGGAAGCTGCGGGTGCGGGTGTGGGCCAGGCCCGCGGCGGTCAGCAGCGCGGGCCAGTCCTCCGTCTCGTCGACCGTGCCGGGCAGCGCCGCGCGCATCTCGGCGAACCGCTCCTCCTCGACCGCGTTCAGCCGGGCCTGGAGCCCCGGGCGGCCGATGCCGATGTCGCGCGGCAGGAACCGCGTGGGCAGGCCGCCCTCCACGATCGCCAGCGTGCCGCCGGGGGCGAGTCGTTCGGCGAAGGCGGCCAGGGCGGCGCGCTGGTCGCCGAGGTGGTGCAGGCTGCGGCTGGCCCACAGCAGGTCGGCGGGGTAGTCGAGGTCGCCGAGGACGTCGGGCAGGTCACCGGCGAGGGTGCTGAACCGGTCGGCGAGGCCGAGGCGGGCGGCGCGGTCGCGGGCCCGGGCGAGGAGCGGCTCGGAGCCGTCGACGGCGACGATCCGGGCGGCCGGGAAGGTCTCGGCGAGCAGACAGGAGACGACGCCGGGTCCGCTGCCCGCGTCGACGACCAGGCCGGGGTCGGTCTGCTGCTTCGCCAGCCAGGCCAGGGCCCGCTCGTACAGGGGCGCGAACAGCTCGGCGCCCGCCTCCAGCAGCGGGGCCATCTCGGTCCAGTCGATCCCGGTGTGGTCGTGGTGGTGCTCGTGCTGGTGGGTGTGGTGGTGGTCGTGTGCCATGGTCAGCCTCTCCTCCGGGTGCGGCCAGCGTGCGACGGGACACCGGGGAGGAGCAAGAGACGTTGCCGAAGCGGCAAACCGAGGCCGTCGAAAATGAGGTGCCCGGAACGGGTCCGCTGTCCCACGATGGGCCCCATGGACGACGAGCTGGTGGAGCGCTTCCTCAAGGACGGGTTCGTGAGGATCGAGGGCGCCTTCCCGCCCCGCGTCGCCGAGCACTGCGCGCGGCTGCTGTGGCGGGAGACGGGGTACGACCCCGCCGACCCCGGCACCTGGAAGGACCCCGTGCACTGGGTGTACGACATGGCGCAGGGGCCGTTCGCCGCCGCGGTCAACTCGCCTGTGCTGCATGCGGCGTTCGACGCGCTGGTCGGCGCGGACCGCTGGATGTCACGCTACTCGCTGGGCAGCTTCCCGCTGCGGTTCCCGCACGAGGACGAGCCGGACGACGCGGGCTGGCACATCGAGGGCAGCTACGTCCCGGAGGGCGCCACGCTGCCGCACACCAACCTGCGGTCGAGGGACCGGGCCCTGCTGATGCTGTTCCTGTTCAGCGAGGTGACCGAGGCGGACGCCCCGACCCGGATCAGGGTCGGCTCGCATCTCGACGTACCGCCGGTCCTGGAGCCGTACGGCGAGGAGGGCGCCTCCTTCATCGAGCTCGGCCCGAAGGTCGACGCGGCCTCCGCGCACCGCCCGCTCGCGTACGCCACCGGCCGTCCCGGTGACGTCTACCTCTGTCATCCGTTCCTGGTCCATGCCGCCCAGCCGCATCACGGCACGCGCCCCCGATTCATGGCGCAGCCGCCGCTGCACCCCGCCGAGCAGCTCCGGTTGGAGCGGGCCGACGGGGACTACTCGGCGGTGGAGTTCGCGATCCGCCGGGGTCTGGAGTCGCACGACGCCTGACCCCGGCGGAGGCGGCTCAGCTCAGGACAGCGGCGGGTAGGCGTTCGCCATCAGCTGCTGGAACTGCGCGGAGAACCAGTGCCCGGACAGCGGCGCGTCCGGCAGCGCACCGGACATGTTGAAGCCGTTGCGGGCGTTGCCCTCGTAGGTCGGGTCGCACATCCGGTCGAAGCCCTTGCCCTCGTCGTTCGGGATCTCCCGGCTGGCCCCGTCGGACTCGCCCGGCGGCTTCATCCACACGTAGGCGTCGATCCCGGCGGCGGGAGCGGCCTGCGGGCGTTCGCCGAGCCCGGCACCGGACTGGTTGCACCAGTTGCCGACGTGGATCCGGCGGTCGTAGCGGCCGCCGTCGACATAGGTGTCCACGGTGGTCGTGGCGCCCGGGCCGGTGGGCCGGGCGCTGCCGCCCCAGCCGTTGCGGGAGGTGTCGATCAGCATGCCGATGGAGGAGTTGAAGCCGACCGAGACCAGCTGGTTGCGGAAGGCCTGCGCGAACGACAGCTCGTCCACGTACCGGTTCCAGTCCACCCACGTCGACTCGCGGACCGACTTGCCCGCGACGTTGTCGTTGATGCTGAAGTGGTCCTCCTTCAGGGCGCTGTAGTTCGCCGTGTTGGTGATGAACCCGTGCACGTCGTTGACGGTGGCGCCCTCGGCGGTCGCCGCCTCCTTGAAGGTGTTGGCCGAGGCGCCGAAGTTGTCGTCCCAGCCGATCCAGCCGTGGTGTCCGGCGTCCACGTAGTTGTAGACGTTGGGCACGTCGCCGAGCTTGTTCAGGGCGTAGCCGACGCCCTTGACGTAGTTGCCGTTGGCCTTCATCACATCGCACTGCGGGGTGGCCGTCGGGCGGCTGCCGGTGTTGGTGACGAGGTTCGGCAGCGAGTCGATCTCGACGGTGGTGACGATCCGCAGCGAGGCGTACTTCGGGTCGGCGAGGATCGCGGCGATCGGGTCGATGTACTCGGTCTTGTACCGGTCGATCTCCGTCGGGCCCAGCTCGCCGTTGGAGGCGAGGGCCGCGCAGTCACGGCCGGGCAGGTTGTAGATGACCAGCTGCACGACCAGTTCGTCGGAGCCCTTCTGGCTGAGCGCCTCGTCGAGGTGGTCCCGCAGGCCCATGCCGCCGTTCACGCCGTTGATCGCGGCGATCCGGTCCAGCCACACACCGGTCGGCTGGTCGGAGATGCGGCTGCCGCCCGGCTCGGCGGCGGCCTTCGCGGACCACTCCGGGTTCACGTACACCTTGGCGCCGGTGTACGGGTTGTCGACCCGCGTGCCCGGGCCGCCGGGGCCCGGCGGGTCGGTCGGCCCGCCGCCGCCGTCGTCGACGTTGCAGGTCACCCCGTCGAGGGTGAACGTGGTCGGCGGGGCGTTGGTGCCGCTGTAGCTGCCGTTGAAGCCGAAGCTCACCGAACCGCCGGTCGCCAGCGTCCCGTTGTAGCTCTCGTTGACGGCCGTGACGGCGGCCCCGCTCTGGGTGACCTTGGCGTTCCAGGCGTTGGTGATCCGCTGGTTGCCGGCGTACGACCACGCCACCGACCAACCGGACTTCGCGGCGCTGTTGTTGGTGACCGTCACGGACGCGGTGAAGCCGGTGTCCCACTGGTTCTGCACCTGGTAGTCGACGGTGCAGGGGACGGCGGCGGCGCCTGCGTCGCCGGGCACCGCCGCCATGGCGGTCCCGGTCGCACCGGCCACGAGCGCCAGCGCGGCGAGCAGTGCCGTTCTCGTTCTGGTACGGCTCATGAGTGCGGGTTCCTCATCTCTTCTCACAGGTGGGTTATCCGTCGAGGGCGCGCAGGTGATCACGCAGCCCGATTCCGTACGACGTGGGAGTCCCGTCGTAACTGCTGATCAGGGCCGGACCGGAGGAGCAGTTCCAGGTGTTCCAGGTCCAGCCGAGGTACGAGAGCGCGCGGGCGTCGAACCACGCCATGACGCGGTCGATGAAGGAGTGCGCGCAGGTGTTCTCGCCGATCTCGCCCGCGACCAGCGGCACTTGCGCGGCGACAGGTGCGAGCGTGGAGTCCCAGCAGCTCTCGTTGGAGCAGGTGTTGAAGTTGTAGACGTGCCAGGCGGCGGCGAGATTGCCCGTCGGGTCGTCGGGCTGGTACGTCAGCCACTGGCTGAGGTCGTTGGAGTACGCGAGCCCACCGGCCAGGATCACGTTCTTTGCGCCGGTGGCCCGGATCGCGTCGATCAGGTCCTGCATACCGGCGACCTCGTAGCCGATGCCGGGGCAGGTGCCGCCGTCGCGCCAGCAGGTCCAGGCCTGGGCGGCCGTGGAGGTGGCGCGGTCCGGGTAGGGCTCGTTGAACAGGTCGAAGACGACGGTCGGGTCGTCCTTGAAGGTGCTCGCCACCGATGTCCAGAAGGACGGGGTGTACTGCATGTTGGGCATCGGCTTCTGGCAGGTGGCGTGCACGTCGGCGCAGCCGGCCGAGTTGCCGGTGTACTGGCCCCAGGACCAGTGCAGTTCGAGCATCGGCGTCATGCCGTGCGCCTTCACCTTGGCCACCAGGTCCTGCACGGCGGCGATGTAGTTGGCGCCGGCGTACTCGGGCTTGATGTTGGAGGTGCCGAGCCAGCACTCCTCGTTGAGCGGGATGCGGACGGTGTTGGCGTTCCAGTCGGCGATCGCCTTGACGGACGCGTCGTCGACCGGGCCGTCCCAGATGCCGTAGCCCTGCACACACGCGAACTCGCCGCCGGAGCGGTTCACGCCCAGCAGCCGCCGGGTGGTGCCGGACGCGTCCACCAGCTTGTTCCCGGACACGCTCAGCGCGGGTGGCCCGTCACCCGGGTCCGGCGGATTCGTCGGTTCGGTGGGCGTCGGGGTCGGCTCGCTGTCGACATTGCACGTGGTGCCGTTGAGCTTGAACGACGTCGGTACGGCGTTGCTCCCGGACCAGGAGGCGAGGAACCCGGCGCTGACGCTCGCACCGGTGGCGAGCGAGCCGTTCCAGCTTTCGTTGCCGGCGGTCACCGTCGTACCGGACTGGGTCCACTTGGCGTTCCAGCCCTGGCTGACCCGCTGGCCGTCGGCGAAGTCGAAGGTGAGGGTCCAGCCGGTCAGCGCGGCCGAGTTGTTGGTGATGCGCACGCCGCCCTGGAAGCCGGTGTCCCACTGGCTGGTGACGGAGTACTCCACCACGCAGGCCGGAGTGGCCCCGGACGCCGTGACGACCGGTGCGACCGCGGTGCCCACGAGGGCGAGCGCGGCGGCACCGGCGAGTAAAAGAGCTGAACGCGAGGGGTGTCGCATGAGCGACTCCTTGCAGTTCGGGCGCGTCGTGACGGACGCGTCGACTGATGGAATCGCTCCCACTGGTGTTGCCGAAGGTAGCGCCAAGTGATGGTAAAGAACAGGGGAGTCGCTGACTTTTCCTCAACGATTCTTCGTCGAATCTTTTCGACTCTTCAAGCATCTTGACCCCCTTCGAGCCCGTCCTCACTATGGGAGCGCTCCCACTGGTTCAAGCCTTGACTTCTCCGAGCCGCAAGGAGGAACCAGCACGATGCCCCCGAGAAACAGACGCCCAGCGCGGCGGTTGTGGACCGCTGTCGTGGCGGCCCTCGCGGTCCCCTTGTCGATGCTGGCGGCGAATCCGACTCCCGCGCAGGCAGCGTCAGTTCAGTGCAGTGTGGATTACAAGACCAATGACTGGGGTTCCGGCTTCACGGCCGACCTCACGATCACCAACCGCGGCACGGACGTCATCGACGGCTGGACCCTGACGTACTCCTACGCGGGCAACCAGAAGCTGACGAACGGCTGGAACGGCACCTGGTCCCAGTCCGGCCCGACGGTCACCGTGCACAACGCCTCGTACAACGGCCGGATCGCCGCGGGCGCCGCCGTCTCGACCGGCGCCCAGTTCGCTTACAGCGGCACCAACGCCGCCCCCACCTCCTTCGCGATCAACGGCACCACCTGCACGGGCGCGCACCAGCCACCCATCACGGTGCTGACCAGCCCCGAGCCGGGCGCCGTGTACACGCAGGGCAGCGCGGTGCCGCTCGCGGCCACCGCCGCCGCGGCCGACGACGCCACCATCACCAAGGTGGAGTTCTACGACGACACCACCCTGCTCGGCACGGACACCACCTCGCCGTACTCGCTCTCGGTCTCAAGTTTGACCGTGGGCAGTCATTCCCTGGTGGCCAAGGCGTACGACAGCCTGGGCGCCTCGGCGTCGTCGACACCGGTCGGCATCACGGTCGCCTCGGGACCGGCCGTGGTCGCCACACCGGCCCAACTGCCCGTGCGGCAGGGCCAGTCGGCGACGTTCGACGTGAAGCTGTCGACCCAGCCGTCGTCGAACGTCACCGTCACGACCGCGCGGACGGACGGGAACACCGGCCTGTCGGTCACCGGCGGAGCCTCGCTCACCTTCACGCCGTCGAACTGGGACACCGCGCAGAAGGTGACCATCACCGCCGACTCCTCCGGCACCGGCGCGGCCACCTTCGAGTCGACGGCGCCCGGGCACGGCAAGGCCACGGTCACGGCCACGCAGATCGCCGCGACCAAGGAGTACGACGCCCGCTTCCTGGAGCTCTACGGGAAGATCACCGACCCGGCGAACGGCTACTTCTCCCCCGAGGGCATCCCCTACCACTCGGTGGAGACACTGATCGTCGAGGCGCCGGACCACGGCCACGAGACCACGTCGGAGGCATACAGCTACCTGCTGTGGCTGCAGGCCATGTACGGCAAGGTGACGGGCGACTGGTCCCGCTTCAACGGCGCCTGGGATCTGATGGAGACGTACATGATCCCGACCCACGCCGACCAGCCGACCAACTCCTTCTACACCCCGTCCAAGCCGGCCACCTACGCGCCCGAGCACGATCTGCCGAGCCAGTACCCGGCCCAGCTCGACGCCGGCGTCTCCGTCGGCCAGGACCCGATCGCGGCCGAGCTGGAGAGCGCGTACGGCACCGACGACGTCTACGGCATGCACTGGCTGCAGGACGTCGACAACGTCTACGGGTACGGCAACTCGCCCGGCAAGTGCGAGGCGGGCCCGGCGGACACCGGACCGTCGTACATCAACACCTTCCAGCGCGGCCCGCAGGAGTCGGTGTGGGAGACCATCCCGCAGCCGACCTGCGACGCCTTCAAGTACGGCGGCCCGAACGGGTACCTCGACCTGTTCACCCGTGACGCCTCCTACGCCAAGCAGTGGAAGTTCACCAACGCCCCGGACGCCGACGCGCGCGCGGTGCAGGCGGCGTACTGGGCGGACCTGTGGGCCGAGGAGCAGGGGCAGGGCTCCGCGGTGGCGGGGACCGTCGCCAAGGCCGCGAAGATGGGCGACTACCTGCGCTACGCCATGTACGACAAGTACTTCAAGAAGATCGGCAACTGCGTGGGGGCCTCGGCCTGCCCTGCGGGCACCGGCAAGGACTCCTCGCACTACCTGCTGTCCTGGTACTACGCCTGGGGCGGCGCCACCGACACCTCGGCGGGCTGGGCCTGGCGCATCGGCTCCAGCCACGCGCACGGCGGCTACCAGAACCCGATGGCCGCGTACGCGCTCAGCGAGTATCCCGACCTGAAGCCCAAGTCGGCGACCGGGCAGGCGGACTGGGCGAAGTCCCTCGACCGGCAGCTGGAGTTCTACCGCTGGCTGCAGTCGGCGGAGGGCGCCATCGCGGGCGGGGCGACCAACAGCTGGCAGGGGCGGTACGCCACCCCACCGGCCGGCAAGTCGACCTTCTACGGCATGTACTACGACGACAAGCCCGTCTACCACGACCCGCCGTCCAACCAGTGGTTCGGCTTCCAGGCGTGGTCGATGGAACGCGTCGCCGAGTACTACCAGCAGTCGGGTGACGCGGACGCCAAGGAGGTGCTCGACAAGTGGGTCGACTGGGCGCTGTCCGAGACGACCGTCAACCCGGACGGCACCTACCTGATCCCGTCCACCCTCCAGTGGTCGGGCCAGCCCGACACCTGGAACGCGGCCAACCCGGGCGCCAACAACGGGCTGCACGTCACCGTCGCCGACTACACCAACGACGTCGGTGTGGCGGCCGCGTACGCCAAGACCCTGACGTACTACGCCGACCGCTCCGGCGACACCGAGGCGGCGGCAACGGCGAAGGCGCTGCTCGACGGCATGTGGGACAACCACCAGGACGCGCTCGGCATCGCCGTGCCGGAGACCCGCGCCGACTACAACCGCTTCGACGACGCCGTGTACGTCCCGAGCGGGTGGAGCGGCACCATGCCGAACGGTGACGTGATCAACTCGTCGTCGACCTTCGAGTCGATCCGGTCGTTCTACGAGGACGATCCTGCGTGGTCGAAGATCGAGAGTTATCTGGCGGGTGGTGCGGCGCCCTCGTTCACGTACCACCGGTTCTGGGCTCAGGCGGACATCGCGCTGGCCATGGGCTCGTATGCGGAGTTGCTGGAGTAGCGGTTCGCAGAGCGTTGTGGGGGCGCGGGGCGTACGGCGGCTGCGGGTTGTTTGTGGCTGGTCGCGCAGTTCCCGCGCCCCTTCAGGGGCGTTGTCACCACCCCTTTTGAAGAAGGGACCCTTCGTGCGCAGAACCCGTATCCTCACGGCCGTGCTTGCGCTCACGGCCGGGCTCCTCGCGGGCGGCCCGCCCGCACTCGCGGCCGAGAGCGAAAAGGTCGCCCTGTCCGCCGACACCTACACCTGGAAGAACGCTCGTATCGACGGCGGCGGCTTCGTCCCCGGCATCGTGTTCAACCGGACCGAGAAGAACCTCGCCTACGCCCGCACGGACATCGGCGGCGCCTATCGCTGGGCCGAGTCGTCGAAGACCTGGACCCCGCTGCTGGACCATGTCGGCTGGGACGACTGGGGCCACACGGGCGTGGTGAGTCTCGCGTCCGACTCCGTCGATCCGGACAGGGTGTACGCGGCGGTCGGCACGTACACCAACAGCTGGGATCCCGGAAACGGGGCGGTGCTGCGCTCCTCGGACCGGGGCGCCAGCTGGCAGAAGACCGACCTGCCGTTCAAGCTGGGCGGCAACATGCCCGGCCGGGGCATGGGTGAGCGCCTCGCGATCGACCCGAACCGGAACAGCGTGCTGTACCTGGGCGCGCCCAGCGGAAAGGGCTTGTGGCGGTCGACGGACTCCGGGGTGACCTGGTCGCAGGTGACGAGCTTCCCGAACCCCGGGAACTATGTGCAGGACCCGAGTGACACCAGCGGTTACGCGTCGGACAACCAGGGCATCGCCTGGGTCACGTTCGACGAGTCGACCGGTACGGCGGGCAACGCCACCCGGACCGTCTACGTCGGCGTCGCCGACAAGGACAACGCCGTGTACCGCTCGACGGACGCGGGCGCGACCTGGCAGCGGCTCGCCGGTCAGCCGACCGGGTATCTGGCGCACAAGGGCGTCCTGGACGCCGAGAACGGTTACCTGTATCTCGCCTACAGCGACAAGGGCGGCCCCTACGACGGCGGCAAGGGCCGACTCTGGCGGTACGCCACCGCGACCGGCGCCTGGACCGACATCAGCCCGGTCGCGGAGGCCGACACGTACTACGGCTTCAGCGGTCTGACCGTCGACCGGCAGAACCCGGGCACGGTGATGGCGACGGCGTACAGCTCCTGGTGGCCGGACACCCAGATCTTCCGCTCCACCGACAGCGGCGGCACCTGGACCAGGGCCTGGGACTACACGTCGTACCCCAACCGCTCGAACCGCTACACGATGGACGTCTCGTCCTCCCCGTGGCTGACCTGGGGCGCGAACCCCTCGCCGCCGGAACAGACGCCGAAACTCGGCTGGATGACCGAGGCGCTGGAGATCGACCCGTTCGACTCCGACCGCATGATGTACGGCACGGGTGCGACGATCTACGGCACGGAGAACCTCACGAACTGGGACAGCGGCAGCACCTTCACCATCAAACCCATGGTGCAGGGGCTGGAGGAGACGGCGGTCCTCGACCTCGCCTCTCCCCCGTCGGGCGCACCCCTGCTCAGCGCCCTGGGCGACATCGGCGGCTTCCGGCACACGGATCTCACCAAGGTCCCGCCGATGATGTACACCTCCCCCAACTTCACCTCGACGACCAGCCTGGACTTCGCCGAGAGCAACCCGAACACGGTCGTGCGGGTCGGCAACCTGGACTCCGGGCCGCACGTCGCCTTCTCGACGGACAACGGGGCCAACTGGTTCGCCGGGACCGACCCTTCGGGCGTGAGCGGCGGCGGCACGGTCGCGGCGGCGGCCGACGGGAGCCGGTTCGTGTGGAGCCCGGAGGGTGCGGGCGTGCACTACGCGACCGGATTCGGCTCGTCCTGGGCCGCGTCCAGCGGCATCCCGGCGGGCGCGATCGTCGAGTCCGACCGGGTGGACCCGAAGACCTTCTACGGCTTCAAGTCCGGGAAGTTCTACGTCAGCACGGACGGCGGCGCGACCTTCACGGCGTCGTCGGCCAGTGGCCTGCCCAGCGGTGACAGCGTCCGCTTCAAGGCGCTGCCCGGCACCGAGGGCGACATCTGGCTGGCGGGCGGCGCACTGGACGGGGCGTACGGACTGTGGCGGTCCACCGACGGCGGGGCGAGCTTCACCAAGCTGCCGAACGTCGAGCAGGCCGACACCGTCGGCTTCGGCAAGGCGGCGCCCGGAGCCTCGTACCAGACGCTCTACACCAGCGCGAAGATCGGCGGCGTGCGGGGCATCTTCCGGTCGACCGACCAGGGCGCGTCCTGGACCCGGATCAACGACGACGCCCATCAGTGGGGTTGGACCGGTGCGGCGATCACGGGTGATCCGCGGGTGTACGGCCGGGTGTACGTGGCGACCAACGGCCGTGGGGTGATCTACGGCGACACCTCCGACAGCGGCGGCGGTACCGACCCCCCGCCGGCGCCGACCGGCGCGTGCACGGTGACGTACAAGGTCACCAACCAGTGGTCGGGCGGCTTCCAGGCGGACGTGCAGCTCACCAACTCGGGATCGAGCGGCTGGAGTGGCTGGTCACTGGGCTGGTCCTTCGCGGACGGGCAGAAGATCTCGCAGCTGTGGAACGCCGACTTCACACAGTCGGGAGCGGCCGTGACGGTGAAGAACGTCGGCTGGAACGCCAACGTGGCGCCCGGTTCGTCGGTGAGCTTCGGCTTCACGGGGAGCTGGTCGGGCACGAACGGCAATCCGACGGCTTTCCAGCTCGGTGAAAGCTCCTGCACGGTGGTCTGACGCTCCGCGCAGGGCGAACCGGAGGGCGCGTGCATACCGCACGCGCCCTCCGGGCTCTCTGCCCGAGCTCAGCCCCTGATCAGCTGGGGCATCGCCGGCACGGTTCCGGCACGGTCGTCCCGGTCGTCGTCGCGGTCGTCCTGGTCGTCCTGGTCGTCGTCCCGGTCGTCGCACTCGCCGCCCCGGTCGTCGTCCCGGTCGTCCCGGTCGTCGTTGCTGTCGTCGCGGTCGTCGTTGCTGTCGTCGCGGTCGTCGTTGCTGTCGTCCCGGTCGTCGCGGTCGTCCTGCGCGTCGTCGTCGGCGCACTCCTGGCCGTTGGGCGTGTTCTCCTGATCGTCGGTCAGGTCGACGTCCTGCTCGTCCTCCTGGGCATCGTCGTCCGTGCCGGAGCCCACACTGGTCGTCGGTACCACCTGCGGCTCCTGCTCGTCGGCAGTCCCGCCGCAGGCGGTCAGCCCGCCCACAAGGGCGGCCGCGACAGCAGCAGCGACGATGGTGCGCTTCATGGCGTCCTCCACCTTCAGGTTGTCCGTCTTTCGACGTGTCCAACCTGCCGAAGCCAGGTGCAGCGCACGCCCAGCGCAGACACAGCGAACGGACAGCGTTCGTCCAACTCACCCGAGGTCGCCGTCCGTGCACCCCGCCGGGTCAGGGCGTATGGACGGCAGGCCTCGGCGCCGTCGGCATCCCGCTCCCGATGAAGAAGCTCGGGTGGGGCGGCTGGTTGTAGGCGGTGTTCTGCCACGCCAGGGCCACGCGGTACTGGGTGTCGTGCAGCAGGGTCGTGATCCTGGTGTTCGTGTGGTGCGGGGTGGAGTAGATCCGGAGCGCCCGGTTGTCGCTGGTGCGCCAGACGACCTCCTCACGCCAGTCGCCCAGGATGTCGCCGGAGAGGGCCGGGGTCGACTTGGTGCCGTTGTTCGACGAGACGCCGGAGCCGGTCAGCAGGCGGGTGTCGGAGGAGGTGCCGTACTTGTCGATGCGGGTGCCGTCGAGGAGCTCGCGGACCGGGTCGGCGTCCCACCAGCTGACGAAGTTGATGCTGGACGGCTCGCGGCCGAGCGAGGCGCCGGTCGCCGAGCGCAGGGTGGTGTCCCTGGCCGACCAGGACTCGGCGCCCGCCGAGCCCGCGTGGACGTCGGCGGAGACACCGCGGCCGTTGTCGCCGCCGGACGCGGTCTGCCACAGGATCTGGCCGGTGCGGGCGTCGGCCATCCAGGAGCCGGGCTTGGAGGAGTCCTCGGAGACCTTGAAGTACTCCAGGCCCGGGCGGGCCGGGTTGAGGTCGCCGACGTGGCCCGCGTCGCCGTGGCCGAGCTTCGTCGTCCACAGGCCCCAGCCGTTGTCGTCGACGGTCATCGCGCCGTAGACGATCTCGTCCCTGCCGTCGGCGTCCACATCGGCGACGGACAGGCTGTGGTTGCCCTGGCCGTCGTAGCCCTTGCCCGCGTTGGTGGAGGAGTTGGTGTCGAAGGTCCAGCGACGGGTGAAGGACCCGTCGCGCCAGTCCCAGGCGGCGATGACGGTACGCGTGTAGTAGCCCCGTGCCATGATCAGCGACGGCCGGGCGCCGTCCAGGTAGGCGGTTCCGGCGAGGAAACGGTCGACGCGGTTGCCGTAGGAGTCGCCCCAGGAGGAGACATTGCCGCGGGCCGGGACGTAGCCGACGGTCTGCATGGCCTTGCCGGTCTGGCCGTTGAACATGGTCAGGTACTCGGGCCCGGACAGCACGTAGCCCGACGAGTTGCGGTGGTCGGCCGAGGAACTGCCGATCACCGCGCCCGTGCCGTCCCGCGTGCCGTCGGCGGTCTTCATGGCGACCTCGGCCTTGCCGTCGCCGTCGTAGTCGTACGCCTGGAACTGCGTGTAGTGCGCGCCGGAGCGGATGTTGCGGCCCAGGTCGATGCGCCACAGCCGGGTGCCGTCGAGCTTGATGCCGTCGACGATGGTGTTGCCGGTGTAGCCGGACTGGGAGTTGTCCTTGGCGTTGGTGGGCTGCCACTTGAGGACGAAGTCGAGGGCGCCGTCGCCGTCGAGGTCGGCGACCGAGGCGTCGTTGGCCTCGTAGGTGTAGGCGACCCCGTCGGGGGTCGTGCCGCCGGCGGGTGGGGTCAGGGGCACGTCCTTGTAGCCGCCGCGGAACTGGACGGCGTGCACGGAGTCGCCCTGCTCGACGCCGTTCACCACCGCGCGGACCGTGTAGTCGGCGTGGGACGGGGCGCCGGAGTGGAAGAAGTTGGTGGAGCCGGTGATCGGGGTCGCGTTGACCTTGGTACCGGCGCGGTAGACGTTGAAGGAGACGTTGCCGGGATCGGTTCCGAGCCAGCGCCAGCTGACCAGGTTGCCGCTGCCGGTGTGGACGCTGACCACGCCCCGGTCGAGCTGCTCCACCTGACGGGCGGTGGCGGCCTCGGCGGAGTCCGTGCCGAGGACGGTCAGTCCACCGCCGACCAGGGTGAGGGCGGCGGCCGTGGTGGCGAGGGCGGCGGTGGTACGGCGTCTGCGGTGCCTGTGCGGGTGCGTCATGCGCCATGCCTCCCGGTGAGGGCGGACGGGTTGTCGTCTTTCAGTCGCCGCCGGGGGGTCGTGCGTTGCCGTGGGTCCGGGCGATCCTGTCGCGCGGTTCGGCGGGCGCCAGGACCTCGATGCCGGACCGCGCCGCGCCCGGGGCCTTCGTCGTCCTGTTGGCAGCTCACGTGCCGGACTTGGAGGCGTACTCAGGCGGCCTTCCGGAAGGCGCGGAGCGTGAACCACGGGTCCGGGCGCGGGCGGTCCTGGTCGGGGAGTTCGGCGAGGCGGGTGGCGAAGCCGTCGGCGAGGGGGTGGCCGGGCGGCAGGGTGACGAACCAGCCGCGGCGCAGGTCGGCGATGGTGCGGCGGGGGCTGCGGCCCTGGCCCCGGCCGGGGAAGCGGGTCAGCCCGGCGGGCAGCAGGCCGTGTGCGGCGGCGTACGACTCGACGGCCGACGACGTGTCCACCGCGGGGCTGCGGGGGCGGGAGGCGAGGATGGCGTCGATGTCACTGCCGACGTTGTGGGCGGCGGCCTTGTCGACCGTCGTGACATAGACGCCACCGGGGCGCAGCACGCGGGCGCACTCGCCGACGGCGGCCCTGACGTGCTCCGGCCGTTGCAGCAGATGCAGCAGCCACACGCTGGTGACGGCGTCGAACTCCCCGTCGCGGAAGGGCAGTCGGCGGCAGTCGGCGAGGACGACGGCACCGGGCAGCCGGGCGGCGGCGTGCCGGGCCATGGCGTACGTCAGGTCGACGCCCGTCACCCGCATCCCGGCCCGGGCCGCCGCGAGCCGCCGGGTCACGATGCCGGTCCCGCAGGCCACGTCGAGCAGTCTGCGCGTCTGCCGCGGTACGAGGCTCAGCACGCCCTCCGCGGCGGCCGCCGCCCTGGGCTCGCCGCCCCGGGAGGCGTCGTAGCACTCGGCCTCGGCGGTGTAGTCCAGCACCGTGCGCTCAGCCGGCGCCGTGCGCCGGGGCGAGGGCCTCCACCCGCTCGGCGAGCCCGAGGTCCAGCTCCGTCACCTTGCCGCCGACGCTGTGCGTGGTGACGGTGAGGGAGACGGTGTTGTAGCCGAGGGTCAGGTCGGAGTGGTGGTTGAGCTCCTCCTGGACCTGGGCGATGTGCACGACCAGGGCCGTCGCCGCGAGGTGCGAGCCGAGCCGGTAGGAGCGGGTGAGCCGGTCCCCGTCGAGCGACCAGCCGGGCAGCCCCGCCAGCCGGTCCTCGACCTCCTTCTGCGACAGCGGTTCGACGGGCATGAGCTCGCTCCCTTCGTGGATGTCGCGTACCCGCTCAGCGTGCCACAGGCGGGCGGCGCGGCGCTGGTCAGAAGGGTCCCTGATCGGGAGCGGCCAAAAGAGGACATGTCCCCCGGAGGGGGACGCACCGGCCGCGAGGTCGTCCGCGAGCACCGCGATCCGGTCCCGGCCCTCGATCCGCCGCACCCACGCGTGCGGCAGGCCCACGTCGCCGTACCGGGCGCCGAGGATGTTGCCGCAGAGAGAGCCGGTGGAGTCGCTGTCGCCCGAGCGGTTGACGGCGAGCAGCAGGGCGTCCTCGACGCGGTGCGCGGCCAGCGCGCAGCAGACGCCGGTGGCCGGGGCCTCCTCGGCGACCCAGCCCGCGCCGAGCCGCTCCACCGTCTCCGCGCTCGGACTGCCCTCGTCGGCCAGGGTGAGCGCGCCCTCCAGGGCGGCCGTGGTCTCCTCGTGGCCGGGGTGGCGGGCGGGCAGGCGCAGGGCGCGGAGCACGGCGCCCTCGACGGAGTCGCCCGCCACGACGTACGTCACGATCGCGGCCAGCGCACCGGCCGCGTAGTAGCCGGTCGGGTGACCGTGGGTGATCTGGGCACAGCGCGCGGCGAGCCCGAAGGCCCGGTCGGCGGGCGCACCGGTCAGCCCGAAGGGCGCCGACCGCACGACGGCACCGCACCCCTTGGAGTCGGGGTTGACCGGCCCGGGCGGACCGAGCTCGGCCCACGGCAGCGGGACGCGCTCCATCACCTGCGCGCCCAGATGGAGCGGCAGCTCGCGCTCCACCGCTCGGCGGCGCTGCGGGAGTGGTACGAGGAGGTTGCCGCGTACCCGGTTCCCGAGTCGGCGCCGGCGGCGAACCGGTCGAGCGCATCCCCTACTTCGCGCTGCCGATGCGGGTCGAGCACGGGGCCGCACGCTGTCCTTCATCTCGTCGGTCGCCACGTTCGACACCCCCATGGACGTGACCGTCGCCGAGCCGGCCATCGAGACGCTGCTCCCGGCCGACCCGGCGACGGCCGAGTACTTCACTCACTGCTGCCCTGACTCGAGTGGCGCAGGCCGCATCGCCGAACCCGTGAGACCGTAAGCGGAACATGACACACTGCACGCGTGCTTTCGGCGCGTAGGGGAGGCGTGGCGTGAGTGAACGGCGGGCCGCGCCCACCGTGGGGCAGGTGGTGCTCGGAAAGCGGCTGCAGGAGCTCCGGGAGGCAGCCGGTCTCAAGCGGGAGCAGGCCGCACGGGTCCTGCGGGTGGCCCCGGCGACCGTACGGCGTATGGAGACGGCCGAGGTCACGCTGAGGATTCCGTACCTGCAGATCCTGCTGCCCGCCTACGGCGTCCCCGAGGACGAGGTGGCGGCGTTCGTCGCGCTGGCCGAGGAGGCGAACCAGCCGGGCTGGTGGCAGCGGTTCAGCGATGTGCTGCCGGACTGGTTCAGCCTGTTCGTCAGCCTGGAGGGCGCCGCCCGGCTGATCCGTTCCTACGAGCCGCACTTCGTGCCCGGACTGCTCCAGACCGAGGACTACGCCCGTGCCGTACTGGAGGCGGGGACGATCGGGCAGTCGGGCGGCCAGGAGATGATCGAACGGCACGTCTCCCTGCGCATGGCCCGGCAGGAGCTGCTGCGCCGCCCCAACCCGCCGCACCTGTGGGTGATCATGGACGAGACGGTCGTGCGCCGCCCGGTCAGCACCCGCCCCGAGGTCATGGGCGCCCAGTTGGACCGGCTGCTGGAGGCCGCCGAGAGCGACCGGGTCACGCTCCAGGTCGCCGAGTTCGCCAGGGGCCCGCATCCGGGGACGTACGCGCCCTTCTGCCTGTTCCGCTTCGCCGAGCCGGAACTGCCGGACATGGTCTTCACCGAGTACCTGACCGGCGCGCTGTACCTCGACTCCCGCAGCGAGGTCTCCGCGCATCTGGAGGTGCTGGACCACATGACCGCGCACGCCGCGTCGGCGCAGCGCACCAAGAAGATCCTGCGGGAGTGCCGCGGGAACTTCTGACGCACACCCTCAGCACCCCCTGACACAGGACGAGGAGACCCGGCGCGCCGGCACGCCGTTCTTCCCCCGCTCACTCGCCGAGTTCGCGCGCTTCTTCCACGGCCTCGAACTGCTCGGCCCCGGCATCATCCCCGTCCACGGCTGGCGACCGGAGCCGGAGGATGTCGCCACGCAGGCGGAGGGCATCGTACCGGTGTACGCGGGCGTGGCCCGCAAGCTCTGACGGTGGGCAGGGCTCGCGGAAGTGGCCCCAAGCCTCGATCGGTGGGCGGGGCCCGCGAGCATCACTCACAAGCCCCGACCTGAGGGCGACGCTCGCACGCCCCGACCGCCAGGCGGGACCTGCGGGCGCGGGCCCACACGCCCTGACCGGCAGGCGGGACGCGCAGCACACCCAGGCCTGACCGCCAGCCGGAAGCCGCGGGCGCGGGCCCACACGCCCTGACCGGCAGGCGGGACGCGCAAGCGGCGCCCGCAGGCCCGGCCGCCAGGCGGAACGCAAGCCCCGACCGGTGGGCGGGGTCTACGCCGCCCCGCCCTTGGTGTCCTTCTCGTCGTCGACGATCTCCGCGTCGACCACGCCCTCCTCGTCCTGCGGTGCGGTGCGCTCCCCGGTGGTTCCCTCCGTCGGGGGCTGCTGGGCCTGCGCGTACATGGCCTGGCCCATCTTCTGGCTGACGGTGGCGAGTTTCTCGACGCCGGTGCGCAGTTCGCTGGTCTCGGCGTTGCGCTCCAGCGACTGCTTGAGGTCCGTGATCGCCGACTCGACCTCCGACTTGGTGTCGGCCGGGACGCGCTCCTCGTTCTCGCGGAGGAACTTCTCCGTCTGGTAGACGAGTTGCTCGGCCTGGTTGCGGGTCTCGGCGGCCTCGCGGCGTTTGCGGTCCTCCTCGGCGTACTGCTCGGCCTCCCGCATCATGCGGTCGATGTCCTCCTTCGGCAGGGCCGAGCCGCCGGTCACCGTCATCTTCTGTTCGCGGCCCGTGGCCAGGTCCTTCGCGGAGACGTGCATGATCCCGTTGGCGTCGATGTCGAACGCCACCTCGATCTGCGGCACGCCCCGCGGTGCGGGCGGCAGGCCGGTGAGGTCGAAGGTGCCGAGCTTCTTGTTGTACGCGGCGATCTCGCGTTCGCCCTGGTAGACCTGGATGCCGACCGAGGGCTGGTTGTCGGTGGCGGTGGTGAAGATCTCCGAACGCCGGGTCGGGATCGTGGTGTTGCGTTCGATGAGCTTCGTCATGATGCCGCCCTTGGTCTCGATGCCCAGGGACAGCGGGGTCACGTCGAGGAGCAGCACGTCCTTGACGTCGCCGCGGATGACGCCGGCCTGCAGGGCGGCGCCCACGGCGACCACCTCGTCCGGGTTGACGCCCTTGTGCGGGTCCTTGCCGGTGAGTTCCTTGACGAGGTCGGTGACGGCGGGCATCCGGGTGGAGCCGCCGACGAGGATGACGTGGTCGATCGCGGAGAGCTTGATGCCGGCGTCCTTGACCGCCTGGTGGAAGGGGGTCTTGCAGCGGTCGAGGAGGTCGGCGGTGAGCTCCTGGAACTGGGCGCGGGTGAGCTTCTCCTCCAGGTGCAGGGGGCCTTCGGCGGAGGCGGTGATGTACGGCAGGTTGATCGACGTCTCCGACGAGCTGGACAGCTCGATCTTGGCCTTCTCGGCGCCCTCGCGGAGCCGCTGGAGCGCCATCTTGTCGTTGCCGAGATCGATGCCGTACTGCCCCTTGAAGCGCTTGACGAGGTACTCGACGATCCGCTGGTCCCAGTCGTCGCCGCCCAGGTGGGTGTCGCCGTTGGTGGCCTTCACCTCGATCACGCCGTCGCCGATTTCCAGGAGCGAGACGTCGAAGGTGCCGCCGCCGAGGTCGAAGACGAGGACGGTCTGCTCCTCACCCCGGTCGAGGCCGTAGGCGAGGGCGGCGGCGGTGGGCTCGTTGATGATCCGCAGCACCTTCAGGCCCGCGATCTCCCCGGCCTCCTTCGTCGCCTGCCGCTGGGCGTCGTCGAAGTAGGCGGGCACGGTGATCACCGCGTCCGTGACGTCCTCGCCGAGATAGGCCTCGGCGTCCCGCTTCAGCTTCTGCAGCACCCGTGCCGACAGCTCCTGGGCCCGGTAGCGGGTGCCGTCGATGGAGCCCTCCTCGGGGAACCGCCAGTTCGGGTCGCCCATGTGCCGCTTGACGGAGCGCGCGGTGCGCTCGACGTTCGTCACGGCCTGCCGTTTGGCGACCTCGCCGACGAGTACCTCGCCGTTCTTGGCGAAGGCCACGACCGATGGTGTGGTCCTGGCCCCCTCCGCGTTGGCGACGACCGTGGGTTCGCCGCCCTCCAGGACGGCCACCACCGAGTTCGTGGTCCCGAGATCGATACCGACCGCGCGTGCCATCGCTGTCCCCTTCCGCCAGGGAGCCTCTCGATGTCCAGCACAAAACTTGAGTGGGCTCTTGTCAATGGGGCCCTTGGTCATTCAGGTACATACCCGGGCAGGGCCCGATCAGTCCGTGGAGGCTGCCGGGCGGAAGGGGTGCGGCGGACCAGAGACGGGCCCTGGGCGGCACTTTCATCGCCGCACCCCAGCGGAGCGCCTAGGCGAGCTTCGCCGACAAGGTGATCGGGACGGCCTTCAGGGCCTGGCTGACCGGGCAGTTCGCCTTGGCGTCCTCGGCGGCGGCGACGAACGCGTCGTTGTCCAGGCCGGGAACCGTGCCCTCGACGGTGAGGTGGATGCCGGTGATGCCCTCACCGGGCTGGAACGTCACGTCGGCCGAGGTGACGAGCTTGGTGGGCGGGTTGCCGGCGCCGGTCAGACCGTGCGACAGCGCCATGGAGAAGCAGCTGGAGTGGGCGGCGGCGATCAGCTCCTCGGGGCTGGTCTTGCCGTTGGCCTGCTCGGCGCGCGACGGCCATGACACCGGCTGCTGGCCGATGCCGGAGGAGTCGAAGGTGACGACGCCGCTGCCCTCGAGCAGGTTGCCTTCCCAGACGGTGTGTGCGGAGCGCGTGGTTGCCACGGTTGTTCCTTTCGCATGCTCTGGATGCGACCCCGTCTCCGGGGTTCTCGGCCCCTATCCGATCACATTCCGGCTCACCGCACGCGGAACACCGGTCCACGCGCGATGAACGGGAGCCGGGCGCCTTGGGGAATCAGATACGCGTGCTCGCGCCGCACTCGCAGTGCCTCGCACCAGCCGTCGGTGATCACCAGCACCGGCGCGCCCGGCGGGAAGTCCTCCGCCCGGTGCAGCAGATCGATCCGGGCTGCAGGACCGTACCGCCGCGCCCGTGCACCCGTACCCTCCCGGCGATCCCGGTGACGGGCAGATGGCCCGCGTCGTGTGCGACCGCGTCGCAGAGGACGACCCGCGCGGCCGGTACGTCACGGGCGTCGGCGTACGAGTGATCGGGCCGGTCGGTGAGGTGGTCCAGGATCCACGGGTGGATCCCGTTGTTGGCCGCCCACACCAGCCCGTCCTTCGGGGCCGGTCCGGCGGTCCAGGATCAGCGAGTAGAACGCCTTCTGCGCATCCGGTGTGGCCGCGTTCAGCTCGTCAGGAACAGGCAGTACGGCTCGTCGCGGGCGATCGCCTCCGGTGGGCAGAACACCGACCGTCCGTCGCGGATTGCGGCACGCCGATCAGGTCCTCGGGCGCCGGCTGCGTACCGAGCAGGCCCACGCACTGCAGACCCAGCGACTCGCGCGAACTCCCGCACCGGCCGCACGGTCGCGAGACCGAGCAGCAGTTCGGGTATGCGGGCGGGTGTGACGGTGACGGCAGCCTGCAAAGCAGGGGTTCAGTACGACTGCGGCGGCGCAGCCGATTCTCAGGCCGCCCGCTCCTCCGGCTCCGCCTCGATCGGCACCTGCGGCCCCGCCGTCTCACGCAGCCAGCGGCGCAGCACGCGGTGCACCTGCTCGGCGCCCACCAGTTCCTCCCCCTCGTCCACGGGCGCGGAGCAGGCCAGCGGCGACAGCAGGAACGGTTTGGCCTGGGCGCCGCCGAGTCCGCCGTGCGAGCCGATCTGCTCCTCGAAGGCGAGGACTTCGCCGTCGGCGGGGTCGTGGAAGGAGTTGACCATGATGTCGGCGGTGTGCGGAAAGGAGTGCGTCCGGCGCACGGCCCGGGCGGCACCGGGCCCTAACCCGGCGAGCGGCCCGGGGTGTTCGTCGTCGAGCTCGTCGACCGGGACCTCGGCGCCGTTCGCGCCGAGCACCACCCCGCCGTGCTCCTCGCTGCGCACGAGCAGGAAGCCGATGCCGGGGTGGTTGGCGAGGGTCGGCAGCAGCGCAGGGTGGCGGGCGTCGATCTCCTCTCTGCTCATCCGGTGGGGCACGTCCGGGAAGGAGATCAGGCCCAGATTGCCGGAGGCCAGCACGATCGGCTCCGAGCGGCGCGCGGGGCGGCGCTGCTCGTGCTCCTCCTCCACCGGCCTGTGCAGGGCGGCCCGGACGGCCGCGCGGGCCTCGGCGCCGCTGCGGGTGCGGCGGGCCCGGCGTGGCACGGGCAGCCCGCAGCCGGCCCGGACCAGGTCGCCGAGGGTGAGGCCGTAACGGGCGCGGAACGTCTCGCCGGGGCTTTGGCCGTGGTCGGACAGGACGACGATCCGGTACGGGCGGGGAGCGTGCTCGGCGACCTTCTCGATCAGCGCGAGCGCCCGGTCGAGGCGTTCGAGGACCTTCTCGGCGTCCCGGCTCGTCGGCCCGGAGTGGTGCGCCACCTCGTCGTACGCGACCAGGTCGGCGTAGACGGCGGTGCGCCCGGCGAGCAGGTCGCCCATCACCGCGGCGACGACGACGTCCCGTTCGACGACGGTCGCGAAGGCGCGGACGAACGGGTAGAGGCCGCCGCGGGAGACACGCGGACGGACCTTGTGCAGGCGGGCCCGGGTGGACTGGCAGATCTCGCGGCCGACCTCGGCGACGAAGGACAGGGCGGTGCGCACGGCGTTGGCCGGGTCGGAGAAGTAGGCGAAGTAGCCCGCGCGGGAGCGGTTCTCACGGCTGCGGCGGCGGGTGGCGATGGACAGCACGAGGGCCTGTTCGTCGGCGCCGCCGCTGAACAGGTTGCCGCGGCTGGCGCCGTCGACGGTGAGCAGTCCGCCGTCGCCGGTGCGTTCGACGGCGCGGCGCTGGAGTTCGGCGGCGCTGGTCGGCCGGTTGCTGACCATCACCTCCTGGGTGTCCTTCTCGTACCAGCGGAAGGCGGGGACGTCGAACGTGCTGCCGTGCAGAATGCCGAGCTGGCTGGCGCCGGTCTGGCTGGACCAGTCGGTGCGCCAGGGGGTGAGGCGGTGGGTGGGGCGGCCGGGGCCGTCGGCGGTTGCGTAGCCGAGCCAGCGGGCGACGGTCGGCATCAGCCCCTTGCCGACGGCCGCCGTCAGCACGTCGTGCCCGACGCCGTCGAGCTGGACGAAGACGGTGCCGGGCGTGACGGGGCCGGGTGGCAGGGCGCGGTGGCGCCGGTCGGCGAGGCGGTACAGGCGGCGCCGGTAGGCGTCGTCGTCGCGGACGGCGAGGGCGGCGCCGGTGGCGGAGGCGACGGCGGACATCGCGGCGGCGACCACCACCGCGGTCTCCGGCTCGACCGCGCCGCGTTCGGCGGGGTTCAGGCGCAGTGCGACGAGGAGCAGCGCGCCGTTGAGGAAGAACACCAGCAGCCCGAGCACGAGCGCGGGAACGAGCAGCAGGAGCCGTACGAGCAGCGGCCAGACCACGGCGGACAGCAGGCCGAAGGCACCGGCCGCGAACGCGGCGGTCACGGCGATGGTGGTGGCGCTGTCGCCGTCGGCGCTCTGCAACTGGAAGTCGGGCAGGATCCCGGCGAGCACGAGCATGGTGACCGTGCTGACGGCCCACACCGCGACGCTCCGCCCCACCTGGCTGACGACCCGCCGCCAACGCCCTCCGAGCACCCCCGCACACCTCACGTCCCGGCCCGCCGCCGGAGCAGGCCTGCGTCGTCCAGATTGTCACAACGCGTGCCGGAACCGATGGGTGCCCGGATGCGACGAACCGTCAGCGCCCGTCGTACCCGGCCGTCGGCATCGACAGCCGCCGATGGACCCGTGCCTTCATCTGCGCGTCGTACGACGGCTCGGCCCGCCCCACCGTCTCCACCCGCACGCCCCGCCGGGCGCACTCCGCGGTGAACTCCTCGACGTCCGACAGCGCGCTCTCCAGCACGCGGCGGCTCGGCGCCACGAAGACGTCCCGCCCTGGCCGTACGCCGTCCCACAGGGCGCAGTGGTCGGGGCGCAGCCCGCACACCAGTAACTGCCGGGCGACGACGTACCCCCGTTCCGCGGCCCACCGCGCGCACATCGCGTGCTGGCTGCGGGAGTCGACCAGGAAGGGGTCCGCGTCCAGTTCCGCAAGCGGCGTGAGACTGGCGATCGCCGTGACGCGCAGTGCTCCCATGGCGCCCCCTTCACCTCCGGGTTTCGCCGCCGACCCTACTCCTGCCCGTAGGCTTCGGGGAGCGGCGCGAAGGAGGCAAAGAGGTGCCGGTGGAGATCACCTGGTGGGGGCACGCCACCTGCACGATCACGGACTCGAACATACGCGCGCTCACCGATCCCCTGTTCGCCCGCAGGCTCGCCCATCTGCGCCGCCGCCGCGGCGCGCTCCCCCCGCACGACGCGTGGCGCGCGGACGTCGCCCTGGTCTCCCACCTGCATGCCGACCACCTCCATGTGCCGTCGCTGGCCCGGCTCGCGCCCGGCACGCGCCTGCTCGTACCCCGGGGCGCACCCCGGGCGGTACCGGCGCTGCGCCGGCTCACCCATCTGCGCCTGACCGAGATGGCGCCCGGTGACGCCACCCGGGTGGCCGGTCTGACCGTACGGGCCGTGCCCGCGCGGCACGACGGACGGCGGCTGCCGATCGGCCCGCACCGCTGTCCCGCCCTCGGCTATGTCATCGAGGGCGAGGCCCGCACCTACTTCGCCGGGGACACCGGGCTGTTCGACACGATGGCGGCGGAGGTCGGGCCGGTCGACGTGGCGCTGCTGCCGGTCGGCGGCTGGGGGCCGTACCTCGGCCACGGGCACCTGGACCCGGCGCTGGCCGCCGAGGCGCTGGCCCGGCTGGCGCCGCGCAGCGCGGTGCCGGTGCACTTCGGCACGTACTGGCCGATCGGCATGGACGCCGTACGCCCGCACGAGTTCCACGCGCCCGGCGACGAGTTCGTGCGCCTCGCGGCGCGACGGGCGCCGCAGGTGGCGGTACATCTGCTCCGGCACGGGGAGAGAGTGCGCCCGGAGGTCGCCCGGTGAGCTGGCTCGCGGCCGCCACGACGCCCATACCGGCGGAGTCCACGCAGCAGGCGATCGGCTATCCGTCGCTGTTCCTGCTGGTGCTGATCGGGGCGCTGGTGCCGGTCGTGCCGACGGGGGCGCTGGTGAGTTCGGCGGCGGTGGTCGCCTTTCACCAGACGGCGCCGTTCTCGCTGGCACTGGTGTTCGTGACGGCGTCGCTGGCGGCGTTCCTCGGCGACGGCGCGCTGTACTGGCTGGGGCGGCGCGGCCTGGACTCGAAGAACGGCTCGCGCTGGCTGGCGGCGATCCGCGCGCGGGCGCCGGAGGACCGGCTGGCGCGGGCGCAGGAGAAGCTCGCCGCGCACGGGGTCGCCGTGCTGGTGCTGTCCCGGCTGGTGCCGGCGGGCCGACTGCCGGTGATGCTGGCCTGCCTGCTGGCGCAGTGGCCGTTGCGGCGTTTCACCCGCGGCAATCTGCCCGCGTGTCTGGCCTGGGCGGTGACGTATCAGTTGATCGGGATTCTCGGTGGGTCGCTGTTTCCCGAGCCGTGGGAGGGGGTGGTGGCAGTGGTGGCGCTGACGCTGGTCATCAGTGCGATGCCGGGTTTGTGGCGGCGGGTTCGGCAGTGGTCGGCCGGGTGAGTGGGGATCTGCGCCTTCGTTGTGGCCGGTCGCGCCCACGCGGCGGAGCCGCACATTGATACAGCCCCGCGCCCCTTAAGGGGCGTTGCTGTCGAGCACCTTCGAGGATCCGACCGGCAGATCCCACAGGTCCTCCCTGTTCAGCCCCGCCTTCTCCCATGCCGTCCGCACCCGCGTGAGCGGTTCCAGGACCGGCTCCGCCGACAGGACGAACGTCGCCCAGTGCATCGGTGCCATCCGCCGCGCGCCCAGGTCCTGCACAGCCCTCACCGCCTCCTCCGGGTCGCAGTGCACGTCGCTGAGCCACCAGCGCGGGTCGTAGGCGCCGATCGGCATCAGCGCGAGGTCGATGCCGGGGTAGCGGCGGCCGATGCGGGTGAACCAGTGGCCGTATCCCGTGTCGCCCGCGAAGTAGACCCGCCTGCCGTCGGGGTCGGTGAGCACCCAACCGCCCCACAGGGTGCGGCAGGTGTCGGCCAGGGTGCGCTTGGACCAGTGGTGGGCGGGGACGAAGTCGAAGCGGACGCCGTCCAGTTCGGCCGCCTCCCACCAGTCCAGCTCGGTGACGCAGGTGAACCGGCGGCGCTTGAACCAGCGGCCCAGCCCGGCCGGGACGAACACCGGCGTCTCGCGCGGGAGCCTGCGCAACGTGGGGGCGTCCAGGTGGTCGTAGTGGTTGTGGCTGATGACCACCGCGTCGATCCGCGGCAGTGCGCTCCAGGCGACCCCGACCGGCGTGATCCGGGCCGGGGTGCCCAGGATGCGGCGGGACCAGACCGGGTCGGTGAGCACGGTGAGCCCGCCGATGCGCACCACCCAACTGGCGTGTCCCGCCCAGGTGACGGCGACCGTGCGGGCGTCGACGCGGGGCAGCGGGCCGGGCTCGAAGGGCAGCCGGGGGATGTCGGCGAGGCCCTCGCGGCCGGGCCGTACGGCACCCTCGCGGGCGAACCGGGCGAGGGTCTTGATCCCGGGCAGCGGGGCGGTCAGCCGGTCGTGGAAGGTCCGCGGCCACACGCGCCGCTCGCCCAGCGGGCGGGGCTCGGCGAGCGGCGGGAACGGGGGCGGGAGCGGCGACGTCGCCGATGCCGCCGACGGCCTGGCCGCCGGATCGTCGGCCTCCTGGGTGGGCGTGCTCGTGGTCGACTCGGACTGCTGCGTCATCGAGGAGGCTCCCATCGCTGAGCGTCGTCACGGAGATCGTCAAGGACCGACTTCAGGTTGACCAACGCACGTTCCACGTGTGGCAGTTCCAACGGCGCGGGTGAATCGAGGCATTCCGCGCGCTCGGTGTCCGTGCCGCCCAGCAGTGGGCCGGTGGACAGCCGTACGCGCAGTGCGGCCAGGTCGTCGCCGAAGCGGTGGCCGCCCGGCGCGGGCATGCCGAGCCGGGCGGCGAGGAAGTCCTCCAGTTCCTGGGCGTCCCCCACGTCGTGCGCGGCGAGCCCCGAGCGCAGCGGGCCGAGGTCGACGTACAGGTGCCGGCCGGCCTGCGGCGGCCGGCAGAGGGCGCCCGCGGCGACCACGGCGTGGTGCGCGGCCTCGGCCACGCGCGCGTGCAGGCGTACGACGGCGTCCACATGGGCGCCGAGCGGCTCGGCCTCGCCCAGCGCGTAGGTGGCCGCGGCGGCGACCGGTCCGGCGACGCGCGCGCCGAGCGCGGTGAGCACATCCAGCACGCGCGCGTGCAGCCCCGCCTGGGCCCCGCCCTCGGAGAACCGGGCGACGGCGGCGGGCCAGCCGGGCGGCAGCAGGGCACCAGCCAGATCGGTGACGACGGTGACCCCGTCGGGCAGCATCTCGGCGGGGCTGAGCAGCACCGTGTCGTGCGGGGCGTGCAGGGTGTCGCGCCAGGTCTCGTCGCTGACCAGGTGCAGCCCCTCACCGGTGGCGGCCTCGACGGTCTCGTGCAGCATTTCGGGGGGCGCCACCGTGGCCGTCGGGTCGTCGGCGACGGACAGCACCAGCAGCCGCGGATCACCGCCCTCGGCCCGCACCCGGCGCACGGTCTCCAGCAGGGCGTACGGATCCGGTACGCCCCCGCACTCCGCGGACGTCGCCACATGGAACACCGGCCGGCCGAGCAGGCGTGCGTACGGCGCCCACCAGGCGGCACAGGGCCGTGGCACCAGGACGTCACCGCCGAGTGCGGCGGTCAGCGCCAGCAGCAGGGCAGGCGCTCCGGGAGCGGCCACGACATGCTCGGGCCCCGTGGCCAGCCCCCGCCGCTCCCAGTACCCGCAGGCCGCGTCCAGCAGCGCGGCACCGCCGCCCACGGGCTCGCTCCCGGCACGGCCCGCGGCGGCCGCGAGGACGGCGGACAGCTCCGGCAGCACGGGCAGCCCGTCGTCGGGGAGGGGCGGCCCGTAGCGGACGGGGCCGTGGCCCTCCGGTTCCGTCCGCCGCATCCGTACCTCCGCGCAGTCCCTGGTGCCGTGCCGGTGCCGTGTCGCCCGCGGACCGAGTCGGGGCGTCCGATGGTGCGTCGTTCGTACGGTGCCGGTCGTGCTCTCGCGCTCTGCGTACCCAGCCGGACCCCGCCTCAGGCGTCCCCCGGCGTGTCCCTGCGCCACAGCCGGTGCCCGGCGGCACCGAGCGCCCCCGCGATCAGCAGCCCACCGGCGACCAGCGCGGGCACCGAGTCGCTGAAGGCCCCGCCCCCGCCCGCGTGCACCCCGTGCTCCACCGTGGCACCGCCGCACCACTCCGTCGGCTCCGCGCAGGCCGACGTGCCGCCGCCCGCCGCGGGCACGGCGGTGAAGGTCGCGCTCCACGACTTGCCCTGCGCACCGGCCGCCCCAGGGCAGGTGCCGTCCACGGTCCACCCCGAATCCTCGCGGGCGCCGTCCGGACCGGCCGCGAACTCGTCGGCGGCCGCGACGAGGGCGGTCCCCCGATACGCGGGCCCGGCCGCCTCGCCGTCCTCGCCGAACACCCGCTGCAACTGCACCGTGCCCTCGGCGAAGGCCGTGGAGCTCGCCTCGATCACCTCGGGCGGCGCCCCACCGACGGCGTCGCAGACCACGGCCACGGTGACGGTACCGCCCGGCTCGGCGGCGGCAGGCGACACCTCCGCTCCCGGGTCCGCCGAGGCAGGGGGAACGGCCCCGCCCAGAGCGACCCCGGCTATGACGACCACGGACAGGACACGGACGCTGCGCCACATGAGACGGGCTCCTTAGACCGACGAGGGGGCACGAGGCCCGCACCCCCACAGCCATCACAGCCCGCCCGTCAACAGCACGCGCGCCCCCGCACCCCCATGGGCGGCAACCAGACACCCGACCAGGTGAACAACGCCCCTCAGGGGCGCGGGGCTGTATCCATCTGCGGCTCCGCCGCGTGGGCGCGACCAGCCACAACGCACCCGCACCCGGCAGCGTGCAAGCACCCCCTAGGCGGCCCCCCGCATCACTTCCTCCCGCACCCGATCACACGACCGGCTGAGCAACCGGGACACATGCATCTGCGAAATGCCCAACTGCTCGGCGATCCGGCTCTGCGTCATGTCCCGGAAGAACCGCATGTAGAGAATCGCCCGCTCCCGCTCCGGCAACGCCGCCAGCCGTGGCTTCACCGCCTCCCGGTCCACCACCGTGTCCAGCGCGGGATCCGCCGAGCCGAGCGCGTCGCCGAGCGAGTACCCGTCCTCACTGCCCGGCAGCTCCGCGTCCAGCGACAACGCGCTGAAGCTCTCCAGCGCCTCCAGCCCGGCCCGCACGTCCTCCTCGCTCATGTCGGCATGCCCGGCGATCTCGGCCACACTCGGCTGCCGCCCGGAAGCACCGGCCCCCTGGACGCCCGCCGACAGCTCCTGCACGGCGATCCGCACCCGATTGCGCAGGTCCTGCACCCGGCGCGGCACATGCAGCGTCCACATGTGATCCCGGAAGTGCCGCTTGATCTCGCCGGTGACCGTGGGCACGGCATAGCTCTCGAACGCGTTGCCGCGCGCGGGGTCGTACCGGTCGACGGCCTTGACCAGCCCGAGGGCGGCGACCTGGCGCAGGTCCTCGTAGCTCTCGCCGCGGCTGCGGAACCGTCCGGCCAGCCGTTCCGCCATGGGCAGCCAGGCCTCGACGATCTCGTCGCGCAGCGCGTCGCGCTCGGGTCCGTCGGGCAGTTCGGTGAGGCGGCGGAAGGCGTCGGCGGTGTCGGGTGCGTCGTCGTGGGGGTGGTGCTCGGCGCTCGCTGGGGTGGTTCGCATGGTGCGTCGCAACTCCCTGGGAAGTGCTGTGCGTTGGACGGTCACCGTGGGAGCGCGTGCACGGTGCGCGGACAGACGCGCGCGGGCCGGTCGGGCCTCCCACGGACGTGCCTCCTGTCCGAAGCACTGTGCCGCGCCTGCCCTCGGCCCCTGGGCGCAAACACCCGTACCGGGGTTTTCCGGGTGCGCGGAGGGTGACTCGTAGTGAGTGCAGCCCATGTCGTCACGTCCTGGAGGTCCCTCCATGAGCACCAAGGTCTCCGACCACGTCCTGCAGCGACTGCGCGAGTGGGGGGTGGAACACGTCTTCGGCTACCCCGGCGACGGGATCAACGGCCTCCTCGCCGCCTGGGGCCGCGCCGACGACCACCCGCGCTTCATCCAGTCCCGGCACGAGGAGATGTCGGCGTTCCAGGCGGTCGGTTACGCCAAGTTCAGCGGCCGTCTCGGGGTGTGCGCGGCCACGTCGGGACCAGGCGCGATCCACCTGCTGAACGGGCTGTACGACGCCAAGCTCGACCATGTGCCGGTGCTGGCCATCGTCGGCCAGACGGACCGTACGGCGATGGGCGGCTCGTACCAGCAGGAGGTGGACCTGCACTCGCTCTTCAAGGACGTCGCCTCGGACTTCCTGGAGACGGTGACGGTGCCCGAGCAGCTGCCGAACGTGCTGGACCGGGCGATCCGCACCGCGTACGCGCGCCGCGCCCCCACCGCGGTCATCATCCCCGGGGACGTGCAGGAGCTCGACTACTCGCCGCCGACGCACGAGTTCAAGATGGTGCCCTCCAGCCTGGACCGCAGCGCGTGGACGGCGATCCCCTCCGAGGAGTCGCTGCACCGGGCGGCGGAGGTCCTCAACGCCGGTGACAAGGTGGCGGTCCTGATCGGTCAGGGCGCGGCGGGGGCGCGCGCGGAGGTGGAGCGGATCGCCGAGCTGCTCGGCGCGGGCGTCGCCAAGGCGCTGCTCGGCAAGGACGCGCTGAGCGACGAACTGCCGTACGTCACCGGCGCGATCGGCCTGCTGGGCACCCGTCCGTCGTACGAGCTGATGCGTGACTGCGACACGCTGCTGACCATCGGCTCCTCGTTCCCGTACACGCAGTTCATGCCGGAGTTCGGCCAGGCGCGCGGGGTGCAGATCGACATCGACCCGCACATGGTCGGGATGCGTTATCCGTACGAGGTGAATCTCGTCGGCGACGCCAGGGAGACCCTCCAGCGGCTCATCCCGCTGCTGGACACCGACCGTGGGCGCGCGTGGCACGAGACGGTGTGCGACAACGTGCAGCGCTGGCGGCAGGTGATGGAACGCCGGGCGGGGCTGTCGGCGGACCCGATCAACCCGGAGTACGTGGCCCGGGCGCTGGATCCGCTGCTGCCTCACAACGCGATCGTGACGTCCGACTCGGGTTCGGCGGCCAACTGGTACGCCCGCCATCTGACGATGCGCGGCAGCATGCGTTCCTCGCTGTCCGGGACGCTGGCGACGATGGGCTGCGGGGTGCCGTACGCGATCGGCGCGAAGTTCGCCCACCCGGACCGGCCCGCGATCGCGCTGGTCGGCGACGGGGCGATGCAGATGAACGGGCTGGCGGAGCTGATCACGGCGGCGAAGTACCAGGGCCGCTGGCAGGATCCGCGGCTGGTGGTCGCCGTGTGGAACAACCACGACCTGAACCAGGTCACCTGGGAGATGCGGGCCATGGAGGGTGCGCCGTCCTTCCTGCCCTCGCAGCAGCTGCCGGACGTGCAGTACGCCGCCTTCGCCCGCTCGCTGGGCCTGACCGGGGTCCGGGTGGAGAAGCCGGAGGACGTCGAGGCGGGCTGGCGGGCCGGTCTGGAGGCCGACGGTCCCGCGGTGATCGAGTTCCTGACCGACCCGGCGGTGCCGCCGATCCCGCCGCACGCCACGTGGGAGCAGATGCAGGCGACGGCCGCGTCGATCCTGAAGGGCGACGCCGACCGGGGCTCCATGGTCAAGCAGGGGTTCAAGGCAAAGGTGCAGGAGTTCCTGCCGGGACGGGAGAAGAAGTAACCCTGTGTCGCCGCCCGCCCTCCGGGTACGCGGTGCGCGACCCCGAAGATCTGGAGCACACCATGCAGCGAGGCAGTGACCGGCTCAGCGTCCACCGGGACGAGGAGATGAAGCACGAACTGCAAGGGCTGCTCAGGTCGGGCCACCCCACCCGCTCGGAGGAGTGGCACGACCCCGAGCCCACCGCCGAGGACGACCCGCGCATCGCGGGCGGCCCGGTCATGCCGGGCTCGCTGGCGGAGGTCCGGCTGGAGCTGGGCCGGATTCTGGGCCGCACCGCGTTCCCCGCGGGCCCGGGCGACCTGATCAGCACCCTGCGCCGGCGGAACGCGCCCGACGCCCTGATCGAGCCGCTGCGGCGGCTGCCCCGCTCGGCCCGCTACGGCAACGTGCAGGAGCTGGCCGAGGCCCTGACCCGCGGAGAGCGGCGGAGGGAGACGTGACAATGGCCGACTACGTGCGTGAAGTGATGACACCGGGGGTGGTGGCCGTCCGTCCGGACGCCTCGCTGGTGGAGGCGGCGCAGCTGATGCGCTCCCAGGACATCGGCGATGTCGTGGTGGTCGAGGGGCAGCGCGTGGTCGGGCTGCTGACCGACCGGGACATCACCGTGCGGGCGGTCGCCGAGGGCCTGGACCCGCTCACGGTGAGCGCCGCGTCGGTGTGCACGCCGGACCCGGTGGTGGTCGGGCCCCAGGACCCGGTGTCGACGGCGGTGGCGCTGATGCGCGAGAAGGCCGTACGCCGGCTCCCGGTCGTCGAGAACGGCCTGCCCGTCGGGATGGTGAGCCTCGGGGACCTGGCGGTGGCCCAGGACCCGGACAGCGCCCTCGCCGACATCACCAGGGCCGCCCCGGACGACGCCGCACGCCCCGCCCCCGACATCCGGGGCCCGGTGTGAGGCCCGTCAAGAAAACGGAAGGACGCTGAAGCATCATGCGTATCGCGTTTCTGACCGCGCCCGAGGGAGTCGAGCAGGTCGAGCTGACCGACCCCTGGAAGGCGGCCGCCAACGCCGGGCACGAACCCGTGCTGGTGTCGACGAAGAGCGGCGAGATCCAGGCCTTCGACCACCTCGACAAGGCGGACACGTTTCCCGTCGACGAGGTGGTGGGCGAGACCTCCGCGGACTCCTTCGGCGCCCTGGTGCTGCCGGGCGGGGTCGCCAACCCGGACTTCCTGCGGATGGACCCCAAGGCCGTGGCCTTCGTCCGGGACTTCTTCGAGCAGGGCCGTCCGGTCGCGGCGATCTGCCACGCGCCGTGGACGCTGGTCGAGGCCGACGTCGTAAGGGGCCGGGTGCTGACCTCCTGGCCGAGCCTGCGGACGGACATCCGCAACGCGGGCGGCACCTGGGTGGACGAGCAGGTGAAGGTGTGCGACCACGGCACCAACAAGCTCGTCACCAGCCGCAAGCCGGGCGACCTGAAGGCGTTCTGCGAGACGTTTCTGGAGGTGTTCGCGAAGGAGACCGCGTAACCGCGCGACCGGACCGAGCAGGGCCGGGTTCCGCACCGCGGAGCCCGGCCCGAGCCGTATCACGCGCGCGGGCTGCGGTCCGGGCCGGACTCGCGGGGCGCCGCGCTGCCCGGCCCCCACTTGCCGACCGGGGCCTGCTCGTCGCGGGAGTCGCAGGAGCCGTCCCCGGCGCGATCCCGGGCGCCGTCACGGGTGCGGCCGGGGGCGACGAAGCGGCGCGGGTTGCGGCGCAGGTACTCCCCCTCCAGCTGGGCCATGCGCTCGTTGTGCGTGCGCAGCGCGTCGTTCGAGCCGTACAGCAGGGTGTCGTGGCGCGTGCGGTGGATGGTCTCCAGCTCTTTCATGAGCTGCTGGTCATCCAGCCGGCCCGGGTCGACTCCGGTCATCGTGGTGCCCCGCTCGTCGTGTTCTCTCATGCGGTACGGGTACCCGCCCGGCAAGCACTATCCCCGAGCGGCAACCGGGAGGGAGCCATGGATCTCGCGTTCCTGCATCCACTCTACGAACATCCGGGCCCCTGGGCCTCCGCGTACGTCGACCTCTCACGGCACACGGAGGACACACCCCACGAGCGGCATCTGACGGCCGAGGCGATGTCCCGGGAACTCGCGGGGCAGGGCGCCGACGAGGCGACCTGCCGTGCCGTGCGGGACGCGATCGAGGAGCTGAAGCACTCGCCGGAGCCGCACGGCCGGGCCCTGTTCGCCCGTGCGGGCGAGGTGGTCCTCGACCCGCCGCTGGCCCGCGCCCCGCAGGCCGGCTGGGCCGAGTGGGCGTCGCTGCCCCGGGCCACCCCGCTGCTGGACCTGACCGGCGAGGACGCGGTGGCCGTGGTGGCGTACATCGACCGCAGGGGCGCCGACTTCGAGCTGCGCAGCGCGCTGGCCCGGGAGACGGCCGGCTCGGTCACCGGACGCCAGTGGCCCGTGCACCGGACGAGCACCGTGGACTGGTCGGAGCGGCACTTCCAGCTGCGGGTGGAGAACACCTGGGAGCACAACGCGGCGGAGATCGCCGACGCGCTCGCCGTGTGCGAGGAGGAGACCCGCGCCGACCTGCTGATTCTCGTCGGTGAGAACCGGGAGCGGCGGGCCGTGCACGAGCGGCTGCCCCAGCGGCTGCTGGAGCGCGTGGTGGAGGCGCCGCACGGCGCGGGCAGCAGGCTGCTGGACGCGGACGTGGAGGAGGCCCGCGCCACCCATGTGCGCCGGCACGCCGAGGCGGAGCTGGAGCGGTTCCTGGCCGCCCGCGCGCCGGACGACGAGGGCCGCGCCGGGGCGGCGGAGGGCGTGCCCGCGGTGATCGAGGCGGCGCGTGAGCACCGTATCGACGAGCTGGTCGTCCGCCCGGACGGCGGGGACACGCACCGCGAGGTGTGGATCGGCGAGGACCCCGACCAGTTGGCGGTCCGCCGCACGGACCTGAAGATCCTTGGCGAGCAGCACTCCTGGTCCGCCCGCGCGGACGACGCCCTGATCAGGTCGGCGGTCGCGACGGCCGCCCCGGCGATCTCGCTGGCCCCCGTCGAGGCGGCCCGGGAGCAGGACGTGCCGGTGGGCGGCCTGGGCGCGCTGCTGCGGTGGACGTGAGCCCGGTCAGCGCGCCCGCTCCACCCGCCGTTCGTCCCAGACCGGCTCCGGGGTCTCGCGGACCCGGCCGTCGCTGCCGAAGACCAGGAAGCGGTCGAAGGAGCGGGCGAACCAGCGGTCGTGCGTGACCGCGAGGACCGTGCCGTCGAACGCCTCCAGGCCCTCCTGGAGCGCCTCGGCGGACTCCAGGTCGAGGTTGTCGGTCGGCTCGTCGAGGAGCAGGGCGGTGGCGCCCTGCAGTTCCAGCAGCAGGATCTGGAAGCGGGCCTGCTGGCCGCCGGAGAGCCGGTCGAATGTCTGTTCGGCCTGGCCGGTCAGCTCGTAGCGGCGCAGCCGCGACATGGCGGCGCCACGGTCCTGGGCGTGCTCACGCCACAGGATGTCGAGCAGGGAGCGGCCCATGAGTTCCGGGTGGGCGTGCGTCTGCGCGAAGTGGCCGGGCACGACCCGCGCCCCGAGCCTCCACTCGCCCGTGTGGGCCACGTCGTCCCCGGCGAGCAGCCGCAGGAAGTGGGACTTGCCGGAGCCGTTGGAGCCGAGGACGGCGACCCGTTCGCCGTAGAAGACCTCCAGGTCGAACGGCTTCATCAGGCCGGTGAGTTCGAGTCCCGCGCAGGTGATGGCCCTCACCCCGGTACGGCCGCCCTTGAGCCGCATGGTGATGTCCTGCTCGCGCGGCGGCTCGGGCGGCGGTCCGGCCTCCTCGAACTTGCGCAGCCTGGTCTGGGCGGCGGCGTAGCGGGAGGCCATCTCATGGCTGACGGAGGCGGCCTGACGCAGGTTCAGCACGAGCTTCTTCAGCTGGGCGTGCTTCTCGTCCCAGCGTCGGCGCAACTCCTCGAAACGGGCGAACCGTTCACGCCGGGCCTCGTGGTAGGTGGCGAAGCCGCCGCCGTGCACCCAGGCGTCGGCGCCTGCCGGGCCGGGTTCGACGGAGACGATCTTCTCGGCGGTGCGGGCGAGCAGTTCGCGGTCGTGGGAGACGAAGAGCACCGTCTTGCGGGTCTCGTCGAGGCGCTCCTCCAGCCAGCGTTTGCCGGGTACGTCGAGGTAGTTGTCGGGTTCGTCGAGCAGCAGCACCTCGTCGGTGCCGCGCAACAGTGCCTCCAGCACGAGCCGCTTCTGCTCACCGCCGGAGAGGGTCCGCACCTGCCGCCACTGCGCCCTGTCGTACGGCACCCCGAGCGCGGCCGTGGTGCACATGTCCCACAGCGTCTCCGCCTCGTAGCCGCGCGCCTCGGCCCAGTCGGCGAGCGCCTGCGCGTACGTCAGCTGGGCGGCCTCGTCGTCAACGGTCATGATGGCGTGCTCGGCCGCGTCGACGGCCCTCGCGGCCTCGCGGATGCGGGGCGGCGCCACCGACACCAGCAGGTCGCGTACGGTCGTGTCGTCCCGTACGGATCCCACGAACTGCCGCATCACACCGAGCCCGCCGCTCACGGTGACGGTGCCGCCGTGCGGTTTCAGCTCGCCGGAGAGCAGCCGGAGCAGGGTGGTCTTCCCGGCGCCGTTGGGCCCGACGAGGGCGACGACGGCGCCCTCGCCCACCCGGAAGGACACATCACCGAGCAGGGCTCGCCCGTCGGGGAGGTGGTACTCGATGTGTGCGGCTTCCAGATGTCCCATGGGGCCGCATTGTGCGGGCGGGCCGTGAGACGGGGCAAACGGTTATCAGCAGACGCGCGTTCCTGGCAGGCGGGCGTTCCTGGGAGGCGTGCCCGCTGAGGGGGCGCGCTCGCAGAGGGGGCGCGCAGGCGACGGGCGCGCTCGCAGAGGGGGGCGCTCGTGGAACCGTTCACCCCTCCGGCACCCCGACCGCGCCCGGCATCCGTTCGCCAGCCCGGTGCCCCGACCGCGCTCAGCACCGTTCAACGGCCCGGCACCCCCACCACACTCCGCACCGCTCAATGGCCCGGCACCCCCACCAACCAAGCACCCCACCACACTCCGCACCCGCTCACCGGCCCCGCACCCGCTGGCCCTGCTCGGCGCGCCCGTTCGTCGGCGTGACGGCTAGTCGGTCCCGGTGTGAGCGGTTTCGTCCATCGGGCGGCCGGTCGGGCCGCCCTCGCCCGCCGGTGCGACCGTCGCGCCCGCCCAGGTCAGGGCCTTCCAGCCGTCGGTCGGGGAGCCTTCGAGGGTCACGACACCGGTGTTGTCGAGGGGGTGGGCGGCGGCGAAGGCCACGTCGACGTTGTCGGCGCGGGCGGCCGTCCACATACGGATCGCCGCGCCGTGGCTGACCATGGCGACCGTCCCGGCGCCGCTGTCGGCGGCCTCCGCGACCACGGCGTCGTACCGCGCGAGCGCCTCCGCGCCGCTCTCCCCGCCCGGCATCCGCAGGTCGGTCCGCCCGTCCGCCCAGGCGAACACGATCCGCATGTACTCCTCGCCGCGCTCCGAGTCGCCCGGCAGCATCTCCAGGTCGCCCGCCGACAGCTCACGGATGCCGTCACGGACGATCACGTCGAGGCCGCGGGCCGCGGCGAGCGGCGCGGCGGTGAGCTGGGTACGGACGAGCGTGGAGGCGTAGACGGCCTCGATGTCCTCGTCGGCGAGCACGCCCGGCAGGGCGGCGGCCTGGCGTTCGCCCAACTCGGTCAGGCCGGGGCCGGGGACGGCGGTGTCCAGCACGTAGGCGACGTTGGACGGGGTCTGGCCGTGGCGGACGAGCAGCAGGCGCATACAGGGGTTCCTCCGAGTGCCGGTCACCACCGGCCGGGCAGAAAACGGCCACTTCAGGGTACCCGCCCCTACATGAGCCCAGACGTCGATCTCACCGCCCCGAAACCCGGCCGCCACGCCCTGCGCGACCGGCTGCTCGCGCTGGACTGCCGGCTGTTCGAGTTCGCCGCCGCACGGCACTGGCCCGCCGCCGAACCCGTCCTGCCCAGGCTGAGCCGCAGCGCGAACCACGGTCTGCTGTGGTTCGCGACCGCCGGCGTCATCGCGGCCGGCCGCACCCCGAGGGCCCGCCGGGCCGCCGTACGCGGGGTGGCCTCCCTCGCCCTGGCCTCGGCCACCATCAACACCATCGGCAAGCGCAGCGTGCGCCGCTCCCGCCCGGTCCTCGACCCCGTGCCGACCGTCCGCCATCTGAAGCGGCAGCCGATCACCACGTCCTTCCCGTCCGGCCACTCCGCCTCCGCCGCGGCCTTCGCGACCGGCGTGGCCATGGAGTCCTCCGCCTGGGGTGCCGTGGTCGCCCCGGTCGCGTTCTCGGTGGCCATGTCCCGCGTCTACACCGGCGTCCACTTCCCGAGCGACGTGCTGGCGGGCGCGGCCCTCGGCGTGGGTGCCGCGTTCGCCGTACGAGGGCTGGTGCCGACCCGCGACCAGGTCGCCCCGCCGCCCCGGCCGCGCGCCGACGCCCCGGCGCTGCCCGAGGGCGAGGGGCTGGTCGTCGTCGCCAACTCGGCGGCGGGCAACTCCGACCGGGTGCGGGCGCTGCGGGACGCGCTGCCCCGGGCGGAGGTCGTCGAGTGCGTGCCGGAGGACGTGCCGGACGAACTGGAGAAGGCGGCCGCCCGGGCCCGCGTGCTCGGCGTGTGCGGTGGCGACGGCACGGTGAACGCGGCCGCCGAGATCGCCCTGCGCCGCCGTCTGCCGCTCGCCGTGCTGCCGGGCGGCACGCTCAACCACTTCGCCCACGACCTCGGTGTGGAGGACGTCCGGACGCTGGCCAGAGCCGTTGAGGAGGGCGACGCGGTCCGCGTGGACGTGGGCCGGTTCGTCTGCGGCGAGAAGCAGGGCGTGTTCGTCAACACGTGCAGCCTGGGCGTCTATCCGGAGCTGGTGCGCGAGCGGGACCGCTGGTCGCACCGGATCGGCAGCTGGCCCGCCGGGGTGCTCGCGGCGCTGCGCGTCCTGCGCGCCGACCGGCACCCACTGGAGGCCGAACTGGGCGGCAGGCCACGGCCGTTGTGGCTGCTGTTCGCCGGGAACGGCACCTACCACCGGAGGGGGCTCGCACCGGCCCGCCGGATGGACCTCGCGGACGGCCGGCTCGATGTCCGCGTCGTGCACGGCGGCCGGGGACCCGCGCTGCGGCTGCTCGCCGCCGCCCTCGCCGGCCCGCTGACCCGCTCCCCCGCCCACGCCGCCGTCCAGGTCCGCAGGCTGCGGCTGTCCGGCGTCGCCCCCGGCACGCTCCTCGCCTACGACGGCGAGGTCACCGAGGTGGAGGGCGAGGTGACGCTGGAGAAGGTGCCGGAGGCGCTGGTGGTCTACCGGCTGCTGCCCCAGCAGAACTGACTCGACGTCAGTCCACATGGCAAAACCCCCTGTCTCATCATTCGGTCCAGCGCGTACGGTGACGGAGGACGCCGACCGGTTTCGACGAGAAGGGGTACCGCCATGCCGAAAGCGCAGGAGACCGCCGTCTACACGCACGGACACCACGAGTCGGTGCTGCGTTCGCACACCTGGCGGACCGCCGCCAACTCGGCCGCGTACCTCCTCGGCTCCCTGAAGCCGCACATGCGGATCCTGGACATCGGCTGCGGGCCCGGCACCATCACCGCCGACCTGGCCGCGCTGGTCCCGGACGGGCACGTCACCGGCGTCGACCGGGCGCCGGAGATCCTGGACCGGGCGCGCGCCACGGCCGCGGACCGGGGAGTGACCAACGTGGACTTCGCGGTCGCCGACGTACACGCACTGGACGTCCCGGACGACACGTTCTGTGTGGTTCACGCCCATCAGGTGCTGCAGCACGTCGGTGATCCGGTGCGGGCGCTGCGCGAGATGACGCGGGTGACGCGACCGGGTGGGCTGATCGCCGTCCGTGACGGGGACTACGCCGCGATGACCTGGTATCCCGCCTCACCCGGCCTGGACGACTGGCTGGAGCTGTACCGGCGAGTGGCCCGCGCCAACGGGGGTGAGCCGGACGCGGGGCGGCGGCTGAAGGCCTGGGCGCTGCGGGCCGGACTCAGCGACATCACGGCCACGTCGAGCACCTGGACCTTCGCCACGCCGGACGAGCGGGAGTGGTGGAGCGGCCTGTGGGCGGACCGGACGCTGGCGTCGGCCTATGCGCGGCTGGCCGTCGAGGGCGGTCACGCGACCGAGGAGCAGTTGCGGGCGATGGCGGCGGCCTGGCGGGAGTGGGGGAAAGCGGCCGACGGCTGGTTCGGCGTTCTGCACGGAGAAATTCTGTGCCGCAAGGAAGGCTGAAGAAGCTTTTTCGGGAAACTCGAACGGCAGGAGGTTCATTATGGTTCCCATCCTGCTCGTACTGCTTCTCGTGCTGATTCTCTTCGGCGCCGGTTTCGCCGTGGAGGTGCTGTGGTGGATCGCCATTGCGGTGCTGGTCCTGTGGCTTCTGGGATTCCTGCTCCGTGGCACAACCGCGTCCGGAAGCAGGGGACGGTGGTACCGGTGGTGAACTGACCCGGGGTGTCACTCCCGGGGCAGTAGAGGTCCGAGCGGCCCGAGGTCCAGGTTCAGGTCCTCGGGCCGCAGTCCGTAGCGCTCCCGCAGCTCCGCCATACGGTCGTCGAGCAGCATCAGCGTGAGCCCGATCCGCTCCTCCTGCTCCTCGCTGAGGTCCCCCTCGTCGAACCGGCGCAGTGCCTGCCGCTCCATCAGCTGGCGCAGCAGCTCCACCACGGTCAGGACGAGTTTGACCAGGTCGCGTTCGACCGTGTCGGGCTCCAGGTCGAGTCGCTTGCGGGCAGCTGTCACGTCGGATCACCCCAGGGGGCCGGAACCTGAGCGTTCACGGAGCTGATCAGTGCGTTGAGGTCGATGCGGACGAGGTCGACGTCCGCGATGCGCAGGGTGATGTCGCCGGTGATCACCACGCCCCCGGCCAGCAGCCGGTCGAGCAGGTCCACCAGGGCGATCTCACGTCGTTCGATCACCGTCACGGCTTCTCCCCCGCGAAGGAATAGGCCGCCCAGGGGCCGGTGAGTTCCACCCGGACCCCCGGCATCTCGCCCTTCGTGCGGTCCACGATTTCCACGAACTCCTCCGACTGGGCGCGCGGCACCAGATAGGCCGCGTTCAGCACATTGCGGCCCGAGGCACCGGAGAGCTGGGCACTCTGGGGGGCGTGCAGCCGGGAGTCCTCGGCGTGCGCGGCGAGCCTTTCGTGCAGCCGGTCCGCGAACTCCTCGGCTTTTCTCAGGCCCGACTCGTGTTCTTGGAGGCTTCGGCTGCGGCGGCGCAAATAGTCGCGTCCGGACGTGGCTTTTCCGGCCGCCCGCCCGTTTTCCGTCTCCGGGCCCTGCGGGGATCGAGCGGATTCCTCGGCCGCCGATTCCACGTACACCTTCACGCCCCATTCCACCCGGCCCGCCAGCCGGTCCAGAGTGCGCAGGAAATCGCCCTCGCGGGCCTCCAGCATCATCCGTACGCCGCTGTCGTCGTGGAAGACCGTGCCCAGCCGGAGCGGCAGCGGCGTCGTCACCGTGGTGAGCGCGTCGATGACGCCCTGGTGGGCCCGGGCCGTGGCGGCGAGCCAGTCGAGGTCCTCCAGATGGGCGCGCAGCGGCTCCTCGGCGAACTCGCTCTCCGGCACCGTACTGACCACCGCGACCAGGCCGTGGTGGTGCAGCAGCTTGGGCGGCGCGCCCGCCACGCCCGTCAGCTGGGACTGCAGGGCCGCGTCGAAGGGGCGGCAGACGGCGTACACGTACCGCAGTCCGGTCATGGGCTCTCCTCCTGTGTGCGGCCGGTCTCCAGCGCCGCCAGCCGCTCGCGCAACTCGGCGTTCTCCCGGGCGAGTTCCTTGCGACGAGCGCCCGACGACAGGGCCGGGTCGTCCTCCCACCAGTCGATGCCCATCTCCTTCGCCTTGTCGACGGAGGCGACGATGAGCCGCAGCTTGATGGTGAGCAGTTCGATGTCGAGCAGGTTGATCCGGATGTCGCCGGCGATGACGACGCCCTTGTCGAGCACCCGCTCCAGGATGTCGGCGAGGTTGGCGCCGCCGTCGTGGCCGTAGGGCCCGGGCAGGCGGGTCGGTGACGTCATCGACGGCTCCGGGCGTCGGCGTACTCGTCCCGGTACTCGTCGTCGATCTCCTCGATCTCCTCGGTCTCCTCCGGTTCCTCGGTCTCCTTCTCCGGTCCGGGTTCCCCTTCCGCGCGGGGTTCCTCGTCCTCGTAGTCCTCTTCGGGCTCCTCGTCGTACCCGTCGTACCCGTCGTACCCGTCGTACCCGTCGTACCCGTCGTACCCGCCGTCCTCCGGCTCGGCCTCCTCGGTGACGGCCTCGTCATGACCGTGTACGACCTCGCCGTCGCGGATCTCCCCGCGCCAGCCGTCCTCCGCCTCGCCCCGGAGGGTGATGTGGCGGGCGAAGTTCTTCAGATCGAGCCGGGCGCGGCGGCCCTGGGCACGCCAGAGGTTGCCGGTCTTCTCGAACAGGCCCTTCGGGTAGTACTCGATCACCAGCAGGACCCGGGTGAGGTTGTCGGCGAGCCGGTGGAAGGAGACGACACCCTTGGCGGTGCCCTTGGCGCCTTCCGAGGTCCAGGCGATCCGGTCGTCGGGGAGCTGCTCGGTGGTGTGCGCCTTCCAGCTGCGGTTGGACCAGAAGACCTTCAGCTGCCAGTCCGAGGTGGTGTCGTCGGCGCGCTCGGCGCTCTTGACGCCCTTGGCGAAGGTGCTGAAGTCCTGGTAGCGGGTCCACTGGTCGTACGCCGTGCGCAGCGGCACTCCCACGTCGACGTGCTCGATGATCACGGTGGGCCGGTGGCCGGAGCCGCCCTTGCGCCCGCCCTTGCCGCCGGTCAGGTTCTTCAGCGTGCCCACCACGTTGTCCTTGGCCCGGGAGGCGCCGAGTTCCAGCGCCGAGCGGACCGGGCCCTTGCCCTCGGCGAGCTTGCGGCCGCCGTCGAGGGCGAGCCGGGCGAAGCCGGGGCTGCGGCCCTCGGCGATGTCGTTCAGCTTGACGGTCGTCTCGCCGAGCCTGCGGCCGAGGCCGGTGAGCAGCCGGGTGGCCTGCGCGGCGAGGTACTCCTGCGCCTCCGCCTTCAGCCGCTCGGCGGCCTCGCTGCGGCCCACGTCGGCGACCGCATTGCCACGGACGGACCCAAGGCTCTCGGTCACCGCTCACCGCCCCCCTCCCGCGAACGGACGGCTGCGGCCGTCTTGGCGGACGCCGTCTTCCTGGCGGCGGTCCGCTTGGCCGCGGCCTTCTTCGCCGGGGCGGCCTTGCGCGCGGGCGTCTTCTTGGCGGCCTTCTTCGCGGGCGCCTTCTTCGCGGTCGCCTTCTTCGTCTCGGCCTTCTTGGCCGGGAGCTCCTTCGGGTCCGCCTTCTTCCGGGCCGCCTCCTGGGGTCCCTCCGCGGCGGGCTCGTCCGCGTCGTCCGGCTCCTCGCCGTACCGCTCCTCGGCCTCCGGTTCCTCGTCGTCGTACCCGGGGTCCCGTCCCTCCGGTGCGGCTGCGCCGAGCCGCTCGCGCAGTCCCGCCGTCCGGTCGTGCAGGCGGTCGGCGAGTGCGTCGAGCCGCCGTTCCAGCAGGGCGCCCGTCGCCGCGCCGCCGACGCCCCGCAGGTCCTGGCGGAGCTGGTCCCCGAGCTCCTTGAACTGCGGGTTGTTCCGCAGCTGCCCGGACACCAGGTCCGCGAGCGCCCGCGGGCCCGGATTCATCCGCTTGCCGGCGACGAGCGTGCCTACGGCGAACGCCAGTTTCAGTTTCCTCGTCCGTCCGAGGACGTATCCGGCCCCTACCGCGAGGCCCAGTCCCACTCGGTTCATCGTGCTGTCCCGTTGCCCGTTCCCGCGCTGTTGCGCGAAGCGATCTCCAGCCGGTCGAGGAGTTCGTCCTCCTCCCGGTCGAACTCCTCCTCGCTGATCTCCCCGGCCTCCAGCCGCTCCTCCAGCCGGGCCAGTTCGGCCCGGATCGTGGCAGGGTCGTAGTAGATCCGCTCTGCCTCCTGGAGCACCTGCCGGATGGCCCAGGCGCTGCCGCGCACCGGCGCGAACGGCAGCAGCAGCACCTCCGAGATCAGGCCCATGTCCTCACCCGGCCCCGGTGTCCGCGCCGCCCACCGTGCTGCCCGCAGGCTCGGTGGGGCCGGGTTCGACGAAGCTGTACGGGGGCAGCGGGCCGTTCACCCGCACCTCCAGGTGCGGCAGGTCCTTGCGGGCCCGCTCCACGGCGGCCAGGAAGTTCTCCGCCGACCGCCGGTCCACCAGGAACGACACGTTGGCCAGCCAGCCGGTGGACTCCGGGCCCACGCCGACCGCCTCCGCGTCCGGCTCCAACGCCCGCTGCAGCGCGAGCGCGTCCTCGGCCTCCTTGGCCTTGACCGCTGCCGCGACCATCTCGCCGAGCCGGAGCTTGTCCTCGTAACTGCCGCCCCCGGTCTTCCGGTTGGCCTCCGCGAGGGCGCGGATCTCGGGGCTCTCGGCCATCACCTGGTGCAGGACGGCTTCCTCGACGTGGTTGGCCTTGATGTTGTACTCGATCCGGCCGTCCAGCGCCGTCAGGCGTTCCTTGTAGTGCTCGGCCCGCTCGGTCAGCACGCCCGTGACCGCCCCGTCGTCCGGGGCGACGCTGCCGAACCGCATGGGCAGCACACACCCGGCCGATCCGGCCTCGGCGAGCACGTTCTGGTGGGCCAGCAGGTCCTTGCGCTTGGGGCGCAGCCCCTCGGGCGCGTCACTGACGATCGCCGCCAGGTCGCCCTCCTTCAGGATGCGCACGGGCCGGGCCGGGTCCCCGACGCCGCCCATGCCGTCGGGGAGGGCGGGATGCGAACTCGCGGCGATGCCGTAGACGTAGGTGCTCACTCCTGCTCCTCCCTCCGGCGCGAGGACGTGGACGTGGTCTTGCGGGCGCGCGGCCGGGGCTCGGCCTCGCCGTCCTCACGCGCCTGCTTGAAGGCGTCGGAGACGGTCTGCGCGGCGCCGGACAGCGCGCCCTTGGACTTGCCGCGCGCGCCGGACTCGGTGATCTCGCCGACGACGTCGGGCAGGCCGGGGCTCTTGCGCGGACCGGCCTCCAGGTCGAGCCGGTTGCAGGCCTCGGCGAAGCGCAGATAGGTGTCGACGCTGGCGACGACGACCCGGACGTCGATCTTCAGGATCTCGATGCCGACCAGGGAGACGCGGACGAAGGCGTCGATCACGAGCCCCCTGTCGAGCACAAGTTCAAGCACGTCGTAGAGGCCGCTGCTGCCGCCTCCACCGCCGGTCTGCTGTGCCGGTACAACGGTCATGCCGGCTGTTCCTCCTTGTCGCTGGGTGTGGCTCCGGGCGGCCTAGCGGCCGCCCGGCCTGTGTGAGTCGGCCCGCCCGCGTTCGTAACGGCGAACGCGCCGGTAGCCGGTGAGCTGTCCGTCGGGGTCGAGATCGACCTGGTAGCTCGCCATCAGGCTCATCGTGTCCGGCACGCGGGCGAGTTCGAGGACCTCGACCTCCAGGGACCAGCCGTCCTCGGTCTGTTCGAAGGACGACACGGTCTCGACGGTCATACCGGTGAGCTCCGCCAGCTGGATGCGCGCGTTGCGCAGCACCTGCATGGGGCTCGGCCGGTCGTCCGCCGTACCTTCTTCCGTGTTCTTGGGGGAGTTACGTGAATTCTGCGCATTCGACGTGTTCTTCGTGTTCGTCATGGCCACCTCGAACTTCGGGTGGCCGCACGTCCCTTGGCCAAACCTCCGGAACGCACACGCATTCGCCGCAGGACGTATCACGCCTGCGCAGCAGCGGTACGTGTGTCAGCCACGCAACGCGTTGAGCCGACGCCGGGCCGGGCCGAGGGCGCGCCCGCGGTTCATCAGCCCGGCCCACGGGTTGGCGCGGGCCTGGTCCACGGCGTCGGCGATGGTCCAGCGGCGCGGCCCGAAGTCGGGGTGGTCGAGCTGGTCCCAGGCGACCGGCACGGCGACGGGCGCGCCGGGCCTGGCCCGTACGGTGAAGGGGGCGACGGCGGTCTGGGCGTAGGCGTTGCGCTGCACGTCGAGGTAGAGCCTCTCGCCGCGGTCCCTCTTGCGGGCGGCGGTGGTGAACCGGTCGGGATGCGCGGCGGCGAGGGTGTCGGCGACGTCCCGGGCGAACTCCCGTACCTCGTCGAAGCCGTGGTGCCCGTTGAGCGGCACGACGATGTGCAGGCCGCGCGAGCCGGTGGTCATCAGCGCCGACGGCAGCTTCAGTTCGTCGAGCAGCTCCGCGAGCTGCCAGGCCGCCTCGCGCACGGGCGCGAAGGAGTCGCCGGACGGGTCGAGGTCGAACACCATCCGGTCCGGGCGGTCGAGGCGGCCGGTCCGGGACAGCCAGCGGTGCAGGGTGAGGCACGCCTGGTCGGCGAGGTGGACGAGGGTGGCGGCGTCGTCGCAGACGGTGTGGCGGACGGTGCCGCCCTCCTTGGGCACCTCGACGCGGGTGATCCACTCCGGATAGTTCTCCGGCGTGTTCTTCTGCATGAACTCCGGGCCGTCGAGGCCGTCCGGATGCCGCTGGAGCATCAGTGGACGGCCCCTCAGGTGCAGCAGCATGAACGGCGCGACGGCCCGGTAGTAGTCGACGAGATCGCGCTTGGTGTACTCCTTGGCGTCGTCGCCGCCGGGAAAGAGCACCTTGTCCGGCCGGTGCACCTCGACGGTGCGCCGACCCGCCCGCACGGTGTGGACGTCATCACCGCTCACCGTACGACCGCCTGCTCGACCAGCAGTTGTACGGCGGCGGCGATCGACTCGGCGTCGATGCCCGCGGCGTGCAGCTGCTGGTCGGGCGCCGCCGAACCCGGCATCGTACGCACCGCGAGACGCACCAGGCGCGGCATGGGACGCCCGTCGAGGAAGGGTTCGAGGACGGCGTCCCCGAGACCGCCCTCCTGGTGGTGGTCCTCGACGGTCACCAGGCAGCCGGTCTCCTCGGCGGCCTGGCGCAGCGTCAGCCGGTCGACGGGCTTGACCGAGTACAGGTCGATCACCCGCACCTGGATGCCCTCACGGTCCAGCGCGTCCGCGGCGGCCAGCGCCTCGGCCACGGTGACGCCGGCGGCGACGAGGGTGAGCCGGTCGGACCCGGAGGAACGCAGCACCTTGCTGCCGCCCACGGGGAACTCCTCGTCGGGGCCGTAGATCACCTGGCTCTTGCCGCGTGAGGTGCGCAGATAGCGGATGCCGTCCAGGTCGGCCATGGCGGCGACGAGACGGGCGGTCTGGTTGGCGTCGCACGGGTACAGCACGGTCGAGCCGTGCACCGCCCGGAACATCGCCAGGTCCTCCAGACCCATCTGCGAGGGCCCGTCCTGGCCGATGGCGACGCCCGCGTGGGAGCCGACCAGGTTGATCCCGGCTCCACTGATCGAGGCCATGCGGACGAAATCGTAGGCACGGGTGAGGAAGGCCGCGAACGTCGAGGCGTACGGCACCCAGCCGCGCGAGGCGATGCCCACCGCGTTCGCGACCATCTGCTGCTCGGCGATGTAGCACTCGAAGAACCGCTCGGGATGCTCCTTGGCGAAGGCCTCGGACCGCGTGGAGTCGCTCACCTCGCCGTCGAGGGCGACGACGTCACCGCGTCCGGCACCGAGGGCGGCGAGCGCCTTGCCGTAGGCGTCCCGGGTCGCCACCTCCTCGCCCCTGTCGAAGCGGGGCAGCTCGACATGCTCCTCACGGACGGCGTGCAGCAGGCGCGCGGTCGGCGGCTCCTGCACATAGACACGCAGGTCGCGGGGGCCGCCGAGTTCGGCGACGGCCTCGTCGGCCTCGGGCAGCGGCTTGCCGTGCAACCCCTCGCGGTCCTGGACGCCCTCGACTCCCTTGCCCTTGAGGGTGCGGGCCAGGACGGCGGTCGGCTGGCCCTTGGTGGAGATGGCCTCCCCGTACGCCCGGTCGATCGCGTCCACGTCGTGCCCGTCGACCTCGATGGTGTGCCAGCCGAAGGCCTGGAAGCGGCGGGCGTAGGCGTCGAGGTCGTGGCCGTGCCGGGTGGGGCCGCGCTGGCCCAGCCGGTTGACGTCGATGATCGCGGTGAGGTTGTCGAGATGCTCGTACGAGGCGTGCTCGGCGGCCTCCCACACGGAGCCCTCGGCGAGCTCGCTGTCCCCGCACAGCACGTACACGCGGTAGTCCGTGCGGTCGAGCCGCTTGCCGGACAGCGCGATCCCGACGCCAACCGGCAGTCCCTGCCCCAGCGAACCGGTGGCCGTCTCGACCCACGGCAGCCGCTGCGGTGTGGGGTGCCCTTCGAGGCGGCTGCCCAGCTTGCGGAAGGTGAGCAGCTCGGCGTCGTCGATGGCGCCGGCCGCCTTGTAGGCCGAGTACAGCAAGGGGGAGGCGTGTCCCTTGGACAGCACGAAGCGGTCGTTGCCCGGGTGGTCCGGGCGGTCGAAGTCGTAGCGCAGGTGGTTGGCCAGGAGTACGGCCATCAGATCGGCGGCGGACATCGACGACGTCGGATGCCCGGAGCCTGCGGCGGCGGAGGCCCGCACGCTGTCCACGCGCAACTGCTGGGCCAGCTCGACGAGTTCACGGGTGTTCATCGGTCTCCTTCGTCGGGGATGTCGGCGCGCTTCACGGGGCCCGGGGAGGGATGGTCCTCGCCGGGCTCCGGGACGGGCTGCTCCTTGGCGGGCTCACCACCCGGCTGGTTCTTGGCGGGCTCACCACCCGGCTGGTTCTTGGCGGGCTCACCACCCGGCTGGTTCTTGGCGGGCTCACCACCCGGCTGATTCTTCGCGGCCTCACCACCCGGCTGATTCTTGGCCGGTTCACCGCCCGGCTGATTCTTCGCGGCCTCGGCCCCGGCCTCGGGGCCGGGGGTGGCGGCAGCGCCAGGCCCCGTCCCGGTCCCAGACCCGGCCTCCGCCCCGGCCTCCGACCCGGCCGGCACCCGCGCCAGTTCCGGTGAGGCCGTGTCCAGCGGCACCGACCAGGACCGTACGAGCCCCAACTGCACGGCCTGGCGCGGCAGTACGGCATCCAGCAGCCAGTCCGCCGCCACCCGCACCCGGTTGCCCGGCATGGCGGCGAGGTGGTAGCCGCGGGTGACCGCCCCGGCGGCGACCCCGGACAGCGGCACCCCCAGCGGATTCGCCGCCGCCTTGGCGCCGCCGAGGTCCACCACGAACCCCATGTCCCGGTGCCGGTAGGCCCGCCGCTCCCCCGCGCCGCACGACGCGGCGATGTTGTGGGCGCACACCTTGCCGTGCCGCCAGGCGTGCTGTGCGGTCATCGGCGTGTACTGACCGGGGTTGTCGAGGTCGGGCACGGCGGCGGCGTCCCCGCAGGCGAACACCTCGGGGCGGCCCGGCACTTGGAGGTGCGGGTCGACGAGCAGCCGCCCGCGTTCCATGGGCAGCCCGAGGGACTCGACGAGCGGATCGGGCCGTACCCCCACGCACCACACCAGCGTGCGGGTCTCGACGTACTCCCCGTCGGTCAGCAGTACGCCGCCGTGCGTGGCCTCCTTCACGGAGGTCCCCATCCGCACGTCGACGCCCCGCTGCCGCAGCACCCGGTCGGCGGTGCGGGAGAGCCGTTCGTCCAGCTCGGGCAGGACGCGGTCGGCGACGTCCAGCAGGATCCAGCGCGGCCGCATGCCCTCGCGCAGGGGGTGCTTGCGCACCTGCGCGTCGGTGAACATCTGCCCGTGCGCGGCCACCTCGGTCCCGGTGTAGCCCGCGCCGACCACCACGAAGGTGCAGCGCGCGGCACAGCTCTTGGGGTCGTCGGCGGAGGTCGCCAGCTCCACCTGCCGCGTCACGTGGTCGCGCAGGTAGAGCGCCTCGGGCAGGCCGCGGAAGCCGTGGGCGTGCTCGGCGACGCCGGGGATGGGCAGCAGCTTGTTGACGCTGCCCGCGGCGAGCACCAGCCGGTCGTACTCCAGCGTGCCGCCTCCGCCCTCGGGGTCGGAGTAGTGCACGGTCCGCGCGTCGAGGTCGATGCCGTCGGCCTCGCCGAGGACGAGCCGCACCCGGGGCAGGGTGCCGGAGAGGGAGACGGTGACCCGGCGCGGCTCCAGGATCCCGGCGGCCACCTGGGGCAGCAGCGGCAGATACAGGAAGTAGTCGGTCGGGTTGAGCAGGGTGATGTGGGCCTTGTCCCGGGCCAGCCGCGACAGGACGCGGGCCGTGCGGTAGCCGGCGAAGCCGGCACCGACGATCACGATGCGGGGTCGACTCACGGTTTCGCCTCCGGCGGTCGTCTCGTACGAGGTTTTCCGCGTCCCCCTGGTCAGGGCGCCCAAACCCGCACGGACCCCCCGTTCGGCCGGGCGTTTGCCGCTCGGGCGGCCGGTTACCCGGCCGGTGACCCGACCCCACCCGCCCCGACGCGGAGGTGTTCCATGCCCGAGTACGGCTACTTCCTCTCCTGCGAGGAGTTCGGCCCCGCTGACCTTGTCGAACAGGCGAGGATGGCCGAACAGGCCGGATTCGAGACCCTGTGGATCTCGGACCACTACCACCCCTGGAACGACGCCCAGGGCCAGAGCCCGTTCGTGTGGTCGGTGATCGGCGCGATCTCCCAGGCGGTGTCCCTGCCGATCGAGACCGCGGTGACCTGCCCGACGGTCCGGATCCACCCGGCGGTGGTGGCGCAGGCCGCCGCGACCAGCGCGGTGATGACCAACGGCCGCTTCCGCCTCGGTGTGGGCACGGGTGAGGCGCTCAACGAGCACATCGTCGGCCACACCTGGCCGCCCGCCTCCGTCCGGATGGACATGCTGGAGGAGGCCATCCAGGTGATGCGCAAGCTGTTCACGGGCGAGGAGGTCAGCCACTACGGCACGCACTACAAGGTGGAGAACGCCCGCCTGTACACCGTGCCCGACGAGCCGGTCCAGATCGACATCTCCGGCTTCGGCCCTCAGGCGACGGCACTGGCGGCCCGCGTCGGCGACGGCTACATCACGATGATGCCCGAGGAGTCGATGGTGGAGCAGTTCCGCAAGGGCGGCGGGGGCGCCAAGCCGGTGAGCGGCGGCACGAAGGTCTGCTACGGCACCGACCGGGACGAAGCGGTCCGTACGGTCCGCCGGTTGTGGTCGAACCAGCTGCTGCCCGGCGAGATGGGCCAGATCCTGCCCTCGCCGCGTCACTTCGAGCAGCTGGAGCCGCTGATCACCGAGGAGATGATCCGCGAGAACACGGTCTGCGGCGACAACGTCGACGAACACGTGTCCGCGCTCAGCGCCTTCGCCGAGGCGGGCTTCGACCGGGTCTACGTCAACCAGATCGGCCCCGACCAGCGCGCCTTCTTCGACTTCTACCGCACGAAGGTGCTGCCCCAGCTCCAGCAGAGCCACTGAGGGCCATGCCAGTCAGTCGCCGAGCCGGCCAGTCAGTTTGCGTGCGGCCAGGACGCCCGCACCGACGGTGAGTGCCGTCGCCACACGCCCGCGATTGCGCGACATCCAGCCCTGTGGGCTGGCAGGACACGCCTCCTCGTCAAAACGCCCGTACGTCCCGAAGTCCCGCCCGTGGGGCCCGTCCGCCGGGCTCCACAGGTTCCCCACCCCACCGTGTTCCCCCGGCTCCTGCTGCGCGTCGAACCCGGTCCGGGCGAGATACCGCTCCAGCACCCCGGGAACGACGGCGTTGGCGATCAGGGTGCCCACCGTCGAACCTCCCACCCAGTACTCCCGGCGCCGCCCGTGCCCCGCCGCGTGCACGATCGCCCGCGCCGCGACCTCGGGCTGATACACGGGAGCCACCGGCCGGGCCCGCCCCGGCATCCGGTTCAGCACCCAGTCGAACTGCGGGGTGTTGAGCGCGGGCAGCTGCACCATCGTCGTCCGCACCCCGCTGCCCTGGTGCAGCAGCTCGCACCGCAGCGACTCGTTGAACCCCTGGATCGCGTGCTTGGCCCCGCAGTACGCCGACTGCAGGGGGATCCCCCGGTACGCCAGCGCCGAACCGACCTGCACGATCGTGCCCCGGTCCCGGGGCAGCATGTGCCGCAGCGCGGCCCGCGTACCGAACACATAGCCCAGATACGTCACCTCGGTCACCCGCCGGTACTCGTCCGGCGTGATCTCCGTGAACGGCGCGAACACTCCGGCGAAGGCGTTGTTGACCCATACGTCGATCCGCCCGAAGGCGTCCACGACCTGCTCGGCGGCGTTGTCGACGGCCTTGGCGTCGGCCATGTCGACCGGCACGACGAGCGCCTCACCGCCGGCGCGCTGCACCTCGTCCGCCGCCGCGGCGAGCCCCTCGCGCCCGCGGGCCAGCAGGGCGACCCGGTCACCCCGCGCGGCGAAGGCCACCGCCGTGGCCCGGCCCACCCCGGCGGTGGCTCCGGTCACGACGACGGCCCTGCCCCGTCCGATCGATGTGCGCACCCCGCATCACGCCCGGTGGTGCGGGTTCTCGGGGTCGATGCGGTCCGGCGGCGGCAGCGTGCCCGGCGTGTCCGCGCCCGCCGGGGGCGGCGGGAGGGGCCGCACCGACGGGTACGACGCGTTGCTGAGTCCGCCGGGCGGACCGGCGGGCGGGGCGGCGCCGTGCGCGCGGTCCCGGTCCGCCGCCAGCTCGGCGCGCCCGTGCGGCGTCCCGGCGGCGTGCGGCCGGGCGGCGCCGCGCAGCAGGTAGGCGACGACACCGAGGATCGCCGCGGTGATCAGCGCGGCGGCCCAGCCCGGCAGGGCGGCGGCGAGCGCCAGGCCGACCGCGAGGGCGACGGCGGCGCCCGCGTACAGGGCGACGGCCCCGGACGCGGCGTACAGCGTGGCCTTGCGGCGCTGCTTGCGCGTCTGCTCCCGCAGTTCGTCGCGGATCGTCTCCCGCGCGACCTGTGCCAGCTCGTCGACCAGATGCTTGTCCAGGTGCTCCAGATGATCCATGCGGTCCATGCCCGCCGGGTACCCGTGCGCAACCCCGTGTAACGCCGCGTCTCCCCGCCCCAGCTGCTGCCTCCGCGGGTCGGCCGCCTCGAAGCCCGCCTCGCTTGTAACAGCCGGACACGGTGCCGGGATCGGGCGGGAGCAGGTCCAGGTTGGAGGGGGCGTCGATCACCACGATGTTCCGCATGCGCGGCGTTCTTCCCGACGCCGTACGAGGCGTCGCCGCCACAGCACTCAGGTAGATCGACCGCAAGCCCGCATCTCGACGGTGAGCGCCCACCGCTCGTGGTCCCGCCAGGCGCCGTCGATGTAGAGCATGTTCGGCGAGAAGCCCTCCGGGCGGAATCCGCAGGCGCGGGCCAGGGCGATGGACGCGGTGTTGCCCGGCTGCACGTTGATCTCCAGCCGGTGCAGCCGCATCGGCCCGAAGGCGTGGTCGATCACCAGGTTCAGGCCCTCGCGCATCAGGCCCCGCCCGGCGGCGTGCGCGAAGGCGCCGTATCCGAGAGCACCGCTCTGGAAGGCGCCGCCGACGATGTTGTTGATGTTGATGTATCCGGCGAGGGCGCCCGTGGCCGTCTCGCAGACCAGGAACCCCGCCTTCGTCGGGTCCTCGATCAACCGGCCGGCATAGCGGGCGTAGGCCGCGGCGGTGTCCGGCGGGAAGAGCCACGGCTGGTGCAGATCCTTGCTCTCCCGGACCCGTGCCGTGAACTCGGCGCCGTCCTCGTGGGTGAAGTGGCGTATGCCCACGCGGGGGCCCTCGGCGAGGTGGCGGGAGGCGATGTGCGGCATCCCGCCACCCTACGGCCGGCCGCGGGCGGCGTCAGTCGCGGACCACCGGCAGCTGAAGCACCCCGGTGTCGCCGGGCGCGCTCACCACGGTCACCGGCTTGATCCCCCGGTTGCCGAAGTACGCCCCGTCACTCGCCGCGATCACGAACCGCAGCCGGTGCCCCTGCTCGTACCGGTGCACGATCCCCGGCAGCGTCACGGTGAACGGCCTGCGTACGTCCGGCACCCGGACCGGCGCGACCAGCCGGTGCACCAGCGTCTGCGTGCCGTCCGGGGCGACGTCGTACAGCTTGGCGAACAGCACCAGCTTGTCGGCCGCGTCCCCCGAGGCCTGCGTCCGCCCGGCCTTCGGCGAGAGCACCTTCAGCGTGGCCCTGGGCTCACCCACGACGTCCACGGCCCGCGCGAGCGGCTCACTGGTCCAGCCGAGGTAGGTGCCCTTGGTGTCGTACGGCGCCGGGTCCGGCAGCCCGAGCATCCCGGCCAGAGCGCTCTCCGAATGGCTCGTGGGGATCAGCCAGTTGGTGTACGTCCGGCTCCCCCGCTCGACCTTCCTGCGGTTGTCGACGAGCTTGCCGTCGCCGGAGAGGTACAGCTTCTGCCCGAGCCCGGGCAGCCGGTCGGCGGTGGCGTACCGGCTGCCGGGGTCGCTGACCCAGTCCCGGTAGTAGGCGAAGGCGGGCCCGGTGTCGACGGCCGTCCTCTTGTGCAGATAGCGGTCGAACCAGGCCAGGATCCGCTTGCCGACGTAACTGGTCTCCAGGTTGCCCGCCCCGAGGTTGAGCTCGCCGTCCGCCGGGTCGCCGGTGCCGCCGCTGTGTCCCCACGACTGCCAGATCATCTTCACCGGCGTGCCCTGGGCCTTGAGCGTCTTGTACGTCCTGGTCGCCTCGTTGAGGTTGAACAGGCTGTCGGCCTGCCCCTGGACCAGCAGGGTCGGTGCCTGGACCCGGTGCAGATAGGAGACCGGGGAGACGCTGTGGGCGTAGTCGAGCAGTTCCTCGGTCCGGTCGGGCGGGTAGCGGCCGGAGTTGAGGGTGCGCACGGTGTCGCAGGCCTGGGTGACGAAGTGCAGGCAGGCCAGGGAGTTGATGCGGGACGGGTCGAGGCTCGGCTGGAGCAGCGGCTGGCCCTCGCCGATGAGGTAGAAGCCGTTGGTCCACTGCCACTTGAAGACGCCGGGCACCCTTCCGGCGCCGACGGCGTTGTTCGGGGCGAGCGAGTACGCCAGGTCGTTCCAGGTGATCATGGGCACGAGCGCGTCGACACGGTGGTCGACGGAGGCGGTGGCGAGCTGGACGGCCCCGCCGTAGGAGCCGCCGATCATCCCGACGCGCGGGTCGCCGGGCCGGTCCAGGGTGACGAAGTCGGCGCTGGTGCCGTCGTCGGCGGCGCGTTTGCCCGCGAGGAAGTCCAGCAGCTGGGAGGCGGCCCTCCCGTCGATGGCCGGGTCGTCGAGCGAGATGAGACAGCCCGAACGGCCGAAGCCGAGTCCGGAGTAGACGAGCCCGACATAGCCGCGCTGGGCGAAGTTCCGGCCGATGGCGCCGGTGGATCCGTCGTTCTTGCTGCCGCCGAAGCCGTTGGTGGCGAGGACGGCGGGGGCGGGGTGGGCGCTGTCCACGCCCGCGGGCCGGTAGAGGTCGGCGTCGATCGTGCAGGTGCGGCCGCCCGCCTGGACGGTGAACTTCAGGGCGGTGACGGTGTACTGGCCGGTCGCGGCGGTGGCGGGGGCGGTGAGTGCGAGGGGTGCGGTGAGCGCGGCGCCGAGAGCGGCGGCGAGGGCGGCACGGGATCTGGGCACACGTCGGGACACGAGACCTCCACGCTGAGGACAACCCGGATACCGACCAGTAAGTACTGGCCGGTTGCCATGCTGTGACACGTGTCACGCACGGTCAATCACCGTGACAACGGTTTCTGCATTCGAAATTGACGGAGATTCAGCGCAGCGCCGGTTTCTCCAGCGTCAGCGTCCCCGCCTCCGCGTCCAGCTCCGCCCTCACCCCGAACGGAACCGTCAACGCCCCCTCGCAGTGCCCGAACCCGAACTCCTCCGCCACCGGCACCCCGAGCCCGCCCAGCCGGTCGGCGAACACCCGGCGCAGCTTCTCGTACGGTCCGCAGCCGAGCCACGAGCCGAGGGCGATCCCCGCGACCCCGTCGAGCCATCCGGCGCGCAGGAGTTGGGTCAGGATCCGGTCCAGACGGTACGCCTCCTCCCCCACGTCCTCGATCATCAGCAGCCCGCCCCGGGCACCGCCGCGGGCGTACGGCGTGCCGAGGTCGGCGGCGAGCAGGCTCACACAGCCGCCGAACGTGACGCCCCGCGCCCGCCCGGGCACCAGCGCGCCGCCACCGGAGGCGATCGTGCGGACCGTCTCCGGCGTGAAGAGGGTGGCCTTCAGGTGGTCCTGCGCCCGCGCGTTCTTGAGGAAGTCGACACCGGCCGCCATCGGCCCGTGCAGGGTGACCAGGCCGAGCCGGGTGGCGAACGCCTCGTGCAGCGCGGTGATGTCGCTGAAGCCGACGAACACCTTCGGTCCGGCCGCCCGCAGCGCGTCCCAGTCGAGCAGGTCGACCATCCGCTGCGCCCCGTACCCGCCGCGGGCGCACAGCACGGCGGCCACGGACGGGTCGCACCAGGCGGCCTGGAAGTCGGCGGCCCGGTCGGCGTCCGTGCCCGCCAGGTAGTCGAACTCGCCGTGCCGGTCCAGCACATGGGGCGCCACCACCGGGTCGAGGTCCCAGCCGCGCAGCACGTCGAGCCCTGCTTGCAACCGCTCCTCGGGCACCGGCCCGCTCGGCGCGACGACGGCCACCCGGGCCCCGGGGGCCAGCCGGAGCGGTCGTACCAGCTCCTTCACTTGGACAGCTCCAGCGTCGGGACACCGGGCGGAGTGAGCCCGAACACCTGGGCGTACAGGGACAGTTCCGCCTCCAGCGCGCGGATCATGGTGTCGGCCCGGCGGAATCCGTGCCCCTCGCCCTCGAAGGCGATGTACGCGTGCGGCACGTGCCGCCCCGCCATCCGTACGAGGAACCGCTCGCACTGGGTGGGCGGGCAGATCACGTCGTCCAGGCCCTGGAGCAGCAGGAAGGGCGCGGTGATCCGGTCGGCGTGCTCGGCGGGCGAGCGTTCCGCGTACCGGCCGGGCACCTCGGCGAGCGGTCCGACCAGGCTCTCCAGGTACCGCGACTCGAAGTCGTGGGTCTCCCCCGACGCCCAGCCGGTGAGGTCGAGGATCGGGTAGATGATCGTGCCGCAGGCGTAGACGTCGGTCATGGCGAGCGACGCGGCCGCGGTCCAGCCGCCCGCGCTGCCGCCGCGCACGGCGAGCCGGTCGCGGTCGGCTGTGCCCTCCTCGGCGAGGGCCAGCGCGACGGCCGCGCAGTCCTCGACGTCGACGACGCCCCACTGCTCGCGCAACCGCTCCCGGTACTCCCGCCCGTAGCCGGTCGAGCCGCCGTAGTTGACCTCGGCCACCCCGATGCCGCGCGAGGTGAAGTAGGCGATCTGGAGGTCGAGGACGAGCGGGGCGCGGCCGGTCGGCCCGCCGTGCGCCCAGACGACGTACGGCGGCAGCTCGGCGCCGGGCGGGACGCAGCCGGGGTTGTGCGGCGGGTAGACGTGCGCGTGGATCTCGCGTCCGGCGGGTCCGGTGAAGGTGCGGATCTGCGGTTCGGGGTAGTACGCCGGGTCCACCACGTCGTCGTGCTCTGCGCCGATCACCCTCGCGCGGCCGGTACGGGCGTCCAGTTCGACCACCTCGTAGGCGCTGCGCGGGCTGGCCCCGACGGCCACGACGCGCTCGCCGTGCACCGCGAGGGCGGGCGCGAACTCGGTCCAGGGACCGGCCGCGTCGACGACCTCGCCGGTCTCGGGGTCGAGTATGCCGAGGGCGGTGGCGCCCCGGCCGTGCACGACGGCGACGAGCCCGCTGTCCAGCGGCGCGAACCAGCGGTGGCCGATGCGCCACAGCGGCCCGCCGAACTCCTCCTCGCGCGGGCACAGCGGCCGGCCGTCGCGGTAGAGGTTCCACCAGCCGGTGCGGTCGCTGACGTACAGCAGGGAGCCGTCGGCGGCGAACTCCGCCTGCGCGACGGCCTCCTCGGGGCCACCGGCGACCGTGCGGGGCACGGCGAGCGTGCCGTCGTCCGTCACCTCGGCGAGCACCAGCTCCGTACCGTCCCACGGCATCCGCGGATGGTCCCAGGCGAGCCACGCCGCGTGCCGCCCGTCCGGCGAGAGGCGGGGCCCGGTGACGAACCGGTGCCGGTCGTCGCTGAGTTCGCGTACGGCGTCCCGGTCCTCGGCGGCGGAGCCGTCCAGCGGCACGGCGGCCAGGACGCGCCGCACGTCGGTGGGTCCGTCGCCGGTGAACTCCTCCAGCACGCACCACACCTCGCCGCGCTCCACGCGCAGCTGCGGATCCACCCACCGCAGCCCGCCGCCGACCGGCGAGACGGGCGTCAGCGGACGCGGCTCGGCGCCCTCCTCGTACCGGTACAGCCGCTGGTCGGCGAAGTGCACGAACACCACGAGGGGGCGGCCGTCGACGAGGGCACCGGCCCAGGGCTGTCCGCCGTACTCGATGACCCGGCTGCGCACGTTCCACGGCGCGGGCAGCACGGACACCTCCCTGCCGTCGGCGTGCCGCCGCACCAGTGTGCGCCGGCCGCCCTCGGTGGGCCGTGGCTCGGTCCACCACGCCTCGTCGCCGACGAAGCCCACGAACTCCGGGTGCCCGTCGTGCGCGGCGGCGAGGGCCGCGTCGATGGGCGAGGGCCAGGAACCGTACGGCAGGGTCTGCACGTTCTCCCCCATGTGGTCAGGCGTCCCGCAGGAAACGGTCGAGGACGCGGACGCCGAAGTGCAGCGCCTCGACGGGCACCCGCTCGTCGACGCCGTGGAAGAGGGCCTGGTAGTCGAGGCCCTCGGGCAGCTTCAGCGGCGCGAAGCCGTAGCCGGTGATGCCGAGCCGGGAGAACTGCTTGGCGTCGGTGCCGCCCGACATGCAGTACGGCACGACGTGCCCCTCGGGCGCGAACGCCTCGACGGCCGCCCGCATCCTGGCGTACGTCGGCGAGTCGACCGGCGCCTGCAGCGCGACCTCGCGATGGTCGAACTCCCACTCCACGTCCGGCCCGGTGAGCAGGTCGAGGGTGTCGCGGAACTCCTGTTCGCCGCCCGGCAGACAGCGTCCGTCGACGTACGCCACGGCCTCGCCCGGAATGACGTTGATCTTGTAACCGGCGTTCAGCATGGTCGGGTTGGCGCTGTTGCGGACGGTGGCCTCGACGAGCTTCGCGGCCGGGCCGAGCTTCTCCAGCAGGCGGTCGACGTCCTTGAGGTCGGTGTCGACGCCGTACAGCGCGGCGAGTTCGGTGAGCGCCGCCCGGACGGTCGGGGTGATCCGCAGCGGCCACTCGTGCGCGCCGATCCGCGCGACGGCGGCGGCCAGCCGGGTCACCGCGTTCTCGCCGTTGACCTTGGAGCCGTGCCCGGCCCGCCCGCGCGCGGTCAGCTTCAGCCAGCCCGTGCCGCGCTCACCGGCCGCGATCGGGTAGATCTCGCGGCCCGCCCCGTCGTGGAAGGTGAACGCCCCGGACTCGCTGATGCCTTCGGTGCAGCCCTCGAACAGCACGGCGTGCTGGTCGGCGAGGAAGCCGGACCCGTCCTCGGCGCTGGCCTCCTCGTCGGCGGTGAACGCGATGACGAGGTCCCGCCGGGGCCGTACGCCCTCCCGGGCCCAGGACCGCACGACGGCGAGGATCATCGCGTCCATGTTCTTCATGTCGACCGCGCCCCGGCCCCAGACGACCCCGTCCCGGACCTCTCCGGAGAACGGGTGCACGCTCCAGTCGGCGGCCTCGGCGGGGACGACGTCCAGATGCCCGTGCACGAGCAGCGCGTCGGCGGACGGGTCGGTGCCCTCGATGCGGGCGACCACGTTGGTCCGCCCCTTGGTGCGCTCCAGGAGCGTCGGCTCCAGGCCCGCCCCGGCCAGCCGCTCCGCCGCGTACTCGGCGGCGGGCCGCTCCCGGCAGTCGCCGCCGCCCCGGTTGGTGGTGTCGATACGAATGAGGTCGGAAGTGAACTCCACGACCTCGTCCAGCGCCCGCTGATCAGCCATACTGCTCCTCCACGGCGGCCGAGACGACAGTGGTGACCGCCTTGAAGGTGCGGATCCCCTCGTACATGGTCGCGCAGGTGTACGCCACCTTCCGCTCCCCGATTCGGTCGACGCCCGGCACCACGGTCGCCGCCATGGCCAGGTGCTCGGCGTCGAACTCGACCGCGACGGTGTACGGTCCGGACGCGACCGGCTCGTACCGCACCGCCAGCGCGGCGGCTTCCTTGGCGGCGGCCCGGATGTCGGCGGCGGTCCTGGCGGGCGTACGGCACACGGCCGCGTACCGCGACACATGGTCCTTCACGGCGACCTTCAGCGCCTCGGGCGCGTACCCGAGCGCGTCCTCGCAGGCGACGTCGTCGCCGGTCACCAGCACCACGGGCACCCCGTACTCGGCCACGACATGGGCGTTCAGCAGCCCCTCGCCGGCCCGTACGTCGTTCAGCCACACGCCGGTGATGGAGTTGGCGAGGTAGGTGTGCGCGAGGACGCCCTCCGCGCCGGCGCCCGCGTGGTAGCCGACGAACGCGATCCCGTCCACGTCCCCGTGCTGCACGCCCTCGACCATCGACAGCGACTTGTGCCGGCCGGTGAGCATCTGCACCCGCTCGTCGAGTTCCTCCAGCAGCAGGTTGCGCATGGTCCAGTGCGCCTCGTTGACGAGTACCTCGTCGGCGCCGCCGTCGTAGAACCCGAGCGCGGCGGCGTTCACGTCCGAGGTGAACATCGACCGGCAGCGCTCCCACTGGGGTGTCCCGGGCAGCACGTCGGCGGGCCAGGTGACACCGGTGGCGCCCTCCATGTCGGCGCTGATGAGGATCTTCATGGTGCGTCACGTTACGCGGAGATGCGACGCCCGACCAGGATGCGGGCCGCGCACCGGCCGCTCCGTCGGTGTCGGGCGCCGCGAGCACCGTCAGGCTCGTTCGCGTGCCCGCCCCCGTAACGGCGCGAGCAGGCCCCCGATGTCGTGATGCGGCGTTGGCACCCTGCGCAGGGCGGGCGCGTCCCTGCGGGAGACGGGCCGCGTCAGCTGCTCGACGCGACCCACCCCGGCGTCAGCGCCGGCAGCCGCCATGTCGGGCACGTCGGCGTACTGCCACACGCGCCCCGGCCCGCTGCCGTGCGGGGCCCGCGTCAGGCGGTGCGGCCCGCCACCAGCCACTTCGACGGCAGCTCGATCCGATTGCCGTCCGGACCGGACTCCGTGGTCGTCAGCGGCAGCTCACCGCTCGCCAGCACGGTGAGGCCCGCCGCGGTCAGGAACTCGGGCACCGCGGCGTCGGCGACCTCGCCGGGCGCGATGCCGTGCCGGAAGACCGGGGCGAGCTTGGCGGGCGGGCCGTCCGGGCGCTGGGCCAGGCCCCGCAGGACGAGCTTGGCTGCCTCGGCAAGTTCGACGAGGAAGACCCGGCCGCGCTCGCCGACCAGCGTCGCGATCCCGTCGACCAGCGGCTGCCGGTCGGCGGGCTCGCACTGGTGCAGTACGCCGCGCATGTACACGTTGGCGTCGCCGAGCTGCGCGTGCAGGGCCTCCGTCTCGGTCCTGTCGGCGACGTCCAGCACGCGGTACGTCGCCTGCCCCGCCGGGTCCGCCCGCTCGGCGTGCGCGACGGCCGCCTCGGACAGGTCGACGCCGACCACGCGCGGGAAACGGCCGGTGAGGAAACGGGTCTGGGTGCCGTTGCCGCAGCCCAGGTCGACCATCGGCAGCCCGGGGTCGGCCAGGTGCGGCTCGAACAGGGCGACATGCCGTCCGGCGGTCAGCGCGGGCTCGGCGTCCCAGAACACGGAGCCCTGCTCACCGGGCGCCTCGCGCCAGAACCCTTCCCAGGCCTCCCGGTACCGACTCGTCACGCTCATGGCCAACTCCCCTGGTCCGACGTCGATTTCCCGCCGCGAGTGACGGGCCAGTACGGTCTATCGCGCCCGGCGCGCGGTCACAAGAACACGGAGAGCGCACGCGCAGACCTTCACGGCGCGTTCGACCGGCGTACGCCGCCCCTGCTGGACCGCGTCAGCGGCGCGGCAGCGTGAGTTCGAACCAGACGGTCTTGCCCGCCCCGGTACGGCTGGCGCCCCACTCGCGCGCGAGGGTGCTCACCACACGCAGTCCGCGTCCGGTCTCGTCGCCGGGCCCGGCGCTGCGCAGCGTCGGCAGGTCGTGATCGTCGTCGTCCACCTCGCACAGCAGGGTGTCGCCGCGCACGAGGCGCAGTTCGACCGGCCCGCGGTGGGAGTGCCGTACGGCGTTGGTGACCAGTTCACTGACCATCAGCTCGGCGTTGTCGGCCAGCTTCGCCAGACCCCATTCGTGCAGCTGCTCGCGGACCACCGCACGGGCCCGGCCCACCTCGGCCGCGTCCAGGGTGAACCGCCATTCCGCGACGTCGTCGGGCTCGATGCCGCCCAGTCGGGCCATCAGCAGGGCCACGTCGTCCTTGCGGCCGCCGCGGGTGTTGAGGGCGCGGATGATGGTGTCGCAGGCGTCGTCCATGGACGCGGCCGGGTGGGCGGCCGACTCGCACAGCGTGGCGAGTCCGACGCCGATGTCCTCGCCGCGCACCTCGACCAGCCCGTCGGTGCACATCACCAGCCGGTCACCGGGCGCCACGCGCACGCGTACCGCCTCGAACGGCACGCCGCCGATGCCGATGGGGGCGCCGGTGGGCAGGTCGAGCAGCTCGCTGCGCCCGTCCTCGGCACGGACCAGCACGGGTGGAATGTGGCCCGCGTTGGCGATGCGCAGCTCGCTCGCGATCGGGTCGTACACGGCGTACAGGCAGGTCGCGAGGTAGGTGTCGCCGAGCCGCTGGGCGAGGTCGTCGAGGTTGCGCAGCAGTTGGGCGGGCGGCAGGTCGAGGGCGGCCATGGTCTGTACGGCCGTACGCAACTGGCCCATCATGGCGGCCGAGTTGAGCCCGTGCCCCATGACGTCGCCGACGACGAGCGCCGTGCGCGCGCCGGGCAGTTTCACCGAGTCGAACCAGTCGCCGCCGACCCGCCCGAGCAGGGTGCCGGGCAGATAGCGGGTGGCGATGTCGCAGCCCGCCATGCGCGGCGGGATGTGCGGCAGCATGCTGTCCTGGAGGGTCTCGGCGACGCTCTCCTGGTAGGTGTACATGCGCGCGTTGTCGAGCACGAGGCCCGCGCGGGCGGCGAGTTCGGCGCCGGTGACGCGGTCCATGTCGTTGAACTCGGCGCGCTCCGGATGCCGCAGCAGGATCATGAAGCCGAGCACCACATTGCGTGCCTTCAGCGGTACGACCAGCATGCTGCGGCCCGTGATCAGCGGCCGGATGTCCCGCTTCTCGAACTGCGAGGCGATGGCGTGGCCCATCTGCTCGCTGATCCGGGGCACCAGGACGGGTTCGCCGGTGGTCATGCACTGGAAGAACGGTGTGTGCGCCGGGAACGGCATGGCCTCACCGACGGGGACGACGTCGTCCCAGCGGCCGGGTTCGTCGGTGTGCTCGACGGCCACCCGGTGCCACATGGTGGTGGTGTCCGGCACACCGTCCGGGAAGCCCTCGCCCGCGACGACCTGTTCGCGCAGATAGGTGCCGGCGACATCGGTGAAGCGCGGTACGACGGCCTTGCTGACCTCGACGATCGTCTGCGCCAGATCGAGCGAGGTGCCGATCTTGCCGCTGACCTCGTTGAGGAACTCCAGGCGCTCGCGTACGGCCGCGTACTCCAGGTCCTCGCCCTCGTCCTGGAGTTCCTTGGGTACGGGCTCACCCGCGGCCATGGCCCGGACGAGCCGCTCCCGCCGTGCCCTGCGCTCGGCGCGCCGGGGCACACCCCAGTCGGGGGTGACCGGCACGCGGTCGTTCTGGCTGAACTCCAGGATCGGATAGCCCAGTTCGAGGACCTGCGCGACGATCCGGGCGCTCTCCTCGACGCTCATGCTGGGCAGGATCTCGGGAAGCCTGCGGGCCAGTTCGTCGGCTCCGGGGAAGTCGGTGTGCAGGGCGAAGGCCGGTGCGATCCGCTCGACGGCCCCGTCCTCGTCCGTCTCGTGCGGGCGCAGCGCGGCCGCGTCGGCGGCGAGCACCAGCAGCCGCTCCCCGCCGGGACCCACCAGCGGGTACGCCCACCACAGCACGTCGACCCGGTCGCCGTCGGGCACGGTGACGCGGGCACTGCCCGCCGCCGGGTAGGACAGCCCACCGCCGATCGAGGCCCCGAGGTCCGGGCCGAGACCGTCGTACGCCCCGTAGGGCCCGTACGGGGAGTCCTCCTGGTCCACGGGCAGCGCGCCGGAGACGGGCAGCAGGTCGCTCACCGGGCGGCCGATCGCGGACTCCTTGGCGGTGCCGAACAGCCGCCGCGCGCCGGTGCTCCAGTGGGAGACCAGGCCCTCGCGGTCCACCACGACCACGGCCAGCGGGACCCGTCCCGCCGGCGCACCGCTTCCGGCCCGATGGCTGGGAGCTGCTTCCCGGTCGGTGCCATGCTCCATGGCCCAGGCCCTCTCTCCCCACGACTGTGCAAGATCTGTGCCCCGGTCACCACCGTACGGCGCGGCCGTACGCGATGTGCGGCAATACGGGAATTGATGCCCCGGGCGCGCGGGCGCACGGTCGAGCGCCCCCGGGCGGCTCAGTCCTCGTGGCCCAGCTGGAGGTCCCGTTCCGTGCGTCCCCCGCCCGCCACGTGGAGCACGGTGGCCACAGGCGGATACCCGGCCGCGATGACCGTGTACTCGCCGGAGGACAGGTCGACGAACCGGAACGTGCCGTCGGGCCCGGTGGTGAGGGTGTCGACGACGTTGCCGGCCGCGTCCAGCAGGGTGACGCGCGCGTCCTCCACGGGCCGCCCGCCGCTCGCCCGGACGGTGCCGCGCAGCACGGCGCCACCGGCGAGTTCGATGTCCTGGCGGGTCTCGCGGGCGGCCTGGACGGTGACGGGGAGGGCGGCGGGGCGGAACGCGGGCGCGCCGGCGGCGAGGGTGTACTCACCGGCGACCAGTTCGGTGATGACGTAGCCGCCCTCGCGTCCGCTGCGGGTGCCGGCGACGACTTCGCCGTGCACGTTGGTGAGGGTGACGGTGGCGTCGCGTACGGGCGTGCCGTCGGCGGTGAGCACGCTTCCGGCGAGGCGTCCGGCGCCGCCGAGGACGACGTCCAGCTCGACGGGGCGCTCGCCGACGGTCACGGAGACGGCCTGCGGCTGGTGGCCGCCCGCCGCCGCGATCAGGACGTAGGAGCCGGAGCCCGGCGTGGCCAGCGCGTAGCGCCCGTCGTCGCCGCTGGCGCCCCGGCCGATCTGCTGTCCGGCGACGTCGATGAGAGTGAGGGCCGCGCGCGGGAGGACGGTCCCGTCGGGGTGCTGCACCGTTCCGCAGACGGCGATTCCGGCGGCGTACGGCGAACGGGCCTGCGGGATGCGGGCGTTCACCGGCGCGGTGTCCGTCTCGGGGGTGTGGTGGGTCACCAGGGGTTTCTCCTTGAGGAAGAACGTCAGGAGCAGGCCGACGACGAGCACGGGCACGAGGTACAGGAAGATCCTCGGCATGGCGTCGGCGTAGGCCTGGACGTAGCCGTCGCGCAGCGCCGGGGGCAGTGCGTGGACGGCCTGCGGGGTGATGGACTCGGCGTCGGGCAGGGCGGCGCCCGCGCGCGGGGGCAGCCGGTCGGCGAGGGCGTCGGTGAGCCGGTCGGCGAAGAGGGTGCCGAAGACGGCGGCGCCGACGCTGCCGCCGATCTGCCGGAAGTAGTTGTTGGCGCTGGTGGCGGTGCCGAGGTCGGCGGGGCGCACGGAGTTCTGCACGGCGAGGATCAGCACCGGCATCACCATGCCGATCCCGGCGCCGAGCACGGCCATCCAGACGCTGTAGTGCAGCCGGGGCGTGTCGGCTTCGAGCCGGGACAGCAGCCACATGCCGACGACGGAGAGGGCGCTGCCGAGGATCGGGTGGGCCTTGTAGTGGCCGGTGGCACTGATGAGTTGCCCGGAAGTGATCGACGCGACGACGATGCCGCCCATCATCGGCAGCATCAGCAGCCCGGACTCGGTGGCGCTGGCTCCGTCCACCATCTGCAGAAAGGTCGGCAGATAGCTGGCGGTGCCGAACAGCGCGACGCCGACCACCAGGCCCACCAGGCCGGTGACGTTGAAGACCGAGTCGCGGAACAGCCTCAGCGGGATGAGGGGTTCGGCGGCGAAGTGCTCGGCGACGAGGAACAGCACGGTGGCGGCCACGGCGGCGGCGGTGAGTCCGAGGATGACGCGGGAGGTCCAGGCGTACTCGGTGCCGCCCCAGCTGGTCAGCAGCACCAGGCAGGTGGAGGCCACGGTGAGCAGCAGCGCGCCGGGGATGTCGAGCCGGGGCTTGGCCTGGGGTGTGGGGAGTTTGAGGACGACGGCGACGACGGCCATGGTGACCAGGCCGAAGGGCACGTTGATGTAGAAGCACCAGCGCCAGGAGAGGTGGTCGGTGAAGTAGCCGCCGAGCAGCGGTCCGGCGACGGAGGCGAGGCCGAAGGCGGCACCGATCAGCCCCATGAACTTGCCGCGCTGCCGGGGCGGCACGATGTCCGCGATGATCGCCTGGACGCCGATCATGAGGCCGCCCGCGCCGACGCCCTGCACCGCGCGGAAGGCGATCAGCTGGTCCATGGTCTGGGCGCGGCCCGCGAGGGCTGAGCCGACGACGAAGACGACGATGGCGAACTGGAAGACGCCCTTGCGGCCGAGCAGGTCGCCGAGCTTGCCGTAGATCGGCAGTCCTACGGTGGCCGTGAGCAGATAGGCGGTGATCGCCCAGGACATCTTGTCCAGGCCGTGCAGTTCGCCGACGATCTTCGGCAGCGCGGTGGCGACGATCATCTGCTCCAGGGCGGCGAGGAGCAGCGCGAGCATCAGCGCGAAGAAGACCAACCGCACCCGGCGCGGGCCGAGTTCGACGGCCTGGGCGGTCGGTGGCGCCGGGAGCCGCGGGGGCGTCGCCGCGACCGGCTCGTCCTGCACCAGAGTGGTCCCGCCCACGTGCCGCTCCCCTCGTCGCGCTGCTGCACCATTCCCGCGTAAAAGCGACAACTACCAACAAGCGCGACGAGTTACGGCGTCATACCGCCCGGCGTGGAGACCACTCGAACCGGTGAGAGGCCAACACCCTTTCGAGACCGGCCTCTTGGGTCACCCCTTGGGTTACTTCTCCACCTCGGCGGCGAGTTTGGCGAGGATCGCGTCGTAGATCCGGCCGAGCCCCTTGGGCGCGAAGGTCTTCTCGAAGAAGCCGCCGATACCACCGGCGCCGGTCCAGGTGGTGGTCACCACGACCCGGGACGCGCCCTCACCGGCCGGGGTGACCCGCCAGGTGGTGACCATGGAGGAGTTGCGGTCCTTCTCGACCAGTTCGCCGTCGGTCGGCTCGGTGACCTCCAGGAGGCAGTCACGGACCCGCTTGCTGGTGGCCTGCAGCTTCCAGTGGACGAGGGTGCCCTCACCGTCGCCGCCCTCGCGCACCTCGTACTCGCTGAAGTGCTCGGGCAGCAGGTTCGCGCGCGTGCCGCTGTAGTCGGCGAGGGTGTCGAACACCTTCTCCGGGTCCGCCGCGACGACCCGTTCCGTAGTGGCCTCGACCTGCGCCATGGAGTTCCTCCAGCACCTGAGTTCTCGGGGTTGGGGCAAGCCAACCACCCCGGTCCCCGGCGGCCAAATCGGGGGCCCGGAAGTGATCGATCGGGTTTCGCCACGCGATCGGAGGTGACGCTCGCACGATCATGGGAACACATGTTCTATTGTGGGCCCAGTGCTACCGAGGAGGCGTCATGCGCTGGGAGAACCTCACCCTGGGATCCGGCGACAGCCCGGCCGACGCCGCGCTGTTCGGCGCGGACGCGGTGACCACTCGTACCTTCGACACCCCCGAGTTCGCCGGCATCACGTTCCACGAGGTGCGGGCCCGGTCGATCGTCAACCGGGTGCCGGGGGCCTCCCGCATGCCCTTCGAGTGGACGGTGAACCCCTATCGGGGCTGCACGCACGCGTGCGTGTACTGCTTCGCTCGCAAGAGCCACAGCTATCTGGACCTCGACACCGGTCTCGGCTTCGACTCGCAGATCGTGGTGAAGGTGAACGCGCCGGAGCTGCTGCGCCGCCAGCTCGGCGCTCGCCGCTGGCAGGGCGAGCACATCGCGATGGGCACCAACGTCGACTGCTACCAGCGGGCGGAGGGCCGCTACCGGCTGATGCCGGGCATCCTGACCGCCCTGCGCGACCACGCGAACCCCTTCTCGATCCTGACCAAGGGCACGCTGATCCTGCGCGACCTGGAGCTGCTGACGCAGGCGGCCGAGGTGACGGACGTCGGCATCTCGGTGTCTGTCGGCTTCACCGATGCCCAGCTGTGGCGCACCGTGGAGCCGGGCACGCCCGCGCCGGAGCGGCGCCTGGACGTCGTACGGACGCTCGGCGAGCACGGCATCGGGTGCGGTGTGCTGATGGCGCCGGTGATACCGTTCCTGAGCGACCACCCGGCCCAACTGAGGGACACCGTGCGGGCGATCGCGGCCTCCGGGGCCACGTCGGTCACCCCGCTGGTGCTGCATCTGCGCCCGGGGGCGCGGGAGTGGTTCATGGCCTGGCTCGGCCGTGAGCACCCCCACCTGGTGCGCCGCTACGAACGGCTGTACGCCGACGGCGCCTACGCCCCCAAGTGGTACCAGCGCCGGATCACCCGTCAGGTGCACGAGCTGGCCCAGGAGTACGGCATCGGCCCCACGCGCGCGGGGATGCCCCGGCGGATCCGGGAGCCGGAGCCCGCTCCTCCGGCGATACCCGAACAGACCCAACTTTCGCTGACCTGAGAGCGTTCGAGCGCACCTCGCGACCCAATCGGGTCAAGAACTGGCATAACGCGTTCCTCCAGGGGCTTTTGCCGGGACGATGCGGCGAGGGCCGCGGAACTCGCGGTCCGCGACCCTCCGTCCTGGGAGGACCCCATGAAGAAACGCGCAGCCGCGCTGTGCGGCGCCGCCGTCGTGGTGGCCGGGACGTTCACGGCCGTCCCCGCCCAGGCGAGCGCCCCGCCCGCCGCAACGCTCACCTGGAAGAAGTGCGGCACCGCCGACTACCCGACGCTCCAGTGCGCGTCCCTGCAGGTACCGCTCGACCACGCGAACCCCGACGGGCCGAAGATCACCCTCGCCCTGTCCCGCGTCCCGCACACCGCGCAGAAGTACCAGGGGCCGCTGCTGGTCAACCCCGGCGGGCCCGGCGGCAGCGGTCGGACCCTCGCCGGGTTCGTCGCCTCCGCGCTGCCCAAGTCGGTGGCGGCCCAGTACGACGTCGTCGGCTTCGACCCGCGCGGCGTCGGCGCGAGCAAACCGGCGCTGAACTGCGATCCCGGCCACGTCAGCCCCGTACGCCCCGACTCCCTGCCGTCCACCCCGGCCGTCGAGCGGGCCAACCTCACGCGCGCGAAGTCCTTCGCCGAGGCCTGCGGCAAGAAGTACGCGCGCGTGCTGCCGTACATCGACACGCTCAGCGCCGCGCAGGACATGGACCGGATCCGGCGCGCCCTCGGGGCGCCGCGGATCAACTACCTCGGCTACTCGTACGGCACCTACCTCGGCGCGGTCTACGCAAAGCTGCACCCGGACCGGGTGCGGCGCATGGTCCTCGACTCGGTCGTCGACCCCACCGGCGTCTGGTACGACAACAACCTCGCGCAGGACCACGCCTTCAACGACCGGCACCGGGCCTTCATGGCGTGGGTCGCCCAACACGACGCCACGTACAGACTGGGCACCGACCCGGAACGGATCGAGGCCACGTGGTACGCGATGCGGGCGGCGCTGGCGAAGAAGCCCGCGGGCGGCACGGTGGGCGCGGCCGAGCTGGAGGACACGTTCCTGCCCGGCGGCTACTACAACGGCTACTGGCCGTACCTCGCCGAGGCGTTCGCCGCGTACGTCAACGACAAGGACCCCGCCCCGCTGGTCGAGGCGTTCGAGGACTTCGGCGCGGTCGACGCGGCCGGGGAGAACAGCTACAGCGTCTACACCTCGGTGCAGTGCCGGGACGTCGGCTGGCCGCGTGACTGGCAGCAGTGGCGCAAGGACAACTGGGCGGTGCACGCGGAGGCGCCGTTCATGACCTGGAACAACGCCTGGTACAACGCACCGTGCGCGTTCTGGCCGACGGAGCCGCTGCGGCCGGTGAACGTGGCCAACAGCCAGGTGCCGCCGGTCCTGCTGTTCCAGGCGACGCACGACGCGGCCACGCCGTACCAGGGCGGTGCGACGCTCCACCGGCTGCTGCGCGGTTCCAGCCTGGTGGTCGAGGAGAACGGCGGCAACCACGGCATCACACTGAGCGGGAACACCTGCCTCGACCGGCACCTGGCGGCCTACCTGACCGACGGCACGGTGCCGCGCGGTCGTGGGGAGGCCGACGCGGTGTGCGCGGCGCTGCCCGACCCGAAGCCGCTGACCGCCAAGTCCGCCGAGCAGTCGCGGGGTTCGACGCTGCACGGGCTGGTGGGCTTCCGTGGCTGAGTCGTGAGGTGAGGGCCCGTCGGGGGCGTTGTCAGTCCCATGGTCCACGATGGACGCATGAGTGAGCTGACCAGGATCCCCGCCCCTGACGGGGTCGCCGCCGCCGCGCAGTACTCGCACGTCGTCATGGGCACCGGCCGTTTCGTGGCCGTCGCCGGACAGCTCCCGCTCGACGAGCGCGGCGAACCGGTCGGTGCGGGCGACCCGGCCGCCCAGGCCCGCCAGGTCTTCGAGAACCTGCGCCGCTGCCTGGCCGCGGCCGGCGCCACGTTCGACGACGTGGTCAAGCTCACCTACTTCGTCACGGACATGGCGCACATGCCCGCGATCCGCGCGGCCCGCGCCGAGCACATACCCGACGACCGACTCCCGGCCGCGTCGGCCGTGCAGGTGGCCGGGCTGGTCCGCCCCGAGTTCCTGATGGAGATCGAGGCGTTCGCGGTGGTGGCCGTATGACGGGGGTGCACATCCGGGAGCTGACCCTGGCCGACTGCGACCGGGTGGCCGAGATCCGCGTCGGCGGCTGGCAGACCGCGTACCGGGGCCTGATGCCGCAGTCCCACCTCGACGCGCTGAGCGTCCCGGAGGACGCCGCGCGCCACCGCGCCCGCCTCGGGCAGGGCGACGGCCGTGTGGTGAACCTGGTCGCCGAGCAGGACGGCGAGGTCGTCGGCTGGGCCTGCCACGGCCCCTACCGGGACGGAGAAGTCCACACGTCCGACGCCGAGTTGTACGCGATCTACGTGGACCCCAAGCGGTACGGCGAGGGCATCGGGCAGTCCCTGCTGCGGGAATCACTCCACCGCTGCCGCGCCGCCGGTCACCCGCGCATGCTCCTGTGGGTCCTCCGGGACAACGCCCCCGCGCGCCGCTTCTACGAACGGTCGGGCTTCGCCGCGGACGGCGCGGTGGAGCCGTTCGAGGTGGAGGGGGTGGAGGTGCCGGAGGTGCGGTACTCACGGGAGTTGACGGACGCGGCCGCACGGGAGTCGACGAACGCACACGCACGCCAGTCACCAGACGCGCACGCGTGGGAGTCGCCCCACGCGGACCCACGGAAGTCGCCCGACGTGCCGGCACGCCAGTCACCGGACACCGGACAGCACGCCCCGCGCTGACCCGCGGCCCTCACCCCCGCCGCCGCCCAGGAACCGCGCCAACGCAGCCCCTCCCAGAGCCGGATGGGCGAGGGCACCGCAGCAGGCGAACGCGCACGCGCGGGACACGGCCGCACGCCAGTCACCGAACGCGCACGCGCGCCAGGCGCCGCACGCGGAGGCGCAGGAGTCGCCCCACGCGGACCCACGGAAGTCGCCCGACGTGCCGGCACGCCAGTCACCGGACACCGGAGGGCACGCCCGGCGCCGACCCGCCGCACCAGTCACCGGACACCGGACAGCGCGCCCCGCGCCGACCCGCGGCCCTCACCCCCGCCGCTGCCCAGGAATCCGCGCCAACGCAGCAACCGCGGCCCCCGCCAGGGCCGGGTGCGCGACGGCCTCGTTCAGTACGGGCCTGGCCCGGGCGTCCCCCAGTGCCCCCAGCCCCTCCACGCACGCGAGGGCCACGCGGCGGTAGGGGTCGTGCGGGCGGAGACGGCGTTGGAGTGTCGTGATCAGGGCGGGTACGGACTCGGGGGCCCGCAGCTCCACGAGCAGACGCACGGGGTGCAGGGCATAAGCCACCCGTAGTTCGTTCGTCGCGAGCGCGGCCGCCGCGCGGGCCGTGCGTGGGTCGCCGAGGCGGGCCAGGGCATGGGCGGCGGAGGCGCAGCGCGGTGGATCGCGGTGGTTGAGGAGGAGGACGAGGGACTCGAAGGCCCGCCGGTCGCCCGCGAGGCCCAGTCGGAACGCGGCCAACTCCCTCGCCCACAGCGGCTGCCCGGGCGCGGTGAGCACTGCGGCCAGTTCGTCGCGATCCCCGGTCGCCACCAGCCGCTCGTACTCCGCGGAGCCCCCGGACTCCCGCCGTAAGCGCTCCGTGAGCGATCGCAACTCCTCGTCCATGACCCGAGCGTACAAACGATCTCGGCCCAAGGGACCTGCATCACAAAGACAAGGACTGGCGTGCTCGTTACCCGCAAGTTAAGCTCAGACGAGCGAGTTACCCGCTCGCACCCCTGCTCGCGACGGCCTGGTGACGCAGCCGCCGCGAGAGCAGTCGGTTCGGTACACCAGGTACCGCAGTACGACTCGGCCACGGGACAGGGCCGGTCGGTCATCACCGTTCCTCGGACGTGTGCACGTCCGCAGTGACGGCACCGGGCGTGTGCGCTCGCAGCCCGGCATCACCCGCACTCCTCACGCACCCGGTGCGCCTCTTCGGCGCACCCGGGCGCGTTCCCAGTCGTCACCTCATTTCCAGGAGTCCCGCGATGGCCACTCCCCTGTCCGACAGCCCTCTGTCCCCGCTCAAGACCATTGCCGTCGTCGGCCTCGGCACCATGGGCACCGGCATCGCCGAAGTCCTGGCCAAGGCCGGCCGCGAGGTCGTCGGCATCGACATCAGCGAGGCCCAGGCGGTGCGCTGCGTCGCCACGCTGGAGTCCTCCACCGCCCGCGCCGTCGAGCGCGGCCGCCTGACCGCGGAGGAGCGCACGGACGCCCTCGCCCGCGTCCGCACCTCCACCGACCTGCGGGCGGCGGCCGACGCCGACCTGGTGATCGAGGTGGCGCCGGAGTCGTACGAGGTCAAGCAGCAGATCTTCCGCGAGCTGGACGGCATCGTGCGCCCGGAGACGATCCTGGCGACCGGCACCAACGCCCTGTCCGTCACGCGGCTGGCCGCCGACTCGGCACGTCCGGAGCGTGTGCTGGGCCTGCACTTCTTCAACCCGGCCCCGGCGATGCGGCTGGTCGAGGTGGTCTCCTCGGTGCTCACCGCGCCGCAGGCCGTCGCCGCGGTCACGGACCTCGCGATCCAGCTCGGCAAGGAGCCCGTGGCGGTCGGCGACCGGCCCGGATTCGTCGCCGACGGACTGCTGTTCGGCTACCTCAACCAGGCCGCCGCGATGTACGAGGCGAAGTACGCCTCCCGCGAGGACATCGACGCCGCGATGCGGCTCGGCTGCGGCCTGCCCATGGGCCCGCTCGCCCTGCTCGACCTGATCGGCATCGACACCGCGCGCACGGTCCTGGACGCCATGTACACCGCGTCCCACGACCGGCTGCACGCCCCCGCGCCGATCCTGAAGCAGCTCAGCGAGGCGGGCCTGACGGGGCGCAAGTCGGGCCGCGGTTTCTACACCTACGAGGCTCCGGGCAGCGCCACCGTCGTCCACGACGCCCAGACCCCGCTCTCCGGTGACCTTCAGGTCCCCGGCCGCCCGGTCCGCTCGGTCGGTGTCGCGGGCTCCGGCACCATGGCCTCCGGCATCGCCGAGGTGTTCGCGAAGGCCGGGTACGACGTCGTCCTCGCCGCCCGCAGCGAGGAGAAGGCGCAGGCGGCCAAGGCCCGTATCGGCACGTCGCTGTCCCGCTCCGTCGACAAGGGCCGGCTGACCGCCGAGGCGGCGGCGCAGACCCTGGACCGGATCACCCCGGCGGGCTCCTACGACGCCTTCGCCGACGTCGATCTGGCCGTCGAGGCGGTCGCCGAGGACCTGGAGATCAAGCGGCAGCTGTTCGCCGCACTGGACAAGGTCTGCAAGCCGGGTGCCGTGCTGGCCACGACCACCTCGTCGCTGCCGGTCGTCGCCTGCGCCCGCGCCACCTCGCGTCCCCAGGACGTGATCGGCATGCACTTCTTCAACCCGGCACCGGCGATGAAGCTGGTCGAGGTCGTCCGTACGGTGCTGACCGCCGACGACGTCCACTCGACGGTCCGCGAGGTCTGCGTGAAGATCAAGAAGCACGCGGTCGACTGCGGCGACCGGGCGGGATTCATCGTCAACGCCCTGCTCTTCCCGTACCTGAACAACGCGATCAAGATGGTCCAGGACCACTACGCGTCCCTCGACGACATCGACGCCGCGATGAAGCTGGGCGGCGGCTACCCGATGGGCCCCTTCGAGCTGCTGGACGTGGTCGGTCTGGACGTCTCGCTGGCCATCGAGAAGGTCCTGCACCGCGAGTTCCGCGACCCGGGCCTCGCCCCGGCGCCCCTGCTGGAGCACCTGGTGGCCGCGGGCTGCCTCGGCCGCAAGACGGGCCGCGGCTTCCGCGAATATGCCCGCCGCTGACCGCCCCGGTGACTGGTTCCGAACGGGCGCGGAGTGGGGTGGGCTGCTGGAGCCGGGCGGCCGTCCGCAGGTCGCCCGGCCCGGCACTCCCCCGCCCGTCAGGGGCGGGGGAAACCCCGGGCCTGCGCATCGAGCTGCGCGCATGCAGTACGTTCGGGGCATGTCCCAGCCCGCCAAGTCCTCACGTACACCAGCCACGCCCGACGCGCCGGAAAGTGCCGCGGGCAGTCGCGCCGCCGCCCAACGGCTCAAAATGCGCCGGGAACTGGCGGCCGCGGCCATGGAGCTGTTCGCGACCAAGGGCTACGAGGCGACCACCGTCGACGAGATCGCGGCCCAGGCCGGGGTCGCCCGCCGCACCTTCTTCCGCCACTTCCGCTCCAAGGAAGAGGCGATCTTCCCCGACCACGACGACACCCTGATCCGGGCCGAGGCGGTGCTGAACGCGGCACCCGCGCACGAGCACCCGCTCGACACGGTGTGCCGCGGGATCAAGGAAGTCATGAAGATGTACGCGGCCCGGCCGGAGATCTCGGTCGCCCGCTACAAGCTCACCCGCGAGGTGCCCACCCTGCGCGAGGCCGAGATCGCCTCGGTGGCGCGCTACGAGCGCCTCTTCACCCGCTATCTGCTCGGCCACTTCGACGAGCACGCGCACGACGACGTGGGCGACGACCCGCTGCTCGCCGAGGTCGCCGCGTCCGCCGTCGTCACCGCCCACAACCACGTGCTGCGGCGCTGGCTGCGCGCGGGCGGCCAGGGGGACGTGGAGGCCCAGCTGGACCACGCCTTCGCGATCGTGCGCAAGACGTTCGGGGCGGGGATCGGGATAGGACGTGCCGCGGCGCCGAAGCCGGCCCCCGCCTCGGTCGCCACGCAGGGCGAGGTGCTGGTGACGGTCGCCCGCACGGACGTCCCGCTGGACGAGGTCATGCGGGCCATCGAGGAGGCGCTCAAGGACCGCTGAGCGCCCTTCCCCGCTGTGACAACGGCCACCCCACCGGGTGGCCGTTTTGCCATGTCAGGGCCCCTTTTCGGAGCCCTCTCCGGGGCCGTTCGATCGATCATCGCTCATTTGTTGCGTAAAGATTTCATCTGAGAGCAACTTCTGGCACTCAGTGCCTTGTCAGCTGACACGCGGTGTCATACGTTGAAGGAGTCCGGGCGGCCGGCGTGCAGCGACCTTTCGTACGCCGGCTGTCCCCGCAAGCCGATGGCCTGCGCGCCCGGACGCCTGCGTCACAGGCAACCTCCCGCGCCACAAAGCGCTGCCGAACCAAGCACCACCCGCCGAACCGACGGCACCCCTCATCCCTCAGCAGCACCGACGTAACCCTCAGCGCCCCTCCCTCAGGGCGCTCACCGCCGGAGGCAACACCGTGACCATGAAGGACATCCTGGCCGCGATCCAGTCGCCCGACTCCGCGTCGGAGGACTTCGCCGCCCTTCCGCTCCCCGAGTCGTACCGCGCGATCACCGTGCACAAGGACGAGACGGAGATGTTCGCGGGCCTCGCGACCCGCGACAAGGACCCCCGCAAGTCGATCCACCTGGACGAGGTGCCGGTGCCGGAACTCGGCCCCGGCGAGGCCCTGGTGGCCGTCATGGCCTCCTCGGTGAACTACAACTCGGTGTGGACCTCGATCTTCGAGCCGCTGTCCACCTTCGGTTTCCTGGAGCGCTACGGCAGGCTCAGCGAGCTCACCAAGCGCCACGACCTGCCGTACCACATCATCGGCTCCGACCTCGCGGGCGTCGTCCTGCGCACCGGCCCGGGCGTCAACTCCTGGAAGCCCGGCGACGAGGTCGTCGCGCACTGCCTGTCCGTCGAGCTGGAGTCCAGCGACGGCCACAACGACACCATGCTCGACCCCGAGCAGCGCATCTGGGGCTTCGAGACCAACTTCGGCGGCCTCGCCGAGATCGCGCTGGTGAAGTCCAACCAGCTGATGCCCAAGCCCGCCCACCTGTCGTGGGAGGAGGCCGCCGCGCCGGGCCTGGTCAACTCCACCGCGTACCGCCAGCTGGTCTCCCGCAACGGCGCCCAGATGAAGCAGGGCGACAACGTCCTGATCTGGGGCGCGAGCGGCGGACTGGGCTCGTACGCCACGCAGTTCGCGCTCGCGGGCGGAGCGACTCCCATCTGTGTCGTCTCCAGCGAGCAGAAGGCCGAGATCTGCCGGAAGATGGGCGCCGAGCTGATCATCGACCGCAGCGCCGAGGACTACAAGTTCTGGAAGGACGAGCACACCCAGGACCCCAAGGAGTGGAAGCGGTTCGGCAAGCGCATCCGTGAGCTGACCGGCGGCGAGGACGTCGACATCGTCTTCGAGCACCCGGGCCGCGAGACGTTCGGCGCCAGCGTGTACGTCACCCGCAAGGGCGGCACGATCGTCACCTGCGCCTCGACCTCCGGGTACGACCACCAGTACGACAACCGTTACCTGTGGATGTCCCTGAAGCGGATCATCGGCTCCCACTTCGCCAACTACCGCGAGGCCTGGGAGGCCAACCGCCTCATCGCCAAGGGCAAGATCCACCCGACGCTGTCGAAGGTCTACCCGCTGGAGGAGACCGGCCAGGCCGCCCACGACGTCCACCGCAACGCCCACCAGGGCAAGGTCGGCGTCCTCTGCCTGGCCCCCGAGGAGGGCCTGGGCGTGCGCGACCAGGAGATGCGCGCCAAGCACCTCGACGCCATCAACCGCTTCCGGAACATCTGAGGGCACACATGAGTGAGCGTCAGAAGGACCGGCCGTGGCTCATGCGCACATACGCCGGTCACTCCACGGCCGAGGCGTCCAACGAGTTGTACCGGCGCAACCTCGCCAAAGGTCAGACCGGTCTGTCGGTCGCGTTCGACCTGCCGACCCAGACCGGCTACGACTCCGACCACATCCTCGCCCGCGGCGAGGTCGGCCGGGTCGGCGTGCCGATCGGGCACGTCGGTGACATGCGCCGGCTGTTCCAGGACATCCCCCTGGAACAGATGAACACCTCGATGACCATCAACGCCACGGCCATGTGGCTGCTGGCGCTCTACCAGGTCGTCGCGGAGGAGCAGGGTGCGGACATCACCAAGCTCCAGGGCACGACCCAGAACGACATCGTCAAGGAGTACCTGTCGCGGGGGACGCACGTGTTCCCGCCGGGGCCGAGCCTCCGCCTGACGACGGACATGATCGCGTACACGGTCTCCCACCTCCCGAAGTGGAACCCGATCAACATCTGCAGCTACCACCTGCAGGAGGCGGGCGCCACGCCGGTGCAGGAGATCGCGTACGCGATGTCCACCGCGATCGCCGTGCTGGACGCCGTCCGTGACTCCGGCCAGGTGCCGCAGGAGCGCATGGGCGACGTCGTCGGCCGCATCTCCTTCTTCGTGAACGCGGGCGTCCGCTTCATCGAGGAGATGTGCAAGATGCGTGCGTTCGGCCGCATCTGGGACAGGATCACCCACGAGCGGTACGGCATCGAGAACCCCAAGCACCGCCGGTTCCGCTACGGCGTCCAGGTCAACTCCCTCGGCCTGACCGAGGCGCAGCCGGAGAACAACGTCCAGCGGATCGTCCTCGAAATGCTGGCCGTGACCCTCTCGAAGGACGCCCGCGCGCGTGCCGTCCAGCTCCCCGCGTGGAACGAGGCCCTGGGCCTGCCCCGCCCCTGGGACCAGCAGTGGTCCCTGCGCATCCAGCAGGTGCTCGCCCACGAGAGCGACCTGCTGGAGTACGACGACATCTTCGAGGGCTCGAAGGTGATCGAGGCGAAGGTGAGCGAACTCGTCGAGGAGTCCCTCGCCGAGATCGACCGCATCCAGGAGATGGGCGGCGCGATGGCCGCCGTCGAGTCCGGCTACCTCAAGTCGCAGCTCGTCGCCTCGCACGCCGAGCGCCGGGCGCGGATCGAGTCCGGCGAGGAGAAGATCGTCGGCGTCAACATCTTCGAGACGACCGAGCCGAACCCGCTGACCGCCGACCTGGACACCGCGATCCAGACGGTCGACCCGGCGGTCGAGGCCCGTGTCATCACCGCGCTCCAGAACTGGCGCGACACCCGCTACCAGCCGCCCTTCAACCACCCCCGCCCCTGCAAGGCGCTGGAGCGGCTGAAGGAGGCCGCCAAGGGCACCGACAACCTCATGGAGGCCACCCTGGAGTGCGCCCGCGCCGGGGTCACGACCGGCGAGTGGGCGGGGGCCCTGCGCGAGGTGTTCGGCGAGTTCCGCGCACCGACGGGCGTCTCCTCGGCGCCGGTGGCCGTCCCCGCCGAGCAGGGCAGCGCCCTGTCCCAGGTCCGCCGCAAGGTGGATCTGACCGCCCAGGAGCTCGGCGTCGGCAAGCTGCGTTTCCTGGTCGGCAAGCCGGGCCTGGACGGGCACTCCAACGGCGCCGAGCAGATCGCCGTCCGTGCGCGTGACGCCGGCTTCGAGGTGGTCTACCAGGGCATCCGGCTGACGCCCGAGCAGATCGTGGACGCGGCCCTCGCCGAGGACGTGCACGCGGTCGGCCTGTCGATCCTCTCCGGCTCGCACGCCCAGCTGGTCCCGGACGTGCTGGACCGGCTGCGCGACGCCGGTGCCACCGACATCCCGGTGATCGCCGGCGGGATCATCCCGAACGGCGACGCCGAGCAGCTCAGGGCCGCCGGAGTGGCCGCGGTCTTCACGCCGAAGGACTTCGACATCACCGGGATCATCGGCCGTATCGTCGACGAGATCCGCACAGCGAACAAGCTCGACCCCCTGGAGGTCCCCGCATGACCACGGTCAACCGCCTTCGTCCCCGGCGTTCCTGCCTGGCGGTACCGGGCTCGAACCCCCGCTTCCTGGAGAAGGCGCAGGGCCTCCCGGCCGACCAGGTCTTCCTGGACCTGGAGGACGCGTGCGCGCCGCTCGCCAAGCCGGAGGCGCGGCACACCATCGTCAAGTTCCTCAACGAGGGCGACTGGACCGGCAAGACGAGGGTCGTGCGCGTCAACGACTGGACGACGGAGTGGACGTACCGCGATGTCGTGACGGTGGTCGAGGGCGCGGGCCCGAACCTGGACTGCATCATGCTGCCGAAGGTGCAGGACGCCCAGCAGATCGTCGCTCTGGACCTGCTGCTGACGCAGATCGAGAAGACCATGGGCTTCGAGGTCGGGCGGATCGGCATCGAGGCGCAGATCGAGAACGCGCAGGGCTTGAACAACGTCAACGAGATCGCGCAGGCCTCGCCGCGCATCGAGACGATCATCTTCGGCCCGGCCGACTTCATGGCGTCGATCAACATGAAGTCGCTGGTCGTGGGCGAGCAGCCGCCCGGCTACCCGGCGGACGCCTACCACTACATCCTGATGAAGATCCTGATGGCCGCCCGCGCCAACAACCTCCAGGCGATCGACGGCCCCTACCTGCAGATCCGCAACGTCGACGGCTACCGCGAGGTCGCCCAGCGCGCCGCCGCCCTCGGCTTCGACGGCAAGTGGGTGCTGCACCCGGGCCAGGTCGAGGCGTCCAACGAGATCTTCTCGCCCTCGCAGGAGGACTACGACCACGCCGAGCTGATCCTGGACGCGTACGACTACTACACGTCCGAAGCGGGCGGCAAGAAGGGCTCCGCGATGCTCGGCGACGAGATGATCGACGAGGCCAGCCGCAAGATGGCGCTGGTCATCGCGGGCAAGGGACGCGCCGCCGGCATGCGGCGCACCAGCACGTTCGAGATCCCGGAGGCGTGAGCGCGATGCAGTTCGGGCGCACCTACGAGGAGTTCGAGGTCGGGGCGACGTACAAGCACTGGCCGGGCAAGACGGTCACCGAGTACGACGACCACCTCTTCTGTCTCCTCACCATGAACCACCACCCGCTCCACATGGACACCAACTATGCGGAGAAGACGACGGACTTCGGCAAGAACGTCGTCGTCGGGAACTACGTCTACTCGCTGCTGCTCGGCATGTCCGTCCCGGACATCTCCGGCAAGGCGATCGCCAACCTGGAGATCGAGTCGCTCAAGCACGTGGCGCCGACCTTCCACGGCGACACGATCTACGGCGAGACGACCGTGCTGGACAAGTGGCCGTCGAAGTCGAAGAACGACCGCGGCATCGTCCACGTCGAGACCAAGGGGTACAAGCAGGACGGCACGCTGGTCTGCGTGTTCCGCCGCAAGGTGATGGTGCCCACCGAGACGTACATCAAGGAGCGCGGCGGCGAGCAGCCGGGCCGCCCCCAGCTCGAGGAGCAGGAGAAGTAGCCATGGCGCGACTCGCCCAGACCGCCGGTCTGACCGACATCCAGCGGGAGATCCTGTCCACCGTCCGGGACTTCGTGGACAAGGAGATCATCCCGGTCGCCACCGAGCTGGAGCACCGCGACGAGTACCCGCAGGCGATCGTCGACGGCCTCAAGGAGCTCGGCCTGTTCGGCCTGATGATCCCCGAGGAGTACGGGGGTCTGGGCGAGTCGCTCCTGACGTACGCCCTCTGCGTCGAGGAGATCGCCCGTGGCTGGATGTCGGTGTCCGGCATCATCAACACCCACTTCATCGTGGCGTACATGCTCAAGCAGCACGGCACGCAGGAGCAGAAGGACTACTTCCTGCCGAAGATGGCGGCCGGTGAGATCCGTGGCGCCTTCTCGATGTCGGAGCCGGGTCTGGGCTCCGATGTGTCGGCCATCACGTCCAAGGCGGTCCGGGACGGGGATGAATTCATTTTGAACGGTCAGAAGATGTGGCTGACCAACGGGGGTACGTCGTCCCTCGTCGCCGTTCTGGTGCGAAGTGACGAAGGTCACCCCGAGGGCACCGCGCCGCACAAGTCGATGACCACGTTCCTGGTCGAGAAGGAGCCCGGCTTCGGTGAGGTCCGCCCCGGCCTGACCATCCCGGGCAAGATCGAGAAGATGGGCTACAAGGGCGTCGACACCACCGAGCTCATCATGGACGGCCTGCGGATTCCCGCGGATCGCGTGCTCGGCGGGGTCACCGGGCGCGGCTTCTACCAGATGATGGACGGCGTGGAGGTCGGCCGCGTCAATGTGGCGGCGCGTGGCTGTGGCGTCGCTCAGCGTGCGTTCGAGCTCGGCGTCCAGTACGCCCAGCAGCGTCACACGTTCGGCAAGCCGATCGCGCAGCACCAGGCCATCCAGTTCAAGCTCGCCGAGATGGCTACCAAGGTGGAGGCCGCGCATGCCATGATGGTCAACGCGGCACGCAAAAAGGACTCCGGGGAGCGAAACGACCTTGAGGCGGGGATGGCGAAGTACCTCGCCTCCGAGTACTGCAAAGAGGTCGTGGAGGATGCCTTCCGGATCCACGGCGGCTACGGCTTCTCCAAGGAGTACGAGATCGAGCGCCTCTACCGCGAGGCCCCGATGCTGCTGATCGGTGAAGGTACCGCCGAGATCCAGAAAATGATCATCGGGCGGAGGCTGCTCGAAGAGTATCGATTCCAGGGCTGATTGTCCGGAAGCGGGGTGTTTTCTTCGAGAAGAAGATCACACCCCGTAGGCACTCTTCGGCCGCCGACTCGGCTTCCTGACTTACCCAGTTGTGGCGCTTAGCCGCTACGATCGCCGGAAAGCCGCCGTCCCCCGTCAGAAGCGCGGCATCATTCCGCTACGAAGGTCATCCATGCCCCACAGCCAAACCTCTGCACCTCGCGACAGCCTGGTCGGCGTACGCCTCGCGCGCGGAGCATCGCCGTGGCTTCTGCCGACCGTCGCCACGGCAGCCCTCAGCCTGGCCCGCGCCCGCCGCTCCGGCGCCGCGAAGGCCGTCGCCGTCCCCGCCACCGCGCTCGCGGCGGGGATGCTGTGGTTCTTCCGCGACCCCGAGCGTGAGATCGCCCAGGGCCGGGTCATCTCGCCGGCCGACGGCGTGGTGCAGAGCATCATGCCGTGGAAGGACGGCCGCACCCGCGTCGCGATCTTCATGAGCCCGCTCAACGTCCACGTCAACCGCGCTCCGATGGCCGGGACCGTGACGTCGGTCGAGCACGTCCCGGGTGGTTTCGTTCCCGCTTTCAACAAGGAGAGCGAGAACAACGAGCGGGTCGTGTGGCACTTCGACACCGAGCTCGGTGACATCGAGATGATCCAGATCGCCGGCGCCGTGGCCCGCCGTATCGTCCCCTACATCCCGCAGGGCACCAAGGTCGAGCAGGGTGAGCGGATCGGCCTGATCCGCTTCGGCTCGCGCGTCGACCTGTATCTGCCGGAGGGCGTCGAGGTCGCGGTGGAGGTCGGCCAGAAGACCGTGGCAGGGGTGACTCGCATTGACCGTGACTGATCCCGGCACGCAGCCGGGCTGGGTCCCGGAGGCGGCGACGGAGGACGAAGAGGAGGAGATGCCCCTCTCTCTGCGCCTCTCGATAGCGGACACCCTCACCCTGGGCAACGCCACCTGCGGCTTCATGGCGGTGTACTTCACCACCACCGGCATCCTGATCCCGCACCTCACCGGCAGCCAGGAAACCGGCATGGCCCGCCACAGCGCGGCCACGGCGGTCATCCTCATGCTCTGCGCCGCGGTCTTCGACCTGTTCGACGGCCTGGTCGCGCGCAAGCTGCGCTCCTCCCCGATGGGCGCCGAGCTGGACAACCTCTCGGACCTGATCAGCTTCGGCCTGGCCCCGGCGTACTTCGTCCTCGTGTACGGCATGGTCGCCGACGACGCCCACCAGCGGGTGGCGGCCGTCGGCGCGATCGTCGTCCTGCTCGCCGTGGTGCTGAGACTCGCGAGATTCTCCTGTGTGACGCCGACGAACGGCATGTTCCAGGGCATGCCGAGCCCCTTCGGCGCGCTGACGGTCGTCGCGATCGTGCTGCTGGAGCTGCCGTTCGCGGCGACGCTGCTGGCGATCCTGGGCACCGCATGGCTGATGGTGAGCCGCGTCGAGTACCCCAAGCCGCGGGGCCGCCTGGCCGGCGCGATGCTCACCTGGATCGTGCTGAGCATGGGCCTGCTGGTGGCCTGGGCCTTCGGCGCCCCCAGCGGCCAGCTGCTGCTGCAGACGGGCTGCGCGCTGCAGCTGGTGATGGGCGCGGTGATCCCGCTGTTCGCCACGGCCCGCCGGGTGAACAACTTCCGCGACAACCGGCGCGAGGCGCGGGCGGCGCAGCCGTAGCGCTCCGCTGGGTGGGGCCCCGGACCGGGTTGGGTTCGGGGCCCTTCGCTTTGTATGTGCCGGGCGTCGGTGCGGGCCTCGCTGGGGGCTGCCCCCCCCAGACCCCCGCTTCGGCCCTGGACGGGCCTCGTCCTCAATCGCCGGACGGGCTGGGTTGTCCCGGCCGGCATTGAGAAGTTCAGCTCAGGAAGTCCCGCCCGATCCGCTCCGCCGTCCGCTCCAGGATCGGCCCGGCGTCCGCGATGCACTTCGCCACGTCCGGCTCGACCTCCGTCAGCGGGTACGCCCGCCTGATCCCCGCCCGCCCCAGCGCCTCCGGCGTCAGCGCGAGCCGCCCGCACACCGCGACGACCTCCTTGCCCGCCGCCCGTGCCGCCGCGGCGACGCCCGCCGGAGCCTTGCCGTGCAGGGTCTGCTCGTCCAGCGAGCCCTCACCGGTGATGACCAGATCCGCACGCTCCAGTGCGGGCGCGAAGCCCAGCACGTCGAGCATGACCTCGATGCCGGGCCGGAAGCGCGCGCCGATCAGCAGGGCGCCGTACCCGATGCCACCCGCCGCCCCGGCTCCCGGCGCCCCGGCGTACTCCGCCGCCCTGGGCCCCACGGCCTCCTCCAGCACCTTCGCGAAGTGTCCCAGCGCCGCGTCCAGCGTCGCCACGTCGTCCGGCGAGGCTCCCTTCTGCGGCCCGTACACCGCGGGAGCGCCCTTCGGCCCGGTCAGCGGATTGTCGACATCGCTGGCCAGCACCAGCTCGACCGAGGCAAGCCGCGGGTCCAGCCCCGACAGGTCCGCGGACGCCAGCTCGCCCAGTCCCCCGCCGCCCGGCGCCACCGGCTCCCCGTCGGCCGTCAGGAGGCGCGCCCCGAGCGCGGACAGCATCCCCGCACCGCCGTCCGTGGTCGCGCTGCCCCCGACCCCGAAGACGATCGTGCGCGCCCCGGCGTCGAGGGCGGCCCGCAGCAGCTCGCCGGAGCCGTACGTGGACGCCGTCAGCGGCGCGAAGCCCCCGGCCGGCAGCCGCTGCAGCCCGCTCGCCTCGGCCATCTCCACGACCGCGGTGTCGCCGCGCAGCGCGAACGCGGCCGTCACCTCGTGCCCCAGGGGTCCCGCGACCCGTACCTCACGCCGCTCGAACCCGGCCGCGACCGCCGCGTCCACGGTCCCGTCGCCGCCGTCGGCCACGGGCAGCGCCTCCACCGCGAGGTCCGGCACGACGCGGCGCAGCCCGGCCGTCACCCGCTCGGCGACCTGTACGGCCGTCAGCGACCCCTTGAACTTGTCCGCGGCGATGAGCACCCCGCGGGCGCCGTCCACAGCGTCAGCCACTTTGTCTTCCCCTTGCTCTCCGGGCCCCGCGCACGTCAGGGCCAGTCGCGCCGCTGTGACCTTAACCGCAGGACACCCCCGACGTCATGCCCCTGCCCGGTCCCCGGAATGCCCTGGCAACCGGCTGAGGACGGCCTGTGGCGGTGGCCGGAAGTGGGTAAACCGGAGTTATGACCCCTGTGGGCACTGAGCCAGAGCTCGCCGACCGCGTCCTGGGGGGCTGGCTGGGCCGGATCGCGGGCAACATGCTGGGCAAACCGGTCGAGCAGGGCGACCTGTGGACGCGGGACCGTATCGACGACTACCTGCGGCAGGCCTGCGCCCTGCCCCTCACCGACTACTTCCCCGAGCCGCCCCCCGGCGGGGCCGCTCTCGAACTGCGCCCGGAGTGGCGCCAGTGCGTCCGGGGCCGCATCCACGGCAGCTGCCGCGACGACGACGTCGACTACGCGATCCTCGGCCTGGACCTGCTGGAGACCCACGGCTTCGGCTTCAGCACCGAGCAGGTCGGCGACCTGTGGCTGCTGCGGCTGCCGTATCTGCAGACCTTCACGGCCGAGCGGGCGGCGTACCGGAACCTCGCCAGCGGCCTGAAGCCGCCGCTGACGGCGACGTACGACAACCCCTACCAGGAGTGGATCGGCGCCCTGATCCGCGCCGACATCTACGGCTGGACCCGCCCCGGCGCGCCCCGCCGCGCGGCCGCGCTGGCCCGCCGGGACGCGGTGCTCTCGCACACCGGCAACGGCGTCTACGGCGCCATGTGGGCGGCGGCCCTGATCTCGGCGGCGTTCACCGCGCCCACGGTGCGGCACGCCCTGGACGAGGCGCTGGCCGTCGTCCCGGCGAGCAGCCGCCTGGCGCGCACGGTCCGCCGTGTCATCTCCCTCCACGAGACCCGGATGACCTGGGAGGACACGCTCACCACGGTGGCCGAGGAGACCGCCGGGCTGGGCTGGATCCACACGATCCCGAACGCCGCCGTGCTCACCGCCGGGCTGCTGTACGGCGACGGCGACTTCACGCGGACGCTCGCGCTGACCGTCCGCGGCGGTCTGGACACCGACTCCAACGGCGCCACGGCGGGCTCGGTGGCCGGTGTGCTGACCGGCGCGGAGGAGATCCCGGTCCAGTGGAAGGAGCCGCTTCAGGACACGGTCCGCAGCGCGGTCTTCGGCTTCGACGGGGTCCGGATCAGCGAACTGGCGGAACGGACCCTGCGACTGGCGCAGGCGGAGGCGTAGCAGGCGTGGGCGTAGGGCGCGCGTTCGGGGCGTCGTGCGCCGGAGAAGGTGGCCCTGTGCGCTGGTTACCCTTTCCAGGGTGACCACTCCTGACTTCGCCACGTACATCGCGGGCCTGCCGCGCGTCCTCGCCGGTGCCGCCGCTCTCTTCCGTGACGGCGAGGGCCGTGTGCTGCTCGTCGAGCCCAACTACCGCGAGGGCTGGGCGCTGCCGGGCGGCACGGTCGAGTCCGACGACGGCGAGACCCCACGGCAGGGCGCGCGCCGCGAGACCGCGGAGGAGATCGGCCTGGACCGCGAGCCGGGGCGGCTGCTCGCCGTGGACTGGGTGCACGGGGCGTCCCGGCCGCCGCTGGTGGCGTACCTCTACGACGGCGGAGTGCTCAGCCCGGAGGACATCAAGGCGATCCGGCTGCAGGAGGAGGAACTGCTGTCGTGGCGGTTCGTCGCGCCCACGGATCTCCTCGGCCACCTGCCCGGCGCCACGGGCCGCCGCGTGGTGGCCGCCCTCGACGCCCTGGAGAACGGGTCGGGGACGGTGGAGCTGGAGAACGGCCACCGGGTCGGCTGACCCGGCCGGGGGTCAGCCCTCCACGTCCCGCGGCTTGGCGTTGACCTCGCGCAGCCCCTCGTCGCGCTGGGCGAGCCTGGCCTCCGTACGGTGACCCCGCTGGATGTAGTCGCGCAGGATGAGTTCGACCGCGTCCTGGGGGTTGCCGACGCCCGTGAGGACCATGGTTTCAACGACGAGTTCGGCGTCGACCGAGACGTTGACCTTTGCCATGCGCGGACCTTAGCAGCAGCCGCACCCCACCGACCCGATTATCTGTTCGCCGCCCCGCCCTTCCCCGCCTACCCTCGATCACATGGCCAAGCCCCTCGTCGCCCTCCTCAGCGGCGCCGGCATCTCCACCGACTCCGGCATCCCGGACTACCGCGGCCCGAACGGGCTGTGGCGGCGGGATCCGGAGGCCGAGAAGCTCGTGACGTACGCGTACTACATGAACGATCCGGAGATCCGGCGTCGTTCCTGGCAGATGCGGCGGAAGAACCGGACGCTGCAGGCGCAGCCGAACGCCGCGCACCGGGCGGTGGCGGAGCTGGAGCGGTCCGGGGTGCCGGTGCGGGTGATCACGCAGAACGTGGACGGGCTGCACCAGCTCGCCGGGATGCCCGCCCGCAAGGTGCTCGAACTGCACGGCAGCGCGCGCAGTGTCGTGTGCACGGGCTGTCATGCGCGCGGCCCGATGGCGGACGCGATCGCGCGCGTCGAGGCCGGTGAGGACGATCCGGCGTGCCTGGAGTGCGGCGGGATCCTGAAGTCGGCGACCGTCATGTTCGGCGAGCGGCTCGATCCGGTGGTGCTGGGTGAGGCGCTCGCCATCAGCAAGGCCTGCCAGGTGTTCATCGCCGTCGGTACCAGTCTCCAGGTACAGCCCGCGGCCGGGCTCGCGGGGGTCGCCGCCGACCACGGCGCCCGCCTCGTCATCGTCAACGCCGAGCCGACCCCGTACGACGAACGGGCCGACGAGGTGATCCGGGAGCCGATCGGCACAGCGTTGCCGGAGCTGCTGCGCACGCTGAGTGACTAGAACAGGGCCTCGCCGCGCTCGAAGTCCAGCAGGCGCTGCTTGCGTTCCAGGCCGCCGCCGTAGCCGGTGAGGCTGCCGCTCGCGCCGATCACACGGTGACAGGGGACGATGATGCCGATGGGGTTCCTGCCGTTGGCGAGGCCGACCGCGCGGGAGGCGTTGGGGTTGCCGAGGGCCTCGGCCAGTTGGCCGTACGAGCGGGTCTCGCCGTAGGGGATGCGGCGGAGCTGCTCCCAGACGGTGCGCTGGAACGGGGTGCCGTTCAGGCGCACTTCGAGGCTGAACTCCTTCAACTCGCCGCCGAAGTAGGCCGCCAGCTGGTCGACGGCCTCGCCGAAGGGTGTCTCGTCACGCTCCCCGAACGTCTCCTCCGCCGGGCGGTGGCGCTGGTCAGCCATGTACAGGCCGCACAGGACGCCGTCCTCGGCGACGAGGGTGAGGGGGCCGTACGGGCTGTCGATGACGGTGTGCTGTCGCATGGGAAGTCCTTACACCGGAAGGAAGTTGATCGGGTGGCTGTCGGTCGCCCACAGGTACTGGACCGCGTACGCCCGCCACGGGCGCCACGCCGCCGCGCGTGCGGTGAGCGCGGCCGGAGTGGACGGCAGGCCCAGCTCGCCCGCGGCGCGGCGGATGCCGAGGTCGGTGGGGAGGAAGGCGTCGGGGTCGCCGAGGGCGCGCATCGCGATGACGTCGGCCGTCCAGGGGCCGAAGCCGGGGAGGGCCAGGAGCTGGGCGCGGGTCTGCGGCCAGTCGCTCTCCACACCCAAGTGCAGTGACCCGTCGGCCAGTCGGCCGACGAGGGTGGTGAAGGTCGTGCGGCGGGTGCGGGGCATCGCGAGCGACTCGGGGTCCACCGACGCGAGCGCGTCCACCGACGGGAACAGGTGGGTGAGCCCGCCCTCCGGGTCGTCGACCGGCTCGCCGTGCGCGGTGACCAGGCGGGCCGCGTGGGTGCGGGCGGCGGCCGTGGAGACCTGCTGGCCCAGCACGGCCCGTACGGCGAACTCCGCCTCGTCGACCGTGCGCGGGACGCGGCGGCCCGGGGCCTTGTCGACCAGGGGCGCCAGCACAGGATCCGCCCGCAGCTGGTCGTCGACCGCGACCGGGTCGGCGTCCAGGTCGAGCATCCGGCGGCAGCGGCTGATGGCGACGGGCAGGTCGCGCAGGTCGCCGAGGGCGAGGCGGCAGGCGATGTGGTCGGGCCGCGGGGTGAGCGCCACGATGCCGTGGCCGTACGGGAGGCGCAGGGTGCGGCGGTAGGCGCCGTCTCGCCACTCCTCCACGCCGGGTACGGCGGTGGCGGCGAGGTGACCGAAGAGGTTGTCGGGGTTGAGCGGGGCGCGGAACGGCAGGCGGAGCGACAGGGCGCCCGGGGTGCCCCCGGCGGGTCCTCGCGGCGCCCGGGCGCGCAGGTCGCCAGGGGTGAGGGCGTAGACCTCGCGGACGGTGTCGTTGAAGGTGCGGACCGAGGAGAAACCGGCCGCGAAGGCGATCTCCGCCATGGACAGCGCCGTCGTCTCGATGAGCAGCCGGGCCGTCTGGGCGCGCTGGGCGCGGGCCAGGGCGAGCGGGCCCGCGCCGAGTTCGGCGAGCAGCTGGCGTTCGATCTGCCGGGCGCTGTAGCCGAGCCGGGCGGCCAGGCCGGGCACGCCCTCGCGGTCCACGACGCCGTCGGCGATCAGCCGCATGGCGCGGGCCACGAGATCGGCGCGCCGGTTCCACGCCGGGGAGCCGGGGGTGGTGTCCGGGCGGCAGCGCTTGCACGCCCGGAAACCGGCCTGCTGGCAGGCCGCCGCGCTCGGATGGAACACCATGTTCTCCGGCCTCGGCGGCACGACCGGGCAGCTGGGCCGGCAGTAGATCCCGGTGGTCAGGACGGCGGTGAAGAACCAGCCGTCGAAGCGCGCGTCCTTGGACTGAACGGCCCGCAGACAGCGCTCGGTGTCGGTGTGCATCCCCTTCTGCATGCGTCCAGCATCGACCACCGGACGCGCCGGGGCTGGCGAGAATCCGACATCAACCTTCCCTGTCCTGGACCGCCCCGGATCGCCACGCCGACTCCCGCAGCAACCGCAGCCCGTTCAGTCCGACCAGCACGGTCGAACCCTCGTGCCCGGCGACACCGAGCGGCAACGGCAGATGCCCGGCCAGGTCCCAGACGACCAGCACGGTGATGAACGTACCGGCGATGACCAGGTTCTGGACGACCAGGCGGCGGGCCGCCCGGGACAGTCGTACGACCGCCGGGACGGTGGCGAGTTCGTCGCGTACGACGACGGCGTCCGCGGTCTCCAGCGCGAGGTCGGAGCCCGCGCGCCCCATCGCCACGCCGGAGTGGGCGGCGGCGAGGGCGGGCGCGTCGTTGACGCCGTCGCCGACGAAGAGCACCTTGCGGCCGCTGTCCTGGAGTTCCCGTACGGCCTTCACCTTGTCCTCGGGCAGCAGGTCCGCGCGGACGTCCGTGAGGCCGGTGGCGGCGGCGACACGGGCTGCTGTGTGCGCGTTGTCGCCGGTGAGCAGGACGGGCGGGGTGCCGGTCAGGGCGGTGAGGGCGGCGGTGGTCGCGGGGGCCTCGGTGCGCAGGCGGTCGGTGAGGGCGAGGATGCCCACCGGGATGCCGTCGCGGACCACCCGCACGACGGTGGCGCCGTCGTCCCGGCTCGCGTCGGCCTCCGCGCGGCCGACCCGCACCTCGCGCCCGTCGACCACGGCCGTGACCCCCAGACCCGGCAGGGCCGTGAAGTCCTCGGCCGCCGCGACCGGCAGCCCCCTGCCCCGGGCCGCGCTCACGATCGCCCGCGCCAGCGGATGCTCGCTGGGATGCTCGGCCGCGGCGGCGAGCGCGAGCAGCCCGTCCGCGTCGAGCCCGGATTCCGGCAACGGCCGTACGTCCGTCACCTCGGGCGCGCCCTCGGTGAGCGTGCCCGTCTTGTCGAGCGCCGCGGTGTCGACCTCGCCGAGCCGCTCCATCGCCACCGCCGACTTGACCAGCACGCCGTGCCGCCCGGCGTTGGCGATCGCCGACAGCAGCGGCGGCATGGTGGCCAGGACGACCGCGCACGGCGAGGCGACGATCATGAAGGTCATGGCCCGCAGCAGCGCGGCCGTGAGGTCGGCGCCGAAGGCGAGCGGCACGGCGAAGACGGCGATCGTCGCGGCCACCACGCCCACCGCGTAGCGCTGCTCGACCTTCTCGATGAACAGTTGCGTCGGTGCCTTGGTCCGGGACGCCTCCTCGACCAGCGTCACGATCCGGGCGATGACGGAGTCGGCGGGGTCACGTTCCACGCGGACACGCAACGCGCCGGTGCCGTTGAGGGTGCCCGCGAAGACCTCGTCGCCGGGGCGCTTGAGCACCGGCAGGGGCTCGCCGGTGATGGTGGCCTGGTCGGCCTCGCTGCTGCCGTCCAGCACCTGGCCGTCGGCGCCGATCCGCTCCCCCGGCCGGATCAGCAGCACGTCGCCGACGGCGAGTTCGGAGGTCGGCACGGTCTCCTCGCGCCCGTCGTCCGTGAGCCGGGTCGCGGTGGTGGGGGCGAGGTCGAGCAGCCCGCGCACGGAGTCGGCGGTGCGGGCGGTGGCCAGCGCCTCCAGCGCGCCGGACGTGGCGAAGATGACGATCAGCAGGGCGCCGTCGAGGACCTGCCCGATCGCCGCGGCGCCCAGTGCGGCGACGATCATCAGCAGGTCGACGTCGAGGGTCTTCTCGCGCAGCGCGCGCAGCCCCTCCAGCGCCGGTTCCCAGCCGCCGGTGACGTAGGCGACGGCGTACAGCGGGCCGAAGGCCCAGGTGGGGGCGCCGCCGAGGTCCAGGGCGAGGCCGAGCAGGAAGGCCACCAGCGCGGCCAGCGCCCAGCGCGCCTCGGGCAGCGCGAGGACGCGGGTGCGGCGGCGGGGTGCCGTCAGGGAGCGGGCAGGGGTCGCCGTTCGCGGCGTGAGAGTCGCTGACACACGGGGCACGATACAGGAACAGATGAAGACTCATTCATGCGTTCATATGCGACGGGTACGATACCGGTCATGGGTCATGGAGCCGTCACCCCCGCAGCCGCCGAGCGCGTACGCCTGGACGAGGCCAACGTCGCCAAGGTGGCCACCACCCTCCAGGCCCTGTCCACCCCGTCCCGCCTGCTGATCCTGGCGCGGCTGCGCGAAGGGCCGTTGCCCGCCACGGAGTTGGCGGCCGAGGTCGGCATGGAGCAGTCCGCCTGCTCGCACCAGCTGCGGCTGTTGCGCAACCTCGGCCTGGTCGTCGGCGAGCGGCGCGGCCGGTCGATCGTCTACGCGCTGCACGACCACCACGTCGCCGAACTCCTCGACCAGGCCGTGTACCACGTGGAGCACCTGCGGCTGGGCATCAGCGACGCCGCCGACTAGGACGGCTCAGCGGGCGGGTTCCCGGTAGGCGGCCAGCGCCCAGATCACGAACACGTCGATCGCCATGATCACGACCGACCAGACGGGCTGGTACGGCAGGAAGAGGAACTGCAGGACCAGGCTCAGCGCGGCCAGGGTGATACCGGCGACCCGCGCCCAGGCCGCCCCCATGAGCAGGCCCCAGCCGGTGACGGCGACCAGGACGCCGACGACCAGGTGGATCCAGCCCCAGCCGGTGAGGTTCAGCTCGTAGACGTACGTCCCGACGCGGGCGTACACGTCGTCCGCGGCGATCGCCGCGATGCCCTGGAGCACCGCCAGCAGACCGCCGCACAACATCAGCACACCGGCGAACACGACGCCGCCGGTCGCCCACCCCTCGCGGCGGCCCGTCGGCGCGGTCTGCGGGGTTCCCGTCGGATGTGCAGCGTGCTCAGCCATGGCGGCCGTCCTTCCGTCCCGGTGCGGGTGTCCCCCTGTGGGCGGCTTCCAGCCTCCCGGCGCGTCCCGGGTGCCGCCATTCCGGTTACGCCGGTCGGGTGACACCCGGGGAAGCACAGGTGCTCACATGTTGATCATGTGACCGGCCAGCCCGTGCACCGCCTCCTTGACCGCCTCGCCCAGCGTCGGGTGGGCGTGCACGTTGCGGGCGACCTCGTGGACGGTCAGGTCCCACTGCTGGGCCAGGGTCAGCTCGGGCAGCAGTTCGGTGACGTCCGGGCCGATGAGGTGGCCGCCGATCAGCTCGCCGTACCTGGCGTCGCTGATCAGCTTCACGAAGCCGGTGGTGTCGCCGAGGCCGTGCGCCTTGCCGTTGGCGCTGAACGGGAACTTCGCCACCTTGACGTCGTGGCCGAGTTCGCGGGCCTGCGCCTCGGTGTAGCCGAAGCTGGCGATCTGCGGCTGGCAGTAGGTGGCCCGCGGGATCATCGCGTAGTCCAGCTCCATGGTCTCCGCGTCGGCGATGGTCTCCGCCGCCACCACGCCCATCGCCTCGGCGGCGTGCGCGAGCATCAGTTTCGCGGTGACGTCGCCGATGGCGTAGATGTGCGGCACGGAGGTGCGGCAGCGGCCGTCGACGTCGATCGCGCCGCGGTCGGTGACGCGGACGCCGGTGTTCTCCAGGCCGTAGCCGGTGACGTTGGGCGCGAAACCGATCGCCTGGAGCACCTTGTCGGCCTCCAGGACCTGCTGGGAACCGTCCTTGGCGGTGACCGTGACCCGGACCTGCGGGCCGGACTCGTCGATGGCGTCGACACGGGTCGAGGTCATCACGTCGATGCCCAGCTTGCGGTACTGGCGGGCCAGTTCGGCCGAGACGTCGGCGTCCTCGGTCGGGGCGACCCGGTCCAGGAACTCCACGACGGTGACCTTCACGCCGTAGTTGTGCAGGACGTAGGCGAACTCGATGCCGATCGCTCCGGCGCCGGCGATGACGACCGACCGCGGAAGGTCCTCGGCGAGGATCTGCTCCTCGTACGTCACCACCCGCGAGGTGCGACGGGTGCCGGGCAGCAGCTTGGGCGTGGCGCCGGTGGCGATGACGCAGTTCTCGAAGCCGATGGTGCGGGTGGCGCCCTCGTAGTCGGTGACCTGGAGCGTGTGCGGGTCGAGGAACGTGCCGCGGCCGTCGTACTCCGTGATCCTGTTCTTCTTCATCAGGTAGTGGACGCCCTTGACCCGGCCGTCCGCGACCCGGCGGCTGCGCCGGAACGCCTCGCCGTAGTCGAAGGAGACCTCGCCGTCGACCTTGATGCCGAAGGTCTTCGCCTCGCGGGTGACGATGTGCGCGAGCTCGGCGTTGCGCAGCAGGGCCTTGGTGGGGATGCAGCCGACGTTCAGGCAGACGCCGCCCCAGTACTTCTCCTCCACGACGGCGACGCGTTTGCCCAGCTGGGCGGCCCGAACGGCGGCGACGTAGCCGCCGGGGCCCGCTCCGAGAACGACGACGTCGAAGCGCTCGTCCTGCTCGTCCATGCGTCAGGTCCCTTTCGGTGTGGTGAAGAGCGGTTGGCCTGGTGTGGTGCGGAAGGTTCCTTCGCGTTCTTTCGGTTGCGTAAGGGATTCTTTCGCCCGGCTCCGCTCATCGCCACACTGATCGCCATGACGCCGGTCTCAGGTGCGGCGCCCGCCCCGCTCCCGCCGCATCCGGCTCCGTACGACCACCCCGTCCACGGCGGCGATAACGGCGAGCACGCCGCACGCGACGGCGAGGCCGGTCAGCAGCGCGGGACCGGGTGTGTCACCGGGCGAGGAGTTCGCGGCCCAGACGGCGAACAGCGCGGTCGCCGCGACGAAGACGGGCAGGAAGACGGCGGTGAGCAGCATGCGCAGCCGCAGCGCGCTGCGGGCGGTGCTCGGTTCGGTGCCGGTGCGGGGGAAGCGGCGGCCGATCATGCCGGACCGTTCGCGGGACACCGGGCGTCCACGGGCCATGCGGGCCATGGCGGTGCCTCCCTTCCGTGCTGGGGTGCCGTCAGTGGTTGGGGGCCGCCCGGCTGATGTCCGCCAGCGCGGAGTGCGGGTCCTCGGTGGTGGCGAGGTCGCCCAGGCTGACCATGCCGACGGGGCAGCCGTCGCGGTCCACGACGGGCAGCCTGCGGACGGCGTGCTGCCGCATCAGCTCGACCGCGTGGTCGGTCGAGTCGTCCGGCGCCACGGTCACCACGGGCGGACGCGTGCACAGCGAGCCGACCGGTGTGACGCGCGGGTCACGGGCCTCGGCGACCGCCCGGACCGCGATGTCGCGGTCGGTGAGCACGCCGAACAGATCGCGGTCGTAGGTGACCAGCACGTCGCCGATGTCCCGGTCCCGCATGATCCGGGCGGCCCGGGCCACCGTGGTCATGGGTTCGATCGACGCCGTGCTCGGCGACATCACCTCACGTATGTACCTGGTCATGAACACCTCCTGGGCCTGCTGGGTCAGCTGCCGTGCAGCGCTTCCAGCACGTCCTCGTCCGTCAGCTGTTCGAAGTCCTCGTACCAGAGGCCGACCGCGTGGAACGGGCTCGGCCGCAGCAGGCAGACCACGTCGTCGGCCTCGTGGCGCAGCAGCTCGACGGCCTCGTGCGAGCAGACCGGCGCGGCGACGACCACCCGCTCCGGCTCCCGGTGCCGCACCGCGCGCACGGCGGCCCGGGCGGTCGACCCGGTGGCCAGCCCGTCGTCCACGAGGATGGCGGTACGCCCCTTCAGTTCGGCGGCGGGCCGGTGCTGGCGGTACCGCTCCTCCCTGCGGTGCAGCTCCGTCCGCTCCCGGGCCACGATCGGGGCCAGCTCGGCCTCGTTCAGGCCCAGCTGGTCCAGGGCCCTGGTGTCGAAGAACGGCGGCTCGTCGCCCGCGATCGCACCGACCCCGAACTCCTCGTGGAACGGCGCTCCGATCTTGCGGACGACCAGCACGTCCAGTGGCGCGCCGAGAGCCCGCGCGACCTCCCGGCCCACGGTGACACCGCCGCGGGGCAGGGCGAGGACCACGGGGTCCGGGAGTGTCCCTTTCTCCTGCAGAATGCGCAGATGCTCGGCCAGTTCCCGGCCGGCGTGCGCACGGTCACGGAAACGCATGTGTTCCCCTTCCGCCGCGGGGCCCTTCCTCTCGCCCTGTGGTGGTACGGGTTTCCAGCGTGCGGCGCCCGACACCCCGAGATCGTCCGTGGGTGCCGGGCGCCGCTGTTGCTGCCGCTACTCGGTGGCCGTCGGCCGACGCGCCGCCATCGCGTGCCGTACGTCGCTCAGCGGGCGCAGCCGGTAGGTGTAGGCGTAGTCGCGGTCGGCGAACAGCTTGTACTCGTCGTGGGTGTGCGCGCCCCAGCTGTTGTCGCCGCCCACGCCCATCTGCCGGTGGTTGACCCGCAGCACGACCGCGTCCCGGGGGGTGAGCTGGTAGTCGTGCCGCACGCCGGACGACAGGTCCTCCGGCGTGAAGTGCGAGGCGTTGACCTCGACCAGCGGCTCCCCGCAGACCAGCAGTCCGGCACCGTCGCGCCCGGTCAGCGCGGCCCAGCGCACGTCGGTCCGGTTGCCGTTCTCCTGCGGGCGGATGTACGGCGTCCACAGGCGGGTGACGCTTGCCGAGTACACGCCGACGTCGGTGCCGGTGTTGCGGTCCCAGTAGTTCTCCTCGGGGCCACGGCCGTAGTAGTGCAGCCGGTCGAGGCGCCGCGGCAGGAACAGCAGGGTGCCGACCTCGGGGAGGTACGGCAGGTTCGCCGCGCCCGGGTGCAGGGTGTGGTCGACCTTGATCTCACCGTTGCCGAACACCGTGTAGGTGGTGGTGTACGCCGACTCGGTGGTCGTGGGCAGGGTGCCGCCGACCTTGATCTCGACGGCCCGGTCCCGCAGGGCGCGCACGCTCACACCGGTCACCTCGCGCAGGGCGCCGGCGTCCCGCCAGGTCTGGTTGCGGGTGTGCTGGCCGTTGCCCTTGTCGTTGTCGGTGGGCGCCCGCCAGAAGTTCGGCGCCGGGCCCGAGGTGATCAGGCGGGTGCCCGCCGCCTCGTACGAGGTGATGACCCCGCTGCCCTTGTCGACGGTGACGGAGAAACCCCTTCCCGTGACGGTGACGGACGCCTCGGCGTCGTCGTACGTCAGCGCCGGGACGCGCGCCAGCGGCACCGGCGTCACGGCCGGGCTGCCCACGTCGACGGGCAGCTGCTGCCGGGCGACCTCGAAGCCCGCCTTCGCCCACTTCGTGGGTTCCTTGGTGGTGAAGGACAGCTGAAGGAAGTACTCCGCACCCGGCGCCGGATTGCCCGGCCGTCGTACGGGGAGGGTGATGTCCTTGCTCGACAGCGGCGGTACGTCGAGCTGGCCGCGGGTGAGCCTGCCGCGCTGTACGGCCCTGCCGTCGGCGAGGAGGGTCCAGGTGCCGTCGTATGCGCGGAGGTTGGTGAACAGGTTCTCGTTGGTGAGGGTGACCGCGCCCCAGCCGGTGCCGGGCGTGACGTTGATCGCCTGGTAGACCTGCTTGACCTCGGTCGCCTTGCCGGTGAGCCCGCGGTCGGCGGTCACGATGCCGTCCGCGACGAAGTTCCCGTCGTTGGGGTTGTCGCCCCAGTCGCCCCCGTAGGCGAGGAACGTCTTCTCCCGCGGTTTCTTCTCCTCGAACCCGACCGTGGCCGCGTCGAACCAGAACCGCACCCCCTCGTCGCCGGGCCCCCGGCCGTCGGAGGCCAGCTCGGCGGCGTTCAGCGCGCGGGCGTACACCCGCGCCCGGCGTATGGTGCCGCTGAACTCCCGGGTCCAGTTGTCGACGTCGGTGGCGAGCGCGAGGGGCGCGGTGTTGCTGCCGGGCCGGCGTGTGGTGGTCCGGGTGGCGCGGACGACGCCGTCGACGTAGAGGGTCAGCGTGCCCGCAGCGGCGTCGAAAACACCTGCGATGTGATGCTCGGTGCCGGTCCAGCCCTCCGCCGGAAGCGCCCAACTGGCGCTGATCCACTGGCCGCCGCCGTGGATGAAGAACTCCAGGTTCCTGTTGGTCTGTTTCAGCGCGTACTGGGTGTCGCCCTTGGCCAGGATGGGCTGGTGGTAACCGGTGACGTGCGGGGTGACCCAGGCCTCCAGCGTCAGGGAGCCGGTGAGGTCGAGGGAGGGATCGCGGGCGAAGACGGTTCCGCCGGACACGCCCTTGGCGCGGTCGAAGGTGCCGCCGGGCGCGAGGATCTCGCCCTTCAGCTTCCCGGGTCCGCTCTCTGTCAGCATCTTCCGTGTCGGAGTGGGCCAGTTGAGCGACTGGTCGACGAAGTCCCAGATCCAGCCGCCCTGGAGGACGTCGTGGCGGCGGATGATGTCCCAGTACTTCCTGAAGTTGCCGTTGGAGTTCCCCATCGCGTGCGAGTACTCGATCATCACGTACGGCCGGGTGTCCGCGGTGTCCTTGGCGCGGGCCTCGACGCGCGCGGGGCTCTCGTACATCTCCGAGCGGATGTCGCTGACCCCGGGCCGGTCGTCACCCTCGTACTGGATGACGCGGGTCGGGTCGTAGGAGCGTATCCAGTCGTGCATGGCGACGAAGGTGCTGCCGCCGCCCGCCTCGTTGCCGAGCGACCAGATGACCACCGAGGCGTGGTTCTTGTCCCGGTGGACCATGTTCTGCGCGCGGGCCACGCACGCTCTGCTCCAGTCGGCGTGGTTGCCCGGGTACTGGCCGCGTATGCCGTGGGTCTCGACGTTGGCCTCGTCCACCAGGTACAGGCCGTACTCGTCGGCGAGTTCGTACCACAGCGGGTTGTTGGGGTAGTGCGAGGTGCGGACGGAGTTGATGTTCATCCGCTTGATGATCTCGATGTCCTCGACCATGTCGGCGCGGGTCAGCGCGGTGCCGCGGTCGGGGTGCATCTCGTGCCGGTTGGTGCCCCGGAAGGAGACGGGCTTTCCGTTGATGCGCATCAGCCCGTCCTTCAACGCGAACTCGCGGAAGCCGACCCGGTGCGACAGCGTTTCGATCACCTTTCCGCGCGGGTCGCGCAGCCGGAGGACGGCGGTGTAGAGGTTCGGGTGCTCGGCCGACCAGAGCCGGGGCGCCGGTACGGCCCTGGCGGCCTGCACGGTGGCGTCCTCGCCGACTCCCGTGACCTCGGCGGCCTGTTCCAGCGGCCGCGACCAGACGGGATGCCCGCGCTCGTCGTACAGCTGGGTCTCCACCGTGTACCGCCCGGCGCCGCCGTCGGCGTACGCCCGCACACTCGCCGTCACCGACAGCTCGGCGGCCGTGTAGTCGTCGCTCAGCGGGGTGTCCAGCTTGAAGTCGCGCAGATGGACGACCGGCGTGGAGTACAGGTAGACCGAGCGGAAGATCCCGCTCAGCCGGATCATGTCCTGGTCCTCCAGCCAGTCCCCGTCCGAGTAGCGGTAGACCTCGACCGCTATCTGGTTGGTGCCGGGCTTGAGGTACGAGGTGATGTCGTACTCGGCGGGCGTGTACGAGTCCTCGTGGTATCCGACCAACTCCCCGTTGATCCACACGTAGTGGGCGGACTTGACCCCCTCGAAGTGCAGGAACGTCCGCCGCCCCGCCCAGGTGCGCGGGACCGTGAAGGTACGCCGGTACTGGCCGACGGGGTTGTAACGGGTCGGGGCGGCGGGCGGCTGCGGCTCCTCGCCCAGGCCGTTGGGGCCCCACCACGGGTAGGTGATGTTGACGTAGATCGGGAAGTCGTAGCCGTGCAGCTGCCAGACGGAGGGGACGGGAATGGTGTCCCAGGACCGGTCGTCGACATCGGTGCGGTAGAAGTCGGTGTCCCGGTCGGCGGGGCGGTCGACGTAGGCGAACTTCCAGGTGCCGTCGAGGCTCATCCGGTACGGCGAGCGGGTGCGGTCGGCGGTCAGGGCCTGCCGTACGTCCGCGTACGGCATGAGCGTGGTGTGCGGGGGCTCGGTGCCCAGCCGGAAGAGGTCGATGGTGCCGTTCCACTCCGGCGATCCGTCCGCCGTCGCGCCGCGCGGGGCGGCGTACGCGGCGAGGGGCGACGAGGACAGGGCGAGCCCGCCGAGGACGGCGGCGCTGGTCTGAAGGAGCCGGCGACGGCTGATCACGGGCCGGTCGGTGGGAGAGGGGTACGGGTGCGGCATGACCGTGTCCTTCCTCGGGACGTGCGCTGCACGAACTGAGGGCGGGTCACCTCACGGTGACGGCACAGCCGTTGCCGTCGTGGTGGAACGCGGCTCATGGGGACGGTGTCGGCTGCTGCGCCCGGATCACCCTAGGACTTCGAACACAACCAAGCAATTGCCCCGTCGGAGTTTGTGGGTTCCTGATGGGGTCTCGTGTGGTGGCGGGCCGTCAGCCCACCTGCCTCGCGAACGCCTCGTACGCCCGCTGGTCGAAGAGTACGAACCTGACCTCCGCGACCGATGTCGGCGTGGCCCGTACGGTCTCGACCGCGATCCGCGCGGCGTCGTCCAGCGGCCAGCCGAAGACGCCCGCGGAGACGGCCGGGAACGCGACGGTACGAGCGCCCAACTCGTCGGCGACGCGCAGCGACTCCCGGTAGCAGGAGGCCAGTTGCCCGGAGCGGTCCTCCTGCTGGGAGTGGACCGGCCCCACCGTGTGGATCACCCACCGCGCGTCCAGCTCGCCCGCCGTCGTGGCGACCGCCTGTCCCGTCGGCAGGCCCTCGCCGTACGTCGAGGCGCGCAGCCTGCGGCACTCCGCCAGGATCGCGGGGCCGCCGCGCCGGTGGATGGCGCCGTCCACACCGCCGCCGCCCAGCAGCGAGGAGTTGGCCGCGTTGACGATCGCGTCGGCGCTCTGCTCGGTGATGTCGCCCTGGACGAGCGTGATGACGGGGGTCATGTCCGCCTCAGCCTCCTCCACACGGCCTTCGCCGCGTTGTGCCCCGACATGCCGTGCACGCCCGGGCCCGGCGGGGTGGCCGAGGAGCAGAGGTACACGGCCGGGTGCGGGGTGCTGTACGGGAACAGGGACAGTTTGGGGCGCAGGATCGTCTGCAGTCCGCTGACCGCGCCGGAGGCGATGTCGCCGCCGACGTAGTTGGCGTTGCGGGCGGCGAGTTCGGGCGGTCCGGCGGTCGCGCGGGCGAGGACGCGGTCGCGGAACCCCGGGGCGTAGCGCTCCAGTTGGCGTTCGATGGTGTCGGTGAGGTCTCCGGTCCAGCCGTTGGGGACATGGCCGTACACCCAGAAGACCTGCTTGCCGTCGGGGGCCCGGCCGGGGTCGACGACGCTGGGCTGCACGGTGATGAGGAACGGCCGGTCGGGCGCCCGGCCGAGGCGGGACGCCTCGCGCAGCGCGGTGCCGATCTCCGCGCTGCTCCTGCCGATCTGCACGGTCCCGGCCCTGCGCGGCTCCTCGGCGGTCCACGGCACCGGGCCGTCCAGGGCGTAGTCGACCTTGAAGACGGCCGGGCCGTACCGGTACCCCTCGTAGTAGCGGCCGAAGCCCGCGATGCGGGCCAGGGCGGTGGGTGAGGTGTCGAAGACGTACGCGCGCGCGGGCGGCAGGTCGTCGAGGCGCTTGACCTCGTAGTCGGTGTGGATCGCGCCACCGAGGTCCTTCAGGTACGCGGCGAGCGCGTCCGAGATGGACTGGGAGCCGCCTCGGGCCACGGGCCAGCCCCGGGCGTGCGCGGCGAGGGCGAAGACCAGGCCGATCGCGCCGGTGGCGAAGCCGGTGAGCGGGGCCATCACATGCGCGACGAGACCGGCGAAGAGGGTCTTGGCGGGTTCGTCGCGGAAGCGGCGGGTCAGCCAGGTGGACGGGGGCAGTCCGACCAGGCCGAAGCGGGCGAGGGTCACCGGGTCGCGGGGCAGCGCGGTGAGCGGCAGGGACATGAAGTCGCGGGCCAGGGTGTCCCAGTGCCGCAGGAAGGGTTCCACCAGCCTGCGGTACGCCCCCGCGTCACGCGGTCCGAGGGAGGCGGCCGTCTCGCCGACCGAGCGGGACAGGATCGCGGCGGTGCCGTCGGGGAAGGGGTGGGCCATGGGCAGGTCGGCGTGCAGCCACTCCAGGCCGTAGCGGTCCAGGGGGAGGGCCCGGAACGCCGGGGAGTTGACGCCGAGGGGGTGGGCCGCGGAGCACGGGTCGTGGCGGAAGCCGGGGAGGGTGAGCTCCTCGGTGCGGGCGCCGCCGCCGATCGCGTCCCGGGCCTCGAACACCGCCACGGAGAAGCCGCGGCGGGCCAGCTCCACTGCGGCGGTCAGTCCGTTCGGCCCCGCACCCACCACGACCGCATCGAGCATTGACGGCACCTTCGGACCCCTTCGTCAGCCGATGGCCACTGAAGGTCAGGATATGCCGGGGGACTGACACTCCTCCGCGACGGGTGCTCGCGAGGGACGAACCGGGGCTCAGACCGACGAGGCCAGCAGTCCCGCAACCCGCCGGGCCGTGGCCGCGTCGCGCGCCGCGGTGAAGGGCAGGGTGTTGCCGCCCGTGATGCGGAACGGCTCGCCCGTACGGGTCAGGTGGGCGCCGCCCGCCTCCTCGACGAGCAGCAGGCCCGCCGCGTGGTCCCAGGCGGCCTCCCAGGAGAACGCCGTGGCGTCCGACTCGCCCCGGGCGACGGCCAGATACTCCAGACCGGCCGACCCGCACTCGCGCGGGGCGACGCCGTCCGTCCACAGGCCGAGCAGCGCGCGCTTCTCCTCGTCGGTCGTGTAGTCCGGGTGGGAGGTGGCGATCCGCAGGTCACGCCCCGGCGTGGGCGGACCGGCGAACACCCGCTCGCCGTCGAGGAAGGCGCCCTGGCCGCGGACGGCCGTGGCCAGCTGGTCGCGGGCGGCGGCGTATGTCCACGAGGCCAGCACAACGCCGTGGTGGGCGAGCGCGACCAGCGTGCAGAAGCCGTCGTCGCCGCGCACGAACTGCCGGGTGCCGTCGACGGGGTCGATGATCCAGACCGGGGCGGCGCCGCGTATCGCCTCGTACGACGCGGGGTTGGCGTGCACCGCCTCCTCGCCGACCACCACGGAACCGGGCAGCAGCGCACCGAGCGCCTCCGTGAGGTGCCGCTCGGCCAGCCGGTCGGCGTCCGTCACCAGGTCGTGCGGGCCGCTCTTCTGGTCGACCTCGTGCTCGGCCAGCTGCCGGAAGCGCGGCATGATCTCGGCCGCGGCCGCCTTGCGCACCGCGTCTTCCACGTCGGCCGAGTGACGTGCGAGAAACCCGTCGATGGTTTCCATCTCTTCGATCATGCCTCCATGAGAGCACGTGGCACTGACAATCCCCGCCCGGGCAGTGCACTCCGGGTGGAACCGGGATGAACTCCCGGTACCCGAGCATCGCAGACCATGGGGCCCTCGCAGACCGCCCGCACCCAACCACGCGCCTCACCCGGCCCCGCACGCCACCCGGCACCCGGCACCCGGCACCCGGCACCCGGCACCCGGCACCCGGCACAGCAGATCAGCGGCCGACCGCGTACCCCTGCATCCCGCGTGGATTCGCCGCCGCCGACAGCACGCCCGTCTCCGGGTCCCGCGCCACCGCGCACAGCCGCCCCTCCGACCAGTCGTCACCCACCGTGACCTCATGACCGCGACGCCGCAGCCCCTCGACCACGTCCGCGGCCATCCGGCCCTCGACCGTCACGGTCCCCGGGCGCATCCCCCGCGGGTAGAAGGAGCCGGGGAAGCTGTCGTTGTGCCAGTTCGGGGCGTCGATCGCACCCTGCAGGTCGAGTCCGCCGCGGACCGGGGAGCGCAGGGCGACCGCCAGGAAGAAGTGCAGCTGCCACTGGTCCTGCTGGTCCCCGCCGGGCGTGCCGAACGCCATCACCGGCACCCCGTCACGCAGCGCGATGGACGGTGTGAGCGTGGTCCGCGGCCGCCGTCCCGGCGTGAGCGAGTTCGGCAGCCCCTCCTCCAGCCAGGTCATCTGCAACCGCGTACCGAGCGGAAAGCCCAGCTCGGGCACGACGGGGTTGGACTGCAGCCAGCCCCCGCTGGGCGTGGCGGCGACCATGTTGCCCCACCGGTCGACGACGTCCAGGTGGCAGGTGTCGCCGCGGGTGCCGCCGTCGCCGGAGACGTCGGGCTCGCCGGGCACCGGGGAGGTCGGGCTCTTGGCGACGGTCGGCTCCCCCACGCCCATCGGGTTGAAGCCCGGTTCCTCGGTGGCCACCACGCGCGCGTGGGCACACAGTCGCGGCGTACGCCCACCCGGGCTGCCCGGCCGCAGCTCGTACGACGCCCGGTCGCCGACGAGGCCGCGCCGCTGGGTGTTGTACGGCGCCGACAGCAGGTCGTCGAGCGGCACCTCGCGCGCGTCCCCGTACCAGGCCTCCCGGTCGGCCATGGCGAGCTTGCAGCCCTCGATCAGCAGATGGACGTAGTCCGCGGAGCCGTAGGCGGGCAGCTCGGGCGGCAGCAGGGCGAGCTGCTGGAGCAGCACCGGGCCCTGGCTCCAGGGGCCGGCCTTGCACACGGTCCAGCCGTCCCAGTCGTACGTCGCCGGTGCCTCGTAGGTCGCGGACCACCCGGCGAGGTCGTCGGCCGTGAGTGTGCCGGTGTGGCGCTCGCCGCTGGTGTCCAGCGTGGGCCGCCCCGCCTGCCGTACCAGCGCCTCCGCGACGAACCCGGTACGCCACACCTCCCGGGCCGCCTCGATCTGCGCCTGACGGTCCCCCGCCCCGGCGACCTCGGCGAGCAGCCGCTTCCAGGTGGCGGCGAGGGCGGGGTTGCGCAAGCGCTCGCCGGGGCGCGGGGCGCTGCCGCCCGGCAGGTACACCGCCGCCGACGAGGTCCACTCCGTCTCGAACAGCTCACGCACGGTCTCGACGGTCTCGCCGACGCGCTCCACGGGCGCGTGCCCGTGCTCCGCGTACCCGATGGCGTACTTCAGGACGTCGGCGAGCGGCTTCGTGCCGTGGTCGCGGAGCAGCAGCATCCAGGCGTCGAAGGCGCCCGGGACGGCGGCGGCGAGCGGCCCGGTACCGGGGACGAGGTCGAGGCCGAGCCCCCGGTAGTGGGCGACGCTCGCCCCGGCGGGCGCCACGCCCTGCCCGCACAGCACCCGTACCTCGCCGCCGGCGGGCGCGATCAGGATCGGCGCCTCCCCGGCGGGCCCGTTGAGGTGCGGCTCGACGACATGCAGCACGAACGCCCCGGCCACGGCCGCGTCGTAGGCGTTGCCGCCGTCCTCCAGGACGGCCATCGCGGACTGGGAGGCGAGCCAGTGGGTGGACGACACCATGCCGAAGGTGCCCTGGAGAGTCGGGCGGGTGGTGAACATATGGCCTCTCAACCTCCGTGCGCCCCCCCGGCAGGGTATCGATCGCCCTGCGCCCCTTCTTCCCCGCCCCCGGCATGAAGGGGGCGTAGTGGTCGGGGGTGAGGGCCGGCGATGAATGCCCTGGTCGGATCCGCAGGGCCGATTCCGGCGACAGGCCCTGCCCGAGGCCGGCCTCCAGCGGCCCAAGCAGGAGAGCCGCAGGCCTCCGGCATGCCGGTCGGCCCGACCTGTGGTGCTGCACGCCCCACCACCACAGCCGGGCCCCTGCCGGTCTTCCTCGACGGGCACCCGGTCGCCGGGCATGCGAAGGTGGTGAAGCCCGGGCCGGACGCTGACGGCAGCCGTCTCCTCGTACCGGCTCTTGGGCGCTGTGGGGGAAGTCGGCTGGAAGGACGATCATGACCGCCCCACACACCGCCGTGCGGCCGGCGCACGAGTCACCGTTCTCGGCGTCCGACCGGCTGCGGGTTGTGCGTCTCGCGTCGGTGTTCGAGCCGCTCGGGTTGGCATCCGGCTGGACCGCCTTCGACCCGATCGGCGGCATGCAGAACCACACCGCGGAACTCGTGCGGCGGCTGGACGCCATGGGGATCGGTCAGACGGTGTTCACCTCTCGGATGGCCGGCCCGGCCTGCCGCCAGAGGCTCGGCGCCCGTTCCGCGGTGATGCGCACCGGGGTCAGGGTTCCTGTGATGCGGCAGTTCTGGGCTGCCCCGGCACTGACCGCGGCACTGCGGGCGCCGGGCGGAGTCGATCTGGTGCACGCGCACGCGGGGGAAGACCTCGCCGTGCTGCCGATGGCCAGGGCTGTGGCCGCGCGGCACGGATGCCCGCTGGTGGTGACCCTTCACTGCAGCCTGCGCCACACGCTGCGGGGGCACTCTCCTCGGGCGCGTCTCCTGCGTTTCCTCGGGGGACCGATCGAGAGCCGGGTGGTCAGGAGCGCCGATGCGGTGATCAACCTCACGCCGTCCACGGCGCTCCGGCTGGTCCGCCAGGGAGTCAGGGAGGAAAGGGTCCATGTCGTCCCCTCCGGTTATGCCCCCGAGCTGTTCGACGCGGCGTTGCCGGACCCGTTCCCTCATCTGCCGCGCCCGCGCGTGGCCTTCGTCGGCAGGCTCTCGCCCCAGAAGGACGTCGGCACCCTGATCGAGGCGTTCTCCCGCCTGGAGACGGCGGCGTCCCTTCTGGTGGTCGGGGACGGACCGCAGCGAGCCGCACTGCAGGAGCGGGCCCGGCCGGTCCCCCGCCCGGTGCAGTTCGCCGGGTTCCTGCCGCACGGTGAGATTCCCGCCATCCTGGCGCACACTGACGTGGTGGTCCTGCCGAGCGTGTACGAGGAGCTGGGCTCGGTCCTGGTGGAGGCCATGGCCGCCGGCCGACCCGTCGTCGCCAGCAGGGTCGGGGGTATTCCGGACCTGGTGCAGGACGGGCGGAACGGCATCCTGGCCGCCCCCGGGGACACGAGCTCGTTCGCGTCGGCCATCGACCGCCTCCTGGGCGATCCGGACGGTGCGGCCCGCCTGGGAGAAGCAGCCCGCCTGACGGTGTCCCGTACCCACGCCTGGCCGAAACTGGCCCGACAAGTCGCCGACGTCTACCGCGAGGTGCTCGACAGGCGCACTGGAGCACGGCGGACGTGAGTCTCCCGGTCGGCGACTTCGGGGAGGCCGGACCCAGGGTCGCGGTCCTGATGCCCACGTACGAGCAGGCCTCCTTCCTGCCGCGGGCGCTGCGCAGCCTGTTCGACCAGACGGTCACCGATTGGGAACTGGCCCTGGTCGACGACGGCTCCCATGACGGTACGGCCATGGCGGCGGCGCCTTTCCTGGCCGATCCCCGGGTCAGGCACGCCAGGTTCTCCGAGAACCGTGGACTGGGAGCGGCGCTGAACACCGGCCTGGCCATGACCCGCGCCCCGGTGGTGGCCTATCTGCCGTCGGACGACCTGTGGGCTCCGGATCATCTCGCCCACGTGCTGGCCGCGTTCGCCGATCCCGAGGTGGCCCTGGTGCACTCCGCGGTGCACCACCACGAGCGGTACCGCACGGATGGTGCGCCGGACGGACATCCGCTCCAGCTGGTGCAGGTCGCCCACCGCCGGATCGCCGAGCCGTGGCCTGAGCGCGCCGAGCTGGAGAGCGACGATCCCGAACGACTGTACTGGCGTAGGTACGCCAGCACGGCAGAGTCCGCTCCACCGGAAGGGCCACCTGCACGTGGACCGATCATCCCGGCCAACGGCACAAGGCGATCCGGGAGAGCTTCGACGGGGGGCTGAACGTCTTCCGCTACCGGTGCCGGGTGCAGGTCCCCTTGCGGTTCCACTCTTCCGACAGTGGTGAGGTCGACGAGCCTGCCCTCTACCAGCGTTTCCGGCGGCAGCTCCATGCCCGGTCCGGGGACGGGCTGCGCATCCTGCTCGTGGGTGAGCTGGCCTACAACCCGGAGAGGATGCTGGCGCTCGTGGAGCGCGGGCACCGTTTGTTCGGGCTGTGGACCCCCGACGGCCTGGGGGCCGGCACTGTCGGACTGGGCAAAACATGGGAGCAGTCGCTGCGACTGCTCAGCCGGTTCCACGTCTTCGCCTCCCTCGGCCACCCCCTGCTCGCGGCGCCGTCCAACAAGATCTTCCTAGGCCGCCTGCTGGGCCGCCCACCGCCGAACGCGGCCCCGCGACCATCGCCGCCTGCGCCCTGGCCATACGGTCCGGGGCGCGCCTGGTACGCGTGCACGACGTCCGGCCCGTGCGAGACGCCGTCGACCTGGCCCTGGCCCTCACCAGTGATGACGCAACCGGCGGGGACCGACAGGCCAGCGCGGGGTCGGAAGTCGACCCGGTCAGCCGGTCAGTCGGCGAACGGCCCTGTGCTGCGCGCCGTGATCGGTTCGGCTGGTACACGCGCCGAGAGCGGGGGTACTCGGCGCATCCCGGAAGAGTGGGAGATACGATCATGGCCTTGACCCTGATGCGCGACGACGCGGTCGACATACTCACACGGCAGCACGCACAGATCCGCCGCGGCTTCTACAAGGCCGCTGTCCCCGGGCCGACACGCCGCCGGGCGTTCGAACAACTGATGCGCTTGCTCGCCGTGCACGAAGCCGCGGAAGAAGCACACGTTCACCCCGTGGCACGCCGTGCGCTGCAGGCTGGCCGGACCGTCGCCGCACGCCGCCGCGAAGAGGAAAAGCAGGCCAAGAAGCTCCTGGTCGCTCTGTGGCGGACCGGCCCGGAGGGCAAGGGCTACCTTCGGCAGTTGAACGCGGCACGCAAGGCCGTGCTGGCACACGCGGGCCGGGAGGAACGCGAGGAGTTCACCGCCCTGCGCCGTGCGGTCGGCGCCACGCGACTGCGGATGCTCGGCGCGGAGATCAAGCTCACCCAGGCGTACGCGCCCACGCGTCCACACCGGTGGGTCAACAACGAGGCGACCAACAAACTGGCGGCCCCACTCCTCGGGCCGATCGACCGCATGCGCGACCTCGCCCGGAACGCGACGCGCCGATAGCCGAACAGCTCCGAGCCGCTGAACGCAGCGCCCCGCCGAAGCAGCCGAACGGCGCTTGCTCATGCGTCGCGGTCGAGCCGTTGCTGCTCCTGCAGCGTACGGCTGAACCGCGCACGGGCGTCCCCACGCGCCTGCTCCCCGGTGTGATCGCGACGACGGTCGTCGAGATCGGCCAGGACGTCCCGCGGCCCGTACAGCACCGCGGTGTCTCCGGGCCGCATGCACGTCTCCGGGCCGGGCGCACCGATCCACTTCCCCGTGCGGCGCTGGATGCCCAGCACCAGGACGCCCTCGCCGGGCAGGTCCATCTCCCGCAAGGCACGGTTGGCGACCCAGTCCTCCTCGCGGATGCGGACCTCGCCGATCATCCACTGACCGGACAGGTGCAACAGGCCGGCGTAGTCGCGGGCATCGAGGCGGGTGAAGCGGCGCAGCAGGCGCTGCAGCACACCGGTGAGCCATCGGTCGGCGCTCGGTGTGTGCAGAACGGCGAGCAGCAGGGCCATGCCGCCGACGATGACGGCGACTTGTTCCAGCTCTGTTCCCCGGCCGCGCAGACCGACGAAGGACAGCAGCAGCGACGCGACGACGGAGGCGGTGCCGACGCTGCCGAGCAGCATCAGCGCCATGACGATACGACGGCGTACCGGATGGTCGACGACGCTCTCGGCCTCGCTGGTGGTGAACCCCACGCCGGTGAAGGCGGAGCGGGCCTGGAACCGTGCCGCCTGCTTGGACATCCCGGTGAGCACCAGCGCGACCGTGGCCACCCTCGTGATCAACAGCGACAACAGGACAACAGCGAACAACGACACGACCCCGATCACCGGCAGACCCCTCTCCAGTCGCCAGGGCTCCCGCACAGCGTTGCCCGGAATCGTCCAGTTCCATCACGCCACACATCCCACGGCGGCATGACAGCTACGCCAAGGCTTTACGCCGTCGCGGCGACCTGGCGTGTCAGTGGCTGCCCGGGTGAGCCCGCACGTGTCAGCGGTAGCGGAGCATGAGCATGGCCGCGTCGTCGTGCAGCGGGCCGCTGACGTGCTGAAGCAGGTCCTTGCGCAGCATCTCCAGCGCTGTCTCGGGGTCGCGTTCCTTGAGCAGGTGAGCGCGTGCGGTGAGCGGGTAGAAGCGGCCTTCGGCGTCGCGTGCTTCGGTGATCCCGTCGGTGTAGAGCAGGAGCTGGTCGCCCGGGAGGAAGTCGGTGCGGAACGGCTCCGGCGGCGCCGTACCGTGAGCCCCCAGGCCGAGGGGGAGAGCGTAGGAGGACGGCTCGGGCCAGGTGACGGTGCCGTCCGCGCGCATCAGCAGGGGCGCCGGGTGTCCGAAGTTGAGGAAGGTGACTTCCTTGGCGTTCACCTCGGCGAGGATGGCGGTGACGAACTTCTCTCCCCCCAGCTGCCGCTCGACGGACCGCGCCAGTCTGGCCCCCACGGCCGCCAGGTCGGGTTCGTCCGGGGCCGCTTCGCGGAAGGCGCCCAGGACCACGGCTGCGGTCTCCACCGCCTCCAGCCCCTTGCCCTGGACATCGCCGACGATCACCCGTACACCATGCGGTGAGGTGACGACTTCGTAGAGGTCACCTCCGATGCGCGCCTCGGCGACGGCGGACATGTAGCAGACGGCCACACGCACACGCCCGGCCAGCCGTGGCACAGGTTTGAGCAGCACCCGCTGCGCGGCCTCGGCGATGGAACGAACGCTGTCCAGCTCCGCCTCGCGTTCCTGGCGCATGGACACCGCCAGCAGACCCGCCGCGGTGACGCCGAGGACCGAGGCGATGCTCATGTAGCCGCGTGGCGTGTCGAGCAGGTCGTTGTACCAGCCGAGAGCAGCGCACAGCAGCAGCGCGATCCCGGCGACGCACGCCGTGCGCCGCCAGCCGCCCACGAGCGGAGCGAAGGCGGGTCCCAGCGACACCAGCGGCAGGAAGACGACATGCGGACCGACAGCCAGATCGGCCACCGTGACGGCGGCCATCATGGCGAAAGGCAGCATCGACAGCACGGTGAGACGGTGGTTCTCCGACCTCATGCCGTCTTCCCTCTCCTCACCGGCCCGGTCCCCGTCCGTGGCGGCAACTCCCCTGATGCGGCGCACAAGATCCATGGTGACAGACCGCGCCTCGCGACTCGGGATGGACGGCGAACCTCCGTGGACATAACGGGACACACAACGCGCCCATCGTCAGGCACAGTTACCGCTCAGGCACACAGCGAGTTGGCACTTTCGCCTCACAGGGAGTCGTGTGACACTGGCGTCCCGTCCGCAGTGCGGACCCCCCTCCGCACCATCCCCACGAGAAGTGCGCCGTGCGTTCTCTACCTCTGCCGCTCGCTCTCACCGCGCGCCTGACTCCGGTCGCCGTGCTCGCCTGCGCGGGCTGGGCGCTCAGCTCCGGCCCGGAGTCCGCCGCCCCGGCCGCCCAGAACAAGGCGGCGGACAGGACCGGGACCCAGTCCGCCTCCGCACCGTCCTCGACGGCCGCGCCGAAGACGTACACCAAGGCGCCGGCGCCGTGCGACAGCCTGGCCAAGAAGACGATCACGTCGCTGGTGCCCGGCGCCAAAACGGCCGGGAAGGAGATCGCCTCGACGGACCAGTCGGTTCGCCGCACCTGCTCCTGGAACGCCCTCAAGGGCTACGACTACCGCTGGCTCGACGTCTCCTTCGAGATCAGCGACTCGGACGACGAGGCGCGGCAGCAGTACGAGGACCGCGTCGAGGAGAAGAGCGGCGGCGGCAGGGTCCCCGGCGTGGGGGACGCGGCCTACTCCGTCGTGAACCTCACCACCGAGGACGACCAGAAGACACGCGAGGGCGTGGTGATCGTGCGCGCCTCCAACGCGCTGGTGATCGTCACGTACAACGGCTCCGACTTCGAGTCGAAGGGGGCGCCCGGCTCCGACGAGATCAACAAGGGCGCGATCAAGGCGGCCAAGGAGGCGGTGGCGGCGCTGGAGGGCGGTCAGTAGGCCGACCGCCCTCCGACGGCGACGGTTCAGGAAGCGGTGCGTTCACGCGGCAGCATCAGCGCCACGTACAGCAGCAGCGAGGCCGCGAGGCCCACCGCCCAGCCGTAGTCCGCGAGCGGCTTCAGGAAGGGGATCACCCCGTCCGCCGGGAAGGGGCCCGACGTCACTCCGTCGGCGTTCACCGTGGAGTACGACCCGCCGACGGCCAGCAGGCCACCGACCACGAACGCCACCAGGGCCCGCCAGTTCCAGCCGGAGGTGTACCAGTAACGCCCGCCCGGCGTGTACAGGTCCGCCAGGTGCAGGACCGTACGCCGGACGATCCAGTAGTCGGCGATCAGGATGCCCGCGACCGTGCCGAGCAGGCCGCCGACCACGCCGAGCCAGGTGAAGATGTAGAACTCGGGCGTCGAGATGAGCTTCCACGGGAAGATCAGGATGCCGATGACGCCCGTGATCAGCGCACCGGTACGGAAGTTGATGAACTTCGGCGCCAGGTTGGCCAGGTCGTACGCCGGGGACACCACGTTGGCCGCGATGTTCACGGAGATGGTGGCGACCAGCACCGTGATGAGCGCGAAGAGCAGGCCGAAGACGTTGTCCGCCTTGGCGGCGAGGGCGACCGGGTCCCAGATCGCCTCGCCGTAGACCACCTCGGAGCCGGAGGTGACCAGCACGGCGAGGATCGCGAACAGCGTCATCGTCGTGGGCAGGCCGAGTGACTGGCCCCACGTCTGGGCGCGCTGGCTGGCCCCGAAGCGGGTGAAGTCGGGGATGTTGAGGGACAGGGTCGCCCAGAAACCGATCATGCCCATGAGGGACGGGAAGAAGACCGGCCAGAAGTCCGCGCCCCAGCCGAGCTCGGAGGGCTGCGACAGCAACTCGCCGAAGCCGTTTGCCTCCACCGCGATCCAGATCAGCAGCACGAAGGCGCCGACGATGACGAAGGGTGCGGCCCAGTTCTCGAAGTGCCGCAGGAAGTCCATGCCGCGGTAGATGATGGCGATCTGCAGCGCCCAGAACACGATGAAGCAGAGCCACAGCGGCCAGGGATTGCCCGCGATCTGACCGGCCTTCTCCCACTCACCGCCGGTGAGCTTGGAGCCGAGGGCGAAGATGCCGCTGCCCCCGATCCAGGTCTGGATGCCGAACCAGCCGCACGCCACCGCCGCCCGGATCAGCGCCGGGACGTTGGCGCCGCGCAGCCCGAAGGAGGCGCGGGCGAGCACCGGGAAGGGGATGCCGTACTTGGGACCGGCGTGGCCGGTGGCCAGCATCGGCAGCAGCACGATGACGTTGGCCAGGGCGATGGTGAAGACCGCCTGCTTCCAGTCCATGCCGAGCGCGACCAGGCCGGAGGCCAGGGTCCAGCTGGGGATGCAGTGCGCCATGGAGATCCACAGCGCCGCGAAGTTGTACGTCGTCCACTTGCGCTCGGCGACCGGGACGGGACGCAGATCCTCGTTGGCGAACGGGCTGTCGGTGGGGAAGGCCTCGGCGGCCAGCTCTATCCGGCCGTCGGCGTCGGCGGTCTGGGCGGCGGGCGACCCCGTGGGGATTGTTTCGGTCATGGCAGGCCAATCGACAAGGCGGGACGGGAGAGGCCGTGCGGGGGCGGGCCTGGGGCCCCTCTCCGGGGGAGCGGAGAGGGGGGACAAGGAGTGGGGGGCCGGGGTGGGGCGTGGGCCAAGCGTTGACCGTGGGGTGGGGATCAGGCGTTGACCGCGGGGGGGGTGGGGATCAGGCGTTGACCGCCGGGATGACCTGCGCGCCGTACGCGTCGATCACCGCTTCCTGCGCGTCGTGCATGTCGTACACCGCGAACTGGTCAACGCCCAGCTCACGCAGCGCGTGCAGTTTCTCGATGTGCCTCTCGACCGGCCCGATGAGGCAGAACCGGTCGACGATCTCGTCGGGCACGAACCGGGTGTCGGGGTTCCCGCTGCGCCCGTGGTGGGAGTAGTCGTAGCCCTCGCGGGCCTTGATGTAGTCGGTGAGTTCGTCGGGTACGGCCGCCGAGTGCTCGCCGTACTTGGCGACCAGGTCGGCGACATGGTTGCCCACCATCCCGCCGAACCAGCGGCACTGCTCCCGCGCGTGCGCGAGCGCCTCGGGCGAGTCGTCCTCGGTGACGTAGGCGGGGGCGGCCACGCAGATGGTCACCTCGGCGGGGTCGCGCCCGGCGGCGACGGCCGCGTCCTTGACCGCCTTGACCATGTACTCGGTGAGATACAGGTCGGCGAGCTGCAGGATGAACCCGTCCGCCTCCTCGCCGGTCATCTTCAGCGCCTTGGGCCCGTAGGCCGCCATCCATACGGGCAGGTGGGCGCCCGGTTTGATCCACGGGAACCTGATCACCGTGCCGCCGAGGTCGGCCTCCCGGCCGCTGCCCAGCGCCCGGATGACCTTCATGGCCTCGCTGATCCGGGCCAGCGTGTTCGGCTTGCGGCCGGCCACCCGCATCGCCGAGTCGCCGCGCCCGATACCGCACACCGTGCGGTTTCCGAACATGTCGTTGAGCGTGGCGAAGGTGGAGGCGGTGACCTCCCAGGTGCGGGTGCCGGGGTTCGTCACCATCGGCCCGACCGTCAGTTTCTGCGTGTTCGCGAGGATCTGGCTGTAGATCACGAACGGTTCCTGCCAGAGCACCGCCGAGTCGAAGGTCCAGCCGTGGGTGAACCCGTTGCGCTCGGCGCGCTTCATCAGGGAGACCACCCGCGAGGCCGGCGGGTCGGTCTGCAGCACGAGTCCGAAGTCCATGGGAATCGCTCCTAGTTGAGGTACTGACAGGTGGAGCGGGGGGTGTAGAGGCCGTGTCCGGCGTGCCCGGTGTACTCCCGCTCGGTGATGACGGGGACGCCGCGCGAGAGGACGGTCTCGACGCGGCCGGTGACGCGCTTTCCCTCGTACGCCGAGTAGTCGACGTTCATGTGATGCGTCTCGGCGGACATGACCTGCTCGGCGTGCGGGTCGTAGATCACCACGTCGGCGTCGGCACCCGGCGCGATGGTGCCCTTCTTCGGGTACATGCCGAACATCCGGGCCGGGGTGGCGCAGGCGATCTCGATCCAGCGGCGGCGTGAGATGTGCCCGTCGAGGACGGCCTGGTGGAGCAGGTCCATACGGTTCTCCACGCCCGGCAGCCCGTTGGGGATCTTGGAGAAGTCGCCGCGGCCGAGTTCCTTCTGCCCGACGAAGCAGAAGGGGCAGTGGTCGGTGGAGACGACCTGGAGGTCGTTGGTGCGCAGGCCCTTCCACAGCTCCGCCTGGTGCTCGCGCGGCCGCAGCGGTGTCGAGCAGACGTACTTCGCGCCCTCGAAGTCGGGTTCGGCGAGGTTGTCGGTCGACAGGAACAGGTACTGCGGGCAGGTCTCGCCGAAGACATCGAGCCCCTGGTCACGTGCCTTGGCCAGCTCGGCGACCGCCTCCATCGCGGAGACGTGGACGACGTACAGGGGCGCGCCCGCCACCTGCGCCAGCTTGATCGCACGGTGGGTGGCCTCCGCTTCGAGGAGGGCCTTGCGTACTTCGCCGTGGTAGCGCGGGTCTGTCTCGCCGCGGGCCAGGGCCTGCGCCACGAGAACGTCGATCGCGATGCCGTTCTCGGCGTGCATCATGATCAGTCCACCGTTGTCGGCGGAGCGCTGCATGGCGCGCAGGATCTGGCCGTCGTCGCTGTAGAAGACGCCCGGATACGCCATGAACTGCTTGAAGGAGGTGACCCCCTCCTCCACCAGCAGGTCCATCTCCTTGAGCGTCTCCTCGTTCACATCGGAGACGATCATGTGGAAGCCGTAGTCGATGGCGCAGTTGCCCTCGGCCTTGGCGTGCCAGGCGTCCAGCCCCTCGCGCAGGGCGTGGCCGACGCTCTGCACCGCGAAGTCGACGATCGTCGTGGTGCCGCCCCAGGCGGCGGCCCGGGTGCCGGTCTCGAAGGTGTCGGAGGCGAAGGTGCCGCCGAACGGCAGCTCCATGTGCGTGTGGACGTCGACGCCGCCCGGGATGACGTACTTCCCGGTGGCGTCGATGACCCGCTCGGCCGTCCAGGCGTCGGCGGCGGGTGTCCCGGAGGTGGCGAGGGCGGCGATGCGGCCGTCCTCGATCAGGACGTCGGCGTGGATCTCGTCGGAGGCGGTGATGACGAGGCCGCCGCGGATCACTGTTCGGCTCATGGGTCGCTCCTCGCAGTGTTCGAAGTGCCGGTTGTGGGTGGCTGGTCGCGCACGCGCGGCGGTAGCCGCACATCGAGCACAGTCCCGCGCCCCTAGAGGTCCGTCAGCGGACCGTACGTTCCAGGTGCGCGATCCCTGTAGAACTGCCAGCGGTCCCTGACTTCTCGCAGCTTCGCCATGTCCAGGTCCCTGACGACCAGTTCGGGCTCCTTGTCGCTCGCCACCTCCCCCACGAACCGGGCCTCCGGGTCGACGAAGTAGCTCGTGCCGTAGAAGTCGTTGTCGCCGTACTCCTCGACCCCCACCCGGTTGATCGCGCCGACGAAGTACTCGTTGGCGACGGCCGCCGCAGGCTGCTCCAGCTGCCACAGGTAGCCGGACAGGCCGCGCGAGGTGGCCGACGGGTTGAAGACGATCTCGGCGCCCGCGAGGCCGAGCGCCCGCCAGCCCTCCGGGAAGTGGCGGTCGTAGCAGATGTAGACGCCGATCCTGCCGACAGCGGTGTCGAAGACCGGCCAGCCGCTGTTGCCGGGCCGGAAGTAGAACTTCTCCCAGAAGCCCTTCACCTGCGGGATGTGGGTCTTGCGGTACTTGCCGAGGTAGGAGCCGTCCGCGTCGATCACGGCGGCGGTGTTGTAGAGGACGCCGGGCTGCTCCTCCTCGTACATCGGCAGCACGAGGACGATGCCCAGCTCCTTCGCGAGGGCCTGGAAGCGCCGGACGACCGGGCCCTCGGGGATCTTCTCGGCGTACTCGTAGAACGCCGGGTCCTGGACCTGGCAGAAGTAGGGTCCGTAGAACAGCTCCTGGAAACACAGGACCTGAGCGCCCTGCGCGGCGGCGTCGCGCACGGCCTGCTCGTGCACCTGGATCATCGACTCCTTGTCGCCGGTCCATGCGGTCTGGAAGACGGCGGCGCGGATCACTCGGCTCATCGGGACCTCCGGTCGCTCCGGTAGCTCGGTGTGCGGTGAGCCTAGGAAGTCCGGATGTCGTCTTTGAGGTGCACCGTGTCACGTCTGCGCGGGCGCGGCGTGCCACCGTGTCACCCTTCGGCAGACCCATGTTTCACCACCGTTTTCCCAGGTCGTCGTATGTTTCAGCCCTGTTGCGCGTCATGTGCGAGGAGGGCGATGTGCACCGACGCGGCCTGCTCGAAGTCGTCGAGGTCCACCCCGAGCCGCGCCTGTATGGCCTCCAGGCGGCGGTAGAGCGCGGGCCGCGAGACATGGTGGAGCTGGGCGGTGCGGGACTTGTTGCGGCCGGTGGCGAGATAGGTGCGCAGCACGGCGAGCAGGGCGCCCGCCTCGTCGTCCCGCCCGCACAGCAGCCCGTCCAGCTCCCGCTCCGCGAAGGACTGCACGTGCGGGTCGTCCCGCAGCAGCCGGATCAGGCCCCGCAGGTGTACGTCCTTCAGGCGGACGACGGCCGGAAGGTCCAACGCGGCCGAGGAGTCCGCCACGGCGTCGGCGACGTGCCGCGCCTCGCGCAGCCCGGCGGGCACGTCGTCCCAGGCGGTGCGCGGGGCCGCGGCGGCGATCACGGGCCGTGACGTGGACCGCAGCCGGACCGCGAAGTGGGCGGTGAGCGCCTCGGCGTCCTGGTCCCGGGCGAGGCTGAGCAGCACGGCGGTGGCCCCGTCGGCGAGTTCGGCGGCGATTCCGGGCAGCCCCAGCAGGCGCATCACGCGGTCCAGTCGGTCCGGTTCACGGTCGCGCACGACCAGCGGGACGAAGGTGCGCCGGTTGACCGGCAGCCCGGCCGCCCGTGCCCTGGGCAGCAACTGCCGCGCGGGTACGACGCCACTGATCAGGTCCGTCAGCAGGCTCTGCGCCGACTGCTCCTCCCAGCTGCCCGACGGGCCGCCGAGCATGCGGTGCAGGACGAGGGCCTCGGCGGCACGGTCGGCGAGCAGCCGCCCGGTGGCGGTGTCACCCCGGTAACCGCACAGCACGATCCGTCCCCACCGCTCCCCGCGCCCGCTCAGCTCGGCGCGTATCCAGCCGTCACCCTCGCTGCCACCGGCCTGCCGGGCGATGCGCTCCCAGTCGCGCAGCACGTCGTCGACGGCCGACCGCTCCCCCGCCGTGGCGAGGACGCGATGGGCGAGGTTGCTCACGACGACGGGGCAGGCGCTGTGCCGGGCCACCTCGTCGAGCAGGCGCTGCAGCGGGGCGCCCGAGGTGATCAGCGCGGTGAGTTCGGTGCGTACGGCCTCGGAGAGGCTGACGGCGGCGAACTTCCGCCGCACCAGCCGGGACTGGACCTCCTCGGTCAGCTCGGCGAAGGGGAAGGGGCGGTGCAGGACGACCAGGGGCAGCCCGCACCGCTCGGCGACCCGCCGCATCGCGTCCGGCGCGGCGGGGAACGCGCGGCCGAGGCCGAGCACGACGGCGGCCGCCTCCGCGCGGTGCAGCGACCGGACGTACTCGGCCTGCTTGTCCGGGTCACCGGCGAGCAGGACGCCGGTGGTGAGGACCATCTCGCCGCCGCTGAGCATCACCCCGACGTCGGCGGCCTCGGCGACGTGCACCCAGCGCACCGGCCGGTCCAGCTGGCTCGCGCCGGCCACCACTTCGGGCTCCCCGGCGAGCACCCGTTCCAGGGTGAGGACCTGCCGGACCGACAGGGCCGGTTCCAAGGGCTCCCAGGGCTCCGAGGGGGTGGTCATGGCGGCGTTCCCTTGCTCGTACCAGTGCTAGCTGATGCTCCTCAGAGCGCGTTCGAGGATGGCGGCGCCCTCCTCGGCCTCCGCGACGGTCAGGGACAGCGGTGGCGCGATGCGCAGGGCGCTGGTGTTGTGCCCGCCGCCCTTGCCGATGAGCAGCCCGCCCTCGCGGGCCGCCTCCAGCACGGCGGACGCGGCCTGCGGATCCGCCTCGTCCGTGCCCGGCCGCACCACCTCGATACCGATCATCAATCCGCGTCCCCGCACCTCGCGCACGGCCGGGACCTGTGCGGCGACGGCCCGCAACCGCTCGATCAGCAGTCCGCCGACCCGCCGGGCGTTGCCCTGGAGGTCGTGTTCGAGCAGGTACGTGAGGTTGGCGAGGCCCGCTGCCATGGTGATCTGGGTGCCGCCGAAGGTCGAGATGCTGTTGGCGTCGAGGCAGTTCATGATCTCGGCGCGGGCGACGACGCCGCCGATGGACATGCCGTTGCCGATGCCCTTGGCGAAGGTGAGCAGGTCGGGCGGACCGCTGCGGCCGTGCGCCTGCCAGCCCCAGAAGTGGTCGCCGGTGCGGCCCCAGCCGGTCTGCACCTCGTCGGCGATCCAGAGGATGCCGCGCTCGTGGAGCACCTCGCGGAAGGCGGCGTACAGGCCGTCCGGCGGTGCGGTGAAGCCGCCGACGCCCTGGACGGGCTCGGCGATCAGCGCGGCGGGCGGGCGGGTGTGGCCGAGCAGGTCGGTGAGATCCTCGACGCAGGCCGCGATGAACTCGTCGTCGCTCAGGGAGGCGTACGGCCCCCGGGTGCGCACGCCGCCGTGGACGTACAGCGTCTGCAGCGGGGACAGGGAGGTCGGTGACCAGCCGCGGTTGCCGGTGATGCCCACGGCGCTGAAGGAACGGCCGTGGTAGCTGTTGCGCATCGCCAGGATCGTGTTGCTGCGGCGGTATGTCGTGGCCAGCAGCAGGGCCGTGTCGTTGGCCTCCGTGCCGGACGTGGTGAAGAAGACGCGGGCGTCCGGGATGCCGCTCAACTGGGCGATGCGCTCGGCGAGTTCGACCATCGGGCGGTTGAGGTACAGGGTGGACGAGTGGATGATCCGCCCGGCCTGCTCGCTCACCGCCTTGGTCACCTCGGGCAGCGCGTGCGCGGTCATCGTGGTCAGGATGCCGCCGAAGAAGTCGAGGTAACGGTTTCCGTCGGCGTCCCAGACGTGTCGGCCCTCGCCGTGGGTGATCTCGAGCGGTTCGTCGTAGTAGAGCGCGAGCCAGTCGGGGAGGACGGCACGGTGGCGTCCCAGCAGGTCCTTGGTCACGGCTGCACCAGCCCTTCGTAGGCGTCGGGGCGGCGGTCGCGGTAGAAGGCCCACTGCTGCCGCACCTCTTCGATGACGTCGAAGTCGAGGTCGCGCACGAGAAGTTCCTCGGCCCTGTCGCTCGCGACCTCACCGACGAACTGCCCCCTCGGGTCGACGAAGTAGCTCGTCCCGTAGAAGTCGTTGTCGCCGTACTCCTCGATCCCGACGCGGTTGATGGCGGCGACGAAGTACTCGTTGGCGACGGCGGCCGCGGGCTGCTCCAGCCGCCACAGATGGGCGGACAGACCTCGGTGGGTGGCGGACGGGTTGTACACCAACTGAGCGCCGTTCAGGCCGAGTTGCCGCCAGCCCTCCGGGAAGTGACGGTCGTAGCAGATGGAGACGCCGACCTTGCCGACGGCGGTGTCGAAGACGGGCCAGCCGAGGTTTCCGGGTCTGAAGTAGTACTTCTCCCAGAAGCCCTTGACCTGCGGGATGTGGTGCTTGCGGTACTTGCCGAGGTAGGAGCCGTCCGCGTCGATCACGGCCGCGGTGTTGTAGTAGAAGCCGGACTGCTCGACCTCGAACACCGGCACCACGATCACCATGCCGGTCTCACGGGCCAGACCCCGCATACGACGTACGGTCGGCCCGTCCGGCACCGGCTCGGCCCACCGGTAGTGCTCCGGCTCCTGGACCTGACAGAAGTAAGGGGCGTTGAAGACTTCCTGGAACCCGATGACCTTGGCACCCTGCCGGGCCGCCGCACGGGCGTGCTCCTCGTGTTTCGCCACCATGGACTCGGTGTCGCCGGTCCAGGTGGCCTGGACCAGAGCGGCACGGACGACGTTCGCCATGAGCTGCTCCTTCGACGGGACGTCAGCGCCTCTACGCCCGTAGAGCGGGCTGTAGAGGCACGAACGTATGCCCAGGCGAAGGCCTTGCCAAGACCATCGTCGTTAACCCGCGGAGTCGGCCGTGTTTCACACCCCTGTGGGTGATCGACGGGTGGCTATGTCGTGAGACCGGCGACACGCAGGGCGTGCACCAGGTCCCAGTGCCGCTCGGCGGAAACGCCCTGCGCGGCCTCCAGGAGCAGTGGCACCAGGGTCTGCGGGTCGGGCTCGGCGCTGCGCGCGGCTTCCTCGGGAGTGCGGACCCGGACGTACGCGTCGAGCAGCGCGCGCACCTCGCGGCGGCGGCCCTCGCGGGCCAGCCCGAGCACGGCCCGGCCGATCTCGCCCGCCGGCCGTCCCACGCCCTGCCGCAGGATCTGCTCCCCGTCGGCGTCCCGACCCGCCGCGACCAGCGCGTCCGCCGCGGCGACCAGCTGCTCGGCGGGCAGTGACGCGGCCTCCCAGAGCAGCGTCGCCCAGTCGGCGCCGAGCCCGGCGCGTTCCATTTCGGCGGCGAGCAGCGGGAAGCGGGCGGCGGGCCAGTACGTGGCCTCGATCAGCAGGACGTGCGCCTCGCCGGTGCGCCCCTCGCCGCGCAGCCGCACCAGCGTCTCGACCATCCCGGCGACCTCCGGCCGCGCCGCCCCGTCCACCGGCTCGACCTGCGCCTCCGACCGCCCGGCCGGTTCTTCGGCCGCCCCCGCGAAACGGGCGCCGCGCAGGGTACGACGGGTGGTGGGCGCCGGAGCGGGCAGCACGGGTACGGCGCCCGGCGGTACGACGGTGGGGGCGGCCTCCTCCTCGACCATCCCGGCGAAACGAGCGCCGCCGCGGCGGCGTTTGCGCTGCTTGGGGGTGGGGCGGGGGGTGTCGGGGGCGGGGGCGGGGGCGGGGGTCGGGTCGTCCGAGACCGCGGGGTGCGGGGCCTCGGGGGGTGGGGCGGGGGCAGGGTCATGGGCGGTACGCTGCCGGGCCTCCCGGGCGAGAGCCGGGTCATGGGCGGCGGACTGTGAGCCCTCGCGAACAGCCCGAGCCTGGTCATGGGCGCTGCGCTGCCGGGCCTCGCGGACGAGAGCCGGGTCATGGGCGGCGCGCTGTGAGCCCTCGTGAGCCCAAGCCGGGTCATGGGCGGCAGGCTCTGAACCCCCGCGACCCCAGGCCCGGTCATAGGCGCTGCGCTGCCGGGCCTCGCGGGCAGGGTTCGGGGCTGGGGCAAAGGTGGCGGGCTGCGCGGGGGCTCCGGGGCTCGGTGCGGTGGAGTCGTCGATGCCGGGGCGTGGGGCGGCGAGGTTGCCTTCGTCGGGGCCGGGACCGAGGGCGGCTCCCTCCGAGCCGGGGGCGCCCTGCGAGCCGTACGCACCGCCCCCCGAGCCGTGGGCGTCGTACGAACCGCCCTCCGTCCGCCGCACCGGCCCGTGCCCTCGCTCCCGCTCCTGCCTCTCCCCCGCGCTCCGCGGCCGGACCAGGTGGGCGTCCCGCACCTGGCCGCCCACCGAGTTCCGGTCCAACTCCGCCATCCGTGAACGGAGTTCGGCGCAGCGGGCGGTCGCCCGGTCGTGGTCGTCGCGGGCCCACGCCAGGTCCAGGCGGATGGCGTCGGCGTCCTCCTGACTCGCGGCGGTGGGCAGCAACCGCCCCAGCTCGGCGAGCCGTTCCGCGGCGTACCGCTGCTCGCGGAGCATGACGTCGAGCCGGTCCCCGAGGGCGTCCCGGCCGCCGGGGCGGGTGTCGTACGCGAAGAGCGCGGCGGCGTGCAGGGGGCGGGCCCGTTCCTTCTCGTGGGCGGCGACCTCGGGGCCGTGCTCCGCGGCGAGATCCTGCAGCAGTGCCTCGACCACGTCCCACGGCGGCATTTCACGCCCGTCGAGGCAGGCCTGCATGCCCTCCGGGTCGCGCTGCCAGAACACCGCGCACCACCCGGCGCCTTGATCCAGGCGCGCCAGCAGGCCGTTCAGGTAGTTCGCGAACTCCCGCACCCGAGCCGGGAGTTGTTCCACTGCCATCGCGCAACCCCCGTAAGGACCGGACAACTCCGGCCCGTAGACAACACCAGTCGTGTTACGGGCTCGCTACGGGAAGTTTTCCGAGGGGACGCAGGGGCCTCAGATCAGCCGCGCTCCGGAGGTGACATCAGCCATGTTCCGGCAAAGGCATCAGACCCCCACCGGCGTGCAGGCTCCGGCCAGTTCGTCCATGGACAGGCCGAGCACGCGGGCCAGCGCGGCCACCGTGAAGAAGGCCGGGGTCGGGGCGCGGCCGGTTTCGATCTTGCGGAGGGTCTCCGCGGAGATACCGGCCTCCGCCGCCACCTCGGCCATGCTGCGGCCGCCGCGGGCCCGGCGCAGCAGCTGTCCGAGCCGCTCGCCGCGTTCACGCTCTTCGGGGGTGAGAGGGGTGCGCACCATGCCGCCATTCTAATACCGGTATAGTAATTGGCATGGTGGAGCTGAAGACAGACACATCGATCGACGCCATGTACGAGGCGGGCCAGGTCGTCGGCCGTGCCCTCACGGCCGTACGCGAGGCCGCCGCCGTGGGCGTGACCCTGCTGGAGCTGGACGAGGTGGCCCGCGAGGTGCTGCGCGAGGCGGGCGCGACGTCGCCCTTCCTCGGGTATCGCCCGTCCTTCGCGCCCACGCCCTTCCCGGCCGTCGTCTGCACCTCGGTGAACGACGCGATCGTGCACGGCATCCCGACCGGCTACCGGCTGCGCGACGGCGACCTGGTCTCCGTCGACTGCGGCGCCGAGCTGGGCGGCTGGGTGGGCGACTCGGCGATCAGCTTCGCCGTCGGCCGCCCCCGCCCGGCCGACCTCCGCCTGATCCAGACCGCCGAGCGCGCCCTCGCGGCCGGCATCGAGGCGGCGGTCGTCGGCAACCGCATCGGCGACATCGCCCACGCCATCGGCACGGTCTGCCGCAAGGCCGGTTACGGCATCATGGACGGCTTCGGCGGCCACGGCATCGGCCGCCGTATGCACGAGGACCCCTCGGTCCCCAACGAGGGCCGCCCCGGACGGGGCCTCCCCCTGCGCAAGGGCATGGTCCTGGCCATCGAGCCCATGCTCATCGCGAGCGGCCGCGACGACTTCCACGCCTCCCCCGACGGCTGGACCCTCCGCACGAACGACGGCTCGCGTGCGGCCCACACGGAGCACACGGTGGCCATCACGGAGACGGGCCCTCGCACCCTCACGGCCAGGCCGACGCCCTGAAGGGGCGCGGGGAACTGCGCGATCAACCACAGCCGGCCCGCACCCGCCGATCGACCAGGCACATCCCCGAACAGTGGGCGCCCCACATGCCACCAGCCCCCGATCGTGCAAAGGTGTTAAAGAGCGTGCCCCACGTTTAGCCGCGCAGCGCAGGCGCACTCGTCCACACCGGTACGCCGATCAGCGAAACGGAACTGTGATGACCAGCGGCTTCCCTGGCCCGGAGGGCATGAACTCGGACCCGTTCGGAGAATTCCTGGCCCGCTTCTTCGGCGGCCCCCGCCCGGGGCCCCGTCAGGTCGACATCGGCCGGCTGCTCAGTCAGCCGGCCCGGGATCTGGTGCGCGGCGCCGCCCAGTACGCCGCCGAGCACGGCAGCCGGGATCTCGACACCCAGCACCTGCTGCGTGCGGCGCTCGCCAGCGAACCGACCCGCAGCCTGCTCAGTCGCGCCGGCGCGGACCCCGACTCCCTGGCGTCGGAGATCGACGAGCGCTCGGGCCCGGTCCAGCACCCGCAGGGCGAGGTCCCGCCGCCCACCTCGCTCTCGCTCACCCCGGCCGTCAAGCGCGCCCTGCTGGACGCGCACGACCTGGCGCGCGCGAGCGGCACCGGCTACATCGGCCCCGAGCATGTGCTCAGCGCCCTCGCCGCCAATCCGGACTCCGCCGCCGGGCACATCCTCAACGCGGCCCGCTTCGCCCCTTCCGGCCTGCCGCCCGAGGCCCCGGACGCCACGCAGCCGCGCCCCGAGCATCCCCGCCCGGCGGCCACGCCGACCGTCGACAAGTACGGCCGTGATCTCACCGACCTGGCCCGTCAGGGCCGTATCGACCCGGTGATCGGCCGGGACCAGGAGATCGAGCAGACCATCGAGGTGCTCTCCCGGCGCGGCAAGAACAACCCCGTGCTCATCGGTGACGCGGGTGTCGGCAAGACCGCCATCGTGGAGGGGCTGGCGCAGCGGATCGCCGACGGTGACGTGCCCGACGTACTGATCGGGCGGCGGGTGGTCGCCCTGGATCTGCCCGGTGTCGTCGCCGGAACCCGTTACCGCGGCGATTTCGAGGAGCGGCTCAACACCATCGTGGGCGAGATCCGCGCCAACTCCGACCGCCTGATCATCTTCATCGACGAACTGCACACGGTCGTGGGCGCGGGTGGTGGCGGCGAGGGCGGCTCCATGGACGCGAGCAACATCCTCAAGCCCGCCCTGGCCCGCGGCGAACTGCACATCGTCGGCGCCACCACCCTGGAGGAGTACCGCCGGATCGAGAAGGACGCGGCGCTCGCCCGCCGTTTCCAGCCGATCATGGTTCCCGAGCCGACCCCCGCGGACGCCATCGAGATCCTGCGCGGGCTGCGCGACCGCTACGAGGCCCACCACCAGGTCCGCTACACGGACGAGGCCCTGGTCGCCGCCGTCGAGCTGTCCGACCGCTATCTCACCGACCGCCGTCTGCCCGACAAGGCGATCGACCTGATCGACCAGGCGGGCGCGCGGGTGCGGCTGCGCGCCGGCACCAAGGGCACGGACGTACGGGCCATGGAACGGGAGGCCGAGCAGCTGGCCCGGGACAAGGATCAGGCGGTCGCCGACGAGCAGTACGAGCAGGCCACTCAGCTGCGGGACCGGATCATGGAGCTGAAGCGGCGGATCTCCGAGGCCACCGGTGACGGCCAGGCCGACGAGGGGGCGAACCTCGAAGTCACCGCCGAGGCCATCGCCGAGGTGGTGTCCCGGCAGACCGGTATCCCGGTGAGCAGGCTGACCCAGGAGGAGAAGGAGCGGCTGCTCGGCCTGGAGGAACACCTGCACGAGCGGGTCGTCGGCCAGGACGAGGCGGTCCGGGTCGTCTCCGAGGCGGTCATGCGTTCCCGCGCCGGGCTCGCCAGCCCCGACCGGCCGATCGGCAGCTTCCTGTTCCTCGGCCCGACCGGCGTCGGCAAGACGGAGCTGGCCCGCGCGCTCGCCGAGGCGCTGTTCGGCAGCGAGGAGCGGATGGTCCGCCTCGACATGAGCGAGTACCAGGAACGGCACACCGTCAGCCGCCTGGTCGGCGCGCCGCCCGGATACGTCGGCCACGAGGAGGCCGGGCAGCTCACCGAGGTCGTGCGCCGGCACCCGTACTCACTGCTGCTGCTCGACGAGGTGGAGAAGGCGCACCCCGACGTCTTCAACATCCTCCTGCAGGTCCTCGACGACGGCCGCCTCACCGACTCGCAGGGCCGCACGGTCGACTTCACCAACACGGTGATCGTGATGACCAGCAACCTCGGCTCCGAGGCGATCACCCGGCGTGGCGCGGGCATCGGCTTCGGCGCGGGCGACGCCGAGGCGGACGAGGAGGCGCGCCGCGAGCAGATCCTGCGGCCGCTGCGCGAGCACTTCCGCCCCGAGTTCCTCAACCGCATCGACGAGATCGTCGTCTTCCGCCAGCTCACGCCGGACCAGCTGCACCGCATCACCGACCTGCTGCTGGAACGCACTCGCCGCCTGATGCAGGCCCAGGGCATCACGGTCCAGTTCACCGACCCGGCCGTCGACTGGCTGGCCCGCCAGGGCTACCAGCCGGAGTACGGCGCCCGCCCACTGCGCCGCACCATCCAGCGCGAGGTCGACAACGAACTCTCCCGCCTCCTCCTCGACGGCCGGGTCCAGGAGGGCGACCGGGTGACCGTGGACACCGAGGACGCCAAGCTGACGTTCCGCACGGAGAGCGCGGCAGCGTAAGCGCCACGGAGTGCGCGACGGCCGCAACCGCACAGGCGACACCGAATGAGCGCTTGCGCGGCAGCGCAGGCGGATACCAAGGACGGCAGCGCGGGCGGCACCGAAGGCGGCCGCAGAAGCGATCCCAGGACGCGGGGCCCAAACAGCACCGAGAGCGCCACACCGCGAACACCGCGCGGCACGGACGCCACCGAGACGCCGCGGCGCAGGCGGCACCGACACCCCGCGGCCGCACAAGCAGCACCAAGGACGGCAGCGCAAGCGGCATCGAAAAGGCGGCCGCGCAGGCCCTGCCAAGGACGCAGGGCGCCGCGTCGCGCCGCGCGAGCGTTACCGAGACGCGGCGGCGCAGGCGGTGCCAAGGTACCGACAGCGCCGCCGCGCAAGCCTCACCGCACCGGCCGCACCACCATCGCCGACCCGCCCCCGCGTCGCTCCTTCTCCGCCGCCGCCAGCCACTTCCCGCCGGGCAGTCGCTGGACGGCCGTGGCCGCGCCGATCTCCGGGGTGAGGCGGAAGGAGTGGCCGATGTCCTGCAACCGCTGCCGCAACTCGCCGTCGTCGTACAGCCCGGGCTCCAGCTCGGTCTGGGCGGCGTTGCGCTGGCTGGCTCGTGGTGCGGCGATGGCGTCGACGAGCGGCAGTCCGCGGTCCAGGAAGCCGGTCAGCGTCTGCAGCACGGTGGTGATGATGGTCGCCCCGCCGGGCGAACCCAGCGCCACCACCGGCTTCCTGTGCTCGTCCAGCACGATCGTCGGCGACATCGACGAGCGCGGGCGCTTGCCCGGACCCGGCAGATTCGGGTCGTGCACGGCCGGGTTGGCCGGGGTGAAGGAGAAGTCCGTCAGCTCGTTGTTGAGGATGAAGCCGCGCCCGGGGACGGTGATGCCACTGCCGCCGGTCTGCTCGATGGTGAGCGTGTAGGAGACGACGTTGCCCCACTTGTCGGCCGTGGTCAGGTGGGTGGTGCTGTCGCCCTCGTACGTCGTCGGGGCCGCCGTGCCACCCGCGGAGCACGCCGCCGGGTCACGCGGGTCACCCGGCGCGACCGGGCTGGTCAGCACCGCGTCGTCCTTGATCAGGCACGCGCGCGAGTCGGCGTACTTCTGCGACAGCAGCTCCTTCGTCGGTACGTCCTCGAAGGCGGGGTCGCCCACCCAGCGCCCCCGGTCCGCGAACGCGATCCGGCTCGCCTCGATGGAGCGGTGCAGGTACTGCGCCTCGCTCGCCTTCGAAAGGTCCGTCCGCTCCAGCATGTTGAGCGCCTGGCCGACCGTGGTGCCGCCCGAGGAGGACGGTGCCATCGAGTAGACGCCGAGGCCGCGGTACGAGGTCTTGCTGGGCGCCTGGTTCTTCGTGCGGTAGGCCGCGAGGTCCTTCAGCGACAGGTCGCCGGGGCGGGCGTGGTAGCCGGAGGCGGGGTCCACCGGGGGATCGTTGACGGTGTCGACGATCTCCTTCGCCAACTGGCCCCGGTACAGCGCGCCGACGCCCTTGCGGCCCAGCTCCTCGTAGGTCTGTGCCAGGTCGGGGTTGGTGAAGGTGGCGCCGACGACGGGCAGTTCACCGCCGGGCAGGAAGAGCTTCGCCGTGTCCGGGAAGTTCCTGAACCGCGCTTCGTTGGACGCGGTCTGCGCGCGGAAGGTGGCGTCGACGGTGAAGCCGTCACGGGCCAGCCGTTCGGCGGGCTTCAGCAGGGTGCGCAGCGGTTTGCTGCCCCAGCTCCTCAGCGCCGTCTGCCAGGTGGCGGGGGTGCCGGGGGTGCCGACGCTCAGTCCGCTGGTGACCGCCTCGGCGAAGGGAATCGCCTTGCCGTTCTCCGTGAACAGCTTCTCGTCGGCCGTCAGCGGCGCGGTCTCGCGGCCGTCGATCGTGTGCACCGAACGGGACCGGGCGTCGTAGTAGACGAAGTAACCGCCGCCACCGATCCCGGCGGAGTACGGCTCCGTGACACCCAGCGCGGCGGCGGTGGCGACGGCCGCGTCGACGGCGTTGCCGCCCTTCCTCAGCACCTCGATACCGGCGGCGGAGGCGTCCGCGTCGACGCTCGCCACCGCGCCGCCGTAGCCGACAGCGACCGGGACCTTCTCCACCGGCGTAGTCCGGGGCGCCGGGGCCGCCGCGGCCCCCACCGACACCACGGCGGCCGAGACCGCCAGAACCGTCAGTTTCCGCACGACAGGGCGACGCATCCGCACCTCCAGTCAGGGACCGTTCGCGCAGCCTAATCCATGGACATGCGCGCGTCAGGAGCCCAAACCGCCACGCTCGAACACCATTTCCCTGCGCCCGCTACCATGCGCGCCCATGACTGACGACGTGCGCAACATCGTCCTCGGCGTGATCGCGGCCGGCCTGAGCGCCGCGATCGGCTGGCTGGCCCGCACCTACCTGTGGAAGCGCAGGCTCCGAAGGAAGCAGGCCTTCTTCGGGCTGCCGGACAACTCCGAGTCGCTGCTCGTGGTCAACCGGGACGCCGGCAGCCCGGACCTGGCGGTGCACCGCTACGACGTGTTCGCGCTGCTGGAACTGTCCGCCCTCATCAAGGACTGCGGGGCGAACGCCCAGGTCGTCACCCAGGATGCGGCCCAGCAGGGCTTCGGTGAGCGGACCGAGTTCTGTGTCGGCGGCCCGGGGTCGAACCGGCGGATGCTCGCCCACATGTCGGCGATGCTGCCGGGCGTACGCGTCAACATCGACCCCGAACCCGGCCCGGACCGCGGCGCCTTCCAGATCGGCAGCGAGAGGTACCGCATGGAGGCCGGGGTCACCGAGTACGTCCTGCTGGCCCGTATCACCGCGGGCCAGTCGAGACCGGTGTTCCTCTTCTGCGGCCAGCGCGCGATCACCAACCAGGCCGCCACCCGCTATCTCGCCCGCAACCACGAGCGGCTGGCCCGCAAGCACGGCAACCACACCTTCGTACTGCTGCTGAAGGTGGTGAACTCGCAGGCGTACGGCCCGGACGTGGTCGAACTGGTCGCGGACGTGACCAGGGCGGCCCAGGCCCCCCTCCCGGCGGCCACCGCTCCCCGCACCTCGCACCGAGCGACCTAGGGCCTGCCGTTTGGCCCTGGCCGCACCCTTCAACAATTGTTACTTTCACGTAACTTACCGACGGGTTACCTGCGGTAAGGAGCCGCGGTTACCGTCGGGTCACTTTGCACTGACACGAGTGAGGAGTGACCCGTGGGACTCCAGCGCAAGACCCTGCGTACGACCGCCGTGGGCGCCGTCTCCGCGACTCTCGTCGCCGGTAGCGCCCTCGGGCTCGCCCCCGCCGCCCAGGCGGCGCCCCACCCCGTCCGTTTCGTCGACATCACCGGCGACGGCGGCACGATCCTCAAGGCGAACGTCGTCACGCCCGCGGGCGCCGACGCCGGCCGCCGCTACCCGCTGCTCGTGCTGCCCACGAGCTGGGCCACGCCCCAGATCGAGTACCTCGCACAGGCCCAGCAGCTCGCCGACTCCGGCTATGTCGTGGTCACTTACAACTCCCGCGGCTTCTGGCAGTCCGGCGGTTACATAGAAGTCGCCGGGCCACCCGACGTGGCCGACGCGTCCCGCGTCATCGACTGGGCGCTCGCCAACACCCCGTCCGACGCCGAGCGCATCGGCATGGCGGGGGTCTCGTACGGCGCGGGCATCAGCCTGCTCGCGGCCGCGCACGACAAGCGCGTCAGGGCCGTCGCCGCGCTCAGCGGCTGGGCCGACCTGATCGACTCGATCTACTCCAGCCGCACCCAGCACTCCCAGGCCGCGGCCCTGTTGCAGGGGGCGGGCCGGATCACCGGGCGGCCCAGCCCCGAACTCCAGCAGGTGTTCAGGGACTTCTTCGCCTCCAATCTGGAGAAGGAGCCGGAGCTGATCACCTGGGGGAAGAAACGTTCCCCCGCCTCCTATGTCGACCGGCTCAACGACAGCGGCGCCGCGCTCCTGCTCGCCAACGCCTGGGGCGACACGATCTTCCCGCCCAACCAGTACGCGGACTTCTACGAGAAGCTGACCGTCCCCAAGAGACTCGACCTGCGCCCCGGCGACCACGCGACCGCCGAGGCGACCGGGCTGCTCGGCCTGCCCAACGACGTGTGGACCGACACCGAGCGCTGGTTCGACCACCACCTCAAGGGCGAGGACAACGGCGTCGACCGCGAGCAGCCGGTCCGTCTCAAGTCCCGCACGGGCGGCGGCTACGAGGGCTACCCGGACTGGAAGTCGGTCACCGCTACCAGCCGGAAGATCGACCTCGCGGGCTCGACCACGATCCGCACGAACGTCAACTCCGGGGCGGACGGCGGGGTCGTCCTCCTGTCCGGCATCCTCGACCAGGTCGCCCAGCTGCCCCCGACGGCTTCCATCCCCCTGCTGCCGCGCCGCTGGGCGGCCGTATGGCAGTCGGAGAAGTACGCCACGACCCAGCAGGTGCGCGGCACCGCGAAGCTGCACACGACCCTCACCCCGACCGCGGCGAGCGGAACCCTCGTCGCCTACCTGTACGACGTGGGCCCGCTCGGCCTCGGCAAGCTGGTCACCAACGCGCCGTACACCTTCCACGGGCGTACGCCCGGAAAACCGTTCGGCGTCGACCTTGAGCTGTTCTCCACCGCCTACGACGTCCCTGCGGGGCATCGGCTCGCCCTGGTCGTCGACACGGTCGACCCGCTCTACATCGAGCACAACCCGTCCGGCGCGCGGCTGACCTTCTCCTCGCCGGCGAACGACCCGTCGTACGTGTCGATTCCGCTGCGCGAGCAGTGATCTGCGGCCGCCGCCGGACGGGCCTGGCTCGGGTACTGCCGCCCCTACGGTCGAACGGCCGTGGGGGCCCACCGCGGGGCTGAACGGCACATCGTAGTCGAGGTCCGCCGAACGCGAACGCGTGTCAGTACTCGGCGACTTCCGCGTACAGCTGCGACAGCTCGGGCACCCCGCTCGCGGCCCACTCCTGGCCGGAGGCCACGACGTCGAACTCACGGCCGGACGCCAGCCGCACCACCGGCTGGCCGTCCGGCCAGATCTCCCAGGCCGCGCCGGGCACCGTGCGCACGATCACCGTACCCAGGTACAGACCGGCGTCATTGCCCAGCCAGGGCAGGATCTCCTCGTCGTCCCGCCAGCGCGGCAGCAGCTGGTCGAGCGCCTCCAACGAGGCCACACTGTCGTCGAGTCGGACGCCCGCCCGGTCCGCCTGGGAACGTAGCAGTTCGCACTCGGCCAGGAGCTCGGCGATGCCCTCGGGGTCGAAGACCCCGGGCCTCTGGCGTCGGTGGCCCAGGAAAGGGATGTTCATACGTCCAGCCTGGCATTCGCACCGGCGTGCGCACCACAGGCGCGCGGACGGTCGCCTCCGGTCGTCCGGGCGGTTTCACGCCGTGTTCGCGCATGGTTCGTTGACCCGCTACGGCCGCCTCCCTAGCTTCACGATCATCAGCTTCACCATCATCGCTTCGCCACAGGAGAGCAGGAGGGCCGGTTGGTACGCCGAGGTGTCCGGGGGTTGGCGGTCGTCCTCGTGCTGATCGCGTCCGTACTGCCCACCGCCTCCGCCCAGGCCACCCGCGGCGGGACGGCGGCACCGCTGCCGCTGGAGCGGCTCTTCGACAACACCGCCGTCAGCGACGACAGCAGCCCCGCCGAGGCCGACTTCGACGGCGTGGGCGCGTCCCTGTCCGCCCAGGACCTGGCGGCCGCCGGATGGACGCCCGGCCGCGCGCTCACCGTGCAGGGTGCCACGCTGACCTGGCCGGACCGGGTCGCGGGCGAGCCGGACAACGTGCGGGCCGACGGCCAGAGCGTGTACCTGCACGGCCAGGGCGACGCGCTCGCCTTCCTGGTCGCGAGCACGTCCGGCGCCGACCTCACCGCGTCCGGCGCGGTCTCGTACGCCGACGGCGCCCGCTCCCCGTACGTCCTCACCGCGCCCGACTGGCGGCGCGGCCCGCTCGCCACCAAGGCGGTGGCGCTGCCGCACGTCAACACGCCCGGCGGTCAACTCGCCGAGAAGGCGCGGCTGTACGTCGTCACCGTCCCGGTCGATCCGGGGCGGACCGTCGCCTCGGTGCGGCTGCCCCGCGCCCGCGACCTGCATGTCTTCGCCCTGTCGGTGCGCGCCGCGACGACCGGCTGGACCGGCAGCTGGGCGACGGCGACGTCCGGGTATCCGGCCGTGGGGCCGTGGACCGACCGGACGCTGCGGCTGGTCGTGCACACCTCGGCGGGCGGGCCCCGGGTGCGGCTGCGCTTCGACAACACCTTCGCGGCGGCGCCGGTGCGGATCGGTGGCGCGACGGTGGCCGTGCAGGACACGGGCGCGGCGGCCGAGGGCACGCCGGTGCGGCTGACGTTCGGCGGGGCGACGGGCGTCGAGATCCCGGCGGGGGCCCAGGCGTACAGCGATCCGCTCGCCTTCGACGTGCCCGCCGACGCCCGTCTGCTGGTCAGCTTCCATCTGCCCGGGCCGGTCGCGGCGGCGCCGGTGCACCGGCTCGCGCAGCAGCGGTCGTATCTGAGCGGACCGGGCGACCACACGGCCGACGGCGCGGCCACGGCGTACCCCACCGTGCTGACCAACTGGCCGCTGCTGACCGGTGTGGACGTGGCCGGTGGGCCGGGGTCGGTCGTGGTGATCGGCGATTCGATCACCGACGGCGACAGGTCCACCGTTGACGCCAACCGGCGCTGGCCCGACGTGCTCGCCCGGCGGCTGCTGGGGCAGAGCGCGGTACCGCACTACGGGGTGCTCAACCAGGGCATCGCGGGCAACAACGTGATCAGCGACCGCTATCCCGGGGACGGGGTCTCCACGGACGCGTCCGGGGTGAGCGCGCTGCACCGGCTCGACCGGGATGTGCACGCCCAGTCCTCGGTGCGTACGGCGGTCGTGTCCGAGGGCATCAACGACCTGCTGTCGGGCAGGAGCGCGCAGCAGCTGACCACCGGTCTTCGGGAGATCGCCGACCGGGCGCACGCGCGTGGGCTGCGGGTGCTGGTGGCGACCCTGCTGCCGTGCGGCGGCGAGCCGCGCTGCACGGCCGTCCTGGAGAGGGAGCGGACCGCCGTCAACACGTGGATCCGGCAGAACGACGTGTTCGACGCAGTGCTGGACTTCGACGCGGCGGTACGGGACCCGGCGCGGCCGACGCGGATGCTCCCGGCGTACGACAGCGGCGACCATCTGCATCCGGGCGACGCGGGACTGGCGGCGCTGGCGGAGTCGGTGGATCTGACGCTGCTGTGAGCCTGCCGGGCTCTGGACCAGCTCTGGACCCAACGCCGACGGCGTTGCCCCTAGACCTCCAGGTCCACGACCACCGGCGCGTGGTCCGAGGCTCCCTTGCCCTTGCGCTCCTCGCGGTCCACGTAGGCGTCCTTGACCGCGTTCGCGAACGGCTTGTTGCCGTAGACCAGGTCGATCCGCATGCCGCGGTTCTTGGGGAAGCAGAGCTGGCGGTAGTCCCAGTACGTGAACGGGTGGTCGTACTTCAGGGGGCGCGGGACCACGTCCGACAGGCCCGTCTCGCGCAGCGAGGCCAGCGCGGCGCGTTCGGCCGGGGTGACATGGGTGAGGCCCTCGAAGGCGGCCACGTCGTAGACGTCGTCGTCCGTCGGCGCGACGTTGAAGTCGCCGAGCACCGCGAACGGGCGGGTGCCGCCCGCGTCCCCGGCGACGGCCGCCTTCAGCGCCTCCAGCCACTGGAGCTTGTAGGCGTAGTGGGTGTGTTCGACCTCACGTCCGTTCGGCACGTACACCGACCAGACGCGGATCGGGCCGCAGGTCGCGGAGATGGCGCGGGGCTCCACCGAGCCGTCGTAACCGGTGTCGCCGGGCAGGCCCTTGACGACGTCCGCGATGCCGAGCCGGGAGAGCACCGCCACGCCGTTCCACCGGCCGGTGGCGTGCACCGCGGCCTCGTAGCCCAGGTCACGCAGCTGGTCGAACGGGAACTGCTCCTCGGCGACCTTGGCCTCCTGCAGGCACAGCACGTCGGTGCCGCTGTTCTCCAACCAGGCCAGCAGCCGGGGCAGACGAGCGATGATCGAGTTCACGTTCCAGGTCGCGATGCGCATGACTCACAACCTACCGGGCGGGTCCGACAACGCGTCCCGCCCGTGATCCGTCACACCTCCGCGGACTCCCCCGGCGTCAGCCGCAGGTGCCGGGAGCCGCCCAGGGCGCCGATCTGGTTGTCGTAGATCGGGCGGGCGAGGTCGGTGAGGAGGGCGTCGTGGATGTCGTACGCCCGCTGCGGCCTCACCTCGCGGACGTAGTCGATGACCTCGGAGATCTTGCTCCATGGGGCCATCACCGGCAGCATCAGCGTCTCCACCGGGTGGTCGGGGACGGTGAGGGCGTCGCCGGGGTGGAAGACGCGGCCGTCGATCAGGTAGCCGACGTTGGTGATGCGCGGGATGTCCGGGTGGATCACGGCGTGCAGTTCGCCGTGCACCTGCACGTCGAAGCCCGCGGCGGTGAACGTGTCGCCGTGGCCGACGGTGTGCACCCGGCCCGGGAACGCTGCCGAGATCTTCTCCGCGACGGACCTCAGCGTCCAGATCTCGGCGGCCGGGTCGGCCTCCAGGGCGGCCCGCAGCCGTTCCTCGTTGAAGTGGTCGGCGTGCTCGTGTGTGACGAGGATCGCCTCGGCGCCGACCGCGGCGTCCGTCTCGCTGAAACCGCCGGGGTCGACCACGAGCGTCCGGCCGTCCTTCTCCAGACGGACGCAAGCGTGCGACTTCTTCGTGAGCTTCATGGGTCCATCCTGGCCGGGGTGTGTGGGGTGGGGGCTTACTCCTGGGGTGTCGTCTCCTCTCTTATGACCTGCTGGGCGACCTTGAACGCGCTGTTCGCGGCCGGTACGCCGCAGTAGACGGCCGTCTGGAGCAGCACCTCCTTGATCTCGGCCGGGGTGAGGCCGTTGCGCAGGGCGGCACGGGTGTGGAAGGCGAGTTCGTCGAGGTGACCGCCCGCGACCAGAGCGGTGAGGGTGATGCAGCTTCGGGTCCGGCGGTCCAGGCCCGGCCGGTTCCAGACCTCGCCCCAGGCGTAGCGGGTGATGAACTCCTGGAAGTCCCCGGAGAACTCGTCGGCCTGCGCCAGCGCCCGGTCCACATGCGCGTCGCCGAGCACCTCGCGCCGCACCTTGATCCCGGCGTCGTACGGGTCCGGCCGCCCGTTCGTCTGCGGGTCCACGGCGGCCGGGGCGATCTCGGCGACGGGCGCGGCCTGCGGGGGCGGCGGCGCGGCGAGGACCGGCTTGACCGGGGCCGCCGCGATGGCCATCTGGCCGGTGGCGTCGAACGCGGGCTGCCAGGCGGTGGAGAAGTGCGTGACCAGCAGGTCCGTGACGGCGGCGGGCTGCTCGACGGGGACCAGGTGGGAGGCGCCGGGTACGACGGCCAGGCGGGCGTCGGGTATCCCGGCGACCAGGGTGCGGGCCTCGGCGGGGCCGGTGACCTGGTCCTCCGAGCCGACCAGGACGAGGGTGGGCACGCCGACGCGGCCGAGTTCGTGCCGTACGTCGAAGGTGGCGAGCGCCTCGCAGTTGGCGATGTAGCAGCCGGGGTCGGTGGTGCGCACCATCTGCACCGCCCACTCGGTGATCGCGGGCTGGGCGGCGGCGAACCCGGCGGTGAACCAGCGGTCCGGCGCGGTGCGGGCGATCGGGTCGAGCCCGTTGGTCCGGACGATCACACCGCGCTGGCGGAACTCGTCGGCGGTGCCGAAGCGGGGCGAGGCGGCGATCAGCGCGAGCGAGGCCAGCCGCTCCGGGTGGCGCAGGGCCAGCTCGACGCCGACCGCGCCGCCGAGGGCGCAGCCCGCGTACCCGAAGCGGTGCACGCCCAGGCTGTCGAGGGTGGTGAGCAGCCGGGCGGTGAGCTCGGTGACGGAACCGGCGGGGTAGGCGGGGGCGCCGCCGTGCCCGGGCAGGTCGTACCGGAAGACCCGCCACTGCTGCATCAGCTCCGGGACCTGGCGGTCCCACATGTGCCAGGTGGTACCCAGGGAGGGACCCAGGATCAGGACGGGAGCCTCTTCTGGCCCGTCAAAGCGGTATTGCAGGGTGTTCGACGGTGTCTCACTCACGCCTCAGACCCTCTCACGTATCACGGACGCCCCTATAACGGGGGAACGCTGGATACCGTTCTGACCAGGTTGAAGACCTCGCGGGCGGCATATCGCTTGAGGCATCGGATGATCTCACGTCGGGTCTTCCCCTCCTTGGTGCGGCGTTCGTAGTACGCCTGGGTGCGCGGGTCGTGGCGCAGCCGGGTGAACACGATGCGGTGCAGGGCCGCGTTCGCCTGGCGGTCGCCGCCGTGGTTGAGCCGGCGCGTGCTCCGCCGGCCCGACGAATACTCGATGGGGCTGACTCCGCAAAGGGCAGCAAAGGACGCTTCGGTGTTCAGCCGCTCGGGATTGTCCCCCATGGTAATCAGGAGAGTGACGGCGCTGTCCGGACCGATGCCCACCGGTACGAGCAGTTGCGGCGCGTGACGTTCGACGAGCCGGGTCAGGCGTTGGTTCAGCTCATTGATCTGCCCGGTGAGCTGTTCGATGCGTTCGGCGAGCATGCGCAACGTCATGTGGGTGGCCTGGACCACCGCGTCCTCGTCTCCCCCACCATCGGGCGGGCTGAGGGTCGCGCAGGTGCGGAACAGCTCGGCATTGCCCAAGCTCGACAACCGCTCCCGCAGGGCGGGGTCGGCGATC